>NZ_JAFLNE010000009.1 GCF_017313225.1 Allomuricauda sp. CAU 1633 | reverse complement strand
ATGCCGCTCTTTCAAGGCTTCAAGGACCACCTTGGTCTTGAACTTCGGGGTGAATTTTCTTCGTGTCATATTCAGTAAATTTAATGATTAAACTTACTGCCCTAATTTTTGGGGTATCTACAATGCACCATGCCATGCCCCATGTACTAAAACATATGTTTTTTTCAATTGTTCCAATTTTGATTTTTTTTAATGTGAGCAACAAAGATCCCCACACAGCACTTCAATTAAAATGGACAATTTTGGTAATCTAATGGACTTTTTAGGGACTAAACACAGAACTTAATTGGGTGTGATTGATTTTTTCACATCAAAAAACATGAAATAAGCACATTGCTTGGAAAAATCCATTCAAAAGGATAAATCGTCCATGTTACAACTCTGTATTGAGCACAACCTTTGCGAAGTCAATATTGACGTAACATATAAACCACAAAATGTAATGGAAACATTAGTAATTCCAACAAGAGAAGACGTATCAGTAGAAAACCAGGCCGTGTTTGCAAATTTAGAAAAGGCAATAGGTTTTATGCCCAACTTGTTTGCTGTTTTAGCCAACTCCCCTACCGCATTGGGTGATTATTTGTCTTTTGAAGGCAGAAAAAGTTCTTTAAACAATAAAGAAAAAGAAGTAGTAAAGTTAATTGTGAGTCAGTTAAACGGATGCGATTACTGTTTGGCCGCACATACAGGAGCAGCCCAGATGGTAGGATTTACAAAGGAACAAACCATTGAGATAAGAAAAGGTGCAATCTCTTTCGATGCCAAACTGGATGCCCTTGTTCTGTTCGCTAAAGAAGTTGTAGAACAAAAAGGAGACGTATCAGAGGAAACAAAATTCAAATTCTTTAGTGAAGGGTATGATGCTGAAAGTCTAATAGATGTATTACTTATCATTGGGGAAAAGGTCATATCAAATTATTTATTTGCATTAACCAAAGTACCGGTTGATTTCCCAGCAGCTGAAGAAATATAACCCATACATGCACCAAATGGAGTGTGTATGCCTGCTCCATTTGGTGTTAATTAAAATAGTAAGTGAGTTAATCTAATATGATAGGAGTTATGAATGACCAAAATGTCTATACTTTGATAAATCAGCAAAATGGAAACTTGGCATTCAAAATATTTTCATTTAACAACAATAGTCATTTTGACAATTTACAGCGTAATAACTACTATTCCATTATTTGGGTAAAGCAGGGCGAAGGACTCTTAAAAGTTGATTTTTCTGAATATCAATTCACAGATAATACTCTTTTTGCTTTTTCAGCCTATCAACCATTTATGTTTTCAACCCATGGAAAGATAAGTGGAGTTGCAATTCAATTTCATTCTGATTTCTATTGTATTTACCAAAATCCTGCTGATGCAAAATTTACAACGGCACTTTTTAATAACATATATGAAGCGCCATGTTTTGGAATCAATCAAGAAACAGGAAAAAGATTTGATTTCTTGATCAACGAATTAAAGCATGAATTTTCAAACCAAGAAAATCAAGAATATGAGCTTTTGGTCCCTATTTTAAAAATACTCCTAATCAATGCATCCAGAATTAAAGACAAGTCCAATCAAACAAGCACAAAAATTGTAGACTCCAGTGTACCCTATATTCTTCATAACCTAAAAATTAAAATAGAGCATCATTTTAAGAAAAAGCACTCTGCCAGTCAATATGCTTCATTATTAAACATTTCACCCAATTCTTTATCTAAATTGGTAAAATCCCATTTTAATAAGACCCTCACAGAGTTAATAGTGGAACGAATCATAATCGAGGCAAAACGTGAATTATATATGACCAACAAAACCATTAAGGAAATTGCTTGGTCCCTGGGATATAATGATGAATATTATTTCAGTCGATTGTTTAAAAAAAGTACAGAAGTTTCACCACAATTGTACAGGAACTCTGTGGGCTTTGGAAAGGCTGAATTGAATTAACATTGAGGCAATGATATATGTATCTAACCCAAAATAAATTGAACCAGCCTAATATAGGCTGAACTTGAATCCGTTTTACGGGTAACTGGAGAAAAGAATATACTCAGCCCGAAAATAAAAAAGACTGACCGTCATGGAATAACTAGCCTTACAACAATCTAAAGTTGAGATGGTCGAATGTAAAATATTCATATAATACTAAAGGCCATACACATACACTCTTGAATTGTATCACGGCCGCCCTTTTTGCCCCCCACAGTTCCTTATGGGTTTAGAAGTAATCTTATGTCAAAAACACCATTACAATAGATCTACCATTCCGCAAGACTTCCATCTTGGTTCCTCCAAATTGGGTTGCTCCATTGATGTCCTTCTTTTGCGGCACTCCTAAGTTTATCTTCATCAATACGTACACCAAGACCTGGTTCGGTTAAAAGTGAAATGTAACCATCCTCCATAGTAAAAACCTCAGGATTTTCCATATAATCCAACAAATCGTACCCTTTATTGTAATGAATGCCCAAACTACTCTCTTGAATAAAGGCATTTATGCAAGTAAAATCAATTTGCAAAGCCGATGCCAATGAAATTGGGCCCAGCGGACAATGCGGAGCCAGCGCCACATCGTATGCCTCCGCCATAGCCGCGATTCTTCGCACTTCTGATATCCCACCCGCGTGGCTCAAATCGGGCTGTACAATATCAACAACGCCCCTATGCAGCAGTTCCTTAAAATCCCATCTGGAGAACATACGTTCTCCTGTGGCAATCGGTATAGAAGTAAAGGAATATACATGTTCAAGGACACCGTTGTTTTCTCCTAATATGGGCTCTTCAATAAACATGGGGTTGTAGGGTTCCAACTCTGAAATAAGCCTCTTCATCATGCCCTTGTGCACCCTTCCATGAAAATCAAGTCCAATATCCAGATCATCCCCAAACTCTTCTCTCAGTAATTGAATGTTCTTGGTTACACTTTTTACTTTTTTTACGGAATCAATCCACTCCAACGCCCCTGTGGCATTCATTTTTATAGCTGTATATCCTTCTTTTACTTTGGACTGGGCCTGTTCAATAACCACTTCCGGACTATCACCGCCAATCCAGCAATACATCTTCATCTTCTTCCGGACCGCACCACCCAACAATTCATGCACCGGGACACCCAAAGATTTCCCCTTAATATCCCATAGTGCCTGGTCAATTCCAGCCAATGCACTCATTAAAATGGGACCACCTCTATAAAAACCGCCACGATAGATGGTTTGCCAAATATCCTCGATCTCGTTTGCCGATCGGCCTATAAAATATTTTGAAAGTTCCTGAACACATGCGGCAACGGTGTCCGCCTTACCTTCCACAACAGGCTCACCCCAACCAATTATGCCTTCTTTGGTGGTTATTTTAAGGAACAACCATCTTGGTGGCACCTTGAAGAGTTCAATGTTTTCAATCTGTAACTGACCCATTTTAATTTTTTAGACGTTCCACAAATCTTGATGCACTTATTGTGATGGCATCCAATTCTTCTTCTGTGTTGATTTCTGACTTGACCAAAGTACTTCCAATGCCCACTCCATCAATCCCTGCGGTAAACCAGTCACCCATATTGTCAATTCCTATACCACCAACGGCAAAAAAGTTGATGTTGGAAAAGGGGCCTTTCAACGATTTAAAATAGGGAGCCCCAAACTGATTCGCTGGAAAAAGTTTGATGATATCGGCTCCAAAATCAATGGCATTGGCTATCTCGGTTGGGGTCAAAGCTCCCATAGCCACAGGTATTTCAGCTTTATTTGCCATTTCAACAACAAGTTTATTGGTATTGGGTGTGACCAAAAACTGAGCTCCAGCATCAATGGCTTTTGAAGCCAATTCTGGCGTAGTAATCGTGCCGGCTCCAATTAAAACATCTGGGTATTTCTCTCGTGCTTTGCTGATTTCAACATCAAAATTGGGCGTGTTGGACGTAACCTCAAGTACCTTTATTCCTCCTTGTATAAGGTGGTTAATGACACGTGAAGTCATTTCGCCGTTCTTAAGTCGGACTATTGAAATTATTTTCTCATCCAAGAGTCTACGTAGTATTTTTTCTTTTTTCATCGTATCACATGTCCTGATAAGTTCCCATCCACCACCGATAAAATTTCTTCCTCCGTGCTGGTATGCAAATCTCCATTGATGGTATGTTTAAGTGCAAAGGCCGCGGTGGCAAATTCTATTGCCCTTTCTGATTTCCAATCCTTGTTCAATGAATGGAGATAGGCTGCAGCAAAGGCATCACCTGTTCCAAAGCGATCTTCCACTTGAACCTCATAAGGCTTAGAAAAGAAGGTTTCATTGTCCTTAAGTGCTGCACCTTGAAGCTTGTTTTGCGAAGCGGAGCGATGTTCCCGAATGGTAAAGGCCAAGTTTTTTACCCCAAAAAGGTCACTTGCCTTAAACATTGCCTTTTCGGTTCGTTCCAACTCGTCCTTTCCTGAAAACTTCAAATCATACACATCGTCCAATGCCCCTAAGTTGGCAAAAACCACATCTGAATTCTCTATTATAGCATCAAATATGTCCCTGGCAGTTTTCCCATCTGGCCATAATGTCCTTCTAAAGTTTAAATCAAAACTGACCTTTACACCTAACTTTTTAGCGGTTTCCGCTGCCAAAATTGACTCCTTGGCACATTGATCGGATAAGGCTGGCGTAATTCCGGAAAGATGCAGCCATTTTGTATTTTGTAAAATGGTATCCCAATCCAATTTCTTGGGCTCAATTTGACTTATTGCTGAACCTTGTCGATCATACACTACACGGGATGGCCGAATTGAAGCACCCAGCTCTATAAAGTAGGTTCCCATTCTATGGCCTCCCAGCAAAACCCCATCGGTGGCAACTCCAAATTGATTAAGCCCCAATAAGGCGGCCTTGCCCATAGGGTTGTTGGGCACCTTGCTCACAAAGGAAACCTGATTTCCCAAAAAGGACAGGGAAACAGCTACATTGGATTCTGCTCCAGCGTATCCCACGGCAAATTCCTGGGCAAGCAACAGCTTATCTCCCTTTTGTGAAGGCGTAAGCCTTAACATGATCTCTCCAAAAGTGACGAATTCCATCATTTTTTTATTGCCTTTATATAATTCTCACGGGTTATTCTTAAATGCTCACGCATAAAATTCTCAGCTCTTTTTGCATCTTGGGAAATTATTGCATCCGCTATCAATTGATGATAATGCATCATTTCATTTTTTTCCTCTTCAAGGTTTCCTTGGACCGATTTAGCAAAAACCCCAAGTTTAAATTTTGGCATAAGATTAAAAATGGGGTCTACCAATAGGTGTAGTACCGGATTATCCACACAATCAAGAAGAATCCTGTGAAATTGGTTGTCGAGCTCAGCCTCTTTCCTTTTGTTTTCCAGAGGACATTGCTTCATTTTTTCCATATTCCCGTTCAGTTGAACCAAATGGTCTTGGGTTCTAACGAGGGCTGATTTTGCGGCTATCATCGGTTCAATCATAGCCCGCGAATCAATGGTGCTCAACATGACATCTTGGTCTGAGGACAACTTAAAGAACATGTTCAAGGTTTCAGAGGCATTTTTTATGCTCATCTCCGAAACATAGGCTCCACTCCCCTTCTTTACTTCCACAATTCCCTTTGCATTTAACCCTTTTAAGGCTTCCCGCACTACAGTTCTGCTGACGTTGAAAATAGAACAGAGTTCATTCTCAGTCGGTAACTTCTGCAAGGGCTGATATTGACCTTTTCTGATTGCTCTGGTCAGTTCTTCCTCAACCTGCTTACTAAGGGGTCCGCGATTTTCTATGGGTTGAAACAAATCCATCAAAAATATTTGTCATACATCATACAAATTTATTTAAAAATAATGAAATATGCATCACTAAGATAGATTAGTTGATAGGGATTTATGGCACCTTTATTACCATAGCAGGGCGTAAATGACGGTCAAAACTATCATAATACAAAAAGACACTACATTGAACAGCGGTCCGGTCCTGAAAGTTTCCTTTTTCAGCTCTATGCCCTTGGGGTCGTCTTTACCATTGGTCTTTAGATAACTGGCCAACATAATGACTGCCATGGTGATAAGGCAGGTCAATCCCATTTGGTCCATCCACGGTAGGGATGGAAAAAGGGATTCAAGTGCACTTCCTTCGGCCCAGCCTTTTGGGCCAACTTTGAAGAACATAGCAATGGGTATGGAGACCAGAACCCCAATGATGGCACCTCTGTTGGTCGTCTTTTTCCAAAAAAGCCCCAACAAGAACACGGCCAAGATACCAGGACTTACCACTCCAGTGTATTCCTGTATAAATTGAAAAGCCTGATCCAATCCTCCCAAAAGTGGAGCTACTACCATGGCAATGACAAGAGCGGCGGCGGCGGATAGTCGACCTACCCCAACAAGTGCCCTATTGCTTGCCGCACTATTGATGTGTTGTTTGTAGATATCCATCGTAAAAATGGTCGAGGTGGAATTCAACATCGAAGCCAATGAGGAAACGATAGCCGCCGCAAGAGCTGCAATGGCCACCCCCTTCAACCCTGTGGGCAAGAACTGCATCAACCAAGGGTATGCTTTATCAGAAGCTCCAGAGGAAGGGATATTGGCAAGTCCCTGCTCTCCAAGACCCGACAATAGGCTTGGGTCATTGACAATGACATAAGCTGCAATTCCAGGAATGACAACAATTAGAGGGATAATTAACTTTAAGAAAGCTGCAAACAATATTCCTTTTTGGGATTCCTTTAGGGATTTGGCAGCTAGCGTACGCTGTATGATATATTGGTTGAATCCCCAATAGTATAGGTTGGCCACCCAAAGCCCGCCTACAAGTACACCTATGCCAGGTAGGTTTATGTATTCAGGATTGGTTTTGTCCAATATCATATCAAAATGACCCGGAACTGTATCAAAAATGGTGTGCAACCCAGCCATTACTCCCTGGCCATCGGATACGGTATCCAACGCCAAATAGGTCGTGACCAAGCCACCCAAGACCAAGAACACCACTTGGATAATATCTGTCCAAGCAACTGCCGCCAATCCACCGTAAAGGGAATAGGCCGCTGCGAAAAGCCCTAAGCCAATAATAGCATAGATCATGTCAACCCCCAAAATGGTCTCCAGTGCAAGTCCCCCCAAATACAAAACCGAGGTAAGATTCACAAAAATGTAGAGGCAGACCCAGAAAACGGCCAAAATAGATTTCAGGTTGGTTGAGAATCGTTTTTCTATAAATTCAGGGATGGTGTACAGTTCTTTTTCAATGAAAATGGGAAGGAAATATTTGCCTACAATGAGAAGCGTCAGGGCACCCATCCATTCATAGGATGCGATACCCAGCCCAAGGGCAAAACCTGAGCCAGACATGCCAATAAATTGTTCAGCGGAAATGTTTGCTGCTATCAAAGAAGCTCCAATAGCCCACCAGGGCAAGGATTTGCTTGCCAAAAAATAATCCTCTGTACTTTTCTTCTCTCCTTTCTTGGTCCGGGAAACCCAAAGGCCCACTGTTAATATGACAAGTGCATACAGTACAAAGACCAAATAGTCCCAAAATTCAAAACTGCTTTCCATAATTATTGGTTGTTCGTTGGTTGATACTTATTTAATGGCTATCCATTTTGGCATAGTGTTCTATTGGAAGCTGTGCCAAGGTTTGCGCCGCCTGTTCAGCGGTGATATCTCGCTGGGGATTGGCAAACATTTCGTAGCCGACCATGAATTTCTTTACCGTGGCAGAACGCAACAAAGGCGGGTAGAACGACATGTGGAAATGCCATTCTGCATGCTCTTCTCCGTCTGTAGGCCGCTGATGTATCCCAGATGAATAGGGAAACGAAGTCTCAAAGAGATTGTCGTACTTGGTAGTTACTATTTTGATCATCTCGGCAAAGCTCTTCTTTTCTTTTTCATCAATTTGTTCAATGTCTTGGTAGTGCCCTCTTGGAACGATCATCATCTCATAGGGCCATACTGCCCAATAGGGCACCAAGGCTACAAAATAGTCATTCTCGGCAACTATTCGTTCATCAAGTTCCAGTTCTTGTTTCAAATAATCTCCTAAAAGGCTACTTTGGTTCTTTTCCCAATATTCTTTTTGATGGATGGTCTTCTTCTCCACTTCCTGCGGAATGGAACTCTGTGCCCAGATCTGTCCATGTGGATGTGGGTTGCTGCATCCCATGATGGCTCCTTTGTTTTCAAAAATCTGCACGTGGTTGATATTGTTCATACTCCCCAGTTCCAGATATTCCTTTTGCCAAAGTAAAACCACTTTTTCAATTTCGGAAACTTCCATTTGGGGTAGTGTCAAGGAATGATCTGGAGAAAAACAGACCACCTTACAGATACCGGCTTCACTTTTTCCCAGTAAAAGTCCCTCGTTATATACCTCCATCGATGTATCTGGAAGCAGAGCTGAAAAATCATTGGCAAAACTGAATACATCCTCATAATTGGGGTTGGTCTTCCCGCCTGCCCTGACATTTCCTGGGCACAGATAACATTCCTTATCGTAGGATGGCTTATCCAAGGTGGGCAGTTTTTCCTGTTTGCCCTGCCATGGCCGTTTGGTGCGGTGTGGGGATACCAGTACCCATTCTCCAGTAAGAATGTTATACCTGCGGTGCGGTATTTGGTTCAATTGGTTATCAGCCATGCTTTTTGATGATTGTTGTCCCTTCACTGGGAACGGTTTGGAAAGAGGACAGTTCAATGGAAAACTTCTTTTTGTAGGCCTCGCTCGCCGCATTCATAAAATCATCAATAGCTTCCTTATGGATAATGTTCAAGGTACACCCGCCAAAACCACCTCCTACCATCCGGGCGCCGAGTACTTCTTTCCAATCTCTTGAAAAATCCACCAAAAAATCAAGCTCTGGGCAGCTCACCTCATATCTTTTACTTTGTCCTTCATGGGATTGGTACAAGAGTTTTCCAAAATCAACGAGGCGGTTCTTCCTTAGGTGTTGTGCAGCTTTTAAAACCCTTTTGTTTTCTTCGAGTACATAACTGCATCTCCTGTAGCGAACATCACCAAGTTCTTCCTTACATTCATTTATCATGTCCATGGTTATATCCCTAAATGAATTGGGTACGCCAAATCGATCGGAAATGATCTTGAGACCTGATGAGCTTTCTTCCCTTCTATCGTTATACCCGCTTGTGGCTAGGTTATGTTTGACATTGGTGTTCAACATTAAAATCACATAGGGATCTATATGGGTAGGAATATACTCAAAATCCAATGATTGGCAATCCAGTAACATAGAATGGTTATTTCGTCCCATCACAGAAGCAAATTGATCCATTATCCCACATTGGGCACCTACAAAGTTATGTTCAGCTCTTTGTCCAAGTTTGATTATTTGCCAGCGATCAAGTCCTAAACCAAAAAGCTCGTTCAATCCAAAAGCCAAACCACACTCTAATGCAGCTGATGAACTTACACCAGATCCTGCAGGCACATTGGTCTCCATCTCACAATCAAACCCCTTTAAACCCTGTGTGAGCAACTGCATCTCGTTCAGGACACCCAGTACATAATTGTGCCAACCTTCGGTGCCCTTATCTATTTTGGCAAGATCAACGACCAGAACACTGTCAAAGCCCCTGCTCTTTATGGTGCACCTGGTTATGCTACCATTGGCCCTGAACCTCATGGTAATGGACTTATCAATGGCGGCCGGCAGCACAAACCCATCATTGTAGTCTGTGTGCTCCCCAATTAGGTTGATTCTCCCAGGCGAGGAGACCTCCAGGTCGTATACAAATTTTGCGACATCCAGATCGCCTTCTATTTTTTTCTCCATTAAACCACTATCATTTTTCATCTATTTCTCAAAATCAAATTGAATTCATATTTACTCGACCGAAAATCTGTATTCCGTAACGGTATGGTAAGTAGCCCCCGGATTTAATTGTATGGATGGAAATTCTGGTTGGTTCGGTGTATCTGGAAAATGCTGGGTCTCCAAACAAAACGCTGTCCTGAAGTCGTCTTTGGCACCAGATTTCAATGTATTCTTTGAAGCCATAAAGTTTCCGCTGTAAAACTGGATTCCCGGTTCTTCAGTAAACACCTCCATGACAACTCCCGATTTATCCCCCACAACCTTTGCTGCTCGAAGTAAGCCAATTTCATCACTATTTAAAACATAGTTGTGGTCATACCCCTTGCCAAATCCCAATTGTTCATTGGCCGCTTTAATACGCTTACCAATCGTATGCGGCTTCCTAAAATCGAAGGGGGTTGAGGCTACTTCTCTCAACTCTCCAGTGGGAATAAGTCCAGAATTCACTGGGGTGAATCGGTCTGCATTGATTTGCAGCTTATGGTTCAAAATTGAACCGCTTCCTTCCCCATTGAGGTTAAAATAGGCATGGTTGGTTAAATTTACCACCGTAGGTTTATCCGTAGTCGCTTCATATTCAATCTTAACCGCATTGTTTTCAGTGAGCGAGTAGATTACCTTCGCTTGTAAATTCCCGGGGAAACCCTCCTCCATATCAGGAGAGGTGTACGTTAAAATCAATGTATGCCCATTGGGTTGTTCGGCATCCCACACCACATCTTGAAATCCTTTATAGCCGCCATGTAGGGTATTTTTATTGTCATTGGTAGGCAGAGCATATTCATTTCCGTTTATGGAAAACCTACCATTTGCAATACGGTTGCCAACCCTCCCAATGGTTGCTCCAAAATAGGCTTCGGGTGATTCAATGTATTCCTTAATGCTACTGCGACCAATATTTATGTCAATTGCATTCCCATTTTTGTCCTGCACAAAAAGGCTTATGATGCGTCCTCCATAATTGGTCATGGCCATTTTTAAATCCTTCCGCTGTAACCAATACAGTTTTACGGATTTACCATCAACTGATGTGTTAAAGTCTTCATCCTTTATGGTACTGACCCTTGCGGTTGGTTGGGCATCGCTTTTGCTTTTGTTTTCCTGTTTTGTTTTGCACGATATACACAATAGAATTACAAAAAAAGCTATTACCCATCTGAGAATTTTAATTTTTGACCGAATGATCATTTCTCCTCACCGTTTAATTTTTTGATCAAATCAACTTCGTCTTGTCTATAAGGAGTACCGTCCTTTCTAAATATGTCGTGAAACCATTCAATAGGCTCAGCTCCATCTTCAATGGGAGTGTTCCATGCATATATGGTATTGGATTTTCCATTGACCAACCCCCAGTTAATAGCTCCTATATTTTCCTTTTTAAGAACAGGTAAAACATTGGAGAATCTGCTGTTGTTGGTCCGTGCCATATATTCGGTACAGATCATGGGGCGCCCATGTGTCTTTAGTAAATTGATTACATGCTGGTGTTTTTTCTCATCGTCATAATGGTGATAGGTCAGAATGTCTGAATTTGCCGCTTGGAACTCATTCAGTTCCTGAAAATCCCAGCGCCATAGACCTGCACTCAATGGCTGACTTGGGTTGACTTCCCGAGCCCAAGTAAAAATTGCTTTTAAAAGGGGCATGGAACCTGTCAATTTATCCGTATTCCCGGGTTCGTTATAAAGATCCCACAGAAGTACACGATCATCATTGGCGAAAGTGTTCAGGATATCCTTTACATAGATTTCCAAGGCTGGAAAATTTTCTTTGTTCTTGGATGCCGGGTCTCCCGGATCTTGTACCCAACCCGAATTATGGGTTCCTGTAACGGGCTCAGGCTGCTTTCCAATTTTTGGCTCTTTCCCCCAAACATCATCAAAAAACACAAACATGGTTTTAATACCGTGCTTGTTGGCAATGCCCAAATAGGTTTCCATATTTTTCTTGAAGTCCTTTGGATTTGCTTTATAGGCCAAACTGTGCAGGTATACTCTCATGGTGTTGAACCCTATGCTTTCGGCATAGCCCAACTCACGATCAATGGTCTCTGGATCAAATGTGCTGGATTGCCACATTTCCAATTGGTTGATTGCTGTACTGGGCACAAAATTGGCTCCCGTAATCCATTTTTGTTTGGCGTACCACTCGCTCGCTTTTTCTTTTGACCATTTATTCTTCTCCAGAACATTTTCTTGGGCATTTGCCACAAGGATTGCACATAAAAACAGCCCAGTAATCAATATTCGCTTCATAATAATCTTGTTATTTTTTGATTCACACTTAAATATTTTTGAGTGCTTTAGTTTGGAATTAGCATCGACCTTAAAATTGGAATAGGTCATTTTGCGTAGGGAGTTTAACAATAGAATTACCGGGCCTTTTGCAAAGCCCGATAATTTCCATCAACTAAACTCAAACAATCTAATTCAAACTAACTAACACTCGTACTCAATTAATTCTTGGTTTTATTTTGGTTTTTGGATGACCTTTTCCAACGGCCATGGCGCACCAAAATCCGGTCTACTCTCTTCATCCCAACCAAACCGTTGTATCCTAGTACTCCGTTGGGAACATCCCAATTCGGGTTTGTCCTTTGCATGATACACCAGCCAATGTTCGCTGGGATCATTGGAGGTGGTGATGCTATGGTGGCCTGGACCATACACATTGTTATCTGTGGAAAATTCAAAGACCGCTTTTGAGAATCGCTTCCAAGAGGCGGCTTTGGTAAAATCTGAATCCTTCTTGGCCGCCAACATGCCCAAGGAATAATTATCGTCCCAACAGGCTCCCGCCGAATACACAATAAAGACCTCATCCCCTGGCCCCTCCAAAAATGAAGGTCCCTCCAGAATACTTCTCTCCCCAGTTTTCTCCCAATCATATTTGGGTGCGGCCAAAATGGTTTCATCGTTATTTAAGGTCCAAGGGTTGGACATGGTAGCGATGGCTATATCACTGTGGTCATCTACGTAGGGTGAATACATGAAATATCGTTTATCGCCGTATTTGAAAATGGACCCGTCGATTCCGCAGTATTTTGTGTTGATTTTCCCCTTATCAATCCACTCCCCTTGCATTGGATCTTGATGGCCGTTCTCCAGAACAAAGACATATCTAGAGTGATCTCCTTCGTTGGATGCATCTGCAGCGGTATAATAGATGTACCACTTTCCATCGACATGATGAATCTCTGGCGCCCAAATGCAACAACTGTTTTCCCCCTCACTGGGAGCTTTCCATACTGTTTTTGAACCAACGGTTTCCACTTGGGTAAGGTCTTTAGTGGCCCAAAGTTCCAAGCGGTTTCCCCTTGTTACCATGAAATAATAATACCCATTGTTGTGAAGCATGGCATAGGGATCGGCACCATCCTCAAGAATGGGATTGGTGAATGTGTTTTTATCCTGACCTATTCCCATCTGAAAGAAGAAAATGGAAATCATATAGACCAGTATGTTTTTTAAATTTTTCAAACTCTTTTGTATTAGTTGAATTATTGCATCCTATTCGGAGGGAATTTCAATGACATCTTCCACAGATCTAGGTGTTCCGATGACGGGATAGCCTTCCTCACTCCATTGAATCATTTGCATCCTTGGCGAACGATGCGAACCGCATCCTTGGCCTGGTTCTGAATTGGCATGGTACAGAATCCAATCCTCTTTGCCGTTAGGTGACTTAAAAAAGGAGTTGTGCCCGGGGCCATACACTCCATTTTCGGGTGATTGCGTGAATATGGGTTCATCCGACTTTACCCAAGCGTCTGGGTCCAATAAATTATCGGTTCCGATAAACGTCAATAATCCCAACGAGTAATAATCGGTCCAACATCCGCTTGCGGAGAACACAATAAAAATATTCTCGTCATGGGACAAAAATTGTGGTCCTTCGTTCACATATACCTGGGGAGGGTTACTATCGGAAGTGCCTTCATTCCAATGCCTTTCCCATTCATGGGTGGGTGACGAAATTTTTACACGGTCTCCTTCAATCTCCAAAGGGTTTTTCATTTTGGCGATGAAAATATCTTGCTGCCCGTTGGCATCGCCTTCCCATCCAGACCATATCATATACAATTGTCCCTTATGCCTAAAAACATTGCCATCAATAGCCCATTTGTCCGTAGCTGCAGCTATCTTCCCCTTAAACTCAAAAGTGCCTTGAAAGGGATTCTCGTTCGAGTTTTCCACAGCATACATTCTGTGGGTCTCGTTGTTCCCATCATCTGCAGCAAAGTACACATACCATTTTCCATCAATAAAATGCACTTCTGGTGCCCAAATATCATGGGAGTACAATGTGCCCTCTGGTGGGGTCCAAATTGTCTTGGTCTCCGCTTCACTGAGATTTGCCAAGTTTTTCACCTTTCTCAAGACCAGTTTATTGCCCTCTGTACTGGTGTAATAATAGTATCCGTCATGGTAAATGTTGAACGGGTCCGGACCAGATGGCAACAATGGGTTGGTGAACGTCTCTTTCTGCTGTTGTTCCGCCTTTACAGTTTCTTTTTTTTCTGTCCGCTCCTGACATGAAATCAAACAAAAGCCCAATACCACAACAAGGGGTCCATAAACTATTGATCTACTTCTATTTTTCATTGAATTCTTCTTTAACAATCTCAAATTTTTCAACTAGTTGGTTATATTCTTTTTTTGAAATGGTAATCATGCAACCGTGCCTAACCTCTTTGGGCAATGCATATTTATCCCAATCACTGTAAAATGTATACCCTGATGCTTGATACCACGGGCCATTCAAATTATCGGCCACGGAGAGCCCATAGGAAACCCCTGGATATTGCTCATAATACAGGTACCAAACTTTATTGTTTGGGGAGGGAATTAGGGTTGGTGCCTCCCTAAAATTTGGGCTTATGGGGTCTGTTGGAAAGGAATACGGTCCCAACAAGGAATCTGACCTTGCAATTCGTATGGTCTTTCCAGTTGGCCAGTACAAAGTTGGATAGGTTTCATCCTTTATAATGGCAAAATAGGTGTCCTCTACCTTTCTGATGATAACGTCAATGGTGCCAATATTCCAATCAAAAAGTTTTTTGGGGGTATTGGAAAATGTCTTCAAATCCTTTGAAAGCACATACAAAGTCCTTTGACTTGCCCAATACCGTTCTGGGTCCGTTTTGGTGCCTTCTTTGTGCGGCGTATGCCAGGTCATGACAAATTGAGCCGAAGCTTCATCATAAAAAAGTTTAGGTGCCCCAATACGCTGTAGCGCCTCTGAATAATCCGGAGTTTGTTTGAGGTTTGGCGTATACACCCCGTGT
Source organism: Allomuricauda sp. CAU 1633 (assembly GCF_017313225.1). GTDB lineage: Bacteria > Bacteroidota > Bacteroidia > Flavobacteriales > Flavobacteriaceae > Flagellimonas. The sequence goes on along the minus strand of NZ_JAFLNE010000009.1, from coordinate 110,000 downwards.
TTCTTCCAGCTAATCAAATCATCAGAAACCCAAATATTGATATCAGGTGAGGAATCACTGGTATTGCCCAAAATATAGTACTTTCCATCGGGTCCTTTGCAGATATCTGGATGGCCTTGATATGCATCAAAAACTCGTTCCCCATTGTTCAAACGTTGCCAATGCAAGCCGTCCAAGCTAACGGAGTAATACAAGCGGCCATAATCCTCATGGGTCATGTGGGCAAAAAGATAGGCCTCATTTTTGGGCGACTCATTTTCGGAAACCTGCCCCGGTATATCGGGTTGCTGGGCAATTAAGTCCGCAGACCCCATTAGAGCAACTAAAAACAATATGCGATACACCAAGTTCATCTTCAAATTCTGTATTTTTTCAGTTTGGTTCATGTTGATTGGTTTTTATGGTACGCGTCTGATTTCCCACAAAATCATATACATTAATTTGTTTTACACTTTTTGTGGGGACAAAAATGTCCCTTGAGGACTGGGTTAAATATCCACTGCCATATCCTATTTCCTTATGTTCAGACTTCCCATTATCAAATATCATTTCGAGTGATGCTTCATTAGCTTGAAGCGAGATAAATTCACCATTGGATGCTATTGAAGTTCTTAGCAATTGTACTGGTGCATTGTTATTGGTAACTATGAAAAGATTCTCATTGCCTGTATTTACCATTCCCAGCGCTTTTTGGTCATAATCCAAGTAAAGCCCAGAGTTGGATTGCGGGACATAGGTGAAATCCCCATTTCCATTTCCCAACAACAAAGTGCCCAAAGAAGCATTGTATGGTCCCGTGTAGGTTTCAAAAGATTCAGAATTGCCCACAAGTAGCACATCTAAAAATCCATCTGCATTAAAGTCATTGGCCATCGTTCCAAAAACTGGAGAAAACTGTACTTCATTGGGCAACGGTTTTAAAACAAACTTTGAATTACCTTTGTTTTCGATATAGCAACTGCGCATTTCGGTGGCAGAAAGTACAATAGCGCTTTCCAGTTCCTTCTTGCTGAAAATATCATTTATGGAAGCTTTTGAATAGGCATCATATGTTCCAAACCGCTTGTGGGTGAGGCTCAATTGTTCTTGCATTACATCTCGAACGGCCACAGGAACATCCTCGCCGTTTTTAGAATAGCTCACAATGGGATCGTTGGTGCCATTATGGTCAAAATCTGAGCCATAGACTTTTAAAGGCCTATCGGGATAGGCTCTATACTGACTATTTAACCCAAGATTCCCGGCGATATAATCCATGTCCCCATCTTGATCAAAATCGCCAGCGGTTATGCTGTTCCACCATCCGCTTGAATTGGGAATTGTGGCTTGTTCATCCCATTTTAGTGTTCCTTCATGATTCTTAAAGAAGGTTATGGGCATAAATTCACCCGCCACCACTAAATCATACCATCCGTCCAAATTATAATCAGTCCACAAGGCCGCGCTTACCATGCCCACATTTTGCAACCCATCCACCGTATGGGCCACATCATTGAAAATCCCATCATCATTTCGCAACAAATAACTGTCCGGTGATTTTGGAAATTCGCCAACGGCGACCCGGCTTCCCCTAAAAATATCCAGATCTCCATCGCGATCGTAATCAGAAGCTACCACAACACTGCCGCTAAAGCGTGTTTTGGGAATCAAGTTTTGGGACCGGGACATATTGCCTTTGCCATCATTCAAATACAACCGATCGTTGTAGATATAGTCATCTTCCTTTAGGTTTACACTGCCGCCGCTTACAACATACAAATCATTATCCCCATCATTATCGGCATCAAAAAGAAGCGCACCCATATCTTCCATATTGTTCTCCCCTTGAGGCAAGGCTTCAAATTTTCCCGGTGTTTTTTGAAGGTAAATAGTTCGCAATCGTTTGGAATCCGCTCCTATGAAAATGTCATCCAAACCATTATTGTCCACATCGGCTATGGCCATGCCCGGAGAAAGTTGGTTGTATTGCTGGTGTAGGGAGAAGGTGCGTTTGAATTCATCAAAAGCATATTCCTCATGTTTATAGGTCAATCCCAAACTATCCGCGTTCAGCAGTTGAAAAATTTGCTGTTCTGAAGGTTGAACTGTAAAATGCTGTTCTTCTTGGGATTGATATTTTATAGTATGAAGCATATCCGGAACTAACCCCTCCAGCTTTTGAATTTTACCATCGGTCCAAACAACTTCCACCCTAAAACTGGTGTTATTTCCCAACCCAAATGAGAGTATGGGATCCACAGAGGACATATACCCTCTTACCGGTAGGTTTTCCTGATATTTTAATTCCCCGGAAGGAAGCAAGACCCTCACCTTTGCACCTACTTCTTTACTCTGACCTGTATCGGATTTTAATTGAAGTCGCACAAAATGGGATTCGCTTTTGGGTTCTGCGTTTTCGGAAGAGGTTGGGGAAATAAGTTCGTTTCGGTACAAGCTTGCCTCAGAATCGATATTGTTGAACACCAAATCAAGGTCGCCATCATTGTCAAAATCAGCATAAGCCGCACCATTGGAATAGGTGCTTTCTTGAAGTCCCCAGGTTTCCGAAGCATTTTTAAAGGTTAAATCTCCATTATTCTTGAAAATGTAGTTCTGTAATTTTATTTCTGGAAGCTCATACAGTTTTTTGATTCTATTCTGCCGTGCCTCCTCTTGGTTCTTGCCTTGAAAAGCTGCCTCTTGGTTTAGGTACACGGCATAATCTAAATTGGTAATATCACGGCGATAGCCGTTAGTGACCACCAAATCTTTTAATCCGTCGTTATCAAAATCGGCCAATAAGGGCGCCCAGCTCCAATCTGTGGCATGAATGCCAGCTAGCTGACCTATTTCACTAAATCGAAGACTTCCATCCTGGTTGTTCCCTTGGTTGATTTGCAGGACATTTCTAACATACTCCTCTTGATAGCCAAGACCTTTAGCCATGCTAAAAAAGTCTCTGTTGGTCTTCATGACCATCATTTTTCTTCGCTGCTCCTCTTCAGGTAACATATCCACGACACAGATGTCTGAAAGTCCATCATTGTTGACATCCTGTATGTCCACTCCCATACTATTGTATGAAGTGTGCTTTAAATACTCTGCGGATTTGTCTACGAAGGTGCCATCATGGTTGTTGATCCAGATATTGTCGTTGGAGACAAAATCGTTGGCACAGTACACATCGAGCCAACCGTCTTGGTTTAAGTCTGTTACACAAACCCCCAATCCATGGCCCTCTTTTAGGATACCTGCACTAAGAGTCACATTTTCAAAGCTTGGATGACCATCTACAAATCCATTGTTCCGGTACAGCCGATCGTTTGATGGGCTCTCACCATTATTGCGCTTTTTATGCAGTTGGTTACGACCTGTTTTTTCCATGGCATTGCTAAGAATGTAGCAATCCAGGTCGCCATCTTTGTCATAATCGAAGAAAACCGATTGTATGGAAAATCCATCATCAGCAAGGCCATACACATTGCTCAACTCTTCAAAAATGGGAATTCCTTCAGCGTTGTTTCCTTGGTTGATGAACAACAGGTTGGACCTTTCTTCTTTAGATCCTGTTGCATGGGCGACGGCCACATACATATCCAACAAGCCATCTTGGTTGACATCTGCCACCGAAACCCCGGTGCACCACTTCGTGGTGGCAACACCAGCTTTTTCAGTGACCTCAAGAAAGGTAAAGTCACCCTGATTTATATACAATTGGGAGGACACCAGATTTCCTGCAAAGAAGATGTCCTGAAGTCCATCTGCATTGAAATCACCTATTCCCACACCAGCACCGTTGAAAAGCACATCATATTCCAAAGCATTGAGGGTATCACTTTCAAACGGTTGAATTTGATTATTAAAATCAATTCCTGAGTGTGTACTGGATATCCGTTTGAACATCTTTGGTTGAGCATCATTTTCAGAACAAGCTGCAAAACATAAACAAAGGGCAGTAGCGCTCAAAAGCATGCTCCTTTGCCTTGTTAAAAATGTCCGTATTAAACTGCACCTCCCCATCGATGAAACGATATCTTAATTATCCTTGAAGTTTTAATTGGAGACAAGCACCATTGCTTGATTACGCTTGCAATGGCACTTGCCTTCTTTTTATTAAATTTATTTATCGCTTACCAGCCTGGATTCTGTTCCAACGAACCTCCGTAGGCATCAATTTCCCGCAAAGGAATTGGCAAGTACTCTGATTTTCCCTTGACAAAGTTTTGGAACTCGGTATCAAAATCTGATTCTGCAGCCGAAAGGCTTGGATCAGGACCCGCAAGTTCCGGTCCAGCGATACCATAGCGTACCATGTCAACAAATCTCACGCTTTCCCCAGCCAATTCAACCACACGATCGTGGCGTAACTGTAGCCTAAAATCTTCCTGATTCAAGGTCATGGGCAAATCATTCATGTTGGATCGTTGACGGACCAAGTTTGCATATGGAATGGCCTCTGGTGTTCTACCCAGCTCGTTCAAGGCTTCGGCATACATTAAATACACATCTGCCAATCTAAGCACCCTGGTATTGATTCCTGAAAAGTAGCTTTCATAATCTTGCCAGTAGTTGGTGTACTTTCTCCAAAAACGGTCATTGGGTCCAGCACCTCTTTCAGCATAGGTTTGCCCATATAAAAGTTCACCTGGATGATCGTAAGTCATGGTGTACTGCAGACGTGGGTCTTCATTGCCATCACTATCAGTTTCACTCAAGAATTGGTTTAAGAGCCATTTGGTAGGTTGACCATCGGTCCAACCCAAAGGACGAACTCCAAAGAACTGTGCCCGCTCACTGGTTTCATCACCAGAAGCATTGTTGTATGTTGGAAAACCACCGGTCTTTCCATTGTTATTGACGAACTGTATTTCAAAAAGGGACTCTTTGTTGTTTTCGAACTCCTCAGTAAAATTATCCTTAAAATCTGCCATCAAATCATAAGTCCCTGGTACCATGGCAATGATTTTCTCAAATTCAGCTGCTGCTTCACTCCATTTTTTCTGCTGCAAATAGGACCTTCCTAAATAACCTATAGCTCCACCATACGTTGCACGTCCAACATCTGCACCTGTATAACTTTCAGGTAGTCCTGCAGCGGCAGCAATGAAGTCTTCTTCAACCAAAGCCCAAACTTCCTCAATGGTGCCTTGCGGATAACGCGTATTGGCATCCTCAATACCAGTAACCAATGGAACACGACCCCAAAGTGTAGCCAATTTGTAGTAACAATGCCCTCTTAAAAAGTGGGCTTCAGCCACAATTCTTGTTCGTAGCGATTCATCCATTTCAATGTTTGGCACATTTTCAAGTACCTGGTTTGCTTTATAGATGGTTCTATACAATTCTCGCCAAACCTCAAGTAGCCATGGGAAGTCGTAATTTATGTTCACGTGTCTACCCACATTGGCGAGGTCTGTCCATGGACTCTGGCTATAGCCCTCATCCGAGCGCATGTCATAGTCAAATATTTCCCACAGACTGAGTTCGCGGTTCTGGATTCCAGAGTATACTGCATTTATACCAAGTATGGCATCTTCCTCCGTCTGCCAGAACGTATCTGGCGTAGGAGCATTTGGATTCACTTGGTCCAAAAGGTCTTTTTCGCATGAGACGGTCATCCCAAAGAATACCATCAATACTATTATTTTTCTTATATTTTCCATTCTTTGAAGTTTAAGTTTTTAGTTGATTAAAATCCTATTTGAATCCCCAATATTCCTGTTCTCAATGAAGGGAAATTCCCGTTGTCAAATCCTCTGTTCAAGAAATCACCGTTTCCATTGGCCCCAACAACTTCTGGGTCATAACCGGAATAATCGGTAATGGTGAAAAGGTTTTGTCCTGTCATATACAATCTAAGCTTATTTAAGCTGAGTTTGCTGATGACTGCTTCTGGAAAGGAGTATCCTATTTGTAGGTTCTTTAACCTGAAATAATCACCCTTCTCCACATAACGGTCAGAGTTCTGGGTAGGGTTCAGAGAAGAATCCAAGTGTTGTGGTCTAGGAATAAGATTGGAAGTGCCCTCCCCCGTCCAGAAGACATCTCCGACCAAATAGTTGGCGTTGTCATCATAGCGCTGAGACCACCATTTTTGCTCATTAAAGATGCTGTTTCCAGTAACTCCAGCGAAAAACGCCGTCATATCAAACCCTTTATAACCAAAATTCAAGTTTAAGCCGTATTCAAAATCTGGTAAGGCCTTTCCAACCACAGTACGGTCATCAAAATTGATGACACCATTGCCATCATTATCCACATACTTTACATCACCAGGGCGAGCACCGGGTTGTACACCCCATGCATCAATCTCAGCTTGGTTTTGAAATATTCCCGCGGTTTCCAACACGTAGAAAGATGCCACTGGTTCACCAACTGCAGTACGCAAAATCTGTCCTTGTCCAAAAATGGGCAAGTTCCCAGCTTCTTCAACCAAAGCCTTTACCTCGTTCTTCAAGAAAGTACCATTGGCCAAAATCCCAAAACTAAAATCATTGATGACATTCTGGTAACCTAGACTAAGCTCCAAGCCCCTATTCTGCACCTGACCTACGTTGGCCAATGGGTCGCCACCTGTGTTACCGGAAGACAAAGGTATTGGCACAGCCAGTAGTAGATCTTCAACATCAGCTATATAATAATCCGCAGTAAGGCTCAATCTATTTTGGAAAAAGCCCATATCCACACCAATATTGGTGGTGGTTTTGCTTTCCCACCTTAGATTTGGATTTACCAACTGAAGGTTGGTGGCACCAGGAACCACTTGGTTGTTGAGTACATAGTTTTGGTTGTATCGAAGTACGCTTTGGGTTGCGTAATTGTTGATGGCCTGATTACCTACAATACCCCAACTTCCTCGAAGTTTTAGGTTACTGAATACACCGTTGTTTTCCATAAACCCTTCTTCGCTAATTCTCCAAGAAGCGGACACGGATGGGAAATTGGCATACTGGTTGTTTTTACCAAACTTTGAAGAGCCATCTCGTCTAAAGTTGAACAATAGCGTGTATTTATCATCATAGGAGTAGTTGAAACTCCCAAGAAAGGATCTTAGCCCAGCAACTTCCTCCCTACCTTCGGTACGAGGGCTGGTAGTACCATTATCCTGTACCCAGAACTCTCCACTCAACCCTTCGGTATGGGCAAAATTATAGGTAAAATTGTCTTTTTGGGTCGTGTAACCCACCAATGCAGAAATGCTATGTTTTCCAAATGTCTTGTTGAAATTCAAGGTGTTTTCCGCTAGAATATTGAAGAACTCTGTGTGACGATCATCCAAAAAGGCTGCTCCAGGAGTGTTCTGCCTTAAAGCTCCTGCTCTCTGAAAGTATTTTTCTCGAATCTGTGCATAGTCCAAACCAAGATTCAGTTTATACTTTAAAAATGGGAAAATCTCAAATTCTGCAAATGCACTACCAAGTACTTTACTGGTCACCGCAGTATTGCTATAATGTTCTTGCAATCCAATCGGATTGGTCGCGAAAGTTGAATTGTTATCGTCCCCATATCCATAACCACTTTCATTATTGGGGTCGTACACTGGTATCGTAGGCAACATCCAAACCACATCAATAAACGGGTTACCGTTTACTCTAGTTTGAGTGCTTCGGCTCATGGCTATATTTTCACCAAAAGTGAACCTTCCCTTCTTTGTTTGGGTATTCACCCTAATCTGATAACGCTCAAACTCAGGACCGATGATAGCACCTTCTTGATCAAAATAGTTCAATGAAATAAAATAGTTTGAATTTTCGGAACCCCCTGAAAGGTTAAGATTGTGCTCAGAAATAGTTCCGGTCTTGAACAATTCTTCTTGCCAGTCAGTATCCACTCCTTCTCTAAGATTTAGGGGGGCATCACCATTATTGGTATAAGCAAGGTCGTTTATCGCCTTAAATTGTGCCGCATTGGTCAAGGGCAGTCTTTTATTAATGGTCTGGAAGCCATAATAAAAATCATAATCTACCTTTAAGGGACCCGGTCTTCCTTTTTTGGTCGTTACAACAATGACCCCGTTCATTCCCCTGGATCCATACAATGCTGTTGCCGCGGCATCCTTCAACACTTGTATTGACTCAATATCGTTTGGGTTAAAATCAGACCCAAGGGCCGAAATCAACATACCATCCACTACATAAAGCGGAGAATCTTGACCTGAAAACGAATTCAATCCCCTAATCTTTACGGAAGAAGAAGTACCGGGAGCACCGGTTGAGGTAACAGTTACCCCAGCTGCCCTACCTTGCAACATCTGACCGACGTTTCCAGCGGGAGCTTTCAACATTTCATCTGTGTCCACAACAGATACAGACCCTACAATCTCACTTCGTTTTACACTTTGGTAACCGATTACGACAACCTCGTCCAAAAGATTATTGTCTTCTGATAGCACAATATCAATTGAGCTTCTATTATCAACATCCACCAATAATTGTACAAAGCCAATATAACTTACCATAAGCTGCCCATTTGCAGGCACGCCATCAAGTTGAAAATTGCCATCAAAATCCGAAGTAGTACCCTGCTGGGTTCCTTGGATAACAATACTGGCTCCTGGCAAAGGAGCTCCTTGGGTATCCTTAACGCTGCCCGTAACTGTCAGCTGTTCCTGTGCATGAACATAGCTGTGTGCGCACAACAAAAGGATTGGCAGTAACGCCATTTTAGTTAGTCTAGTTAGCTGTTTTTTCATTTGTCCTTAATTTTAGATTTAAAGTTGGTATTCCAAAAAAGCATTGGTTCATTGTCAATTTATCAATCACACATGTCGTTAATTGATAAAATTTGAATAAACAAATCAAGTAATTTACATATTGACAATACCTATAGATCTGTTCCAATCTATCATACAAATCGTTCAAACTTTAAGAAACCGTTAAGGATTTGGCCTTTTTGAAATAAATTATTGCATCCTGAGACAAATTGTTGTACCTGTCCAAAACAAAAAAATTGTGTGAGTCAACATTCAACTCTTTGTTTTTTAGTGTTTTACAATAAGAAGGTCTTCCATTTTTCAAAATATTGACTATTTGAATCGTTCAAGGAAGTCCTGACAGGAGAATCACAGGTTTTGACAGATTTTGTAGATAGTTTTCATATTTCTCACCGCATTTTTCTGTAGAATCCCACCTTTTGTTCAAAGGGTATCAGCTTCGTTGAAACATGCTATACACCGGAAAGTAATTGAATGAAAAATAAAGCTTCCTAATCCGTAAACGGAATTGGTTTATAGATTAGGTGTAGCGTGGATTAAAAAGATTTATCCGTAAGATTGCGTTGTGGGAATGAGTAAATTTTAACTTTGAAGTTACTTTACACCCTCATGTGTAATCTTCACTGGTTTTATGGTTCCATCCGCATTGAACTCCATTTTATCCATACAAACCACCCGGTGATCGCGATCCAAATTGGGAATGGGTCGCCTGTGATACACCATGATGTATTCATCTGTACCTGGTTTTTTAATGACGGAATGATGTCCGGCTCCGGTAGCGATATCACCTTCCGTGGTTTCCAAAACCGTACCGATGCGTTTGTAGGGTCCAGTAACCTTATCGGACATGGAGTAGGCCACTTTATAGCTTCCGTCTCCCCAACTGCCTTCGGACCACATGAAATAGTAAATCCCGTTTCTCAGAAACATAAATGGGCCCTCTACGTAGCTCTCAGGGGTGATTTCTTTAAAAAGAGTGCCATCTTCCCAAGGGATAAACCCGGTAAAGTCATCGTTCAGTTTTCCCAGATTGCAATGGCTCCATCCTCCGTAGAAAAAATAGTACGTCCCATCAATGTCTTGAAAAACAAATTGGTCAATGGGCTGGGCGTCATTATAAAAATCGGATATCAATGGCTTGCCCAAATAGTCTTTGTATGGTCCTGCCGGATTTTGAGCCACAGCGACCCCTATGCCACCATAATGGTTGATATCATTATCGGGGTCATAGGAATCCCTTCCGGGTCGCTGAATATCATTGGCACCAAAAAAGAGATAGTATTCCTCATTTTTCTCTATAATGGCAGGAGCCCACAGGGCTTGTCGTAGCCACTTAATTTGAGTGGTATCCAAAATACGTTCATGCTTTTGCCAGTTGACCAAGTCTTTGGAGGAAAAGGCATCGAAATGGAGCTGTTTTTCAAAATCATCGGAAAACGTCGGAAAAACCCAGTAGGTATCCCCAAAAACAGCACCCTCAGGGTCGGCGTACCACCCTTGGAACAAGGGATTATGGTCTTGTGAATTTTCTGATTGTGCACAAATCGCCGTTGTTAGCAACAGTACGAGTACAACTATGCATTCTCTAACTCCTTTATTCATGAATGGCATTGATTATTTCCAGATTGATTTTCTTTACCGCAGAAAAATCCATCTTATCCACCTTACGATCATACGTCATAAACCCATTGACCTCTCCCTCTACGTCTGTGGTTTGGGTATAAACGGCCGCAGAGAAACCTCTTATTACCATGTTTTTCAATTCCTTTGCATATTTGATGTATTCATTAGTGGTCTCTTTGGAGTTTTTAAACTTTATATAGCCCCAATTGTTATCAGGTTTCCAAAGATGCCCTTCCAAGGGAAGACCAATCCCTCCATATTCTCCCAAGACATTGGTTCGTTCAGCATCATAAAGATACATTTTTGGTCCGGGATAGTTATGGAGGTCCACAATATCACCGGTACGATAAAAATTCCCTCCACTGGCGGAATTTACAAGTCGACTTGGATCATGAGCCTTTGTCCACTCGGTGATTTCTTCCGTTTTAAACTGACCCCAAGCCTCATTGAAAGGAACCCATACCACAATACTAGGGTGCGAATACAAGTAGTCCATAATACCTTTCCATTCCTTTCTGTAGATTGATTCTGACTGGGCACTTCTTTTAAGTTCGGTGCCATCAAAATAATTGCGGTTCTGCCATTGTGGGCTTTTATCTCCGTTTGGCATATCTTGCCAGACCAATATTCCCAAACGATCACAGTGGGTGTACCAGCGAGCAGGCTCAACCTTGACATGCTTACGAATCATGTTGAATCCTAATTCCTTTGTCTTTACAATATCATATTTCAGGGCTTCATCGGTTGGAGCGGTATAAAGTCCATCAGGCCACCAACCTTGGTCCAACGGGCCAAACTGAAAGTAATCTTTATTGTTGAGTTGCATTCGGACAACGCCATACTGGTCTTTCTGCATGGAAATCTTTCGCATCCCGAAATAACTTCTCACCTCATCCACCACCTTTCCATCACTAATCAGTTTTGCGGTGAAATCATATAAAAAGGGAGATTCTGGGGACCAAAGTTTGGCGTTTGGCACGTTGAGCACCAAAGATTCCCCAATTGATGATTTAGCTGTGGCAACATCCTTGCTCCCATCAAAAATGCGTACTTCCACAATATCGCCATAAGCGCCTCCAACAATGTCTGTCTCAATTTTTACAGTACCATTATCTATGTTAGGTATACTTTTCATGTGGGCAATGCTCTTTTGAGCCACTGGTTCCAACCACACGGTTTGCCAAATGCCCGTAACCGGTGTATACCAAATGCCTTCTGGTTTCTTTACTTGTTTGCCCCTGGGTTGGGGTCCATCGTTGGTGGGATCCCAAACTTTGACCACTAGATTTTGTTCGTTGTTGCCCAAAAATGGGGTGATGTCAAATGAAAAGGGAGTGTATCCTCCTTCATGGGATCCAACCTTTACGTCGTTGATCCAGATTTCGGTTCTCCAATCCACTGCGCCAAAATGGAGTACAATATTTTTACTGCTCCATGCTGCAGGAACGGTAAAAGAGGTGCTATACCATACCTCCTTGGATGCCCCTACTTCCTTCATGACCCCAGAAAGGCTGCTTTCTACTGGAAAAGGCACCAAAATCTTTCCATCGAATTGGGTTGGTTGGGACGACCCTTTGGACTGAATGGCATAATCCCAAAGCCCATTGAGGTTTTTCCAATCGGCCCGCTCCATAATCGGACGAGGGTATTCTGACAGTACATTATTAGGGTTGATTTTTTCGGCCCATTCTGTTTTGATCTTGTTTCCCGCAGGTTTCCATTGTGCCGAGAGCTGAAAACTCAACAAAACAGTAAAGAGTATCGTAATTGTATTTCTCATGTTTAATGCTATTAGGGTCATTTTTACTTTGTGTTGGAAATAGTGTCGTTGCTCTATTGAATTGATCATAAAACTCAACGGAATCCATACAGCATTCCAAGTACCATATTTCTGTGGTGATGGGCACGATAATTTGTTTCAAAATATATCACAATCCGTTCAAAAAGTGCATTTTCCTGAATCTTGATTGGAATTATGCAACAATTTGAAGCAAAATGACACGCTTTGTTGTTCTCTAAATCCATAATATTGTAAAACAGCAATGAGGTCTATGATGAAGGGTATTTGGTTTGGTTTTTGGATGTTCCTTTGCTCATTTTATTGGGTAACCGGACAAGAATTTTATTTCAAGAATTACAAAGCAGAGGATGGTCTTTCCCACAATACCGTTCTCAGTTCTTTACAAGATGAGCGTGGTTTTTTATGGTTTGGGACCAAGGATGGCCTTAACCGTTTCGATGGATATTCTTTCAAGGTTTTTCAATATGATGCCAACAATCCAAAAAGTTTGGGCAGTAATTTTATTGAATGTCTACACGAATACAAGGGTAAATTATGGGTCGGTACAGATAGTGGACTGTTCAGTTATGATGAGCGTTATGAAAGCTTTGAGGCCATTGATGCCTCAATGGGTCTTCCCATTCTTGATATAGACCATGACGATCAAGGCAATCTTTGGTTTGTATCTGGGCAGTCTTTGGTCAAGTATGAAGTAGAGACCCAGAAATCCACCCGTTATGATGCCGAAAAGTACTTCCATGTGGAGGACATCACCAGAGATGTTAATGGAAATATCTGGGCTTCCCATGATAATTCCCTGCATTGGTATGATGGTGATTCAAAGAGTTTCAAAAACTTCAATATTACCCTAAATGAATCAAATGCCCCTTCGTTACGGATAAGTAAAATTGAAGCTCTTGATAGCTCTACTTTGTTGGTGGGGACCCAAAGTCATGGTTTGCTTTCTTTCAATACAACGAACCAAAATGTAACCAAGCTTTTGTATGACGATGAAGATCAGTTGTATGTACGGAGCATTTCTGTAAAAAATGAGGATGAGCTTTGGGTGGCCACAGAATCAGGGCTTTTTATCTACAACATAGAAAATGGGGCATTTATCAATCTCAAAAAAAGTATCAATGACCCTTACGCCCTTTCCGATAATGCCCTTTACTGTGTTACGGTAGACAATGAGGACGGCGTATGGATAGGCAGCTATTTTGGAGGAATCAATTACTATCCCAAACAATACACGCAGTTTAATAAGTTTTTCCCGATACCTGGGGAAAACTCTATTAGTGGAAATGCGGTACGGGAAATCATTAAGGATCGCTTTGGAAATCTTTGGATTGGAACCGAAGATGCCGGGCTCAATAAATATGACCCAAGAACAGGGCTTTTTACAAATTATGCCCCATCAGAATCGGACCAAACACTTTCCTATTATAACATCCATGCTCTTTTTCCCAATGAAAACCGTTTATGGGTGGGTACTTTCCAGCATGGATTGGACATCATGGACATCACTACGGGTAAAGTAGTACAGCATTACGGGCGTGGTGATGGTCATGGGCTTTCCAGTGATTTCATTTTTAGTCTGTATGAAGACGATTTTGGGAACCTGTTTGTGGTAACAGATTCCGGGATTCAAACCTACGATTACGAAACCGACATGTTCACCACCATTGATGCCTTTTCCGAAGACACACATTTTACTGCCGTACTAAAAGATGATGATGGTGTGCTTTGGGCCGGTACCTATTGGGATGGTCTGTTTACTTTTAATCCCAAAACCAAAAAGAAACGGATTTATAGACATGACATCAATGATCGGAACAGTATTAGTGGTAATAATGTCAATGGAATTTTTCAAGATAGTAGTAACCGTATTTGGATTACCACAGAGTATGGACTTAACCTGTATCGAGAAGAAACAAATGATTTTAAAACCTATACGGTTGGGGATGGTTTTCCCAGTAATGTGTTCTACTCCATAATTGAGGTTGGAGACTGGTTATGGATCAGTACCTCGAAGGGTTTGGTCGAATTCAATCCAGATACGGAAGAAAAGAGAATTTATACCAAGGCCAATGGTTTGCTGAGTGATCAGTTCAACTACAATTCCGCCTATAAAGATGATAATGGAACGCTTTACTTTGGAAGTGTTGCGGGGCTGGTAAGTTTCAATCCTTCAAGTTTTAAAGAGAATTCCGAACAGTCTCCAATTTATCTAACAAGCTTGCAAATAAATAATACAGAAGTCAATGTATCCGATGAAGATTCTCCTTTGCAAGAATCATTGATTTGGGCCAATAAAATCAATTTAAAGCCCAATCAGGCTTCCTTTAGTATTGGTTTTGCAGCCTTGGGCTATGCTGCTCCCGAGACCACGGAATACTGGTATCGGATGGAAGGGTTGAACGACGATTGGATCAGCCTCAAAAAAAGTCACAACGTGTCTTTTACCGAAATTCCAGCAGGAAATTATGTGTTCAAGGTTAAATCCATGAACTATGATGGTACTTGGAGTAAAGAATCCAAGGCTTTGCAAGTAAAAGTTTTTCCCATATTCTGGAAAAGCAACTTGGCTTATGCCCTATATACGTTTTTGATTGCAACCTTAGCGATTCTAGGGTTTAGACTATATCACCAACGAAACAAGATCAAAAACATTCAGAGAATCCGTCAGCTAAACTATAAAAAGGAAAAAGAACTGTACGAGGCCAAAATTGAGTTCTTCACCAATATTTCACACGAAATACGTACCCCGTTGACCTTAATAAAAAGTCCTTTGGAAAAAGTGCTCAATAAGGTGAAGGAATTGCCGGGCGTATCCGAAAATCTGAACATCATTGAAAAAAACACAAACCGCTTGTTGGACCTTGTGAACCAGTTGTTGGATTTTAGAAAAACCGAAACCGAACGGGTGAACCTTACGTTTGTGGAGACCAATATTACAGAGTTGGTAAAAAAGACTTTGGAACGCTTTAGCGAAGCCATTGAGGAGCGTGAAATCGATTTTAAATTGAACACGAGCGACCACGATATCTATGCCTATGTGGATGCTGAGGCCCTTCGGAAAATACTGAGCAACCTCTTTGGGAATGCCATAAAATATGCCGAAAAGAATGTGAACGTGCACCTCAAAACCAGTACAGAGGGATTGATATTGACCATTGCCAATGATGGAAATTTGATTCCCACACATTTAAAAGAAACTATTTTTGAGCCTTTCTACAGGGTATCCGGTGTGGAGAATCAGTCTGGAACTGGAATTGGACTTGCATTGGCCAGGTCGCTTACAGAAATGCACCAAGGAAGCTTAACACTGGATGCGAGTAATGGGATTGAAAACTGTTTTGTACTGGTACTACCTATCCGCCAAGAAAAGGAATTTGTGCTCTGGCCCAAAAGAATGGATCAAAGATTTCAAAATGAGGAACCGGAAGAAAGTCTGACTGTGTTTGGAAAAACAAGTATTTTACTGGTAGAAGACAGTGAAGAATTACTGGATTTTATTGCCAAGGAATTGAAAGAGGAGTACACTGTTTTTAAAGCCTCAAATGGTGCAGTTGCCCTTCAAATCTTGGAAGTGGAGAACATCCATCTTATCATCAGTGATGTAATGATGCCCGGTATGGATGGTTTTACACTGTGCAAGAACTTAAAGACCAATCTAGAAACAAGCCATATTCCGGTAATCCTGCTTACTTCAAAAAGTGCAATGGCCGCTAAAATGGAAGGCCTTGAGTCGGGTGCAGATGCCTATATGGAGAAACCTTTCTCCATGCGACATCTAAAGGTGCACATTGCCAACTTGCTAGAAAATCGGAAACATATTCTGGAACACTACACGAGTTCACCACTGGCCCATATTAGAAGTATTGCGAATACAAAGACCGATGAGACTTTCATTAGAAAGTTGGATGAAGTCATTTACGAGAATATGGCAGACCATGAACTTAATGTGGAAGTCTTGGCAGAGATCATGAACATGAGCCGGTCAACCTTATACCGTAAAATCAAGGACATATCCAACCTCAGCCCCAATGAGTTGATAAACATTACCCGCCTAAAAAGGTCGGCCGAACTGCTAAAAACAGGAAAGTATCGCATTTTTGAGGTAGCCGAAATCGTAGGGTACAATTCTGCTACCAGTTTTGGACGGAATTTTCAAAAGCAATTTGAAATGACCCCAACCGAGTACATGCAAGGGAAGCCTTGATTTTAATCCGCTTCAAAAATTAGAAAATTTATACCACAAATTATTTGTACGCCGTTCCTCTTATTTGGGGTATTATTGGAATGAACGGTGAGTACGACTTATAGGCCTGAACCTTTAACGAACTAAACCCACTCATTTCCAATAAGGCTTTTGTATCCCTGTTGGTATGGCACCCTTCAAAAAACCAATGCCAGGGTCTGTGCATTACATTTTGAATAAAAGCGAGAAGGGAATTCTCCTGCGCTTTAACATGCTCTATAAAAACAAACTTTCCAGACGGCTTTAATATGCGCTTAATTTGGTTAACACACTGCACCGGATTTTTTACCGTACATAGAACCAATGTGCTTATTACAAAATCATAGGAATTATCCGGCAGATCTAGGGCCTCTCCAGCTAAAGTTTTTATTTCTAGGTCGATTCCATACTTCTGTGCGCTAATTTTTAAGTTTTTGTGCATGTGTACATTGGGTTCAATGGCGATTAATTTGGTGTTCTTTTTTAGATAGCGCATGTTGGCACCTGAACCTGGACCAATTTCTACAACGGTATTCGGATGGTTTTTAAAAAGTTCTCTTTTTGATTTTCCAAAGAGATAATCCATATAACCGTTTAGTGCACGAAACACCCATGCATTTATTGGCCCTCGAACAGCGTTATTCTCAAAACTTGGGTTTTCCATCAATTGTTTAAAATTTTAATGTCGTTTATTAATTGTTGAATTTCTTCTTCACTAAGACCATTATAAATGCCCCTTATTTGTTTTTTCTCATCGACCAAAACAAAGTTTGAAGTGTGAATAAAGTCCTGAAGCCCTCCATCTCCTTCATCTGTGGTTGCGAAATAGCTTTTGCGCGCCAACTCGTAAATATGCTGTTTGTTTCCAGTGGTAATGTTCCATTTAGCGTCTACAACACCTTTTTTATCTGCATAATCCCTCAAAGTGGGAACACTATCGTTTTTGGGTGTTACCGATATGGACAGTAGCTTTATAGTGTCATCTTCCAAAAATGCTTCCTGAATTTTAACCATGTTGCTGGTCATAACAGGACAAATGGTTGGACAGCTTGAAAAAAAGAAATCCACAACATAAATTTTGTCTTTGTAATCCTCTTGGGTAATAATTTCCCCATTTTGATTTATCAGTTCAAAATCCATAACGGTATGACCTTCTTTTACATGCTTTAAACTTTCATCCACCAATTCTGGGTTTAAATCGGCAGGGTTGTATATAGCCAGTGCGCGCTCTTTATCGGATAAATTAGATATCAAAAACATAGATACTATCAATAACAAGGCCACCGGAATCCAACGTATACGTTTTAAGGTTTTCATTGTAAATCGTTTATAAAATTGATTTTGTAATGGTGATGTCCGCATCTTCCCAAGCCCTATTAAACTCTTCCTTAATCTTTTTGGCTTCACTACTTTTACCTTGGGCAGTATATGCATTGTATAATCCCATTAAAGACCATCCGTTTTGCCTTAATACTGCCAAATCTTCTTTGTATATGCTTTCAGCCTCCTTGTATTTTTTGGCTTTCATTAAAACAGCCCCTAAATTTTGCCTTGTGGGTACATGCCATGCAGCTGGTTCGGTATAAACCAAGGCATCTTCATAAGCAACGGCCTCTCTAAGATGTTTTATGGCGGTTGGCAAATCACCATTTAATGCAGCCAACTCTCCTGCCACTACGGCTTCCGCTATTCTTGCTATGGATGCAGAGGAATTGTTGGGCGTGGCAACTAAAGTTTCCAATTCCGGGTCGTTCTTGAGGGTTTTCATGGCATCCAATTCTTCTTGAGCCTCCTTAGCATTTCCTTTTCTTATAAAAGCAATCCCTCTGGCATAATGACGTATTAGGTTTAAATGTTTGATTTTCGGGCTCGGCGCTGGAATTGATAAAATTTCATTCCATTTTCCAAATCTGGTATAAGCCAACAACGGTGTTGCTGCAAAATCTTGTAAGAATGGCATTTCCACAAATTCACCAGCTGGTACTTTTTCGGCCGTCTTCTTTGCAGCATCAATGGCTAGTTCACTACTGCCCAACAAACTGGCCGAAGACCATAAAAAGTGGATATTATGGGGATAATATCCTAGGGGATACAGCCCTTGCGAAAAACATTGTGAGATATAATCCTCATCGGCCAATATGGCCGCTTGATTAACTTTTACGGCATCTTTATACCGACCTACCCTAATATAGATATGGGAAGGCATGTGAACAATGTGTCCTGCTCCAGGCATTAGTGAGGCCAGTTTATCGGCACTTTCAACACCCATGTCCGGATGTGGCAATTCTACCATATGGATATAATAATGATGCCCACCTGGATTTTCTGGCTCCAGTTTCATGGCTTTTTCCAAAGCTGCTTTGGCTTCTTTTATATTTGGTGACGGATTTCCATCCTTGTCCCAATAATTCCAAGGAACCGTATTCATTACCGATGCCGCATATAAAATTTGAATATTGGCATCTTCTGGATAGGCTTTAACCACTTTAGCCATTTCATGCATGTAAGCCATATTTAGTTCGGCAACATCCTTACTTAAATCTTCACTATATCGTGCCGATAAAGCCTTAATCAATGCTTGTTCTTTTGGAGATGCCAAAAATGCCAGCTCCCTAGCTTTGGCAATGGCCTCGTTATACTTCTTCTTACGCTCATCATCGGGTTGTGTATCATTTATATTTGGCCCCAATGCAAAAGCTTGCCCCCAATAGTTCATGGCAACATTTGGTTCCAATCTGGCAGCTTCCATAAAAGAACGGTGTGCCTCGGCATGATTAAAGGCGTAGCACAGTTTAAACCCTTGGTTGAAAAAAGCTTGGGCCCTATCATTTTCTGTGGATATTTTAAAATCTAGATTTCCCAAGTTTTTGAACAATGGGGAAATTTGTTGGGTGGTATCCACTGTACCCAATAAAAATTTAGCAGGTGTGCACTTCACAAAATTATAGGCTAACAAAGGAGAAGTTTCTTGCGCCTCCTTATTTGAGCCTATTACTGAAACATACAATGCCGTAACAACAGTTACGATTGCTGATGTAATGATTATTTTTTTCATGTCCTTAGTTTTAACCGAATTTAAATTATTAAACAGACTAGACGGTGCAAATATATAACTTATTTTATTTAGACCAACTAGTTTGTTCAATTTTGATGAAAAAAGTATATTTGGTTCATGGGAAGAGATGGTACACCAACACGAAACAAAATATTGGTTGAAACCAAAGAGCTGGTTTTCAACAATGGATTTTCAGGAACTAGTATTGACCAAATACTTGATAAAACAGGAATAACCAAAGGGGCTTTCTTCTATCATTTCAAGACTAAAAATGCATTGGCTAAAGCTCTGATTGAAACCTATGCCCATGAAGACAAGGCTCATTTAGAATGGGCTTTACAAGAAACGGAATCGTTAAAAGAGACTCCTCTTAAAAGACTTTTACAGTTTGTGCAGCTGTTCATAGATACGATGTCAAACACAAAAGAAGTTTCTAGTTGTTTATATGCATCTTATACCCATGAACCAAGTCAATTTGACCAAGAAACTTTAGCGGTTGTTTCCAACGCCATTCTTAATTGGCGCCATACCTTTATGGAACTTCTTAACGACACTTTAGCCAATAATAGTATTAAAAAAGGTGTAGATATTGAATCTTTGGCAGACCAATTCACAGTCATTTTTGAAGGTACTTTTATTATCTCCAAGGCATTGAACGACCCTACTATTTCTGCCAAACAATTACAACATTTTAAAAATTATTTGGAATTGCTTTTTGAGAAGAATTCCTGATTTTTAATGTAGTGGATTCCTATGTCAATATTTGTATTTGAATGGTATTTGCTCCAAATCCTGGATTGATCAGGGCAAGTTTTCTTACGATGTGTACCAAAGTTTCCACCGTGTCCAGTACTATATTTACTGATTTAGCATCTTTGAATAGTACTCTACATGAAATTGCTATGAATAATGCACCCCATATAGAAAAGTGCTACTGCCCATTCCCTATTTTTAAATTTTCTTTTAAATAAACTTTATTAAATTGGTACCATAGGACAATTGCAATAAAAGTTTTTCCCATTTACATGATTGTTATTAATAACGTTTCAAGAGTTCCCAAGTACAAGCAAATAATTGATTGTGTCATAGATAACATTGCAAAAGGAAAACTTAAACTTGGCGATAAAATCCCTTCCATTAATGAACTGAGCGCCGAATGTTATCTGTCTAGGGATACAGTTGAAAAAGCATACCGTGAGCTAAAAAAAAGAAAAGTCATTACTTCTGTAAAGGGCAAGGGATTCTATATCACAAAAACTGAACTGATTTCCAAAATCAATGTGTTCTTTTTGATCAACAAGCCCAGTTCGTACAAACTAATTATTTACAATTCCTTTGTAAATTTTATGGGAGCGGATGGTCACGTCACCCTTTCAATATATCATTGTGAAGAATCTTTGTTTGCCAAAGCCATCGAAAAAAACATGGGCGCCTTTGATTATTATGTAATAATGCCCCATTTTAAGAATGAAAACTTACAACATGTCAGTTGTCCTGAATCCATTATGGAAATCATTGACGAAATTCCTAAAGAAAAGTTGTTATTGTTGGATAACAGTAAACCCGAACTTAGTGGAAATTATGGGTCAGTTTATCAAGATTTTAAATTTGACATTTACGACGCCCTCTCCAAAGCATTGAATAAACTTAAAAAATATGATAGGATAATATTGGTGTATCCTAGAAAATCAATCTTCCCATATCCCCTGAGAATCTTGCACGGCTTTCATCTGTTTTGTTCCGAAAATCAATTTGATTTTGAAGTGTTGGATGAAATTTATGAAGACATGGAACTTACCGGAAAAGATGTATACATCATTATAGAAGAAACAGACTTGGTCAATCTAATGCAGCAAATAAAAATGAAAGGAATTGTAGTGGGTGAGGAAATAGGAATAATCTCCTACAATGACACCCCTTTGAAGGCTCTTCTTGACATTACTGTAATTAGCACAGACTTTAAAGCGATGGGAGAAATGGCAGCTTCCATGATTTTGGAAAATACCCTTTCAAAAATAAAAAACCCCTTCAACTATGTTGAAAGAGGTTCTTTGTGAATTAGCATTTTATGGTTCGCCCTTAAAACTTTTATGAGCCAAATGCCACCAACCAATCCATTTAAAGCCCTTTCCTTAAACATAGAATACTCATATGCCAATTCCATGTATAAAGCTTTATAAGTAGTAACAAGGGGTTATAGGCTGAAATATCTCAACAAATCAAGTATGAAATTGGTAGGGAGAATAAGGAGGGACATATCCAATTCACTCAATCACAGGTAGGTGCAGGATAGAAAAAAATAATGATATTCTTAATTTGGTCATAAGTTTACGTCCTTAAATGTTGGATGGTTTTTGATCTCATAAGTTAGAAAGCGTGTCCCTAGTCAGGATAGTTTGTGATTTTTGAGTTAGTTAGTTTTTTTAGTAGGCCCCAATAAAAATGGGGCCTTTAACTTTTATAATTTAAAAATCCCTAGTTTCCTATATTTTCGATATTACTAATGCCTAACCCTACTTTTCACTCTTATACCTATCTTCGAGAGGGTGACCCTTCATGCGTTCAAAATGCCACATACAAATAAAAGACCATGCGAATTACAAATGAAGAAATGCAGGATGTACTTTACAAACTGTTCTTAAAGTATCAATTTTCAAAGGATAAGGCCCAATCCATGGCCAAAGTATATACAGACAACACCCTGTTTGGGGTAAATTCACATGGCATCAACCGTGTCCCCTCCTTTATTGATTTTGTGGAAAAAGGTTTGGTGAAAATTAATGCTGAAGCTGAAAAAGTACAGGCGTTTGGCACCATTGAAAGATGGGACGGCAATCTTGGACCTGGTATTGTCAATGCCAAAAAATGTACGGACAGAGCTATAGAATTGGCAAAACTCCACGGAATGGGAATGGTTGCCCTGCGCAACACCAATCACTGGATGCGGGGTGGTGCCTATGGGTGGCAAGCAGCAGAAGCAGGCTGCATAGCCATCCTTTTTACAAATACAAAACCAAACATGCCCCCCTGGGGTGGAAATGATAGCCGGATAGGAAACAATCCGTTCATTGTGGCAATACCCAGGGCAGAGGGCCACGTCGTCTTGGATATGGCAATTTCCCAATTTTCGTTCGGGAAAATCAATGAATATAGACTTAAAGGTGAAAAACTACCTTATCCCGGGGGTTGGGACCAAAACAACGAATTATCTAAAGATCCCGAAAAAATATTGCAGAAGGAACGTGGACTGCCCATAGGATATTGGAAAGGGTCAGGTCTCTCCATGGTCTTGGATATGCTGGCCACCTTATTGGCGGCGGGGGATTCCACCTATAAAATTGGTCAAAAAGAACATGAAACAGCTGTTTCGCAAGTTTTTCTCTGTATTTATCCCGAAGTATTTGGCAATAAGGGCCTACAAGAAAGACTTCTCAATGAAATCATTGATTATGTCCATGACGTGGAACCCATGCATCCAAAGGACAAAACCTATTATCCAGGAGAACGTGCTTTACGGACCAGGGCCATAAATTTGGAAAAGGGAATTCCAGTCAATGGAGAGGTTTGGGCAAAAGTATTGGAACTATTAAATTCAAAACGCTGAAATTACCACTATAAGCCCTAATTCAGTACATAGTAATTTGAAATAATAGCCTTGTAAATAGATGCATCCTACACGTCAAGTAAGCTGGTCCATTTAATGACAATAAGGGAAACAAATACATATCTTTTTGTTTAGATTCTGACAACTATGGAATTATTTTCATTCCTATACCATTGTTCAACCCGTATTATTGGTACATCTCAATTGGTTATTTTCTTAGCATATGACGCTAACCGATTCATAAATAAGAAAAGTCTATAAATGTCAGGAAAGATGGACATTGACAGAAAAACCAATAAAAAACTGCTCTCAAATAAAAGCACTTTAAATCATTAAAAAGTGTTCAATTTTTTAATTTGAATTAAATTTAAGGATGAGCCAATATAAATTGGGATTATTCATCATTTTGTACAAACCCATACTGGTATATCCCATCATATTTAACTTTTATTATTATATTAGCGTAATCGATTACACAAATATGACAAATTCAGAATTTAGATACGCTTCCCATCCCGAAGATGCCCAGAGGTATGGGACAGAAGAATTAAGAAAGCACTTTTTAATTGAAAGTCTTTTTATTAAAGATCAAATCCAGTTAACATACTCAATGTATGATAGATACATTGTTGGCGGAGCAATGCCATCGACCAAAAAAATAACTTTGGAAACAATACCCTATCTTAAGTCAGAGCATTTTCTGGACAGGAGAGAGTTGGGGATAATTAATGTAGGCGGCAAAGGTGCCGTGACTGTGGATGGTACTACGTTCGACTTAGACAAAAAAGAGGCTTTGTACGTGGGTAAGGGTTGTAAGGAAGTGGTATTTTCCGCTTTAGGGAATGAACAGCCTTTATTTTACCTTAACTCTGCCCCTGCCCACAAGGAATTTCCCGTTAAAAAAATTGGATTAAAGGACGCGGAGGTAATTCAATTAGGTGATACAAAATACGCCAACAAGCGTGTTCTGAACAAATTGATAGTCAATAGCCTTGTAGAAACCTGTCAGCTTCAAATGGGTATTACCGAATTGGTTGAAGGCAATGTTTGGAATACCATGCCTGCACATACGCACGAACGTAGAATGGAAGCTTACTTCTACTTTGATTTAGAGGCGGGACAAACCGTTTGCCACTTTATGGGCCAGCCTCAAAATACCCGACACATCTTTATGCAAAACAATCAAGCTGTACTCTCCCCCGAATGGTCAATCCACTCAGGAGCAGGAACCGCAAATTATTCCTTTATTTGGGGAATGGCGGGTGAGAACTTGGATTATAGCGATATGGATGTTTGTCCTCCTAACGAACTTAAATAGTACCATGAACTTATTTGATTTAAAAGGCAAGAGGGCCCTCATTACAGGGGGTACACATGGTCTGGGAATGGCAATGGCCGAAGGCCTTGCAACGGCAGGTGCTGAGTTGGTCATTACCAGTACCACTCCATCAAAACTAGAAAGTGCATTGGCATACTATAAAGATAAAGGGTTTAAAGCCTCCGGATATATTTTTGATGTTACTGATGAAGCTTTGGCCGAGAAAAAAGTAGAGGAAATTGTTTCCACCGAGGGAAATATCGATATTTTGGTGAACAATGCAGGAATCATAAAAAGAGAGCTTGCACTGAGCATGCCCATTTCAGATTTTAGAAGGGTTATTGATGTGGACTTGGTAGGTCCTTTTATTATGTCGCAACTATTGGCAAACCGAATGGTCAAAAATGGAGGCGGAAAAATCATAAACATTTGTTCCATGATGAGTGAATTGGGTCGAAATAGTGTATCGGCCTATGCGGCCGCCAAGGGAGGCTTAAAAATGTTGACCCGTAACTTAGCCACGGAATGGGCCAAACACAACATTCAAGTGAACGGTATTGGACCAGGCTATTTTGCCACCTCCCAAACAGCACCGATTCGTGTGGATGGAAATCCTTTCAACGAATTTATAATTGGTAGAACCCCTTCCGGCCGTTGGGGAAACCCAGAAGATTTGGCAGGAACCGTAGTTTTTTTAGCTTCTAAAGCCAGTGACTTTGTAAATGGTCAGATTGTTTATGTAGATGGAGGTATTCTTGCCACCATTGGAAAACCATCAAACGAAGCCTAATCCAATGCAACAAATTATGAAAGAGACTCCGTTTATTAACGACGATTTTTTGTTGGAAAATGAGTATGCCAAAAAACTCTACCACAATTATGCCAGCAAGCAGCCTATTATAGATTATCACTGCCATTTATCCCCTGAATTCATAGCAACGGATAAGGTATTTAAAAACCTTACGGAAGCATGGATCAATGGGGATCATTACAAATGGAGGGCAATGCGAACGCTGGGAGTTGATGAAAAATATATAACAGGGAACGCCCCCGATGAGGAAAAATTTATACAATGGGCCAAAGTTGTACCGTATACCGTACGAAACCCACTGTACCATTGGACGCATCTAGAATTAAGCCGATATTTTGGTATAGACGAATTGTTGAATGAAAAAAATGCCGCAACCATCTACCGTGAGGCTAGCCAAAAACTGAACACCTCAGCATACAGTTGCCAAAATTTGTTGTCAAAAATGAAGGTTGAAACGGTATGTACCACCGAGGATCCCGTTGACACCTTGGAACATCATAAGGCGTTGACAAACAGTGATTTCAAGGCAAAAGTCAGCACCTCCTTTAGACCGGATAAAGCCATATTGATAGACGAACCAAATTACCTGGACTACATAGATAAGCTAAGTAATGCGGTTGACTTTGAAATAAACACCTATACTGATCTATGCGATGCCCTAAAAAATCGGATTGAATTTTTTAACAGCAATGGCTGTAAGCTAAGCGACCATGGTTTAAACCATATTTTTTATGCCGATTTCACCGAAAATGAAATCCATTCCATCTTTAAAAAGAAAAAAGAAGGGAAGGAACTATCTCCAGCCGAAGCATTAAAGTTTAAAAGTGCACTCCTGCTTTTCTTGGCCGAAACTTATCATGAATTCGGATGGGTGCAGCAATTTCATTTAGGGGCCCTTAGGAACAACAATACAAGAATGCTTTCAAAACTGGGGCCCGATACGGGTTGGGATTCCATTGGAGACTATTCCCAAGCAGAAAATCTTTCAAAATTCCTTAATTCCTTGGATTCCAGAAACAAATTGTCCAAAACTATCATTTATAACCTTAATCCCGCCGATAACGAAATCATGGCAGCCATGATAGGCAATTTTAATGATGGTAGTGTAAAAGGCAAGGTGCAGTATGGTTCCTCGTGGTGGTTTTTGGATCAAAAAGATGGTATTATCAAACAATTGAATGCTCTTTCCAACATAGGTGTTGTTAGCTGTTTTATTGGTATGCTAACAGATTCGCGAAGCTTTTTATCCTATCCAAGACACGAATATTTTAGACGCGTACTCTGTAATCTATTTGGAGATGAAATGCACCGTGGAGAATTGCCAAAAGATATGGAATTGATGGGCAAGGTGGTTTCCGACATAAGTTATAATAATGCCAAAGAATATTTCAATTTTTAATTAAACTACTGAAAATAAAAATGAAAAAAGTGGTCACCTTTGGGGAAATCATGCTACGATTGGCACCCTCAGGATTTTTAAGGTTTTCGCAAGCAAACAGTTTTGATGTGATATATGGAGGAGGAGAATCCAATGTGGCAGTTTCCTTGGCCAATTATGGATTGCCCGTAGAATTTGTAACCCGATTACCCAAGAATGATATCGGCGAATGCGCCCTTATGGAAATGCGAAAAAGAAATGTTGGAACCAACCATATTGCTTATGGCGGAGACCGATTAGGCATTTATTTTTTGGAGACCGGGGCGGTGAGCAGAGGAAGTAAGGTAGTCTATGACAGGGCTCATTCCGCTATGGCAGAAATAGGGCCAGGAATGATAGATTGGAAATCCGTTTTTAAAGATGCCCATTGGTTCCACTGGACAGGAATTACTCCGGCAATTTCCCAAAGTGCTGCAGATGCCTGTATAGAAGCAGTGAAAGTTGCAAGTGACATGGGAATTACCATTTCTACCGATTTAAACTACCGCGCAAAGCTTTGGAAGTATTGTGATGATGCAAAACGTGAAGAAATCATGACAGAACTTACTTCATACTGTGATATTGTTTTGGGGAATGAAGAAGATGCCCATAAACACTTTGGCATTCACCCAGAAGACATAGATGTTCATAAAGACGGTCATGATGTTTCTGCCGAAGCTTTTATGTCTGTTTGCACACAGATGATGAAAAAATTCCCAAGGGCAAAAAAAGTAATTACTACCTTAAGGGGTTCCATCAGTGCTTCGCACAACACATGGGCCGGAGTTATGTACAATGGCAAGGAAATGGTGAAATCAACTACCTACCAAATTACCCATATTGTTGATCGGGTTGGAGGCGGTGATAGCTTTATGGGAGGACTGATCTATGGCTTAAATGCGTACAAAGATGATGACCAAAAAGCCTTGGATTTTGCCGTAGCTGCATCTTGTTTAAAGCATACCATATACGGCGATGCCAATTTGGCCACAGTAAGCGAAGTTGAAAAATTAATGAGTGGCGACGCATCAGGAAGAGTCGCTAGATAATTAGCAAAGAAAATGAGGTTTTCAAGGATTGAAGTCGTTCAAGTGATGGAAAAAACAGGGCTGGTGCCACTGTTTTACCATCAGGATATAGACATTGCAAAAAATGTAGTGAAAGCATGTTATGATGGTGGAGCAAGACTCTTGGAATTTACCCATCGAGGCCTGTTTGCACAAGAAGTTTTTAATGAACTAAGCAAATATTGTGCTGTTAATTGCCCTGATATGATTCTAGGTGTGGGTTCTGTCACGGATGCTGCCACGGCATCCCACTATATGAATATTGGGGCCAGCTTTGTTGTCACCCCTGTCTTTCGAGAAGATATAGCCATTGTTTGTAATAGAAAAAAAATACTATGGTCTCCCGGTTGTGGATCGCTAACAGAAATCGCCAAGGCAGAAGAATATGGCTGTGAGGTCGTAAAACTTTTTCCTGGTGATGTTTATGGCCCAGGATTTATTAAAGCGGCCAAAGCACCCCAACCTTGGACCAAGATAATGCCAACTGGCGGTGTAGATACTTCCGAAGAAAATTTAAAGGCATGGTTTGATGCTGGTGCTACATGCGTGGGTATGGGATCAAAACTTATCACCAAGGAAATTGTTGCCGATAAAAATTATAACTTGTTGGAGAATAAGGTGAAAGAAGTTATGACTATTATCAATAGTATACGAAAATGAATAAAATAGCTGTCATTGTAATAACACTCCTTTGCCTCTCTTGTGGTAAAGAAGAAGGCTCAAAAACCTTGAAACTGGCACATGGTCTGGATGTGAACCATTCGGTACACAAGGCCATGGTATTGTTAGGCGAGGATTTAGTTGAAAGATCGGGAGGAAAGCTGAAGCTAGAGATTTATCCTAGTCAGCAGCTAGGCTCGGAAAGACAATGTGTGGAACTTTTACAGGTAGGAAGTTTGGATATGACCAAAGTTTCCGTTGGCGTGCTTGAAAATTTTTCCCCAAAATTAAAAGTCTTTGGGCTGCCCTATTTATTTAGGGATAGGGAACATTCATTTCGGGTATTGGACGGCCCAATAGGCAAAGAATTACTGACCGAGAGCGAAAAATATCTATTGAAAGGAATTGCCTATTATGATGCAGGTAGTAGAAGTTTTTACACAAAATCCAAGCCAGTACATACACCCCAAGATCTAGAGGGCATGAAAATAAGGGTCATGGAAAGCATTACGGCCATGGATATGGTAAAAAGTTTCGGGGGGGCAGCAACACCCATCTCATGGGGCGAACTGTATACTTCATTACAACAAGGTGTTGTAGATGGCGCCGAAAACAACCCACCAAGTTTTTATTTATCACGGCACTATGAAGTTTGCAAGTATTATTCGTTGGATGAACACACTGCCCTACCAGATGTGTTGATCATAGGAACAAAAACATGGGATCGGTTAACTGAGCAAGAACAGGAGTGGCTGCGGGCATCAGCGGACAAATCGGTCAAAATACAACGAAAACTTTGGATGGAATCCGAAAAAGAAGCCTTGGAAGCAGTTCAAAAAGAAGGTGTTGAGATTATAACACCCGATAAAACTTTATTTTCAGATATGGTTGGAGAACTGTATGAATCCTACAAAGAGAATCCAGAAATGTATTCGCTTATCGACCGAATTCAAAATACGAAGTAAAATTTATGAAACTAAGGCAAAAGATTGATGCTATTTTAGGAAAGGTATTGATGGTCATTATGGGAGTAATGGTGATCAACGTCCTTTGGCAGGTATTTTCAAGGTATCTCGTAGGCATACCAAGTTCATTTACAGATGAGCTTGCCCGATATTTAATGATATGGCTGGGAATAATTGGCGCTGCCTATGTTTCGGGTAGAAAAATGCATGTCGCCATTGATATTCTCCCTTCAAGATTGAGCAAAAAAAGTCAAAAGAAATTTTCAATAGTGGCCAATGCCATCATCATTCTGTTTTGCCTTACCGGTATGGTAATCGGTGGCTTTCGATTGGTTCACATGACCTATACGTTGGAGCAATACTCACCATCGTTACAAATTCCTTTGGCGTTGGTGTACATAGTAATTCCCATAAGTGGTCTTATCATAATATTTTATAAAGTTCTGGATATTTTAAACTTGACAAAAGATGATTGAATATATTCCTGTTTTAATCCTAGTATTGAGTTTTATCACCTTACTCTTAATAAAGGTGCCCGTTGCGTGGAGTATAGCAATTTCATCTTTATTGACGATGATGGCGAGTATTCCAACTTTATACGCGTTTACTACGGTAGCCCAAAGAATTGGAACCGGGTTGGACAGCTTTGCCTTACTGGCCATACCCTTTTTTGTGCTCTCCGGCCAGTTGATGAACAAGGGAGGAATTGCACATAGGCTCATTGCATTTGCAAAGACCATAGTTGGTTCATTACCAGGTGGACTGGCCCATATAAACGTAATTGCAGCTATGTTGATGGGAGCCATCGCAGGATCTGCAATGGCATCGGCTTCCGCCATGGGGAGTATTTTGGGTCCAGAAATGGAGAAAGAAGGATATTCAAAGGAATTTGGAGCTGCAATTAACATTACATCCGCAACTACAGGCTTGGTGATTCCTCCAAGTAATATTTTGATCGTATACTCTTTGGCTAGTGGAGGTGTTTCCATTGCCGCTTTGTTTTTAGCAGGATATATCCCTGGAATATTAACCGGCCTATTGCTAATGACCGTTGCCTATTTTTGGGCCAAAAAGAAAAAATACAAAATTGGAGAACGAAGTACTTTAAAAGAGGTTTTCAAGACTTTTATTGATGCACTACCAAGTCTTTTCTTATTGGTTGTTGTCATAGGCGGAATCATCACAGGTATATTTACCGCAACCGAAGCATCGGCCATAGCCGTACTTTATACACTGATTTTAGGCTTTTGGTACAAAGAAATTTCAGTAAATGATTTGCCTAAAATATTGTTGGATTCTTCCGCTACCACTGCTATAGTAATGCTGTTGATAGCAGCTTCAATGAGTATGTCTTGGGTCATGTCTTTTGAAAATATTCCACAAGACATCAGCACAGGCTTAATAAGCATTACTGAGAACAAAATTGCTATATTATTGATTATCAATTTAATTTTATTGTTCGTCGGTATTTTTATGGATATGACTCCCGCAGTCTTGATTTTCACCCCCATTTTTTTACCAATTGTAACGGAATTAGGGATTGATCCAATTCACTTTGGAATCATAATGGTCTTGAATCTATGCGTTGGGTTGTGTACGCCACCGGTCGGATCGGTATTATTTGTAGGTGTGGGAATAGCGAACACCACAATTGAAAAAGTTGTAAGGCCATTGATTCCTTTGTTTTTGGTCATGATCTTAGCCTTATTTCTGGTCACTTATTTCCCTCAATTAAGCCTATGGTTGCCTAAGGTTTTTGGGGTTTAATTTTCAAATAAAACATTTTTGCCTACTGTGAAAAAATTACAGAGAAATAGCATTGGTATCACTGATGAGCTACCTATTAAAGTTGTTCAATTTGGAGAAGGTAATTTTCTCCGCGCTTTTGTTGATTATGCGTTTCAGGAGTTGAATAAAAAAGCAAATTACAAAGGTGCAATTGCAGTTGTTCAACCCATAGAACATGGTTTGGTGGATATGCTAAACAGTCAAGACGGCTTGTATACCCTTTTCATGAATGGAATAGAAAAGGGAAAGAAAATCCAGGAAAAAGAATTGGTCTCAAATATTGCCTTTGGAATAAACCCTTATACAGATTATCGGGCTTATTTGAATCTGGCCAAAGAAGAAAACTTGGAATTTGTTATATCCAATACCACAGAGGCCGGTATCGTCTATGTGGCATCAGACAACATGAATTCCCAGCCCCCCAGTTCGTTTCCTGCAAAGTTGACGGTCTTTTTGTATGAAAGATTCAAGCATTTTAATGGAAGTTCATCAAAAGGATTGACAATCATTCCGTGTGAACTGATAAATTACAATTCGGATAAACTCAAAGAAATTGTCCTCACATACATTGATGATTGGAATTTGGAAAAAGAATTCAAAGAGTGGATTCAAACGAGCAATTCGTTTCACAATACCCTTGTGGATAGAATTGTTCCCGGATATCCAAAAGATGAAATTGAATCCTATAACAGTCAGTTGGAATATGAAGACAAATTGCTGGTAACTGCCGAAGCTTTTTTCCTTTGGGTTATTGAAGGGGATGATGACCTACGCAGAAAATTACCCTTTGACAAAACCAATCTGAATGTAAAGATCGTTGATGATATGCAGCCGTACAGAACGCGTAAGGTTCGCATATTGAACGGGGCACATACCTCTATTTTTGCGTTATCTCTGATGCATGGTAATAAAACTGTGGAGGACACAGTAAACGATGATTTTACAGGAGATTTTGTCCAAAAAATTGTCTTTGATGAAGTCATCGAGACCTTAAGCATGGACAGGGCCGAACTAAATGAATTTGCCTCCGAAGTGTTTGATCGATTTAGGAATCCATTTATTAAACACATGTTGGCAAGCCTGTCTTTAAATGCAATTTCTAAATTTAAGGTGCGGGTATTACCCAGTATCCTTGAGTTTATTTCTGCTAAAAAGCGTATTCCGGTTCACTTAACCTATGCCTTCGCTTGCTTAATAAGATATTACAAAGGGAATTGGAATGGAGAAACAATTGAACTAAAGGACAGTACTGATATCATTGAGTTTTTTACAGATGTGTGGCAGGAAAACAATTATAAACAAGTAGCAGAAAAAGTATTGTCCAACACAGAATTTTGGGGAGAGGATTTGTCCAAAATTGATGGTTTATCAAAATCGGTTTCAGAAGCTATAGAGCTGATAGATCGTTTAGGTGTAGAAGATGGATTCGCTGAGTTTAATAAGTAGTTTCAGTAGCAATGCAAAGCAAGTTAATAAAAGTACATAAGGATGATAATGTCGCGGTAGTCCTGGTCGATTTGCCCGCAGGGAGTACCATTGATTTTGAACAGCAAACCATAGCTATAAAGATGCTGGCCAAGGCAAAGCACAAAATAGCACTTCAGGATTTTAAAGTCGGAGACAAAATCATAATGTATGGCGTACTTGTAGGAGAAGCAAGCGAACCCATTGAAAAAGGAGCCGTTCTTACCACCGAAAATGTTAAACATAAAAGTTCAAAAGTAACCGGTAAAACAAAATCAATTGGTTGGAATCCTCCCAAAATTGACAAGTTCAAAGATCGAACTTTTATGGGCTATCATAGAAAAGATGGTCAAGTAGGTACTGCAAATGTTTGGTTATTTTTTCCTTTGGTCTTTTGTGAAAACAGAAATATTGAAATTTTAAAAGACGTATTCGAAAAGGAATTGCTCCATAAAAAAGTGGATGCACATAGATTGCTTTTACGTTCACTTATCAATACTGGTGATAGCGTATCCGAAATAGAGGACACCCACGAAAATGTATTTGACAACATTGAAGTCAAGTTCATCACCCACCAAGGAGGTTGCGGTGGCATCCGACAAGATTCAGAATCATTGGCCCAGTTATTGGCCGGGTATATCAACAACCCTAATGTTGCAGGCTGCACCGTACTTAGCCTGGGCTGTCAAAACCTTCAGATTCAGATTTTAAAGGATGCCATTGAAAAGGTAAACCCCAAACAGGATAAGCCTGTTCTTATTTATGAGCAACAACAAATGGGAACTGTGGAAGAAATGTTGAATACCATTATCAAAGAGTCTTTTGCGGCCATAAAAGAAGCAAACAATATTCAGCGGAGACCTGCTCCTTTATCAAAATTAAGGATTGGGTTGGAATGTGGGGGCTCTGACGGGTTTTCCGGAATCTCCGCAAATCCAACTTTGGGCCATGTTTCCGATTTGCTGGTAGCACTGGAAGGAACAGCCATTTTATCAGAGTTTCCGGAACTATGCGGTGTGGAGCAAGAATTGGTCAATCGCTGTGAAGAAAATGAAAAGGCCAATAAATTCTTGGAATTGATGCAGGCTTTTGAAAAATCAGTGGTGGATGCAGGTTCTGGCTTTGATATGAATCCATCACCCGGAAATATAAAAGATGGTCTCATCACCGATGCCATGAAATCTGCCGGTGCTGCAAAAAAAGGCGGTACATCTCCCGTAACAGATGTCTTGGATTATGGGGAATATGTGAGCAAATCAGGACTCAACTTGCTGTGCACCCCCGGAAATGATGTGGAAAGTACCACTGCAATGGCCGGCTCAGGCGCTACCATTATCTTGTTTACCACAGGCCTGGGAACACCTACGGGAAACCCGATCGTGCCTGTAGTCAAAGTCTCCTCAAATTCCGAATTGGCAACCAAAATGTCCGACATCATTGATGTTGATACCGGTGCTGTAATTCGAGGCGAAAAAACCATTGAAGAAATGGGCGAAGAACTGTTGGAATATATCATTGAAGTTGCCAGTGGCCGTAAGACAAAAGCCATGCAATTAGACCAGAACGATTTTATTCCTTGGAAAAGAGGTGTTTCCTTGTAAAGTAGGAAATCCTATAATTTTGAGGTTGATTTTCTGATGTGGAGTTTTGGATCCAAAACCACTTTGTTTTGCTTTTTATGGCCTCCTTTTATTTGTTCCAGAAATACCTTAGCTGCTATCTTGCCCATTTCAATTGGAAATTGATCAATAGATGTAATGGAAAGTTCCATAAACTTGGTAAATGGTTCATTACTGAATCCTGATACACAAAAATCCTCGGGAATCCTGACATTTCTCTTTTGAAGTTCTTGAATGGCCCCAAGGGCAACAAAATCACTAGCGGAAAAAATTGCATCCGGCGGGCTGCTCAGTTTCAATAGTTTTGTTACAGCTTCTTTTCCTCCATCAATGCTATTGTTCCTATTGAATTGATAAAAATATTTTTTGTCAAATTCTATATTATTATCATGCAGGGCTTGCTTGTACCCTTCAAACCTATCTTTATATATTTCTATTCTCTGATCTCCACCCAAGTGGGCTATTCGTCTGCACCCCTGATCGATCAAATGTTGTGTTGAAATATACCCCGCCTCATGATCATTGATGGTAACTGAGCCCACCCCCTGCATATCGGCTTTCCGATCTAAAAATATTAAGGGCACATTACTATTTATAACCCGTTTAAGGTGGTCCAGATTGGCCGTGTTGCTTGAAATAGACAAAAATATTCCACCAACATGCGCATCAAGCAATGCATTTATATTATCAATCTCTCGCTTGCCCTCATCATAGGTTTGGCATATGATCACTTGATAACCAAAGGGGTATAATTCTTCTTCCAACCCCCTTATTAAATTTGAAAAAAAGTTTCTGTTTACCCTCGGAACTATAACACCAACACTATTGCTTTTACCATTCCTTAAAGCCAACGCAACTTTATTGGGCTTGTAGTTCATTTTGGCCGCAGTCTCCAAAACTAATTTTCTGGTACTCTCACTAATTCTGGGATTATTGTTTAAAGCTCTTGAAACGGATGCTGCAGTAATGTTGAGCTTCTTCGCAATATCATAGATTGTAACTTTTTTGGACAAAAGATGTTTTTTATAAAACCTCAATTTACATAAAAAAAACCGATATAATGGGCAGAAAAACAGCCCTGTTTCTTATCCGTTTTTGGGGATAAAACATATGATTACTTTAAAGTGATTTTTCGCCGCTTTTTTTTAATATATCAGCAAAAAGCGGTATTTTCTTTTATCAAAAATCAGAGGTTTTCTATTTCCAAAAAATACCTCGGTAAAGTCAAAAATTGATTCATGCCTAAAAGCTCAAATTGGAACCAAATACACTTATTTTGGTGTTTTCTTTTAATTTCCATTTCCTTTCAATGTACTGAGCCAAATCAAAAAATAGCCGTTCACAATGTTTATGATTATGGGGCAAAAGGCGATGGCATTACCAACGATCAAGAGGCGATCCAAAAAGCGATCGATGCCTGCAAAGGAACAAACGGAACTGTTTTGTTCCCTAGCGGAAATTTCCTCACTGGTCAGCTACTGCTCGGCAGTGATATGACCTTGAAAATAGACTCATCGGCAACAATATTGGGAATTCAATCCGATGACGAAATTGCCTATCCACACCATAAAATTGAAACAAAATATCCCAACAGAATGTTGGAAGATTGCCAACGTAGATTGATCTATGGCAATCACGTGCAAAATGTGACCATAACAGGCAAAGGAAAAATTGATGGCCAAGGTGATTACGAACCCTGGATGCACGTAAAAGAATTGGGCACCGAAAAAGATAGGCCGTCTATCTTGGCCTTTGTGGGTTCAAAAAACATCACAATATCTGACATTACCATGGAAGATCCCGCTTGCTGGACCCAGGTATACATCGAGTCAGATAGCATCACGGTTAAAAATATCAAGGTCAATTCCCATAATTTAACCCCAAACCGCGATGGAATTGATATCGTTGATTGCCATAATGTGCTTATTGAAGATTCCATATTTCAGTCCGAAGATGATGCCATTTGCTTTAAAAGTGGCAGCGAATATGGTTGCGAAAATGTCGTTGTCCGCAATTGTGTTTTGGATAAGCTGAACGTAAAAGCCGGAAACTGTTTAAAATGGGGAACGGATGCCTTGGGTAGTTTCAAAAATTTTGATATTTCAGGATTGACCTTAAAAAATGCATTGCAAAATTCAGCAATCGCCATTGAATCCATGGATGGAGCAGTTATTGATAACATCAACATACGCGACTGTGAAATCAGCAATACGGGGCAGGCAATCTTTATACTTCTGGCCGATAGAAAACGAACCGTTCCCGGAAGGAAGCCTAGAATTGGAAGTATTTCAAATATTCACTTTAAAAATATCTCGGGCAAAGGCTTTACGCAACAATATCCATCTATAATAACTGGAATAAATGGACATAACATTCAGAACGTAACCTTTGAGAATTTGGATTTCGTATTAAAAGGCGGGGTAGTGGAAAAAAATCAAGCGGTTATGGAATATGATGGAACGTATCCTGAAGGAAGCAAATTTGGGGATACAAACGCACACGCATTTTTTATTCGCCACACCGATAAAGTGGAATTCATCAACTGCAAAATCACTACCGAACTTCCCGATGCGCGGGATTGGTTGGTTCAAGAAAACGTAACTAATATAATCATCGATTAATCATGCTTAGAAAAAGCTTTACCATTGGTCTATTGCTGCTTCTTTTTACAGGATGCAAAGAGGGCGAAAAAACGAAAATAGACAAAATTGATCGGGAGGCTGTTTTTAATAGACATACCGTACACATCAATGAGGTTGATACATTGAACTCTTTAAGTTTGGGAAATGGCCGTTTTGCCATGACCATGGATGTTACTGGTCTTCAGACATTTCCAGAAGCCTACAAAAAGGGTGTTTCCTTGGGCACACAGTCCGAATGGGGTTGGCACAGTTTTCCTACGGAAAAAAAATATACCATTGAACAAACTCTGGATTCCCTTGAATCTCATGGAAGAAAAGTGCCTTATGCCGTTCAATGGCCCCAAAATTCACCTCAAGGTGAAGCGGCAAATTACCTGCGACAAAATCCACACCGAATTCACTTGGCCAATGTGGGCTGGTACATTGAAAAGGAGGATGGAAGTCACGTAAGCATATCCGATATCAAAGAGATTGATCAACAATTGAATATGTGGAAAGGCGAATTGACCAGCAATTTTCAAGTGGATGGCGTACCTGTTGAAGTGATTTCACTGGTGGACCAAAACAAGGATATTTTAGCCGTACAGGTAAAAAGTAAATTGGTGGAAGAAGGTAGAATAGGCCTTCACATTAAATACCCCTACCCTACCGACCATTTTTTGGACGAGGCGGCCTTTTACGATTCCGATGAGCCCAAAAGACTGGATTACAAAAAACTAGATTCAAAAAACAGTGTAATTGAAAGACGATTGGATAGTACCCAATACTATACCTCAGTCTCATCCTCCCAAGACCTTTTGCCAGAAATTAGTACCGATCATGGTTTTATTATCAAACCTGAAAAGAGTGATGGACAATGGTCTTTTTCTGTTCTGTTTTCAGAATCCGAGCCTATCGCGAGCAATCAGGATTTTACGGTTTTCCAAAATGAAGTCCATACGTATTACGAATCCTTTTGGAACTCCGGAGGAATAATTGACTTTGGAAAAGTTACTGACAAAAGGGCCAAGGAGTTGGAAAGAAGGATGGTGCTATCGCTTTACCTTACCAAAATTAATTGTGGTGGTAGCTCACCACCACAAGAAACAGGCTTAACCTTTAATTCTTGGTACGGAAAACCCCACATGGAAATGATTTGGTGGCATGGTGTACATTATGCACAATGGGGACGAACATCCATTTTAGAGAAACAGCTCGATTGGTATTTCAGGTCAAAAGACATAGCAATGGAAATTGCTAAAAGACAAGGCTTTAAAGGGGTCAGATGGCAAAAAATGACCGACCCCAATGGTGGTGAAACGGCATCTTCCGTTGGGTCATATTTAATATGGCAACAACCCCATATTATTTATTTCTCTGAATTGGTCTACAATGATAACCCCTCAAAAGAGGTACTTGAAAAGTATGCTCCCCTGGTTGAAGAAACAGCAGCCTTTATGGCTGATTTTGCCTGGTACGATGCAACTCTAAACGAATACATTTTGGGGCCGGGGGTCATTGCGGCACAAGAGCGCTTCGACCCAAAAGTCACTTACAACCCCACTTTTGAGCTCGCTTATTGGAAATGGGGATTGGAAAAAGCTCAAAATTGGAGGGAACGACTGGGCAAAGAAAGAAATGCCGAATGGGACCAAGTTTTGAACGGCCTATCTCCATTGCCGCATAAAGATGGTCTTTATCTGGCCGCTGCGAGTGCATTGGATTCCTATTCCACTGAAAAATACATGACGGACCACCCAAGTGTTTTAGGGGCCTACGGAATGCTTCCGGCAATTGGGGAACTGGATAAAGAAATA
Source organism: Allomuricauda sp. CAU 1633 (assembly GCF_017313225.1). Taxonomy (GTDB): domain Bacteria; phylum Bacteroidota; class Bacteroidia; order Flavobacteriales; family Flavobacteriaceae; genus Flagellimonas. Next base: position 71,456 of record NZ_JAFLNE010000009.1, on the reverse strand, counting down.
ATGCAAAACACATTTGATAAGGTTTGGAAAGATTGGCATTGGGAAGATACATGGGGATGGGATTTTCCCATGACCGCAATGACCGCGGCCAGATTGGGCCATCCTGAAAAAGCTGTTGACGCCCTATTGATGTCAATTCCAACCAATACCTATCTAAAAAATGGGCACAATTATCAGGATGAAAGGTTGCGCTTATATCTACCTGGAAACGGTGGTTTTTTGTCCGCTTTGGCATTGATGGCTGCAGGATCTGAAGGGGATATTTCGAGCAATATTGGATTCCCAAAAAGTTGGCTCGTTCAGCATGAAGGATTGCAAAAAATGTATTAACCTATATGCCGCTTAAATTCAATGTATTATGAAAATTTCAGGAAAATTCCTGACTACCTGAAGAAAAATGCCAAGCCCTATTTGATATCAAGCGTAAATCAGACAAAAAGCTAATAAAATTATATTTAAAGTAAATCTGTTTAATAAACAGAAAACTACATCATAGTACAGGATACTTGTGAACAATCAGTTTGTTATTTTTATCTAAATGCTTGTTTGTATTTTGTTAATCACTATTTTTTTCTGTACGATAAAGACCAAAAATACAAGCAGCCTATTGATTTTTTTATCTGAAAACCTTATTTCTCAAACTATTTAAAAATGGGATGTTCAGCATGAAGGAATACAAAAAATGTATTAACTAATTAACTGCATAAATATACCTAAACATGAAAATTTCAAGAAAAAAATTTCTTACTTCTATTAGCATGCTTGCCGCTTCTACGGCTTTTCCAATTACCTCTTTTGATTTTGGTTTTGGAAACACTAAAAAACTAAAAGTAGTTTTGGTGGGAACGGGGATCAGGGGTACAAGCTTTTGGGGAAGAAGATTGGCCGAACAATATAGCGATATCATAGAGTTTGTTGGCCTTAGTGACATCAATCCCGGTAGGCTGGAATACGGTAAAAAAGTCATAGGGGTAGATTGCCCTACTTTTACCGATTTTGACGAAATGTTGAAAAAGACCAATCCAGATTTGGTCATTGTAACCACGAAAGATTCAACACACCACCAGTTTATCATTAAAGGCTTGGATTATGGTTGTGATGTGTTGACAGAAAAACCACTTACCACAGATGAAGAAAAATGCCAGGCCATACTTGATGCAGAACGCAGATCAAATAAAAAATTGATTGTCGGTTTCAACTATAGATGGAGTCCTTATGCCACGAAGATTAAAGAATTGTTGGCCAACAATACCATTGGTCAATTAACTTCGGTAGATTTTCACTGGTATTTGAACACGTATCATGGGGCTTCCTATTTTAGAAGATGGCACGGGCTTAAAAATGAAGGTGGTACGCTTTGGGTACACAAGGCAACACATCATTTTGATTTATTGAATTGGTGGATAGACTCTGACCCAAGCGTGGTTTTTGCCCTTGGTGATTTGGAACATTATGGTTCCAATGGACCTTTTAGAGGTGCCAACTGTAGGTCTTGTGATCATAAATCAGAATGTGAATACCATTGGGACATTACAAAAAGTGAACACATGATGAATCTTTATGCCAACAATGAACAACATGACGGGTATATTAGAGACAATTGTTTGTTTAGAAATGAAATAGACATTTATGATAAAATGTCGGCTCAAGTAAAATATGCCAATAATGTCTCTTTAAATTATTCATTGACTACCTATTCCCCTTTTGAAGGATGGAGGGTGAGTTTCAATGGCACCGAGGGTAGAATTGAAGCTTCGCTGGATATTCCGTATCACGAAAAAATTAAAATAAGCCAGGCAGAAATGCATGCCAAAGAAATGGAGCAATCAGCTGTGGAAGAGGCCAACAGTGAATCTATTATTGTGCACAAGCTCTGGAAAGATTTTGAGGTAATTGATGTGCCTTTTGAAAGAGGTGGTCATGGCGGTGGAGATAAACGCTTACAGGATAAGATTTTTAAAACCGCGGATGCCAAAGACCCTTACGATAGGGCCGCGGGCAGTAGAGATGGAGCTATGTCGGTATTAATCGGTATAGCGGCCAGAAAAAGTATTGAATCTGGAAATCTTGTGAAAATTGGTGACCTAACCGATTTAAAACCTATGGTAAAACGAAATGACGTATAAAAAGCATAGATAAAAAATAAAAAACAAATAGTATATATAGAAAGGCCTTTGCATATGCAAAGGCCTTTCTATTAATAGGTATTAAAACCGAAACCCTAGTTTGTTAACAGTGTTTTTAGGTTTTTGGCCTTTTTTTAGCTTCGGAATCGTCATACACTTTTCTTTTGCCGCATTTTACTAAAAATCAGAAAAAGAGCACCGCATGTAATCCATGCAGGTAAGGTCACGTAGGAGAGGAAAATATCAAACTGAACTGAAATAAAATAGAACAAAGCAAAGGAGATGCCCCAAGCAAACAACATGGCTGCATTGAACGAGATACCCGATTTTTCAGCATAAAACCTACTAATGCCTGCTTTTTCAGCAAAGAAATGCTCAAAGACAATCACAGCTCCAACTGGAGCAAGAACAAATCCATAAAAAGCCACAAAGTCCAATAGTTTCATTGCAAAAGCTGGAAACAAACCTGCAATGGTAGCCACGGTTCCCGCAATAATGGTTACCCAAAAGGTGGAAACCTTGGGCATAATGGCCTGAAAAGCCAATCCAGCCCTATAGATAGTGGGGTTGGCCGTGGTCCACCCTGCCAAGATTACCGCAATAATTCCAAAAACACCAATGGCACTGTACGCCATTGGACCTGGTGCCACGGTAGGAGCCTGCCCCGATGTTAATAAAGCTTGTGCTTCTGGGGTTCTTACATAAACAGCATACAGCAATGCCGCAGCTATCCAGGCTATATAATGTCCCACGTACATTCCTGCAGCAGTGGTCCAACCAGAACTGGGTTTTTTAGCAAATCTAAATACGGTCAAATCGGACATCCCAATATGCATAGCTGCATTGGCAAACCAAGACCAAAATAAAACATGCCAAAAAGTATATTTTATCTGCCCTGGAAAAGGTTCAGATCCTTCTCCCCAAATGTTCCAAAATTCGGAGAAACTACCCACTCCCAATTGTTTTAGGGACACAAAACCACAGGCCAGAAACGCTATAATGATTATGGGAGACATATAATTGGCTGCTTTGGAAACCGTATTAAACCCTTTGGCAGCAATCAATGAAATCAATGCGCCAAGAACAAGTACGATAATAATCCAAGTAGGGCCGTTTGGAAGGGTATCTGTAAGTTTGGGCATTTCCATTCCAAAAGGGATACCCACGGCCGTTGCCGATACAGTAATCATCGCCCCAGCCAAAAAACAAAACAAAATTCCATTGGCAAGGTTGTACCCAACCACAAGTTTCTTACCCACAATTTTTTCTAGGTGATAGTATAATGTAAGTCTATACTTAACCGCAATTTCAGCGGTTAAAAAACGCCAACTCAAAACTGCCAATAAATTTCCCAACAAAAGGCCAATAATCAAATCAAAAGCGCTTACCCCAGCTGTTAGAAAAAGAGGTCCTATTACAAACTCGGTACCCGCAGCGTGTTCTCCCGCATACATGCCCAAGAAACTTTTCCAGCTCTTTAAATTTGATTGTGGAACAGGGGTTCTTTCAAACTCCCCTCCTGCTATATCCTCAATATTCTGTTCAATGTCGTATTGGCTCATAATCAAATGGTTATTTTGGTATTAAATGGTTTGGAAAATCTTCAACTTTCTCACAACAAACCTGTTCCATTACTTGCTGCAATTGTGTTTTTAATATGGAAATGACATGGTTCCCTCCTTGATTGCCCAAGGCACAGACCCCATACATAAAAGACCTTCCCAGAAATGTGAACTCCGCCCCACTTGCCAAAGCTCTGGCTATATCAGGGCCCGAACGGAGACCACTGTCCATCATCACTTTTATTTTATCTCCATAGTTTTCTGCTATGGGAACCAAAGGTTTTATAGTTGATTGACCAGCATCCAATTGTCGGCCTCCATGATTGGAAACTATGATACCGTCCAACCCTAGTTTTATGGCTTTTTCGGTATCCTCTTCGCTGGCAACCCCTTTTAAGACAATTTTACCCTTCCACATATCTCGAATGGGCTTTATTTTTTCTTCATTCAGACGCCCTGAAAAGGTGTCGTTCATAAATTTTCCCAACTGCTTTAAGTCTAACCCCTTGGGCATATAGGGGATTAAATTTGCAAAATTGGGTTGTCCGTACTTAAGCGTTTGCATTGCCCACTCGGGTCTACCTAGGATTTGAATCATATTTTTCAACGACATCCTTGGTGGCATGGCCAATCCATTTCTAATATCCCTGGGTCGATACCCAAAAGTGGGGACGTCTGACAGCAGCACCAACACCGGATATTCTGCAACTTCCAGTCTTTTTATAATATCGTCCCGAAGACTATCTTTCGCAGGGTGATACAATTGAAACCAAGCTTTTCCTTCCGTAATTTCTCCAACGCGCTCTATATTGCTGGTGGTTACTGTACTTAAAATAAAGGGTACATTATAATCAAAGGCGGCCTTTGCCAATATTTCGGGAGAATTGGGCCACATTAGACCTTGTAAACCAATGGGAGCAACACCAAAAGGAGCATCATATTCATGACCAAAAAGTGTGGTTTTCATAGATGATTTGGTATGCTTGGTGAGGTAATAAGGCTTTAGCTCCACTTCGCGGACTTCCCTGGTGTTTTTGTCCAGGTTTACATCTTCATTACACCCACCATCCAAATACTCAAAAGCGAATTTTGGGATTTTCTTTTTTGCCCGCTCTCTTAAATCGTCTATAGAGGGGTACTTTGGGTTAAAACTATCTTGTATGGATTTTGGAATTCTACCCATTATGCCAATTTTAGAGGGATTAGCTTTTTCATCTTATAATTTTCCTTGAGGAAATCTTTGCTCAGTTTTTTATTGGAGATCACCATGGCAGCTCCCAAAGCAGATCCCAAAGGAGAAACCGTGGTCCTGATACTATACTCCTTAAAATGGATTCCCATGAGCTTCACAAAAATATCATTATCGGCAAAGCCGCCGTCAATATATATTTTCCGGATTGGTACATCCCCAATGGCCATTTTCACCATTCTTACTTGAAGTTCCATTAATTCAATCATTAACTGATGAAATGCTTCCTCGAAAGTTTTAAAAGGCTCCAAATCGGTTTTTTGAAGCTGTTTTCGTTTCAATTGTATTCCTTCAAATTTGAAATGGGTGGAAGGGTTTTCAATAAGTTCAAGATATAGTGCTTGGTTGAATTTTACAGAACGATGATACCCATATTCCTTTCCATAATGCTCTCCCAGTTTTTTCACTTGAATCTTATATTCATTACCCATAAAAAAACGGGTGGCTTTAACCCGGGTGCCATCAATCCGCATGTAATTCAGACAGTTATTGGCAATATCATCCATGGTCAGTTGCTCGTTGTTAAAAGGATTCAACGAAATACTCCAAGTTCCGGTTGATAGCAACAAAAAGGGAGTTCTATTACCAAAGATATAGGGTAACAAAGCGGATGAACTATCATGGATTCCCACACCTATATTGATTCTCTTTTGGTTATAGACCATATTTATGCTGGTCTGCGATGCCACAATAGGAGCCAATTTTTCATTGATTCCTTCCTGATATACCCAATTGTGATAATCATTTTTTTCGTAATCCCACAAAGCCGTATGACAACCAATACTGGTATATTCACTTAAAGGAATCCCTGTGAACAAATAGGAAATGTACTGCGGAAAATGCAACGAATATTTAATCTTCCCATACCGTTCAGGATTGGTTTTCTTGAGCCAATACAATTGCATTCCTGAGTTGAGCATTCCCGATTTTGGAGAACCTGTCATCGATGGAACATTCTGGTAGGTAGCGTGGAATTCTTCTATGATGTCTTTTGGAATAGGTTTTAGGTAGTTGTATAAATGCCCCAATACCTTGCCCTCATTATCCAAATGAACCAAGCTGGCACCATACGTTGAAAAATTGATGGCCTTTATATCATAGGTTTCAGCGGTTAAAATCCTATCGAACAAATCCTTAAGCCATTTTTGAAGTTCGGGTAAGTTTTCTGTGGGAAAACCATCCTCGTCCTTGATTTCATCAAACTGGGCATACTCTCTGTATACTTCTTGGAGCTTTGCATCAAACAGGAAAAATTTTTTATTGGTCTTGCCAATATCAAAAACAGCGGTTACCTTAATCTTTCCCATACTAAATTTTTATAATCCGGATGCTTTTGAGTCAGTTCCTCGTTCTGAAATCAAGCTCTTACGAACCTCAAGTGTTCTATAGGCCTCTAAAGGGTTGATTGCCCCTCCAGCAATAAAACTCGCCTGTTGTATCAATGGTCTCACATCAGTTCTATAGGCTTGCTGTAAAATCTCTTGGCAGAGCGTAACATCACTCCTTTTTTGCGCCTCCTTTAAGGCATCTTGGTCAATTAGCAATGCCTTGGCATATGCTTCCTGTATAGCTTCCAAGGATTGAATTAAATCTTCCAAGGGGTCTTTTAAGTTATGGCTGGCATCTATCATCCATGAAAGTTCAGGGTTTTGTGGATTGTTTTGCATACCATAGACCAGCTCGTTAAAAATAAGAAACAAGGCATATGGCTTTATGCTGCCCACCGTTAAGTCATCATCTCCATACTTGCTATCATTGAAATGAAATCCACCCAATCTTCCCTTATACATCAATGTTGCAACAATTTGTTCAATATTGGTGTTGGGCAAGTGGTGTCCTAAATCAACCAAAGTTGTAGCTCGCTCCCCGCAAGCGTTTGCCAACATAAAAGAGGTGCCCCAATCTTGGATTATGGTACTGTAAAAATTAGGTTCATAGGGTTTGTATTCTATCAATAATTTCCAATCCAATGGTAGCCCGTCATAAATTTGTTTGAGGCTGTTTTCCGTATTTTTAAGCGATTCTTGAAAATTGTTCTGCCCCGGAAACGAGGCTCCGTCTGCCAACCAAACCGTTAACGCTTTTGACCCCAGCTGCTCCCCTATCTTAACCACCTCAATATTATGGGCAATGGCCTGCTCCCGTGCTGCCTTGCTTCGGTCTCCCAGTGAGCCATATTTGTAAGTTTCCTTTTGGTTGGGTTGATCCTGGAAGGTGTTGGAATTTACTGCATCAAAAGTTATGTTCAACAAGTTTGCCAATTCTTTAATGGCTAAATAATCTTCTGGAACGTCCCATGGAATATGTAATGAAACCGAACCTGCGGTTTGCGTAAGGGCATGCAGCAATCCCACATCCTCCAACTTTTGATTGAGATTGGACGGTTCTCCTTGATACGAAAACCGAGCAAAACGGGTACCTCCGGCCCCCAAGGCCCAACTCGGAACAGCAATTTGAAATTGAGATAGTTTTTTTACAATCCCATCTACTTCATGGCCCTGTTTGGTCAGTTGATTTGCCAAAAAATCAAAACTTGCTTTATGATTGGCCAACCCGCTCTTGTTTAGGTCTTCTATCTGTTCTTTATCTATCTGCATAACATTTTTTAATTTAGAAAAAAGCTCCCAAAGTTTAACCATCCTTGGAAGCTCTTTACAACTAAAACTAACTCAAACTAAACTTATCTTACAAATGCATTGGCCATACCGCCGTCCACATTAATTATGTTTCCTGTGGATTTGTCCAATATTCCGACCAATGAAAACACCCCATTGGCAATATCAGCAGGGTAGATTATCTCGTTCAACAAATTTCTTTTGGCATAATGGGCGGGTAACTCCTCAACAGCAATTCCATAGGCCTTGGCCCTTCCTTCAGCCCAATTTCCCTCCCAAATTTTACTGCCTACAATTACTCCATCCGGATTCACTGTATTCACTCTTATTTTATCTTTTCCCAATTCGGCGGCCAACAATCTGGTCATGTGCTGCTGTGCAGCCTTCGCAGTTCCATAGCCCACATTGTTGGGTCCAGAGACCAATCCGTTCTTACTGGCTATATGAATAATATCACCTCCTAAGCTTTGCTTTCTTAGAATGGAAACGGCTTGTTTTGCCAATTCAAACTGACCTTTTACCAACACATTTTGAAGAAGGTCCCAGTCTTTCTCCGTGGTATCTTCCAATGATTTGGAGATAGCAAGGCCCGCACTGTGCACCACAATGTCTACTCCACCAAATTCAAGACACGCTCTCTTATAAGCATTAGCAATGGATTCCGAATCGGTAACATCGCAAACGGTATAGGTTGAAATATCTTTGGCATAGGTTGCATTCACCTCTTTCAATCTATCTTCTGCAATATCAGATAGTACCACATTGGCCCCTTCTGCCGCTAACTTATCGGCAATGGCTTTTCCAATTCCGCCACCTGCTCCAGTTACCAAAGCCACTTTTCTTGACAAGGGTTTTTCCTTTGGCATTCTTTGGAGCTTGGCTTCTTCCAGCAACCAATATTCAATATCAAAAGCTTCTTGTCTTGGTAAAGAAGTGTACTGGGTTATTGCCTCTGCACCCCTCATTACATTTATGGCATTGATATAAAATTCACTGGCCACACGTGCCGTTTGTTTATTTTTTGCAAAAGAGAACATACCCACTCCAGGATAAAGGATAATCACCGGGTTTGCATCGCGCATGGCAGGGCTGTTTTCCTTTTTACAGCTTTCATAATACGCTTTATATTCTTTTCTGTACTGATCAAAAGCTGGATTTAATTTTTTCAAGACCGCTTCTGTATCGGAGATATCTTCTGAAGTATCCAAATCCAATACCAATGGTTGGATTTTTGTTCTCAAAAAATGATCTGGGCAAGATGTACCCATTGGGGCCAGTTTTCCCAAGTCGTTACTGTTGATGAATTCCAACACCTTGTCATCATCCGTGAAGTGACCTACCATTCTGTTCTCTGAAGAACAAAGTCCTCTTAAAATCGGAGCAAGTTGCGAAGCTTTTTCAATACGTTCTTCTTTGGGCAGACTCTCTGTCTTTTGTCCTCCAAAAACATTGCCCTGCGCCTTGACCTTCTTTTCTATGTATTCCGATGCCGTTTCAATGACATCCAAACTGTTCATATAGCACTCATAAGAAGTATCTCCCCAAGTAAACAATCCGTGGCTGCCTAAAACAATTCCCCTGATTCCTGGATTGTCATTTAGGCATTTTTCCAATTGAAGTGCCAAATCAAATCCTGGGCGTTGCCATGGGACCCAACCCATGGTATCTCCCCAGATTTCTTTGGTTATTTTTTCACTGTCTTTTGCAGCGGCCACTGCTATCAAAGCATCAGGATGCAAGTGGTCTATGTGTTCAAATGGAAGCAACCCATGCAATGGGGTGTCTATGGATGGTGCCCTGCTATCCAAATCATAGATACAATGGTTAAATAGTCCAACCATACGATCTTCATCGCTTAAGCCTCCGTAAACATTCTTTAAATTTCGTAATCTTTCAGTATACAATCCTGCAATACCAGAACGAGTAAGAGTTCCAATATCGCCACCCGATCCCTTTATCCACATTACCTCAACTTCTTCATTGGTCAATGGGTCTTTTTCAAAGGTCTTGCAGCTTGTGTTTCCTCCACCGTAATTGGTTATTCTAAGGTCGCTCCCCAAAATGTTGGATCTATATAGAAAAAGTGCCACTTGGTCATCTCCAAGTTCAGCTGCTTTTTTTTCGTCCCACAAGTAATTTACATATTGAAAAGCCTTTTGCACTTTCATATTCTTAAGTTTCATATTTACCAGTCAAATATATATTATTAGGAGTGCATTGCTGTCCTGTGGTGTTATGCTATTAATAGGGTAAATGAGTTTAAAAAAGCATGTCAAGGTAAAAAACTCCTATAAACACAATACCATGGGATTTTGTGATTTAACATTAAGTTTAATTTTAAAACTTAAAATATAATTATTACATTGTGTAATCGATTACACAAAACAATGATGTTTATAAATGATTAGTACCCCTGTCCATATTCATATTGATGAATTCTCTAGAATTCCAAAATACAAGCAGATTGTAAATTCAATCATTGACGATATTGCAAAAAGCAAGCTGGAAATAGGGCAAAAAATACCTTCTATAAACGAATTGAGTGAAACTTGTTACCTTTCAAGAGACACCGTTGAAAAAGCATATAGGGAGCTAAAAAAGAGGAAAATAATAATTTCAGTAAAGGGGAAAGGATACTATACCGCAAAGACTGATTTAATTTCCAAATTGAATGTTTTCTTTCTGATCAACAAGCCCAGTTCATATAAAATGAGAATCTATAATTCTTTTGTCAACTGTATGGGGGTTGATGGGCACGTAACCCTTTCCATTTATCATTGTGATGAGTCTTTGTTCATAAAGGCTATTGAAAAAAACATAGGAGCATATGACTATTATGTCCTTATGCCCCACTTTAAGGATGACAACTTGAATCACGTAAGCTCCACCGAGGCTGTAACCAACATTATAGAGCAAATACCAAAAGACAGGCTTATCCTTATGGACAACAACAAGCCTGAAATCAAAGGAAATCATGGAGCTATTATCCAAGATTTTAAAAACGACATCTATTTTGCCTTGAAAAGCGGAGCCGATAAGTTAAGTCAATATGAAAAATTAATATTGGTCTATCCCAATAAGACCGTATTTCCCTATCCCAGACGAATACTACATGGGTTCGTTCAATTCTGTGATGAACAAAATCTCAAGTTTGAAGTCTTGGATGAAATATATGAAGGCATGGAACTACATAGCAAGGATGCCTATATTGTAATAGAAGAAATGGATTTGGTAAGCTTGGTACATCAAGTTAATGCCAAAAATTTAAAACTGGGGAAAGATATTGGTATTATCTCCTATAACGATACTCCCCTCAAAGAACTATTGGGAATTACCGTGATCAGCACCGATTTTAACGCAATGGGCGAATTGACCGCCCATATGATTCTCAACAATAAATTGGAAACCATAAAAAACAATTTCCATTACATTGAGCGTAACTCCGTATAAATTTTGTTGGATTCAACCTCTATCTCACATCATACACACTACATAAACAAACTATATCCATCTTCCTTCACTCACAACAAATCATAAGAATGAAACAAGCAAAAATAGTCCTAGGGGCATTTATGGCTCTTGCGGGCACTATAATTTCCCAAGCCCAGGAAACCGAAAAAATAATGCTTTCCGGCGAAGATTTTGAACATCCCGTTAAATGGGATTTTATGTGTACCGATGGTGCCAACAGCAATATATGGACAACTATTAATGTGCCCTCTCATTGGGAGTTTGAAGGCTTTGGAGAATACACTTATGGTCGTTGGTATGCAGAATTGAAAAGCGAAGGAGGTCCAAGTAAGGAAGAAGGTTTTTATAAATATGAATTTGATATTCCATTGTCATATAAAGGAAAAGACAAAACTATAGTTTTTGGTGGGGCCATGACAGATACTGAAGTAAAAATAAACGGGAAACTGGCAGGCGAAATACACCAAGGTGGATTCTATGAATTCAAATACAATATCACTTCTCTACTTAAATATGGAGAAAAAAATCTTTTGGAAGTCCATGTTTATAAGCACTCAGCCAATGAGTCCATAAACGCAGCCGAGAGAAAGGCCGACTGGTGGCTCTTTGGAGGTATTTATAGACCCGTTTGGCTGGAAATCGCTCCAAAAACACAAATAGAACATATTGCTGTAAATGCTAAAATGGATGGTTCGCTCACAGTGGATATGAATATCAAAAATTTATCCAAAAACGCCGTGGTTGAGGCATCAATCACGGCATTGAAAGATGGTGCTTCTTTTAAAACGCATTCCTTTGACATTCCAAGAAAAACAGCAAAGAAAACCATTTCCATGCAATGGGATGATGTGGCATTGTGGACCCCGGAAACCCCAAATTTGTACACCTTGAACCTTACATTAAAACAGGGTGAAACAACCATTCACGAAGTATCAAAGCGTATAGGTTTTAGAACGCTGGAGTTCCGTAAAAAAGACGGTATTTATGTAAATGGCACCAAGATTATCATGAAAGGGATAGACCGCCATACCATATGGCCGGAATCTGGAAGAAGCACAAGTAAACGTATCAGCATAATGGATGTAAATCTCATGAAAGATATGAACATGAATGCTGTTCGTGGTCATTACCCCCCGGACACACATTTCTTGGAGGCCTGTGATTCACTTGGTCTTTTTGTGTTGAATGAATTAGCAGGTTGGCAAAATCCCTATGATACCGAGGTGGGTACAAAACTGGCAACCGAAATGGTCAAAAGAGATGTGAACCATGCCTCAGTCCTCATGTGGGACAACGGCAATGAAGGTGGCTGGAATTACGATGTGGACCCTATTTTTAGGGATCTAGACCCCCAAAAACGCATTGTCATCCACCCTTGGTCAGATTTTGATGATTGGGACACACATCATTATCCCACCTATCAAACAGGTGTCCATCGTTTTAACAATGGTGAAAATGTATTTTTCCCAACCGAGTTTTTGCATGGCACCTACGACAACGGTCACGGGGCCGGTTTAGAGGATTTTTGGAGCCAATGGAAAGAAAGTCCATTGTTCGCTGGCGGATTTATGTGGGTGTTTTCCGATGCTGCGGTAAAGAGGAGTGATTGGACGGGTGAACAACAATACGATTCCAAGGGATCTCTCGCACCAGATGGTATTTTAGGTCCACATCGTGAAAAGGAAGGTAGTTTTTATACCGTTAAGGAAATCTGGGCTCCAATTCAATTTGCACCTAAAAAAATTACAGCAACGTTTGACGGTTCTTTTTTGATCACAAACGACTACCTCTTCAGCAATTTGAACAGCTGCACCATGGAATATCGCGTGGTGAAATTCCCAGAAAACACATTTTATTCAAACGCCGCATCAGAAATAATTCTTTCAGGGGGAATAGACATTCCATCCATAGAACCCGGTGAAACACGAAAGATTAAAATGTCGGTTGCGGATAATTTCTTTGATGGGGATTTATTGGAAATCGTAGCGCATGACCAACATCAAAGAGAAATTTTTACGTGGTCCTGGCCTATTCATGACGCCGAATATTTTACCACTAAATTTTTGTTGAAAAAGGAAAGTACAGCAATCGCACAGGCCAATGAAATTGGAAATACCGTAACGCTTACAGGTGGTACTATTAAAGTGGTTTTGAATAGGGAAAATGGAGAAATCACATCAGTTTTTAATGGTCAACAAGAAATCCCTTTTAAAAATGGCCCTCGACCCATTGGTATGAAAATAGAGATCAAAGATGTGAAGGTAAGCCAAGAAGGCAACAATGCGGTTTGTTTGGTTCAATACAGAGGCGGTATCCATTCCATCAAATGGACCATGCATCCGGACGGACGTCTGAAAATGGAAATGATTGCCCTTAAAAATGCAGGAAGGAGCAATGGCTTTGACGGAGCATTTTATGAAGGAGAAGTTGACGCTTTTGGAATCACTTTTGATTTCCCGGAAGATAATGTAAAAGGCATAAAATGGTTGGGGAAAGGTCCTTACCGCGTTTGGAAAAACAGAATCAAGGGGGCAACCTATGGGGTTTGGGAAAAAGAGTACAACAACACTATTACCGGTGAAAGTTTTGAAAACTTGATCTATCCAGAATTTAAAGGGTATCATGCCAATTTAATTGGTGCATCATTGGAATCGGAACCCTATAGTTTTAAAGTTTACAGTGAATCGGAAGAAGTATTTTTGCGCTTATTTACACCGGAAAAACCCAAAAATGCGCTTCCTGGAAGTCATCCCCAACCCGAATTTCCTGAAGGTGATATTTCATTCATGTATGAAATCCCAGCGCAGCGCTCATTTAAACCTTTAGAGCATCATGGGCCCAAAAGTCAACCTACTAATATCCGCATCAAAATAGGCGACCAAGGTATTCCTATGAATTTGTGGTTTGATTTTAGAACGATCAAAAATAAAAACGATTAAAAAATGGAAAAGAGTACTATTTCAAGTATCAGGTTGGTTTTTTATCTGTTTGGTATCACTTTAATAGTTTCATGCACATCACCGGAAACATTTGAAAACATAACTTTTTATCCAGCGGCTAATGAACAGCATATTAGTCCAGATACACACCTTAAGATTACATTCGATACCGTACCCATTATTGGCAATACGGGTAAAATAAAAGTTTTTGATAGCGCTACCGATTCGTTAGTGGATGTATTGGACATAAGCATTCCCGCTGGACCAACTGAACGTGATAATAATCCTGAAGCGATTTATACCGATGTACCCTATGAATATGTTGACGGTAATTTTAGCAATGCTAATACAAAACCCGGTACACCTTCGGGAACTGGATTGCCTCCATCCAATGAATATCAACTAACAATTATTGGTGGTTTTACTGATGCTTTTCATTTTTATCCCATTATTGTTCATGAAAATACGGCAACAATCTACCTACACCACAACCTTTTAGAATACAATAAAGACTATTACGTTTTGATTGATAGTACGGTAATAACTCCAACAAATGGGAAATTTAAGGGCGTTTACAATAAAAATACATGGCGTTTTAGCACAAAAGAAAATGCTCCCGACCTTGATAAAAAGGAACTAGTAGTTGATGATAAAGGCACTGGTGACTTCAATACACTTCAAGGGGCTATTGATTATATTCCCAATAATTATAAAGATACTATCACCATTTTTATTAAAAATGGGGTTTATGAAGAACTAATTTATTTCAGGAACAAATCCAACATTATTATCAAAGGTGAAGATCGAGAAAAAGTAATCGTTCAATATGCCAATAAAGAAGAATTCAATCCACATCCATGGAATATAAAAACCAATGAGTGGCCTGGATCTTTTCCTTCAAGAAGAGCAGCTTTCGCCATAGATAATTGTAAAAATATCCAATTATTGAATTTAACCGTCAAGAACTTATTATATGGACAGGCAGAAGGGTTATTGATCAATGGTGAAGAAATAATAGTAAAAGACGCAAATATTGTGGGTTCCGGGGATGCCTTGCAAACCAATGGAACTGCGTACTTTGAAAACATAAGGCTGGATGGAGCTGGTGATACTATACTAGGTCGTGGCGCTGCATTCTTCTTAAATTGCGAATTATCTTCCAATGGGCCTTTTATGTGGGTAAGAAATACGGAAGCCAATCATGGTAACGTATTTGTTAATTGCCGTTTTACAGGCTTAAGCCCAAAAGGCACTACATTGGGAAGAGCACCCATAAATAATGGCAACTCATATCCTTATACCGAGGCTGTTTTGATTGATTGCGCTCTCAAAAATATTGCTCCGGTAGGATGGGGAACGGTTGGGGAAGTCACTGAAAATATACATTATTGGGAATATAACAGCACCAATATAGAGGATGGAAAGCCAGTTGATGTTTCCCAACGAGCTGATTTTTCCAGACAATTGACTATGGATAAAGACAAAGAGATTATTGGAAACTATTCCAATCCTGCTTTTGTTTTAGGTGGATGGACACCAATACCCGCTAAATAAGCAAATAAATTAGTTATAACATTTAAACAAATTAGCTGAACAATCATCATGAACAACCAACATTCATTCCTTCTTATTTTAGTGGTCGTATCAAGTTTTTTTGCCTGTAATTCTTCAAAATCCGAAGCGCCCGTATCTTATTTATTCACCTACTTTGTTGGGAGTGGTCCGGGAGAAGAAGCAATACATTATGCCATTAGTGATGATGGATACAAGTACTATGCCTTGAACAATAATGAGCCCATTATCGACTCAAAGGAGATAAGTACATCAGGAGGGGTCCGTGACCCGCATATCCTAAGATGTGAGGATGGCAAGACTTTTTATATGGTAGTCACCGATTTATATGTTATCGATCAGGGCTGGAACAATTATGCCATGGTTTTAATGAAGTCCACTGATTTGATCAATTGGACAACAACTAAAATCAATATCCCAGAAACGTACCCTGAAGAATATGGAAATATTGACAGGGTTTGGGCACCCCAAACCATTTATGATGAAGACACAGGTAAGTATATGGTGTATTGGTCCATGCATACCAAAGACAGTCCAGATAAAATATATTATGCATACGCGAATAAAGATTTTACAGGCTTTGAGACCACTCCAAAGCAGTTGTTCTTTAGCCCAACCAACAGTGCATGTATTGATGGCGATATTGTTTTTCACGATGGGAAATACCACCTGTTTTTCAAAAATGAAAGTGAAGGTGGTGGAATCAGAAAGGCGATTTCGGACAAGTTGACCGAGGGTTATGTGCAACAAGAGGGGTTTTACGACCAAACCGATGCTGCAGTTGAAGGTTCCGGTATTTTTAAATTGATTGATTCTGACGCATATATTTTAATGTACGATATGTACACATCGGGAAAATATCAATTTACAATATCCAACGATTTAGAAAATTTTACGGTGGTTGATGATGCGGTTTCAATGAATTTTCATCCGCGTCATGGAACCGTTATTCCGATAACTGAAAAGGAAAAAGAGGCCTTGTTGGAAAAATGGGAAACCCTGGATAGAGGTGCATTTTTGAGTTTTGATTCCAAGGACATCAACCAAATCAATGTGGATGTAAATGGTGAGGAAAGTACCATTTATGTGCCCATTAAGCCAGAGACTGACATTTCAAATTTGGACCTAAAGATACAAACCGTTCCGTGGGTCAATGCAGTAACGACTGGCCCCCAGGATTTTTCAAAAGGTCCCGTTGATTATATCGTGGAATATGGGGATAAACAAAAAACGTACAAGGCCTCTGTTCATCTGGATAATAATCCTGTGATAAAAGGTTATTATGCCGATCCTGAAATTTTTTATTCCCATAAAGATTCCACCTACTATTTGTACCCAACATCAGATGGTTTTACAAATTGGACCGGCACCTATTTTAAAACATTTTCATCCAAAGACTTAATCAATTGGAAAGATGAAGGCGTTATCCTTGATTTGGAAAAAGATGTTAGTTGGACCAGCAGAAATGCATGGGCACCAGCGGCAATTGAGAAAAAGATAAATGGAGCGTACAACTATTTTTACTATTTCACGGCTGCGCAGAAAATTGGTGTTGCCGTATCTGATGAACCAACTGGCCCTTTTGTCGATTTAGGCAAACCTTTAGTTGGCGAAAAACCACAAGGCATTAATAGAGGTCAAGAAATAGACCCCGATATATTTATCGACCCAGTTTCAGGGAAAAGCTATTTGTATTGGGGCAATGGGTACATGGCGGTCGTGGAATTAAATGATAATATGGTTTCCATCAAGGAAAATTCCTTAAAAATAATCACCCCTTCAGATGGCACTTTCAGGGAAGGAACTGAAGTGTTTTACAGAAATGGAATCTATTATTTCCTATGGTCTGAAAATGATACCCGAAGCCCAGACTACCGAGTAAGATATGCCACATCAAACTCCCCAACAGGGCCTTTGACCATTCCAGAGAATAATCTGATTTTGGAAAAAGTACCCGAGAAAGGCATTTATGGTACTGGACATAACAGCGTTATCCAAACACCAAATACAGATGAATGGCATATTGTTTACCATAGGTTCAATCGTCCAAAGGGCATTCATATGGGGCGGGCTGCCGGGTACAACAGAGAGGTATGCATAGACAAGTTGGAATTTAATGAAGATGGAAGCATAATACCCGTTGTTCCCACCATAGAAGGAATAGAATAAGCAGGTTTCAGTATTTATGAAATTTAAATTTTAAAGTCCTGGATTATCATTTTTTGGTCAATGAAATAAATAATGATGTGCCATGAAAGTGAAAGGTAAAACAGTTTTACTACTTCTATTGATAAGCACGCTATTTGTTCAGTGCAATAGCAAAGTAGACGAAAAGCCAACAGTGTACACCGTTGGAGATTCAACGGTTAAAAACGGCAGAGGGGATGGAGCAGGTGGCCTTTGGGGCTGGGGCGATTTTATTGGCCAGTTTCTGGACAGCACCAAAGTCAATGTAGAAAATCATGCCCTGGGAGGTACAAGCAGCAGAACCTATCAAAATCTGGGGCTTTGGGACACGGTCAACAACAAACTTAAAAAAGGTGATTTTGTACTGATTCAATTCGGTCATAACGATGATGGCCCCATCAATGATGACTTTAGGGCACGCGGAACTATAAAGGGCATTGGGGAAGAAACCGAGGAAATCGACAATATACTTACCGGTAAGCACGAAATTGTACATAGCTACGGGTGGTACATTCGTAAAATAGTGACTCAAACCAAGGAAAAAGGGGGAATCCCGATTGTTGTATCGCCAATTCCAAGAAATATTTGGGAGAATGGCAAAGTACCCAGAAATGATGAATCATATGGTTTATGGGCAAAGCAAATTGCTGAAGAAGAAGGCGTCACGTTCGTAGATTTGAACGGTAAAATGGTCGAGGTGATGAATGCCGAAGGAGAAGAGAAAGTTACCGGCTCCTACTTCTATAAAAAAGACCATACGCATACCTCAGCCCGCGGAGCTATGCTGGCATCTAAATTGATTTCGGATGAATTGCTAAAATCTGATGTATCATTAAAGGATTACATCTTGGATCAACCAAAAATTGTGTTGCCCAAAAAGAAAAATATATTTCTGATTGGGGACTCCACAATGGCAAATAATGGCGATGAAAATGCTGTTGGATGGGGCGTACCTTTTCCGATATTTTTTGATACCACCCGAGTCAATATCATAAACAAAGCAAGGGGTGGAAGGAGTACCCGTACTTTTGAATATGAAGGCCTTTGGGAAGCTGCAAAAAAAGAATTTCAAAAGGGTGATTTTGTCTTGATTCAATTTGGGCACAATGATGCAGGAAATATTGATAAAGCCAAATTTAGAGGCTCACTCAAAGGAATTGGTGATGAAACCCAAAATGTAATCAGGCCGGACAGCATTACTGAAACCGTGCACACTTTTGGATGGTACATGAAAAAATATATCCAAGAAGTCAAGGAAAAAGGGGCTGTTCCCATTGTTCTAAGCCTAACACCACGAAATGAATGGCCCAACGGAAAGGTTGAACGAAGAGATGACACCTACGTAAAATGGTCAAGGGAAACCGCCGAAATGGAAAATGCCTTTTATTTGGACATCAATGATAGTATCGCCGTCCGGTATGAGAATGTGGGCAAAGAAACTGTAAAGCCTTTTTTCCCCAGAGACCATACCCATACAGGCAAATTGGGTGCTGAATTCAGTGCCCAAACCATAGCCACCGCATTAAAGAACTTAAAGGAATGTGGTATTAGGGATTATATCGAAATCAGTCAATAACTTAATTACGTTATCCCTTACGAATCAATTCAGGGGAATTTCGTAATATTCCCCGTACCCAACAGGGTTGATTGCGATTTGGTCCAATACAATTCCGGTATGGCTCACGTATACTTTCAGTGTATGCATTCCTTCTTTTTCAATGGAAATTGGATGTAGAACCTTAACTGCGTTCCTTAGGACATTTTCCTTCCATTGAGGACTTCTTCCCTTTGAATTTAAAGGGTAGTATTGTGGAGAATCAGTATCAACGGATACTCCTAACTCAAAATCAAAATTGTTTGCATGGGTGGGCAAGGATCTAAGCTCAATCTCGTAATCTCCGGGCTTTTCAGCATGAAACTTATACTCCAAATACGGTTTGTCCTCCTTAAAATAATGGTTTTTTAAGGGGAACACCGTCATTCCCGCATTGCTATATCCTAGATTTTCAACTGGCTTCCATTGATAATCGTCAGGGGTATAGGAAAAATCAAAGTCATTCGCCTGTATAAATATGGGTTTCGAACTTTTTGCAGCGGGATTTTCATTAACAACACTGTCTTTGGTTTTATCCTTCATAGGGTAATTTGGCATTCCAAATACCGGCAAATTTCTTGGGCTCATACTCATCATGGCATTCCACTTACCATTATTAAGTTCATTGTAGTGATGGGTCAAGGCTACGATTTCGTCATAAGCCATTTGTACTTCTTCCGATAACTTGGCCTTTTCAGCGTCATCCTTTAACAATAGACTTTGGCTGGCCTTTAAAAATTTAAAATTCATCAACCCTGCTCCTTTTACAGGATATTCAACCAACTGAAAAAAGGCATCTTGCTTTTCTTGTGAAATCGTATTTTTTATATTCTCCACCCGTTCATAAAGCTTTTGATAAGCATCTATTCTTCGTTGCAGTTCATTATCATTTAACTGGGTAAATTGTGTAGGATTGTTACTGGTTGTGGGTTCGGTTTGCCCCCAACCCATGTACTCTGGTTTTCTTAAAAATGCAAGACGGTAATATTCCTGGAGTATTTCTGAAATTTCTTCTGCATTTTCATTGCCAAATTCCCTTTTTGCCCAATTCTTGTGATGATCGTTAATGGTATTTTCCTTGATGCAGGCAATGTCCCAAGCCAAATCAAGAAAAAGTTCCATATCATATTCAGCGGGCTTAATATCCCCAATATTGGCTATCCATATTTTTTTGGCCCCATTGGCATAGGCCCTGGACATTTCATACCATATCAACCCCGGTTGCGCCGTACTCAACCAAAGGTAATCATGGGGCCTGCCCCAATAGCTTAAATGATAATACACACCGCTTCCACCCGCTCTTTTTTGTTCCTCCTCATTGCTCAATCTTCTGATGTATCCATAGTTGTCATCCGTCCACATCAGTGTTACATCATCTGGAACGGACATGCCATTATCATACAAATCCAAAACTTCCTTATAGGGTATAAACACCTGTGGAATTTCTTCAATGGGTGTTTGAAAGGTATTTGAAATCATCTGTCTTTGGTTGGCAAATATGTCCTGCACCAATTCCATCCCTTCTTGCTTGCTCTGTACCCCTTCCATTCCACTGTCATGAATACCGCGCATCCCCAGTGTTAAAATGGTCTGGTTGTTACCTTGCTTAACTTCATCCAGTCGTGATTGCCAGTATGCGTTTATTTGATCTTTATTGATCACATAATTGTAGTCTCCCTGCTCATGGTCCCATTCAGATACATTGTTTCTAAGCATGGGCTCTGCGTGCGATGTTCCAATGACCATATGGTATTTTTGGGCCATCTCTTTGTTACCGTTTACCGTAAAGAAGCCTTGGGTGCAGGGATGCATGCCAGGCCATATGGTGTTTGCCTTTAAACGCAATAACAATTGAAATACTTTTTCATAGGTTTTTGGGCCGATATCTCCAGTTTCCGGTTCAAAGGTTTTTGCAGCCCACGGTTGCAAGCCCCAATCTTCATCATTTATAAAAATACCGCGATATTCAACCGAGGGAGACTCCGTAATGCCCTCTTCGGGCAAGTGGAGTTGTAGATTCTCCTTTTTTATAGGCCGAACATCCGCCCACCATTTCCAAGGAGAAACACCCAAGCATTCCGCAACTTCAAAAATCCCATATACCGTACCTCGCACATCGCTTCCAACGATAAACAGATTATTCTCTTGTTGGAGTATTGAAAATTTTTCCCAGTCACCTTCCATATCAAAAGGTGCCGCTGTTGAAGCATCTATCAATTCATCTTGAAACTGACCGATATAAATTCCCCCTGCAGAATTGATTTTTGAAGTAAACACAATCTCAGGTCGTTTCCCGGTCAGGTCTTCAATATCCGTTGCAAATTCTTCAGCTGCCCAACGTATTAACGCATCGCTGTTCTCATCAACAAAGATTGAAACAACATCATTGCCGTCATAAATAAGAAAACCGTCGCTTTTCTGCGAACATGAAGAAAAACAGATAAATAGTATACTACATAGAAATGTACCTAATGATTTCATGCCGATATCAATATTTTGTTTCAGCGGGCTGCTATTCAAATATGGTTAATTGTATGATAGTGTGTGATAGATTGGTTGTAATCAATACTCACAAGCAGACGGATCATCCTTAACATAGTAAGATTTATAATTCTTGGCTTTTGGATCCTTACATCCGCATAGGTTTAGGAGTTCCAAATTCCTAAAATTGATGGGGTGACTTTCTGCCTGAAGTGCAATATATCCCTCGGTTAAAATTTTCCCTTCTTTGGCAATCCATTCTTCCTTGTTGCCCACACCAAATCTATCCCAATCCTCACCTTCGTAAGCTTTACTGATAAATCCGCCACCAATTTGGGGTTTTTGGAATGCCAAGACCGTATCGTTTTCAATTATGAAAGTCATGGATTCGCCACCCATTACAATGGCTTCTGCACTAATCCATTGATCTCCGTAGTAGGTTTCCGATGAAGATGAAATGCAGTGGTCATAGTTGACTTCCCCATTCATCTCAACAGCTGTTCCCGGTGTGCAAACATTGCCCGTTGGCCGCTCCTTACCCTCTTCCAATCCGCCCAGAAATTGCATTTCTATGGAAACCGGAAAATCTTGGTCCATTCCATTGCTCGCTGCGGATTGGGAATGAAGCATGATACCACTATTTCTATTATTACCGGGCGTGCCCCCCTCTATTTGATCTCCAACAAATTGATAATCAAATCTAATTTTATAGTATGAAAAGGGTTTATGATAATAAACATGTCCGTACGCATCACCAAACGTATCATAATCATCGTAGGAAAGTTTTAAAATGCCGTCCTCGGCGCGCACTGTATTTTTGTAATTGACATTCAGGTCCTGACCGGAAAATTTCATCTCCCAACCCTCTAGATTCTCTCCATTGAACAATGAAACCCATGTCTCTTCTTCTGGATTTGTTTGCACTGGTTTTTTGTTCAAACATGCCATAAACTGCAAGGCAAGCAGTACCAATAGCATTTTGAACATCTGTTTTCTGAATTCATTTTTTCTTGTCTTAGTCCACATACGATTGCATTTGATGTATTCTTTATAACACTTTTATACCCTCGGGCGCATCCACTTCGGTCTTTACGTTGCCATCCTCCATTTTGGTATGCTTAATTTTCACAACTCCCATGGGCGTTGGAAAACTACCTTCTACCCACTCAAGGTCTCCCAAGTGAGGTTCTATCTTAATGGTTTTACAACCCGCCTCAAGAACCGTTACTCCCAAAACATTTTCACTTAACCATGCCGTTACCCCCGAGGACCAACCATGACATAAACTATGTCGGAAACTAGGATAGCAATATGCCCCAAATGAACCATGAATATCATTCATCCCCTCTGGCGTAAATTCATCAATACGCGCAGAGTTCATAATCCACTCAATATTAAAATCTTCCCAAAATGTAGTAGCACCCATATCCAACATTCCACCCCAATAGGCGTCTATGATATCCAATGCATCGTTATGGCGGTTTGCCAAAGACAGGGCATCGAGCATATAAAGCCCATAAAAGGTAGAGAATTCGGCTGCCCCATTAACACCCACCACATCATTGCACGCTTTCACGGGATCCATAATACCCGCCACTGCCATGAGGGCGGCAGCTTGTTTCAAATTATTATGGTCCATTATATTTTTGTTCAGTTTTTTGATGGACGCTTCACATTTGACAATGGATTCTTTTTCGTCCAACACTTCACACAGTTTTATGGCATCTTTCAAAGCCCAGACCAAAAGTGCACGATAGCCTGCCTCAACACCTTCTTTATTTGGGGTGGATGGCCAGTCTAAAAACCGGAATTCTCCCAAGGTTTCAGTTCCATTGTCATCAATCTTTGAAGAAATCTGATCAATCAACCCCACGATATAATCCTTGTGCTTCTTTAAAAAATCAATATCTGCATTTTGCATATACCAATCGTGATGAATGATCAAATACCAAAATGAATATGAGGTCATACCATTCATCCAATTGGGCAGAGGATATTGCTCACAGGCCAGATCAAGACTTTTCGGAACCACTTCGTTATAACCGAAGACTTTTGTAATGGTTTCAAGTTCTGGATGAAAATCTCCAAGCCAAACCAATCGATCTCGTTTAATGCCATCCCAAAGGTACTCTTGCATGTTCAGATGGGTGGTATAGGCCCCGGTAAGCCAAATGGAATCAAGTCTTGAATTGCTACTTTTAAAAGTACCCAAATACGGAATATCCCTATACCGCAAAATAGCTCTTGCTTCCTTAAGGTTGATGGTTGTATTTGGCTGCAATAAATCAATGCGAACAAATCGAAAGCCGGTATTCCCAATTTCAAACAGACCGGTTCTTGGAATTTCAACAATAATATCCCGCTTGGCATGATCATCGGTAGAAAAGCCCATTAACCAATCTGAATTATAGGTTTGACTGTTGACTTCCCCAACGGACTCCCCAAAACGAATCCGTACCAAAGAGGGTTCCCTTCTTGAAGAACCGCCCATAACCAACTGTAGACCTCCGTGCAGCTCCTTCCCATAGTCCAGGATAATGGAAGAGGTATCTATTTCGGTGCTTTTTATGGAGCAAAATTGAGTTACTCTACTCATATCGGACTGGCTGTTCCCTTTTTTTAAAAGCACATCTGTGTTTTTAACAAGTTCGCCGGAAGAATCGGAGGTCCATAATATCTTTATGGGTGAAATATAAGCCCTGGTCAGTTCATCTTTTTGAGCGATTCCCTCATATTCAGAACCAAATACGGGTGGGAGTTGGCCATAACTTGTTACTGTAATCAGTACAATCACAACGAGAGAAATAAAAGATTTCATGGACGTCCTATTTTAGTTTTTGATGAAGTGCATTTTTATAAAATCAATAAAAACATCATAATCGGAAGGCATTGAACCATGCCCCCCATCGTGCATATAATATCCAATATCACTTAGAACAGGGGTTTCCGCTGTGGGCCATTCAGAAGCACCCAGCCCTTTCTTTCCCAATAAATTATAAACGGGTTCCGCGGCCTTGGCAGCAACAAACTCCCCTTTTGGATCCGACCAACCATCGGTAATGCCCGTTTGTAACAACAATGGGCGCGGTGCAATCAAGGAAAGTAACATATGGGCATCAATAGGACTGCTATTGGGATTAAAAGCATATTTTGCACGATTTCCACAAAATTGGTAAAAGTATCTTGTGGGGTGTATCATGTGGGCAATGGTCTCACCGTACTGTCTTCTAGAAATGGCCGCTCCGCCTTCCCCGGAGCAACTGGCTATTACCATGCCATATCTTTCATCTATGGCTCCTGCCCACAAAGCTGTTTTTCCCAAACGGGAAATTCCATAGAGCGCAACTTTTTCCGAATCTATGTTATCATCGGTTTCGAGATAATCCATTACATGGCTGAGGCCCCAAGCCCATGCGGAAATGGTTCCCCACTCATCTGGAGCAGGATAATTGGCCCCTTCTTTCAGGTAATGACCCCTGATTCCGTTTTTAATCCCATTCGGAAAATCAGGTTCAATATCACCGTAATAAATAGTTGCTACACCAATTCCGTTGGAAATAAATTTTTCTACATCGAACGTACCGAATCTACGCCCTTCGGAAGCAGGAATCCTTTCTCCTTCCCGATTCCACATCATTCCTTCTCTTACCTCTGGGTCATCCACGGCAAGTGAATTGGGGCTAAAACCAATTTTAAGCAGTAACGGAGATGGTTTTTTGGCGCTGACCGGTACATAAATCAGTAAATCGGCCTTAAGCTTTGTGGTATCCTGGGTAAAAAATAAAGTAAGCTGGGTCCTTGTGGCCTTTCCATCAAGAGCCAAAGCTTGGCTTTCATATATTTTAAAACTTAACTTTCTTTCCTCAGGAAACTTTCCGAACTGTTCGCTCTTAAACAGTTCAAGTATCTCTGGACGCCTTTTTTTAAACCACTCTTCACCACTTTCTACCTTCTTCCCACTTTCCAAAACCAAAGGATCTGGCAACGTATAGGGCTTTATACTATCCTCATCATAATTAATATAGATTCCCGCCACCTCTGTCCTAACCTGTTGACCCATTGCTACAAAGGATAACAGTAGCGAAAAAAAACAAGCAGCTTTTAATTTCATAAGAATCGTTTAATTCATTTTTAAACGGACCATTACATTTGGGTAGTGGTATTATCCCAACAAAGAATCAATCCATGTGAAAAACTTCAATAAGTGGCTTCTCAATGGGTGAATTATCTTTATTGGTTTCCATAATATCGGCCATATAGGCCCACCATTTTTTTACAATGGGGTTGTTAGGTATCGATTCTCCTTCAAAACCATCCTTCAGTTTTTGAAAAGCGAACAGGACACCAGTTTCTCTGTCCAAAAAAATGGAGTAGTCCGAAATGCCAGATTCTGAAAGTAACTCAACCAATTCGGGCCATATTTCATCATGTCTTTTTTTGTATTCCGCTTCAAAGCCTGGCTTCAGCTTCATCGTAAATGCATTTCTATACATTACTTGGTTTTTAATTGCAGCGAACTGTCATTGATTTCAAACTCATTCTCTTTCAGCAATTGGATAACCTCAGCACCCGCCAACAGAACAGGTCCGTATCCATGGGCTGCATAAACGTTTATGGGGCGGTAGTAATAAAAAGCGGGGTCAAACCCCATACCTGTTCCTACACATGTGCCTTCAACATGACCCTTTTCGTTTACTTTGGTCGATACAGCATTCCATCCCAACAAAACCATTGGGGAATACGCCATTTTATCAATATAGCCCCTGTTAATGGCCCGGGCAATGGAATAGGTGAAAATAGCCGTTGCCGAAGTCTCCAGATAACTATCATTTCTATCGATCAATTGATGCCAAAAACCAGTACCTGATTGATATTTTGCCAATCCACTAATGTGGGCTTGCAATTGTTTTAAAACATCGTTATAACCTTCATGTTCTTTAGGGAGCACTTCCAGTAATTCCACCAATGTCATCACCGCCCAACCATTGGCACGTGCCCAATGAAACTGTGGATGTTCTTCCATTTCCTGTACCCAGCCATGCATATAGAGTCCTTTTTCAGTATTGAACATACGCTCAGAAAATTGACGGATTTGTTTTACGGCGTCATCAAAATATTTGGTGTCTCCAGTCAATTTACCCATTTGGGCAAGCGCAGGGACACTCATAAACATATCATCCAACCACAGTGTATTTGGCTTTGGTCTATTTCTTGCCAAGGTGCCGTCAGCCAAACGAAATTGTTTGTTGCTGATGTAATCGATAAAATTGTCTATCAAAGGCTGCAAATCTGCATCGAGCCCATTTCTTTTGGCTTTTATCATAGCTGCACAAATAGCACCTGAATCATCCAGGGCATGGGGCTGCAATGCTCGTCTTATTGGGGATGGAAATTTATCGTTTATGGCCAATTGTTTTTTGTAGTACGGTGCTATGCCAGCAATAAGTTGTAATCTTTTGTTGGTATAATCTGCATACTTTGCATCACCGGTAGCTTCTGTTAGGTGAAGCATTCCTGCATAGGTAACCCCCCATTCGTAACTGGTCAATCTAAAGGTACCTTCTTCAAAGACCGTATTTTCATTAAGGTCATCAAAATTGGTAATCTCCTCATTTGTTTCTTTGTCTATAACTTTTGATGCCGTTGAGGCTTCCAAAAAATCGTAAACCCTATCCAAAGTTGCGGTTACATCTTCTATTGATTTTGCTTCGTACGGAATTGGATATTCAGGTTGCATCAAGTGAAGCGGTGAGTTTACGTCGTTGACAACTTCCTCACTCTTTGTTTCTTCTTTTTCTGCAGATGGTTTACAAGCTATAGTAAGCAAGCTAGCGGATAAAACAGCCACCATGCCATACTTTATTTTTTTGATTTTACTCATTTTTATGTTTTTGATATCTATGTCAAATGGCAATTGATCACTCCTTATTTGTTCAACTCCAAACTGGCCAAAATGAATGGTCCTGTTCCCTTCGGGTCGTTATTGCGAATGGGTTCATTTATATAATATTCAAAGGAACCATCCCTATATGGGTTTCCTCCCAGCCCAGCGACCGAACAACATTTAGTAAGGTTTACAACGCCATTGTCCTCTACGGTTATCAGATTATCTATAATCCCCTTATAGGCTTTTTCTGCTACTGCCAAGTATTTATCCGGCAAATATCCTTTATGGGCTCCTTTGGCAAAAACATACGTAAACATGGAAGATCCTGTTGCTTCCAAATAATTACCTTCCCTATCCCCTAAATCCAAAACTTGATACCACAAACCACTTTCATCTTGAACCTTTACCACTGCTTCTGCGTATTGGTTTAAATAGGAAATCAATTTTTCCCTGCCCGGATGATTTTCGGGCAAAAAATCCAATACATCCACTAGGGCCATTCCGTACCATCCCATTCCCCTCGACCATAAATGCGGGGAATTACCTGTTTCCTTGTTTGCCCATTTCTGTTCTCTACTTTCATCCCAACCATGGTATAGAAGTCCTGTTTTTTCATCACGGGAATGTTTTTGGATCAAATCAAATTGCAAAACAATGTCATCATAGTTTTCCTGTGCTTTCTCATCATCCTCAATAAATGTCTTTGTGTAGAGCGCATGGAACGGCTCTGCCATGTATAAACCATCCAGCCACATTTGGTAAGGGTATATTTTCTTGTGCCAATATCCCCCATCTGAAGTTCTGGGCTGTGAACTCATTTGACTATTTAGGGTTTGCATAGCTTTTAAAAACCGTTCTTCCTTTGTTCTGTCATACAGATACAGCAGCACATCTCCAGACTTGATCATGTCCAGATTTTGGGAAGAAAGACTGTATGTTGCGATAGTTCCGGTACTATCAATCAAACTATCCGCATACTCATAAATGTAGTCGTAATACTTTTGATTACCGGTTTGTTCATACACCTTTGAACAGGCCATCAGCACCAGACCATTTGTATAGCTCCAACGGGGCGTGCTCACAAAATCCAACTTTGATGCTTCGGGAAAACGTATGATTTCCGACAGCATCATTCTTTCAGACCATTTAAGGTTCTGTGGAACCTCTACAATGGAATTTGTTTCATTTTTTCCCTCCTCCGGAGCTTTTTTAGCCTGCTTACAGCTCGTAAACAACAAGCCCACGATAACAAAGGGCAACAAATATGTTTTTAGATTTTTCATTTTTCCAATCAATACGTTTCTAAAGAAAATAAGGTAGCGCTATGAATAAATTGCTTGTTTTCAGGGACATGCAACTATTTTTCCTACCTAAAATTTAATATTCAACACCATTTATGGTGGTATTCTTAAAGGTCAACGGCTCAGAATTTTCTATGGACAATGGGGTTTCCACCCCCTTAATATGAACATTGGTCAATGTTACGTTTTTGACAGGATTTTCTGGTCGTCCTTTTATCAAAACCCCATATTTACCCCCATTTTCTACTTGTATGTTTTCTAAATGGATGTCCTTTATCGAAGGGATATAATCTCCTTCTTGATTTGCATAGATGCCGTAGTATGTATTTATTTTAAGTACGGCTTCCTTGACCTGCCCCACTTGAATGTTATCCACAAAAACATTTTCCACGAAACCACCTCTTACTGTATTGGTCTTTATGCGAATGGCCCGATCTAAATTTGGGCTATCCATTTTACAATTTCTGGTGAAAACATTCCGTACACCTGCAGAAATTTCACTACCAATAACAACACCTCCGTGGCCATCCAGCATGTTGCAATTTTCAACCACAATGTTTTCACTGGGTATGTTGACACGCCTTCCGTCATCATTTCTACCAGATTTAATGGCGATGCAATCGTCCCCTGTATCAAAAGTGCAATTGGTTATATGCACATTTTTTGAATATTCTGGATCACAGCCATCGTTATTGGGGCCATGGCTTCTTACGGTGACACCATCAACCCTAACATAATTGGATTTCATAGGATGAATGACCCAAAATGGTGCATTAACGAAAGTAACCCCTTCCACCAGTACGTTATCACACTCAAATGGCTCAAAAAAGGTAGGGCGCAATTGATGACCCTCACCAAATAATCGTTCTTCAACAGCTACATTGTCTTCCGACATTTTCCATAACCTAGGCAAATTATGTTCTTCTCTTTGTTGCGAATCCCCTTCTTGGTATCCATATCTTGGTGCCCCACACCAAGGCCACCAATTGGTTTCATTGGCCTGGCCATCAAAAGTGCCTTTGCCAGTTACGGCTATGTTGCTTTGTTTATAGGCATAGATAAGTGGGGAATAGTTCATTAACTCCATTCCTTCATAAGAGGTGTGGACAACGGGTAAGTAGTCATTTTTATCTTTTGAGAACAAAACAGTTGCCCCTTCTTCCAAATGAAGGTTTACATTGCTTTTTAAGTGAATGGGGCCGGTCAAGAAATTCCCTGAAGGGATAACCACTTTACCTCCCCCTGCCTCATTACAGACCCTTATGGCTTCCTCAATGGCTTGGGTGTTCTTTGTTTCTCCATCCCCTACGGCTCCAAAATCAACAATATTAAAGGTGTTATCAGCAAATTCAAGGACTTTAATATCCTTAATGATTTGGTCCGCCACATCAAAATTTGAAGCTTCTTGCTTTTCCTTAGAAGCTTCTGGTTTTTCCTTACAAGAGTCGAATAAAAATCCAACCATTGAGAGACTTAGTATATAACAAAATAAATAAAGTGTTTTGCTTCTCATTTTTGTAGTCTTCTGCTGTTACGTTACAATTGCAATGACCAACATAGTTGAATGCTGGACATATGTTATCGCACCCGATGTTAATTAATTATTTCCACTTTTACTTCTGCGGAAAGTTGGTCCACAAGTTGCTTTACATAATCCGCAAAGTAGGCCTCATCTTTAAAACCTACATCACTAAGTTCCCACCCTGCGACTGCATAATAATTGACAGGACTATTGTTGGAAATATGCAACTTGGCCAAATAGGCACTTGATAGTTGCCCTGTTGTTGGGGCCTCCATATGTCCTAAATAATGCTCTTTGGGAAGAATAAGGGCCATTCCCAACCACCATTCTTTGTCATAGGTTTGTTGGTCATGGGTATATAGCACTATATATTTTTCATTTTCGTCAATTATTGAAATAGGTTTTTCGGTATGAATTTTAGGTAGTCCAACAACCAAATTCTCATCACCCTCTAGACTGGTTATTGATACAGTATTCTTATACCCATATATTCCTGGATAAATTGCCGTGGTCTCTTTTACCGAATAATCCCTCTCATTGTTGGGTTTCCAGTTCTCATAAGAATATTGCATAACGGATTCCACGGGGCCTTCGGTTAAAATGTTGAACTTGGTTTTTTCGACATTATTTAAGGTGTCATCAACGGTAACGCCCAAGCGCATCAACTCATTTTCTGTGGCCAAAGCATATCCTCCAATTCCCACTGAATTTCCTACTGCCAATATATCCCTACCCCAGTCTTCCATTACATGATAGTTGTCAACAACTGCTCTACTGGAATCCAATCCAACGGTCTCAGGAGACATACCGCTTGTTTTTTTTCCAAAGAGGTCTTTTGCATTTCTTCCATCCAAGTAATGCCTAAAACCAATTTTATCATTCTCCCACATTGGACCATCAGTTTGGTATTGTTGGTATCCCAGTTTTTTTGGCATTTCAGCTGCCAACATCACTTCGGATGTTAAAGATTGTACGGGTTCATCTGCGGCACTTCTCTTTCCAAATTTCACACCGGTCCTTTTGGGATATTCGGGTGCTTTATTGTGCCATTCCAGAGTGAGGTTCTTTTCTTCATTGGCTGAAAAATTTGCAACAAAGAACAACTCATCCCATTTTTGATCACCATCCATATCATTTAATTGGGATGGGATGGTATCCTGGCCACTTATCACTAATGGGTATTTATTGATGGAATCAATTTGGGCAATTAAATCCCTGTTTATGGATATGGGCTTGTCCGTCAACTCAATGCTTGAGCCATTTATCAAGACAATCTCAGTCTTCTCATCTTTTTTTTCAACATTGCATGCCAGAAAAAGTAGAGCCATGCTGAGTAATGGATAGGTTGCTTTTTTCATTTCCAATATATTCTGTGATCAATTAAAACTTTATCTATAAATAATCTCAAGAGTTAAAGGCCTTTTACAAAAAAAGTAAAGCTTTCATCCCCTTACACAAATAAATATTTTAAGGGGAGTTTTAATTTAATGGTCTCCGGTACGCTATCATAAAAACCCCTATTTCATAAAAATAATGGGTTTAGGAAAAGGCTTAACCAAAAAATATTTTTCTTAAAATAATTTAAGGCCCCAATAAAAATGTTGTTGAGGCCTTAAATCATGAAACTCCTATTTAGCTATGTATTCAAATCAGTAATATTTGATTCTTTCATACCTACATCATTACACTTTGTTTATACTGTGCAGATACGGGAAAGACATTAATAGCCTGGGTTTTGCATAGCATCTTTTTGTTCAGGAGTCAAAGGTGTTCCTTCACTATTATATACAGCATCAATATGAGTTTGTGGAATAGGCCTTAAAACATGAAAGTCTTGAATATTTGGAGAAGCCTCAGGATTATATTCCCTAGCCCTAGCCACCAAAGTCAAAGTTCTGCTCAAATCTTCCCAACGGTGCCATTCACCCATCAGTTCTCTTGATCTTTCATTCAGAAGAAAACACATCATACGATCATAATCACCACCGTAGCCCAATGTGGCAATAATTGCCTCATCCTCTGCTGGCAAATTAGCGATATCGGTAACTGTTAGGTCAGTGGCAGCAGTAGTTACGGGTATACCATTGGATTCATAATATGAATTCTCGTTCATATATGAATTATCCTCAAAAGGCTGCGAGAAATCTGAAGTTGGATACGCCTCAGCACCATCTTCATAATAAGCACGATCCTCCCCTGCTTTATATGTGGCTCTATTCCTAACATCATTGATATAGGGCAACGCTTGTGCATAATTCCCCAAACGGATATGTGCCTCAGCAGCCATCAAATACGTTTCAGCCGAACGGGCCAAAATCTCGTCACGCATTCCCCTGTTATCATTTATAGAGTTTCTAGAAGAATCAAAATGCTTTGTTAGAGAAGGAAATCTAGGTTCTGCAAATAACCCTACACCATCATTAGCGTGTGCCACATAAACGTGCGGGATAGGTTTACCATTATATAGAATACCAGGATCGTTATTGTTTCTTGTGTTGGCAAACCTAGTGTCATCAGGAGAATTAATGATATACATTATTCCTAAATCAACCCCTGGAATATATTCAATTCCATCAAATTCTCCTCCTCGATTAACCCTATGCTTGGTCCTGAACGTTTTCCAAAAACGGGAATCATTTACTTTATCGTAAACATCATAAGTGAAATAGGTTGCCGCCAAACGACTGTAGGGCCTCATACCTGTTAAATCACGCTTCATGGTTGTCATATCATCATAACGCGCCGTAAATGCAACATGGTTAAAATTACTATAACTAGCATGGGTTGCCTTAGTAAATTGGGCCGATAAAATCAATTCCGGCAAAAATTCACTGTCATCATCAGGCTGGGTAAACCTCCATAGTTCTTGAAAATTACTGGCCAATGGGTGATTTGCAATTACTTCATCGGACAACTGTATCACTCTTGCCAAATCAGCGGCTTTTGTATCCCCATTCCATGCATCGTTGATTTCACTGGCACGAGTTAAATGCGCCTTTGCCAAATAATGGGCTACAGCATCCCTTGTTATATTAACCGGAGCTTGGCGCGAATTATCCAACAAATTATAAGCCTGGTTCAAATCATCAATTATTTGTGCCAATACTTCTTCAGCTGATGCACGTGCAAATTCCAACTCTAAGGTATTACTTGGTTCAAGCTTTAGAGGCACACCGCCATACTGCCTAACCAATTTTAAATAGTTATAGGCTCTTAGAAAGTAGCCTTCTCCCAGCGCAACTTGTTTTACGGCAGGATTTGAAGACTCAATATTCGTGGCTGCCTGAATCAATTGATTGGTCATGCCAATAGCAATCCAATACCTATCCCAAGCATGCTCAGCTTGGGTTCTGGTTGTTTGAACAATGGGGCCAAAGGTAGCATCATAATTGTTCCAAGAGCTATTGGTGGCATCACCCCCTACATGAAACTCATCGGTCCCATAATTGGTAGTGGCAAATTGCTCTTCCCCTTGAAAAATAGCAGCCAATGATCTTTGGTTTGCACCAACCGCCAACTGTATAATTCCTTCTTCAGTTTCAAAGAAAGTATTATCCCTTTGCGTTGTTAAAGTCTCATCCAAAAATGAATCTTTGGTACAGGAAGAAAGTATACTGCCTAGAAAAACCAGAGCAGCGAACAGCTTCGAGTAATGTTTTATATTATTTTTCATTTTCTTTATATTATTTAGTTTCATAGCTTAAAATTCAATGTTGATTCCAGTAGTTATTCCTCTCAGGGAATTAGACCTTCTTACATCCAAGTCTATCCAATCCACGTTTGAGAAAACCATACCAGGGTTTAATGCCTGGGCATATATTCTCAATTTGGACAGCCCTAAGCTTTCCGTAATTTTATCAGGAAAGGCATAGCCCAATGAAATATTTCTGATTTTCAGAAAAGAACCATTTTTGTATCCTAAAACATCATCGTACGGATCTCCTGTACCTTGCGTAAAAATAGGTCTCTGGTATTCAGCATCGGTATTAATCGGTGTATAGTAATCCACTCTTCGGTGGTTTCCTCTACCGCCCAATCCTTCTCCTCCAGTATTGTAAATGTAATCGAACCTACCGTACAAAAATATGGACAGGTCAAGACCTTTATAGGAAAAAGTGTTTGTGATACCGGCAATGAATTTTGGGATTTCACTTCCAATTATCACGCGATCATCATCAGGATCTATCCTATTATCCCCATTTTGATCGACAGGGCGAGCATTTCCCGCTATAAAAGCATGGCCGTTTGCATTGAACAAAGCCATTTCTGCAGCATCCTCTTCTTGCCAAATACCGTTTCCTTGATAACCGTAAACAACATCTTGTGACTCACCAATAAACCATTCATTGACAATGTCATCATTTGTACCATCGGCTAATTCCACAATTTCATTGGTTTGGTAAGAACCGTTAAAATCTGTGGTCCATTCAAAGCCATTCGTTTTAACATTAACGGTACTGAGCGTTAAGTCAATACCACTGGATTTTGTTTCCCCAATGTTGGCAAAGGTGGCATCATAACCCGTAACGGTGGGTATTGCTTTTAGAAGCAACAAATCGTCAGTATTGGACTTATAAAAATCCAAAGCCCCGGATATACGGCCTCCGAGCAAGAAAAAGTCTAGACCCACGTTGTATTGGGTTGTTTTTTCCCAACCCAGTTCATTATTTGCCAAAAGGGTATAATCTTCATCATCTACTTCTGATACACCTGGCACCACTGCTGGCGAAGTACCACCTCCTTGAGCATAAAACAATGGTGACAACCCTCCTTTGGTTGAATAGGGATCAATTGCAGAGTTCCCCGTGACACCTACACCAACACGCAATTTTAATTGGTTGATCCAACTTGAATTTTCCAAAAAGCTTTCTTTGGACACATTCCACGCCAGTGCAGCACTAGGGAAAAAATCCCATTTATTTCCATCCGCCAACTGGGAAGCCCCATCGTATCTACCGGATAAGGTCAATAAGTACTTATCTGCATAGTTGTAGTTTACACGAGCCATATAGGAAGACAATTGTCTTTCACTAATATTGGAATCAAAACCGGAAAGTGTAACGTTATTGGAATTCAAAGCATTCCATTTTTGGTCTGCGAAAGGAATATTCTCTGCATTCATGGAACTTCCTTCTTCATCAAACTCTGTTTGACTCTGTAGCAATGTAACACCTAAGGTATGATCGCCAAAGGTTCTGTCATAATACAACAGGTTATCCAAGGTATAGGAGAACCTTTGTCTGTTTTCCAAAGAAGCATAACTAGAACCTGTTCTAACAACAGATAGTCCGTCAATAAAAATACCTCGACGATAGTCTTCTATATCTGGGCCAAAATTGGTGCGAAACTTAAGTCCCTTCAATACCGGTGTAATTTCGCCTATGTCAACTTGGGCATAAAAACTGGCAAAAGCTCTAAGCAAAACTCGTTGGTCTTGGGAATACTTATCTTCGTCAATCACCGTTTTAATGGCAATATCCCCTCCAGGAAAATCAATCCTGTTACCTTCTTCATCGTAGGGAACCCCATATTGCATAATTCTACGGGCACTATCATATAATCCACCAGTGGCGGATACCGCACTACTTCCTGAATTTGATTGACCAAATTCTTGGATACTGCGGGATGCATTTATAGTTCCCCCAAATGAAAACCAATCCTTGGGAGTAAGATCAACACTTACTATTGCATTGTACCGTTTAAAATTTTGTCCTATAATGACACCTTCATTATCGACTACCCCAAAAGACCCATAGGCTTTCATTTTTTCAGTACCCCCACTTACGCTAAGGGTATGTTGGGTTGTCATTGCTGTCCGGGTGATAAAATCGGTGAAATCCGTATTTCGGAGTCTTGAACCGTCCCAAGTTCCTCCAACCCATCCACTTCGAATATTGTCAAGGGCTACTTCATCACCTGCAAGTATATCTAAATCATTGGCCAAGGTTGGCTGATCACCTCTTGGATACACTTCAGGATTTACATAATAATAGGCCCAACGACGATAATCCACATATTCACTGGCACTGAAATTTGGAGCCCTTTCAACGACTTCTTGTAATTGCATCGAGCTATTTAAACTAATGGTCATTCTTCCAGCCTTACCCCTTTTTGTTGTGATGATGACCACACCGTTTGCTCCACGTGATCCGAAAATAGCAGTGGCAGATGCATCTTTCAAAACATCGATTGACTCAATATCCGCTGGGTTAATGTTATTGATCCCTCCGGATGTCAATGGGATTCCATCCAACACATAAAGCGGAGAATTTGATGCAGTTAGGGAACGTACACCTCGTATGGTAATATCTGGTACTTCCCCAGGTCGTTCGTTGGTAGTGATATCAACACCGGCCGCTTTACCCTGCATGGCTTCAACGGCATTGTTTACCGGACGGGAACCAAGATCTTCGGCATCTACCCGTACGAGAGACCCTGTTAAGTCCGATTTCTTTTGTGTACCATAACCTACCACAATAACTTCATCCAGTTGTTGTGAGTCTTCTTCCAAGACTACATTAATGGTAGTTTGGTTTCCAACTGTAACTTCAGCTCTTTGAAAACCAATAAACGAGAAAACGAGCACGTCGTCCCCGTCAATGAGTTGAATGGAATAGTTTCCATCAAAATCCGAGACAACACCATTTGTGGTGCCTCTTTGAACAATATTGGCCCCAGGTATGGGTTGTCCATCTGTAGATGTAATTGTTCCATTAATGACTTTTCCCTGGGCATATATACCCACCGAAAAAACCATAAAGCATATGAAAAATGCCTTTTTTAAGATTTTTTCATAATTGTTTTTCATAATTTTTATTTGTTTAGTTTGGCCTCTTAGTTGGCATAAAAAATTTCATGTTGGTCAATATTATTAAAACACTATCAAATTTGCATCCTGTACTATCCTGAACTGGTTATATCATAAAAATGGCATGAGTATTTTTAGAATACCTGAATTTTGCAAAATGAACACCCCAGATTACTACCAAGAAACTCTTCCACTTATTTTAATTTGACCAAAAGTCAATAATGATGGCCATGTATTTAGGTTCCTTTTTTTATAGGAATACAAATGGAATGCCCAGCCGCAAAGCGTCCGGGAGCCAACGGGTTAAGCTTAGTAGGAATCGGAAATCTATATATTGCAAAGCACAGCTACAAACAAGCCCTCTTTTAATACAATTGTACGCTTGTAAATAATAAAGTGGTACTACCTCCTAAAAATGGGAGGGTTAGTTTATTCCATTTTATAAATTTCACTGCCCGCAAGCAAAAAACATCCTAACCCATAGTCCTCAAAGTCAGGGATTTTGTCAAA
Source organism: Allomuricauda sp. CAU 1633 (assembly GCF_017313225.1). Classification (GTDB taxonomy): domain Bacteria; phylum Bacteroidota; class Bacteroidia; order Flavobacteriales; family Flavobacteriaceae; genus Flagellimonas. Next base: position 33,632 of record NZ_JAFLNE010000009.1, on the reverse strand, counting down.
AGATAATGGTTGGCCCGTACTTGGTTCTTTTCCTGTGGATTGCACGTATCCCAAAAAACCATTATCATGTAAACCATCTTCTATCATGGCGTCCCATCCCTTTTTAATGGTAGGGAGATATTTGTCCTTATCCAGAATGCCATTATTAACGCCATAGGCCATGGCATAAACAAACAGGGCTGTTCCTGTTAATTCCTTTCCACCAAAGTTGTTGGGATCATGCAGACTTGAATTCCAAAAACCGTCCTTGCGCTGAATCGGAATCAGGGCCTCTGCCATGGCCTGCAAATCTGCAACATATTCTTCCCTATGCGGTGTGCCTTCTGGAACAATGTCCAATACTTTTGCCAAAGCTCCAATTACCCAGCCATTTCCCCTACTCCAATAACAGTCCTCGCCATTGGGTTCCTTATATGGCGGATCATAATCCTTATCGCGCCACCACAGGCCATCTTTTGGATTGTACAGCCCATTGTCCCCATGTTTGTTCCGGGTGTACATGTACATTTCATACATTTTCTCAAAATAGCGGTTGTCGTTTTCCAAAACTCCCATCTTAGCGAACACCGGCATTCCCATCTGTATGGCATCTATCCAGGACCAATCGTCTAGCTGGGGCGTGTTCAACAACATGTTCATGGTTGCTCTCGTGCTTTTGAGTTTTTTAGAATCGGGTTCCAAATTATATAAATCTATATAGGTCTGTGCCGCGCAATAATCATCCGCATTACGGTTTGCTGTACCATATCTAAAATTCCATTTATGAAATTCTGCCCAATCAAAAGCATAATCGTAGTATTCTTCTTTTGGGTAGATTTCATATAAGGCCATTAAACCTTCATAGTATACGCCTCGCGTCCAAATATTACTGGGTCTTTCCCTGTTTGTGACTATAGTTTTACCAACGTCGGGCCATTTTTCCATGAAATATTTGTTGGCCAATTGCATTTGTTGCAAGACTTCATCTCTGTCAAATTGTTGTGCGAAGGTTACGGAAACCGATAGAAAAATTAGGACTATGATTGATTTTTTCATTTTTATTGATTCATACATTTAAACTTTCAACATAATTTGACAACAAGAAATTTTAGTTGTCATTAAAATTTAGAACATGTTCGTGGATGTGCTTTTTTATAGTTAAAGTATCCGTAACAACATGTTTTAAATTAACATTCTCTATAGGCATTTCTTCTTGCCCTAAAATTCTTGAAACGAATTCCATATTCATTGCCTTAATGTTTTCCAGGTAAACATTTTTAATAGGCGTAAGCTTTCGTTCTATGGTTGGTACTAAATCCTTCCATTGGTACAATACATCGGTTTCAATTCCCAGAACTCCTTTTTCTATATTCCCGGATGTTATGTTGTTCATATAAATACCATTAACGTATCCGCCACGACGCTCGTTGGTTTTAATGAACAGTAGATGAAACATTTTGGCATCTTCCGACACATTACAGTTTTCCATAAAAATGTTTTCTACACCACCGGATAATTCACTGCCTATTGCCAACAATTGATGGCCGTTCTTTACCGTACAGTTTCGTATTACTATATTTTTTGAAGGGGTGTTCAATCGCCACGCATCTTGGTTTCTACCAGATTTTACTGCTATTGCATCGTCTCCTTGGTCAAATACGCAATTCTCAATCAACATATTTTGGCTCATTTCTGGGTCAACACCATCATTGTTATGCCCGTGGGCATAAACATTAATATTCCTTATCACAACATTTTTTGATAAGTAAGGGTGAATAGTCCAAAAAGGGCTATTGGTAATTTTTACGCCTTCAAGCAAAATGTTTTCACTTCTGTTAAATTGAATGAGTTGAGGTCGGAAATTCGCACTGTCATTTACCATTTGCCTTTCAATAACGGCGCTATTATTTGAAGCTAGCATGTATAATCTTTTCAGATTTTCCATATGCCCTGAAGGACGTGCAAACCATTTTTCCCACACATCCATTTTTGCTTTTATTTCCCCTTCGCCGGTTATGGCCACATTTTCGCATTCGTAAGCATAGATTAAAGGAGAATAATTATAGCATTCCATGCCTTCCCAAGTAGTGTGTACCGCTGGAAGGTAATCGTTTGGGTCTTCAGAAAAAAGAAGCGTTGCACCTTTGGCCAGATGTAAGTTTACATTACTTTTTAAATGAATTTTTTTTGTTATCCATTCTCCCTGTGGAATAACAACTGTGGCACAACCCATTTTATTTGCTTTCTCAATGGCCCTTTCTATTGCTAAGGTATTTTTGTCTTTATCGCCTAAAACGGCTCCAAACTCTAGAATGGACAGTTTTGGACATTCACTAAAATTGGGCACCTTTATTTTTGGCATGTCAAAAGGTGCACTAACGGCTATTTCTTCAATCTTAATTTTGAATGTTTCATCCTTGCAACCATGAAAATTTAAACACAGAACAAAAAAAAGTGCTTTAAAAAATAAGGGGTGAAATTTATGGCTCAAATTCATTTTACAGAGGCACTATTTAAAGTGCATTTAATCTTTAGTTGATAGTTTCAAGGGTGTTATGCTTATTGGCCCCAATAATCCTGAAGGCATGGGGTTCCATACTGTGGCATCAAATTTTTGATAATCCTTGTTCACCATATTGATTTCATAGAAAATTTTCCATTCCTCTCCTCTCATTTCCTTGGCTCGAATACGATTTGCAGCTAAATTGGTCACTTGAATTTTTAAGGTGTTTTTGCCTACTTTTAATTCGCCTATATTCAGTTCAAAGGGAGCTGACCACGCCGTACCTATCTGTTTGCCATTGACCCATACTTTAGCGCTTTCACGAACATCTCCCAAGCTTAGCTTCCAATTATCGGCTGCGGAATCAGGTTTATCAAACTCAATGGTATAGCTGGCTGTTCCTGAAAAGTTTTCTTCATCTTCGCCTAACGTTGTCCATGAACCTAAGGTTGACATGGTAGATTCTTCGGGTAATTTAGGCCCTCCTTTTAAGAAAGAAATCTTCCAATCGCCCGTGATTTCTATTTCCGCTCCGCTTGGTTCGTAATAATTCCAAGGCTGGATATCCGCGCTTTTTCCTGTTTTTAGAATAATGGATTCACCTGAAGCAATATCAACTTTCACCAAAGTTTTGGATTCCTCTTTTTTAACAATGGCTTTTCCAAACTCTCTGTTTAATGGGTCGTACATTACCACTGCTTCTGCATCAGCCTGCAACGGAATAAATCCACCAATTGTTTCAGCGGTATGGTTCACCAAATAATATACCTTTTCACCATCTATATCCCTACGATTAAATTTTAAACCGGTCTTCACCAAAGTCTCGGGATAAATATCTGCTTCTTCCAAAGCTTGGAACAGATTGGTTTCTGAAGTTATTTCTGAGCTTAATTGTGTCAATTTTTCGTTTTGCTCTTCGTACTGATAGTATCCCGGTACCGTTTCCGGTATCCCCTCAAAAATAATATGGGCCCCATCGTTTTTTAGAGCAACCAATTTTTCCATAGTCTTCAAAGGCATGTTTTTACAATTTGGAATAAGCATACTTTTGTATGTTCCTCCCGGCAATTGCAACTTGCCGTTGACCACGGTTGCTTTTGAAATGAAATCGTCAGAAATAAAATCCACACCGTAACCTTCATCCATCAACCTTCTGGACATTTCATAAAACGAAGTACCATGCAACCATTCTTTAAGCGAATGGATTTGAACCTGATAGAATAATTTTCCTCCTTTATCCCATACATCATAAATGGGCCAATACACCAATGTTTCGTTGTCTGCCTTACCTGCTTGAAGAAACGATTGACAGTTGGCGATATAGGAAAAAAGTGATGGGACGTCTTCCCAAATTGTGTTGGTTGGGTTAAAGTTTACGGAAGCATAGAACTTCCATCCTGGCCAGGCAACACGTTCTGGGGAATAGGTAGAACCGTGTAAAAAAATATGGTTGATTCCATTGAGCAATAATTCTTCGGCTTCTGGTTTGCATTGCGATAATGCGGTCTTAAAATGATCCCGCAACCAAGTAAATGTCTCTGCAGAGGTCAATGGTTTTCCAGATATGTGCGCTGCTGAAGATGAAAATTTAAGCATCACCGCATCTGCATCACCTTCCCGTATGTCTTCTTTTTCCCGTCTAAATCCCTCAATATCAAAAGGCATGGAACCAAATGTTTCACATTCGGGAATATCTGCAGAGGCATACATATCTATTAAATTACCGGGAGAGCCATGAGCTTGTAAGCGCGATTTAAATTGATGATCATTTGCCCAAGCCGTCCAAGGTTCATCAAAATCTTCCAGTAATAAATCCGACAATGTTTCCCTGTAATCGCTTTTAAAGCGATTGCCCAAATCCGTGCTTGTGGTATCTAATAGAAGATTGAGGTATGGTCTTAAATCGTATCCCCTTCTTTCTTGAAATTCTTCAAAAAAATTAGGGGTGAAATCGGTATTGTACACTTCATAACTATCATTGAAAATAGCTCGTACTTTTCCGTTTAAATCACTAAAAGAAGCATCAAATCGAGCCAAATAACCCTTGAGTGCATCGTTGGAGTAATGGTCTACGGTATACCCTTCCCCACCCGGAGCGGAGCGTTTAACCTGTTGACCTGTCTTTCCTGTGAAAATGGCATAAAGGGTATAGTTGCCTTCTTTAGCGGTCCATTTTAACTTGGTTCCTTCCAATTCATCGGTTAAATCAAGATAGCTACCATCGTCGCCATAGGCCAGTACATATTTTAAAACAGCTGTTTCTTTGTCTCTGTCATTATCAGGAGCAATTTTCAAATCAACCGACGAACCTTTTGCTACTTTATAGGTATTGGTCACCAATTTGGTCGCTGCATGTTCTTTGGTCACTTGAGGGCCTCCATATGGCCAACCGGTTCCCAAAGTCAAATCTACCTGCATATTTAGGCTGTCTGCAGTTGCTATGGTATAATCCAACATTTCGACCCATTTAGGGGATAGAAAATCTATAAAGTTATCTTCCTCTCCCTTTACCCCATAAATTGGAGCTATCTCTACACCGCCCAGTCCTGCTTCACTAAAGTCTATTAATCGCTGCTTTATGCCTTCCTTATCAACAATATTGCCCATCCACCACCAACGTGTCCATGGTTTTGTTGTGTTGCTGATTTCTGGCCAATCATAGTTTTCAACAGCATCTTTATTGTGTTCTTGACAACTGATAAATGCCAATGAGTACAGCATGCTGAAAACAAACAATTTCCTTCTCATGACCTTTATTTAAGAATTGTTTCTTCTAAACCTACTTTATAAATCTGAGTTTCCCCTTCAAAATTGGCTCTAAAGATTACAGATTTCCCATCTGGTACAAAGTGAACATTGGGTTCCAAATCATAATCATGGTTTTTCATGTTCACCAACTTTTCGGAAGTCAAACTATCGGTTTTAGGGGTAAAGTGATACAGCCACATACCATCTTTCGCGCGAGCCACTTGCCCTTCATCGCCTCCATCACCGGCAAAGGTTTTTAAATCTGGGGATATATTGAAATGGATGGACCATTCATCTCTTTTCATGGCATAGCGAGCAGCCTCACCCGTTTCAACATTTTTACTTGCTAGGTAAAAAGTCTCGCCTCGAGGAATCTGCAAATCGTACCAAATGTTTTTTCCGTCAGGGCTAAAAAACTCATGCCCTGCTATTTCGCGATACACACTTCTTTTGTGCATTAATTGGTTCTCTTTTGTTTTTATGTTGATGGTCCAAATTCTATCGACTTTATGCCAAGGGCCTTCATGACAGTACATTAAAAGGTCTGGATCTGTTGGGGAAAATTGAATATGGTTCAACCATGCTTTTTCAGAGTAAATGGTATTCAGTTCCTTGATGTCCAAATCGATAATGAACAGACTCCTCTCTAACTTTGCCTCGTATATTTTATTGAAAAAGTCCTTTTTTTCTGGATTCCTTTTTAGAATCTCATTCTCTTCTTTGGTAATGAGCGCACCACCCAATAGGGTTTCATCTGCATTTAAACTGGTCACCGAACCAATAATCTCCTCAGGAAATTTATAAATAAACTCGGTCTTATGAGTATCTACATGGGTAGAGAATATGCTATCGTTCACCATATAAAATACCTTGCGGGATTTTCTTCCAACAATTTCTCCTCTTTTACGACCAGGTTTTTGGGTTACCTGCTCAGTATTACCAGTTTCAAGGTCAATTGTAAATAATTGATTGTCCGTTTCAGTACTTCCATAAAAAACCATCAAGCTACTTTTTCCATCACTGGATGGCAAAAAAGGATTGTTGTGAAAATAGAAGCTTCGATTACTCCCATCCCTGTTGACCAATCGCTCAATTTTATGATGGGTATCTGTATCAATCCAAACTTTTGGCATGGAATCATTCGCTCCCGTTTCCAAAATTGGGATGTTAGCTTCCTTATCAGCAGCTGGCCCACTGGTTTGCTTACATGAAATAGTAATTATTAAAGTAAGAACAATTAAAATTCCAAACGCATTCTTATATCTCATTTTGCATTTTCTTACTTATTATATTTCTGTTATTTCAGAAAAGTATGCCCATTTTTATTTTTATGCATCCTGCCCCATCCTGTCATTGCATCTGAGCGGTGCGGTTTAAAATGTGTGTGGAGTGAGGTATGGATAAAGTCTTTCAGCTATTGAGTGTAAAAAGGACTATTGAGAATTTATTAGCTTAGCGTCTATAAATGAGGGCGTTCCCGCAAACATCAAGAAATTAAGTTTTAATACAGATGGAGATGAAAACTATACTACTTATTATATCGTGTTTTTTTACGCTAACCATTATGGGGCAATTAAAACCTGTTGAGGCGGGAGTTTATAAATGGACCGATCACCCAGTGGTTATTGGTGAAGATAGGGAGTCAAGAAAAATTTTAGAAGGTGTTTCACCTCATTTCGAGTATTTGGAAATTCATGCAACTACGCAATACCCTGGTGCAAAACCAAGTACTGCTCATGCTAATGAGGATATTGAAGAATGTATTATTGTAAAAGAAGGGTCAATGAAGGTAACCATTGAGGGGAAGCAAAAAGTTTTGGGCACCGGAGGGGTTATTTTGTTAATGCCGCAACAAATGCATTCCATAGAAAATATTGGGGATACCAATCTTACCTATTATGTAATGCGATATAAATCCAAAAAGAAGATGGATATAGAAAGAGGTCTGGTTTCTGGCGGTTCCCTTATTATAAGCCCGCAGGATTTAGTTTTAAAACCAAGTTCCCGTGGTGCAGGTCGTGCTTATTTTGACCGACCAACAGCGATGTGCGAACGATTTGAAATGCATGTGACACGATTGGATTCCAAAGGGTTAAGCCATCAGCCCCATAAACATATTGAAACAGAAATTATTTTGGTGCTATCCGGTGAAACAGAAATGACGATAGACAATGAAGACTATACGGGCATAACGGGCGATTTTTATTTTATGAATTCCCAATCGCTACATGGTCTTCGTAATATTTCGGATAAACCCTGTTCTTATTTTGCGTTTAAATGGAATTGACTTATTCGGCTTTCACTTGTTTTCAGGGAAATCCATAAACTTTTTAAGCGTATTAACTTCAGATTCCCTTGCATTGGCCGATGAAATCCAGAATTCAAGATATTTGGAGGATTTTGATATCAACAAATGCTGGGTACCATCATACATTCTTTTCTCAAAATCCTCAGGGTTAAATAATATGCCTGCTCCCAATTCTACCTTTTCAGCAGCAACATCTTCTGGGTGCAAGCCCCAAGTGAAAATACGATTGTCCTCAACTACCACCTCTCCGTCTGGGTGATAATTGATTCCGGTTACAAATTGCACATCTAAATCAGCCAACGCATAGGCTTCAACTTTGGCTTTTCGCAATCCTGAAAAAACAGTCACTCGCACAAGAATATCAACGTTACCATTTTTATACGGAACATTTTCGGAAAGCATTTCCATATAAGAGGTGTTTCCTTCTTTTACCACACGCGCCCAACGCTGCGATACCGGGTCCAAAAAGACTACCTTTTCTCCATCCCAAAGACGAATTCCTCCCAATCCAACGGTAGGTCCCACTTTATAATAATCAGCTCCCCATCCGTCTTTTTGTTGTTCCGGGGTTGGATACCATTTTCCTTCACGTAATTCCAGTCCAGGTTTTGCTTTTGAATAAACATCAATGGCAGTCTTCCTGTCAAAATAAATCCGTAATCCAAGCCACTCATTCTCAATGGCAGGGCCATGATGCCCCAAAGACCTATAGAGGTCGCCGGATTCTGATGCAATTTCGTCTAAATACAAACCGTCTTTATTTAAAAACAAGCTTGCGTCTGTATTGTTCTGGGCTTTCATCATAAAGCCCGACACTACGAATAACAATAATAATTTTAGTTTCATATCGATTCTATTTTTAGTTTCATATCGATTCTATTTTTAGTGTGAAAAAGTCAATTGTGATTAATAAAAACGAGGAGCATCCTTAAGCATTTTCATAACCTCGTTCCCTGCAAGAAAAACTGGGCCATAACCATGGGCGGCATTTACATTTGTAGGGCGCTTGTAATAAAAACCAGGTTCGTAAGCAACACCTGTTCCTACACATGTGCCTTCAACTTCTCCAGCTTCATTTATACGTGTTGCCACCGCTTTCCACGCTGCAATCGCGGAAGGACCATAAGCCTGGATATCCAACCAACCTTCGTTGATCCCATGGGCCACAGTATAAGCAAACATAGCGGTTACACTCGTCTCTGTATAGGAGTCGTTGTGGTCCAATAGTTGATGGAAAAATCCATCACCTCCTTGTAGGGGCATAAATCCTTGTATTTGTGCAGTAAGAAGGTCTTTAATCTCCTGACGTTTAAAATGGTCTTTGGGAAGAACATCCAGTACATCACTCATGGCAAGCAATGCCCATCCGTTGGCACGTCCCCAGAACAGTGATGGGTGAAAGGTCATGTGCTCAATCCAGCTATGTCTGAATAGTTTTTTCTCAGGTATCCAAAGGTGTTTGGCAAACAGTTCAATTTGAAGCGCAGCTTCATCATAGTATTTTTGAGCTACTTCCGGGTCTTCGCTTTCAACCAATTTCCCCATATAGGCAATGGGGGGAATACCCATATACATGTCATCAACCCACACGGAATTTCTGGTTGGGCGCAAACGGGCCAACGTTCTATCGTGCAAACGGTGTTCCTTGTTCATGGTAAAGTCGAAAGCGATATCAATTATTGGGCGAAGTTTTGATTCCAAATCAGGGTTCGCCAGTACACCTTTTACAAAAGCAGCCTGTATAGAGCCACAATCATCCAACCAGATGGGCTTTATTAACCCCCGAAGCGTGGCAGACCGGCTATCATCATTAAGCTTAACAAAATAAGGGTGTATATCGCCCACAAAGTTGAATCGCTCGTTTACATAGTCCGCATAGCGTTTGTCACCGGTATCCTCAGCAACTTTGAGCATTCCTGAATACGTAACGCCCCACTCATATGAATATAGGCCAAAACGACCTCTCTGGAACGTGGTGTTTTTATCAATATTTTTATAGTTGGCAACCTCCTCTCCACTCTCTCTATCCACCAGTTTGGTAGGCGTGTTGGCATTCAGGAAATCGAATACCCGGTCCAAATCGGTTTTAATGGTTTCTATCAGCGGATTTGGCCCTTCCTGATTAGCTCGTGATGGCCCTTGAGCCATAATCCCAGAGACGGACAACGCGTAAAGCAGTATGATCGCTATACTATTTATGTGTTTCATTGATGTTGAATTTAGTTAAATCTTTATGTTTGTGTTACTTTGCTGTGGTTGAAAATTTGTTTAGTTTAGATTTCAGGTCAAATGTGTAATCGATTACGCAAAATATTAAAATTATGCACCAAGTCCTACTGTCTTGCGTTTTTTTTCAATATTGTCCGTGCTTGATTTCCAGTCAATTGATTTTGAAGTTTTATAACATAAACTTCCTCATTATCAATCTGGGGCATATTTTAAAATATGATACCCTGATCGGCCTTTGACAATAAAGCAGGTTTGATGAGTGGTGGGATTTCCGGATGCAGAAAAAATATGAACGTTATGATTCCTTGCAGAGAGTGATACGAAATGTGCTAGACCAATATTGATTAATTTGTGCTGTAATATTATTATATGAAACCTATAAATACCGCTTTATGTTCATTTGGAATGAGTGGACAAGTATTCCATGCACCGTTTGTTGATGTCAATCCAAATTTCAGTTTATACGGTGTTCTAGAGCGTACCAAAAATCTGGCCCAAGAAAAATATCCAGATGTAAAAACGTATAGGACCTTGGAAGAGCTTCTTAGTGATGAGGCTGTTGAATTGGTTGTGGTAAATACCCCAAACAGCACACATTACGAGTACACAAGACAAATCATTGAAGCCAAGAAGCACGTAGTCGTTGAAAAACCCTTTACAGCATCTTTCAAAGAAGCTGAAGCGTTAATTTCATTGGCAGAGAAGCACGGGGTTAAGCTTTCCGTATATCAGAATAGACGATGGGATAGTGACTTTAAAACTGTAAAAAAAATTATTGATGAGGACAGTCTAGGGAACATTGTTGAAGTTGAAATGCATTATGACCGATTTGCCCCTGAATTGAGCTATAAAATCCATAAAGAAATACCTGCGCCTGGCGTAGGCATTTTATATGATTTGGGCTCCCATATCATAGACCAAGCGTTGCATTTGTTTGGAATGCCCCTAAGCGTTTTTGCCAGTGTAAACACCTTTAGAGAAACCTCAAAAGTTACCGATTATTTTGATGTCAAATTGTATTACCCTTCCCATTATGCAACCTTAAAATCCAGCTATTTTGTACTGGAGCCATTGCCCGCATATATTGTTCATGGAACTAATGGTTCGTTTATAAAATCCAAGGCAGATATTCAAGAAGCGGAGCTTCAGAAAGAAGTAAAACCAGACACTGCCAATTGGGGAGTAGAACCTGAATCTGAAATGGGATTATTGCATATTTTGGAAAATGGAAAATCAAAAAAAGAGCTGATTCCTACAGAGAGAGGAAATTATATGGCTTTTTATGATGGTGTTTTTGAAGCCATAAGAAATGATAAGCCTGTACCCGTTTCGGCGACTGAGGCGGCACAAGTCATTAAAATTATTGAAGTAGCATTGGAAAGCAACAAAACCAAAAGAGTTATCGATTTATGAAAATTTATTTGTTTATAACCATTACCGTAGCCACCATTAATCTTCATGCCAAGGTTTTAGATACAACTTGGAAATCTATTATACCTGATAATGAGAACTCCTGGTCCAAAACGGCGAAGGCCGAAGAAATTGAAGAATCGGCATTTTTAATTAGGCCGGAAAAGTCCTCTGAATGGGAATCAAAAATCAAGTCAAAAAAAACCAAAAACCCACAAGACGAATACAACGTAGTCGTTGCTCAAGATGGCAGTGGAGACTTTGTCAGTATTCAAGATGCTATTTATGCCTCAAAGTCATTTCCATATCAACGTGTAATCATCAAAATCAAAAATGGGATTTACAAAGAAAAGGTTCATGTATATTCCTGGAATACTAAGGTATCCTTGATTGGAGAAAGTGTGGAAAATACCATCATTACATTTGACGATTATTTTGATAAAATCAATCTCGGTAGAAATAGTACGTTCCACACGGCTACCGTGCTTGTTGAGGGAAACGATTTTATAGCTAAAAACCTTACCATTAAAAATGCATCAGGCCCTGTTGGTCAAGCCGTGGCCCTTTCCGTAAATGCAAACAGAGCTTATTTTGAAAATTGTAAATTTTACGGCTTTCAAGATACTCTTTATACCTCCGGGGAGGATTTTAAACAGTATTTCAAAAATTGCTTTATAGAAGGAACTACCGATTTTATTTTTGGAGAAGCTACGGTACTGTTCCAAGATTGTGTGATCAATAGCAAATCAGACTCCTACGTAACAGCTGCTTCTACGCCACAGGGTGTTGAATTTGGTTATGTTTTTATTGATTGTAACCTTACGGCAGATGATAATGTATCGGAAGTATATTTAGGTAGGCCATGGCGTATGTATGCCAAAACTGTGTTTGTCCATTGTAATATGGGCGAACATATTCGCCCTGTAGGTTGGCATAATTGGTCCAACCTAGAGGCTGAGAAGAATACGTTCTATGCAGAATTTGAAAATATGGGCGAAGGCTTTAAGCCCAAAGAAAGGGTGGGTTGGGCACATCAATTGACAAAACAACAAGCTGAAAAATATACGATAAAGAATATTTTGGGTGAATATCAAGAGACTTCAAAAAAAGAATGGTATGAGAAATTATAGAGTACTTTTTATATTGATTTTAGTATTTCAATTTCAATCATGTAAAGAAGAAAGCAAAGAAACAGAGACCGAGACAGAACAGCCACCGCAACAAGTTTCAATTTATACCATCGGAGATTCCACCATGGCCGATAAACGCAATCCCGAAGAAAACCCAGAACGTGGATGGTGCCAATTATTGCCTACATTCTTAAACGATAGAGCAGTTGTTGAGAATCATGCGGTTAACGGACGTAGCTCGCGGAGTTTTATTACAGAAAAACGGTGGGACTCTATTTATAACCAACTAAAGGAAGGAGATTTTGTGTTTATCCAATTTGGGCATAACGACCAGAAATATAAAGATCCAACGCGATATACCAACCCACATACTGCCTATCGCTATAATTTGATGCGTTTTGTAAATGACACCAGGGAAAAGGGAGCAACCCCAGTTTTGTTCACCTCAATTGTTAGAAGGCGATTTAATGCCGATAGTACATTGGTGGATACACATGGTTTATACCCTTTGGAAACACGTTTGGTAGCTCAAGAACTAGACGTTCCTTTGGTAGATTTGCAATATTTAACAGAGCAACTGGAAGAATCTTACGGATTTGAAGGCTCTAAAAAATTGCATCTGCACTATCAACCCAACGAAATTCCATATTATCCTGATGGGAAAGAAGATGACACGCATTTATCGGTCCTCGGCGCTACCGAAATAAGTAAGTTGGCCATTCAATCCTTGAAGGAAAAAGTTGAAGGATTTGATGCTTATGTAAAGTAAACGATTAAGGCTTTCTAAATTGTTTAATTTCCATCGGGTTTTTCCACTTCAAAACGGGTGCTCATGGGTAAGGTCCAATCACTAAAATTATCTGGTTTTTGGGGATTATAAGTAGGAATGTTTGGTTTTAAAAACTTCACAAGTTCTAAATCTAAATCTTTTATGCCCTGCACTACACATTTCGCTATTTCATTGGCTCCAAAACTGTTGAAATGGGTATCATCTTCCAGTTTTTTATCTTGTCCGGGAAAGGTGTTTTCAGGATAGTGTACCAACGCTTTTTTGGAATCAGTAACACCCCAATTTTCGTACATAGAACGCGTCATTACTGTTAAATCTATCAAGGGCACTTTTAAACGGCTAGCCACTTCGCGCATAGCATCTGGGAAATCGCCATGTGTATGCTTTAGATTGCCATCACTATCAAAATGGCGTCTTTCAGTTGGCGTTAATAGTACAACCTTACCTCCTTTGTCTCTAAACGTATCGACATATTCCGCAAGTAAGTCGGTGTAAAGTCCCCATGCACCATTGCCTTCTCCTTTAATTTTTTCATCATTATGTCCAAATTCCACAAAAAGGTAATCTCCAGACTTCATGGTGGTCATGATCTTTTCCAGTCTTAAAACATTTTTAAATGCGGGTAATGATGATCCCGATTCGGCAAAGTTGGCTACCACAATGTCATCATTCAGATAATTGGTGAAGAATTGTCCCCAAGATGCCCAAGGTTCCACATCTTGGTCTGTAACCGTGGAATCACCCGCTAGAAAAATGGTTTTTATGCCGTTGGCCGGTGTTATTTCAATACTCTTAATAGCTGGTATTCCTGAAAATTCAAGGGTTAATTTATCATCCCAATTTAATTGGCCTTTATCCCTATCTTTTATAGCTATGGCACGTTCTTCATTAATTTGGGGTGAACGAACATTCACTACAAAAGAATAGTGTAGTTCATCCTCCTTATTTGACTCAACCTCCTGAAGCATTAACCGCCTCGATTCAGCTTTTATCGTAGTGTTTGCACATTTTTTTCCTCCCAAAACAACATTGACTTTATAATTGCCTTCGGGTAATTGAATAGAAAAATAAATCGATGATTTACTTGTGATATAATCTCTTTTGAATGCCACATCCTTTCCTGATTCATAATCGAACCCATACCCTAAATTCCCATTAAATGTAATTGGATTTCTTATTGAAATAGCATTTGTGTTTTCTGCTTTTTTTCCAAAGAAAAATGCTTTGTTTAATGGATTGTTTTGAGCAGTTACACCTAAAAAACCAGATAAAAAAAGTACTGAAAAGTGTTTACAAAAATCTGTCATAAATGAATTTTTAACCAAAATATCTTTAAAGAAAAAAGTTGAAGGATTTGAAACTTAAGTAAAAGGTCAAAACCCAATAACCTCCCAGTTATTTTCATGGGGTTTAAAGATTCCTGATTTTTATGTTCCGGTAATATATTTCGGCATACTCTGATTGCAGTAATATTTTGCCACCAATCAAACTTGAATTTTCACCATAATTCACCACTACCCCATTTACAATATGCACGCACTTACCGTTAAATGAAATTACTTCCACGGTATTCCATTCACCATTAGGTTTTTCAGCGTCTTTGCTCTTTACAACATTTGACCATTTTTCGGGTGTGTTTTGTTTTCCATCCACCTGAATAGTGCTATAGCCAAGCATCCAAAAATCACCTACATCACCTTCCTGAATCTGACATTCCACAGATTGAGGCCAAATCTTATCGGTTTCGTCCTCTGGCACATTATAACAGATGCCGCTGTCTCTTTTGTTATTTTCGCGGGGCGGCCATCTCTTTTCGCCCCACTTGAATTCAAGTGAAAAATGATAGTTTGCAAAGGCTTTCTCGGTCATAATGTATCCCAGCTCTTCCCCTGTATCATGAATGATACCGTTTTCTACCGAAAAAATATTGTTGGGGTCTTGGTGCTTTCCGGTACTTTCAAACCATTTGTACCAATTTGTGAAGTCTTTGCCATTAAATAGGCTTTCATACATGGCTTCGTTAGACACAGGTTTCACGTTTTTTAGAAGAAAAACATAATCATTGTAGTCGCCATTGGCTGCCTCTTCCATGCATACGATATAGGTGTTTTTTAATACCCCCTCTTTGGTTTTGGCAGGGTATATTCTCATGGCATGGTTTGCATTATTTGGATGATATAGAATATTCCAGATATCCTCCGAATAAACTGCATGGCTTGGGCTTACAACGTAAACACCAAACGTTTCTTCTCCCGGGTCGAAACTTGTTTTCCCATCAGCTACCTCGGGGAAAAGTATTTGATGTTCAGGAAACCCATTGGCTGTTGCCAATATTCCAGCTTGATATCTTTTTGGTCCATATTGGTTATTGACAAAATACCCAAATTGCAATGGAAAATCAGGGGAATACCTTGCTATTGGAATCAATTCCACCTTGCCATCACCCGCTTTTTGAAACATGCTTGGCGGCAACTCCTCGCCCTCTCTTTCTCTTCTTAAATGGTTCGCCAGCGTTTCCCAACCCACATTTGTTGTGTACCCCAAAGCATCAAATATTGTGGCCAAGGGGGCTTCATTTTCACCCTCCAAACCCTTGGTGGAAAGTCCGGCTAGCGAAATTTCAGTTTCATTATTTATAACTAAACTTGCTTTGGCTATTCCAATAAAATCGGCTGGAGGATTAAACTGAACCATGAGCACTTCCTTGTTCGATTTTTGTCCTATTACAGAAAAATAGCTTGATTCACTGCCTCCCAATGATGTTTTGCTAACCTTCTTTCCATAATTGATGGTATCTGGTTTGCTTACCTGTCCCTTTATGGCCGAAAGCGTAATGTTTTTTGGCAGGGCCAATTCTTGTGAAAATCCCAAATTGCCCATGAACAAGATGAATATGAGCAATAATCCTTTATTCTTTCCTGATGTAAACTTCATCTTTTTTATTTTTTAGTTGAAAGATTCTCTTGTGGGATACCTACTTAAATACTCGTCCGTGCCGTTTTAAGAAGTTCATTTATTGGTCCGGCCAATGCTCATTTAATAGTTAGTGTGCCCTTAGCTGCTTCTTTATGTATTTCCAAATAGGCTTCTTGTTTGTTGTAGCTCCATGAATCCGCACCAGTTACTTCTTTCGGAGCTGATTCCATTTTAACCCTAAAATACCACTTGTGCCTTTTTTCACCGTTTACGGTAATGCTATTTTTTTGGTCATCAAATTGTATGTTGACCGGGGTTACGTAAAAACCATCTCCCAATGGTTCAATATATTCAATTTCCGAAGTCCTTTCAGGGAAAATATACACAGCCATTTCTTCTGAAAATTTGGTAGTATCTTTCTCGAAAAGCACTTTCTTAGTAAGCGGATTTACCGGAAAGATGGTCACTTCCTTCTGTTTAGCTAACAAGCCTTCTACCATTTTTTGTATTTCATCTACAGTGCTCGTGTTTTCAACATCAATCACATTTAACAGGGAATCCGGCAGTGCGATATTGTTACTCCCCTTAATACTTATCAATTGCTTGCTCTTTATATTGACGCTTACATTCTCCAAGTCCCAATCTTCAGCATAGGCAATGGCACCACCATTTTTCGCTTCTATAGAAACATTTTCCCATTTTAAATTATGTATGGGTTTTTGAGGATATGCATTGGCATAAATCGCGGTTTCCGCCCCTTTTACATCGATATTAGTAAGTGTGATGTTTTTAAATTCTGGAATGCCCCGCTCGGGAGGTATTACTTTTTGGGTCATCATCCTCCATGTATCTTTTATTTCATCTTCAGGAATTTCATCAGGGATAACGGGATAACTATACTCTGGATACCAATTAAGTTCAAATTGAAATGGGCTCTTGACATCTTTCATTTTAATATCGTGAAACCAAATATTATCAATGACACCACCTCTTACTTGTGCCGATTTAAAACGAATTCCTGTATTTGTTCCAATGCCTTCCAAGCCATAGACCTCTATATTGTACATGCCTCCGGAAGTTTCGCTTCCAATAGTAAAAAGCCCATGTCCAGCTCGGGTAATACAGTTTCTGTATACAATGTTTTTGGCTGGTCTGTTCACCCGCAGACCATCAGCATCTCTCCCAGCTTTAATACATAAATTGTCATCATTGCAATCAATATCACAGTTTTCAACCAAGATATTGGATGATGAGTCGGAATTTATACCATCAGAACTTGGGCCAATGCCCCCAATATTGTTTCTGATGATGAGACCATCTACATGTACCCAGTCAGAATAGGTCAAGGAAATGGTCCAAAAACCAGCACGATTAACGGTAAAGTCCTTTAGTTGCACATGGGATGATTTATAAACCACAACGGGCCTTACCCGTTTGCAATCGTAATCAAGGGCCCACCGAATATTTTTCTCTTTGTATTCTTTCCACATTTCCCCGCTTCCAATGGGGTCTCCCCAAAATTTATCCCACCAATATTTCCCATTTCCATCAATAATACCTTCTCCTGAAATACTTACATTCTTTTGCTCATAAACATTGATAAGGGCTGCTGGCCAGTCCATTTCAAAGCCAGCAATTCGGGAAGGTACTTCAGGATAATGGCTATCATCTTGAATTGCTTTAATGGTCACCCCTTTTTCCAAATGCAGTTCAACATTTGATTTCATAAATAAGGCACCCGAAAGATATATCCCTGGCTTAAAAACCACTTTTCCGCCACCTGCTTCGTGCGCAGCATCAATGGTTTTTTGAATGGCAACTGTATTTAGAGTAATACTATCCCCTACGGCTCCATAGTCCGAAGCGTTATAAATAGTTTCTGGTATTGACATAAAATATTCTGAATAGAAAACGGACTCCAAATCCTGCACCAATTTGCTTTTTGTTTCAGAAGGGACGGATTTTTTTTCTTGGCATCCGGTCAAAATTCCGATCACGATAAAATAGAGTAAAATGAATTTCCGGTCTATGGCACTATGCCTTTTATTGCACATAATGGAATGGGTTTTATAGGAAGAGAAAACTAAATCGACAAAAAGCATAGCCTTTGTTTCAATTTTATTTTGCCCTACCGATTGTATACTAATGTATAAAGATAGGCTTGCGTAATCGATTACACAAATATTAAATAGTGAATCATAAACTTATAATGTGAAGTGGTATATGTCAGGTAGCTTTAAACAAAAAAAGACCGATAATTAAAAAATTACCAGTCTTCTAGATTTTCAAGTCGGGGTGGCAGGATTCGAACCTGCGACCTCCTGCTCCCAAAGCGTAATCATGTAACTTTCCGATATTACGATATAGCTCGTATATACCTGATATACAATTAAATATAATTTTGTTGTTTGTTTTTATTATCACCTTTTTTACCTTTATTTGCATACGCTGTATGCAAATTGTATGCAAATTTTTAAATCCCTATAAATGTCAAAAGTATCGGTGGACAATAGCATTTCGATGGTCCTTGATAAAAGAAGAAAGAAAAAAAATGGCAAATTTCCCGTCAAGTTGAGGGTCTTTACCAGCACACCACGAAAACAGAAGCTCTACCCTACCCGTTTTGAGTTCTCCGAAGAGGAATTTTCCTGTATCTGGGAAACCGTTCGGCCAAGGACAAAGTACAAGCAGGCCAGACAGTTATTACAGGCCATCGAACAGAATGCTTGGTCGGTTGCAAATGAACTGGAACCGTTTGACTTTGAACTTTTCGAAAAGAAGCTTTTCAGAAAAAGAAGGGATGGCACCAATGTCAGCTATCTATACGAGGAGCGAATGGACGAATTGCGTTCCATGGACAAGATAAACACCTCTAACAATTACGGCCTTGCCCTGAAATCCTTTGAAAAGTTCTGCGAATCGGAAAAAAAGAAAATCGAAGAACTCAGTCTCTTTGATGTAAACGGGAACTGGTTGAGCAAGTATGAACATTTTATGGTAGATCAGGGCAAGAGCCTGACAACGGTAAGCATCTATGTCAGGACACTGAAAACCATATTCAACAAGGCCATTGCGGAAAAGGAAATCGAACCGGGCTATTTCCCCTTTGGAAAAGGAAAATATCTTGTCCCAAAGGTTTCCAATAAAAAGAAGGCATTGACCAAGGAGCAGTTGAAACAGCTCTTTGAAGCAAGACCCAAATCACCGCAAGAGGAAAAGGCCAAGGATTTCTGGTTCTTTTCATTTGCCTGTAACGGTATCAACATCAAGGACATCCTACTTTTGAAGAACAGGGACATTGAGGATGATAAAATTTCTTTTTACAGAGCAAAGACCATATCCACCTCAAAAGGGAACCTGAAAAAGATAACCGTTTACCTAAACAGTTTCGCAAAGGACATCATCAGCAAACATAGGGGCAAGTCCATTGCTCCCGATGCCTTGGTCTTTCCAGTCCTAGAGGGGTACGATGACCCTGTCAAGAGACACAACAAAATTAAGAACTTCACAAGGTTTATCAACCAGCATATCAAGAAGATATGCAAGGACAACGACCTGCCCATCATATCCACTTATTGGGCAAGGCACAGTTTTGCAACCTCAGTCATCCGTAAAGGGGGTTCTATGGAATTCGTTCAGGAAAGTCTTGGGCATTCCAGTATGGACACCACAAAGGCATATTTTGCAGGATTTGACGACAATACCAAAAAGGAATTTGCTGACCAGATAATGAACTTCGGATAGACTTTATGGAAAACAATACGATTGTTATAGAGGATTCCATAGTAAATCTGGAATCCTTCAAGGAAAAGGCTCCCTATAAACTGGATGCCATCTTTAAAAAATGGAAAAAGGAACGGTTGCTATATTCAAAGGGCAATGGTGACATCCACCTTCCCAAGCATATTGGTTACTTGTCAGCCATAGGACAAAGGACAATGAAAATTTACATTGACTATCTTCTGCCCTTCACCCCTGTTGACTATTCCTTGAGGTTCGATGAAATAAAACGTGGCATTTCCAAGACCAAAAAGGAACTGCACCTCTGGCAGAAACAAAAAATGATTTCTGAGGAAAACCCAGATGGCCATTATGATTTCCTATTGGAGAACTTCTATCAGGTTTTCGAGGATGTTGGTATTGACCTAACAAAAACCCCGATGCATGAAGACCTTCAATCCCTGTATTTAAAAATAGAAGATGTTGAGGAATCTAGAGATAAGGAAGAAGATAGTCTAATGAACCATATCCATAGGATATTTGGGTTCATGGAGCGAGTTGACCCAAGAAAGCACAGGGATATTCTGAGCGAGGATGAATATGAAAGATTGGTGGATTGGGTTCACCATTATTTTTCCAACGGCTTTGAAGTTCCACAAATCACTGAACCGATTTTAAAAGTACATACCTCAAAAGGGAACATCATCTGGGCTTTTAGGTCGTTGTTTTCTGAACTGCACCCAAGCCATACGGTTCCACAAAGTCTCTTTGAACTATATACAGGTGCCTTTTACCAGTTCAGGGAAGATAGATTTGACAATTTCAAAAAACAGAAGAAGCCACAATACTTCGATTCCCTGTAATCAGGCTTTCTTTTTAAGGTAATCATTGGCCGAGTCCAAGCATTCTTCCAAGGTGTTCACCTTTCCTTCCAATAGCCATTCGTCAATTTCTGTTTTTAGAAACAAAAGGCGTTTTCCCTTTTTATGGTGTGGCACCCTGCTTTCGGAGACCATTTTGTACCAAGTGGATTTCTTCCTTTTTTCGGGGTCGTAGTCAAGTAGTTCGTCAAGGGTCATCCATTCCGAGGCATGGCGGTTGGAGGAACCAGTGTTCAGCTCAAAGAGCATTTGTTTGATTTCTCGTATTTCTTTCATTAAATGCGCAACGGCAATCGGTAACTGTTCAAACGTTGGTTTTCCTTCCATCCCTTTGTGTTTCTAAGACAGGGGCAATTACCAACAACCGTTTACGCTTCCTTTACGGATTTTATGCGATTTTACGGAAATCCGTAAAATGATGATGAACAAATAGTTATAATTGAAAAACAATCATGCACATCGATTTTATTCCTATTTTGGGATCATATAGATGTATTTTACATCCATATAAACACGTTGTATACAATTTCCTTAAAAATGAGTTACAGAGAAGAAATTGCTGAAATAACTGAAAGAAAGTTGATTGATAATGGTGACATTTTTGACTACTCTGAAACACCATTAGAAATTCACTGCAACAAAATATTCTTGTACTACAAAAAACTAATAGAAAACAATTCTGATTTATATAATATTGAACCAAATTTTTTCTTTTTCAAAAACAATACAAATATTAATGCTTCTGCTTACATAAAAGGAGAAAACACTTTGACAAGTATTAATATTGGAACAATTCACAAACTAAAGAGCACTTTACTGGATAATGAAAAAACTATGAACGAAGTTTTTGGTGAATCTATACAAGCAATTAACCAAATTTTAATTGAAAAAGGAACTTCGGTAATGGAGTTTATGTACCATTCTGCAATAATTTTCCTTATGAATCACGAAATAGGTCATTTAATCCAGAATAATGGCGAATCAGAAAAACATATAAACGAATCTATTGAGGAACCTAAAAATTTTGAAATCGAAAGTCACATTTTCGAGGTTGACTCAGACATATTTGCTTCTATGAAGCTTACTCAAGATATTCATCAAGTATGGCTTAAATTCGAGGAGAAATATAGGACAGACGAATTTCTTTGTGATTTAATTTCATTAGCGTCCTCTGCAATCGGAATTTTTAAATTTTTCAATTTTAGTGCAAAAAAAGAAATTTATTACAAAGAGAAATCTCATCCTCATATAGCTGTGAGGTTTATAATTATTCAAGAAAACATTGTTGACTACATATCTCACATCAGAAAACCAGAGATATCCGAAGAATATAAAGATAAAATGATGTTGAATTCATTCGCTTTAATTGAAACTTTAAATAAAGTTCATAAAGATTCTTTTTTTGATGATTTTACTAAAATAGTTAATCAAAATTCGGATGAATTAGAGGAATATGCAAAATATCTAATAAAAGAAGTAGCAACAAATGAAAAATGTGCTTATTACAAAATGAAAGCATTAGAAAAATAAATGTATACAACAATTGCTATAAGTAATTACCTGTTCTCTCCTACTTCTGAAAATCCGCGAGGATTTTCAGTTACGTGCGCACTTGCAAAGTTTTGTTCAAATCCACCCAACTGCTCAAAGTGGACAGCTTTGGCATTAAGCTTGAAAAACAAACTACATAGACAATCAAGATAAATGACTAGAGTAATAACCAAACTTTCATCCATAATTAAGTCTGAATTTAAAAAAGCTGACGAAATTTGGGTAGCTGTAGCTTTGTTAAATAACAGCGGATTAAATTTGGTCTTGGAAAGCCTTAAAAAAGGATGCATAAAAAACTTTCTGATTGGTATTGATTTACCAACCGACCCAAAAGCCTTAAAAAAATTATATAAACTACAATTTACTTCTAATTTTAACGTCCGAATTTATACTAATACACAGTATTTTCACCCCAAACTTTATCTTTCGAAAAACAAAACAGAATTGACCGCAGTTATAGGTTCTGCGAACTGTACAAATGGTGGACTTAACTCCAATGTGGAATTATCTATAATGACAACAGAAAATAAGAGTTGCAGAGATTTAAAAGAATGGTTTGACAAAACATATGATTTAGCAAAACCTTTGACTTTACAATTTCTTTCAAAGTATCAAGTAGAATACAATGAAAGATTAAGGCGAAAAAAAGCTGATGAGAAAACTGCCAGTAAGGAAAAGAACCAGCTCGAAAAAGAGGATGCTGTTAATTTTGTTGAGCGAAGAGAATTTTTAAAAGTTCTAAAATCATACAAGCAAAGTAAAGAATACGAATCAATTGTTGTCGACCGAAAAGAGTCAATAAATAAGTTGCGAAAATCAATTGATTATCCAAACTTTGAGAAAATCGATATTGATGAGTTTTTCCAAATATGGGCTTTGGGACATTTAATTGCTCTTCCAAAACCAACAATAAAGAGAGAAATCAAAAAATTTCGAAAGCTTCTAATAATGCTTTGCGATGAAAGCATTGATATTGCCCTCCGATATAATTTGGCATTAGAAGGAAAATACAAAATTCGAGGAATTAATGAAGGACTAATTTCAAAAATTTTAATAATACACAATCCTTCAGGATACTACGTAAAAAACAATAAAACAACTTTGGCTCTTAAAAAGTTTGGTATTCAACTTCCTAGAGGTTTGTCCAAAGGTGAAAAATACAAGATTACAACAAAGGTCTTAAAAGATATTTGTAAGGAGACCGGAATAGAGAATTTGTCAGTATTAGATTATTATTTATACATACTTGGAATTCAAGAAACAACCAAATAAAACTGGATGTCTGCATTAGCAATAAATAATTCCTTATTCCAAAGTACTTCTGAAAATCCTTGCGGATTTTCATTTTGGTGCGCACTTGGATTATTAGTGTTAAACCACGCAACAACTCATAACCGAAACCGTTCGAAATTGATACAGGATTGATGTCTTTTTAGTAATAACTTATATAATTTGTCAATAAATTAGCTCTTGTAAATTATGAATCATATCACTTTCATTAGTACGATACATAAAGAAATTGGAAAATGCAACACCAAAGAGTTATTTAAGATAATCGATAAATTAAACCCTGAAGTAATTTTTTTGGAGGCAATTGACGAAACTTATTCAGACTATGAACACTGGATATTTTCAAACTTTGGGGTATTTCATGAGAAATTGGAAATATCCGCAATTCAAAATTATCATTATCATTCTACCTTTCAATATGTACCTGTATGCGTAAATGGGCTATCTGAAGCTTTTCACAAAAAAGTCAATCTTGTTTGTAAAAACAGAGAACTACAAAAATTAATTGACAATTTTAATTACTTAGCAGCTGAAAATGGATTTGAATTTCTTAACAGCTTGGAATGCATAAATCTTCAAGAAGAAATGCGAGAGTTGGAAAGCAGGATTTTAAATAATGATGAGATGGATAAAATAATTAGGGCTGATATTGAAGCCTATGAAAATCCTATGATTCAGAATATCAATTCATACTGTAAAAAAAACCATTTCAATTCAGGAATTTTTATGTGTGGTGCAGCACACAGAAAATCAATTATTGAAAAAATAGATAAATCCATGGTCACTGAAGAAGAAAATATTTCATGGACTATTTTTGGAAATTGAACTGTTTAATAAACATATCCTACACAAATAAAGTTATAATTCATTGAGGACCGAAATCATTTAAAAAAGTAATATTATTAATCAAATTAAGAACTTTCTCTTTAAAATTCTCAAACTCAAAAAATTCTAACATATTGTTTTTCAGGTATTTAATATCTATTTGATTTTCAATTGATTAGATGTAACTTATTGATTCGCTGACAGTTGCAAAATTATCTCTGCGAACCCCAGTAAAATCAAGGGTTCCCAGAGATTTGACCAAAGCCAAAAATCAAATATTAACATTTTTTCATAAAGTATTGATATTCTGTGATTTATCAAAAAAAAGGTTGCGAAAACGCAATACGGGAGCCCGTGTTACTTTGGGCGGGCTTTGTTCATTTTTAACTTTCTAAAATAGCATCCTCATATTTGGGATAAAATCAAGAAGATTTAATTGGAGCCTGAAAGGACACAAAACCGTGAACGGTTTTGTGGATTATTTTCCCTTTCAATACTCCCCTTCTTTTTTCGGGGGGAGGTTTTGAAAGGAAAAATAATTAGTGAGTCATTTTGCAATGTTAAGGGACTAGAATAAAGTTCGGGACAACCAAAAAAGGATTGGTAATCTCTCTGAGGGGAAAATGGAATGGTTTTGGAGCTAAATCGCCAATGGTTGGGACAGTTCCGCATCGGGACATAGAAAACTCTTTAAATGGGCTTTAAAATCATTTCTTGTCATCAAAGGTCTTTCGACTAGAAAATTCCTACATTTATCCAAATTGTATTCAGCTGCAGTACCAAAATGAATATATTCATTTCACATTAATCGGTTATTCATGCATATTAAAAAATTATTGGTGCTTTTTGTTATTCTCATTTCATTTGAGGTAGATGCCCAGATAAATAAAGAAATTCTAAAGCAAAAGGTATCAGAGGAATCCAAAAGCTCAAACTTTGATAGCATTACAAAATCACTTGGATATAAAGGCGGTGATAAAGTTTTAGTGTTGACCATTTTTACCATAAACAAGGAAGGTGAAATCGTTAACGTTAAAGCTAGAGGGCCACATCCATTATTTGAAAAGGAAGCCATCCGAATACTTCAAAACACTCCCGAGATAGTACCTGAAAATTTTAAGCCAAGGGAAGAAGACCCTAAGTTTTCACTACCTATAACTTTTGTCATTGAAACAGAGCGACAAAAAGCAAAACGAATTAAAAAGGAAAATAGAAACAGAAAATCAAAAAATTAGTGGAATTGAATTTCTTCAAAGGTAAATGAGTGAGAACCTCATAGTCATATTGATTCTATTCTTATACTTTTCACCAGTATTCTATCAACTGGGAATTGTTCTGAGCGAACGAAAAAAAGGTAATAGAAAGCCATTAAAGAAATTTCTGAAAGTTGTAAAGTATAGTCTCGCTGTTTTCTTAGTGCTAGTTACAGGGTTCGCAATTCTAAGTCACACCAATTATTTGAATTATGAAAAGCCATTGACTTTTGACAAATTTGACCAAATCACATTTGAAAACTTTAGAGGTTTGGAGTTCTTTAAGAAATCCTTATATGGCAATGAACAATTCGCTTATGTAGTCGTAGCAATAGATAGTAAAATCGAAAACAATTCCGTAACCGTTCAATCATTGTTTTATCCCTCTCGCTCGTTTGTTTACAATCAAAACACGAATAGCAAAGAGTTATTGACCCATGAAAAGTATCACATTAAAATAGCCGAGTTGTTTTCTAGAAAGGCCAAGAAAAAAATATCAGAGCTTCCTAGTTTTGATAAAAAGCGCATTGAAGAAATCATCAGACAAGCTGAATTGGATGAAAGAAAGTATCAAAAGGAATACGATTACAATACATTTCACAGCTATGTGCTAGGTGAACAAAAAAAATATGAGAAAGAAATTGACAGTTTATTAGATTTACTAACCAATTACCAAAAACCAAAAATCCAGTTTGATGTCGAGAATTAAATTTATCCTTTTGACCATAGCATGTATTGCACTTACCAACTGTAAAACAAAGGAAAAACATCAATTTCCGCTCGAAAAAAGATACTGGGATGAAAACGATTATAAGGAAGTTGTATTGGAGTTAAATTACAATTATGATGAAGATGAAAAACTTCCAACGTTTGATAATCCTCAGACCAGACCCATTGTAGAAAAGTTAACTGACCAGCAAAATTTTAATGTCGTTCTTGATGATCAGGAATTAGGTTTAAAGTATAAGAACCAAATTGCTGAAAAATTTTTCAAACAGTGGCAGGAAATGAGCGACATCTATAGTGCCACCGACAGAAAAGACCAATATCCTTACGAAAAGGAGTTTTTAGCAGTATGGCATTTTGGATTAGGACTCCAACTCAAATATTTCAAATTAGGCAACGATTACATCATTGAAAATGCCGATGACCCTAATTCACGGAGGGTTACGAACAAAGTAGAGTCAAATGTGAAAACACTTATACGGAATTACCTTATCTATGTGGACTTGATAGACCATGAAGATGCTTTCAGCAATGAAGGCAAGGCCCTATTTGCTGAAGGCATTGACAACTATTTTGCCCAATTGCTTGAGCTATATCCAGATTCAGATTACAGTGAATTGAAGCAAAAATCTGAGTTGATGCTCAAAAAAAGTGAATCTGGGAATATCCAAAGTTCATTGGAGAAGCTCATTAATCAAATTGATACTAGAATAGAGGGTAATTCAATTAACTAGAATTAAATCTGAATATTAATTAACATAAATAGAATAACTAATGACAATTGGAATTAAAGAAGAATCAGGAAAAACGATTGGATACGAAATTGATGGAGAAATAATTAATGGGCTATATCAAACCATTGAATTGGATAAAATAAAAGAGAATTGTCAAAAATTTGAAATCAATGTGGAAATTCCCACTGATGGAAAAGTTGCCACTCATATTTCAAAACAAGGTAACCTATGTATAGTTACATGTGTGTTTGATACGAAAAACCAAGTTCAATTCTTAATTGGTAATGATATGAGCATTGAAGAATTTCAAAATGAATCTATTCCCGGAGACTTTAAAAAATTGATTACACAAGCTTATGAGTTAATTAATTAACTTGTAAGAAGTTGATATATAGGATAAACATTGACGATGAACATACTAGAACGAGGTATTCAAAAAGGACTTATAAAATTTGATGCAGATAAAAAGTTTGTTATTTATGTCCACCAAAACAAAAAAAGGAATTTTATAAACCCTGAAGAGCGAGTTCAGGCAGAGACTTTTTGTACACTTGTCTTACGATATAACTATCCTGTTGAAAGAATTACAAACTATGTCCCAGTTAAAATGGGAAGTGAAACAAAAGAAGCTGACCTTGTTGTTTATAATGATGATAAACTTACCGAACCACACATACTAATAGAGTGCAAAAAACCTGATATAAGTGAGCAAGAATTTAATCAAGCGATTGAACAAGCTTATAGCTATGCATACGCTTTGCCAAATGATGTAAAATATGTTTGGGTTACCAAAGGCAATAGAAATGAATACTTCAAAGTAAACAAGAAAAAACTAACACGAGAACCTGAATCTGACATACCACAATTCGGCGTTAAAACTTTAGCGAATTATAAGTTTGTATTTGAAGCGGATGAAATGCCGATTGAATCGGGAAAACAAAAATTCTTTGACCTTACTGAAATATCTCAAGAGGAATTAACAAGACGTTTCAAACAAGCACACGATGCCCTTTGGGCAGGTGGTCATTTAAACCCATCTGAGGCATTTGACGAATTGGATAAATTAATTTTCTGTAAAATCTGGGATGAAAGAAAAGACAGACAGACTGGAGAACCATATGATTTTCAAATAATTCAAGTTGAGGGAAAAGATGAAAGAGATTCTACACGCAAAACCAACGAAGCATTATATAGAAGAGTTACTGCTTTATATGAAGAAGGAAGAAAAAAAGATAAAGAAGTATTTAGGGACAATATTCGTTTGTCACCTGAAAAAGTCAGAACCATTGTTGGATACTTACAAGATATAAACCTTGGAGAGACCGATTTAGACAGTAAAGGCAGAGCATTTGAAACCTTTATGGATTCATTCTTTAGAGGAAATTTTGGTCAATACTTTACACCTAGACCTGTCGTAGATTTTTCAGTAAATGTTTTACCCATAAAAAATGATTCCTATGTATTAGACACCTCGTGTGGAAGTGGTGGATTCTTGCTTTATGCTTTAAATAAAGTTAGAAAGCAAGCAGATGAATTATACCCAAGATATAAAACGGACGTAATTCATAGCAAAAGGCATTTTAAATATTGGCATGACTTTGCAGAGAATAATCTATTTGGCATTGAAATAAATGAACAAATTAGTCGAGCTGCAAAAATGAATATGATTATTCACGATGATGGTCATACGAATGTAATTACATCTGATGGACTTCTGAACGAAGAAGAAATTGCAAGATTAACTACGAACAGAGGATTCAAATACAATCATTTTGATTTTATAATAACAAATCCACCATTTGGAAGTAGTATAAAAAAATCTGAAAAAAGTTATTTGAAAAATTACTTTTTAGGTAAAAAACAACCTGATTGGCTAGACCTCAAGGGAAATACAAATATTACTACTAGAAACAATCAAAGTACTGAAGTTCTTTTTATTGAGCAATGTTACAAATTCTTGCGACCTGGAGGATATTTAGCAATGGTTGTTCCTGACGGCATATTAACAAATAGCAGTATGCAATATGTTCGAGATGCAATCGAGGAATGGTATAGAATTGTTGCAGTTGTAAGTATGCCATCAACCACATTCAGTGCAACTGGTGCTGGTGTGAAAAGCTCGGTCATTTTTCTAAAAAAGCATTCTCTATCCACAACAGAGAAAATTCAATCGATAAAGCTAAGAATTCAAACACAGCTTAAATCTGAATATGAGTTTTATGAAACCATTTCGAAATGGGATTCAGAAAAGAAAAAAGAACTCAAGGAAATGAAAGGGCTACATTTTACAATGCCTTTTTCAGAGTTTAAAAAGACGGAAGAATATAAAGAATGGCGAAGTTCCATAAACTCTAAATATTCTGAAAAAATAAACCTATTTAAGGAAGAGCTTCAAGACGCATATTTAGAAAAATCTAGAGCTAAATTACCTGACTACTCGATTTTTATGGCGATTGCTGAAGATATTGGTTATGATGCAACTGGAAAAGCTACACAAGTAAATGAACTTAATTGGATTGGAAAGGAACTTACCAACTTTATTAACCATATAGAAAGCAATCCAGTATGATAATAAGAGGAATATTAGACAGGTCATTGAGTAATCAAATTTGTATCCGAGGATTTGCCAGAATTAAGGAGTTAGCAAAAATATCAAAAGCCAATCCCAACTATCAACGAGAATTAATAGAAAAACAGAAAGGAGTTGTTTCTAATTTTCTGACAGAGGAAACGTATTTATTTTTCCCTGAAGTTATTTTAAGTTTAAAATTGAGGCAAGACCTAACTGCTAAAGGAGCAAAAATTGATGCAACACCTATTCAACTCATTGAAAGAGGAAAAGATTTTAATTCCAATATTGACAAATTAAAGGTTCGTTCTTCACAATTTGAGCAGAAAAACTTTGACGTTAATGAGACTAATGAGATTACTGTTATAGAAATAGACTTTGACGATGCAGAGCTTGAAGAATTGGTGAAAAATAATAAACATCCTCTTCATCGAATCGATGGAAATCATAGATTAACTGCGGCAGAAGAAATAAACTCTGACCGAATAGAGACTATGAATATTCCTTTCTGTATTGTTCTTTTTGAAGAGACTTTCGAAGAAAAATTTAATCCAGAGTCTGGTAAAATGGAAAAAGTTTCCGATACTGACTATAAAAAGTTTGAAAGGGTTGTTTTTTACAATATTAATTCAAAGTCTATTCCTCTGACATTAGAGCAAAATCTCAACAATATTCTTGGAGCAAAAGATTATTTTGATGACAAGGAAATAGAAAAAATATTCTCTAATGAGAATAAAAATGTAGGGATTAATGCAAGAAATCTTGGATTAAGAATAAACCCAGAAGATTTTCAAACCATAAAACATCTTGTAAGTAATAATAAGTGGTCTATTTCTTTAAACATATTTAAACTCTACACGCTTTTTAAGAAAGGTAGGGCTCAGAAAAATCAAGATTTAATAGAGAATGTTTTTGAATCGTTACAAGCTGTAAACTCAATATATCGAGATGATGAAAATTTATCAAAAAACAAGAATGTCGAAATTTTAATTGCCTTTCTTTATTACAAGACTTTTAGTGACAAGACCACCTTCACTTTATTTTATCATTGGATAATTAACAATCACTTATTTGAAGCTAAAGAAACACAAGCTGAAAGTATCATTAGAATTTTCAATAAAATAAAAGAACAAGAAATTAAGGTTTTTGTGGCTATGCCCTATTTTTCTGAAGCAATTGTAAAATCTCATAATGAAGTTTATAAGGGTGTTGTACAAGAAATTAAGAAAAAATATGGTATAAACATTTCTTTACATCCTATTATGACATATGAAGGAGAAACTCTAAACATAGTAAATGACATTTTTGAAAAAATACAATCTTGCCACATTTTTATCGCTAACATAACTGACAATAATCCTAACGTAACATATGAGATGGGTTGGGCGCGAGCATTAAAAATTCCCGTAATTATCGCCAAGGAAGCAAAAGCAGATGAACCAAATTCTGATTATAAACTTGACTTTTATTTTACATACGAAAAAGATGCTCATATAACCTTAAAAGAGGAAATTACAAAACACATCAAAGCTGTTTTAGTTGACACCTATAAATTTAAAATAGCACCTGACAATGTATAGCCTTAGTAAAAATATTGATTCTGATAAAGCGTTTTTAATTAATCGCTCGCAAATTGAAAATAGGTTTGAGCCAAAATTTTACACGAGCAAATATCTAAATAATATTGCTAAAATTGAATCTTCGCAACTTCCTGTGGTACATTTATCAGAAGTCACAGAATTAATTAGTGACGGGACACATTTTACACCAAAATACACTAACAAAGGAGTTAAGTTTATAAGTGTAAAAGACGTGAGGAAATCTACTATGGACTTAACTAATTCCAAATTTATCTCTGAAGAAGAAGCAGATAAGTTAGATAGAAGATGCAAACCTAAAATCAATGATATTCTTCTAACTAAAATTGGCGCGACTTTTGGCCTTGCTTCAGTAGTTTCTACAACTGAAAGATTTCAAATCTTTGTCAGTTTAGCTCTCTTAAGACCAAATAATGGAATAAATCCAAAGTATTTAGAAATATTTTTAAATTCTAATCTGGCATATATTCAGTATGAAAGAGTTATAAAAGGTGCAGGAGTCCCTGATTTGCATTTAGAAGATATACGCAAGGTAAAAATGCCACTTCCAGAAAAAAATGAACAGGAAAAAATTGTTTCAATTTATAGCATGGCTTTTGAGGAAAAACAGAAAAAAGAGCAAGAAGCAAAATCACTTAGGAAAAGCATTGACAGCTATTTACTGGAACAATTGGGTATTAATATTCCAACAAGAGATGATTCTTTATCTAATAGAGTTTTTCAAGTCAAATGGAGTGAGATATTTGGAGATAGGTTAGATGGTGAATTTTCACAAATCTATTTTCGTGAAATAACAAAATCAGTCTTAGAGGGAAAATATAAACCTTCAAAAATAAAAGCTGTGACTTCATTTGTAGAAAGTGGAAGTAGACCTAAAGGTGGCGTTGGTCAAATTAATTCTGGTGTTTTTAGTATTGGTGGTGAGCACGTAAATGATAAATGTCAGGTTGGATTTGGTAAGCCTAAATATATCCCAATTGAATATCACGAAAAAATAAAATCAACTGAAACGAAATTGAACGATATTATTTTGGTTAAAGATGGTGCAACTACAGGTAAAGTTGGAATTATAGACTCTAAAAAATTTACAAAACAGAACATTAATGAACATGTCTTTTTAATAAGACCTGAGAAAGGTATTATAAGTCCACACTTTTTGGTTTCGTACCTATTTTCGAGTGTCGGTCAAATTTTATTAAAGAGATATATTACCGGTGCTACTGTGACAGGAATAACAAAGGAAGCACTAAGAAATATTTTAATCCCTTTGCCACCATTGGAAAAACAAAATGAGATAACTGAACATATTTTTGAGTTAAGAAACAGAGCAAACCAGTTGGAATTAGAAGCAAAAAACGAAATAAAAGAAGCGAAGCTAAAAATTGAGGAAAGGATTTTGGGGTAATTTTAAAACAGATAATAATCTCGAAGGATTGAGTGTAAATAATGAGAGGACCTAGATTTTTAAAATATTGGATTCCATTGATTGAAGTTTTAAAGGAAAGTGGTGGAGCTGGACCTACATCAGAAATAATTGATGGGGTTATAGAAAAAATGGGGATTCCAGAACAAGAACTTGATATTAAATTAAAATCAGGAGCCCCAAAAGTTAGAAATACAATTCAATTCGCAAGATTATATTTAGTAAAAGCAGAGCTAATTGATTCTTCAAAAAGGGGCATTTGGAAACTCACTGAAAAAGGGTTCGAATCTAACTTAAACGACGAAAAAGTTTATAGGTTATTTAAGAAAGTTCAGAAAACACTTAGTGAAAATAAAAAAGTAAAAGAAAAAACTAAGGATAACGATTTTGAAGAAGATGAAGTATTAGATGAATCTCATCAAACTGCAGTATTGAACATCCTAAAAATCCATGAGCCCTAATGGATTTGAACTTATATGTAAAAGATTATTAACTGAAATCGGTATTGAAAGTGTAAAAATTACTGGAGGAAGTAATGACCATGGCGTTGACGGCTCTGGCATTCTAAGATTAAATGATGTTGTAAGTTTCACAATCATTTTTCAATGCAAAAGATTTAAAGACACAATATCCCCAGGCTATATAAGAGATTTTAGAGGTACAATGCAAGGCCGAGCGGATAAAGGAATTTTTATCACTACTGGTAGATTTACCAATGAATCTAAAAATGAAGCTAAAAGAGACGGTGTTCCTCCTATTGAGTTAATCGATGGCGAAAAGTTGGTCGACCTTTTTGAAAAATACCAACTAGGACTAAAACCAAAGACAATTTACGATGTACTCCCTGACTTTTTTGACAACTTCAAATAGTCCTTCTAGTCTTGCTAAATTTCAAAACAATTGTCGCAAACAAAAATCAAACCTTTATGTAGCCTTCCCTAAAAATAGGACAGCTTAAAATTAGAATTTTCTAACTTTAAATTTTAACTGTCACATGAAAAAAAGCAAGTTTACCGAGAGCCAGATCATTCGGGCACTTAAAGAGAACG
>NZ_JAFLNE010000008.1 GCF_017313225.1 Allomuricauda sp. CAU 1633 | reverse complement strand
GAAGATCTAGGTGGCCATGGCGACGGGGCCCACCCCTTTCCATTCCGAACAGGGAAGTTAAGCCCGTTTGCGCCGATGGTACTGCCACACCAGGTGGGAGAGTAGGTAGCCGCCTTCCTTGAGGCCCTTCACTTTTTGTGAAGGGCTTTTTTGTTTTTATGCATTATCTTTAATCAAAAACAAAACCGACCATGCAAAAACTCCGATTGACCTCCTGCTTCTTACTCCTTTCTTTCATATTATTTTCCCAAGAAGGCCAATTGAAGGCTTTGGTAGGAGGCACTTTAATTGACGGATACGGCTCTGACCCCATTAAAAATAGTGTTATCCTTATTGAAGGTGAACGAATCAAGGCTGTAGGAACCGTTGAAACCCTTGCCGTTCCTGAGAATGCCGAAGTTATTTCCACCGAAGGGATGAGCGTATTGCCTGGTCTTTGGGATATGCATGTGCACACTATGATCAATGGGCATGCTGACTATGGTTATTGGGACAAAACCTATCCCCCTTTGCTCAAAGATGTAATCATGCCTGCTTCGGCCCATCAATTATTACTTGCAGGGGTTACAAGTGCGAGAGATTTGGGTGCTCCACTTGAAGAAAGCATTGCTGTGAGGGATGCTATCAATTCTGGCGAAATACCTGGAGCCACTTTGTATGTTTCTGGACCATTTATTCAACATGAGCCATATCCAGGAACTGAAGATTTCAGGTGGGGAGTGAAAGGTGCCGAGGATGGTCGTAAAAAAATCAGAAAATTGGCTAGTGCTGGTGTGGATGTCATCAAACTTATTGATCATGACCAAATGACCATGGAAGAACTCAGTGCTGTTGTTGATGAAGCTCATAAGAATAATCTAAAAGTTGTCGCCCATGGACATCGACCAGAAGAAATCAGAAGAGGCTTAGATGTGGGAGTAGACTGTTTTGAGCATACAGGATTATCATCAGCTCCACGTTATCCTGATGACGTTATCAAACTGATTGAGGAGCGAACCGCCCAAATGAATAAAGGACCCCTATTTTGGTGTCCTACTGTAGAAGGGCTTTATAATTACGAATATTTGAGGGATAACCAAGAAATCTTGGATAATGATTTATGGCATTTGGGATTACCGGATACTGTAATCACCGACATCAAAAACAGCTTTAAACATCCGGATAGGCTTCCTTATTTTCAATTGACACCTTCCAGAAGGCCAACCTTACAGACCAAAGTGCAACAGCTATTGGATGCTGGAGTGGTCTTGTTGATTGGAACCGATAGTGGAATCCCGATGAAATTTCACAGCCAATCCACATGGAATGAGTTGGATGTTTGGGTAAATGAATTTGGTATAGACCCCATGTATGCTATTCGTTCGGCCACCTATTGGCCTGCCCTTTGGATGGGAGTTGCAGAGGATGTGGGTACGGTTACCCCGGGCAAGTATGCCGATATTATAGCGGTGAAAGGGGATGTATTGCGATATATTGATCTACTTCAAGATGTGGATTTGGTCGTTAAACACGGCAAACGCTATAAATAAGTTTCTTGGTGCCTAAATCTGACCCTGTTTTACTGGAAGAAAGGTGGAATGCCTATTCCCATGGTTTTGGAATAGTACTAGCCATTATAGGTACTTTGGTTCTATTTCAGAGGGATTTGACCGGGATACCTTATTTGTTTGGTAGTGTTTTGGTCTATTGTTTGTCCTTGGCTCATTTGTTCACGGCTTCAACCCTATATCATTCGGTTCAGAACCCAAAACTGAAAAAGAAACTACGTATTTGGGATCACATTAGCATCTACTATTTAATTGCTGGAACGTATACCCCTGTTTGTCTTACGGTACTTCTTCCTTCCAAAGGATGGCTGTTGTTTTATTTGGTTTGGGGAATTGCTTTGTTCGGGACCATTCTTAAGTTGTTTTTTACGGGTAAATTCGAGGTCTTTTCCCTTGTGCTTTATGGAGTGATGGGGTGGGTCATTGTAATTGACTTATCGTATTTGGTTCAGAACCTTTCAGCCACAGGGTTATTATATCTCTCCTTAGGAGGTGCATTTTATACCTTGGGTATAATTTTTTATGCTGTCAAAAGAATCCCATTTAACCATTTGATATGGCATTTCTTTGTGCTGGGAGGGGCTATGAGCCACTGGGTATTGATTTACAGGAGTATTTTGGAATAAAACTTCAAGTAAAAGTTAATTCAACTTTTCGGAAAAGTGATGGTAAAAATTTATTTACATCCAGTAAAAGAATTTATAAAGAACCCATAATCGCTTCTTAACCTCTTGCCTTTTTTCTTGAAATAACTTTGGGTACAAACCTCCAGGCATGCGCATTGTACTTCAAAGATTGCTACCGTTCTTTCTAATTTTAGCTCTTCTTTTCCCGCTTACGTTCTACCCTAAAGGAGAGATTCTTCTGGCGATTAACAGCTTAAGAACCCCTTTTTGGGATGCCTTTTTCATTAGGGCCAGTTCGTTGGGAAATGCGCTTACCGTTGCTTTAGCTGTTCTATTGGTCCTGCGGTTCCGGTTTAAATGGTTGGCCGTATTCCTTTTGGCCTTTGCTTTTCAGGTAGTTTTGGTGCTGCTCTTTAAAAAAGGACTGTACCGCGGAGAATTAAGACCGTACCTCTATTTTTATCGCTCTGGATTGGGCAACTTGGTACATTTGGTAGATGGAGTGAAAATCCGATATGTCAATTCATTTCCATCAGGCCATACGGCCACTATTTTTTATTTGGTTTCTTTTTTTGCCTTGCTATCACGAAATAAAACCGCCAGTTGGATTCTTATGGTCCTCGGATTGCTGGTAGGTCTATCCCGTATTTATTTGGTGCAACATTTTTTTGTTGATGTGTATTTTGGAATTCTTTTTGGTGCTTTTTCGTCAGTAGCAGCCTACTTGATTGTTCGCCGATTTCCTAAAAGATGGCACGGCAAACAGATTCAAATTAATGTACAGCGAATCCAACAGAATACCCAAAATGCGTTCAGACAGTTTTTTAATGGCTAATTTGTCACAAGGATAATACCATATGGATGTATTGAAAAAATACGACGCACTGGTTGTTTTTGGTATTTCGCTGGTCATCTGTACTTCTTTTATTGGGATGTACCCCATCTATATTTTGGACGAAGCCAGAAATTCTGAAGCAGCCCGGGAAATGTTGGTTTCGGGCAATTATATTGTTCCTTATTTTAATGGCCAACTTCGGACAGACAAACCCCCTTTGCATTACTTTTTTATGATTCTAGGCTATAAACTGTTTGGGGTGAACTCCTTTGGCGCTCGATTTTTTTCCGGTGTTTTTGGCGCATTGACGCTACTCATCACCTATTTAAGTGTAAAAAAATGGCAAAATCCAGTTTTAGCTTTAATTACGGTCACAATTTTATGGTCATCCTTATTTTTTGTACAGGAATTTCATCTGGCGGTTCCCGATCCCTATCTTATTTTTTTCAATTCCCTGTCCCTATTTTCATTTTTTAATCACTTTAAGACCAAAAAAAATGTATGGTTGCTCCCTTTTTATGGCGGAATGGCCTTGGGGATGTTAACCAAGGGACCCATAGCAATAGCATTGCCTGCCTTAGTAATTCCTGTTTTCTTATGGTCTAAAAAAGATTTTAAGATTAAATCCATTTTGGGGATTAAACCTTTTTTGGGTTTAATATTGATGCTTTTAGTAACTGTTCCCTGGTATTATCAAGTTCATGTAGAGACTGGTGGCGAATGGACCAAAGGGTTCTTTTTGGATCATAATCTGTCAAGATTTGGTTCTGAAAAGGAAGGCCACGGAGGGCTTTTTATCATTACCCCAATGTATGTGCTTCTTGGTCTGCTTCCTTTTTCTGTTTTTATTATTCAAGGGTTTCAAAAGGCATGGAAAGCTAGAAAGGAAAATGATTTTATGCTGTTTTCGTTTTTGGTTTCAATCATTACCATTCTGTTTTTTAGTATTTCCAGCACCAAACTTCCCAATTACCCCATGCCATGCTACCCCTTTGTCGCCATTTTGATAGCTTTCTATTTATACCAGATGTATGTGGGGATAAAATCCAAAACTTTGTTATGGAGCTTGGTTTTTCTGTTGATTATCGGCATAGCTTTGCCTATAGGCGGCTTTATTGTTTTGGGGGTTGAAGAGCAGTTTCTAGAGGTTCGGAATGTGAGCTTTATGTTGCTATTGACCACCTTCGCCGCAATTTTTGGATTACATTTTTACAGAAAGGATGATTTTAAAAAAGCATTTTTGGGAATAGCTAATGGTTGGATTTTGACAGGGCTCTGTCTCTTCAGGATTATTTACCCCATTTTAACGCAACAAAGTCCCGTGTCCATGGCGCTTCAAAAAATACCTAAGGAATCCGATATAGTTGCTTTTAAACGCTTTGATAGTGCCTTTCCCATCAATTTTCAGCGCACTTTTACTGTTTTTGATTCGATGGAGGACATCAATATCTATTTGGAAGATAATCCCGATACCTATATCATTACCAACACTCGGAGTAAAGAAGATTTGAAACAACTGGAGAGGTTTCAGCTTATTCTAGAGCAAAAGGCATTATTCGAGAATCACACTACTAGAATCTATATCAAATAAGCAATCCCAATCCCAAGAATGATTACCAAGAGCTTCCTCAAATTAAAAGCATGTCCTTGGGAGCTTTCAAAAAGGATGATGGTTGAAATATGGAGGAATACCCCTATGGCCAAAGAGGTTAAAAGATGCCCATAATCGTCCACCCATTCAGAATTGGTTGCGGCATAACTGCCCAGAGGGGTCATTAAGGAGAAAACCGTCATAAAGAACAAAGCCCATCTAAATTTCATTTTAGAATTGATCAAAAAAATGCTCAGAATGATGGCAACGGGAATTTTATGAATGATAATGCCATATAAAATAGGGTCGTTGCCATGAATGGGAACTCCTTCCACCAAAGCGTGAATACAAAGGCTCAAGAAAAGCAAAAAAGGAAATTTTTTCTCTTCCAAATCAAAATGCATGTGACCATGCTCCGCACCTTTAGAAAAGAACTCCAAGAAAACTTGAAGTAAGATTCCTGCCAAAATTAACAAGGCAATGGTTTTGGGGTCGTGGTGTTCATAGACTTCGGGGAGCAATTCAAAAAAAGTCAAGGCCAGCAAAAATGCACCACTAAAGGCCAATAACAATTTTATGTTACTGGTGTTCTTGGGTTTTACCACCCAAACAAAGAAAAAACCGACCCAAACAGCCACAATGGGAATTAGGAATACAATTAAATAAGGAAAATCCATAGGCTGGGTTGAAGGGGTAAAAATAGCCTATTTTTGCGGAAAGATTTGAAGAAAAGATGGCAGGGAACTTTAAAATGTTGGCCAAGACCCTTTATGGATTTGAACCGCTTTTGGCCAAAGAATTACGAAACTTAGGTGCAGGCCATGTAGAGGAAGGGGTTAGAAATGTAACTTTTGAGGGGGATACTGGATTTCTCTATAAAGCCAATCTTTGTTTGCGAACGGCACTCAAAGTGTTGAAGCCTATAGCTACATTCAGGGTGTTTAACGAAAAGGACCTCTACAAAAATGTCTATAATTTAGATTGGCCAAATCTATTTCATCAAGATAAGACCTTTGCCATTGACAGTACCATGAGTTCAGAGGTTTTTAACAATTCCATGTTTGTGTCCCTGAAGACCAAAGATGCTATTGTGGACAAGTTTCGGGCTGTGGTTCGGCAGCGCCCCAATGTAGATTCCCAAGATGCCGATGTGCGCATCAACGTCCATATTTATAAAAATCAATGTACCGTTTCATTGGACAGCTCGGGGAGTTCCCTTCACCAACGGGGATATCGAATTTTGACCAATATCGCTCCCATCAATGAAGTTTTGGCTGCTGGCCTACTTTTACACAGTGGTTGGGATGGACAGATGGACTTTTTCGACCCCATGTGCGGTAGTGGCACTTTTTTGATTGAAGCGGGAATGATAGCTTGTAATATCCCGGCAAACATCAATAGGGAGTCCTATGCTTTTATGCACTGGACCGACTATGATGGGGAACTCTATAAAAAAATTGTGAGTGCCAGTTTAAACAAGACCAGGGAATTTCATCATAAGATCATAGGGTATGATAAAGCTCCATCCGCTGTGCGGAAATCACAGGAAAATGTTGATAATGCCAATCTATCCGAATACATTTCTATAGAACGGAAAGATTTTTTTAGGACAGAAAAGCCCGTTGACGGAAAACTGCACATGGTGTTCAATCCACCGTATGGGGAGCGACTGCCCATTGAAATGGAGGAGTTTTATACCAAAATAGGGGATACCCTAAAGCAAAACTATCCGGGAACAGATGCATGGTTGATTACCTCAAACATGGAGGCCTTAAAGTATGTTGGGCTTAAAACCTCTCAAAAAATAAAGGCCTTTAATGGAAAACTGGAAGCCAGATTGGTACATTATGAAATGTATGAAGGTACTAAGAAGTCAAGATTTAAGGACAACTGACGCATACTGTTCTTAAAGAAATACAATGTTAATTTAAAATTTACTTAAGTTTACCAAAATGTTTACATTTGAACTCTCGAAGAGACAAGCTAACTAACTCAAGAGAATTTAGATTGCTAACTAACTCAAATTAATTACTGACGAAAAGAGCCTGCATTGCAGGCTCTTTTTTATTTTGTATGTATTCTTATTTATCGGACCAAATGGCCAACTCGTTACCAGATGGATCTTTAAAATGAAATCTACGTCCACCTGGAAAGGAAAAAATGGGTTTGACCATAATTCCACCTGCCTGTTCAACTTTTTGTTGGATGTCTTCCAGATTTTCGTGATACAGTACAATAAGAGCTCCATTGACAATGCCTGCCTCGGTTTTTTCAAAGCCGCCCTCAAGCCCACTTTCTGAGAAAGCGGTATAATCTGGTCCGTAATCGGTAAAAGTCCAACCAAAGGCTTTGGTATAGAACACTTTTATTTTTTCAAGGTCCGTGGCCTTAAACTCCACATAGTTGATCAACGTATTTTTCATTCTAGGTCGGTTTCCTTTTTCTTTTTCGACTTTTTATATAGTGGAATAAAGTAGGTAAGGGTATAGTTGTAGCCCACTCCAAAATTACTTCCATCGGTCACTTTGTTAAAACCGGGAATCCAAAGGTTGGGAAAACGCTCATTCTCTGAGTTAGTGATCAAAAAACCTAATCGTGCACTCATGCCAATATAAATATTGGCAAAAAGTTCGGCTTTTATGCCCATCACAAATTCAAGCCATGAGGCACTGAGTCCACTGAACTCCACATTGGGGTCTGAGCCCGGCAAAAACTCTTGGTTGAAAAAGTTTTCACTTTCAAAAATGGTGTAGTCGTTCAGGGTTTGGTTAAAACTGGCGAAGGCGTACCGCCCGCCAATGGTGATGGCGTTGTTCATCCCAAACCAATTCTCATAGGTGTTAATCTCCACACCAGCTTTAATGTAACTGCCCGAAGTTTCATACTCATACAGCACGGTGTGTCCTAGGGTCTCGTCTTGGAGTTTTGTTTCGTTACCTACTTCAGCAGCCAAATACAATTTTTGGGTGAGTCGGTAGTCGCCCACAAGCTCAATTCCTGTATAGTCCTCATCAATAAAGGAAAACGTTAATCTGCTTAAATCGGCACCAACACGTAGTCCAAATTCATCTTTATATTCAACCGTATCCTTTTGTTGAAGATCTATAGGCTTACTTTGTCCCGTTACCAACAAAGGAAGGGATGCGATTAAAAGACTAATGAAATATTTTGACATGGATGCTGTTGGAATTTTCTACAGTTGGTTGCACAATGCGGATGTCTTGAATCCAGTTATTTTCACTTTCGTGCAATGTTATGGATAAACCATCATAATTCATTACAAAACCACAAGCCCTTGAAGCAAATGCTTCTCTTGTTGTGTAAGATATGGTTAGTGGGTCGATATCACCTGTTTCCATTTCAGTTTCTTCATCATCCGCCGAATCAATAATGAATTCGTAAGAGGTATTTGTCGCATTTATTCGCAAAGGAACAAACAAAGAATCTGGAGAATTGGCCCGATCACTAAACGTTTCATTTTCCCAAACACTGTCATTATCCAAGCTTCTTATGCGTAAGGAAGGTACTCTTTTGGCTGTGATGGTATCTTCAATATCAAAAAAGCCAATGACCAATAGCGGGGTATCACCGCCCA
Organism: Allomuricauda sp. CAU 1633; assembly: GCF_017313225.1. GTDB lineage: Bacteria > Bacteroidota > Bacteroidia > Flavobacteriales > Flavobacteriaceae > Flagellimonas. The sequence goes on along the minus strand of NZ_JAFLNE010000008.1, from coordinate 117,776 downwards.
CGCATATATCATCTTTCTCACAGGATGAAATTTGGACAAGTAATGCGGCGATAAGTAAGATGGGGAGAATTTTTTTCATTCCAGTAGTATGCAGGTTTTTCTAAATCAAAAATTATACCCGTTTTTCCAAAAGTACAACATTTTCAACGTGGTGGGTCTGTGGAAACATATCCACGGGCTGTACCTTGGCCACCTTGTACATTTCTTTCATCAGGGCAAGGTCTCGGGCCTGTGTGGCACTATTGCAACTTACATATACAATTTTTTCTGGGGACACTTGTAAAAGTTGTTCCACTACATCTTTGTGCATGCCATCCCTGGGTGGGTCGGTAATAATGATGTCCGGTTTACCATGCAGGGCAACAAATGATTGGTTAAAGACGTTTTTCATATCGCCCACATAGAACTCGGCATTGGTTATGTTGTTGTGCTTTGCATTGGCCTTGGCATCTTCAATGGCTTCCGGTACCGATTCCACACCGATTACTTTTTTGGCTTTTTTGGCCACAAATTGGGCAATCGTGCCTGTTCCCGTATATAAGTCGTATACCACTTCGTTTCCTGAGAGATTCGCAAAATCCCGTGTCACTTTATATAATTCGTAGGCTTGCTTAGAATTGGTCTGGTAGAATGATTTGGCATTGATTTTAAATTGTAACCCTTCCATTTCTTCTACAATATGGTCGCGCCCTGAATAGCAGACCACCTCCTGATCGTAAATGGTGTCATTTTGTTTGGAATTAATGACATAGAGCAAAGCCGTGATTCCCGGGAAGTTTTCTTTAAGGTGGCTCAATAAAAGTTCCCGTTGCTCCAAATTGTCTTCATAGAATTGAACCAAAACCATGATTTCTCCAGTTGAAGCAGTTCTAATCATTAAAGTCCGTAAAAGCCCCTCTTGTTTTCTGGGATTAAAAAAGGACAGTCCATTTTGCTGGGCAAAGTTTTTTGTTTTTAAACGGATGGCATTGGAGGGGTCTTGCTGTAGATGACATTTTTTGATATCCAAAATCTTGTCCCACATACCGGGAATATGAAATCCTAGAGCATTTCTATCATTGATATCCGTTTCAGAATTAATTTCCGCTTGAGTGAGCCATCGGCTGTTGGAAAAGGAAAATTCCATTTTATTTCGGTAGAAATACTGCTCTTTTGAACCTAAAATAGGAGATGTTTCGGGCAATTCAAGATGTCCAATACGCTTTAGGTTGTTCTCAACCTCACGTTGTTTAAAAGACAATTGGTGTTCATAAGCCATGTTCTGCCATTTACACCCGCCACAGACCCCAAAATGCTCACACTGGGGTTCCGTTCTTTTTGGGGAAAGGCTGTGAAAATGGGTGGCCATCCCCTCAAAATAGGCTTTTCTTTTTTTGGTTGTCATCACATCCACTACATCACCGGGCACCGCATTGGATAGAAAAATTACCCTTCCGTCTGGAGCTTTGCCAACCGATTTTCCCTTGGCTCCGGCATCAATGACCTCTACCTGTTCAAAAGTCTGTCTCCTGTTCTTTTTCCGCATGGGGCAAAAGTAAGTTCTTTTTGGTATTTGGCATCGGGCTGCTTCTTAAATTGCCCCTAAACTTTGATACTTTTAAATTTTGGAATAAACTTCGGGAAGATGTTGTTTTAAGCAATAATTTGTAATTTGCGGGCACTTCTAGGGATGATTTCTCTCCCACGCTGCTTTTTCGAGTCTTCGAAAGAATAAAGGTATTGTAGGAATGGTTATTTTATTGATTTAAAACTATTTAAAATGGCTGTTTTAGAGCATTTGACATCGCAGCAAGCGATTGATTTAGAAAACAAGTATGGAGCCCATAACTACCATCCACTTCCCGTGGTTTTGAGTCGGGGAGAAGGGGTTTACGTATGGGATGTTGAAGGCAAAAGGTACTACGATTTTTTATCGGCCTATTCTGCCGTGAACCAAGGACATTGCCACCCCAAGATTGTTGGGGCGATGCTAGATCAGGCCAAGACCTTAACCCTGACTTCAAGAGCATTTTACAACGATATGTTGGGTAGGTTTGAAGAGTATGCCACTTCCACTTTTGGGTTCGATAAGCTTTTGCCCATGAATACTGGGGCGGAAGCGGTGGAGACCGCATTGAAGATTTGTAGACGATGGGCCTACCAAAAGAAAGGAATTCCAGAAAACCAAGCACAGATTATTGTGTGTGAGAACAATTTTCATGGACGGACGACAACTATTATTTCTTTTTCAAATGATCCCGTGGCAAGAGTGGATTATGGTCCGTACACCCAGGGTTTTATTAAAATAGAGTACGATAATTTGATGGCTTTGGAAAGTGCATTGGAAAGCAATCCACATGCGGCTGGATTCTTGGTGGAACCCATTCAAGGGGAAGCTGGAGTTTATGTTCCTTCAGAAGGCTATCTGAAAAAGGCAAAAGCACTTTGTGAGCAATATAATGTACTTTTTATTGCTGATGAGGTTCAGACGGGAATTGGTAGAACTGGAAAAATGCTGGCTGTAGACCATGAAGAAGTAACCCCCGATATATTGATTTTGGGCAAAGCTCTTTCAGGAGGTGCCTATCCAGTTTCGGCTGTTTTGGCCAATGATGAAATTATGGAAGTGATAACACCAGGCAGTCACGGAAGTACTTTTGGCGGCAACCCTATTGCTGCCGCTGTAGGTATGGCGGCTCTTGAGGTGATTAAAGAGGAGGAGTTGGCCGAGAATGCTGAAGAATTGGGGAAGGTTTTCAGGGATGAACTCAATAAATTTATTCCCACCTGCGATTTGGTGGTCAAGGTGCGTGGAAAAGGATTACTCAATGCTATCGTTATTAACGATTCGGAAGATAGTTCTACGGCATGGGACATTTGCATGGCATTAAAGGAAAATGGACTTTTGGCCAAACCGACCCATGGCAATATCATTCGGTTTGCACCACCTTTGGTAATGAACCATGAGCAGTTGCTGGATTGTGTATCGATTATCATCAAGACACTTCGGAATTTCAACCAATAAGTTTCTAAGAAACAGCGGCTTCTAACAAACGAAGCCGTTTTTTATGGGCATCAAAATGGGCGTTTATGCCAATGGGAATGGTAAGGTTATGGGGTACATGCCCAAAGCTCATTCCGTACATTGCTGGAATGCCCAAGGGGGCTAACCGGTCCATAATTACTTCTTTTAATGTAAAGTTATCGCTTGTTTTTAGTCTATCGCAACCCTTAAACACTCCGAGTATTATTCCTTTGGCTTTGGGTAATGTAGCACTTCCCGCAAATTGTGTGAGCATACGGTCTATTCGATAAGGGGCTTCTTCCACCTCTTCCAAAAAGACCAATTTATCCGTAAAGTCAATTTCGTAAGGAGTGCCCATCATAGCAGTCACTAGAGAAAGATTGCCCCCTACGAGTTCGCCCTCACCGGTGCCACCGTAAATGGTATACCTATGGTATTCACTATTCATATAGTCCTCAGGGTCCGATAAAATCACATTTTTCATGGGTAGGATTTCCGGGCCTTCCATTACAATACGCTTAAAATAGGTTTGGCTGTATTCATCATCCAGTGTGATGCCCACTGGCCCGTGAAAACCAACCAATCCGGTTTCCTTATAAATGGTATTGATCAATGCCGTAATATCACTAAAACCAATTAGTGGCTTAGGATTTTGTTTGATAAGTTCATAATCCAGCAAATCAAGGATTCTTGTGCACCCATAACCGCCACGGGCACAAAGAATGGCATCTACATTTGGATTGGTGAACATTTCCATCAAATCTTTGGCCCGCTCCTCATCGGTATTGCTAAAATATCCCTCATAGTCTAAAACACGAGGGGTATGGTGGGTCTTGAATCCCATTTTCCCCAAAGTTTCCACAACAATGTAGAATTTTTCTGAATCTATGGAATATCCTGGGGCAACCAACCCAATGGTACCGCCCTTTTTAAGTTTTTTTGGCTTGATTCTGGACTGTTGTGATTCAAGTGGAACATTGCTCCACCCGGTTTTGGGGAATAAAGTTGTAGCCCCCAATGCAGTCAGGGATTTTAAAAAGATTCTTCTTTTAGACATGGAATCGAGCTTGCATTCGTATAACCAAGGATAAATTTCCACGGTAAAAATGCAAAAAAATAATGAATTGCCTGCCTGTTATTATTTGCTATTGCGCTGAGAACGTCGCAATTGCCTTTGAATTTTACGAATTGCTGACTCAATGGACTTCTCGGGTTCAATAATATTGTACTCGCCCCAAAAATCAGGGTCGGAGAAACCAATGGCCTCATCACTCAAAATTATTGATTTTTTTACCCTTTCCCGATTTCTTGGAAGTTGACCGGTCTCATTCTTTTCCCAATCAGTCACGGCCATCTCGGCAGTCATGCTATACAGCGAATTGAACAGTTTATCCGCCCAATCCACTTTAAACTCCATCATTACGCTGCTGTAACCATAATACCATTTACCGCCTTTTTCGCGATAATCAACTCGATAAGCCACTTGGGTAGGCCAAACATCCACTCCAGATGGTTTTCTACGCACAAAAAGTCGAGCGGCCATATCCTTGTCGGTGATATTAAGGTTATAAATGGCACTGGTCAAGGTTTTGTTTTCCACATCAATAAACAGTTCACCTCCGTACAATGGCTCCAAAATGGTTTCCAATTGGTTGAATTTAATGACATAGATCAAACGATTATTGATTCGCGTGGAACGGTCAAATGAAAACTTGTAGTTGTCAACGGAGCCTTCGGCAAAAATGTATTCTGGGTATTTCATGATATCCACATAAAGGGTGTTGAAGGGACCGCCCTGCAGTTTTAGGGCAACTGTATCCAACTTGCTGTAGTCTGTACTTTTTCGAGCCTTGTAGAGCTCAACGGCATCATTTCTAGTGGAATTGTAAGGTGTCTTGTAGATACTTACCACGGCTTCGGATAGGGATACATTTCTTCTTCGCTTTTTGATGGTCTCTCTATAAAACGCAGTCATTAAGGTGTGATCGTCAAAATAATTATCACCTTTCCGGGCTAGGGTTTCCTTAACAAGAGCTGTGGCATCCTTGGGAGCGTTAATATTGATTTCGGAAAGCTGTGTAACCGATACCAGCAGACCGATGGTGTTGCCTTCCGGTTGAAATTGAAGCAAAGGAATGGTCTTGGTTCGGTATCCCAAGAAGGATACAATGACATTCCCATCTGTAATTTCTTTGGGAACCTTCAATAAAAAATTACCTTCTGTATTGGTTATGGTGCTAATATTAGTGCCCTCAACAGAGATTGTGGCAAAAACCAAAGGCTTATTGGTGGATTCATCGACCACTTCACCCCGATATTGATTAAAATCATTGTCGTCCTGACCTTCCTGAAAAGCCCAAGATTGAGTCGGACAAAGCAAAACACCGACCAACATCAAAAAAACGAATGCTATTTTTTGGAAAAAACGGGTTATTAAGCGCATATCCATATTTTTTGTACCTAAAGATGTTATTAAAGATACAAAATTTTGGACATTGGAATCTGTTTGATTTTCTTAAAGTTTTAGTCTTAAACAGTTTAAAATCAATAAAAAACATGTTTAATCCACCATGAATAGAGCATTGGCAAAAAACAGTTTCCCATTTTCCCAAAAACCACGGAACAAAGGATTGTCCACCATATAAACAACCTGTCCGGAGCCAACATTCTCTACACCAAAAACAAGGGATTCCATTACTTTTTTCTGGGCTTCACTTCCGGCAAATCCTGAAAATGGTTTTGCGTTTTTTTCCAGATATACCGCATTGCCGCCATCTAGATAGTTGTAGCTGGCATTGCCCAGTTTTAGAGTGAAATAGTCTTTACCATACCCATATGCCAACGGATGGGTGTTATCTACTTTGGTCTTAAAAATTGCGCCGGTGATTGCATCTTTGATTCGTTCTCTTTCTGAGTTTTTATGTGGACTTGGCATATTGGTCGAAGAATCATTTTCCATTTCCTTTTTCTGAATTCCGAATCCGTTTTCCCCATCAAGGGCATCAATGGCTCCGCCCATGGCAATAATCTTTCCACCTTTTTTGACCCATTGTTGTAATTTTTGGAGTTGCTTTTCATTGAAATGGTCACCATATCGCCCTCCGGGAAGAATCAAGATGTTGTAGTCGTCCAAATCCACTTGATCGGCGTATGCATCGTCAATCACGGTTAGGGGATAGTACAATTGTTGTTCAAAAAAGTGCCAGATTTCACCAAAGCGCAGGGTGGAGGTTGGCCCTCCAGATAGCATGGCAATTTTTGGCTTGTTGATCATTTTAATGGAGGAAGAACCAAAGTCCTTACCCGAATCCACAAAGCCTGTTTTGGAACTGGTTATGCTTTTTCCATACTTGCCAGACGTGGTTTGAAGTATTTTCAGAAAATCTTCTTTGTATTGGTTGTCCCCTTTGGTAATGATCAAGGAACCTCTTTCAAAGGATTGCCCTTCAATGGAAAAAGGATGGTCTGCTTTTCGAACCCGGATTCCGGCCTTGAGCAATTCCGCAAGAAATTTTGCATCCTTTAGGCTGTTCCAATCTGTGATATAGGCATAACTATCAGGAGCAATGCTGGGACTAACTGCCGATTCAGTGGTTCCTTCATTGGAAGCAACCAAAGACGTGGAAGCAATGGCATCCAATCCATAAGCATATGGGAGCGACCAGGCGGTAATATCATAAGTAAGCGAATCACTTAATTTGGCATTGGGTTCAAACAACACTTTTACCAAAGTCCCTTTGGTCTGATTTGTGGAAACCACTAAACTGTTATTGGTAATGGGCATACTCCCACTACTACCCGTGTTGTAATCAAATCCTTTAACAGACCCAGAAGAAGGACTTCCAAACTCTATTTTGTGCTTTTCCAAAAGGGATTTTAGGGCGTCAATTTTATCCTTGTCCCCATTCAGCACATAGCTTTTATATTTAAAATTCTGGTTTTTATAGAATTTCTTGAATTCCGAGTTCAAAAGCGATGCATTTTGGGAGGAAACTTCTACGGTCGACATTCCTGTGGTGAAGTGATGGGCTATTCGGTCCTTTAGGGTAAGCGTATCACCAATCGCCGTAATAACGCCCAATCCACCTTGGCCTCCACCACCTTGTTCATAAGTCATACCAATCGCTCCATTGTAGGTTGGGTAGGTGTCACCGTAGCTTGGATAAAAAAGGTCAAAAACCTCTTTGGTGAAGTAAAACCAACCATTGGCATCAAAATATTTGGCGTGGTTTTTACCCAAAGTCACCTGAAAATCACGTTGGAAATCCGTTATCACTTCGTGATAAGGTTCCGCAGCAGGCGCAAAATAATACGGGTTGTTCATGCCTTGTTCATGAAAGTCCACATGCACATGGGGCAGCCACTCGTTATAGACCTTTAAACGTTGTTGACTCTCCACTTGGGTCAACCAGGCCCAATCACGGTTTAGGTCGAACATATAGTGGTTACTACGCCCATTCCACCAACCTTCGTGGTGTTCCTTACTATTGTAATCCACTTGGTAAGGTGTATTTTTATATTGATTGTACCAATTGCTATATCTATCTCTTCCATCTGGGTTGATACAAGGGTCCATAATGACGACTGTATTCTCCAAATACTGACTTTTGGAGGTCAAAAGTTCGTAAATGGTCTTCATGGAGGCCTCGGTACTCACACTTTCATTGCCATGTACATTGTAGCTCAACCAAACAATGGCCTTGGAAGTATTTCCACCTTCTTCAGTATCTTTTAAGTGTTCCTGACGAATGCTTTCCAAATTGGAGATATTCTCAGCGGAAGAGACATAGGCCAAAAGCAGGGGTCTACGCTCGTTGGTTTTTCCGTAAACGGTCAATTTTACCCTATTTGGAGCCTCTTTGGCCAGATATTCGTAATAATCAACTACTTCATGATGGCGTGTAAACTGAGTGCCCAGTTCATATCCCAAAAACTCGGATGGAGACTTTAATTGTGCTGATACGGATACAAAAAAGGTAAAAGTTGCAATGAACGGGAGTAAAAATTTTGTCATGAACAAGGTAATTAGTAGAAGCCAAATCTAACAATAAATTGACCTATTGTCATAATTTTTGTTTCAGAAGGCTAAAATGTAATTAACGTATTTTTAGGATGAGAAAAAAAGAAGAGGGTTATCTTTGACCACCTCATTGCAGTGTTAATGGAAGTAGATTGTATACCCTTTAAAGAAACCGGTTATTTTTCCAAGCTTATTTGCGATTATTTGGATCAACAGGAAAACCTGAAACCGTTTTATAACCGATTTCCCTCAGCTGAAAATTTTAAGGACCAAATTAAGGAAAAGAAGGCCAATTACCCACCTTCACACCGAAAGGTACTGGTGGAGGCCTTGAAGGGCCAATACAAAGGATTTGAGGTTTCAATTGCAACCCAAGACAACATTGCATCCTTGGCAAAGGAGAATACATTTACCATTATCACTGGCCACCAGCTGAATTTGTTCACAGGCCCGTTATACTTTTTGTACAAAATAGTATCGACCCTAAAGTTGGCCAAGGAGCTAAAAAATTCCCATCCCAATACTGATTTTGTGCCTGTGTATTGGATGGCTACGGAGGACCATGATTTTGAGGAAATCAATTATTTTAACCTGCACGGGAAAAAAATCCAATGGAACCGTTCCGCTTCAGGGGCGGTGGGAGCCTTGAGCACGGATGGGTTGGACGCTGTGTTTGAAATGTTATCCGCAGAGTTGGGCAATACAGGTAATGCGGAAGAGCTCAAAAAATTGTTCAAATCGGCCTATTTGGAACATTCCACATTAACAGATGCCACCCGCTATTTGGCCAATGCTTTATTTGGGGAAGAGGGGTTGGTTATTGTTGATGGCGACGATACGGCCTTAAAAAGACTGTTGATTCCCTATGCGGAGAAGGATATTTTTGAGCATGTTCCTTTTCATGAAATCTCCGAATCCATTGACCAACTATCCAAAGTGTCTTCGGATTATTCCATTCAGGTCAACCCTCGGGAAATCAATTATTTTTATTTAAAAGATGGGATTCGGGAGCGAATCGTGGAGAACCATGGGAAGTTTCATGTGTTCAACACCGAAATCAATTTTTCAGCGGATGAACTGCGAGACGAATTACAGCATCATCCAGAGCGATTTTCCCCGAACGTGGTGGCCCGCCCATTATACCAAGAGGTAATTTTGCCCAATCTCTGTTATATTGGTGGAGGAGGGGAGTTGGCCTATTGGTTGGAACTGAATTCGTATTTTGGGAAAATGGGGATTACCTTTCCCATGCTTTTGTTGCGCAATTCGGTCTTGGTCGTTACAGAGAAGCAGTCCAAAAAGTTGGAAAAGCTGGACTTGAAGCTTTCTCATCTCTTTTTAAAGCAGCATAGCTTTATCAACAAAAAAATTCGGGATATTTCCAATATAGATATTGATTTTTCGTCTCAAAAGAAGGTGTTGGAAGAACAATTTGAGCACATGTACCAATTGGCCAAGGAAACCGATAAGAGTTTTTTGGGAGCGGTAAAAGCACAAGAAGTAAAACAAAAGAAAGGGTTGGATGCGTTGGAAAAGCGTTTGCTCAAGGCCCAGAAAAGAAAACTCAAAGATCATGTCATTCGTATGACGGACCTCCAAAATGAACTTTTCCCTAACAGATCACTGCAAGAAAGACAGCTCAATTTTTCGGAACTCTATCTGGAAATGGGCCATGCTTTGATTCCATCCTTGTTGAATTCACTCGATCCTTACTGTAAAGAATTTACAATCATAAAATACTGATTTTAAATTAATTATAACTAAAAACCCGTTTTTTTCAAAAAAAAATTGTAACGGGGGTAGGGTATTTTTCCCTGCAATTGTTTCATATACGAAAATTGCTATGAAAATTTAAATTTGAGTTGGTTAACTCATATGTTTAGGTTGGTTTTGATTTTATTTAAAAGCCCCGGAGTGGTTCCCGGGGCTTTTGCCTTTTATAGATTCCTGTAAATTTTCAGCTAACATATAATCGAAGAAAGATTATCTGCTTTTTGCATCTTCAACCAATTTATTGAGGGCATCATTGGGGTCGCAACCCTCCAATTCAGCTCTTGATGTTTCAATCAACTCATTTTTACTAAAAATATTAAAGCTGCCCACTTCTTTTTCCTCACCATTAATGATTACAAAATGAGTGAATACTTCGGTATCATGGTTGTACACGAATCCGGCGCCACCAATGCCGTTGGTCAATTCTTCTACGCAAGCTTCCACATTGTCCCTTAAACTCTCCAATTCTTCAACAGTCGGTAACTGATCAACAATGTCCTGTGCTTCAATGCGGATACCATCAGCCTCTTCAATATATTTTACATTATCGGCTGCCTCAAGAAGCTGCGCTTTTTGACCGCTGGTTAAAATGGTTTCATTAATGGTCACGCTTCGTGTTGCAGTCATCTTCCATAAGTCTCCACAACCAAATGTCTTGTGTCCGTGTATAATGGTCACTGAAAATGTTCTGTTGATGCGATCTAAACCTGCCAAATCCCGAAGGGCTCCTTCCAATTCTGTTCGTGTAGTGGCATTATCATTTGTTTCGTTTACCGCGTTTTTTAATCGGGTCAGGGCGTTTCTGTGGCCTCGCACAATGGCATCAATCTGTCCAGAAAGGTTATCACTGCAAAGAATACGGTTGTAGTCGCTTAAATAGGAATTAATGGTACTCCTTCCCGATGCCAAGCCTGCCGCTACGGCATCGTCAATGGCGTCTTGTGCTTGGTCGATGATTCCAGGCAATGCGGCCCTCAGCCCGCGCAGACTTAGTTCCAATTCATATTGGTCTTCAGCATCTTGAAGATCTTGAATTGCCTGTTCTGTAGTCGCAATGGCTGCATCAATTTGTTCGGTTACAGTTTCCGAAATACCATCGGTAAAATTATCTGGGGTAGTGGCGATGCATTTGGTTTCGCTTTCGGTGAAAACCGCGGAAGCACCCCACACATCATCACCCGAAACCACCTCACCTTCCATGGTAAATGCTTCTGGAGTAGCTCTAACTGAGCCTTCCATACTTTGGTCACCCGTGGGCATTTGAATTTCAAATGAGCCCGACATGCCAATGTCAAAATTACCAGTTTGCTCCACAAAACCGTAGGCGTTGAGGTGTCCATCGGGCATAAGGGGAATAAAATTGGGCCACCATGATAAATCCGGGTCAACCAAACCATTGATAAAAGCCTTGGCAACTACCCCATCATTGGTAGAAGCCTCGGCCACTACGGCTGCACTTCCCGATCCAATGGGAAAACCAAAGGAAATAAAGGAGGTAATATCAAGAGATAAGTCCAACTGACCATTAATGCCAGAGCGATAGTTCACCCCAAAATCGGATTCCATGGGCTCGTCAAAATTTATATCGGCACTAAAACCCCTGTTTTGGTAATACATTCCCGAAGCTTCCAAAACTTTAAAAAAGGAGACCGTTCCCCCGGTAACTTGACTGGCCTGAAATGTAACTACATTCCCATCTACCGGGTTGGTGGGTACATACATAAAATTGGAACCAAAAGATGCGCCAAAGCTAACACTGGACAGCTTGTTATGACTTGAATCCCCGTCGCTTCCACCGTTATTGTCACCTTCATCTCCACCACCTAGTGCATCACCACCCAATGAAAAGAAGAACATGGGGTCGGTATAATCGGCAATAAAGGTGATATGGCCGCCTACCGGCGCCTCGATGGAAAGGGGTTTATGGGCATCTGGGTCATCATTGACGCCGAGTTTTAACTCCAAGCTGGCAGAAATGGCGAAAACAAAATAAGAGCGTTCATCTACCAGTTGTATTTCAAAGTCCCGATTCTCATTCAAAAATTTACCCGTAAAGAATCCAATATCTGCCTGGACGGGAGTCTCAAACTCAAAATAATTGGTAGGAGCGGGGATTTCCGTGGTACCACTCATACTTTTTAAAGTGCCATCATCATTAAATTGCACATCCAAATCTGCTTCGGCAAAAACGATTGGTTCACCAGAATCCATGTTCATGGTCAATGAGCCTTCAACGAGATAGCCGTTTTCTGTTTCGGTGACATCGCCCTCCGGTTCGAGGTCATCTTCGGTTATTCCAGAAGGGTCAGTGGGTTCTTCCTCATCACATTGGTTAGGGCATTGTTGGGGATTTCCGCAGGGGTTTTCTTTACATGGGTCCGCTCCTATGGGCTCAATATTATCTCCTTTACTACAGGAAATAGCCAATACTAGTATGAGTAGTACGGCAATTCCATGGAATGGTCTACGCATTGCTTTCATGATTTATAGTTTTGTGGTTAAACTTGATTGTTGCTTTGTGTGACCCGCCCGGTAACGGTCTGCAGCCCTTAGCCGAGCAAGACCACAAAACATTTGTCAAATTCATGACACAACAAACCTAAATCACTGATTACGAGCAATAAAATATGGAGGGTGGACAACAGGTGGACATACACAAATTAATTGTGGGACAATAGGTGGACACCTTGCTGAATAGCCTATTTTAAAGGGATAATACCAAATCTTGAAGTGAGTCTTCAGTAGTAATATCCAACTTTTTGCGGAGTCGGTACCGTGCTTTTTTGATGCCTTCGGGAGAAATATTGAGGATGTTGGCAATCTCCTTGGAAGACAAATTCATCTTTAAAAGTGACAAAAGTCGGAGCTCGTTGGAGGTCACTTGGGGGTATTTGGATTTTACATTACTATTGAAATCTTTATGGACCTCTTCAAAATAGCGGGAGAAATTCTCCCAATTATTATCGTCCTGTAAATCAAAATTGATGGTACGAATCAATTGTTGGTATCCTTTTTTGGAGTCCTCATTATGTTTGAGCTCCTCGGCCTTTTGTTTGAGGCCTTCCAAAACTTCATTCTTTTTGGCCAGATGCAAAGCATGGGTGGTCAATTCCTTCTTTTTGAAGGCGAGTTCTGCATCTACCTTTTCCTTTTCCAGTTTATTACGCTTCAGTTTTTGCCGGACACCATAAAATCCAAATCCAAAGACCAATACGGATAATCCAAGCCCGCCCCCCAAAAGCATTTTTTCAAGCTGGTTCACTTTAGCTTCTTGTTCGAGCAATGCAATTTGTTGCTCTTTTTTTTCGGTTTCATAAATGGTACGCAGTTCTTCAATTTGTTGGGATTTTGTGGTATTGAAAATGGAATCATTCAGGCTTATGAACTTTTTTTGGTCCTCCAGCGCATTTTGGAACTGACCGCTTTTTTCATAGGCAAGCGACCTACCTTCGTAGCCATCCTTAAGTTCGGCAAGGCTTTCAATGGAATCGGCCAAATGAATGGCCTTTGTGTGATTTTCTATAGCATCAGCCATTTGATTTTTCTCCAGAAACAAACTTCCCAATTCGTTGTAGGAACTCACATTATTGTTGGCCGTTGTTTTGCCCAGTGCAATGCTTTTGTTTAGAAAGTCTTCCGCTAGTTCTAGATTTCCCTTTTTTCGGTTGGCCAACCCCAAATTGTGGTAGCAGATGGCTTCAAAACCTTTTCTGCCTGAAGAAATAGAGATTTCTAGACTTTTGTTGAAATGCTCAATCCCCTTGTCAATCTCGTCAAGGCCAAGGTAAGCATAGCCAATTTCTGTATGTGTGATGCATTGCCAGAGAGGATTACCTTGTTCCTCAAAAATTTTAAGCCCTTCCAAAAGGGGAGACAGGGCGGCTTCATCGTTTCCTCGAAGGCTTTCTATTCGGCCTACCCCCACCAACATGTCGGCACGTTTTTCTAAATAGGGTTTCTCAAGGGAATCCAATCCACGGAGGCCATTCAACATGTATTTCACGCCAATTTCATAACTCGCTTTGTCCATGTATATGGTGGCAATTTCTCTATTGGTTTCAGCAATACGGATTCCACTTTTCATGTTTTTGGCAGTTTCCATAACCTTTTCATACAATTCAAGTGACTTGGTAAAATTGCCTTGTAATTGTTCAATCTTGGCCAAGCCATTAAAGGTTTTAAATTTCCCCTCATTGTCATCCAATTCTTCCCAAATGGATACTGCTTGCTCAAAATAATAATGAGCCGAATCAAAAGCGTAGATGCGACGATAGTAATTCCCATAATTGAAAAGCGCATCACCTTCCCCTTTTTTATAATTGAAGGTCTTTGAAAGCTGTAGCTGTTCCTTCACATAAGGCAATACATCTTCGGGTCTTTTTAAATGAAAAGTTCCATAATAGAGTTGGTCCAGCGTTTCAATTTTTTCAATTCCGTCCGGTTGATTTTCATATATGTTTAGAAGGCTATCGAGCCGCTCCTCTTTTTGGGCTTGAAGGGCGTAGCAAAAGAAAATCAGGTAGATTGAGACAAGGAATCTGGTTTTCATGGAGGCTGAATTACCTTCTAAAAATAGACATTTTGCCCCAACTTTATGAAAAAGAGGGATTTGAGCCGATAAAGGAAATGGTTTTTAGAATAATTCCTTGAAATGGGATTTCACCTCAAACAGAGTGGCATCCTTCATGGTGTCGAATCTAATATCAGCATGGCCCACACGCTCATCAGGACCTATTCCCACGCTGTGGAAGCCACCAGCTTTTGCAGCATCAACTCCTTTTTCGGCATCTTCAAAAACAATACAATTGGCTGGTGGGAGTTGTAACTTTTCCGAAGCATACAGGAAAATATCCGGAGCTGGTTTGCTTTTGGCCACACTGTTCCCATCGCCAATAACATCAAAATAGCCTGTTGCGTTGAGTTGCTGTAGCACTTTTTCCGCATTTTTGCTGGCACTTCCCAAGGCTACACTAAACCCTTCAGTTCTGAGGTGGGTCAACAATTCGCGGGCTCCAGGTAGGTAATCCTCTGGGGTAACCTTATCCAAACTAGAAACATAGAGGTCATTTTTTTTGGTGGCCAATTCAACAATGGTACTTTCATCCAAAGTAACCTTATTGTGTTCCATAATTACCTTAATGGAATCCATACGGGAGATACCCCTGAGCTTTTCATTGACCTCTCGGTCAAAATCCCACCCCATTTCATCTGCCAATGCCTTCCAAGCTTCGTAGTGTAGTTCGGCAGTATCGGTAATTACGCCATCCAAATCGAAGATAAACCCCTTGATCATGGTTAAGTGTTTAAGAATGGCAAAGAAATAACGAAATGTGTTAAGAAAAAAACTACATAACGTTATATTCGCTGAAATGAAACCCACTCATTTTGTTAGCGGGTCATTAATGCCTGTATGATATCCAGAGTAAAAATTGTTGGAATAACCTATGCATAATAAGTTGTTTACAAACTTGTCATAAATATCCCTTAAAAGATACTTTTTCAGAAAAACCAAATTGCTATTTTTGCCCATGCAGAACAACGTACTCATCCTGGATTTTGGTTCCCAGTACACTCAGTTGATCGCAAGGCGCGTTAGGGAACTCAACATTTACTCTGAAATTAAACCGTACAACAAGCTACCCGAAGACCTCTCGGAATTTAAAGCTGTAATTCTTTCGGGCTCTCCGTCTTCGGTCAGGGGAGACAATGCTCCGCATCCTGATTTGTCCGAAATAAAAGGCAAAAAGCCGTTGTTGGGTATTTGTTATGGAGCCCAATATCTATCCCATTTTAATGGAGGCAACGTGGCGCCATCGGCTACCCGGGAATACGGAAGGGCCAATCTATCTTTTGTAAAAGAAGGAGAGGAATTTTTAAAAGGACTGGGGGAAGGCAGCCAAGTTTGGATGAGCCATAGTGATACCATTAAAGAACTCCCCGAAGGGGCAATTCGGTTGGCCAGTACCCACGATGTGGAAAATGCAGCCTATAAGATTGATGGTGAACCAACATTTGGAATCCAATTTCACCCTGAAGTGTACCATACCACCGATGGCAAAAAACTACTGGAAAACTTTTTGGTGAACATTGCAGGCTTAAAACAAGACTGGACTCCAGATGCCTTTGTGGAGACCACGGTGGAGGAACTCAAAAAGCAGATTGGGGATGACAAGGTGATTTTGGGTCTTTCTGGAGGAGTGGATTCCAGTGTGGCAGCCATGTTACTGCACAAAGCCATAGGAAAACACCTTCATTGCATTTTTGTGAACAATGGTCTGCTCCGTAAAAATGAGTTTAGTAGTGTTTTGGACCAATACGAACACATGGGGCTCAATGTGAAGGGTGTGGATGCTTCGGCACGTTTTTTGGATGCATTGAAGGGTGAATCGGACCCAGAGAAGAAACGAAAGATTATTGGTGGCGTCTTTATTGATGTTTTTGACGATGAGGCCCACAAAGTGGAAAATGCCAAATGGTTGGCGCAAGGTACCATTTATCCGGACCGTATTGAATCCGTTTCGGCGAGTGGTGGGCCATCCGCAGTGATCAAAAGTCACCATAATGTGGGTGGGTTGCCCGATTATATGAAATTGAAGATAGTGGAACCCTTAAAAATGTTGTTCAAGGATGAGGTGAGAAGAGTAGGGGCCAGCATGGGAATGGAAGATTTTATTTTGGGGAGACACCCTTTTCCGGGACCAGGCTTGGGAATCCGTATCTTAGGGGATATTACCGCAGAAAAAGTGGCCATTTTGCAAGAAGTGGATGCCATTTTTATTGACGGATTGAAAAAATGGGGACTTTATGACAAGGTTTGGCAGGCCGGAGCCATGCTTTTGCCCGTAGATAGTGTAGGGGTCATGGGAGATGAACGAACGTATGAAAAATGTGTGGCCCTGCGAGCGGTTGAAAGTACGGATGGAATGACGGCAGATTGGGTAAATTTGCCGTATGAATTCCTACAAAAGACCTCCAATGATATAATAAATAAGGTCAAAGGCGTTAATAGAGTAGTGTATGACATTAGCTCAAAGCCACCGGCAACTATAGAATGGGAATGAAAAAATATATTTTACAACTGGGTTTTGTGGTCTTTTTGTTGACCTCAATCTCAGTTTCTGCACAGAACAAGTATGAAACACATGCCGTAAAGGAAGGGGAGACCCTTCAAAGTATTTCACAGCAGTATCGGGTTACGCCCTATAGTATCCTTCAGGCCAATAAAGAAATCAAAAGTGCTGCGGATGTAAAGGAAAACACCATTTTGATCATTCCTTTAAACGGAGCTGTTACGGTTGAGAAAGAAAAACCCAAGGAAGAAGTTCAGCAAGAACCCAAACCTATAGGATTTACACGTCATCGTGTTCGCAGGAAGGAGACGCTCTTTGGACTTACCCAGAAATACGAGATTACCGAAGAGCAACTGAAACGATACAATACGCAGTTATATTCAGAATCCTTGCAAAAAGGAATGGTGCTGCAAATCCCAAAATTTCCAGAGATAGACCCGAATGAGGAGCGCGAGTTGGATTTTGAAACCTACATTGTTCAGCCTAAGGAAACCCGATGGAGCATTGCCCACAAATATGGCATTACTGTAGATAGTCTTTTGGTGCTCAATCCAGATTTGAGTGCGACGTCCAATTATCTGGCAGCAGGGCATGAACTAAAGTTGCCCCGTCCCAAAGGCGATAGTTTGAAGGAACAAAAAGTCGAGATTTTCACTTCCTACACTGTACCCTCCAAAATGACCTTGTACAGCTTGGGCAGGGAATATGGCATTCCTTCGGATTCCATCGTAAAACTGAACCCCGAGATTATGGAAGTGGGAGGCCTAAAAGAAGGTATGGTCATCCGTTTGCCTAAAAAACAGGACAATTCCGGAGTGGTAAACACAGACAATTATATTTTTTATGAGGTAAAACCGAAGCAAAATATCTTTAGGCTTACCCAAAACCTCAAAATGACCCGAGAGGAACTTTTTCGCTTGAACCCTGCTTTGGAAAATGGGCTCAAGGCGGGAATGGTGTTAAAGCTTCCAAAAGAAAAAGCTGATGTACTTCAGGTAAAAAATGCTTTGGTTTTGGATAAAATCAATCTATTGGATAGCGTAAATGTTGAGAATAGACCCAAAGTGGTCTTCATGTTGCCATTTCGCCTGGACCGGATTGATATCAATAACAAAGAGAAAACAGAAAATCAAATCAAGACTAGACGGGATTTGACCCTAAGCCTTGGTTTTTATTCAGGAGCCTTGGTAGCTCTGGATTCCATTAAAAAGTTGGGAGTTTCGGTAGATGTAAAAACCTATGATACCGAGTTGAATCAGGCCAAAGTGAAGGAAATTCTTTTTAGGGAAAACTTGCAGGGCGTAAAAGCCATTATTGGTCCTATTGCTTCGGGTTCTTTGAACGAAGTGGCCGTGCAAGCGGCATCAAAAAATATTCCTGTGATTGCTCCCATTTCTTCAGATAGCGAATTCAGTCATTCCAATGTATTCTTTTCAGTGCCTAGGGAAGAGGTACTTCGGGATAAGATGCTTTCCTATATGGAGAAGATATACACGGATGAAAATGTGATCATCATTGCAGATTCCACCCATCAGGTGGCGCATGATTCCATTTTGAGTAAGTTTCCTGCCGCACAGATTGCAAAGGTCATCGACAATAAATCCTTGCATTTGGATGAATTTTTGATAAAACTTTCAGAAGACAAGGAAAATTGGGTGTTCTTGGAAACCGATCAACCTAATATGGTGGCAAGTGTTACCTCTATATTGAATTCTGCCAACACTGCCAGTCTGATTTCTGAGAAAGAAACCCAAATCAAGGTTCGCATGTTTACTACAAGTTATAATAGCGCATTTGAGGATGATGCCATTTCCAGTACCCATCTATCCAACTTGCGGTTCACCTACCCTTCTTTGTATAGGGAAGCAGGGAATGATTCTTTTGTAAAGGCATATCAACAAAGATTCAGCGGATTAAAACCAGACCGATACGCGGTACGTGGCTTTGATGTGACTTTTGATGTATTGTTGAAACTGGCGCACAAGAACAATCTATTTGAAACCTCCAAGATTATCGGTCTTACAGAATATACAGGGAACAGTTTTGATTATTTCAACAACTGGACTTCGGGCTATTTTAATAGAGCTTGTTATATTATGCAGTATGATAGTTTGGAAATTAAAGAAGTGAAATTGGATGACCTCAAAAATAACCTATAACGGAGAGTTGCGGACCACATGTCTTCATGTGCGATCAGGCAATGAATTTATAACAGATGCTCCTGTAGACAACGCTGGAAAAGGAGAGGCTTTTTCTCCTACCGATACAGTGGCCACAGCATTGGCAAGCTGTATGCTGACTACCATGGCCATAAAAGCACCCAAATGGGAAGAACAACTTGTGGGAGCCACTGTTGAAATTACCAAGCACATGGTCTCGAATCCCAGAAGGATTTCAAAGATTGAGGTAAAGCTGGAACTTTCGGCGGCCATTGATGAGGACGGCAGAAAAGAACTTGAGCATATTGCCCATACGTGTCCCGTGCAATATTGTCTTCACCCTGACATAGAAAGAGTAATCGATTTTCATTGGATAAAATAATACCCATAGGATGTTTGCTATTTCTTGGTTTTTTGGGTTTTGGACAAGAAATCGAGGAGGGTGTCCTTTGGAATCCCAATATACGTCTTACCTGGGCCGATTTTAAGGGAAAAGTACCTCCGGCAGCTCAACCGGCAGCCACAACGGCCAGTGGTATCAGTTATACCTACTCTGCAAATTTATTACACCATGAGGTTCACCTGGATTATGAAGTCAATGCCTATTTCTACCCTAATGAATCTTGGTATAGACCTACTCTGTGCGACGAGAATACGTTGAGCCATGAGCAGCTTCATTTTGATATTTCAGAACTTTTTGCCCGAAAAATGCGGGATCGATTGGATCGCACCTCTTTTTCAGATGATGTAAAAGCTGAAATCCGAAAGATTTATCAAGAAATACTACAAGAGCTCCAGGACTATCAGGACCAATATGATTGGGAGACCAATTTTTCTAGAAATCGGGAGAAGCAGGTAGAATGGAACCAAAAAATTGCCAAGGCACTCCAACTTGATGAATGAATACTGTCATTTTTAGGCGTAGCCAATCTTTTGGACCTAGTACCACTTAGGTTTTATCCAATAATCTTCTATGGTAGTTGATTTGTCCAAGATGATAATTTAAATGGGAATGCAGATGAATCAGCATTTTTCCCATTTCTATGGGTTTTTCCCAGACTAGAATGGGAAAATCGTTGTTCAAATCTGACTCTTCAAGTGAATTCAATCCCTTGGAAACAACGGCAATAGTTTGATCAATACCCTCAATCAGTTCACTTTTACTGACATTTTTTAATGAGAATTCATCATCACGTTGTCTTATATAACCACTATTGGCTAGGCCTGCTCCAATAAAAGCATTTAGATTGCCGATAAGGTGCAGACAAAGGTTGCCTCCACAGTTGGCAATGTTATGTTCCACCACCCATAAATTTTCCTCACGGGTGTATAGGTTGATTTCTTCCTTTAATTTGTTGAGGTCCCGTTCAAATAATTCTACTAGTGCATCTAGGATCATAGTTTGGTTTTCAGATTAGGTGAAAGAATGAGGTAGAAGTTACCTGCCAAAAATACTACTGATTGGTCGTAGGGAAGTATTATAACTTATCCAGTTCCTGTTTAATTTTTTCTTCTAAGATGTATTCTTGTGCGGCAGTAATTTTTATGCCTGTCAGGTTTTAAGAAAATAGCCGCTGTTAATTTTTCGGGAGAATTGAACCATTACTAAGACGGTTATGCCGTATTAAGAGACATTATTTTACCAATTTAATGGAAATGTTAGTCCAACAGCAAATGCTCCGGCGAACTGTTCAACGGTGGGTTGAAAGAAGTAGGTAAGTCCAAGGTCCACATTATTATATCGTCCCAATTCCAATCCCAACGAGAAAGGGATATGGTAGATTACCCCACTCTTACTAATATCATCAAAAAAGGTAAAGGTTTCAAA
This sequence comes from Allomuricauda sp. CAU 1633, assembly GCF_017313225.1. Taxonomy (GTDB): domain Bacteria; phylum Bacteroidota; class Bacteroidia; order Flavobacteriales; family Flavobacteriaceae; genus Flagellimonas. The sequence continues at coordinate 96,922 of NZ_JAFLNE010000008.1, read as the reverse complement.
CTTTCCAACTGAAACCCCTATTCCTCCCTCCACATAGGGTGCTATCCATGGTATGGGTGCTTTCAATCTTGTTTTTCCACCAAGCAGAAAGGCTTTGGATTCAGCTTTCTCCGTGGTTGGATTGTTGTCTAGATCTTTTCCGTTGGAATTTGTAAAGATAAAACCTGCATACGGTCTAAATTCTACCCAGGAAGCCGCTGTTAAAACCAATTCGCCTTGAAGAAAAAAACCACCATTAGCTACATTGGAAAAACTATCGTAGGGTGCGCTGAGCCCATATCCAATTTGGGCATTCAATGATTTTTCTTTAATAAACTGCGCTTTAGTGATATGTGAAATCAGAAGCAGTAACAGGATGAGCAACTTGTTTTTCATGATATGGTGCAAAGGTGGGTTAGTGATTGGTCTTGAAGTTTTTAGAGAATCTTAATCCCTCAACTGAAACAGTAAATCCATAACCTCAATTTCGGGTGGTTCGGACATTTCATAGGCCGCTGGAATGCTTTTGGCCAAATCAGATTCCTTATAGGCCATCAACGCTTCCCTGGATTCCCAAATATAGATGCCACTGTACAACCCTTCACCTCGTTTTACGTAGTATTTTTGCACAAGTCCAGGAAACGCCTTGAACTGCGGTTCACGCTCTTTTGCCCTTCGCAACAGCTCTTCTTCGGATAAGGCACTCTTTACTTTAACAATTAATAGTATCATGGTAGTTGCGTTTACACATCACACCGCATAAACCCATCTTTTAGAGCAGCAATCTTATCATCCCAAGTAACAATAAACTCTTGGGCCACATACCCCTTAAATCCTGTTGCTTGAATTGCTTTGATGATAGCAGGGTAGTAGAGTTCTTGGGTCTCATCAATCTCATGGCGGCCGGGAACCCCAGCGGTATGGTAGTGTCCAAAATAGGGGTGGTAGTTCTGTATACTACGTATAATATCCCCTTCCTGAATCTGCATGTGGTAGATATCAAACAACAATTTAAAGTTGTCGCTGCCCAAATGCTTGCAGAGTTCCACGCCCCAAATAGAGCTGTCGCACATATAATCAGGGTGGTTTTGCTGATTAAAAAGTTCCATTTGAATGACCACTCCGTGCTTTTCGGCTAGTGGCATAATTTTGGAAAGCCCATCCACACAGTTTTGCAATCCCACATAATCGTTCATGCCCCTGCGGTTACCACTAAAGCAAATAAGGTTGGTATACCCTGCCTCCGCTACCTTCGGAATGATTTCTGTGTAATTCTTGATAAGCTGATCATGGAACTTGGGGTTGTTCCACCCATCTTCTAAATTGATTTCCGCCCCATTGCACATGGAACAATGAATGTCATATTTTTTTAAGATGTGCCATCTATCCGGACCTATCAAATCAATGGCTTTTACGCCCAGTTCATTCAAGGTCTGTAAAAACTCCTCAAAGGGAATATCATTAAAACACCATTCGCAAACACTGTGGTTGATATTGTGCTTTAGTTTAAAATCTTTGTGTGCTTCTTTGTTCTGGGCAAAGCCAGACACGGATGCCAATCCGGCGGAACCCGCAGCGGCAGTGGCAATAAAATTTCTTCGTTTCATTTTTTGGGATAGATTGTTCTGCGAAAGATAGTACATTAGACCTACAAATGGAAATGCAACCCAACTCAGAACAACTTTTGGAACTGGCCCATTACAAAATGCCCTTTGGGAAATACAAGGGGCGTTATTTGGTGGATTTACCATTACCGTATCTGGTCTGGTTCAGGCAAAAAGGTTTTCCCGAAGGGAAACTCGGAAACTACCTCAATACCATGCTCACCATTAAAGATGAAGGCTTGGAGCCGCTCATCAGAAAATTACAAAAAGATTTTCCGAAGGAATCCTCCTGATTTCTGCGCAGCAATTTGTAACTTTACGCCCCGTAATAGAAAGATCAATATGTCACAGACCAAGTACATTTTCGTTACGGGAGGCGTTACCTCGTCATTGGGGAAAGGAATTATCGCCGCATCCTTGGCTAAACTACTGCAAGCCAGGGGTTACCGCACTACCATACAAAAACTAGATCCTTACATTAATGTTGATCCGGGAACGTTGAACCCATACGAACATGGCGAGTGTTATGTGACCGATGATGGTGCCGAAACCGATTTGGATTTGGGCCATTACGAGCGTTTTTTGAACGTTCGCACCTCACAGGCCAATAATGTGACCACGGGTAGGATTTACCAAAGTGTCATTGAAAAAGAACGTCGAGGTGAATTTTTGGGGAAGACCGTTCAGGTGGTGCCCCATATTACCAACGAGATTAAGGAACGCATCCAAAACTTGGGTAAAAGTGGTGAGTATGATATCGTAATCACCGAAATTGGTGGTACCGTGGGTGACATTGAGTCACTACCATATATTGAAGCAGTGCGACAATTGCTCTGGGAACTGGGTGAGCACAACGGCATTGTGGTCCACTTGACCTTGGTTCCGTTTTTATCCGCCGCAGGCGAATTAAAGACCAAGCCGACCCAACACTCCGTAAAAACCTTGATGGAAAGTGGTATTAAGGCCGATATTTTGGTTTGCCGTACCGAACATGAAATTTCCGATGACATCAAGGAAAAACTGGCCCTCTTCTGTAATGTGAAGAAAGAGGCTGTTATTCAATCCATTGATGCTTCTACCATATATGATGTCCCGATTTTGATGCAAGAGGAAGGCCTCGATACCGTGGCCTTGGAAAAATTGGCCTTGCCTAATGATACCGAGCCGAATCTGGACCAATGGAAAGAATTCTTAAAACGGCACAAGAATCCTAAGAATAAAGTTACCATTGGCTTGATTGGGAAGTATGTGGAGCTACCTGATTCGTACAAATCCATTCAGGAAGCCTTTATCCATGCTGGAGCAGCCAATGAAGTTGAGGTTGAGGTACGTTCCATTCATTCGGAGCATCTTGAAGCAAAAAACATCGATAAAAAATTGATGGGCTTGGATGGCCTTTTAGTCGCCCCAGGTTTTGGTGAACGTGGCATTGAAGGGAAGGTAAAGGCCGTTCAATATGCGCGTGAGAACGATATTCCATTTTTGGGGATTTGCCTAGGTATGCAAATGGCCGTAATTGAGTTTGCCCGTAATGTGTTGGGCTTGGAAGGTGCCAATTCCACCGAAATGGATAAAGACACCCCTCATCCTGTCATTAGTTTGATGGAAGAACAAAAATCAATCACCGATATGGGCGGTACCATGCGTTTAGGAGCTTGGGATTGCCATTTAAGTGAAGGCAGTTTGGTGCAAAAAGTCTATGGAGCCAGTGATATTGCTGAGCGACACCGCCACCGTTTTGAATTCAACAATGAATACAAGCAGCAAATGGAAGAGGCGGGATTACAACCTACTGGTTTCAATCCCAAGACGGGATTGGTGGAAGTAATCGAGATTCCGTCCCATCCGTGGTTCATTGGTGTACAGTACCACCCCGAGTACCGAAGTACCGTTGCTAGTCCACATCCATTGTTTGTGGGCTTTGTAAAAGCGGTATTGGTGCAGAAACAACAACAAAAGAATGCCAGTTTGGCATAAACTGCGGTTTTGGACATATATTTGCCACCTGAAATACCGATAATAGATTTCTACTAAATAATTTTCATGGAAGAGAAGAAGCTGGATATCAATTCCATTATTGGATTTGTACTGATTTTTGGGATACTCATCTTTATGTTTTACCAAAATCAACCTACCCCAGAAGAGTTGGAGGCACAAAAAGCTGAACAAGAACAAGTTGAGGCTGCCACTAAAAAAGCCGAGGAAGAAACCGAAAATGCTCCCATAAACCAATCACAGCCTGTTAATTTACAGGATTCCACCGCAGTGGCCAATTACAAAAGTGCTGTTGGGGCCTTTGGCTTTACCCAAGCTTCCGATGGAACTACCACCTTGGAGAATGAGGTGCTGTATTTAGAAGTTTCCAATAAAGGTGGACAGATTGTGGAGGCCAAAATGAAGAATTTTGTCACCTACGATTCCGTTCCAGTGTATTTGGTGAAAGATGGAAACGCCAACTTTGCGCTTAATTTCTCTACCAACGATAATAGGGTGCTCAGTACGGCCGATTTGTATTTTGAGCCATCATTGACAAAGAATGGTGACAATCAAGTACTTTCCCTGAAGGCCAAAGTGGCCAATAACCAGTTTTTGGAGTATCGCTACGAAATGAAACCGAATGATTACTTGGTCGATTTTACGGTGCGTTCCCAAGGGTTGAACGGTGTCATAAACAGTACAAGGCCCATAGAATTGAATTGGGACTTAAAAGGTATTCGTCACAATAAAAGTGTACAGTACGGAAATCGGTATACCCGTTTAACCTACAATCATGATGACGGAAAAATCAGCAAACTTTCTGAGTCAAGTGATTTGGATGAAGAAACCGAAGAAGATATAAAATGGTTATCGTACCGTCAGCACTTTTTTAGTTCCATTTTGGCGACAGACAATCATTTTAAAACAGCCCAACTCAGTTCCAAGAATTTGGTGGAGGAGGAAAGTAAGGAAGTACATTTTACAAAAGCATATAGCACCAAGGCTCCTTTGGAGCTTCAAGGTGGGGAACTTTCCCAAAATATGCACTGGTATTACGGTCCAACTGATGTAAAAGTATTGGACGATTACAAAGAATTGGGCATTGTGGAATCCATTCCCTTTGGTTGGGGTATCTTCGGATGGATCAACCGCTACATTTTTACCCCGTTCTTTGGGTTCTTAAGTTCTTTCTTGCCATTCGGTATTGCTATTATTTTAATGACCATTGTGGTACGATTGGCCTTATCGCCCGTAACCTATAAGTCCTATCTCTCACAGGCCAAAATGAAGGTGTTGAAGCCTGAGATTACCGAAATCAATGAGAAGTACAAGGACAACGCCATGAAGAAGCAGCAAGAGACCATGAAGCTGTACAACAAGGCCGGGGTGAGTCCCATGAGCGGTTGTATTCCAGCATTGTTGCAGTTGCCCATTTTCTATGCGCTCTTCATGTTTTTCCCAACCTCGTTTTCACTACGACAAAAATCTTTCTTGTGGGCAGAAGATTTGTCTTCTTACGATACCATTTTTGAATTGCCATTTACCATTCCATTTTATGGAGACCACGTGAGTCTATTCCCGATTTTGGCATCGGTAGCCATCTTCTTTTATATGATGATGACCACAGGGCAGAGCATGCAGATGCAACAGCAGCCAGGCATGCCCAACATGAAGTTCATCATGTACCTATCACCCATTATGATGTTGTTCTTCTTTAATAACTATGCAAGTGGGTTGAGTTTGTACTACTTTATCTCCAACCTGATTACCATTTTCATCATGTTGGCCATAAAGAACTACATTTTGGATGAGGATAAAATCCATGCCCAAATTCAGGAGAACAAGAAAAAGCCGAAAAAAGAGAACAAGTTCCAACGCAAGATGCGTGAGATGATGGAACAGGCCGAAGAGCAGAAAAAATCTGGTAGAAGATAGTTTTGGATTAAAATTTAGGGTCAACCATTAAACCTTTTGGTTTTTTGGCGGTCTTAACCGGTATCTGACCATAAATTTTAAATCTATGAAACAATTACATCTAGTACTGTTCCTATTTGCCTTTTTATCTGTGGGCTCCATGGAATATGTGGAGGCCCAGGTTTACACCCGACATGAGAAACGAGTGATACGACGTAAGGTGCGTCGGCATAACCGTCGTGTGGTTCGAAGAACGTTACGCCGTTTACCAGCCAATACCCGTCCCATTGTTTACCGAAGAATTTCATATTACCCTGTGGGCGGCATGTACTACGTACAGCGCAAAGGTGTATACGTAAGAACTTTTCCACCAAGGGGCTTCCGATTGCGGGTTTTACCTGCAACTACAGTTGTTTTGACAGTTCGAGGTATTGCCTATCGTTATGCCGATGGCGTTTTTTATCGAGAGATGAATGGCGAATATGAAGTCGCTGCAACGCCCATTGGAGCAGTGGTAAAAGAGTTACCTCAAGATGCAGAGGAAATCGATTTTGACGGCGTTCCCGCTTATGAACTCAACGAAGCGGTATATCGGGCGGTTGAAGATGGTTACGAAATTATTGAAGTGCTTGAAGAAGAAGATCAGTGAATTACAAGAATCTTCAAATTAAACAAAAAAACTCCCTCAAGTTGTTGGGGGAGTTTTCCATTTGTAGGTATAGTTTGGAAAGATTTGGGACTTCAAAGATGCGGCATTGTGGTTGGTAAAAAAATTAATAGTTGTCAAAACAGGGTTTTTTGTATGGTAAAATGACTCCTTTTGATGTCTCATCGATGAACGGTAAACCCTATCGATAAAATGCCTACAGAAATGGATTTTTAAGGTGCTTTTTTGTGGTATTTGTCCCACTTTGTAAGGTATGTGCCAAACTATGGACTACATACGGCCACTGAAGACTATTTTGTATTTTTGTACCCATAATCACTAGTAATGAAAAAGGTTGTTGTAGGACTTTCTGGAGGAGTGGATTCTAGCGTTACCGCCTATCTTTTAAAAGAACAGGGGTACGAGGTGATTGGACTGTTCATGAAAAATTGGGTGGATGATTCTGTTATCATCTCCGAAGAATGCCCTTGGGTTGAGGACAGCAATGATGCCTTGATTGTTGCAGAAAAACTCGGAATACCGTTTCAAACAGTCGATTTAAGTGCCGAATACAAGGAGCGCATTGTGGACTATATGTTCAGTGAGTATGAAAAAGGAAGGACCCCTAATCCCGATGTACTCTGTAATCGTGAGATCAAATTTGATGTATTCCTGAAAATTGCCCTGCAATTGGGTGCCGATTATGTGGCCACAGGCCATTATTGCCGAAAAGGCACTATCAAAAATGAAGACGGTACCGAAACCTATCAATTGTTAGCTGGCGTGGATAAGAATAAAGATCAATCGTATTTCTTGTGTCAATTGTCACAGGAACAGCTTTCCAAAGCATTGTTTCCCATTGGCGGATTGACCAAACCCGAAGTACGAAAAATTGCTGCTGAAAATGATTTGATCACGGCTGACAAAAAGGATTCCCAAGGACTTTGTTTTGTGGGAAAGGTACACCTACCCGAATTTTTACAACAAAAGTTGAGTCCAAAAAAAGGAGTCATTGTGGAAGTGCCCACGGATGCCTCACAATTCTCGATTTCTGTTCCCACTTTCCAAAATAAACGGGAAGAACTGGCTTTCAATGCTGAAAAGCCACTATATTCAGAAGCTGATGGAAGAGTGGTAGGAGAGCACCAAGGGGCACATTATTTTACCATCGGTCAGCGAAAAGGACTTAATGTCGGTGGAACCAAAGAACCTTTGTTCGTGATTGATACCGATGTGGAGAAAAACATCATCTACACCGGACAAGGAAAATTACATCCTGGATTGTACCGTCATACCCTTTTTGTGAACGAGGACGAACTACATTGGGTACGCCCTGATTTGGCCTTAAAAGTGGACGAAACTATGCAGGTCATGGCCCGTATTCGATACCGACAACCCTTACAAGAGGCAACCCTCTATAAAATAGAGAATGGGTTGTATGTAGACTTTAAGGAAAAGCAATCTGCTATCACTGAGGGCCAGTTTGTGGCTTGGTATCTGGATGATGAATTGGTAGGGTCTGGGGTAATTTCATAGCTTCTTAGTATCTTTCGTTATTCTGAATCTCATGGATTTTAACCATCATGAAATTCAAGCTAACTATTTAGAATGACGAACAAAATCACGCAACTTTTTGGGATACAATACCCTATTATTCAAGCTGGGATGGTCTGGGCCAGTGGTTGGCGATTGGCCTCTGCGGTTTCCAATGCAGGCGGATTGGGACTCTTGGGCGCTGGCAGCATGTATCCAGAAGTTCTCCAAGAGCACATCGAAAAATGTAAAAAAGCCACAGACAAGCCTTTTGGGGTGAACGTTCCCATGCTCTACCCTGATATTGACCGGCTGATGCAGATTATTGTGGATTCTGGAGTGAAAATTGTGTTCACTTCTGCAGGAAACCCAAAAACCTGGACCTCTTTTTTGAAAGAAAAAGGCGTCACCGTAGTGCATGTGGTGAGCAGTGTAAAGTTTGCCTTAAAAGCCCAAGAAGCAGGTGTGGATGCCATTGTAGCAGAAGGCTTTGAAGCAGGCGGTCATAACGGAAGGGATGAAACGACCACGATGGTTTTGATTCCTTCGGTAAAGGAAAAAATTACTATTCCGTTGATAGCCGCAGGGGGAATTGCAACAGGTAGGGCCATGCTGGCAGCGATGATACTTGGTGCTGATGGCGTTCAGGTAGGAAGTCGGTTTGTGGCCAGCCAAGAAGCATCATCCCATGAGCTTTTCAAGCAAAGGGTGGTGAACGCCCAAGAAGGGGATACTCATCTTACACTCAAAGAATTAGCTCCAGTCCGACTTCTAAAAAACAAATTCTATCAAGATGTACAGGAGGCTTATGCCAAGGGTGCTTCTGCTGAGGAATTGAAAATCTTACTGGGTCGTGCACGGGCCAAAAAAGGCATGTTTGAAGGCGATATGGAGGAAGGGGAACTCGAAATTGGTCAAGTTTCGGGGTTGATTCATGAGATTAAGCCAGCCGAAGCAATTGTCCAAGACATCATGAAAGAGTTTAATTTGGCCAAAAAAGAGGTGCAAGGCCTTTAAAAATAGGGGGATTACTCAAGAACTTTTCATACATTTAGCCCGCGCAATGAGAACACTAATCCCCACACTACTCTTTTTTGTGCTCGCTCTGCATGGCTATGGTCAAGTTGAGCGGGACAAAGCACTCCATTTTTTGGGCGGAAATCTTTTTGGTCTTGCCGGAGCTGGAATTGCCAAGCAAGCATCAGATGGTAATCGGATTTGGACTTTCGTAGGTTCTGTGGCCGGTAGTGCTTTAATTGGAGTTGCCAAGGAAGCAGTGGATTCTGGACAGCAAGAGAACGGCTGGGACAACGATGATTTGGCCGCAACGGTTCTAGGTGGGGTCACCGTAGGTATTACTATCGACCTCTTTTCCAAAAAAGATGACAATAAGAGACTTCGGGGCAACTATAGCCAACGTGACGAACAAAAATTCAACTTCAATCCCAAAAAAAATAGTGAAGCTTTGGTATTGGAAACTATCCCAATTTCGTTGAGTTCACTTGGCCTATCTTCAGGTTTATCCCAAAATTAAATAAGTCCTCTGGCCTTTATTTCCAAGTATTTGTTGATGGTATTTATGGTGAGGTTTTCCGGCTTGGTCAAAATGGTCTGAATACCATGTTTGCGCAATTCGTTTACAATAAGCTTTTTCTCATATATAAACTTCTCCGCGATGGTCTGTTCAAAGATTTGATGGACCGTATCTGCTTTTTTGCTGGCAAAATCATTGAGTTCAGTATTTTCAAAGAATATGACCACCAATAAATGTTGTTTGGCCATGGCTGCCAGATAGGGGAGTTGGCGGTGCAATGCATCCAGCGTTTCAAAATTGGTGTACAACAACAATAAACTCCGTTGGTTGAGGTTTCGTTTTACATCAATATAGAGCCTACTGAAATCACTCTCAATGAAATTGGTGCGTAAGTTATAAAGCGTTTCCAAAATCAGGTTCATTTGGGAACTTCTACGTTCTGCCACCACCCGATTTTCGATTTTGTTGCTAAAAGAAAACATACCAGCCTTATCTTGTTTTTTGAGAGCAATATTGCTGATGACCAAGGTGGCATTGATGGCATAATCCAACAAACTCAACCCATTGAAGGGCATTTTCATAACCCGGCCTTTGTCTATCACGGAATAGATAGGTTGGGATTTTTCATCTTGGTACTGGTTCACCATGAGCTGTCCTCGTTTGGCGGTGGCTTTCCAGTTGATATTTCGGATGTCGTCACCCAAAACATAATCCTTAATCTGTTCAAACTCCATGGTATGGCCAATCCGTCGGATTTTTTTAAGCCCGTACTCGTGTAATCGATTGGTAAAGGCAATAAGATCATACTTCTGCAATTGAAGGAATGACGGGTAAACAGGAACCTCCTGGGCTTGGTCAAACGTGTATTTTTTGGCCAGAAAACCAATGGGGGAAGTTGCGAAAATGTTTAAGCTTCCAAAGGAATACACACCGCGTTCCGTGGGTCTCAGTTGGTAATCGTAAACTTTGTTTCCGCCACTAGAAATTTTGCTGACCAATCCAAAATCCCGTTTTTGAAATTGAAACGGAATCTCATCAATGATTTTCACCGTAACGGGAAAAAGATAGGTGTTCGCCACCTTCAATTGAATGGGATTGTCATCACCATTGGAAAGTTTGTCCGGTAGAATTCTACCTCCTTCAATTTCCCCTTTTGAAGCAAACAACAGGAGCATATCAACAATAAAAAGCAGTACAAAAACAAAGAATAGCACCTTTATAGCTCCATATAAAGTTGGTACCATAAACGAGACGACGAAGCCCAAAACTAGGGCTGTCAAGCTTATGAAAAACCGTTTTTGTAGATATATGGGTCTTAAAAGTCGCTTCACGATTATCTGGGAATTTCTATGCTGTCCACAATTTGATTGACCACTTGTTCCGAGGTCAATCCCTCCATTTCGCGTTCTGGAGTCAACATAATTCTGTGCCCCAAAACCGGACCTGCTACTTTTTTAATGTCATCCGGGGTTATGAAATCCCTGCCGTTCATGGCAGCCAAAGCCTTTGATGCGTCCATAATGGCTATGGATGCCCTTGGTGATGCCCCTAAATAGAGGTTGGCATTGGTTCGAGTGTTGTCGACAATGGAGGCGATGTATTTGAGCAGGTTTTTTTCAACAATGATTTCCTTGATGGTCTTTTGGTAGTCTGCAATCTGTTGGCCCGAAAACAAGCTGTTGATTAATTCCTCTTCAATTCTGGTCTTTTGTTCGTGCTTACTTTCCAAAATCTGGATTTCTTCTTCCAAAGAGGGATAATTCACATTGATTTTGAACAGAAAACGATCCAATTGGGCTTCGGGAAGGCGATAGGTACCTTCTTGCTCTATGGGATTTTGGGTGGCAAACACCAAAAAGGGTGGTTCCATCGTATACTCGGTCCCGTCCATGGTGATTTGTCGTTCCGCCATGGCTTCAAACAAGGCAGCTTGTGTTTTGGCGGGGGCACGGTTGATCTCATCTATCAAGATAATATTGGAGAATAAGGGTCCTTTTTTGAACTCAAATTCGGAGGTTTTAACATTAAAGACCGATGTTCCCAAAATATCACTGGGCATTAAATCTGGCGTGAATTGGATTCGGCTGAAATCCACACTCATGGTCTTGGCCAATAATTTGGCGGTCACCGTTTTGGCCACACCTGGAACGCCTTCAATAAGGGAATGCCCATTGGCCAATATGGACACAATGAGCAATTCGATCATGTCTTGCTGTCCAATGATCACTTTTCCCAATTCGGATTTAATTTGGGAAACGGCCTCTTGTAGTTGGGTCAGGTCAATGCGGTTATTGAACTGTACGTCTTCCTGTTGTTCGTTTTCTTCCATTTGTCACTGCTTAAATGCGGTTATTTTTTTGTTGAGTTCTATACTGTCTTGTTCGGTATGGGTGCTTTTGTTCTTTAAATTCAGGATGTATTCAATCAATTTTTTGGTTTCTCCCACTTCTTTGCCTGCTCTTGCGGCTAAGATTTGGATAGTTTTTCCGTCGAGTTGGGAAGTGTCAATATGGTATCGATTTCTTAGATGTGCCAAAAAGTAGTTCAATTTTTTGTGGATGAGGTCCGTGTAGTCCTTATTTTGATGGTAAAGGGATCCAACCGCTTGGGCAAACTCCACCGAAGAGTTTTTTAAGGGTTCTCTTACGGGGATGATACGCTGTTCCCGTTTCCCTCGGAAGAGAACGAAGAGCAAAATACCCAAAATAGTAAGGTAATAAGCCCATTTCAAGGCTTCCTGCGTCAAAACAAAGCGCATGGGAGAATTTATAATGATGCGTCCTGCTTTTTTATAATTGTCCCAATACAGAAGCCCATGGTCCTGTAGGTATGAAAATGTGTACACCGCGTAGTCCTGGTTTCCCTTCAGCATATAAAAATTGGAATAGGCTTGTGGCGTACTACTAATGATGAAGTTGCCTTTTCCGAATTTTGTCTTGATGAAATTGGGTTTGGTGACTGTAACTTCGGGCTGCTCTTCCAAAAAATTCTCTTTGGTATAGGTGATATGACCCAAAATGGTGGTGTTGGTGGAGTCTACGCTGGTAAAATGGGAGTTGAATACCCCACGGGATAGTTTAAATTCCTCGCCATTGAACCTATTATGGGTTAAATTGAGGATGGCGGTGCCTTCTTTTAGGTTGTAATCCGAAGCTAGGGTAATATTTAAGGTGTCCAACAAAGGCCATCCGAAATTTGTTGCCGAAATAAAAACGGTGTTTCCCTGATCCACATAATCCAAAAGTTGGTTGGTCTCCTGTTCGTCCAGCTCAATATATTCATTGATGAAAATATAGTTCGATGCAACAGTGGTGTCCCGATCCACCATAAGGTCATACACACTTTCTTCAACGGTTTCAATGGAATGGTCCGGGAAAATTGTGGCCAATTCATTAAAAAGCACATAACAACCAAAAGGAATTTTATCGGTTGATGTGTAGGAGGGCCTCCAATTAATGGGCTTGGGCCTCACAATTTCGGTGATGATGATGCCCACGACCACAGCGGCGAATACGGCAATAACTATTTTCGATTTTCGATCCATAGCTATTGCAGAATTAAATCATTTAATCGGGTGAAACGGGAACTGGTTTTGGTGTAGCCGGTCTCATCAATGGGTTGCTCCCCATACCAGATGTTTTCATAGAGATAGGATGCCTTTTTAAACTCAGTTTGCAGGTTTCCTTCCTTGATTTCACGTTGGTAATCCACATTGGTCTTTTCAAAATGCCAATCGATGATACTTTTTTGGGAAAGCAACTTCAAAATCTTGAGAAACTGGTACCGGACCGCAAGTCGGTAATCTTTGATCTTAAGGGCATCATTCATCAAGGCATCCAAGTCTATGGATTCAATATGGCGTTCGGATAAATCGATATCAACAATGGACTTCGCTTTTTTGGAAAAAATGGCGTTGAATTTTTCATTGATGAACACCCGTACCAACAAGTAAATGACCAAGGCTCCCATGAGTGCATAGATGGTATATTCCAGAAAAAGCAATGTTTTTGGGGAGATGTCCAGACCAAAGGTTTCACCCAAGCTGTTCAAAATCCATCGGATAAAACGGGCCAAAAGGTTGGCGGATTCCCCGGTTTTTACATCATAATTGAACTCCTCTCCTGTGTATTTTTGGCTAAGGTCTTCATCGATTTGGCGTTCGGTCAATGTGGAGCCCTCATCAATGGGAATTGAAATGGAATCATTTTGGGCATTTGACAACGAAGCCCACAACAAAAAGAATATGACTGTAATACGATGGATCACTACTCGGATTGTCCTATTTGTTCAATTTTACTTCGTGTATTGAGGTTATAGGTTTTCTCGTGCAAGGTATAGAAAAGAATTCCATTGATAAACTGCGAAAGGCATTGGGCATATACCATTAGGATGAGCAATGTACAAAGACCAAGGGTATACACAACGGTAGCTACTATGCCGCCAACATCAACATTGTTTTCCACTACGTGAAACGTGTAAATCCCGATGAGAATTGCCGGAATAATCAGAACAATGAACATGAGGAGCCCGTTAAGCAACCCAAGAATGAAGTTAACCCCAACTGACTTCCAAAAGTTTTTACTGACCAAGTTCCAGCCTTCGCCAAAAGCATCGGTAACACCTTTGTCCTCACTCAGCATACTAAAAAAGGAAACCCCAATCCAAGCCGTCATAAAAAACTGGATGATATACTGGGCAAACATACCCAGTAGGGGAATGAAAGCAAAAACTACGGAAACAATAAAAAACAAACCATAAATTGGAATCAGCAACAGGATAAAGACAATGGTGTGGCCCAATTTGTTCTTGGTAAGGTTCCAGACTTCGGCTTTGTCGAAGCCATTGCCTTTGTGTTCATCATACTTGATCATATAGGAAGAGCTTAGACTAAAGTTCAATCCAGCGACCATTAAAAAAATGAGAAAGAAAAGGATGCCCCCAGCAATAACATAGATCCAATAGGTGTCGTCACCTGTTTGCGTAGCACTGATTCCATATAAATTGGAATTTTCGGAAATCATTCCAATAAATCCACTGACCAACAAATAACTGGTAATCAAAAGTCCAATCAAGAAAATCCCATTATAACTGAGAAAAACGTTGGTGAATTTTTTGATGTTTTGCTTTAAAAAATCAAAATATACGGTAAGAATGTCGCCAAAATCGCGATTGATTCTAAGTTCGATGTATTTGTCCTTCATAAGATTGGTTTAGTAAGATTGGATATAGGATATAATAATAGACGATAAGGCATAGTGATCCCCCAATGATTAAAAAGGCCAGCCAATCCGGCATGGTGGCATAGCGGGTGATGAATCCTTCGATAAACCCGGCGATGATGAAAAAAGGAATGGTACTCACCACAACCTTTAGGCCATCTTTGGCACCTTTCATGAAGGAAACCCGTCTTGAAAATGTTTTGGGGAACAAAATACTATTGCCCATGATGAGTCCGGCACATCCAGCAATAATAATTACCGAAATTTCGATGGTGCCATGCAGCCAAATTTGTCGGTTAGCTTCAAAAAACACCCCTTTGGTATAAAAAAAGGTGATAAAAGCACCCAACATCACGCCATTGCTGAACAAAATATAGGCTGTGCCAATACTGGTAATGACCCCAAAGGCAAAGGCCAAGAATCCCACACGAATGTTGTTGATGGTAATGCCCAAAAACGTTCCTACTTCGCTGCCACTTTTATAAATGGCGGTGGGCTCTCCTTTGGCAATATTGTTCAAGGTTTCGTTCACATAGGCATCTCCCAAGATAAGTCGTACAAAAGAAGAATCGTTAAGGGCAGAGATACTGCCAATGGCGGAGGCCACAATAAAAATTAAAAAAGCCACCAAGAGCGTCTTGTGATATTGTCTAAAAAATAATGGGAATTCCCGTGCCCAAAACTCAATTATCCGGTTGCCGGATTCCTTTTTATTCTTATAAATTTTTTGATGTGCTTGGGAAGCCAAAGAGTTCAGATACAATAAAGTCTTGCTTTCTGCGTAATACGTCTGTGCGTAGGCCAAATCGTTTGTGAGCTGGATGTAGCCATCCACAAGGGCATCGGGGTCGGTATGTGAACCCAATGCGATTGCTTTTTCAAATGCAATCCATTTTTCCTTATTTTGCTTCACAAAGGCAGCCTCTCGCATAAGTGGAAATTCGTACAGTTAAAATTACGGTTATATGGGTAACCTCCAAATCAATACAACGCAAAATGTCAACTTAGATTATAAGATTGTCAGTATTGGGGAGCGTATTGTAGCATTTTTGATCGATGGATTCATTCTTTATGTGTATGCCTACTTGGTGAACCTTATCGGTGATGCCATTGGGTATGTGTACGAAGATTATTGGACCCAACGCGGGTTGGTGGCCCTAATTTTTCTGCCAGCCATGTTCTATTCCCTTTTGATGCACAGTCTTTTCAATGGACAGACGGTTGGGAAGATGTTGCTAAAAATGCGGGTGGTGCGTTTGGATGGCACACCGGTACATTGGAGCAATTTATTGGTACGATGGATGCTTCGGCTGGTGGACATTTGGATTTTTTTAGGCTCCATAGGTATTTTAAGCATCCTATTTTCCGAAAAAAGGCAGCGTGTTGGAGATGCGGCCGCAGGCACGGTGGTTATCAGCACCAAAAAGAAAACCAAGGTTTCGCATACCATTTTGGAAGAAATCAATGAAGAATATGTGCCGCAGTTTACCAATGTGACCTTGTTGACGGACAAGGATGTGCGATTGATCAAGGAAACCTTTCATATTGCCAGAAAAAGTGGAGATTTTAGGACATTGACTGCACTTCGGGTGAAGGTGGAGAGTATCCTTCAGACCAATTCCAAACTTTATGATGTTCCTTTTTTGGATACCGTTCTAAAAGACTATAACTACTACACCCAAAAAATGTAGCGATGCTCTATCAGACCATAGATATTTTGGGAACCGTGGCCTTTGCCATTTCCGGAGTTTTGGTGGCCATGGAAAAGCGACTGGACTTGTTCGGGGTGCTTATTATTGCCTTTGTGACGGCTATTGGAGGAGGAACGTTGCGAGACCTTCTAATTGGCAATACACCCGTGGCATGGATGACGGACATCACGTATATGGTTACCATTTTCATTGCGGTTGTATTGGCCATTATTTTTGTGAACCAACTCAAATATCTTAGACGTTCCTTGTTTTTGTTTGATACCATTGGCATTGGTCTCTATACCATGGTTGGCGTTGAAAAAGGATTACAGGCGGAGTTGTTGCCCGTGGTATGTATAGCTTTGGGCACCATGACCGCATGTTTTGGCGGTGTGATTCGGGATATGCTGTGTAACGAGATCCCTATAATTTTCCGAAGAACAGAAATATATGCAACGACCTGCATTGTAGGCGGAGCAAGTTATTTTTTGTTCACTGGTCTTTCCATGCGGGAAGATTATGCCTATATCGCTGCTATTTTGGTGGTTATTGCCCTGAGAACCTTGGCTGTGCTTTTTGGAATACGGTTGCCCAATATCTATAAAGGGAAAGCATAAAATCTTTTATTCTTCTAGTGAGAAGCACAATATGCGTGTTGCTTAACCATTCATTAGTCCTATTAACTCTTTATTAATCTTTTTTACCCTTTTGTTAGCCGCAGTTGTTGGGTAAACATCCTACTTTGGCCGCAAGTTTAGTTTAAATAATAAGTAGCGTATTCAATAATAGAGGCCGTCCTTGAAATAGGTCGGCTTTTTTTATCGATAAACCAACCAAAACAGAATATGAAAACGCAAAGAGCACTTTATTTTATACTTTTTATTACAGCATCCTTTTTGGGGATTAAAACGTCAAATGCACAGGGTTGTGTGGCTATCCGTCATTTCTCATCTTGTGTGGGCAATACATTGGAGAGCAACCTTTTAAGCCCCGGAGATATCCAGATAGGAAGTAATTATCGGTATTTTAGATCTTTCAGACACTTTAGAGGGACCCATGAAGAACCAGATAGGGTTGCCAATGGGTCTGAGGTGATCAACCATTCCCATTCCTGGGATTTTTTCCTTACCTACGGAATAACAGATAGGCTGTATACCAGCATCACCATTCCAACCGTGATCAATACAAGATCTTCGTTGTACGAGCATGGTCGTAATGAGAGAAATGTTACCTATTCCCGTGGTTTGGCCGATATTCGGGTTGGTGTTGGTTATTGGTTGTTCGACCTTGAAAAGCACCAAAATGGAAATTTGGCAGTGGGATTGGGCCTGAAATTGCCTACGGGTAATTGGAATGCTTCCGATATTTTTTACAATGTAGGCCCGGAGGGAGGTCCTCAAGTTAGACCCGTTGATCAAAGTATACAGCCTGGAGACGGTGGTTTTGGAGTTACATTGGATTTTCAATTCTATCAAAAAATAGCTGAGAACTTGTTTGCTTATGGTGGTGGATTTTATTTGATCAACCCCAGGGAAACCAATGGCACCCGAACTTTTAGGGAAACTTTGAGTCCAATTCTTCAAAATGAAGCCATCATGGCCGTTCCAGATCAGTTTTCCATTCGTGCCGGGGTGAGCCAAACTTTTTCCAATACTATTTCTGGTTCGTTGGGTGCGCGATATGAAGGTGTTCCCGTGAAAGATCTTATCGGAGGTAATGAAGGATTCAGGAGACCGGGCAATGTACTGTCCATTGATCCAGGAATTGCCTTTATGAAGGATAATTTTTCACTTAATCTGAATGTGCCTTTCGCTGTACGACGAGAGCGTCCGCAAAGTGTAACTGACAAACAAACTCAGGAAGCAACCGGGAATCCAAGGGCTGGGGATGCGGCTTTTGCAGATTACTTGATCAATGTTGGAGTTTCGTTTCGCTTACCAAACAAAAAGGTAAAGGTAGATTCAGAACTTATGAATGAATTCAATAATTAAAATGTATATATTTTGAAACAAGTCGCCAAAAACAACCTTTTGGCAATTTCTATAGGATTGGTCTATTTGTGGTTTGGAATGCTAAAGTTTTTTCCAGACCTCAGTCCAGCCGAAGGATTTGCCAAAAGCACCATTCACGTTCTAACTTTTGGATTGATTCCGGATGAGGTGTCCATTGTACTTTTGGCACTCTGGGAAACATGGATTGGTGTGTTTTTGATCTTCAATGTGGCCAGGAGAACGGTTGTTTTGTTGGCCTTGGTGCATATCATTTTCACATTTACACCCTTGTTGTTTTTTCCCGATCAAGTATTTAATGAAGGACCCTTGTATTTAACCTTATTGGGTCAGTATATCATTAAAAACTTGGTCATCATAGCAGCGCTAGTTTCACTCCTGCATATAGATGTAAAATCCTTTTCGCTCAAATTCAAAAAATTCCAAAACCCCTTATCTGAACGAATTTTCAAGTTCGGTGCAGTAGAGGAAAGTAACCACCAAAAGCATTCTGAACAAGGATAATGAAGAAACACAGATTCCCCCTATTAACAAGTATGCTCCTGCTGACCTTGTTATGCCATTGTATGGTCTTTTCCCAAAATAAGATAATAGGAAAGGTAATTGATGCTACTGATTCACAACCCCTTATTGGAGCCCAGGTCATCATAAAAGATGTACAGTTGGGAACCGTAACCGATGATTTTGGATATTTTGAAATCACTGCCCCTTCCCAAACAGGCACAATTACCTTTAAATATTTAGGTTACGAGGAAAAAACATTGGATTTTTCACCGTCCACCACCAATTTGGGAATGATTGAACTTGTCAGGGCGAACACTACACTGGATGAGGTTATTGTTAGTGCTTCGCCCCATAATTATAAGGCTGATTTTAAGGGTAGCAATTTTAGGATCAATCCAGTTACCCTACAAAACATCAACCCGTTGAGCACCGAAGAGGTTTTGCGAACTATTCCGGGAGTGAACATTGTGGGTGATATGGGGCTATCCAATAGACCCAACATCAGTATTAGAGGTTCTTGGGGCAGACGCTCTAAAAAGGTATTGTTGATGGAAGACGGAACACCATCTGCACCTGCGCCCTACATTGCGCCCGGGGCATATTACAATCCGGTCAGTGACCGAATTACGTCTATTGAGGTCTACAAGGGAGCTGATTTATTGCGTTATGGCCCCAACAATATGTACGGAGCCGTCAACTATATTACCGCCCTTCCTCCCCAAAAACCAACTTTGCGATTAAAATTGACCGGAGGTCAGCGCAATTATGCATCTGGTCTGTTTTCGTATGGAGGTACGTGGAACAACATGGGGGCGCTGGTTGAAGGGGTGTATAAGAAATTTGATGGCTTTACAGATAACTCCTCTGTAGAAGTCCTGAACCTCAATGCTAAGGTGTTTGCCAAATTATCTGAAGACCAATCCCTCTATTTTAAGGTAAGCGGCCAATTTGAGGATAACCAAGCCTCTTTGAGTTCGCAGACCCCATTCACTTTTGAGACGGACCCTACCCAGAATCCTTTGGATGCCGATCAGTTTACCATGCGAAGATATGGGGTCGACATCATTCATAAATGGTTGCCCAATGAGAAACTCAGTTTCACCTCAAAAATATATGCTTCAGATTTTGAACGGGATTGGTGGAGACAGGTTACCGCTAAAGTTAGGGCTTCCGAAGTACAGGATTATGTGGGTGATGCCATTTATAATGACCGTTATGGGTATTTGAATGGGAAAACTTTTGATGATGAAGACTATGTGATTGTAGGACGAGTGCTGAACGGATTGGAAAGCACTACGGATAGCCGTTGGATATACAAAGTAGCTGGAATAAAAGAAACCGTTAGGGCACGGTGGGAAGCATTTGATGCTCCGAGCGAACTTGAGGCCAGCATAAATTTGCATCGAGAAACTTTTAAGGATGTCTTTTTGGAAGCAGACAATTCGCGCTGGGCCAGAAATGGTAGAACCACCAAAGATTTGTGGTATCGATTGTGGTCTGCCAATGGATACCTCCGAAACGAATTCAATTTTGGGAAATTGGGAGTGACCCCTATTTTGAGGTTTGAGCATGTGGATATGTACCGACAGGACCTAATGGCCTTGGCACAAGATCCTGATTTGCAAAGCACCACTGAAGGAAGGGAACCCAATGTCTACAATCAGTTTTTACCCGGAATCACAATTAATTACAAAGGGGATGGTAATGAGTTTTTTGGAAGTGTCTACCAAGGAATGATTGCTCCTTCAAAAGTATTTGGATTTCTGGTGGAACAGGATGGTATTGTGACCAATCCGTTGGAAGGGCAGAGCATCAATATTGATCCTGAATTAAGTTGGAACAAGGAATTAGGATGGCGTGGTAGCCTACTGAACAACTGTATCAATGGACAGATAACGTATTTCCATAATGCGAGCAGAAATTTTTATGCCGGAGGCCGAAATGAGGTATTTCAAGAATTGGGAAAAGTCAATGTGCAGGGTGTGGAACTGGCATTTGATGCTGAGTTGTTCAAAAATGATGGGCATCAACTTCATCTCTTGGGAAATGCAACCTATATGCATTCCAAAGTAATGGAAGGCAGATTGGAGGACAAAGACCTCTTCTCACAAGTAATTCATGGTGCGGCTACTCAAAGTGAATATATTGCCAAAGTAAATGGGAATAGAAATGCATACGAAGTTTATGTGGATGATGGGGGAGGAGAGACCTTACTTACCGATGAAACCATTGATGCTATAGATTTTCCCAACATTACCCGAAGTGTCATCACTTTTGGCGACGACGGTATTGAAGATGCAGAAGCGCCCTATACTCCAAAAATAAATATGAGTGTTGGACTGAACTACGACTGGAAAAGTCTTTCCACCGGATTCAATGTGCATCATGTGAGCAAACAATTCACTGAATTCCACAATTTTGAAGCTGAGTCTGCGGATGGAGCCATAGGACAATTACCTTCTTTTACGACTGTTGATGCCTTTGTCAATTACGATTTTAAAATGGGTAAAAAGATAGACGCCACCGTTTTCGTCAACGGTAAGAACATTACGGACCAAGTTTACAGAGCTTCCAGATTAAATCGCGCCACATCTGGGGTTTTTGCGGGCGGTTTTAGACAAATCATTTTTGGGGTCAACTTGAAAATGTAGTGACCCCAAAAATTAATCCGTTTTAGTTAAAAACCTCTTCAAAAAAGTGGGTCATCCGTTCCCAAGACCGATCGTTGGCCAATGGGTTAAACTGCATTCCACCATCAGGATCATTGGCATTTGGGTTGGTAAAGGCATGGCCTGTGTTCCCAAAAACATCCATTTCCCAAATGGCATTGCGTTCTGTGAGTTCATACCCTAATGAAACAATATCTTTTGGAAAGGCCAGCGGGTCTTCCCAACCATGGAGTACCAGAATTTTGGCTTTAATGTCTTCTTCATATTCAATTCCGGGTGGGTCAAAAATACCATGGAAGCAGACCACACCTTTCATATCAATTCCGGAACGGGCCAAGTCCAAGACACATTTTCCACCGAAACAGAAACCAATGGCTCCCATTTTTTTGGTATCGGCCATTTCATTTTCTTTAATGGTATACACCGCAAGAAGTATTCGGTTCAGGAGTTCTTGTCGGTCTTCCAACATTTCGTTCATCAGGGCTTCGGCTTCTTCGGCATTTTTTGCCCGTCTTCCTTGTCCAAAAACATCAATGGCAAAGGCCAGATAGCCCAGTTTGGCCAATTCCTTGGCTTTGTCTTCTTCAAAATCGGATTGTCCCACCCAAGTATGGGAAACCAATACTACGGGACGCTTACCTTTTATGGTATCGTCAAAGGCGATTACACCTTCGTAGGATTGTTGTTTGTCTGAGTAAATGAGTTGAGTTGTTCGTATCATTAGTTTGAGTTATTCCATAGGCTGTCTAAATTATAGTATTTTTTAATTGGTTCATAGCACTTCAACATCAAGAATGTAAACATTTTTCAAGGGCCAATCCCCATCTCCAACGGGAACTTTGTTAATGGCATCCACGATTTCCATCCCTTCAACAACACGTCCAAAAGGTGTATAGGAGCCATCTAAATGATATGATCCAGGATTGGTGACCACAATAAAAAATTCATAAGGTGAAGCCAGCTTATGCGGATTGTCCCGTTCACTGCTGGGCATGGATATAGTGCCCCTGTGGTGTTTGTAGCCTTTTTTGGCATCTGGAGGGAGCAGGTATCGTCCAATATCACCACGTTTTCTTGCTGTTTTCCGATCATCTGAATTCCCACCCTGAATAATAAAATCCTTCACAACGCGGTGAAATTGGGTACTGTCAAAATAATTCTGTCGTGCCAAGTAGATAAAATTGGCCTTGTGGTAGGGCACATCATCATAGAGCTGAACAACAAAGCTTCCTTTGGTGGTGGTAATCTTTACTTTGTTTTTTTTGAGGGTCTTGGCATAATCAAAAAAGAAATCGATGGCATTTTCCTCATCCAGGACAAATGTCTCTTCCACTTCCTCTTCGGATGCATCCTCAGGAGCCTCTTGTTTTACAGAATCTATTTCAACAACAGTTTCCTCTTTTTGGACGGTTTTCTTTTTTGGGGATTCTCCACAGGAGACGAGAAAAATTAGTAGTATACTTGTAGTTAAAGCGAATGGTCTTAACAACATGAATTTTGATGAGTTTTGTGAAATAGCTTTAAAATTAAAAAATCTCCCTCTTCCTGGAGAAGAATCCCACTATAAAATGTCGCCAGTAGAGCGGATTCAATGGTTAAAACAGAACAATATCAAGAAAAAGAATCCAAAAAGAGCTGGGGTCATGGCACTTTTTTATCCTGATGTAGCAATGGAAACCCGACTTCTGCTCATTCTGCGAAAGACTTACGAGGGTGTACACTCCAACCAAATTGGTTTTCCGGGAGGGAAGGTTGAAAAACAGGATAAGGACTTGATGCACACGGCCCTCAGGGAGACCCATGAAGAAGTAGGGGTTCCCCCTGGACAGGTCCAAGTCATAAGAGCATTGAGTGAGGTCTATATCCCGCCCAGTAATTTTATGGTTCAACCGTATATGGGAATTTACTCCAATCCCCAGCCTTTTGTGCCTCAGGAGGATGAGGTAGAACAGGTGGTGGAGGCCTATCTGAAGGATTTTCTGGACGATGCCAATCTTATTGAAGAATTGTTGAGTACTTCCTATGCAAAAAAAATAAACGTACCCGCTTATAAATTAAATGGTTATACGGTTTGGGGCGCCACAGCTATGATGTTGAGTGAAATCAGGGAGCTTTTACGGCAAGTGCTTTAACCACTATTTTGTAAATTTGCCGACAACAGTTACCCCATGGGCCTATTCAAAGAAAATCCTTTCGGTCATATTCTGTTCTTAAAACGTTGGTTGATCCGCATTGCAGGTATGATTACCCATCAACGTTATAAGGGATTCAACACCCTTGAAATTGAGGGTTCCCAGATTATTCGTGATCTTCCCGAGACCAATGTCCTTTTTGTGAGCAACCATCAGACCTATTTTGCTGATGTGGTGGCTATGTTCCATGTATTCAATGCCAGTCTAAAGGGCAGGGATGACAATATTAAGAACTTGGGGTATTTGTGGAATCCCAAACTGAATATTTATTATGTGGCCGCCAAGGAAACTATGGGTAAAAGTCTGCTTACCAAGGTTTTGGCGTACGCGGGGTCTATTAGTATAGAACGTACATGGCGAGCCGATGGCCAGGATGTGAACCGACAAGTGAAGTTCAGTGATATTAGTAATATAGCTAAAGCTTTGGATGATGGTTGGGTAATTACTTTTCCGCAAGGGACTACAACGCCATGGAAACCTTTACGTAAGGGAACGGCCCACATCATTAAAAGATATAAACCTGTAGTTGTACCAGTAGTGATTGACGGCTTTCGGCGCTCTTTTGATAAAAGGGGACTTCGGGTAAAAAAGAAGGGCATCCTGCAATCCATGCAGATTAAGGCTCCCCTGGAAATTGATTACGACAATGAGTCCATTGAAGCCATTTTGGAAAAATTGGAATATGCCATTGAGCAACATCCATCATTCTTAAAGGTAATCTCTAAAGAAGAGTTGGCGGCTTACGAGGAGGAGAACCAAAAAAGGAGATATAGCTACAAAGGAAATTAGACCTCCAATTTTTTCAATTCTTTATAGTTCTGGCGTAATCGTTTTAAAAGGATTCCATAAAGCAGTTTGTAGAAAAGCCAGATTAGCACCAAAAAAACGGCAATAAAAACTACGGACAAGGCAATTGTCATTACCCAAAACATGGTGGAGTTGCCGTCCTGGGAGGCCGCTTCTATAAGTTTTTCTCCTTCGGGACCATATACAAAGGCTCCATAAATACTGATAATCATGGATAGGGTAAAAATAATCAGGTTGAACCAAACATATTGGGTCACTGTTCGCTTCACATTAAGAATGGTCTTCATCAGTTTTTTGGAAGAATCCGTGAAGGAGATTTTCCGGTAGTTCACGTAGAACTTGTAGATGAAGTATAGGATAATTCCATAATTAATGAAATTCAAGAACATAATAACACGATAGATATGCATGGCCTTGAGCTCTTGCATGGTTTCCGCATCACTGAAAAAAAGGTTTAACCCCGCCCAAAAAACGAACTCAATGATGCTTATATAAAATATCCACTTTACAATGGAAGATGATTTTTTCCAGATCATCTTATAGATTTGGTCATAGGACAATTTGGGAAGCTCAGCTTCCTTTTTTTGCCAGTCTTTTTTTAAAAGTTCCAGTTCATCCACCATAAGCTAAGGATTTAATATGGTTCTTAATTTATTTTTTACCCGGCTCATTTTAACCCTTGCGTTCACTTCGCTGATACCAAGAGTCTCAGCTATTTCCGAGTAATCTTTGTCTTCCAAATAGAGAAACACCAATGCTTTGTCAATATCACCCAATTGTCGCACCGCATCGTACATCAACTTTAATTGTCTTTCCTCAGTATCATCGTAAGGGTCGGCCTTTATTTTGTGCACTACTGAATCGTAATCCTGTGTTTGTACCCTTTTTTTTGATTTTCTATACAAGGTGATGGCTGTATTCAGGGCAACCCGGTACATCCAGGTACTAAACTTGGAGTCCCCTCTAAATTTAGGATAAGCCTTCCACAATTGAATCGTGATTTCTTGAAACAGGTCATTGTGGGAATCCTTATCGTTGGTGTAGAGGCTGCAAACTTTGTGAACAATATTTTGATTGTTCTCAAGCTCGGTAACAAAACGATGTTCCAGTTCTTTATTCAATGGTTGGCGAGTAATTTGCTTTATTGGTAGCTACAAAACGGTTTTTGTTACAGTACCACCAAAGAAACCTTATTTACGATAATCTAAGGCCGGTGGTCTATTGCCCAACAAAGGGATGTATTGAAAGTCTGCACCCCGTCGTTCTTCAAGTTCTGCCTTTGCTTTTTTTACGGTTTCGGGATTTTTGAAGATATCCATGGCGGTCAGGGTTAAGGTCTTTGCCGCGACCATCATTCCTTTTGTTCCGATGGATGTTCCCCCAGCGGCTACAGCTTGCCAGCTATGGGCCGGGGTTCCGGGAACCCAAGTGGCGGTGCCCAAACCTGCAGTTGGTACCGTGTAGCTTACATCGCCGACGTCTGTAGAACCGTAGGCACGGGCTTCTTCTTGATAGGGCTGAATATTGGCTGCGGTAGCCAAATCCAAAGTTTCAGCACCCAAGGTCTTTGATACTTTTTCAGCAAAGGCTTTTTCTTCATCGGTATAGGTAACCCCACCGACTTTCGTTAAGTTATCGTACATGATTTTCTGAAGGGTAAGGTTGGGCAGCAGTTCATGCGTTCCCCCAATCATTTCGTAGTCCATGGTGGTCCCTGTACCCAAGGCAGCACCTTCAGCTGCTTTTACAATACGGTCAAAAATATCAATGACCACATCCCTTTTTCCGTGTCTGGAATAGTAGTATACTTCGGCAAAATCTGGAACCACGTTGGGCGCTTTTCCACCGTCTGTGATCACATAATGGATTCTGGCATCCTGTGGGATATGCTCACGCATCATATTCACCATGGCATTCATTGCTTCAACGCCATCTAAAGCAGAGCGACCTCTTTCTGGTGCTCCTGCAGCATGCGCAGAAACTCCGTGAAATCTAAATTTAGCGGATTTGTTGGCCAAAGCAGCACCAGCACTGGCCGCATTCTGCGCGCCTGGATGCCAATGCAAGGCTACGTCCACGTCGTTGAAAACACCTTCACGTACCATATATACTTTTCCTGAACCGCCCTCTTCAGCAGGACAACCGTAAAAACGAATGGTTCCTTGGATGTTGTTTGAAGTAAGCCAATCTTTTACCGCAATGGCCGCAGCGGTGGATGCAGTACCAAAAAGATGGTGCCCACAAGCATGTCCGGCTGCTTTATCTGCCGATTTTTTCTCGGGGACAGCCTGTTGGGATAATCCAGGCAGGGCATCATATTCTCCCAAAATGGCAATCACAGGATATCCGGAACCAAATTCTGCCTTAAAAGCCGTGGGGATGTCTGCAATACCTTTTTCAATGGTGAACCCGGCATCAGAAAGTGTTTTTTGTAGTAGGGCCGAACTCTTTTCCTCCAAATAACCCATTTCTGCAAGTCCCCAAATCTCATGGGCTATGTCGCCATATTTTTGGGTTTTGGCATTCAAGTCTTCAAGGACTTTTTCTTCGTTTTTTTGTGAAAAGACAGTGGTTGCAGAAAAAATAAGTGCAATACTGATGGGGAGAATTTTTTTCATGGTATGGAGTTTTTGAGTCAGGGGCTAAATATACTAAAAAACCCACCTTAAAATGGTAAAGCCTATTGGGGAATGCTTAATTTTGTGGACATGTCAAGCATGAATATTCCACAATCAAGTTACCCAAGGGTCGTGATTATTGGAGGTGGTTTTGGAGGAATCGCCTTAGCCAAGAAACTCAGTAAAAAGGAAATGCAGGTAGTGTTGTTGGACAAACACAATTACCACAATTTTCAGCCCTTGTTGTATCAAGTTTCTACAGGCGGATTGGAACCGGATTCCATAGCCTATCCCATTCGGAAAGTACTTCAGGGATACCCCAATTTTTTCTTCCGATTGGCGAAAGTAACAAGTGTTGATACCGAGAAAAAACAAGTAAACACTAATATTGGAGACATTACCTATGATTATTTGGTAGTGGCGGCTGGGTCCGAGACCAATTTCTTCGGAAATAAAAATATTGAGACCAAAGGCATGGCCATGAAGACCATTCCCCAGTCCCTGAATCTGAGAAGTCTTATTTTGGAAAATTTTGAACAGGCACTTCTTACTGATGACCTTCATGAACGGGATGCATTGATGAATTTTGTGATTGTGGGCGGGGGGCCTACCGGAGTAGAGTTGGCAGGAGCATTGGCTGAAATCAAAAAAGGAATCTTGCCCAAGGATTATCCCGATTTGGATACCCGCAGGGCCCAGATAAATCTAGTACAGGCCGGAGACCGCATCCTTCCTGCCATGAGCGAAGTGGCTTCCCAGAAAGCAGAACGTTTTTTGGAAGAACTGGGGGTAAATGTCTGGAAGGACATAAGGGTTTTGGATTATGATGGTAAGCATGTTACCACGGATACCAAAACTGTTTTTGATACGGCCACATTGGTGTGGGCTGCTGGAGTCCAAGCCGTTGGAATCAAAGGTTTGGATGCCAAGGAATTTTTGTGCAGAGGGAATCGGTTGAAAGTGAACAGGTTTCATCAAGTGGAAGGATTTACGGAAATTTTTGCCATTGGAGATGTGGCCCAAATGGAAACCGAGGCTTTTCCCCATGGACATCCCATGATGGCACAACCTGCCATTCAACAGGGTAGAAATCTCGGTGAAAATTTGGTGCGCTTGGTGGAAGGTTTACCCATGAAACCTTT
Organism: Allomuricauda sp. CAU 1633; assembly: GCF_017313225.1. Taxonomy (GTDB): domain Bacteria; phylum Bacteroidota; class Bacteroidia; order Flavobacteriales; family Flavobacteriaceae; genus Flagellimonas. Next base: position 68,884 of record NZ_JAFLNE010000008.1, on the reverse strand, counting down.
TATCTACACAGATAAGGGGAGTATGGCCACTGTGGGTCGCAACAAGGCTGTGGTAGATATGAAAAGGATGAAGTTCCAAGGTGTGTTTGCCTGGTTCGTGTGGATGTTTGTACACCTGTATTTCTTGATTGGTTTTAGAAATAGGGTAGTGGTCTTCATCAATTGGGTGTACAACTACGTTCGTTTTGACCGTGAGGCACGCTTAATTATTCGACCCTACAAAAAACAGAATCAAGAACTAAAAAATCAATTAAAAAAAGGTAGTTGACCCACTTTTAGGAATCCCTAAAATTTTCCAAGGTTAAATTTTAGCCAACCTTGCTCGTTCTTCAAGATTGATGTGGTAACTTTTACAAAAACTCCAATCCATGTCAAAACATGTTTTCACTTCCACATTAATTTTGTGGGTGGTTTTGGCGCATGTGGGATATGCCCAAATCACAAAGCAACCTCAACCTACGAAAGAATCCCCTTTGTACATAGATGGATTTGATTATCCAGATTTTGATGGATTTTCCAACTATGCCTTGTTCAAGGTAAATTTTCCTTTAACCGAAAGTACTGAGTTCAGTATTGGAGGCAGACACTACAGAACTTTTTTTGCGGATAGATTTATTGTGCCTTTTCAGATGAAACAATATTTGGACAATAAAACATATATTCTTGGTGGCTACCAATGGGAATGGGATTTGTTGAATGATGGGTTTGGATATCCAAACCCTATACCAAGACAAGATTATTTTTATGGAGTAGGTCATGATGTGCGACCTAATATAATGATAGAAGCCACAATCGTTCAGCCTGTAGGCACCCCAAAATTTCACGATATAGGGCTTGAGGGTGCGAGAACCAGATTAAAATTCGCCACCAAACTGAAATTCTAGGGTTTTATTTCCTAGGATGAAATTCGTTCAAAACCTTTGCCAAATGCTTGCGGTTTACATGCATATATACCTCAGTGGTGGTAATACTTTCATGTCCAAGCATCTGTTGAATAGCCCTTAAATCTGCTCCATTTTCCAAAAGATGCGTAGCAAAGGAATGCCGAAAGGTATGGGGACTGATACTTTTTTTCAGTCCAACATCTTCAGCCAATCGTTTAATGATGGTAAAAATCATGGCCCGGGTGAGCTGTTTCCCCCTTCGGTTTAAAAAAACAAAATCTTCATGCTCCTTTTGAATGGGCAAATGTACCCTAACCTCATAGCGGTAGATGTTGATGTATTTCTGGTTGATATCACTGATGGGCACAAAGCGTTGCTTATTTCCTTTTCCGGTGACCTTTATAAAATCCTCATCAAAATAGAGGTCCGAGAGTTTCAGATTCACCAATTCAGAAACCCGGAGTCCGCAGCCGTACAAAGTTTCCAAAATGGCTCGATTCCGTTCCCCTTCGGGTTTGGAGAGGTCTATGGCCAAAATGAGAACATTAATTTCATCAACAGACAACGTATCAGGCAACTTTCTGCCAATTTTTGGGGTCTCTATCAAATCCATGGGATTGTCTGGGCGGTAATCCTCAAAGACCAAATAGTTGAAAAACCCTTTTAAGCCAGAAATAATGCGAGCCTGAGACCTTGGATTTACGGTTTTGGCCACATCATAAATGAACTGCTGAACCGTTTCCTGATCAATTTGTATTGGAGATTCAGGAATGTCGTGTTCACTAAGATAATCCATCAACTTTTGGAGATCCAAGCCATAATTGGAAATGGAATTTGAACTGAGCCCCCGTTCAATCTTCAAATAGGTTTTATAATCCTGCAAGGCTTGGTTCCAGTTCATGGTTTAAAGATAGCTACAATAATTTTTGAAGACCTTAAGCTATTTCAACGATTGGTCAACTGATATGCCTTTTTGGTCAATTTATGCAGGAAATGGAAGAACGGTTTGAATACATTCGTCACTTGTTTAAAAGTAGGTTTTAATAGTTGCAAATACTATATCCATTGTTGACCCGTTTAAGTGTTTAGCAAATTTTAACATTATGAACAAGACATTTTTATTGGTGGTCATAGCAATGGTGACCTTTAGTTTTTCATCAATGGCCCAATATGTGGACCGTACTAATTTTAAAGCCGGGTTAAATGCAGGTCTTCCTGTGGGAGATGCCGGAGATGTTTCCAGTTTTAGCCTTGGTTTGGATATAGCCTACCATATTGGCGCCTCTGAATTGTTGGATGTAGGTTTCGCAACCGGGTTCATCCATGCTTTTGGGGACACCACGACCCTTTCAGGAGGTGGAGTTTCTGTAGAAACTGAGTTTGAGGACATTCAATTTTTGCCGGCAGCAGCCTCTATTCGGTTGTACCCAACGTATGATTTCAAGTTTGGGGCCGATGCGGGTTATGCTGTTGGAATAAATGAAGGCAATGAAGGAGGGTTTTACCTCAGGCCCATAATTGGGTACAACATTACCGGAAATACAGAATTGAACGTCTCCTACGTCAATATTAGCAATGATGGGAGTTTTTCAATTGCAACCCTGGGAATTTTGTTTTTGTTCTGATAGGATAACCCAAGGCTTTGGAGAAAAAAAATCTAGAATATAAAATTTGAATTATGAGAAAATAAATAAACTGTTCATAACCCCAAATCTTACAAGCAGTTTTAGATCATGAATATTAACCAATAAATACTTAGAAATGAAAAAATTACTATTTGTTTTTATGCTTGTTCTTCTGTGTTCCGTGTCCCTTAAGGCCCAAACCAACTACAAGGCCGCACTCGGATTGGGCGTTGAAGCCTTTGATGAAGCTACCTTGGTCGGAGTTACTGGGAAGTACTTTTTTACGGATAACCATGTTGGGCAAGCAGATTTGGGTTTTGAAGATGGCGTTACCGCAATCACAGCATTGTATTCTTATCACAAAAAGTTTACGCCGGGTAGTGGTTTCCGGTGGTACGCGGGAGCAGGGCCCAGTATTTTTTTGTTTGATGGAGGAGAAAACATTTTTGCACTTCGTCCCCATTTAGGACTTGATTTTAAGATAAACGGTGTGCCCATTGTGCTTAATTTTGATTGGAGACCCGCCATTGTTCTTAGTGAGGATGCTGATAACGAAATAGGGGCGTTTGCTTTTGGCCTTCAGTTTGCCTTTAATTAACTGAATCAAATACAATATTTATAGACCAAGTTTATCTCGGTCTTGTTTATTCTTTTCAATTAATAAAATGTATAATGAAAAAGACATTGATTGTATTTGTTATTCTTGTATTTTTCTCCTTAGCGGTAAAAGCCCAAACCAATTATAGTGCAGCACTTGGAGTAGGTGTCGATGCTATAAGTTATGCTACTTTTATAGAGGCTACAGGTAAGTATTTTTTTAGCAGCAAACATGCAGTACAAGCTGATGTAGGGTTTGATGGTCGCGGTACTATATTAACAGCTCTATACTCTTATCATAACGAATTCTTTGGAACTAAGGGACTCAGATGGTATGTTGGTACAGGCCCAAGTATCGTACTTTGGAATGGAGGCGAAAACACTTTTGCATTAAGGCCCCATTTGGGACTTGATTATAAAATTAAAGATGTTCCCTTCATAATAAATATTGATTGGAGACCGGCCATTGTGTTGAGCAATGGGGATAATGAAGTTGGAGCCTTAGGGCTTGGCCTTCAATTTGCTTTTAATTGATAAATAAGAAATATGTATTATAAAAAGGGCGGGATATCCTGTCCTTTTCTTTTTGTTGTATTTTTAGCCCCATGAAACTAATGATCATCAATGGCCCCAATTTAAACCTATTGGGCAAACGGGAACCCGAAGTATACGGAAACACCACTTTTAAAGACTATTTTAAACAGTTACAGCAGAAATTTCCCCAGGTGGAACTGGAATACTTTCAATCCAACATAGAAGGGGAGCTTATTCAAAAGATTCAAGAAGTTGGTTTTGATTATGATGGGATAGTCTTGAACGCTGCATCTTACACACATACTTCGATTGGGATTGGAGATGCCGTAAAAGCCGTGACCACACCCGTAGTTGAGGTACATATTTCAAATACACACAAACGGGAAGAGTTCAGACATGTCTCTTACATATCCTCAGGGGCCAAAGGAGTCATTTTGGGCTTTGGGTTACAAAGCTATGATTTGGCCATCCAAAGTTTTTTAGGCTAGGGAACTAAGGTATTTTTTATCCGCATAAAACGTCCCGAAGGGTAAAAGTGAAGCCACAAAAAGAATCACAAACCTTTTAATGCTCCATTTACGTTCCCAACAGAATACCACGGCCACCACTACATAAAGAATAAAAAGAATGCCATGGGCCATTCCAACCACTTGGTTTGGTTCTGGAATATCCGCCCAATGTTTTAACGGCATGGTCATACCAAACAATAACAGATAGGAAATTCCTTCTAGAATGGCAGTGGCCCTAAAAAGTTTCAGCATAGTTGGCTTATAGGTGGATTACTTCATCATAAGCAGCTGCTACCGCCTCCATAACTGCTTCACTCATGGTAGGGTGGGGGTGAACGGCCTTTAACACTTCATGACCTGTGGTTTCCAGTTTGCGGGCCACTACGGCTTCGGCGATCATATCCGTAACACCAACACCAATCATATGGCACCCCAGCCACTCACCGTATTTGGCATCAAAAATGACTTTTACAAAACCGTCAGGGGTTCCAGCAGCTTTGGCCTTTCCACTCACTGAGAATGGGAACTTGCCAATTTTGAGTTCGTATCCTTTTTCTTTGGCTTGTTTTTCGGTCAATCCGACGGAAGCCACTTCGGGAACACAGTAGGTACATCCGGGAATGTTACCATAATCCAGCGGTTCCACATGCATACCCGCAATTTTTTCAACACACAAAATACCTTCAGCGGAAGCAACGTGCGCCAATGCTTGGCCCGGAGTAACATCACCAATAGCATAGTAGCCAGGAATATTGGTCTGGTAATAATCGTTTACCAAGATTTTATCTCGGTCCACGGCAATACCCACATCTTCCAATCCAATGTTTTCAATATTGGTTTTGATACCCACTGCAGAAAGTACGATATCTGCTTCCAATACTTCTTCCCCTTTTGAGGTTTTAACGGTTGCCTTAACTCCATCACCGGAAGTATTCACTTTGGTAACCTCGGCAGAAGTCATGATTTTTACCCCAGCCTTTTTGAAGCTGCGCTCCAATTGCTTGGATACGTCCTCGTCCTCAACAGGAACAATATTGGGCATAAATTCAACTACGGTCACTTCGGTTCCCATGGAATTGTAGAAATAGGCAAACTCGATACCGATGGCACCACTACCCACCACAATCATTTTCTTGGGTTGTTTTTCAAGGGACATGGCCTCACGATACCCGATTACTTTCTTCCCATCTTGGGGTAAGCTGGGCAATTCTCGACTTCGTGCTCCAGTAGCTATGATGATATGGTCAGCCGTATACTCGGCCGTATCTCCATGCTCACCTTTTACCAAAACTTTTTTTCCGGGCTGCACTTTTCCAAAACCATTGAGAACCTCAATTTTGTTCTTTTTCATTAGGAACTGAACACCTTTGCTCATTCCTTCCGCAACACCACGACTTCTGTTCACAACAGCACCAAAATCGTGTTCCACTTTTTTGGCACTCAATCCATAATCTTCGGCATGCTTCAAATATTCAAAAACCTGAGCGGATTTCAATAGAGCTTTGGTAGGGATACATCCCCAATTGAGACAAACACCACCTAAACTTTCCTTTTCAACAAGGGCTGTTTTAAATCCAAGTTGTGAGGCTCTGATAGCGGTTACATATCCACCGGGACCACTGCCCAAAACAATTACATCGAACTTGCTCATTAGATCTTGATTTTATGTTGTTAGATTTGAAGCCTGCCTTAGAGCGGGCAGGTGCAAAAGTACGGAATTCAATCCCCAAATCCCAAGTGTGGGAAAATCAAAAATGACTTTGTTTGTGAAATCAGATTTTATTGTTCCCGTGCCCATTGTACATTTTGAAAAAATTCGTCAGTTTGAGTGAATTTTATGGAGTGAAACGAATAAAATTTGTATCGAAAACAAGAATTTATTTCATAACGTATTCTCGATACAATTTTTTATTCTACTTCGGCAAGCTTAGTAACCACTCAAAATCACTCGAATTGACGTTATGAATATGCTCACGCCTTAAAATGGACCATGGCTTTTACCAAACATCCTTTTGTTGAAGGCATCGGAGCCTCCTTTTGGGATGGAAAGTGATTTCCATTGTGAGCCTTTTATCATTTTTCCAAGAAGGACAATTTGCCCAACATGACTGGAATAATGGGCGAGTTGCCGGTTCACGGCCTCCACAAGAGTATGTTCTTCCTTTCTTATTTTGATTTTGGTGTCAAAATCCAAGGTTTTCATTTCTTCAAGGGCATCAAACAGACAGTTCCAGCCCTTCTCCCAAGCTTCTAACATTTCATTTTTGGAGGTATAAGTGGCTTCAAATTCTATTTCCCGTTCGCGCCAAGGTTTTTCACCATCTTCAATTAAAAAATTGGTCCACCGGCTCAGCATATTACCAGCCATGTGTTTTACAATGATGGCGATGGAATTATCCGTTGCTGAATGGATCCAAAGGATATCCTCATCCGTAAGTTGTACAAAGGTTTTGTCACCCATGGTTTTATACCGATGGAACTCAAAAATGACGCTGGAAAGATAGTTTTCTTGAAAATTCATTCGTTATCCGAAGGATCAAAGCCAATACTCACCGAGTTGATGCAATAGCGTTGCCCGGTAGTTTCTCTGGGACCATCATTAAAAACGTGACCCAAGTGGCTTCCGCAGTTGGCACAGACCGTTTCGGTTCTAATCATACCATGCGATGTATCTCGAATATATTCGATGGCACCCTCCACAGCTTGGTCAAAAGAAGGCCAACCACAACCACTCTCGAATTTATGCTCACTTTCAAAAAGTTTGGCGTTACAAGCCTTGCAATGGTAGTCACCATTTTCAAAATGAAGGTTGTATTGTCCGGTAAAGGGGCGTTCGGTGCCTTTTTGGCGAAGCACATAATATTCCTCTGGTGAGAGTTCTTTTTGCCACTCCTCTTCGGTTTTTTGGATATCGTATTTATCAGTCGCCATGTTAAAAATTAATTTCCGTCCGGGATAAAATCCAGTGCCACACCATTGATGCAATGGCGTTTTCCTGTTGTTTCACGAGGACCATCGTTAAAAACATGTCCCAAATGTCCGCCACAGGTTGCGCAATGTTCCTCGGTGCGGGCTACACCAATCTTATAGTCTACATCATAAGCCACATTGCCCTGAATTTCCCGATCAAAACTTGGCCATCCTGTTCCAGATTTAAACTTATGCTCACTTCGGAAAACCGGAGTTCCGCATCCGGCACAAACATAGGTGCCTTTTTCTTTGTTGTCCAAAAGGTCACTGGTGAAGGCATTTTCGGTGGCTTCTTTCCGGAGGACATAATATTCCATATCCGTAAGTTCTGCCCTCCATTCAGCATCAGTCTTGGTGACTTTGTAGGCTGTTTCTTTTTTAATTTCCTTTTTCTCTTCTTGTGAAGTGCCTTTGCACCCAACAAGGGCCAAAAGCACGATCAAAAGCAATTTTTTTCCCATTTTCGTCTTTTTTATTCAATAGACGTGGTTTTTAGCCTATCCTTTCAAAAATACCAAAAAGAAAAGTCCCAAAGGGTACCCATGGGACTTTGAAAGTATATTTATGAAATGGGATTAATTCAAATCCAATTTTTGCACTTGATCTTCTTCAATGCCTAAGGTGGCCATCACATTTTCTATATTGGAGGTATCCATTTTGGAGGCATCGGCAAAGACACTGGGCACAAACACAATTCGGAAAATTTGATCATCGGTAAAATCTGTGCTCAAGGAAGACATATCAAAGTTACCGTCAATAAACAGCTCCACATCCACAAAAGTATGCTCAAACACATATTGAATAGTTCCTTCGGGGAGAAAATAATTTTGTGGGATTTGACTCCATAAATCGGCATCGCTACCATCCTGTAAACCTACGGTGCCGGCCCAACGATATACCAAAACGGCATCAGCCTCAAAGACTTCAAAGTCGGTAACATCACTAAAATTAATTAGGGTACTAAAAAGGTTGTCAACACCATCATACCCAAAGTTAACGCCTTCCACTTCCACTACCTGTCCTTGGATGCCATCGGCACCGTCTACGCCATCAAAGCCGTCATTTCCATCAAACCCTGGAGGGCCTTGTGGGCCTTCACAGGCAACGGTGAACAATACGATAAACGCTGAAATAATACTATTGAATTTATTCATGATTTTGGATTTTTGATTTGTTTTCATTTTATCTGTTTTTTGGTAAAAATCAAAAAGCATTCCATTTTTTCAAAAGAACTGGATTTTATTTGAAAGGATTCTGCTAAAATCGTATTCTTGAGGAAAGATGTGTTATATTGTAATTGTTAAATATAGTTTATGTCCAACGTAATTGTTCACAGTTTATTTTCAGAATTTGATATCAATCTTTTTAAGGCCGGAAAACATTTTCGACTCTATGATAAATTGGGGTCGCACCTCACTGAAGTTGATGGCGTTAAGGGTACTTATTTTGCAGTTTGGGCCCCTTCGGCCAAATCGGTGTCGGTGATTGGCGATTTCAATTATTGGAATGCTGGTGAGCATGAACTCAATGTACGATGGGACGCCAGTGGTATTTGGGAAGGTTTTATCCCCGGTGTGGATAAAGGAACCAAATACAAATACAAAATTCATTCCCACAACAATGATATTTGGACCGAAAAGGCCGACCCCTTTGCACGATTTTGTGAGCATCCACCCAACACGGCTTCCTTGGTTTGGGATGCTCCCTATGACTGGAAAGACAAGAAATGGATGGATACCCGAGAGGAAAAAAATGGTCTGGACAAACCGTATTCAGTATATGAGGTGCATCTGGGCTCATGGAAAAAGAAAAATGGCTGGGAGTCGCTCACTTATATTGAAATGGCTGACCAGTTGGTAGACTATGTGGACCAAATGGGCTTTACCCACGTGGAATTCATGCCGGTGATGGAATACCCTTTTGATCCTTCCTGGGGGTATCAGATAACCGGATATTTTGCTCCAACCTCCCGTTTTGGAAAACCAGAGGATTTTAAAGTGCTGGTTGACAAGTTTCATCAAAAAGGAATAGGGGTTATTTTGGATTGGGTACCCTCGCATTTTCCAGAAGACGCCCATGGTCTGGGCTATTTTGACGGATCTCACCTTTATGAGCACCCAGACCGAAGGAGGGGATACCATCCCGATTGGAAGAGTTTGATTTTTAATTACGGTAGAAATGAGGTCCGTGCCTTTTTGATCAGTAATGCCATTTTTTGGTTGGACCACTATCATGTGGATGGGCTTCGGGTGGATGCCGTGGCTTCCATGTTGTATCTGGACTATTCCCGTGAAGATGGGGAGTGGGAGCCCAATATGTACGGTAACAATGAAAATTTGGAAGCCTTGTCCTTTCTCAGGGAAATGAATCAAGAAGTCTATGCCAGTTTTAAAGGGGTGCAGACCATTGCCGAGGAATCAACGGCATTTTCTGGAGTTACCAAACCAGTTCATTATGGCGGATTGGGATTTGGAATGAAATGGATGATGGGTTGGATGCATGATACCTTGGAGTTCTTTAAAAAGGAACCTATCTATCGCTCCTACGATTTGAATGACATCACCTTCAGCATGACCTATGCGTTTACCGAAAACTTTGTATTGCCATTTTCGCATGATGAGGTGGTCTATGGAAAACAATCCCTTCTGTACCGTATGCCAGGAGACGAATGGCAGCGTTTTGCCAACCTAAGACTCCTATTCGGATATATGTTCACTCACCCGGGCGGTAATCTACTGTTTATGGGAGGTGAGTTTGGGCAATCCTCAGAGTGGAATTTTCAAGAAAGTCTGGATTGGCATCTCACCCAATACGATTTTCACTCTGGAATTCAAGAAGTTATCAAGGATCTTAACAAGGTTTATAAGAGCAATCCGGCATTGTATGAAAAACAGTTCAGTCCAGATGGTTTCCAGTGGATTGAGTACAACGATAGAGAGAATACGGTGGTTACATACATCAGAAAAGGAAATGACCCCAAGGATGACCTTATAGTTGCATGCAACTTTACGCCGGTACCCCGCGAAAAATATAGGGTTGGAGTTCCCAAGAACACCCCACTAAAATTGATTTTCAACAGTGACGACACCAAATATTCGGGCAGCGGTATGGGCAAGAAATCATTAAAGCCTTCAAAAACCGAATGGAACGGACATACGCAATCGGTTGTGATGACATTACCCCCCTTATCGGTGGTGGTATATAAATAATGGTGCTACTACATCGTTGTAGTTAGGTTCTTGTTCAAAACATCTTTTTAATTTGTCGCACTAAAGTATTTCTTTTGCTAGTCTGAACAGCCAGCTATGATTACGAACACCGAAATTGAAAGAAGAGGGAACCAGATTCCCAATCATATAGTCGATTTCAAACAGGAAAACGACAAGTTATATTTTACCACACAGAACGGAGTTATTTTACAGGTCACCATATTGCGAGACAGTGCCATTCGTTTCAGATATGCTACCGAATACGTTTTTGAACCTGACTTTTCCTATGCCATAAGTGAGGATGTGAGTTTGGGGTACAATGAGCTCACTGTGAAGGAAGAAATCCCAGAGTACGTCATTACCACTTCCAAGATAAAAATCTATATCAGCAAAGCGGATCTTAAGGTCCAGATTGTGGATTTGGAAGATACGGTGATCCTCGAAGATGAATTGGGCTTCCACTGGGAGGAAAATTATGACTACGGAGGCAATATTGTAAAAATGAGTAAAACCTGTCATTCCGGTGAGAGTTTCTACGGAATGGGGGATAAAGCTTCCCATACCAACTTAAAGGGCAAGCGGGTGAACAATTGGGTAACGGACTCCTATGCCTATGGGAAAGACCAAGAACCTTTGTACAAATCCATTCCTTTTTATGTGGGTCTTAAGGAGAGTATTGCCTATGGTGTCTTTTTTGACAATTCCTTCAGCACCTATTTTGATTTTGCCAACGAAAAAAGAAATGTAACCAGTTTTTGGGCCGATGGTGGGGAGATGAACTATTATTTCTTCTATGGTCCAAAAATGAGCCAAGTGGTGGAAGCTTACACCGATTTGACCGGCGTACCCGAACTTCCCCCGCTTTGGGCGTTGGGGTTCCATCAGTCCAAATGGAGCTATTACCCTGAGCGAAAGGTGAAAAAAATAGCATCTACCTTCAGGAAACTAAATATACCCTGCGATGCTATTTATTTGGATATCGATTATATGGAAGGGTTTAGATGCTTTACCTGGAACAATCGTTATTTCCCCAATCCCAAGAAAATGGTAGAAGAAATGGAAGAGGACGGATTCAAGGTCATTACCATGATTGATCCTGGGATAAAAATAGACCGCGATTATTGGGTATATCAACAAGCCATGGACAACGACTTTTTCTGTAAAAGGGCAGATGGACCCCATTTTAAGGGAAAAGTTTGGCCAGGGGAATGTAAGTTTCCAGATTTTACCGATCCCGAAGTGCGCGAATGGTGGGCAGGACTCTACAAAGAGATGATTGCCGATATGGGGGTAAGAGGGGTTTGGAACGATATGAATGAACCAGCGGTTATGGAAGTTCCGACCAAAACGGCCAATCTGGACGTTCGCCACGATTATGACGGTCATCCCTGTAGCCATAGAAAGGCCCACAATGTATATGGTATGCAGATGGTGCGTGCCACATATGAGGGTATAAAAAAGTTCACTTTTCCAAGGAGGCCTTTTGTACTTACACGGGCCGCTTATTCAGGGACACAACGCTACTGTGCTACATGGACGGGAGATAATGTGGCTACCTGGGAGCATTTATGGATCGCTAATGTGCAGATGCAGCGCATGTGCATGAGTGGATATTCCTTTGTGGGTTCCGATATTGGTGGATTTGCAGAACAACCTAATGGTGAATTGTTTGCCAGATGGGTCCAATTGGCCATTTTCCATCCATTTTGCAGGGTGCATTCCAGTGGAGATCATGGAGATCAGGAACCTTGGTCTTTTGGTGAGGAAATTACCAACATTGTTCGGAAATATATCGAGTTGAGATATCAGTTACTGCCTTATTTGTATACCATGTTCTACAAGTATATTAAAGAAGGTATGCCCATGCTTCAGTCGTTGGTTTTTTACGATCAAGAAGATACACAGACCCATTTTAGGACCGATGAGTTCCTTTTTGGTGAAAAAATGTTGGTATGCCCAGTACAGGAACCCAATGCCCAAGGGAGACGAATGTTTTTTCCAAAGGGCAAATGGTATAGCTACTGGACCGATGAGGTAATTACCGGAGGAATGGAAAAATGGGTTCCAGCCGAAATTCACAAGATTCCCTTATATGTGAAAGAAGGGGCCATGATACCAAAATATCCAGTTCAGCAATATGTAGGTGAAAAAGAGATCAAGGAACTGCGAATTGATGTCTACTATAAGGAAGGCTTGGAAAATTCCAGCGTGTATGAAGACCAACAAGATGGTTACGACTATAAAAAAGGACGTTTCAGTCTACGGAATTTTAGGTTGCGGGGCAAACAGAACGAATTGATCATACAGCAGTTCAAGGACGGTAATTTTATTACGCCGTACGAAAAATTCAGACTCTACTTCCATGGTTTGCCATTTAGCATTGGAATGGTGGAATTGGACAATGAAGAGGTCAATCCAGAAGACATAAAATTGAATGGAAGCAATTCCATTGAAGTAAGTAAGGATTTTACAGAGCTCCATATTTTTGGAAAATAATTTTGTAATTTCCCTATTACTAAACACTATTAAAAATTACGTATGAAAAGGTTGATTTTGACGGTTGCAGTATTCTTGGTTGTGGCCGCATGCAAAACAAATCCGTTTACAGGGAAGAGCACACTCAATTTTTACCCAAATAGCCAAATTTTTCCTATGGCATTTGCCCAATACGATGAGTTTTTGGGAGATAACAAGGTGGTCACGGGAACATCCGATGCCCAGATGATCACACGGGTGGGGCAGCGTATCGCCTCTGCTGCTGAGCGTTGGCTCGATGCCAATGGGTATCCTGGCTATTTAAAGGATTATAAATGGGAATACAATTTAGTGGATGATGAAACTGTGAATGCATGGTGTATGCCTGGCGGTAAGATTGTATTCTACACCGGCATATTGCCCATCACCCAAAATGAAACCGGAATAGCCGTGGTCATGGGGCATGAGGTGGCTCACGCCTTGGCCGATCATGGTGCACAGCGTATGAGCGCGGGAATGTTGCAACAGATAGGAGCGGTTGCCGGAAATGTGGCCATCCAAGACCCCGAAGCAAGAAATACGTTCAACACGGCCTATGGATTGGGATCAACGGTTGGGGTAATGTTGCCTTTCAGTAGAAGTCATGAGACTGAAGCAGACCGAATTGGATTGCAGATTATGGCCATTGCTGGATATAACCCCGATGAGGCAGCAAGGCTTTGGCAGCGAATGAAAGCACAATCTGGAGGGGAGGCACCACCTGAGTTTATGAGCACCCACCCATCCAATGATACCCGTATCAGTAATTTAACGGCTTGGGCACCGGCAGCAAAACAAGAAGCCCGTAAATTTGGAGTAACATCATTCAAATAAATTGGGATATAACAAACCAAAAATGTCATTTTGAGCCAGCGTGAAATTTAGTTTCATTAAAAGTTCAAAGTGACATTTTTATTTTAACCAACCACCATGGCACAAGTACTGGCACTAAAAGGAAGTAAAAAACTATTGAATGCTTGGGCGTTTTACGATTGGGCCAACTCGGTCTACAGTCTTGTTATTTCCTCAGCGGTATTTCCTATTTTTTACGGAGCCCTTTTCCGTGTGGCCGGTATTGAAAAAGTAACGGTATTTGGCGGGGAAATAGCCCGAGCGCCCCTTATCAGCTATGTTACATCCCTGGCCTTTGTTTTTATTGCCATTGTAACTCCTTTGGTGTCCGGTATTGCAGACTATTTGGGAAACAAAAGGGTCTTTCTCAAGTTTTTCTGCTATTTGGGGGCACTTTCTTGCATAGGTCTGTACTGGTTTTCCTTGGAGAACATTTATTTTGGACTGATCTGTTATTTCTTTGGTTTGGTTGGATTCTGGGTCAGTTTTGCCATCAATAATTCGTATTTACCCGATATAGCCTATCCTGAACAGCAAGACCGAGTCAGTGCAAAAGGTTTTTCTTTTGGCTATGTGGGTAGCGTAATATTGTTGGTTTTCAATTTGGCCATGGTGATGCAGCCCGATGTTTTTGGGATTACAGATAGTGGAGGAGAGGCCGCTGAAATCAAGGCTATGAAATACTCTTTCATTTCTGTAGGGATTTGGTGGGCGCTATTCAGTCAATATACATTCAAACACCTGCCCAAAGGCTACAAACGCGAAGGAGAGCGAAAAAACATTATCATGAACGGGTTTCATGAACTTCAAAGTGTTTGGAGACAACTGGGAGATCAAACCCGATTGAAACGCTATCTGGGTGCCTTTTTTGTCTACAGCATGGCGGTACAGACCGTAATGCTGATAGCCACTTATTTTGGCGAAGAAGAAATAGCATGGGGATCAGACAGTGAACGAACTACGGGATTAATTGTAAGCATTTTGGTGATTCAGATTGTGGCCATTTTAGGAGCAACGTTGACCGCAAAAGCGTCTAGCAGATTTGGAAACATCAATACATTGATGGTCATTAACTGTATTTGGGTGGTGCTATGTGTCTACGCCTATTTTTTGGAGACACCGATGGATTTTTATATCGCAGCAAGTTTTGTGGGCCTTGTTATGGGGGGAATTCAAGCCCTGTCACGATCTACATATTCCAAATTTTTGCCGGAGACCACCGATACCACCTCATTCTTCAGCTTTTATGATGTAGCCGAAAAAATAGGGATTATTATCGGTACTTTTCTATATGGGGCGGTGTCCCAGTTTACTGGAAGCATGCGGAACAGCATCATCTTTTTGGGGCTTTTCTTTTTGGTGGGAATATTTATGCTGGCCAGAGTCAATACTAAAAACTAAACAAATGAAACAGCTATGCATTTTAATCCTCTCATTCCTATGGATAGGGACGGGGCTCAGTGCCCAAAAAACACTTGCGAAACAGTTAGGATACCCATCCAATGCCAAATTACTCATCATACATGCTGATGACTTGGGCGTGTTGCACACGGTAAACGAGGCTACCTTTAAAGCATTTGAAGTTGGATCGGTTAAAAGTGCCAGCATCATGGTGCCAACCCCTTGGTTGGCTGGAGTGGCAGAATATGCCAAGAAAAATCCAGAACATGATATGGGAATTCATCTTACACTCACCAGCGAATGGAAATTGTTGCGATGGGGACCCGTGGCCCCACGTTCAAAAGTATCCAGTCTGGTAGATGAAAATGGCTACCTGTACCCTGATTGCAATCAACTTTGGGAAAATGCAAAGATTGAGGAGGTTGAAATAGAACTGAGGGCCCAGATTGACAAAGCTATAGCCATGGGCATTAATCCAACCCATTTGGACAGTCACATGGGATGCTTGTTTGCACAAGACTCGCGGTACTATCAATTGTATTTAAAATTGGCTGAAGAATATGGAATTCCTGCTATGGTGAACCATCAAATTGCCCAACTGGGAGGGGAAGGTTCACCACCTCCTGTGGTAATTAATCAAATTTTAGGTGCCGGTACCACGGATTACGATACCGATATGGCCGCATATTATGCAAATGCCTTGCGGAAAATGACACCTGGCGTCCATGTAATGATCATTCATTGTGGGTATGATAATTTGGAAAGTCAGGGCATGTCTTTTGAACATCCGTATTGGGGTGCTCAATGGCGACAACAGGATTTTGATTTCTTTACCAGTGAGGAATGCGCTAAAATTTTAAAAGAGGAGAATATTCACGTAGTGACTTGGAAGGAAATAGGACAGTTGGTCAAGCACTAACTTGATACAAACAAAAAACCCCGATGATGACCGGGGCTCTTTCGTTTTTTGATTGGCCCTTCGACTGCGCTCAGGGCAAGTGATAAACTCCTTTTATCCCTTGGAAATGTCTCCAGAACCTGAGGATTTACTATTGATTTTCTTTGGATTTCCGCGATAATGGATGTCTCCCGATCCAGATACGCGGGCATCGATGGATTGATTTGCGGTAACTCTAATATCAGCAGATCCAGAGACCGCTGCAGTAACATGTTCAGCCTCCAATTCGTACGCCTTAATGTCGCCAGACCCTGAAACCTGAACATCAAAATCCATTGTCTTTCCGGAAAGGTTAATATCTCCCGATCCAGATAAAGATGCCTCAACATTTTGGGCTTCAACCATAAGGCTAATATCCCCAGACCCTGCTATCCGAGTACTAAAGCGATTTGATTTTATTGTGGTCTTCCCTACAATATCTCCAGAACCGGAAAGTGAAACTTCCCTGATGGATTCTACAGGAACCGTAATGCGAATTCCCTTGCCCCAGTTGGAAGGTCTAAGATTGACCCCTTTTTCTACCTTTATGACCAAGGTTCCCGCTTTAACCTCAGTTTCTACATATTCCAATAAGTTAGATTCCCCTTCAAGGGTGATTTCACCTTCACGTCCATCTACCAAGTCCACATCGAACCAACCGGCCAATGCCACACCATCGTAATCGCCAACCGAGCGTTCAATGGTGACCACATTACCATCCCCTTTAATTTTTCTGCCCCATTGGGCGTTAGTAACGGCCACAGTGCAAAGTGCCAAGGCCAATGTGATAAGTTTTCTCATGATTCTGTTATTTAATTGTTTTTTGATGTGATTTAGTTTTTATAAAATGTAATGCCTCCGTAATCAGTGGTGATATTGATTCTGTTCCCAGAGTTTTCTTTTCCGTAATAACCTTTATAGTATTTTTCGTTGGATTTTTCCTTACTGATATTGATTTCAAAATCGTCCTTTCCACTTACCCCCGCATATTCTGCCACAATTTCAAAATCGAAGTAATACTCAGGGTGGTATCCAATTTTTATCCCGGTATAATCGGTTCTAATGTCCACATTTCCGGCATCTGGAGCCAACTCATCAATTCGTAGAGACCCATAATCACTGGAGATGTTTACGTTACCATGGACCTTTCCGAGCTTCACCCCGATGTAATCCCCATTTCCGTTTACATTTTTAACATTATGGGCCTCAAGCGAACCATAATCACTGGAATAGTCCAAGTTGCCCATTTCCTCAATTACAGCGTTGGTATAATCTGCTTTGATACGAAGATCCCCTGCTTTTTCAATGGTAAAACCGGAGTAGTCGGCCACAATTTCACCACTGTTGATGTAGCCAAAATGAGACCTTGAGGTGTAATCGAACTTCAATTCATTGTTGCGCCCGCGTAGTTCCCCGGCATCGATTTTACCATAATCACATTTTATTTTGGCATGACCATCGACCCTATCTAAAAAGATGTTGCCATAATCGTTGCTCAGATTTACACTATTTTTTACCGGTAGTTTTATGGTATAGTTCACCTGCACATTAACGTTTCGGCGCTTGCCCCAGTTCCATCCCCAGCTATTGCCGCGGTCGCCAAAAAGGGTTCTGGCGGATACCATGCTGGAGCTGTTTTCAAAGTCGACATCAATTTCGTTTAAGCGTTCCAAGACACGCTCTTCATCATTACCGTTGGTCTTGATGAGCACCTCGATCACTACTCTGTTTTCATTCCAAGAGGTGATGTTGAGGTTACCATAGCTATTGCTCACCTTGAACAGCGCATCCGAGTTTACGTTGAACTCCCTTTTTATGGTTTTTTCCTTGGTGTATTTGCCATTCATACCATCGGTAAGTGCGCTCGTCGTTAGGGGAAAGAGCGTCATGGCCAAAAGGAAACTCTTAAATAGTAATGTTTTCATCATTGTACGATTTTAAATTTTTAATATTCTCTATTTGGCTCAAAACATCTTTTAAAAGGTCAATTCGGGTTTGGAAGTTGAAGATCATCGCGTTCAATATAATTTTGCTATCACCGCCATTGACAAGGTCTTGTTCCAAACTTTTATAATCTTTTTCCAATTTTTTCAATTGCAATAAGGTGTCGTCCACCAATTTTGCAGTTTCAGGGGATTTTTCATTTTGGAGTTGTCTCACCTGCTCTTCAATAAGATTGGCAAAGTAGAACTCCGTTTGGGAAACTTCCGGTGAAATCTCCACCACCTGTTCCTCTAAGCTGGGTCTTCCAGTAAAAACCTGAAAGGCCAATACGGCAACAACCGCAATGGAGGCTGCAATGGAGAGTGGTTTCCACCAGTTGGTCCTTTTTCTGTGGAGGGAAACCGTACCATTGGTTTGGTTCAGTTTCTCCAAAAAGCGATCTTGATGTCCGCTTTGGGGTTCTTCAAGGTCAAACTGTCCCTGAAGCCTCTCAAACAATTTATCTAATTTGTCTTCCTTCATGGTCAAACATTTATGGTCAATTTTTTTCTAAGGCTTTCCTTGGCCCTGGAAATTGTAGTTCTGCAATTGGCATAACTAATATTCATTATTTCACTTATTTCTTCGTAATCGTACCCTTCAATTAAATGTAAGGTCAAAGAAACTCTGTAGTTGTCTTTTAAACTTTTCATGGTTTCCATCACTTTTTGAGCCTTTAGTTCAGCAAAACCATCTGCATTCAAATCAACTTCATCATTATCTTCGACCTTGTACATTACTTCATCCAAGTCCACAGCCCTTAATTTTTGCTGCTTTTTGTAATGATGGATACTGTTGTTGATCACTATCCGCTTTAACCATGCTCCAAAGGCAACCTCTCCTTTAAATGTGTGCAGTTTCGTAAAAGCACTCAAGAACGATTCCTGCATTACATCCTCTGCTTCGGCGGAGTCCTTTACAATTCGAAAAGCTGTGTTGTACATGGCTTTGTAATAGCGATTGTAAATCTCCAACTGTGCACTTTGCTTTCCCTGCATGCACGATTTCAGCAGTGCATCAATATGTTCATTTTGGTGGCTCAAAAAATGATTGATTTGTCTTATAGAGGTGTGAATTTATCAATTGTTACACTTTTTTCTTAAAATTTCAATTTTAATGGCACAGGAATTGCCTATTTAGGAGTGTAGATAAGCCTATTATTCCTTACATATATTGATTATGAGTAAGTTGCAGGGGCTTCATGGTTTAATAAAACGGGCCAATTTTTGTAGTTTATGACAAAATGGCCGATATGATGATATGAAAGAGATGAAAATATCAAGTTTTGACAATATAGATTTTCAGGGACTGGATGAGGATGCGGAACTGATACCGCTGCTCACGCCGGAAGATGAAGAGCAGATGAACAAGGAGAGCCTGCCACAGGTTCTGCCAATATTACCTTTGCGGAATACCGTACTTTTTCCAGGGGTGGTAATACCCATTACCGCTGGAAGGGATAAATCCATCAACTTGATTAAGGATGCCAACAATGGCACAAAGACCATTGGTGTGGTTTCCCAGAAAGATGAGGAGACCGAAAATCCAGGGGTAGACGACATCAACACTTTGGGTACCGTTGCCCGGATTCTGCGTGTGCTTCAAATGCCCGATGGAAATACCACGGTCATCATTCAAGGAAAAAAGCGTTTTCAAATAGACAGTATCGTTTCTGAAAAGCCGTACTTAACCGCTACGGTTAAAGAAGCCAAAGAAGTACGACCCGATGAAAAAGGCGAGGAGTTCGAGGCCATTATTGACTCGATTAAGGAATTGGCGTTCAAAATCATTAAGGATAACCCCAATATTCCCAGTGAGGCCACTTTTGCCATCAAGAACATTCAGAGTAATTCGTTCTTGATCAATTTTGTATCCTCCAACCTTAACCTAAGTGTTGCCGAAAAACAACAATTGTTGGAAATTCCCAACCTACAGGAACGTGCCTTGACCACCTTGCGCTACATGAACATGGAACTGCAACGATTGGAACTGAAAAATGACATTCAGTCCAAGGTGCGCAGTGATATGGACCAGCAACAACGCGAATATTTCTTGCACCAGCAGATGAAGACTATCCAAGAGGAGCTTGGGGGTTTGTCTTATGAAGAGGAAGTGGAAGAAATGCGGAATCGGGCCAAAAAGAAAAAATGGGGCAAAAAGGTCAAGGAGCATTTTGAGAGGGAGCTTGGAAAAATGCAGCGCATGAACCCCCAAGTGGCGGAGTATTCCATCCAACGGAACTACTTGGACCTGATTTTGGACTTGCCTTGGGAAGAATTTTCAAAGGACAAATTCGACCTGAAACGAGCGCAGCAGATTTTAGATAGAGATCATTACGGCTTGGAAGATGTAAAGCGCCGAATCATTGAATATTTGGCCGTGTTGAAGCTAAGAAACGATATGAAATCGCCCATACTTTGTCTATATGGCCCTCCAGGGGTGGGTAAAACCTCCTTGGGGAAATCAGTGGCAGAGGCTTTGGGTAGGGAATATGTGCGCATGTCCTTGGGAGGATTGCGTGACGAAGCCGAAATCCGCGGTCACCGAAAAACCTATATCGGCGCCATGCCTGGGCGAATCATACAGAGCTTAAAAAAGGCAGGGACGTCCAATCCTGTTTTCATCTTGGATGAGATTGATAAATTGTCCAACAGTCATCAAGGTGACCCATCTTCGGCGATGTTGGAGGTATTGGACCCCGAACAGAACAGCGAGTTCCATGATAATTTCTTGGAAATGGGCTATGATCTATCCAAAGTGATGTTCATTGCCACGGCCAACAACCTATCCACCATTCAACCTGCATTACGTGACCGAATGGAAATCATCAATGTCACTGGATATACTATCGAGGAAAAAGTGGAGATTGCCAAAAGACACCTGCTTCCAAAGCAATTGAAGGAACACGGTCTATCGGATAAGGATTTGAAGATTGGAAAACGTCAATTGGAAAAAATTGTGGAAGGGTACACCCGTGAATCAGGAGTACGTGGATTGGAGAAACAAATTGCCAAGGTGGTTCGTTTTGCAGCCAAGTCCATTGCCATGGAGGAGGAGTACAATAGCAAAGTCACCAATGAGGATGTTGAAAAAATCCTGGGGCCAGCACGATTGGAGCGCGACAAGTACGAGCACAACGAAGTGGCTGGAGTGGTCACCGGATTGGCTTGGACCAGCGTGGGAGGTGATATCCTTTTTATTGAATCCATTCTTTCCAAAGGAAAGGGTGCCCTTAATATTACGGGGAACCTTGGAAAAGTGATGAAGGAGTCGGCCACCATTGCCATGGAATACATCAAATCCAATGCCGATACCTTTGGTATTAATCCTGAAGTGTTTGATAAATATAATGTGCACATTCACGTACCTGAAGGTGCTACGCCCAAAGATGGCCCCAGTGCGGGAATCACCATGTTAACGTCTTTGGTGTCCCTTTTTACACAGCGTAAGGTGAAGAAAAGCTTGGCCATGACCGGGGAGATTACGCTTCGGGGCAAAGTATTGCCGGTAGGAGGAATCAAAGAGAAGATTTTGGCTGCAAAACGTGCCCGAATCAAGGAAATCATTCTGTGTGCGGATAATCGTAAGGACATCGAGGAAATCAAAGAAGAATATTTAAAAGGGTTGACGTTTCACTACGTGACCGATATGAGCGAGGTGATTGACATCGCCATTACGGACAGAAAGGTGAAAAATGCCAAGCAACTCTGATATTGTCTAAAGTCCAAATTGATAATATGCGAGCTTTTATAAGAGTTCTACTTTTTTACTTTGTATTATCTCTGTTGAGTTGTAATTCATATTCAGGTGTTGAAGTCGGTAAAGATCATGAGACTACAATTAGAGTCAGGTCGCACAGGAATGATCGTGGCGTATCTGTAATTAATGAGCAATACTTATTTAGGTCCATATGCCCATTGATTAATGATGAGGTGAAAAATCTGTCTATTGGTTGGGTTCCCGAGATATTTGAAAGATGTGAAGGATTGGTTCCTTATGTGATCAGTAAGAACAAGGATGAGGATTTTTTCTATGTTATTAAATCTGGTGATACTTTAAAATATCAACTTTTAGAATTTGAGCAATAGGAGTTGAGATTTCTTAAAAATGCCAAGACCCTATAAATTTTTGATAAAATTCCACTATGAATTGTCCCCTTTAGAGCTTGCACTGAGCGAAGTCGAAGTGGGAAGTTAGGGGTGTTATTCCTATTTTTAGCCAATGGGAAAAATTACAATTGCCGTTGACGGCTATTCTTCGACTGGAAAAAGCACCATTGCCAAGCGTTTGGCGACTGCTTTGGGCTATATTTATGTGGATACGGGTGCTATGTACCGTGCCGTGACGCTTTATGCTTTAAATAATGGATTCATTGGGACTCAGGATGATATTCCGGGGTTGGTAAAGCAGTTGCCAAAAATCAAGCTCAAGTTTGTGCCGAACAAAGAAACGGGTCGTTCCGAAATGTACCTGAATGGTGAAAATGTGGAAGAGGAAATCCGCACCATGAAAGTTTCCCGACAAGTGAGCAAGGTCGCTGCCATTGGCGAGGTGCGCACCAAACTGGTGGAAATGCAACAACAAATGGGCAAGGACAAAGGCATTGTGATGGACGGCAGGGATATTGGTACCGTGGTTTTCCCGGAAGCCGAACTAAAACTGTTTATGACCGCTTCCCCAGAAATTCGCGCTACCCGGCGCTATAAGGAATTGTTGGACAAAGGGGAGAAGGTCACTTTTGCCGAAGTCTTGAAAAATGTACAGGAACGCGACCGTATCGACTCCACCCGAAGCATTTCACCGCTAAAAAAAGCCAAAGACGCCATTGAGTTTGACAACAGTGATATGGGACTGGAAGAACAGTTTGAGCGCATTCATGAATTTGCCAAACGGGTGATTGCGAAGGAGGGGTGAAACAGGGTTGTTTTTTATCTCTCACATATCATTCCCTTACTAGACAAAGTAGTCGGGAGTGGGAACCGAGTAGTCTCAACCACGAAAGGCCAGCTATTGCTTGTAGTAAGTGTTGACGTATGATTTTGTGTTTTCGCTATCATATGTTTTATTAAAATCAATGTGCCATTTCTCAAAAATCTCATTTTTTTCAGGAATTCTCTTTTGAACAAAATTATGGTAGGTAAAAGTTAGGCAACATAAGACTTCTAAACTTATGCTTCTTGCAAATTGATTTTCTCGCATAACTCCAAAACGAACCCCATTTCTAGTTTCGATAAGATTATTTTTTAAAATATTTGTACCATGGACATTTTCAGAATATCCTCTGTAAAAACTTTCATAGAGATAATATTGATTTAAGTGTCTGGCAAGTTGTTCAACATCTTTCGGACCGTCATATAGTGAAAACCAGTTTGGGTTTTTACGGATACTTGAAACTTTTTGATATTCTTTTTCTGCGTTTTCAAATTCGGGAATTTTCAAATTTCTCTCTAAACCTTGCATTGTCCTCTCAGAAAAAGGAAGAGAAATATTTTCAAAAACTTTATTTCTGTGGAGTTTAGCTCTAAACTCTTTCCCAACATCGGTTTTAGGATTCATTTTTTTAAAGAAATTAATTTCTTTATGAATGGTACAAACAATATAGGATGTTGCTCGTTTTTTGTAATCTCTCTCCAATAAATATTCTAAATTCAAAATGTTTTCGACAAGAACTCGAAATAACAATTTTGTATTTTCGATTGACGAATGCTTCATTAGAATTGAAATCCCATCAGCATTTTCTAGAATATTTTTGAAGAAAGTCTGACAAACCGCATTTTCTTTGATAGCAAGATTCTTTTCGATTTCCCACTTTAGCAAATGTGTGCCAAAATTTACAGTATTATCTATGAAAATAGATAAATTTTGTAATTCTACCGTTTGAGAATTTCGCGATAAAATTTCCTTTACTTCCTGAATTTTCATCTTCGGCTTTTTAGGCTTGCTACCAACTCTAAGAATATGGATCGTTTTAATACTTCGGCTGTGCTCAGTACAGGTGAATTATATACACCGATATGTGAAGTTAACATTTTTCCTCTAAAGCTTTTGTTATCAAAAAAAGACGTCCTTGGACGCCTTTAGTATTTAAGTTCTCGACAGCCCCTTCGACTCCGCTCAGGGTGACAGCTCGAACTGACACTTGTTTTACAGATTCGGAATCACCAACCCCTGATTGGGGATGGATTAAATCTGGGTTCTTAAAAAATATCGCGCTATCCCATTCATTCCACACTCTTCAACACCAAAACCCAATCATTGCCGTCCTGAACTTTTCCAGAAGGGATAAACGTTCTTGTACCCTCATTTTGGAGCAACCCAATAGGTGTCTTTTCACCGTTACGGGGATTAAACCAAAAAGCTTTTACCTCTGAACCTTCTATTTTTCCCAAGGCCACATTTATTTTTTGACCGTTGTAGGTATACACAAAGGCGTAATCCGTACCTCGGGTGGCAACTTGGTAGTTATATCCTTCCCCTTGCCCTGAGGCAATCAGGGATTGGTCGGGAATCCTATCAAAATAACTTTCGGAAAGCATCAATTTTTTTAGATGTTGCATTTGAAGTGCACCAGAGGCCCCCAGGGCTTCAGTCCAGTACTCCCGGACACCATAAGCGGGGTCCTTGTCGCCGGGTTTGTGCATTTGCATAATAGCATTATGACCGTAGGTATGCCCAAAAGCTCCTGCAAAAACCGACCAATAGGCATATCTTCTTACGTCATCGGCATTCCAATACGGTTGAGACGGGTCGTGCAATCCCTGCGGGATACTTTCGTAAGACGGCTCACCATCAATCGTGGGTTTTATGGGAACACTTTGGTAGTCATCCCGAACGTATTTCCAATTGTCCTGCCCATAGGCGTTTTCAGTATCATCTTGGTCGTATCGTCTATGCCCCGACTGGAACATATTAAAATCAAGCCAATCCGATTTGTGAAACCAATTGGATGATTTGGTCCTGCCAAATGGGTGGAAGGTTGCCAAATGGTCAGGGGCATGTTTTTTAAGGTTTGTGCCTATACTATTCCATATTTTGGTGCTATCACTCCCTTTGGTATCACCCCCGTTCAACCAAATAATGTTCGATTGGTGGGCATAGCGTTCCGCGAGCCAAGTTGCATATTTCTCAGCTTGGGGTTGGGTCACATGTCCGCTCCTTACATTGGTGCCCCAGACCGGTACCATGGCCATGTACAGTCCCTTTTTTTTGGCGAGATCCACAATAAAATCCACATGGTCCCAATAGTCATATGCTTCGTTATCATCAAATGAGTCGCCAGGAGTTATTTTGGGTTGGGAGATATCACCCTTCACCAAAGCGGAATCACCATAAACATTGGTAAATTTCAGTTGGTGGAGCACCATCACCTGAATGACATTAAAACCGAGTTCGGAACGCTGGGTGAGGTATGTTTCGGCTTCTTTGCGGTCCAATTTGGAAAAAAGCAACCAACCCGTATCGCCCAACCAAAAGAAAGGGTCACCATCCTGGGTCATTAAAAACCGCCCATTTTCGGATATGGACAACAAAGAAGGTTCAGTGTCTTTGGGCTCGCAGGACAGACAAAGGACGAGCAGTAAATTAATAAGAACAAATGCTTTCATATGGTGGTCTTTCTACAATGGCGGTTGACCCAAATATAGTTTTAAAAATGCGTTTTGGATGATGATGGGTTTTGATACCACCACAATATGAAAGTATGGTTATTGAAAAGGTTGCGGGGCTACTATCATCCACGGCAAGATTCGATTTAAAACTTCGCTTACACCCAATACAAAATGAATTATATCGACCTATATCTGAAGTTGGTGATTTTTGACAAAACCTCCTAAAACAAAAAGACGCCCTTGGGCGCCTTTAGTATTGTAATGTCGCATCGAGCACAGTCGAGATGTTAATGAGTTCTCGACTGCGCTCGAACTGACACTTGTTTTACAAATTCGGAATTACCAACACCTGATCCGGGTGGATCAAATCTGGGTTCTTTAAAATATTTGTATTTGCCTCAAAGATTTGCTTGTATTTCATGGGGTCGCCATAATAATGCTTGGCAATCTTACTCAAGGATTCTCCGCTTTTTACGGTATGCCGTGCATAGACAGAATCATCGGCCACGGTAATGTTGGCTTTGATGTCGCTTGGACTTTGTCCACCAATCTCCTTGATTTTATCCCACAATAGGTTTTTCTCATACTGGGTGGCCGCTTCTCCTTTTATCTTCAACACGCCACCTTCTTCATTAACGTCTCCGTTTTTTATGGCTAATTTTTCACCTAGATCCAATACGGGCTGATACTTTGCTTTTACACTCATAACACAAATTTTATAGTTAACAATTAGACTCTCAAGATAACCATTATGGCAACATTCCACTATTAAATTTTTGTAATACTTTCTGGAAATCAAACGTTTTGGGCAGATGCTTTGTGAATCAAGAATTTAATTGTATTTTTGCACTCCTTTTTTAGCAAAGCAGTAAGAGGAAAAAAGGAACTGAAAACAAAGATAAAAACCACTTTCACGGTAATTGCTCAACTCTTATAAAAACGTGGAATACAAATTTTATGTCAGCACATGGCTGAAGAAAAAACAAACGTTGCAGAAGTTGAAGAAACTGTTGCAGCACCAGAAGTAAAAAAAGAAACCCAACCCCAACAAGACCCACAGGAGTATCTTGAGAATTTTGATTGGGAAAAGTACGAAGAAGGAATTGAGCGTGTAGATGACAAAAAGCTCAAGGAATTTGAAACACTTGTAGAGGAAAATTTTGTGGACACTGCCGATGAGGAAGTAGTGGAAGGAAAAGTGGTTCACATGACCGATCGTGAAGCGATCATCGACATCAACGCAAAGTCTGAGGGTGTTATTTCGTTGAACGAGTTCCGTTACAATCCTGATCTTAAGGTGGGTGACAAAGTTGAGGTACTTATCGATATCCGTGAAGACAAGACCGGTCAATTGGTATTGTCCCACAGAAAAGCTAGGACCATCAAAGCTTGGGAGCGTGTGAACAACGCTCATGACAAAGAAGAAATCGTTACCGGTTTCGTAAAATGTAGAACCAAAGGTGGTATGATCGTTGACGTTTTTGGAATTGAAGCGTTCTTGCCAGGTTCTCAAATTGATGTGAAGCCTATCCGTGACTACGATCAGTATGTAGGGAAGACCATGGAGTTCAAAGTTGTGAAGATCAACCACGAGTTCAAAAACGTAGTGGTATCGCACAAAGCGTTGATTGAGGCCGATATCGAAGAGCAGAAAAAAGAAATCATTGGTCAATTGGAAAAAGGCCAAGTTTTGGAAGGTATCGTCAAGAACATTACATCTTACGGTGTATTTATCGACCTTGGCGGTGTGGACGGATTGGTTCACATTACCGACCTTTCTTGGAGCCGTATCAACCACCCCAACGAAGTTGTTGAGTTGGATCAAAAATTGAATGTGGTTATCCTTGACTTTGATGACAATAAATCAAGAATCCAATTGGGTCTTAAGCAATTGGAGAAACACCCTTGGGATGCCCTTGGGGATGAGATCAAAGTAGGTGACAAAGTAAAAGGTAAGGTTGTTGTAATCGCAGATTACGGTGCCTTTATCGAAGTTGCTGAAGGTGTTGAAGGTTTGATCCACGTTTCAGAAATGTCTTGGTCAACGCACTTGCGTTCCGCCCAGGATTTCGTAAATGTGGGTGATGAAGTTGAAGCGGTTGTTTTGACCTTGGATCGTGAAGATCGTAAAATGTCTTTGGGTATCAAGCAATTGACTCCAGACCCATGGACCGATATCACTTCCAAATATCCTGTTGGATCTAAACACAAAGGAATCGTTAGAAACTTTACCAACTTTGGTGTTTTTGTTGAGTTGGAAGAAGGAATAGACGGTTTGATCTACATCTCTGACCTTTCTTGGACCAAGAAAATCAAGCATCCATCTGAGTTTGTTACCGTTGGTGACACTTTGGAAGTTGAAGTATTGGAATTGGACGTAGAAGGTCGCAAGTTGAGCTTGGGTCACAAGCAGACCACTGAGAACCCTTGGGACAAATATTCCGAGGAGTTTGCTGAAGGAACTGTTCATAAAGCTGCCATTGCGGAGATTGTGGACAAGGGAGCTACCATTGATTTCAATGAGGATATTGTTGGATTTGTTCCATCACGTCATTTGGAAAAAGAAGATGGTAAGAAACTTGTAAAAGGTGAACAAGCAGAATTCAAGATCATCGAGTTCAATAAAGACTTTAAGCGAGTTGTGGCAAGCCATACCGCAATCTTTAGAGAGCAAGAAGAGCGAAATGTAAAAGCTGCCAAGAAAAGATCGTCCGCTTCAGATGAAGCTGCACCAACCCTTGGTGATGCCAATTCACAATTGCAAGCATTGAAGGATAAAATGGAAGCTGATTCCAAGAAAAAGTAATCAGGTTTTCATAAATAGAGGAGAAACCCCGCTGGTAACAGTCGGGGTTTTTTTATGCCTTTTGCATTCTAAAGAATTGCTTACTTTTGCATTCAACAGAGTCGGTTGCACAGCATATGAGTCAAAGAGTACTGCTTACTTCAAAAGAGATCAACATCATACTGCACCGGTTGGCTTGTCAACTGTTGGAAAACCATTTAGATTTTTCGAATACGGCCCTTATTGGCATTCAGCCAAGAGGTATTTTTTTGGCTGAACGGCTCGCTAAAATCCTGAAAGAGGATTACAAAGTAAAAGATATACCCCTCGGATTTTTGGATATTACCTTTTTTAGGGATGATTTTGGAAGAGGGGATAAAATCTTGAAAGCTAACTCCACCAAAATGAACTTTTTGGTCGAAGATAAAAAAGTGGTCTTTATTGATGATGTGCTCTACACAGGACGAAGTATACGGGCAGCATTAACGGCGATTCAGTCCTTTGGAAGACCCAAAAGCATAGAATTATTGACATTGATTGACCGTCGTTTCAGTAGACATTTACCCATTCAACCCAATTATAGGGGTAGGCAAGTGGATGCCATAAACGAAGAAAAAGTAAAGGTGATGTGGGCGGAGCATGATGGAGAGGACAGTGTATATTTAGTAAGTAAATAATTTGAAATGAGCGAATTGAGTGTAAACCACTTGCTGGGAATAAAGTATCTGAACAAAAAGGATATCGCACTCATTTTTGAAACCGCAGACCATTTTAAGGAGGTTATCAATCGATCCATTAAAAAGGTGCCCACCCTACGGGATATTACTATTGCCAATATCTTTTTTGAAAACAGTACCCGAACCCGATTGTCCTTTGAGCTCGCTGAGAAACGTTTGTCCGCGGATGTGGTCAATTTCTCTGCGGCATCATCTTCGGTAAAAAAAGGGGAGACCCTCATCGATACGGTCAACAATATCCTTTCCATGAAAGTGGATATGGTGGTGATGCGCCATCCCAATCCCGGAGCAGGGATATTCCTTTCAAAACATGTAAAGGCATCCATTGTCAATGCGGGTGATGGAGCCCATGAACACCCCACCCAAGCACTGTTGGATTCGTATTCCATACGCGAGAAGTTTGGGGATGTAGGTGGTAAAAATGTGGTGATTGTGGGTGATATTCTGCATTCTAGAGTAGCACTCTCCAATATTTTTGCCCTAAAATTACAAGGTGCGAATGTTAAGGTCTGTGGCCCCAAGACCCTCATCCCAAAGCATATTGAATCGCTAGGGGTTACTGTGGAGACCAATCTTAGAAAAGCATTGGAATGGTGCGATGTGGCCAATATGCTCCGCATACAGAATGAGCGGATGGACATCAGTTATTTCCCTTCCACTCGAGAGTATACCCAACAATTTGGGGTGAACAAACAGCTGCTGGACAGCTTGGACAAACAAATTGTGATCATGCACCCCGGTCCAATCAATAGGGGGGTGGAGATTACAAGTGATGTAGCGGATTCTGACCAATCCATAATTCTGCACCAAGTGGAAAATGGAGTGGCCATCCGTATGGCAGTACTATATTTATTGGCTTCAAAAATCAAGTAGTATGATTTTCGACAAAGAAGGCACAACCACTATCGTTTTTCAAGAGAAAACCTCACTTTCAACCTTCATGGAAAATTTGAACAACGCCTATCCCAAAATCAAGCACGATAATATTATTATTAATCTCTTTTCTTTCAAAAAGCTCACAGAGGCTGATATTTTGGAGTTCTTGGATATTTCCAACACTCATAAAGGTGCCGGACAATCCTTTGTTTTGGTCACCGACAAGGTTACCTATGATGAAGTTCCGGATGAAATCAGTGTGGTACCCACTATTCAAGAGGCCAAAGACCTTATTGAGATGGAAGAAATAGAACGCGATCTTGGAATATAGACAAAAGACAAAAGACAAAAGACAAAAGATAAAAGAAGAAAGACTCTTGGCCTTGCCTCTTGATTCTTGTCTCTTGCCTCTTGATTCTTGCTTTCCAAGAAACTAACCATCCAACTATCTATTTTCCAAATGCAATTAGTAACTTTCCGTTTTTAATTTTTCCATAATTTGTGAAACTTACAATACTGGGTTGTTACTCTGCAACACCAAGAACGTTTACCAACCCGACCTCTCAGGTGCTTGAAACCAAGAATCATCTTTTTCTGATTGATTGTGGTGAAGGTACCCAAGTACAGTTGCGAAAATATAAGGTTAAGTTTTCTCGGATTAAACATATTTTTATTTCCCATTTGCATGGCGACCATTTTTTTGGCCTGCCAGGACTGGTTTCCACATTTCGACTTCTGGGGCGGGAGAGCGAACTGCACATTTATGGACCAAAAGGCATCAAGGAGGCCATTACACTGTTTCTTAAATTAGGGGACAGCTGGACCAATTATCCGCTTGTTTTTCATGAATTGGAGTCGAAGGAATCTGAATTGTTGTTCGAGGATGAGAAAATAAGTGTGCGTACCATTCCTTTAGACCATAGGGTGTATACCAACGGATTTCTATTTCAAGAAAAGCCAGCTCCACGAACTTTGGATATAGAAATGGCCAAAAAATATAGGATAGATAAGAGTCAGTTCAATAACATCAAAAATGGGGCAGATGGGGTATCCGAAAATGGAGAGCTTATTCCCAACAAACAAATCACATTGCCTCCTCCCAAGCCTAAAAGTTATGCGTTTTGTAGTGATACGGTATATAAAGAATCTATTGTCCCCATCATAAAAAATGTGGATATGTTGTACCATGAATCCACTTTTTTGGAGACCGAGACGCATCTGTCTACTAAAACAAAACACTCCACAGCAAAACAGGCGGCCCAAATTGCTAAACAAGCTAAGGTGGGCACACTTATCCTAGGTCATTATTCCACTCGATACAAATCTTTGGAACTTTTTAGGGAAGAAGCCCTACAGGTTTTTCCTAATGTGGAGTTGGCCGATGATGGTAAAATCTTTGAAATTTGATGAGATCTAGGGCAGCTGTCATATCATAAAACAAAAAGCATTCTTTTTACAGGCCTATCTTTTGTTGCCATTTGAATTTTACCGAAATTCACATCATGCAAAATAACTTGGGCAACTATAGAAAATCCTACGAGAAAAGCAGCTTGACAGAGGATACTGTTAAGGAGAATCCCCTTGAGCAGTTTCAAAAGTGGTTTTACGAGGTAGAGGCAACCGATGGGGTTGACGAAACCAATGCCATGACCATTTCAACCATTGGTTTGGACGGTTTTCCAAAGAATCGGGTGGTCTTGCTCAAAAAGTATACCCACGAAGGGTTTATTTTTTACACCAACTACAATAGCGAAAAAGGGCGGGCGATAAGCAAGAATCCTTCAGTTTGTCTCTCCTTTTTTTGGCCCAATATGGAACGGCAGGTCATCATTAAAGGTACGGCTGAAAAAGTGGCCGAGAACCTTTCAGACGGTTATTTTGAATCACGGCCTGTAGGAAGTCAATTGGGCGCTGTAGTTTCCAATCAAAGTGAGGTCATTGGATCTCGTGAAGCTTTGGAGAAGGAACTGGAGGCCTTGGAAAAACACTATGAAGGTAAGTCCATTGAAAGACCAAAACATTGGGGCGGGTATTTGGTGCGGCCCATTTCCATTGAATTTTGGCAAGGACGCCCCAATAGATTGCACGATCGAATCAGATATACCCTTCAAGAGGATTATGATTGGAAGATTGAACGTTTAGCACCCTAATTCAATACAAATGAAACAATTGATACTAATGCGGCACGGAAAATCCTCATGGGAGTATGAGGTGTCGGACAAGGATAGACCACTACAAGAAAGAGGGATCAAAGACGCCCATTTGGTGGCAAAGGCATTTGATGAGATTGCCCCTACCATAGATTTTGCTTGTTCGAGCCCTGCCAATAGAGCTTTGCATACCAGTCAGATTTTTCTCCGGGATTTGGGTTTTGATCTCAATCAGTTCAAGGTAGATAAGCACCTTTATGACTTTTCAGGAGATAGCGTGGAAGCCTTTGTGAAACAGTTGGACAACCAATGGGAAACCGTGGCCATTTTTGGACACAATTATGCCTTTACATCACTTGCGAATACTTGGGGAGATCTGTATATTGAGAACGTTCCCACAGCAGGACTGGTCCACATTCTATTCGATGTAGAAGATTGGTCCAAAATTTCAAAGGGAACCACCAAAAAAACAATCTTTCCAAAAGACTTAAAACAATAAATGGTCAAAACAAAGAATGAGTATATAAACAGGGAAATCAGTTGGTTGCATTTTAATGCCCGCGTGTTGCAGGAATGTAATGACCCCAATGTGCCACTGATTGATCGTCTTCGGTTTCTGGGGATTTTCAGTAACAACCTCGATGAGTTTTTTAAGGTGCGATACGCCACTGTTAAACGTATTGTTGATGCCGGAAAAACAGGTAAAAGTGTTTTGGGAGGGGAGCGAGCCAAGGATCTTCTGGAAGAAATCACCAAAATTGTGATTGCGCAGCAGGCCCGTAGCCTTGAAATTTTCACAAAAATTGAAAAAGAACTCAGTGCCGAGAATATTTTCATCATTGACGAGAATGAGGTAAGTGAAAGTCAGGCAGAGTTTATTCGGGACTATTTCTTTAGCAAGGTCAATCAGGAATTGATGACCATCATCTTAAACGACCTTACCGAATTTCCCTTGCTAAAGGATACCGCGGCTTATTTGGCGGTAAAGATTGTGATGAAAAACGGTTCTGGAAATGGTAAGCACAATAGGTATGCACTAATTGAGATACCAAAAGGGATAGACCGATTCGTGGTACTGCCCAAAGAAGGAGACAAGAACTACATCATTATTTTGGATGATCTTATCCGTTTTTGCTTGGATAATGTCTTCACGATGTTCGAGTTTGAGTCCATTTCGGCACACATGATCAAAATTACACGAGATGCAGAGCTGGATATCGATAATGACCTTAGTAAAAGCTTTATTGAGAAAATATCATCCAGTGTAGAGCACAGAAAAATAAGCGATCCGGTGCGATTCGTGTATGATAAAAAAATCGATAAGGATACACTCCAGTTCCTAAAGGAAAAAATGGATATCATGGGAACGGATAGTGTTATTCCTGGAGGCCGTTACCATAACAGAAGGGATTACATGGGCTTCCCCAGCTTGGGGCGGTATGATCTCATGTACGAAAAAATTGAACCATTGCCTGTAAAGGGGCTGAGCATGAAGGGAAGTCTTTTGGAGATGATCGCCCATAAAGACTATATGATCTATGCCCCGTATCATACCTTCAGTTATGTCACCAAATTTTTGCGGGAAGCCGCCTTGGACCCCAAGGTTCGGACCATTCAAATTACGGTATATCGATTGGCAAGTGACAGTCAGATTGCCTCTGCGCTAATCAATGCCGTAAAAAATGGAAAACAGGTTACCGTACAGATAGAACTGCAGGCCCGTTTTGATGAGCAGGCCAATATTGAATACGCCAACCAATTGCAAGCCGAGGGCATTCGATTGATTTTTGGTGTATCAGGGTTAAAGGTGCATAGCAAAATATGCATGATTGAACGGGAAGAGGCCGAAGGGATGAAACGCTACGGTTTTATCAGTACAGGTAACTTTAACGAGTCCACTGCTAAAATTTATACCGATTATACCTTGTTCACGGCCCATGAAGGCATCTTAAAGGACATGAGTAAAGTGTTTGCCTTTTTTGAAACCAATTACAAAATCAATAAATACAAGCACTTAATTGTATCGCCACATTACACCAAATCCACTTTTATAAAACTTATTGATAAAGAGATTGACAATGCCCACGCTGGAAGGGAAGCGTATATCAAAATAAAAATGAATAGTCTTACATCATATAAAATGGTGGACAAACTGTATGAGGCAAGCAGAGCTGGGGTCAAAATACAAATGATTGTAAGAGGAATATGTTGTCTTATTCCTGGAGTTGAGGGTATGAGCGAGAATATTGAGGCCATAAGTGTTGTGGACAAATTCTTGGAGCATCCCCGCCTGTTTATTTTTGGGAACGGTGGCGACCCCAAAATTTATATTTCATCAGCAGATTGGATGACCCGTAACCTTGACTTTAGGGTAGAAGTGGGCTGTCCCATTTATGATCCAGATATTCGCCAAGAATTGTTGGATACCTTTGATATTTCTTGGAGAGACAATCTAAAAGCTAGGATTTTTTCGGATAAACAGGACAATGCCTATAGAAAAAGAGGAGAGAACGAACCTGAGCTAAGGTCTCAATTTGAGATGTACTACTATTATCAAAAGAAGCTGGAATCCTAATACTTCCCAAATTGAACATACGAAAATTTGCTGCTATTGATATTGGGTCAAACGCCATAAGGTTGTTGATTCATAACGTTATTGAACATGCAGAAAAACCAACAGCATTCAAAAAAAGTGAGCTGGTTCGGGTACCCGTTCGTTTGGGCGAAGATTCATTTTTAAGGGGTGAAATTTCAGAAAGAAATCTAGACCGATTGATAAAAACCATGCGTTCGTTCGACTTGTTGATGCAAGTTTATGGTGTGGAAAAATATATGGCCTGTGCCACATCGGCTTTACGGGAGGCTAAAAATGGACAAGAAGTCATTGAGAAAGTCCAAAAGGAGTCCGGAGTGCAAATTCAGATTATTGATGGTAAAATGGAGGCTTCCATTATTGCTTCCACGGATTTAAAGGACCTTATCAAAAGTGACCGATTCTATCTCTATGTTGATGTTGGGGGCGGAAGTACCGAATTCACCATTTTTGATAAAGGAAAACCCATCATGTCCCGGTCATTTGAAATTGGAACCGTTCGTATACTCAACGATTTGGTGAAGGATACGGTATGGGACGAAATAAAACTGTGGATTACCTCCAACATGAACGTGGAAAACAAGGTAGAAATCATTGGTTCAGGGGGGAACATCAACAAACTGCATAAAATGTCGGGAAGAAAAGTGGGACAGCCGTTGTCCTACATTTGGTTGAATGCCCAATACCACTTTTTGAACAGCATGGATTATGAAGATCGTATCTCGGAATTGGGGTTGAACCAAGACAGGGCGGATGTTATCATACCTGCGACCAAAATCTTTTTGAATGCAGCCAAATGGAGCAAAGCAAAGAAAATACACGTTCCCAAAATTGGTCTTGCAGACGGAATGATAAAGACGCTGTACTACCAGTAAATTAACCGTGCATGGTTTCTTTCCTGCCCAAGTCTTTCATGAGAGTGGCTTCGTACTCCAGAAGGTCTTGCCATTTTTGGTCTACTTCTTCCTTGTTTCCATATTTGCGGGCAAATTTCAAGAACATGGTATAGTGATTGGCTTCACTGGCCATTAAGCTGCGATAAAACTCGGAGAGTTCTTCATC
Source organism: Allomuricauda sp. CAU 1633 (assembly GCF_017313225.1). Taxonomy (GTDB): domain Bacteria; phylum Bacteroidota; class Bacteroidia; order Flavobacteriales; family Flavobacteriaceae; genus Flagellimonas. The sequence continues at coordinate 33,059 of NZ_JAFLNE010000008.1, read as the reverse complement.
TTGAATTTCTTCTGAAAGTAACCGGAACCGTTCACAGCTTCGGGCTTCAATTAAGGCTGCGTATAGGAGTTTGTGCACCAAGTGCATATCACGACTCCCGCCTTTTGGAAAAAATTTCATCAGCTCCAAAACATATTCATCCTTACGTTCTCGTCCCAAGACCCAACCTCGCTTTAAAATTTTGTCATGAACCATGTTAAAATGCCCCATTTCTTCGCGGGCCAAAGCCGTCATTTCCTTTACCAATTCTGATTTTTCTGGAAAACCGATGATGAGCGATATAGCCGTGCTGGCTGCTTTTTGCTCGCAATAAGCATGATCGGTTAGGATTTCCTCGATATTTTTTTCAACAATGTTCACCCATCTTGGGTCCGTAGGTAGTTTTAGCCCTAACATGTTTTTGGATTTGTATTCTGTGATGCAAAGATAGCAGTATTGCTGCAAGCAGCTTAGAAATCAAGATCAAACTCTTTTCGCAAAAGGTCTATGGCAGGATTTTTTTCCTTTAATTTCTCATATTTCTCCTGTGGGGTAAAGGCGAATTTCTTGGCAACTTCTTCATTTACGGTAATATGCAGTGTAATGGAGTAGTTGTTTAGTTTTTGTTTGAGATGATCCAGCATTAAACTCTGTTCCCGCTCCACTTCCTTTTTCATGGTGTTATTGGGCAGCTCAATCCAAATGGTGTTTTCGTTTTTTAACTTGGGTACATCGGTTTGAAGGTTGCTGGCCAAGATTTTACGCCCTTTGCCTTCAAGAATATGGACAAAATCATCCCAATGTTGTTGCATATCGCCCTCAGTGAAGGACTCACTTGGTAGCTCCTCATGGGGTACATCCGGTGTCTTGGTCTGTTCGTGGGCCTTTTTTGCTTTAATGCTGGATAGGGATAGTCCAGAGACTCTTTTTTCAGGCGTCTTAATCTGTATCTTTTTGGTAGGCTGATAATTTTCCTTGGGTTCTTGAACTATAGCTACTTGGGGTTCAGCTACTTCAAGCGCCACTTCTTCGTTGTTTTTTTCAACTTCTTTTGGGGCAGTGCCATTTGTTTTGGGTGCCACTGTTCCATTTTTGGTGGAATTAGAAGTAAAATGGGAAGCGGGGATTATGAAATTAGCGTTTTTTTTTTCTCCATCATAAGTGATGGATGCCAATTTCATTAAGGTGAGTTCCACTAGCAACCGCTGATTTTTACTGCTCTTATATTGAAGATCACAATCATTGGCCATATCAATGGCATTCAATAAGAAATCTTTTGATGTTTTTTTCGCCTGCTCTTGGTACTGCTGCTGCACATCTTCGCCCACCTCCAATAAGGGAAGGGTATCAGGATGCTGACATACCATTAGATCCCTAAAATGGGAAGCTAACCCAGTAATAAAATGATGACCGTCAAAACCAAGGGACAATGTTTTATTGAAAAGCATCAATAATTCTGGAATTTTGTTCTCCAAAATCAAATCTGTTGCCGAAAAGTAGGTATCATAATCCAGCACATTGAGATTGTCCGTTACGGCTTTTCGAGTCAATTGCTTTCCCGAAAAACTTACCACTCGGTCAAAGATGGAGAGTGCATCCCGCATGGCACCATCTGCTTTTTGTGCAATGATGTGGAGCGCACTTTCTTCAGCTTCCACCCCTTGCTGCTCGGCGATATATTTTAGGTAATCTGCTGCATCCTTTACGGTGATTCGTTTAAAATCAAAGATTTGACAACGAGACAGGATGGTAGGGATAATCTTGTGCTTTTCCGTGGTGGCCAAGATAAAAATGGCATGCTTGGGTGGTTCCTCTAGGGTCTTCAAAAAGGCATTGAAGGCCGATTGGGACAACATGTGTACCTCGTCAATGATATAGACCTTGTATTTGCCCACTTGTGGAGGAATGCGAACTTGGTCGATAAGACTTCGGATGTCATCCACGGAATTATTGGAAGCGGCATCCAACTCAAAAATATTGAAGGCAAAATCCTCGTCTTCCCGTTCGGTACCATCTTGATTGATTTTTTTGGCCAAAATCCGGGCACAAGTAGTCTTTCCAACACCTCTTGGGCCACAAAACAATAAGGCTTGCGCCAAATGGTTGTTCTCAATGGCGTTCAGCAGGGTATTGGTAATGGACTCCTGGCCCACAACATCTTTAAATGTTTGGGGGCGGTACTTCCTCGCTGATACTACAAAAGGTTCCAAAATCTGGGAAAAGTTGTATTACTACAAATATAAAAATAGGAACGTGCAAAGTGACTTGTCTGCAACCTAGATCACCTTTTTTTATTAACAATTAGGTTACCTTTGCGGCCAGCAGGCCACCTTATCGCTCCGATAGCTATTGGGGAGGAAAGTCCGGACACCATAGTGCGGCATAGCGGGTAACGCCCGTCCGCCGAAAGGCGAGGACAAGTGCAACAGAAAGGATGTACAGTTCGGCTGTAGTGAAATCAGGTAAACTCTATGCGGTGAAACGTCACGTAAACCAGCGTTTTGAGGGCTGCACGCCCAAGCTGGAGGGTAGGCGGTTAGAGCTTTTGGGCAACCAAAAGTCTAGATAAATGATAAGGCTCGACAGAATCCGGCTTATGGCCTGCTTTTTATTGAAAATTTAAAAACAGTTATCTCAGTGGTCAATTACTGAGCCATCAAAACTGTCCCACATTTCAGGAAATTCCCATTCTTCTACTCCACGTTCATTTTCTACTAAATCATCATCCAATTCAAGCCCAAGACCTGGGCCATCTATGTTTCCTGCTAAGGAAATATGGCCATCATCATCCATTACCAATGGTTTTTTAATGTAACTTTTCCCAAGAGAACTACGTTCTACACCATCATCTGGAGCTGCTTGAAGATTAGGTAATTCGTGTGCCAATAGATTGGGAATACTGGCTACGACATGTAAAGATGCTACAGCTCCAACAATGCCTTCTTTGGCATGGGGTAACATGGCTGCATAGAAAGCTTCAGCAAGTGATGAAATAGCTTTGAGTTCTGTAATACCGCCACAATGTGTTATATCTGGTTGAAGAATAGAAGCGGAGCCCAATGACAGTAATTCTCTAAACTGCCATTTTGTAACCATTCGTTCACCCGTTGCAAAAGGAATATGTGTCTTTTTGGCCATTTCTGCCATTAAGGGAAGGTTTTGAAACTGAATTGGTTCTTCATAAAACCAGGGCTGAAATTGTTCCAAGGCCTTAATCAAAATCATAGAAGTTTGTGGCGAATGATCTCCATGTAGTTCAATTCCCATATCCACTTTTGGGCCAATGACATCTCTAATAGCAGCAATATTCTCCACAACTCCTTTTACAAAATCTGGATTCTCTACGTAACGAGACAGTCTACCACGACTGTATGTAACTCCCACTTTCATGGATGTATATCCTTCGTCAATCACTTTTTGTGCTCCTTCGGGAGTACCGGCCTGCCCATATACCCGTACTCTATGCCTGCTTGGACCTCCAAGTAACTCATATACAGGAACTCCGAGTGCTTTTCCTTTAATGTCCCACATGGCTATGTCAACTGCAGATAAGGCACTGGTAAGAACAATGCCTCCTCGGTAGAATGCATGACGGTATATGGCTTGCCAATGATGCGCCGGTTTTCTTGGGTCTTTTCCAATTAGGTATTTTTCCAATTCTTTTATGGCAGCCATAGTTGTGGGTATACGCCCCTCAACGGTTCCTTCACCAATACCAACAATACCGACGTCAGTGTGCATTTTCACAAAAATTGTACGTAAGGTATGTACAGGAATGATTTCCAATTTGGTAATTTTTATAGGGTCTTTAGGAGATATAAGCGCTTTGTTGACATTAAACGTATTGCCGGCTTCAGAATATTTTATAGGTTGACCAACAAGTTGTTCTGTAACCAAAAGCCCAGCCATACCTGCAGTCATATTTTTAAGCCAATTTCTTCGAGAAAAGTCCTTTTTCATTTTTGGTAAGGTTATATTATTTTTAAGAATTAAACACATGATTATGAGAGAAATATAATCTGTATAACCTAAAAGTAAAGAATAAATGTTAGCTTTCTTATTCAGCAATGGTAAAAAAGCTGAATATACTACCGCCGTATTTTCGGCTCTCTACAAAATGGGAGTGTTCGGATAAATCCGTTTGATCGGAATGCTCAATTACCAAAAGACCATCTTCTTTTAATAATTCATTTTGAAAAACAAGATTGGCAATGGCTAAAAATTGTGCGGTCTCAAAACTATAAGGAGGGTCAGCAAAAATGAGGTTGAATTTTTCAGGGGTCCGCTCCAAAAATTTAAACACATCAGATTTAATAGAGGTAATAGGAAAATCGAGTTCTTTTGCGGTTTTGGAAATGTATTGAACACAACCTGCATAGCTGTCTACGGCCGTTATTTCCTCCGAACCTCTTGAGGCAAATTCAAAACTGATGTTCCCCGTACCCGAGAAAAGGTCCAATACGTTGAGTTCATCCAGATAAAATCGATTGTTAAGGATGTTAAAGAGCCCTTCTTTGGCCATATCGGTGGTTGGGCGAACTGGAAGTTTCTTTGGAGCACTAAGTCTTTTGCCTTTATATTTTCCCGAAATAATCCGCATTATAGTGCACTCAATATTGAGAAATCAATGGCATCGTTCTCCAATTCGTCTAAAGGAAATGACGGATTGTGCGGAACAAACACAGAAATATGTTTTACGTATTGGTAGCATAAATTGTAGACCGGGTCTCCTTCCTCAATGGTGCCAAACAACTTGAGTTGGATTTTTTCAGGGTCCATTTGCAACTGTTCAAAACTGAAGAGCAGGTAGTACAAAAAATCCTCTTTGGTCTTGAACTCAAACTGATTATAGAAGATGAGCTTTTTCTCAGCCACCACCATCATTTCCATTTCCTTTTCAGAAACTTGCACATAGCAAATCGGTTCCGAAGAAATTCTTGCTTGGTTCAGCAATGTATTGATTAGGACGGTACCGCTGTGCTTAAATTCGAATTCGCCAAAAATGTCGAAGATGTAGTTGTTAATATTGGTGTAGGGCACGTAGACATTTACAATTTCTTGATTTGGAATTTCATCAAAGGCGATAAGATCGGTTGCCATGATCTTGGCATTGAACTTTAAATAGTTGGGCAGTTCCTCTGCATTGAAAAGGGGTTTTGGCACCAAACTGAACATGGTGTTCTTGTGGATGACCACTACTTCGGAAAAATCTGTTCCAATATCACTTTTCTGGTTGATGATGGCTTTTAACTCTTTGAGCATGAGATAGGGAGTTGAGGGCGTTTTAAAGCTTACCTTCTCAAAAGCCAGGATTTTATTGGAAATAGTGTCCAGTACACAAAAAGAAAGTCCATTCAAGCCGACTTGAATGGACAATTTCTTAAAAGTGTTATTTTCTTTGGACTGTACTATACTAGTTGTTTTTTCGGTCATAGATGGGAGGCCAGTTACCATTTGTACTTACATCGGTAAGGGAACCTACTTTTATTTCGGTACCGTTGACTTCCTCTACACTTTGATGGGCATTTTCCCTGGCCAGCAAATCTGCAGGTTGGTCATATAACACCACATCCTTTTTTACTTTGGCTTCAAAAACGGGAGCTTTGTATCCGCTTTTGTCAATGATGTCTGCTTTCATTTCAAACTTTTCATCATTTTGTCCGTAAGGAACGTTCATCATGCTCTTATAACTATCATCGGCTCCAAATAGAGAATCCTTCACTTTTACCTGTCCAAGGGTATCTATGATGATGGTATCTTGTTGAAGTTCAATTTGATATACTTTGTCATATCGCATAAAGGAAGAATCCCTTTGCGTGGTAATGGTATAACTTCCCGTATCGATGAACTGTATCAAGCTATTGAAGTTGTCAGCGTATTTCCCATTTACAGTTTTGTAAGCTTCTTGGGCATCCCTAATATCTTTAAGTTTAGTGATGACTTCAGAAAACCTTTCTTGTCTTACTTTGTTGAATTCGATGGGGGCATTAATGGATTTGTAAATTTTGTAGCCCAGAAAAATGCTTAAAAGTCCAAAAGCAAGTACAAGGATGGGCTTTACTTTTTGAGGTAAAAACTTGTCAATCAGGAATACAAGGCCTATGGTCAAAAGGCATATTAATACTACGATAAGGATTAAATTTAACATATCTGCTATTGTCTTTCTAAGTTAATTTAGTGGTTACAGACAAATCTACAATTTTTTTTTAATCACGAAACTTTTTGCTTTAAAAAACCATGCTATCTTTAGATGCCTATGGACAAGCCTACAGCATCAAATTTCCTATCGATACTAGCAAAAAAATTCCCCCATGTTCCAACCATAAAACAGGAACTCGCCTTGGAGAAACTGGCCCACTTTGTGGTAGATGGGAAAAAGGACGAGATTTTCCTTTTAAAAGGCTTTGCCGGTACAGGAAAAACCACCATTGTGGCTACCATGGTGAGCAGCCTTTGGAAAATACGAATGGGCTCCATTCTCATGGCTCCAACGGGGAGGGCTGCAAAAGTGATGTCGGTTTACTCAGGGAACAAGGCTTTTACCATTCACAAGAAAATTTATTTTCCCAAAAAGCAGTCTGGGGGAGGGGTACAATTTGTCTTGGCCCCCAACAAGCACAGGAACACCATTTTTATAGTCGATGAAGCTTCCATGATTCCGGATACACCTGCCGATTCCAAACTTTTTGAAAATGGGTCATTGTTGGACGACCTTATGTTTTATGTGCATTCTGGGCATAACTGCAAATTGGTTTTGATTGGGGACACGGCACAGTTGCCCCCGGTTAAATTGGAGCTAAGTCCAGCATTGGAAGAAGACCGACTTTCTTTAAATTATAATAAGGAGGTGAAGTTTTTGGAGTTGGATGAAGTAATGCGGCAGACCGATGATTCAGGGATATTGTATAATGCCACCAACCTCAGGGAGCAATTACAATCCCAATTTTTTGATGGTTTTAAGTTTGAAGTCGGGCCTTTCAAGGACATTGTTCGACTTATAGATGGCACCGAGATACAGGAAGCCATAGATTCCTCCTATAGCGAAAATGGCAAAGAGGAAACGGTAATCATTGTACGTTCTAACAAAAGAGCCAATCTGTATAATCAAAACATTAGGGAGCGGATTCTCTTTTTGGATAATGATATTGCGGTTGGGGATTATATGATGGTAGTAAAGAACAACTATTTTTGGTTGAAGGCCAGTTCAGAAGCTGGTTTTATTGCCAACGGCGATATTATTGAGATACTGGAGCTTTTCGCCATTAAAGAACTCTATGGCTTTACATTTGCCGAGGTAAAGGTGAAGATGGTGGATTATCCCAACCAAAAACCTTTTGAAACTGTTCTGTTGCTGGACACCATAAATGCGGAATCCCCATCACTTTCCTATGAAGATGGCAATAGATTGTATCAAGAAGTAATGAAAGATTATGCCCATGAAACATCAAAATATAAAAAGTTTCTTGGGGTGAAGAACAACAAGTATTTCAATGCCCTGCAGGTAAAATTTTCCTATGCCATTACCTGTCATAAATCGCAAGGAGGGCAATGGGATACCGTATTTGTTGAACAGCCTTATCTGCCCAACGGTGTGGACAAGGATTATCTACGATGGCTCTACACAGCGGTGACCCGAGCCAAGCGACAACTCTTTTTAATTGGTTTTAAAGATGATTTTTTTGTTGAGTAGGAATACCCTATTTTAGACAAGACCATGAATATGACACCAGATACCATCATAAGTATATTTTTAGGCATAGGTTTGGCTGCCTCAGTGGGATTTAGGGTCTTTTTGCCCTTGTTTGCCCTAAGTTTAGCGGCTTATTTAGGGGCATGGGAACTGAATGATAGTTGGCAATGGATAGGAAGCCTTGCCGCTTTGATAACATTGGGAGTTGCCACCATTATTGAGATTTTTGCCTATTTTATTCCTTGGGTGGACAACGCTTTGGACAGTATCGCCATTCCCTTAGCGGGAATTGCCGGTACAGCCGTTATGGTATCCACTGTAGCCAATCTAGATCCGGTGGTTACCTGGTCCTTGGCCATAATTGCCGGAGGCGGAACTGCAACGGCCATTAAAGGGGCCAATGCGGCAGGCAGAATGACCTCGACGGCAACCACGGGAGGCATGGCCAATCCCATAGTGTCCACTATTGAAACGGGAACAGCTGTGGCCGTATCTACCGCATCAATTTTGGTACCTCCCATTGCGGCAATTTTGGTAATCATCATTTTGATTTTCATTTTTATGATCTACCGAAAACTACGTCCCAAGACCAAATAGCAACATCGATCAAACAAAATAGAAAAAGTGAGAATAATTTCCATGATTCCGGCGCGATACCAAGCTTCAAGATTCCCAGCAAAACTCATGCAGGATCTCTGCGGTAAACCGGTCATTGTCAGAACCTATGAAGCAGCAGTGAAAACAGGACTGTTTGATGCCGTTTACGTAGTAACGGACAGTTCAATCATCTCTGATGTTATCTCCGAAATAGGGGGAGAGGTAATCATGAGCAAAAAGGAGCACCAAAGTGGAAGTGACCGAATTGCTGAGGCTGTGGAGGACATGGATGTGGACATTGTCATCAATGTACAGGGCGATGAACCTTTTATTGATGGCGAGAGTTTGGGAAAAATCATTGAAGTTTTCAAAAATGATCAAAAGAAAGAAATAGATTTGGCCTCGTTAATGACCCCCATATCGGATTGGGAAGAAATTTCCAACCCCAATACGGTAAAGGTCATCGTGGACAATCAAAATTGTGCACTCTATTTTTCCCGTTCCCCCATACCCTATCCCCGTGATAAGGAGGTTGAAGCCACTTATTATAAGCACAAGGGGATTTACGCCTTCAGAAAAAGGGCTTTGATGGATTTTCAAAGATTGCCGATGTTGCCCTTGGAGGCCAAGGAAAAAATAGAGGCCATCCGGTTTTTGGAATATGGAAAGAAAATAAAAATGGTGGAAACCCATGTCACTGGGGTCGAGATAGACACCCCTGAAGATTTGGAACGCGCTGTAAAAGCATGGAAGTAGACTATAGCAACATAAAAGTAATTGGATTTGATGCCGATGATACCCTGTGGGTGAACGAAACCTATTTTAGGGAAACCGAAGAACGTTTCGCGGATTTGCTGGAAGGCTACGAGACCAAAAACAAGGTGGACCAAGAGCTCTTTAAAAAAGAAATGGAGAACCTTGAAATCTATGGCTATGGCATAAAAGGGTTTATGTTGTCCATGATAGAGTCTGCATTGGAGTTGTCCAATAATAGGATTCCCCAAGAGACCATTTCCGAAATATTGAAGTTGGGTAAGGACATGATTTCCCATCCTGTGGAGCTTTTGGATGGTGTCGAAGAAGTACTCTCAAAACTCGTGGATAAATATCGGTTGATTGTACTTACCAAAGGCGACCTTTTGGATCAAGAACGAAAATTGGAGAAGTCCGGACTCTCCAAATACTTCCATCATGTGGAGGTGTTGAGTGATAAAAAGGAAAGCAATTATAGCAACCTTTTGGAGCACTTAAATATCAACGTGGATGAATTTTTAATGATTGGCAATTCTCTTAAGTCGGATGTATTGCCTATCTTGAAAATTGGTGCCAAGGCTGTGCATGTTCCCTTTCATACCACATGGGCCCATGAAATGGTTTCAGAAACAGAGCAGATGAACGATCACCTAAAACTCAACAGCCTAAAGGACATTTTAAAATATTTGAATAAACATTGAAGACCGAAAGCAACTTGAAAAGAGAAGAAATAAAATCACACCAGAAGACCGTGTACCGCAATTTTCCTATGGTGCCCCGTGTAGTTTTTGGGCAAGGAAGTTTTTCACAGTTGGGCGAAATTTTGTTGCCCAAACGTAAAAATGCCGATGCGCCTTTTATTTTTTTGGTTGATGACTACTTTGAGACCAAAGATTTGGTTGCCCAAATTCCATTGATGTTCAATGACAAGATTATTTTCGTTTCCGCCGATGAAGAGCCCAAAACAGCCCAAGTGGATGCCTTGGTGAAGTTAATCAGGGAAGAATATGATGAACTTCCTTCGGGAATAATAGGCATAGGCGGTGGAACCCTTTTGGATTTGGCCAAGGCCGTTGCCATATTGCTGAATAATAAAGGCCTTGCCGAAAACTATCAAGGATGGGACTTGGTGAACAAACCGGCGCTGTACCATGTGGGAATCCCAACCATAAGCGGGACAGGCGCTGAGGTTTCCAGAACAACAGTTTTATTGGGGCCAGAGAAAAAGCTCGGGATCAACTCAGATTTTACCACCTATGACCAAGTGCTTTTGGATCCTGATTTAACCAAAACCGTTCCCAAAGAACAATGGTTCTTTACAGGGATGGACTGTTACATTCACTGTATTGAGTCGCTCACAGGAACCTATTTGAATGCTTTTAGCCAAAGTTATGGAGAAAAAGCCCTGGAGCTTTGTAAGGAAGTATTTTTGGATGATATTCCCGCTAGTGAATCCCGTGACAAATTAATGATGGCCTCGTGGCACGGAGGTATGAGTATTGCCTATTCCCAAGTGGGGATTGCCCATGCCATGAGCTATGGATTGTCTTATCTGTTGGGCATTAAACATGGGATTGGAAATTGTATGGTCTTTCAACATTTGGGAGAGTTTTATCCCGAAGGTGTAGCGCTCTTTAAAAAAATGGTTGAAAAGCATGACATCAAATTACCCAAAGGTGTTTGTGCCAATCTTACCCAGAACGATTTTGATGTTATGGTCAATGTAGCATTGGGATTGGATGCCCTTTGGGAAAATGCATTGGGTAAGGATTGGAAAACCATTATGACCCCAGAACGGCTGCAGGCTTTGTACCAAAAAATTTGAGGATTCTCAACTTTTCCATTTTGGAAATATTTGTTAAAAAAATGCACGCACTGGCCAAGTTTATATACTTCAAGGTTTTGGGCTGGAAACTGAATGGAACTTTTCCAAATATGGATAAATGTGTGGTCATTGTAGTGCCCCATACCCATTGGATTGATTTTTTTCTTGGTTTGTTGGTGCGGAAGGTAGTCAACCAAGAGATCAATTATATTGGAAAGAAAAGCTTGTTTAAGCCTCCTTTCGGATGGTTTTTTCGTTGGACAGGGGGAGCACCCGTGGATCGTTCCAAAAACTCCAATACCGTGGATAGTGTTGTTCAGGTTTTTAACGAAAGAAAGGTATTCCGATTTGCTTTAGCCCCAGAAGGCACCCGAAAAAAAGTAGATGAGCTGCGAACAGGCTTTTATCATATCGCCAAAAAAGCCAAAGTGCCCATTGTCATGGTTGCTTTTGATTTTGGGAAAAAAGAGGTGAAAATAGCAACTCCTTTCCATCCAACCGATGATCAAGAAAGTGATTTTCAAAAGATAAGCACCTTTTATAAAGGGGTAAAGGGAAAGGTGCCCGAATACAGTTTTTAGACTGTTATCTATTCCTGCATACTGTGAAACACGTTCTGAACGTCATCATCCTCTTCAATTTTTTCCAAAAGCTTTTCTACATCAGCCATTTCCTCTTCAGAAAGTTCCTTGGTGACTTGAGGAATCCGGTCAAAACCGGAAGAAAGAATTTCTATATCCCGCGACTCCAATTCTTTTTGGATGGCACCAAAACTTTCAAAAGGCGCATAGATGTGGATACCTTCTTCATCCACAAACACCTCTTCAGCGCCAAAATCTATCATCTCCAGTTCCAGCTCCTCTGGGTCCATACCCTCACCATTTATAGTGAAGTTGCAAGTATGGTCAAACATGAACTCTACCGAGCCCGATGTTCCCAGACTGCCATTGCATTTGTTGAAATAACTTCTAATATTGGCCACGGTTCGAGTGTTATTGTCCGTAGCGGTCTCAATTAAAATGGCGATACCATGAGGGGCGTACCCTTCAAAAAGTACCTCTTTGTAATCCCCAAGACTTTTGTCCGAAGCCCTTTTAATGGCCCGCTCAATGTTATCTTTGGGCATATTAACAGCCTTGGCATTCTGAATTACAGCACGAAGTTTAGAATTGGCATCCGGGTCAGGGCCGCCTTCCTTTACGGCCATTACAATATCCTTTCCAATTCTGGTAAATGCTTTGGACATGGCAGCCCATCGCTTCAGTTTACGTGTCTTTCTAAATTCAAATGCTCTTCCCATACAAATTATTGGTTACGGCTGGGGGCAAATTTAGCAAAAAAAGCACCGCTGTCAAGTGAGTAATTCAGAGGAAAAATATTAGCTATTAATTATACTTTCAATGGTTTTGGCCAAGTCAATATCCTTTTGGGTAACACCGCCAGCATCATGGGTGTTCAATTTGATGGTGAGGTTGTTGTAGACATTTTCCCAATTGGGATGATGGTTTTGCTGTTCACATTCAAACGCAATTCGGGTCATCATGGAAAAGGCTTCTTTAAAATTCTTGAATTTGAAGGATTTCACTATCATATCATCTTCTAAAGACCATCCCGAAAGGTTTTTAAGGGATTCTTCAATTTGAGCAGAGCTTAGCTTTTCCATACTATTCCATTTTATTGAAAGTTAGCCAAATCGATACGAAAAAGCGAAAAGAATTGAATTAATATCAATCCACGGGAATATGGTGGTCAATGATTTCCTGACAGCTTATCCTTAAATTTTTGGGTAATTGATTGTCTTTGGGCAGAGCCGCCAAATAGCGGTCCTCATTGGTGGTAAAAACGTGCTTGAAGATGGGTTTGTGGATTCCACCCATACGCTGAACAATTTCTTTGATGAATTCCTCATGGTGGATTAAATCTGTACTCCCTAAATGAAAGATACCCGTTTTATCTCGGTTGATGAGATAATGAACCTGCTGCGTAAGCCTATCATCATTGGTAACGTTGATGATGAGATTGGGAAATACCTCAATGGGTTCCTTGTTTTCCAAATGGACCTTTATTTCCTTTACTCTGGGTGATGTGTTTCCAAAAACCATCGGAACCCTAAGAACAGCCGTTTTATCCTGGGGCATACGCATCAACATGTTTTCAATCTTTATTTTGAGTCGCCCATAAACACTTTCAGATAGTGTTTTGTCAAACTCATAGGAAGGAAACTTGCTGTAGGCATCAAAAACATTGGCCGAGGAAATGAAATAGAGCTTGGTATGGCTCTTCATCAAATATTCCATGAGATGGTGATGTGCTTGTATCTGGGCTGGAAAATTTCCCCGAAGCGAAGAAATAATCACATCAGGTCGAACTTTCTCGAGAATCTGAAAAATATCATCTTCCTCCAAATCATATCGGAAAAACTGCTTGTTATTGGAAAAACTCCGGTTGGAGTAGTAGGTGCCATAAGTGTCAAAATAAGAGCAGAGTTCCTTGTATATGGCGTTTCCCACAAATCCACTCGCGCCCAATATCAGTATCTTCTTTTTATCCAAACGCTATAATGAGGTTTTATAAAATGGCAATTTTACTAAGGTAGCCGGAACTTTGTTGATGCGTATCTGAATAAAAACAGTACTATCCAACTGGGCATTTTCGGTAGTGACATACCCCAATCCAATTCCTTTGGAAAGGGAAGGGGACATAGTTCCAGAAGTTACTTTCCCAATTTCATTTCCTTTGGCATCCAAGATAGGGTATCCCGTTCTGGGAATACCGCGCTCCTCCATCTGAAAAGCGACTAATTTACGTTTGGGACCTTCTTCTTTTTCTTGGGCAAGGGCATTACTGTTCACAAAATCCTTGGTGAACTTGGTAATCCATCCCAGTCCAGCCTCAAAAGGGGAAGTGGTGTCATCGATGTCATTTCCATAAAGGCAGTAGCCCATTTCCAAGCGAAGGGTGTCACGCGCCGCCAATCCAATAGGTTTGATGCCAAAATCCGCTCCAGCTTCCAAAACTTTGTCCCAAACCTGTTGCACTTCATCATTCTTGCAATAAATTTCAAAACCACCTGAACCGGTATACCCTGTGGCCGAAATAATCACATGCTCAATTCCAGCAAAATCACCTACTACAAAATTGTAGAATTTGATTGCTGAAAGGTCAACTGATGATAAGGACTGCATAGCTTCAACCGCTTTTGGTCCCTGAATGGCCAACAAGGAATAATTATCGGAAATATTCCGCATATCAGCTCCAATGGACGCATTATATTCTGAGATATGGTCCCAATCTTTTTGAATATTGGACGCATTGACCACCAAAAGGTAAGTTTCATCCTTCACCCGATATACGATCAAGTCATCCACAATACCCCCTGTTTTATTGGGCATACAGCTATATTGCGCTTTGCCAACAGTCAATTTAGATGCATCATTGGAACTCACTTTTTGAATGAGGTCCAAAGCCTTGGGCCCCTCTATCAAAAACTCGCCCATGTGGGATACATCAAAGACTCCAACACTTTTTCGTACGGTTTCGTGCTCAATGTTTACCCCTTCATAGGATACAGGCATGTTGTAGCCCGCAAAGGGAACCATTTTTGCCCCCAATGCAATGTGGGTATCGGTCAACGCGGTCGTTTTCATTCCTTTTGGTTTATGGGGTAAATTTATTGAATTCGTACAAGACAAGGCTTTATCAAAATCAATGTTTTGAACAAATCACTGTTAAATTCAAACCGGGAAAACGCTAATTGTCCAGCAGATAGGATTTTAACGCATCGTAGGATGAGATCTTGTTGGATTTTTTTTCTTTGCCCATCACTTTTTGGATTTGGGCCGGGATTTCTGGGCTTAATCCGAGGGTTTCCTCTACCACATCCAAAAACTTTACGGGATGGGCCGTTTCCAAGAAAATACCGTAGGTATTTGGCTTGCTTTTTTGATATTCCTTCAACCCCAAATAGCCTACAGCGCCATGCGGGTCCATAACGTATCCCGTCTGGGAATACACCTCTTTCATGGCAACTTTTGTTGTATCATCTGTGAAAGCATATGAAGAAAGATTCTCCTGAAGTGTGGACAAATCATCTTGATACAAATGCCTGATACGGACAAAATTACTGGGGTCGCCCACATCCATAGCATTGGAAATGGTTGCTATGGAAGGCACCGGGTTATAAATGCCCTGCTGCATGAATTTAGGTACCACATCGTTTACATTGGTTGAAGCCACAAAATGTTTTATAGGCATACCCAATTTTTGGGCGACCATTCCTGCGCAGATATTTCCAAAATTTCCAGAAGGGACAGAGAATACAATTTCCTTTCCTTTGGATTTAGCTTGTTTATAGGCAAACAAAAAGTAAAACAATTGGGGCAGCCATCTCGCGACATTGATACTATTGGCTGAAGTCAATTTTTTGTGGCCTGTAATTTCCCCATCCAAAAAAGCGGTTTTTACCATGCGCTGACAATCATCGAACGTGCCGTCCACCTCCATGGCCACAATATTTACACCCAAGGTAGTCAGTTGCTTTTCCTGAATATCACTGACCTTGCCGCTAGGATACAGAATCACCACATTGACACCATCAACTCCTAAAAAGCCATTGGCCACAGCACCACCCGTATCCCCTGAAGTTGCCACTAAAACGGTGACCTCCTCTTTTTCGCCTTGTGAAAAATAGCCCAAACAATTAGCCATAAATCGAGCTCCCACATCCTTAAAAGCCATGGTGGGCCCATGGAAAAGTTCCAATGTAGCCACATTTTCTTCGATTTCAACCACGGGGAAATCAAAATCCAGAGTATTTTCCAATATTTCTTTCAAAATAGCATCCGGAATGTCTTCGCTGACAAATTGCCGTATGGCCTGAAATGCGATTTCATGATTGGACAATTCTTCTATCGTATCGAAAAAGTCAGACGGAAGCGGGGTAATACTTTCGGGAAAATACAATCCTTTATCGGGTGCAATTCCGGCAATAACGGCTTCTTTGAACGAAGTATTTGGGATAAGTTGGTTTAAGCTGTAAAATTTCATGGAGTTAAGCGATTTTCTTTACGCCTTGGGTGTTCACTTTAGAGATATGGATGTCAAAAGCAACACCAATATTTTTATAGGTTTCTTTCATGGAAGCGGCCACTTTTTGGGCATTGGTTTCCCCTTGGCTCAGCGCAAAAATGGAAGGTCCTGAACCGGATATGCCACAGCCTAGCGCCCCAGCTTCAATGGAGTTGGCCTTGATTTTATCAAAAGCGGGAATCAGAATGGAACGGATGGGCTCCACAATATGATCGTGCAACGAGCGGCCGATCAGGTCGTAATCGCTTTGATACAATCCAGCGATTAGTCCCCCCAAATTGCCCCATTGTTTTATGCCCTGCGCCAACGAAATGGTAGTCCTTAGAATTTTTCGGGAATCCGAGGTCTTTATTTCTATCTGCGGATGAATCACGGTAGCATACAGTTCCAAAGGGGTAGGGATGGGGATAATGTCCAAAGGGTCATAACTCCGCACCAAAGTGAATCCACCATAAATGGCAGGGGCCACGTTATCGGCATGGGCCACATCACTGGCCAATTTTTCGCCTTGCATGGCAAATTGCACCAATTCCAAATTGGAAAAGGGTCTACCCAACAATTCGTTCATGGCCCAAACCGCACCTGCAGAGCTTGCAGCACTACTTCCTATTCCACTTCCGGGTTTGATTCGTTTATCAATTTCGATTTCAAAACCACCTTTGTAATCGCTTTTGGCCAACAAGGCCAATCCGGCCACACCGGAAACATTTTTTTCCGTTTCCAGAGGCAGGTCTTGACCTAAAATTTTAGTAATACGAATGGTGTTTTCTGGAATTTTTCTCACCGTCATCTCATCGCCCACGGAGTCCAAGGCCAATCCGAGGACGTCAAATCCGCAGGAAACATTGGCAATGGTAGCAGGGCAAAAAACCTTGATTTCTTCCATAATCAGAAATTTCCAATTCGTACAATATCCGCAAAGATACCCGAAGCTGTGACATCTGCACCCGCACCGGCACCTTTTATGATCATGGGTTGGTTGGGATAGCGTTCGGTATAGAACAACACAATGTTATCGCTTCCTTCCAGATTGTAAAAATCGTGGCCTTTTGGAATTTTTTGCAGCCCTACTTTGGCTTGTCCCTCTTCAAATTGGGCGACGTATTTCAACTTGCTATCGGAATCGGCAGCTTCTTTGTACATTTTCTGAAAGTCAGCTTCATACTTCTTCAAGGACTCAAAAAAGGCGTCATTGGAATTGGTTTCCAGACTTTCTTTCGGTAAGAAAGGTTCATTGGCAATATCGTCAATATCTAATTGATGGCCACTCTCCCGAGCCAAAATCAAGATTTTTCGCATTACATCAACACCACTAAGGTCGATGGTAGGGTCAGGTTCGGTGTACCCTTGTTCTTGTGCTTGTTTCACCACATCGTGAAAGGGCACCGAATCGTTAAAGGTATTGAACACAAAATTTAGACTTCCAGAAAGTACCGCCTGAATCTTCTTTACCTTATCCCCGGAAGCAATCAAATGCTTTAAGGTGTCAATAATGGGTAATCCCGCTCCCACGTTGGTTTCAAACAGGAATGGCGAATTGTATTGTTTGGCCAACTGTTTCAATTCCTTATAATAGGAATAGTCCGAAGAACAGGCAATTTTGTTGCAAGTCACCACTGAGATACTGTTTTTAAGGTAGTGGGGATAACTTTCCGACACTTCGGCACTGGCCGTATTGTCCACAAAAACACTGTTACGGTAGTTGAGGGACTTTATTCGGTCAAAAAAGGCTTGTTTATCTGTTTTTTCACCATTGGCTAGAACGGCTTCCCAATCTTTAAGGGGAATGCCATTTTCATCAAAGGCCATGGTTCTGGAGTTACTAATGCCAATAACCCTTACATTGAGTTTCAACTCATCCTTCAGGTATTTTTTCTGCTGCCGAATCTGGTCTAAGAATTTAGAGCCCACATTTCCCACACCCATTACAAAAAGATTGAGTTGTTTGATGTTCTCCTCAAAAAAGGTTTCATGCAGAGAGTTGAGCGCTTTTTTTACATCATCTTTTTTGATGACTGCAGAAATATTTCGCTCCGAAGCCCCTTGCGCAATGGCCCTGATGTTTACATTGTTCTTCCCAAGGGTGCTGAACATTTTACCACTCAACCCTTGGTGACTTTTCATATTGTCGCCCACCAAAGCGATAATGGTAAGATCCTTCTCAACGATTACGGGTTTGATTTTTTTGGTTGAGATTTCATATTCAAACGTCTCATTTACGGCTTCCGCGGCAGTGTCAACATCTTCGTCTGCGATACCCACGCAAATGGAATGCTCGGATGAGGCTTGGGTGATGAGCACAATGCTGATATTCTTCAGAGAAAGTGTTTCAAAGAATCGTTTTGAAATTCCTGGAATACCAATCATCCCTGGACCTTCCAAAGACAATAAACTGATGTTCCCCACATGACTGATACCGCGAACGGTTTTCCCATTTCCATTGGTGCTTTTGGTAATGAGTGTTCCTGGATTTTCTGGGTCGAATGTATTTTTGATGGCAATTGGAATTCCTTTGCCCAAAACTGGCTGAATGGTAGGAGGGTAGAGCACCTTTGCGCCAAAATGGGACAATTCCATGGCTTCCTCATAGCTAATGTGTGAGACACATTTGGCTTGTTTCACCAATCTTGGATTGGCAGTGTACATGCCACTAACATCAGTCCAGATTTCCAAAATATCTGCTTCCACTGCACCAGCAATAATGGCAGCTGTATAGTCAGAACCCCCTCTTCCCAAAGTCGTTGAATTTCCTGAGCTGCTAGAAGCTACAAATCCAGGAAGTATGGTAATTTGGTTTGGGTTACTGGCAAAGTAAGCTTCACAAAGAGTATTTGTTCTTTTAAAATCTACATTGGCCTTGCCAAAATTATTGTCGGTAATAATGAGCTCTCGACTGTCCTTGCAAACAGCGTCAAGTCCTTCAGTCTTAAAAAATTCACTGATGATGTAGGAGGACAACAATTCCCCATAGCTCACAATTTTATCGGATAGTTTTGGGGTCAGTTCCCCAATCAAGAACGAACCTTCCAGGAGGGTTTCCAGTACATTTAAATCACTTTTTACCTTGCTTAAGACCGAGCTTTGGTTTTGAACGGGAATCAACTCCCTTATAGCATTGATGTGTTTGTCCTCGATAATTTTTAAAGATTCTTTGTAGGAGGTATCTTGATTAGCTGCCAGAGCTGAAGTGTTCAATGAAAGGTCGGTGACGCCCCCGAAGGCTGATACCACAACGGCCGCTTTTTCTTTGCCCAGATTTTGTACTATGGACTTGACTTTATTGATATTCTCTGGATTGGCCACTGAAGTGCCACCAAATTTTAAGACTTTCATGATGAAATTGTATTGTAAGAACTATTGAAAAATGAATTAAAGTACGGACGGAAATATATAGCAGACTTACCCCAAAGGGGTGGTGGTAATCACGGTGAAGATAGATGAAAAAGATTCCATCTGAAGTAGATTACTATCCGTTTGTTTAACTTGCATTGTTCTGTTATGAGGAGATAAAAGTAGTACTTTTGGTTACTTCATCAAATCCTACAACGTGTTTTTTGCGAAATCCGTACAAATAATCAAATTTTTGTGTTGAATGAAAATTTTTTCTGCCCAACAAATCTACAACGCTGACAAATTCACAATAGAAAAACAGCAAATTGCCAGTGATGTCCTTATGGAGCAGGCCGCTACCAGGTTATTTGAGTGGATACATGCCCGTTTACGGGGTACCACCGTGCAGATACAACTGTTCTGTGGTATTGGCAACAATGGGGGAGATGGTATGGTTTTGGCGCGACTGCTACATGAACACGGCTATGCCATTCAGGTGCATGTGGTGAACTACAGTGATAAACGTTCCAAGGATTTTTTGTTGAATCTGGAGCGATTGAAGGAGGTAAAGGTTTGGCCGGATTTTATTAATGACGACAGCGATTTACCGGAAATTTCACCGAACGATATTGTGGTGGATGCCATTTTTGGGATTGGTTTGAATCGTGCACCAGACGCGTGGGTTGGGAATTTGATACAGCACATTAATGCTTCACAGGCTTTTGTGCTTGCGGTGGATATCCCTTCGGGATTGCCCATGGATAGAAATCCTTGGAACCCATCCCATGTGATTGAAGCGAGTTATGTGTTGAGTTTTCAGGTACCTAAATTGGTTTTCTTTTTGCCAGAGACCGGGATTTACATCAATCAATGGGAGTTGTTGGATATTGGTTTGGATGTAGAAATTTTGGAGAAAACCGAGACCGATTTTGAACTCATCGGTAAATCTGAGATCATCCCAATGTACCGACCGAGACTTAAATTTTCTCACAAGGGAACGTATGGTCATTCCATGATCATTGGAGGGAGTTATGGTAAAATCGGAGCGGTGCAATTGGCAAGCAATGCCTGTTTGACTACCGGTAGTGGATTGGTCACGGGTTATGTTCCAAAATGCGGGTATCAGTCACTCCAAACTGCAGTTCCGGAAGTGATGGTGTTAACAGATGAAGATGAACGGAACATTTCCAAAATCACCCTCCCTTTTGTTCCTGATGTCATTGGCATTGGAATGGGAATCGGGACGGAAGAGAAAACAGTCAAGGCTTTTGGTAATCTTTTGAAAGAGATGAAAGGCCCCATGGTCATTGATGCTGATGGACTTAATATTTTGGCTAAAAACCCTAAAATGCTAAAAGACATTCCCGAAAATTCCATCTTAACACCGCATCCCAAAGAATTGGAGCGACTCATTGGAAAATGGAAGGATGATTTTGACAAATTGGAAAAGGCAAAAACATTTTCCTTAGATCATAATGTGGTGCTGGTCATAAAGGGCGCTCATACCATAACTCTATATAAAGGAAAGGGATATGTGAATACGACTGGAAATCCGGGAATGGCCACTGCGGGCAGTGGGGATGTACTTACGGGAATGATCACAGGTTTGGTGGCGCAGGGGTATGAGCCTGTACATGCTGCTATTTTTGGTGTGTACCTGCATGGTATCTCAGGTGATATCTGTGCATCCCAATTGGGTTATGAAGCCGTTAAAGCTTCGGAAATAATAAATAGGATTGGTCCGGGATTTATGGAAATTCTTAGCCCACCGGAAGTGGAAGATAGAGAAAAGACCTAAAATCTATTTTTTATTCTTTCTTGCTCTCACCCTTTTCTTTACCCATGCCAAAGCGTTGTCAAACTCAATAAAGAATTCCATATTCTTTTTGTAGAACAATTTCTCTATTTTGAAGTTGTGCATGTCTATTTCCTTTTTGGAAACAATGGCAAACGCTTTAAGGTTGTCCAAACCACGAAGATAATTGTAGATGGTGGGATCCACGGCATAGGAATTCTTGCGTAGGCTGATGTAGCCAAAATTCCGGTCTCTAAAGTGTATTTCTGAAATCCCAATCATTTGATAAGCGCGCTCAAGCGTAACTGTGGCACCTTCATCAAAAGTAGCGACCATGTAATCATCAAAAACCTGTATGGTTCCAATGTCCAGCTGATACTCACGTACCACAACGGTCTTCTTCGTAGAAGTAAATCTCATTCCCCAAATAGTTATAGTGTCTCGAGACGAAAGTATGGTGAAGAAGGAGCGATCAGAAAAATATTAGATTAAAAGCAATATTATCGTTTGTACTACATTTTTGGGCATAAAAAAAGCTGACACCTGTCAGCTTTTTTTAATTGTGTTTTATAGTTTTTACTTTTCGGTCTCGGGTGATTTTTCCGTTTTCTTTATTTTGATGGTGAGCTCTTCTTTTTTCTCATCCAAATCCATAAAGATGCTGTCACCTTCTTCCAGTTTGGAGTTTACAATTTCCTCCGCTAGGGTATCCTCAATATACTTTTGGATGGCTCTTTTTAGAGGTCGTGCTCCATATTCTTTGTCGAAACCTTTTTCAGCAATATAATCCTTGGCCTTGTCAGAAAGGCTAAGGTCATACCCTATCTCCTTAATACGCTTGAACAATTTGTTCAATTCAATATCAATGATCTTGTGGATGTCTTCTCTTTCCAATGGATTAAAGACAATTACATCATCGATACGGTTCAAGAACTCAGGAGCAAACGCCTTTTTAAGGGCATTTTCAATAACACTTTTCTGATGGGTATCAGCCTGCGCTTTTTTTGCAGATGTACCAAACCCGATGCCTTGTCCAAAGTCCTTCAATTGACGTGCCCCAATATTTGAGGTCATGATAATGATGGTATTTCGGAAATCAATCTTTCTACCAAGACTATCGGTTAAAAAACCATCATCCAATACTTGAAGCAACATGTTAAAGACATCTGGGTGTGCTTTTTCAACCTCATCCAATAGAATAACAGAGTAGGGCTTTCTGCGCACCTTCTCGGTCAACTGACCGCCTTCTTCATACCCAACATATCCCGGAGGTGCTCCCACCAATCTGGAAATGGCGAATTTTTCCATGTATTCGCTCATGTCTATTCGGATAAGGGCATCTTCAGAATCAAAAAGCTCTTTCGCCAAAATTTTGGCCAATTGGGTTTTTCCAACTCCTGTTTGTCCCAAGAAAATAAATGAGCCAATCGGTTTGTTGGGGTCTTTTAATCCCGCTCTGTTTCGTTGGATGGCTTTGGCCACTTTGGCCACGGCTTCATCCTGACCAATTACAAATCCTTTGATCAACTGTGGCAATTCTGCCAATTTGTTGCTTTCGGTCTGTGCAATTTTATTCACCGGAATACCGCTCATCATGGAAACCACATCGGCAACATTATCCTCAGTAACGGTTTCACGGTGCAGTCTACTTTCTTCTTCCCAACGTTCTTGGGCGGATGCCAATTCTTTTTCAAGACGTTTTTCATCGTCCCGAAGCTTGGCAGCCTCTTCATATTTTTGTTTTTTGACCACGCTGTTTTTCAACTCACGTACATCCTCCAACTGGTTTTCCAACTCCAAAATCTGTTTGGGAACGTCCATATTGACGATATGAACCCGCGAACCGGCTTCATCCAAGGCATCAATGGCCTTGTCCGGTAAAAAGCGGTCTGTCATATATCGGTTGGTCAACTTTACGCAAGCCAAAATGGCTTCATCAGTATAGTTGACGTTATGATGGTCTTCATATTTGCCTTTGATGTTCATCAAAATCTCGATGGTCTCTTCAACGGTGGTAGGTTCTACCATCACTTTTTGGAAACGACGTTCAAGGGCACCATCTTTTTCGATGTATTGTCTGTATTCATCCAACGTTGTGGCTCCAATACATTGAATTTCACCCCTTGCCAACGCAGGTTTGAACATATTTGAAGCGTCCAAACTGCCGGTGGCACCGCCAGCTCCTACAATGGTGTGAATCTCATCGATGAAAAGAATAATATCATCATTCTTTTCCAACTCGTTCATAACGGCTTTCATACGCTCCTCAAACTGACCGCGGTATTTGGTACCGGCCACCAATGAGGCCAAATCCAAAGTCACTACGCGTTTGTTGTACAGGATGCGGGAAACTTTTTTGTTGATGATGCGCAGGGCCAAACCTTCGGCAATGGCACTTTTACCCACACCTGGTTCACCAATGAGGAGAGGATTGTTTTTCTTTCTCCTGCTCAATATCTGGGATACACGCTCAATTTCCTTTTCACGTCCCACAACAGGGTCTAATTTGTTGTCTTCGGCCAAACGGGTAAGGTCACGTCCAAAATTATCCAAAACCGGGGTCTTCGATTTTTTGGCCCCTTTTTGACCAGGGTTGGAACCAAACGTACTTTCCTTGGCATCACCAGAATCGTCTGGGTCGCTCGGAAAGGATTCCGCTTGAGGGGAGTCTATATAGTCATCATCGCTGGTAATCATGGATTTAAACTGTTCTTTGACGTTATCATAGTCCACTTTTAATTTGTGCAACAACTTGGTTGTGGGGTCGTTCTCATTTCTAAGAATGCACAAGAGCAGGTGTGCTGTATTGATGGAAGAGCTTTGGAAAAGCTTTGCTTCCAAAAAAGTGGTCTTCAACGCACGCTCGGCCTGCCGGGTGAGGTGAAGGTTTTTCTTGTCTTTTTGCATGGTTCCCGTGTTTGGATTTGCCGGACTAAGGATTTCCACCTTTCTACGCAGGTGGTCCAAATCCACATCTAGGGCATCCAAAATGTTAATGGCCTTGCCATTTCCATCTCTTAAAAGACCGAGCATAAGGTGTTCCGTACCAATGAAATCATGCCCTAGTCGTAGGGCTTCTTCCTTGCTGTATGCTATCACATCTTTTACTCTGGGGGAAAAATTATCATCCATACCTTTCTTTTTCAGCAATTAAAATTAATAAAAGTATTGTTACAGTGGTCAAATACCGTACCCTTATTCGATAAACTAGTGGTAAATGTCGAAATAAAGGACACTTTTGAGGTTGTTTAACATAGCTTTATTACAATAAGGGGACAATGGTGGGAAATGTTGATAATTTTTTTAATAAAGTAGGCTGTAACCGTTTTGAAGGGGCTTATTTTCTGTATATTGCCATGATATTTTAACCACTAAAAAACAATAAGATTTTAGCATGGCGGAAGGAGAAAAGTTAATTCCTATCAACATAGAAGATGAGATGAAATCTGCCTACATTGATTATTCAATGTCGGTCATTGTGTCACGTGCCCTGCCAGATGTTCGTGATGGACTAAAACCAGTTCACCGTAGAGTACTTTTTGGGATGCATGAACTTGGGGTAAGATCTAACAGTTCGCACAAGAAATCTGCCCGTATAGTTGGGGAGGTTTTAGGTAAATACCACCCACATGGTGATACATCGGTTTATGACACTATGGTACGTATGGCCCAAGAATGGAGCCTTCGATATATGCTAGTGGACGGTCAAGGAAACTTTGGCTCCGTTGATGGGGATAGTCCGGCGGCCATGCGTTATACCGAGGCCAAGATGCGGAAGATTGCAGAGGAGATGTTGGCTGATATCGATAAGGATACGGTGGACCATCAACTCAATTTTGATGATTCCCTGCAAGAACCTACCGTTTTGCCCACACGGGTGCCCAACCTTTTGGTAAATGGAGCTTCGGGTATTGCCGTAGGTATGGCCACCAATATGCCACCCCACAACCTATCTGAAGTAGTGGATGGTACCGTTGCCTACATCGACAATACTGATATTGATATAGATGAGCTGATTACCCATATCAAGGCTCCCGATTTCCCAACTGGCGGAATCATTTATGGCTATGATGGGGTTAAAGAAGCTTTTCATACGGGTCGAGGGCGTGTTGTAATGCGTGCTAAGGCATCATTTGAAGAAGTACAGGGAAGAGAGTGCATTGTCGTTACCGAAATCCCGTACCAAGTCAACAAGGCAGATATGATCAAAAAGACTGCCGACTTGGTCAACGAAAAGAAAATTGAGGGGATTGCATCTCTCAGAGATGAGTCCGATAGAAATGGAATGCGTATCGTGTATATCCTTAAGCGCGATGCCATACCTAATATCGTATTGAACATGCTGTACAAGTACACAGCGCTTCAATCCTCCTTCAGTGTCAATAATATTGCATTGGTCAAGGGTAGACCTCAATTGCTGAACTTGAAGGAAATCATTCATCACTTTGTGGAACATAGACACGAGGTGGTAGTCCGTAGGACCAAATACGAACTGCAAAAGGCCGAAGATCGTGCACATATCCTTGAGGGACTGATCATTGCTTCAGATAATATTGATGAGGTGATAGCCATTATTAGGGCATCTTCGAATGTGGAAGAAGCCCGTACCAGTTTAATGGAGCGTTTCAAATTGACCGAGGTTCAGGCCAAGGCCATTGTAGAAATGCGTTTGCGCCAACTTACTGGTCTGGAACAAGACAAACTGCGTGATGAGCATGCTGAACTTTTAAAGACCATTGAGGACTTGAAGGATATTTTGGCCAAGAAAGAGCGCAGAATGCAGATCATTAAAGATGAGCTTCTTGAAGTGAAAGAGAAGTATGGGGATGATAGAAGGTCTGAAATTAATTACGCTGGTGGTGACTTGAGCATTGAGGACATGATTCCCGATGAGCAAGTGGTCATTACCATTTCCCATGCAGGTTACATCAAAAGAACACCCTTATCCGAATACAAAACCCAAAATAGGGGAGGTGTTGGTCAAAAAGCATCCTCGACCCGAAATGAGGATTTCTTGGAGCACCTTTTTGTAGGCACCAACCACCAATATATGTTGTTCTTTACCCAAAACGGAAAATGTTTCTGGATGCGCGTCTATGAAATTCCCGAGGGCAGCAGAACGTCTAAAGGAAGAGCTATCCAGAACCTGATTAACATTGAGATGGAGGATAAGGTGAAAGCCTTTATCTGTACGCAAGACCTAAAAGATGAGGACTATGTAAACAGTCACTACGTGATTATGGCCACTAAAAAAGGCACGGTGAAGAAAACTTCCTTGGAGCAATATTCACGTCCACGTCAAAATGGTATTAATGCGATTACCGTAAAAGATGGTGATGAGCTATTGGAAGCCAAATTGACAACGGGTACAAGTCAGATTTTCTTGGGATTGAAATCAGGAAAAGCCATCCGATTTGAAGAAGGCAAGACCCGACCCATGGGTAGAAATGCCTCTGGTGTCCGAGGAATTACCTTGGCCGATGATAAGGATGAAGTAATCGGTATGGTTTCTGTCCATAATTTTGAGGATGATATCTTGGTCGTTTCAGAAAATGGGTACGGTAAAAGATCCACCATAGAAGATTATCGCGTAACTAATAGGGGTGGAAAAGGCGTGAAGACCATTTCCATCACTGATAAAACAGGTGGATTGGTTGCGATTAAGAACGTATGTGATAGTGACGACCTTATGATCATCAACAAATCCGGAATTGCCATTCGTATGAGTGTAGAAGACCTCCGTGTCATGGGAAGAGCAACTCAAGGAGTTCGCCTCATTAATCTAAGAGATGGGGATTCCATTGCTGCCGTGGCCAAGGTCATGAAAGAAGATGACGACCTTGATGAAACCGATGTCCTTGATATAGAGGTAAATGACTAGGATGGCATGGCAATTGATAGGAACAATGAGAATAATTAATAATCGATAAACACTAAATAATTACATTTTAACATGAAGACTAAAGTTTTAATACTATTAGCCATAGGAATTTCAACGATGGGCTTTTCCCAGAAGAATGAGATTAAGGATGCAGAAAAGGCGTTGAAGGATGGTGATGCCGCCTCTGCAAAAACCGCTTTGGATGCTGCTTCATCAACCATTGATGCTGCTGATGAAAAATTACAGGCCCAATACTATGCGGTTAAGGGCAATGTGTATTCAGATTTGGCATCCAAGGGAGACGCCACTGCATTCCAACCTGCCATTGATGCTTACAACAAAGTTATTTCTGTTGAAGAGGCCACTGGAAAGGAAAAATATACTACTGTAGCACGTCAAAAATTGGCGCAAATGACAGCCGATTTGGTAAATGCTGCTGTTGAGGACAACAACAATCAGAAATTTTCTGAAGCTGCTGAAAAATTGTACTTGAGCTACAAATTAAGTCCAGCAGATACAGTTTATCTATACTACGCAGCAAGTAGTGCAGTAAATGGGCAGGACTACGAGAAGGCATTGGAGTACTACAATGAGCTCAAAGACCTTAACTATGATGGTAGTGGGGTTACTTTCACCGCGGTTAATATAGAGACGGGCGAGGTTGAGACCATGGATAAAAATACAAGGGATTTGTATGTAAAAGCAGGTACACACAAAGACCCTAAAGAAGAAAGAAGTCCTTCAAAAAAACCAGAGATTGTCAAGAACGTTGCCTTGATTTACCAGCAATTAGGTGATTCTGATAAAGCTCTTGAAGCCTATGCAGAAGCACGGGAAGCTAACCCTGAAGATGTGAATCTTGTTTTGGGAGAGGCAAATTTGTACTATTCCCTTGGTGATAAGGACAAGTTTAAGGAATTGATGGCCCAAGCTTCTGAAATGGCTCCTGACAATGCCGATTTGCTCTACAACATTGGAGTGATCAACATGGAGCAGGGAAATTTGGAAGATGCCAGAGATGCATATAAAAGGACCTTGGCCATTGACCCAGGGTACATCAATGCCCTTCTAAACCTTTCCACTACTTATGTAAATGAAGGGAACGGACTTATCGATGAAATGAACGCTCTTGGTAGTTCTAAGGCTGATATTGCCAAATACGATGAGCTTAAAGCAAAAAAAGATAGTTTGTTCAAGGAAGGAGCAACAGTTTTGGAGGATGCCGTGAAAACAAATCCTGACAACCAAAGTATTTTGACCCAGTTGAAAAACATCTATGGAGCATTGGGTGATACGGAAAACTTTATGAGAGTTAAAAAACTTTTGGGAGAATAATTCTTCTACAATGAAAATTTAAAAAGGGCCGCAATTTTGTGGCCCTTTTTCTTTTAGAGTATTTTTTTGATAACCCTCAGTTTATGGGTGTATAATTTTTCCTGTGTATTGAAGATACCGGTATGATCCAGACGGTCGATTCGCACATGACCGTGGACATGGATAATGTAATTGTCCTTCAATATGATCCCCACATGGTCTATGACCCCTTCATTATCATCAAAAAAAGCTAGGTCACCCGGTTCACTTTCTTCAATAAAACTGAGAGGCTCTCCTTGTTTGGATTGCCCCTCGGCATCTCGTTTCAATTGATACCCATTGATTTTGTAAACCATTTGGGTGAACCCTGGGCAATCGATGCCAAAAGGAGTTTTTCCGCCTTTCAAATACGGTGCATTCAAATACAGAAAGGCAGTATCGACCAAACTCGATTTTGGGCTTTCACCTTCTGTAACCGTACCTTCAAAAGAATGGTTGAGCAATTTGGAAGCGCATATCATGGAACCCAATAAAATAGGCAACAGTATCCCGTTGTTGGCACAGATATGGGAAATAATATCAGAAGAAATCTTCTTATCTCCGCTTACCAATTCATCATAATCATCTTCAGTAATAAAGGTAAATTGATTGTTGGAAACCCATCCTTCGCATTGATCATGGGCCACACGAATCCTGCTCCATTTTTTTCTACTTTCCAGCACTTTAAAGTGTTCCCCATACAAAAGTTGGGAAACCATTTCAGTGCAATCGTCAGGCTGAACCCTAATGGGAACAATGCTCAAATGGCAGATTCCATATTGCATTTATTGGCTGAATTGGATAACTAATTTCTTTCAAGAATAATGGCCGAAGCACCACCACCACCATTGCAAATGGCCGCGGCTCCCAATTTGGCATTATTCTGTTTCAGTACGTTGAGCAGGGTAATGGTGATTCTAGCCCCGGAACAGCCCAAGGGATGTCCCAATGAGACCGCTCCTCCATTCACATTCACATTGGTATCTGTAAGTCCCAAAAGTTTTATGTTGGCCAGTCCTACCACGGAAAAGGCCTCGTTGAACTCAAAATAATCCACATCGGATAAGGAAACGCCCGCTCTTTCCAAAGCTTTTGGTAAAGCCTTAGCGGGTGCGGTAGTAAACCATTCAGGTTCATGGGCTGCATCAGCATACCCTTTTATGTAGGCCAATGGCTCCAATCCCAGTTCTTTGGCTTTTTCCTCACTCATCAATACCACTGCCGCTGCTCCATCATTAATGGTGGATGCATTGGCGGCGGTAACCGTGCCCTCTTTCGTAAATGCTGGTCGTAATGCCGGAATTTTCTCCAGCTTCACATTTTTATATTCTTCATCTTCACTCACTAGGATGGGTTCACCTCTTCTTTGAGGAACCTCTACAGGAACCACTTCATCTTTGAACCTGCCATTTTCCCATGCATCTGCAGACCTTTTGTAGGATTGAATGGCATAGGCATCCTGATCTTCCCTGCTAAACTCATATTTGCTGGCACATGCATCAGCACAAACTCCCATAGCGTTTTGGTCGTATGCATCTACAAGTCCATCTTTTTGCATGCCATCTACCAAGGTTGCTGGACCAAACTTAACTCCATTCCGCATATGCACATAGTGTGGAATAAGACTCATGTTTTCCATACCTCCGGCCACTACAATTGAGTTTTCGCCCAAAGCAATGGACTGTGCTCCTTGCATAATGGCCTTCATTCCAGATGCACATACCTTATTTACTGTGGTGCAGGGGACTGTATTTGGAATTCCGGCATAAATGGCCGCTTGACGCGCAGGTGCTTGACCTGTACCGGCCTGCACTACATTTCCCATTAAAACTTCCTCTACCAGTTCAGGTTTAAGGTTGATTTTTTCCAAAGCGCCCTTAATGGCAATGGAACCCAATTTTGGGGCGGGTATGGTGGACAGAGCTCCCATAAAACTCCCAATGGGAGTCCGTACGGCTGAAACAATAACAACTTTGTTCATATGTGCATTTTTACTGATGCGAAAATACTAAAATTAAATGCAAAAGGTCTAGAAGTACCCATAGGCCACTTCTTATTTATATTTTCTATTTTTGATGTGAACAGCATATAGAATGGGAAAGACTTTAGACAATGTATATAAGCATCAATCACTTGCCTACAAGTATTTTCTATACCTTATTTCTGTTGGGCTCATTGTCTTCTTTTTTCCAAAGGGAGGGAAGTTTAAATATGAATTTCAGAAAGGGAAACCCTGGCAATATGAGAATCTTTATGCTCCCATTGATTTCTCCATCAAAAAGACACAAGATGAGATAGCCCAAGAACAGCTTTCCCTTCGCAATAGAAAAACGGATTATTACACTTTTGATGCTTCTACGGTGACCACTATCAAAAATGATGTGGAACGGGAGTTGAACGGCTTGTTCGGGTCAAACTCATTTTCAAACCAAGAACAGAGAACCCTTTTAAATAATGCAGAGGAGGTTATTGACAGTATCTACGGGCTTGGTGTATTTCAGGATCTGCCGTCATCCAACTCCATAATATTAGTAAGGAATAACGAGGCCATTCCGTTGGATCCCAATAATTTCATGGATGTTGAACAAGCTAGAGTACGAATTGGCAGGATGTTGTCCAATAGTAGTTTTAAAGGGATTTCAAGACTGGAGAATATCATCCAACGAAATATAAGACCCAATCTTTCCTATGATGTGGCCCTTACAGAAAGGGCATTGGAGGAAGAGCTTTCCAAAATTTCCTATACCCGGGGCGAAGTTTCCGAAGGAAGACTGATCATCACAAAGGGAGAGGTGGTTGAGGCCGAAAACTTCAAAATCCTCAACTCCCTAAAAGGTGAGTATGAATCCGAATTGTGGCGTGGCAATAATTACTATTTCATTATTTTGGGGTATACCATTTTGGTGGCACTGGTATTGATCATGTTGTTTTTGTTTTTAAAGCGATATCGGAACGAAATATTTAAGAACAACAACAAGGTCACCTTTATCTTTTTCAATATCCTTCTCATGGTCTTGGCCACCACTTTAACCGTAAAACACTATGAGAGTTATGTGTATGTGGTGCCCTTGTGTATTCTTCCGCTAGTATTGAAGAACTTTTTTGATGCCCGGTTGGGGTTATTTGTGCATGTGCTCACCGTGTTGATTCTTGGGTTTGTGGTGCCCAATAGTTTTGAGTATATCTTTTTACAAACCATAGCCGGAATTGTTACCATTTTAACGGCATCGGAACTCTATAAAAGAGCCAATCTGTTTATATCGGTAGGGCAGATTACCCTGATTTATATTATTGGCTATTTTGCCTTTCATGCCATCCACGAAGGGAATCTTGAAAACATAGAATGGATATTATTTGGGGTTTTTGTGATAAATGGGTTGTTGACCCTTTTTGCCCAACCCTTGATCTATATGTTTGAAAAGATTTTTGGTTTGGTTTCCGATGTTTCATTGTTGGAGCTCTCCGATACCAATTCCAAATTATTAAAGGAACTTTCCGATAAAGCGCCGGGAACCTTTCACCATTCCTTACAAGTAGCCAATTTGGCTGAAGCCGCAGCCAATGAAATTGGAGCAAATGCCATGTTGGTAAGGGTAGGGGCCTTGTATCATGATGTGGGTAAAATGGAAAAACCTACCTATTTCACGGAAAATCAAATCACCAATGTTAATCCGCATGACGACCTTCCCCCGCGGGAAAGTGCCAAAATTATCGTGGACCACGTAATCAAGGGTATTGAAATTGCCCGTAAGAACAATATCCCGGACCGAGTGATAGATTTTATTCGGACCCACCACGGTACTACTTTGGTGTATTATTTTTTCAAAAAGCAGCAAGAGTTGGAAACAGATGTTGACCCAGCAGATTTTAGATATCCAGGGCCTATTCCATTTTCCAAAGAAACGGCTGTTTTAATGATGTCGGATGCTGTTGAAGCTGCGTCCAAAAGTTTAAAAAACCCCACTTTTACCATTATCGATGAATTTGTGGATAAAATTGTGAAGGGTCAGATGCAAGCCGATCAGTTTTTGAATGCCAACATCACCTTAAAGGAAATTGAGATGGTAAAAAAGGTATTAAAACAAAAATTGACCAATATTTACCATTTGCGTGTAGAGTATCCGGAGTAGGGGGTATTGGAAATCAAGTGGTTTTAAAAAAAGTGAAAAATAGTTGCGATCTTTCGGATGAAAAGGTACATTTGCATCCGCATTTTTAAATGCACGTTCATA
Organism: Allomuricauda sp. CAU 1633; assembly: GCF_017313225.1. GTDB lineage: Bacteria > Bacteroidota > Bacteroidia > Flavobacteriales > Flavobacteriaceae > Flagellimonas. The sequence continues at coordinate 536 of NZ_JAFLNE010000008.1, read as the reverse complement.
TATTAAATGAATAGGAGAGGTGCCGGAGTGGTAACGGAGCAGATTGCTAATCTGTCGACGGGTAACTGTCGCCTGGGTTCGAGTCCCAGTCTCTCCGCTTTTTCCTTTTACATTGGAATACTTTTCGGGGTGTAGCACCTCGCATTGCTCGGTATAAACTCCGCCCGAGCGGTCTACTAAAGTAGGTTCTATTGGAGTTTGTAATTTTGGTATTGAAATTTTTAGTCATTACGACTATTTTCGGGGTGTAGCGTAGCCCGGTTATCGCGCCTGCTTTGGGAGCAGGAGGTCGCAGGTTCGAATCCTGCCACCCCGACTTGAAAATCAAAGGGTTACAGCTTTTTTAAGTTGTGACCCTTTTTTATTTGCATACAATTTGCATACAAAATAAATGGTTTATAGGGAGGGATAAATGTAGCCTTACCCCTTTTAGGACATCGCTAAATTCATAAAATTATCATTAATGTCGTCTGTTTCGGGGAAGAATTCTTCCCCGAAACGGTTCTTGTATTCCCTTGGTGGCATATCGCCGATGG
>NZ_JAFLNE010000007.1:94692-148017 GCF_017313225.1 Allomuricauda sp. CAU 1633 | reverse complement strand
TATGCCGCTCTTTCAAGGCTTCAAGGACCACCTTGGTCTTGAACTTCGGGGTGAATTTTCTTCGTGTCATATTCAGTAAATTTAATGATTAAACTTACTGCCCTAATTTTTGGGGTATCTACAACATATCCAATCCCCAGTTTTTGGACATCTACGCACCCATGGAGGGTTTTGTGGTCAACGGCGGGTTTAAAATTCGATTATGAGCTTGGGTCAGCAACCAAACCCATTAAATGAACCTAAAAAAATACTGGGGAATAAGGATGCTTGGCCCAAGGCGATTCCAAATCTGACCTATGGAACGGTATTATGTTGTCCCTTGTCCGACAAATCGTTTTCGGGCTTATCTTTCGGGGTTGGATTGTAGGGCAAAGACAACGTTCGAACGGCGCAAGGCAAACTTACACCGTCAAAGTTTAAACCTATATCACATTCTATCAATATAGTATATTTTCAAATCCTATAGTATCAATAATTCATTTGACAGTTTGACCGTGGGGCCGTATCTGTTGCTTTTACGTTTTAATGAAGAAGACATTTGTATCCGTACATCACAAACGGAAGGCGAAATATAAACGCCATCAATTGGGATCTTGGCAGCTTTCAGAAAAGGAATAAATCACACTAGAAGCACTATTGGTCCCTACGGCCCAAGTGATTGTCTTTAGCTGAAAAGTTGCACTAATTTCTTGTTGGCCAATAGAACAATGGAGCAAATAGCAGTGAGAAAAAAACAGCCCCAAGGACAACATGCAAAAGGGAGAGGGAGTGATGGTAATATCTGCTCAGGCCATAACCCGTCATACTACCATAAAGGACCATGGCATGGAGAACATAAATGGACAATGTATTCCGGCCAATATCAAGGAAAATTTTTTGGTTCAGCAAGTTTCTCAAACAAATGAAAATGGCAAAGACCAAAAGAACCAGAACTAGACGGGCAAATAGGTAGCTGTCGTCAAGTGCACTATGAAAAAACCGCATATTGGTCAGGTTTCCAAGATACTATACGAATCCATAGGATTGCAAGATTAGCAGTGTACCAAGGGACAGCTCCCATTTTGCATGTCCATAGGAGAGCGTCTCCAGATACTGAGTGCCATCATTAGGGGATGACAGGGCCCAATACCGGACCGACCCCATATAGCGTGTGAAACGGGATTGAAACAGGAATGCTTTGTGTTGTTGCAGGCGTATTTGATAACGAAAAAAATGGAGGTCAACCATCAGGAACACCGGATATATCAATTTTCCAAAAATCCTTTTTCCATCATATCAAAAAAGACCTTGCCCCAGTGCCTATACCAATCCGGGCCCTAAAACAGGGAAAAAACCTATATAGGTCCTTTTGATAAGCTTCCACGGTCAAGGCGGGTCATTGCTTCCCTCTTACATTTAGTTTCCGGGCACTTTCCAAGTTGCCTTTGTATATGTTCAAATCCTGACCATACAAGAAACCCAAGTCAATCCAACACTTCTGAAAGGGATGTATCCATCAAACTAAAGCGTTAAAAATGCCAGGACGGACAAACAAACCGAAATGAGAAAAGTGGTTGAATTGATGGTGCCGTATAACAAATTATGAGCCAATTTCCCTATAAGTTTCATGGAAGGGTCATAATAGTTGTATTGATGTTTATCAATCATGAGGTATCTATAAAACCCTCTAAGGGATCCCACTATGAAGTGAATCAGAATGAACTTTGTAATCATGGTCTCCATGTTCATATCCGAGGATCATTTATCTGTTTTGATAACATCGCCCACACCTATAAATGGAATGGCGCCTGCACCCGTTACCCGGGGTAAGATCCCGTTCCATTTTTCTATGGCCTTTAGGTTTGCCTCTATTTTCCTGAGTTCGATCAGGTCGGGTGAAATATTCATTTTTTGTAGCCGTAATGCCTCTGCTTCAGCTGTTGCTGCAGCAATGGTCTGTTCGGCTTCGACCTTTATCCTGTCCAGGTCCCTTTTGGCCTTCAATGCATTTTGTTCAGCGGTTTGTTTTGCCTCTATGGCATCGGTAAAGGTCTGGGAAAAACTGAATGAGATGATCGAAAAGGCATCAACCGATATGTTTGATGCGAGCAATCTTGAAGTAAGGGCTTCTTGCATTTCCGAGCTTACCGAAGGTCTTTTGGTAATCAATTCCTCTGCGGTATACTTGGCCGACACCGCTTTCATGACCTCTTGAATGGCTGGGTCGATGATACGTTCCTTAAATTCCACACCGATGGTCTGATACACCAAATTGGCTTTATCGGGTATGATATGATAGTTAAGTGCAACGGACAAATCCACATCCTGAAGATCAGAGGATGAGGAAGCGGCATCGGTCATAATCTTTTGGATCTTTACATCCATGGGGATCACGGTCTGTACTATGGGTATTTTGAAGTGGATCCCTTCATCCAATACCACGTCCTGTACCGCTCCAAAATTCTGGACAATACCTCTTTCACCTGCACCGATCTGTACCCATGGTTTAAATAGGAAAAGGAACACCACTAACGCAACACCGATGATCAAACCTCTCCATTGCCTTTTTTTCAGTACATTTTTTATCTCCCTCAAAGGGTCATTATCCATAATAATTGTGTTTAATTGCAAAGATGGGTTTTAGCATCCCCAATATGTTATACCTGATCGGTAAGGTCTTACATAAATCACACTATGTCAAGCCTTGGTACATGGCCCTTTCCCATATTCCGGTAACCAAAAAATCCAGAATTGTGAAAGAAAAGGTGAATCCGATAGAAAAGGGATTATGGGAATTTGGCCTTTGGCGAAAGACCATTCCTGGAACAAAGAGTGTTTTAAGCCCCTCCGAAGCGTTTCGGGAGCGTTTTATCATTATCTGGCATTATGGACTTTACAGCACTTTGCCGGTACGGGGACAATTTCAAAATCTTAGGCCATTAAATAGTCCACATCACCCATTTTATCTGTCTTAGCGCCATGTTAAACCCATCCCTTTTATGTAAAGCTTAGACTATCTTTACATGCTACATCCAAGTGTTTATAAGGGAGCGTTTTGCCCCCATCACAGGTAGATAAATAGAGAAAGAGTTATGAAGCCGAAAAAGAAAGTGCCCCAGGAAAACAGTCCGAGCATTGACAGACCGATAAGTCGTCATGAGAGCTGGAAAAGCCATCGAAGGCACACTGCACCGATGCTAATGCGTTTTTCTTAATACCATAAATCGTAAAGAGGGCTTTCGCCCTCTTTTTTGTGGAATATATTCTTGTCCAGCACATCCATTTTCCTAGTGTATCCTGACATAATTTAGGTTATGGTACCATACATGGCATATTCCTTTTCTTTTCCAATGGCCCACATGACATTGCCATAATCAAAATGCCAATATTCTTTCAGATCACACACAAAATCTTCATCTTCAAACAATCCGATCAACAGCGCCCTATTCTTCTTCGCTTCAGGGCCAATGCCCGGGTGGTAGGGGTAACATTGCTTTGAGAGCTTGATTTCCAGACCAGTATTCGTTCCAAAGTCCATGACACAATCTTGAACGGCATCATAGATCAATGCATCTATTGCACCGCCTGTGGTATGCATTGACTTTTGGGGCGGAGCAATAAAATGGCTGACCATCTCTTCGATCTCATCCGAAGGTTTTTTAGGATACATTCTTTGCATCCGTTGAAAGGATATGAATTTGGTTTCCCAAAGTAGTTGTTGGTGCTCAAAGGACCTCCATGCGGAGCGAATGATCAGAATCTTGTTCTGTGCGCCCAACTTTCGACTTATTCGGGCTATTTTTTCGATCATATCCTCCCGGACCAGATATTGATAATCATCCATGAACGAAGGTTCAAAAATCAAATCAAGACCTGTCGCTTTTAAACTTTTAAGGGCGGTGTGATTTTCCCGGATCGGAATGGTCGGGACCAAGATCTTGTTTCGGGCATCTTTGGCTTCCACGGCTTCACAATACTTCTTGGCATTTTTGATAGTTGACATGGTTTTTTGTTATATGTATAGAATTCAGCCCTCTCAAGAGGGCATTGTAGTCAAGGTCGAATGTCACGGTATCCCCCACTGTTAAATTTGCCTTATTGTTATCCACCACAATATGATCGCTACTTGCCCCTAAAATGGTTACCTCTTGTTTTGGTACAATTCCGGAAACCAAAACATCCTGTTGGCCAATGCCCAAAATGGCCCTGCTCATTAATCCAATATCTTTAAAACAGGGGATTTCACCGTTCATGTTTTGATAGGCTTTACCATAAGGCATGGAAGGTTTTTGTTTTGCCTCTATAACCTCGGTCACAAGGGTAAATATATCGGTGAAAAGCCCAGGGATGGGTTCCCTGCAAAGTGCTTCCCTACCCAGAAAAATGGATTCGCCCAAACGCAAACTGTTAATTCGGCCCAGTTTTTTTGACGATTTGAACCAACGGTAGTTTGCGGAGTTCCCCCCGGACACAATGTCCAGGCAAATATTGAACTTGTTTTCTAAATGTACAGCTATGGAGGATAGCTTGGCCATGTTATCAGGGTCAGGTGCTATTCCACCAAAACAGGCAAGGTTTGTGCCGATTCCCACCAAAACAATTCCTTTCAAGCCAACCACTTCCCGTACTATATCTTCCATTTCAGAAGGCATGATCCCTTCACGCAGATCTCCAAGTTCCACCATTAGGATCACTTCATGGATACTATGATTTTTCAAGGCATGCTTTGAAAGTTCCTTGAGCACTATGAGTTCCGAATTCAAGCTGATATGGGCATGGGTGACCACTTTCTCCACTTGGCTGAGTGCGGGAGACCTCAGCAACATGTACTGTGCCCTTATACCGGCTTTACGCATTCTCAATATGTTATCCAATCTGGAGTCCGCAAGGATCTTGATGCCGTTGTCCACCAAGATCCCAGCGATGGTCGGATCTCCACCAATGACCTTGGTTACACCTATTATCTTGATGCCCTTGGAACCATATAGTGTTGTCAATTTTTGGACGTTATGTGCAATTTTCGCAGAATCGATATCTATTCTCGGAAGGTTCAAACGGATACCGATTCCCTTGCAAGCTCCGGAAATGTCCGGAGCAATGCTTTTACCAATTTATCGCACCCATACTTCAAAACATCTGTGACGGGCAAATTAAATTCGGATTCATATCGCTTAATGAATTGGCTTATTTCGGCATTGTCCATCTTTTCATGATTAATGGTAATAGCTATGATTCTGGCCTTGGAGAACATCTCTATCATTTCGATCTCACCTACCAGCCCCAATATTGGAATTTTCGGATAATCACAATAGCTTTTTCGCTTGGGGGGGTGTTGTAAAATAATGGCATCGGGCATTGCACCTCGAAGGATGGCGCTTGAAGAGGTAAATGCGGGATGGCTCAACGCCCCTTGACCTTCCACTACAATGATATCGGGTTCCTCTTTCTCACAGGCATTCAGAATGGCATGCTCAACTTCTCCCGTGGCAAACCCAGAGGTCAGTACGTCCACTGCCACCCCATATTCGGAACCTTGGAGGAGGCCCGTTTGACCAGTGGTGACAAAAACGGCATTCAAACCTTCATTCCGAAGCGCCTCCACCAAAAACAAGGCAGTGGTTCTTTTGCCGACCGCACAATCAGTTCCCATGACCGTTACGATCGGAACCTTTATGTATTGGATATGTCCAGTAAAATTGTGGAGGTTTTCACGTGCGGGCGGCTTTCGCACATCTTGGATGGCCACTCCATATTCATGGGCCATCTTGGAAAATTGCGGGTCATCGCTAAAAAATTCAGGAAGGCCATTAACAATGTTCATCCTATTTTTGATAGCCATAAAGATAACCTCTCTTTGTTCATTGCTTAAAAACGAAGCGAGTGGTGCGATACCATAGATAAAGTATTTTGGGATCCTGCCCAATTCTTCCAATGCACTTTCAATGCTCTTAAAAATTGGAATTGTGTTTTTAACGCCATCAAGATACTCTCCTGCATCTTGTCCGGCTTTGGTACTGTCCACTACCCCAACAATGGCATACTTTTCCGATTGCCTAATGAGTCCATTGGCCACTTTGCCGTCTATGCTCCCAAATTCACTTTCACAATAAACCAATGCGCTTTCTTTCATAATGTCAGTTGTTCAACTTTAATAGTAGATAGAGTACCTATATACGGTCTAAGCTCGCTATCGAAATAAACCAGTTCATTTGCGGTAGGGTCGTTGTGGATGGCACAGTAGTAGACCTTTCGGACATACAATCGCACAACAAGTGTGACACAGGGCCTAACCTTGGCAAAAACGAGATCTCCTTTTTTGTATCTATTTTTCATGGTCTTCCTTCTTGGTCCCACTTGTTTTTGAATCTTTAAATTCGTCAAAGTGTTCATTCATTTTGGATCGTGGTACAGATCATTTTGAACTTATGGTTTGCTTCAATGGAACTGGAAGTGTATGCAGGGATAAGTATGGAATCCCCACGCTGCATAAAAGTGGAATTACCTTTTATGACCAACTCTGCCTTTCCTTCAATGATATGTATGAACCGAACAAAAGGGGATTCATTATGGGACAACACCTTTCCAAAATCAAATGCGAATGCCTGTATGATACAGCTGTTCTGGACACTTATGTTTTTTACCACGATGGCATTGGAATTGAACTCCAGTATATCGGCTAGGTTAAATGTCTTGGATTCCTCAAACTCACCCTTTTCCATAATTAAATAATTTAAGATTGGTCCCTTCCTGCTATTCCGACCTATTTTTGGCGTTGCGCTTGGCCCATTTGGCCGCTTTTTTTTCTTTAGGGGTTTTTGAGGGCGGTGTTTTTCCCGACTTTGGCTTTCCTTCTTTTTCTTTTGACATGAATTATATTTTTAATTGATATGGAATATATATTTTATTGTACAGCAAGGAGAAAAAGCATTGCCAAGTAGACGATGAAAAGGATAAGACATTTTCGCATCAGGGTATTGATTTAAAAGTGCTGGGCGCTATCCTGTGCTTGGGATTTCATAAAGCCAAGACCGTGGAGGCCATTGCCCTTTGGGGAGTTTGGCGCTGAGGTTGAAAAGGGCAGTGTTTTTTAGTTCCTGCCCTTTTCTGAGCCTCTGACAAAAATTCAGAAGCATTTACCGACCAATTAAACAAGTACTGTTGTTAAACTGAAAGTTTTTCCTTTTTCCGTGAATGCTTTCATCTTCCTTGGCATTAAATAAACCAGGGCAAATCCTTGTCCATTTTTTGTCCTTCCTGGATCTGCCCGCTTCTTCCATTATAAAACATGGGTCTAAAGAAACGCCTGATCTTTTCAAGGGTCACATGTGTAAAATTCTTCTCTTTCATAATATACAGGTCATCACTGTTTTTTTAGTAGAAATGAACAATACAAAGATGGTGCATACATTTAGGGAGTCCACAACACAAATCTTTATAAATCTTACATATATCCTAGGTGGTGGAATCTGGATTGCATTTTCCAAAACAAGATGACCACAGACATAGCCTGATCCCATAGGGTTCGAACCCGTTGCCGTTCCCTTCTCGAAAACCCGTGGTTGTACCTGGAGAAATTTGTAGCGCCCCTCAAATCCGATTTTTGTATACACCTTTGTATTCATGGCTTAAAAAGAGTGGTGTTTCCATTAAATTATCGTATATTTCATAGAACTCCATTTGGAAAGAAAGGGTCAGGTCAAAAATCTCATTTATCAGTGGATTTTCTGTTTCTTCATTTTACATGGCCCTATTGCTCTTATCAGCAGAAGGTACGTTGAAATTCGCTCCTGATGTTTGCATGATTCCCACAAAGGGTCGTATAAAACACCCAGTAACGTACACATTGCTTCGCTTGCCCTAGAACTACAAACACAAAAACAATGTTGCTATATATAAAATACATGGTAAGCCTGCGCTGTAAAATGGCAGTAAAGGAGGAACTCAAAAAACTCGGCATCCATTATGTCAATGTAGACCTTGGAACCATAGAGATCTTGGAAGATATCACCGATCTTCAAAGAGAGCAGTTACGTGAAAGCCTTATGAAATCCGGCCTAGAGCTTCTTGACGACAATAGGAAGATCATCATTGAAAAAATCAAGGCGGTGATCATCGAAATGATCCACTATTCAGATGAACTGCCCAAAGTGAACTACTCTGACTACATCAGCGAAAAATTGGGATATGACTATACCTATTTGGCAAACACGTTTTCGGAAGTAAAGGGGATTACCATTCAGCAATTCATAATCATGAACAAAATAGAAAGGATAAAGGAACTTTTGCTGTATAATGAGTTGAACCTGACCGAAATATCCTATTTGCTGCATTACAGTAGTGTCTCACATTTATCGAACCAGTTTAAAAAAATCACGGGGCTGACCCCTTCCTTTTATAAAAAATTGAAAAAGAAACGCCTTAAGAACCTGGAGGACATCTAATCCTTTTTGGAAAAAGGAACATTATCCGGACAGTATTCGCGGTATACCACCGAAGCTACTCCGGCTCCTAAAAATCCCTTGATAAATGTGGGAAAACTGTAACTATTCCCGTTTCCCGTGTAATACATTATCCTTAGAAATGACGCACCTTTATTCAGGTGGCAGGAAGGAATGTAAAAACGCATAACCCTCCTCCCATAAAACTTTGGATATGGAAAATATAGAGGTCGAAAAATCAAAAGTCTTCATCATTGTCGAGATCATTGAATACGTTCCCAATGCAGTGGTCATCAAGACCATCATAAAAAAAACCACTGGAAATGTCACTGCGGTATCTTTTGACTCAGGTGAAAACCTAACGGAAAAAACATTGCCATTCGATACGTTTATCCAAATCATAGAGGGCAGGGCCGAAATCTTGATCGAAGACCATTCGCATACCTTGGAGACCGGACAGGCCATTATCATCCCTGCCCACTCCAAAAATGTCATAAAGGCCAACGAACGGTTCAAAATGATCTCCACTATCATTAAAAGTGGTTATGAGTAGCCCCATCTTGAAAAAAGCCATCAACGAACAACATTAAACTAGTCTGACATGTATACGTATCCCATGATTATCGTTCCCGTATTGATCATCCTATTGATAGGGATTAAAATCGTTCGCCCCACCCAAAGGGGCCTGATAGAAAGATTGGGGAAATACTCAGGTTTTGCCGGTCCCGGTTTCCATTGGATCATCCCGATCGTTGACCGTATGTTCATTGTCAACGTTACGGAGCAAATGGTGGATGCGCAGCCCCAAGAGATCATCACCAATGACAACTTGAATGCCAGCGTGGATGCCCAGGTATATTTTAGGGTGAAGGATGACGAAGAAAGTGTTAAGGGATCTATCTACAATGTAAACGATTATAGGTATCAAATCGTAAACCTTGCCCGTACAACGCTCAGGAACATCATTGGTACCTTGACCTTAAAATCCGCCAATAGTGAGCGGGGAAAGATCAATGCGGACCTATATAAAACACTCCACACGGAGACCATGGGTTGGGGCATTGAGATCGTGAGAACGGAGCTAAAAGAAATTGACCCACCCAAGGATGTACAGGAAACCATGAACAAAGTGGTAAAGGCGGAGAATGAAAAAATCGCGGCCGTGGATTCGGCCACAGCTGCGGAAACTGTGGCAGATGGTATAAAAAGGGCCAAAATAAAAGAAGCCGAAGGATATAAACGGGCCAAGATATTACACGCCGAGGGGGAGGCCGAAGCAATAAAGCTCGTGAACGAGGCGGCCGACAAGTTTTTTATCGGCAACGCTCAGATCCTTAGAAAGCTGCAAGCTGTGGAAACTTCCTTACAGACGAACACCAAAATAGTGGTTCCCACGGGCAGTGAACTGGTAAACATTATCGGTGAAATGGCCGGAGCGGTACTTCCGATCACCCAAAAATCCAAAATGGAATAAACCCGATAGTTCAATGAAAACACTCAAAACCATGGAGAAAAAGAACATCTTGGTCATCGTTGCACATCCCGACGACGAGACCTTGTGGTGCGGTGGCACCCTACTGATGTATCCAGGGCATCATTGGTTCATTGCCTGTCTATGCAGAAAAAATGACCGTGATCGCGGCCCAAAATTTAAAAAAGCCCTTGCCATTTATAACGCTGAGGGCTGTATGGGCGATCTGGACGATGGTGAGGAGCAAAGACCCTTGAACAAAAATATGGTAAAGAAGGCCATCTTGGACCTACTTCCCGAACGGAAATTCGATCTTGTCCTAACGCACAGTCCTACAGGTGAATATACACGGCATTTGCGTCATGAAGAAATAGGAAGGGCCGTAATCGAATTGTGGAACGAACAAAAAATTTCCACGGATCAGTTATGGAACTTTGCCTTTGAATACGGATACAGAAAATACTATCCCCAGGCGATAAAGGATGCAAATATCCATCAAGCGCTTCCAAAAACCATTTGGAAGGAAAAGTACCGGATAATCACTGAGGTGTATGGATTTGAGAAAACAGGATTTGAAGCAAAGACAACACCCAAGGAAGAGGCCTTCTGGAAATTTGAAAACCGGATAGATGCCCAAAAATGGCTGGAGCACGAGGGAATTCAACAGCAACCCACTTAAGATTCAGGAAATGAAAGTTCTGGTCCTTTACGATTATCCACCTTCTCCCGGTGGTCTTGCCACGCAGGGCGACCTGCTTTATCGTGGGCTTCTGGAACTTGGAGTGGACGCACATGCGGTCCATTTTGAGTCGGCACAGGAAAAAGAATGGTATTACAGATGGTTCGAGCCCGATGTGGTGGTGGGCATTGGTTATTGGGGCCATACCCCCCACTTGGTACTGCACCCCCAGCGCTATGGCATTGTGCCCATACCTTGGTTGGTTGCCGATGGTTACATTGCCAACTATCAAGAAGTCCTGAACGATCTGCCCCTGATCCTGGTAACTTCAAACTGGGTCAAGGAAATGTATGTAAGGGATGGCATCAAGGCCTCAACTATCGAGGTGTTGCCCGTTGGTTGTGATACCACATCTTTTGTCCCTTTTGACAAAAATGACCCTAAAATTGTGGCGGTACGTGAATCATTGGGCATTCCCCCGGACCAATTAATGATCTTGACCGTTGGTGGTGATGCCGCTTCAAAAGGTGCCCAGGAGGTCATGCAGGCCCTGGCGATCATTGACGCCAGGGCCCCTGATTGGAAATATGTCTGTAAAGTATGGCCACAACCGAGGACCAAGGCCCAGAACCTCCTAGACCTGGAAATGGCCACCCATTTGGGCATTGAAAAGAATGTCACCTACGCCACCAATACCGTTTCCCGAAATTTCATGCCGTATCTCATTGGCGCATGTGATATTTATGCGGCCCCCTCACGTCTTGAAGGGTTCGGTATGCCCCAAGTGGAGGCGGGAGCTTGCGGAAAACCAGTGATAGGCATCAGGGCCATGGGAATGTTGGACACACTTTTACATGAAAAAACGGCATTTCTCGCCGAGGTGGCACAAAAAATCGTTGTTAAGGAAGTGCTTTTGGGAAAAGAATCTGGCTTTGAAAACAAACACAAAATCGTGTTCGATATTCCCAGAACGGTCGATTACCGGGCCAATGTGCAGGAAATTGCCAAGTATATGCTCCTGCTCATGGGCAATGAACAACTACGGATAGCCATGGGCAGTGCGGCAAGGGAACATGTGGTGGAACATTTTGATTACAGGGTCGTGGCCAAAAAATTCATCCAAATAATACAGGATAAATTAGGTATTGTGTAAATGACCTCGGAAAACAAACAATTCATAAAATCCGCGGAAAGGGCCGCTCTGGAAGTGCTCCTGCACAATTCAAAGGGGCCGTTCCTTGATCTGCCGCGAACAGCCGGTTGGGGATATCCCGAACCCTATACCCGTGACCTTTTGGTTTCCGTCCTGGGGATTGCTGTAACGAACAATGCCGACCTGTTGCAAACTGTACGGCATGTTTTGCTCATGTTGGCCCAAAACCAATCCAAGCGGGGCCATATTCCCTCTCTGGTCCATGATAGGGAAGATCGGGGTGCCAGCGATACCACCCCCTTGTTTCTAATTGCTGTCTATATTTTCAGAAAAGTGGCCCAGGAACCTCTTTTTTTGGAAGCTGCCATCCGAAAGGCCCTTTTATGGATGGAGTATCAAAGTCCGTCCGACCGATGCATCGTGGCACATTTGCCCACCAGTGATTGGCGGGACGAGCAATGGGTGTTGGGCCATGGATTGTTTGTGAACATATTGGCGTACACCTATTTAAAACTGTACGGAAACACCAAGAGGGCCGAACAATTACGGCTCGAAATGGAGCGACCAATCTTTTATCCGGATAAAATGAGCAACAAAGAACCTGAAGGACTGACCATTGACGGTCAACCCTATTACGCCCTATGGTCCTATAAGGTCTATAGTAGCGAGCGCTTCGATCTATTGGGCAACAGTATGGCCATCTTATCGGGTATGGCCTCACCATCAAGGGCAAAGGCCATAATCAAATGGATTGAAACATCATGTTCTTCGATGAGAAAAACAAAGGAACTGTCCATTGACCTCTCCCCTAATTTTTTCCCTTTTATCCGCCCGGGCGATTCGGATTGGGTCCCTAGATACGCTGATTTCAACCAACCTGGAAATTACCACAATGGCGGTATATGGCCCTTTATAACCGGGTTTTACATTGCGGCCCTTGTGGCCAACAAAAACTATGGTCTGGCGGAAAAAAAACTCTTGGCGTTGACCCGGCTTATCAAAAAAGCCAGGAACAAGGAACTTGAATTCGGTTTCAATGAATGGTACAGGGCCCAGGACGGAAAACCCATGGGGCAGGACTGGCAGACCTGGAGCGCATCAAACTACTTATATGCGGCCCGATGTGTGGCAGAAAAAAGGACGCCTTTTTTTGACGTCCCAGGCTAATGGTCATAAAAAGAAGGCACCTTATAAATGGGGTCCAACCGCGATTAAGGACAAAACAGTACATTTATTGTTCCCTTGATAAATCATACATCTTGTTTCCTTATACGGCCTTTATCACTTTTCAAATACCTTCCATATCATTTGATCGACCAAAGCATTACCGTAATTTCCTTCCAATTTGCTTTTTATATCCCAGACGTTCTGTATGTCCCGTGCCCTATGATCTTCCACATCCATTTATGCAATGCCATTGCATGATCACGGGACGATCTTAACATTATTGGTTATGCCCCTTACACCGGACAGAAAACACACAGCACTTTCCGCGGCCTCTTTTTGGTGGTTCCAGGGGAGCTCACCCTCCAATGTGACCCAACCATCCTCAACGTTTACGGTCAACCCATCATGGGGCACACACGGATTGGACATCAATATTTTCAAGACTTTTCCGCCCATTTGCCCATTGGCGTTTTTGAAGGCGTCCCTGAACTCCACTTGGATGTTCTTTACCAATGTCTTGACACCAATAACCGTACTGGCCGCATTTTCTGCATCCAATTTTTTTGCGCAGCTATCCACGGTGCCAAAAAGGGAAACAACGCCATGGTCGGCAGTAACCCCGATCTGATCGGCATGCAACAGGGGCTGCCGTTTAATGGCATTTTGAACATCCATCCGCAATGTTGCATTACTTTTCATGATCAACCGATTATTTCGTGTAGGAATCACTTTCCACAACCTGATAAAGGTCGAACATTGCATCGGTAGTGCCATTATACACCAACGGAAAGCAATTACATAAATCACACATGGATTTTCTTGTGGGATCCCGTGTTCCGTATTAAGGTCAAAAATGGAACCCAAAAAAAGGAACTACCCAATCCCCCATTTTTCAAGCGCGGCACAAATCTGTGATTTATGCAACTATACTCCTTTTTTATTCAACTTTTTTTTATTGATTTTCAATATCTTATCCTTGTTTTCCGATGTGGTTTCGGAAAAGCGGATTTCACTAAACCCAAAGAAAATGTCAAAAGGAAACAAGACCCCTTCAAAATCAAACAAACCAAAACTCGCACTGAACCTAAAGAAAATAAGTGCACACAGGGATACCAAAACAAGCATTGTAAATAGAAACTATAAGGGGCGCATCCTATAGAGGGGTTGCCCCCTTGCTCCAACAAAATCCCATCCAAGATGAAGCTAGCCTATATCGGCACCTATCCACCACGTGAATGTGGTATTGGCACGTTTACCCAAAACCTTGCCCACTCCATGTTGAAAAACGGCAAGGGGGTCAAAGAAATTATGGTTTTCGCCATGAACGACCATAACCAGGACTATCACTATCCACCCGAAGTAAAATTGAGCATCAACCAAGAACAACAGACCGATTATCTGGAAGCCGTCAACTACATTAATCTCAGTGGGGCGGATGCGTGCATACTTGAACATGAATTTGGCATATATGGAGGTCTGGGCGGAGTCTATATCCTGCCCCTCCTACACCGCCTGAACATCCCGTTAATCACAACCTTGCATACCATTCTGGAAACACCATCCTATAATGAAAGGGCCATCTTAAAGGAAATTTGCAAAATGTCCGATAAAATTGTGGTAATGAGCCGTAAGGCCATCCACTTTCTTGTAGAGCTATATGATGTGCCCGAAGAAAAAATAGTACTTATAGAACATGGTGTCCCGGACATCCATTATGATAAGGAGGAGTCGAGAACGGAATTTAAACTGAATGAAAAGAAGTTGCTCCTGACCTTTGGCTTCATCGGTCGCAATAAGGGCATTGAAACCGTGATCAGGGCCTTGCCACAAATCATTGAAAAGCATCCTGAAGTTTTGTACATCGTCTTGGGAAAAACGCATCCCAATGTGTTGCGACATTCGGGGGAAGAATATCGAAATTATCTCCAGGTCCTTATAAAGTCACTGAAACTCAATGAGCATGTATTGTTGCTCAATGAGTTTATAGATGAAAATGAGCTCTTTAAATATCTTTCTGCCTGTGATATTTACATCACCCCCTACCTTAGTGAGGCACAGATCACCAGTGGCACACTTTCCTATGCCATGGGTGCGGGTTGTGCCGTAGTCTCTACCCCCTATTGGCATGCCGCGGAATTGCTTGTGGAAAACAAAGGGCGCCTTTTTGATTTTTACGACTCTGATGGCCTGTCCGAAGTTTTAAACGAATTACTGGAAAATCCAGAAAACCTGCACGAGATCCAAGAAAATGCAACGGAATATGGGCAAGACATCACCTGGCCCAAAATCGGACAAAAATATACCGATCTAATAACACAGGTACTATCGAGACCCAAGGAGCCCTTGCCAAAGAAAGAAAACGTCATAGATCCTTTGCTGTTGCCCCCATTTTCCCTGGTCCATATCAAAAGATTGACCGATGACACCGGTATTATCCAACATGCAAAATTCGGGATTCCGAACTTAAAGGAAGGCTATTGTCTGGATGATAATGCCCGGGCGCTTTTAATGGTCTGTATGACCTATAAACAGAAAAAAGATCCACTTGCCCTGGAATTCATGCCCGTATATTTGAGCTATATCCATTACATGCAGAACAAGGACGGCACCTTTCGGAATTTTCTGAGCTTCAACCGTAATTTTTTGGATGAAAAAGGTTCTGAGGATTCCTTTGGCCGAACCATTTGGGCCCTGGGATATCTTTTGGCAAATGCGCCCAACGATGCCTATTATCAAACAGGCAAATTGGTTTTTTTCGATGCCGTTCCCTATTTTGACAGTATCAAATCCATAAGGGGGATTGCCAATACCATGATCGGGATCAGCCATTATCTCAGGACGAATGCTTCCGATGATGCCATGAAAGGGACCTTGCATAAGTTGGCCAATATACTGGTTTCCCATTATGATCAAAACCATACAGAAGATTGGAAGTGGTTTGAGTCACTTCTGGCGTATGATAATGGTATTTTACCCTTGGCACTCCTACACGCGGCGGAAGTTCTGGAGGACGGGGATATTTCCAAAGTAGCCTTTGACACCATGGATTTTCTTACCGAACATACGATGAAGGATGGTTATTTATCCATCATCGGAAACAAGGATTGGTATGTAAAGGACAAGGAACGTTCCATGTTCGCACAACAGCCCATCGATGCCGAGGCCATGGTGCTAATGTACCATCAAGCTTATGTATTGACGGGTAATCGTGATTTTCTGAAAAAATTGTTCACCTCGTTCATGTGGTTTTTGGGCGAAAACGATATGCGTATGAGTCTGTATGATTTTGAGACCAAAGGGTGCTGTGATGGTTTTGAAAATTATGGGGTGAACCGAAATCAAGGGGCCGAAAGTTCGTTGGCCTATCTTATCTCACATTTAACCGTACTGCAGGCCTATGAAGAGTCTTTTCAATCTAAGGAAAATAAGGGTTCAAATACTAAAAAACTGGTGACAAATACATTGTAACATATAAAAAAAGGGGTTTTCGGTCTTGGCTTGGGACCTACACGCACAGCATATGTCCCTAATATGAGGTAGTCTTGGTTCCACCAAAGTTTTGGCAAAAGCCCATTGGAAACTCATCCGTTTTACCTGTGGTGATGCCATCAATACTGAAGTATAAAAAAAGGGCTTTCGCCCCCTTTTTTAATTGTTATCAAGAAAACCGTATTAGTTTCAACAAAGTATGTCTTCGTTGGTTCCTCCAGCTCGCGTGGCGGCTCAATATTTTCTCAAAACTAGTTTTAACATCGTTTCGCAATCTTTTTTCATGTTTCATTTATTTCTATTTACTTCTTGTGATGGGGCAATAATACCTTTATCTACACTCAATATGACATTAATAAATCAGAAGTGACCCATCTTTGGCAAGAGTTTAACGTATTGTAAATGAAATAATTACGAATAAATGCTTTTTTGCCAGCAAGGAGTCTAGAGATGTCTCTTCTAAGGATACTATCTTCTTAAATACAATACACCGTACTTCTCTCAACCTGCGCTTAAAAGAGCTCTTGGAGGCTTAAAAGTCCATCATGATTTTAAATAAGCTTTCGCGTGGTGGTCAAGGATATTGTCAAAAATTAAATCGATTACCTATATAATTAAAAGAATCATTATCCTTTATCAAGATTCTTTTCATGCTTTATGAAACTGAAGTTATGATATTTTGTTTATCGGTGTTTTTGAAAAATAAAGCAGTAAATTACTTTCTACATTTTTAATTGAGGGAAGCCTTACTTTTTAACGCTTTAAATAATGCAGCCATTTCCACTACGGCATAGGTAGCGGAATAATCCGATACGGCATAGGGCAGAATCAAACTGTCATTATGGATGATAGATCCGCAAGAATAGACCACGTTGGGTACATAACCTTCCCGTTCTTCCTCCAAGGGCATTAACAAAGGTTCTTCCAAACGGCCCATCTCTTTTGACGGGTCCTCAAGATCAAACAAAGAAACGGAGATACAATACCTTCTCATGGGCCCTACACCATGTGTGATGACCAACCATCCGTGTTCGGTCCACAAAGGGGACCCGCAATTTCCTATTTGTGTAAATTCCCATGGAAACCTTGGTTTTTGAAGGAGGATGGGGTCGTTCCATAACGTTGCCCTATCTGAATACATGAGATAGTTGTTCACACCATCGATCCTGGAAAGCATCGCGTATTTCCCCTTGATCTTTTTGGGGAAAAGTGCCAGGTTCTTGCCTACGGCACCATTTCCATGCAAAGGCATGATCCTGAATGTATAGAAATCATCCGTAGAAAGAAGTTTTGGCAATATGGCATGGCCGTTATAGGCGGTATAGGTGGCATATACCTTTTCGGTGCCATCATTTTCAACAAAGCGGACAAAACGGGCATCTTCGATCCCCTTGCTTTCCGAATCCGAAATAGGGAATATAACGCGTTCGCTCAAATCGGAATCATGCTCAAACGCGATGTCGTAATAGGAATCCACCAGCCAGGTAATTTCTTCAAGTGCCAACCTTTTTTCAAGACTAATGGCCGTGTCGTCCATTACTTTCCTTACCGCGTTCTTTAGCACGTAATACTCGAATTTATCTGGCAGGTCCTCCATGATACTTTTTGAATACTTTATGGGGATGTGCATCTCCCGCATCTTTTTCACAAATCGTCCTTTATCATAGAGTTTCTTATGGGAGATTTCTGCCATGTCGATCGAATTGCCTACACCCATCAAATGCAGGTCGTTGTTTTTATCGATTATCCCCCTTCTGAAAACTATGGAAGAAATATGCCCTTCCCCTGTTGCCCGAAACGAAAGGATCACGCGCATTTCACCCTCTTCCAAATAGGACTGGTCAAAATCTTGGATGATGGAGGGATTAAAAAAAGCGGCGGACTCTATGGAATACTCCATGGTAAGGTAAGAACCGATGAGCAATTTTCGTTCCAAGGAAATAGCATCAAAATCCATGTTCATTTGCCCGATGATATTCCTGATGCCATCACAATGTTTATGGAAAAGTTTGGTGATGTTACGGTGCCTACTTGCAAATTCCCTTAGGGTCTGTTCCAAGGATTCCCTTACTTGACTTTCGCTCATCCCGAAGATCAGGGACAGCAAATCCTTGGTCCGTTGTTCCCCGTTCATAAAGGAACGGGCCACCACCCTACTGGCATCTGGCAGAAATTTTACGTGCTTACGTGTTACGGAAACCCTCATAAGTATTGGGATAAATAGTGGGGTAGACTATAAAAAAGATAATGCCCCATTTTAAAAACCTCATGCAATGTATTTGTTTCAGGTTATATTTTCTCAAACACCAACCGATAATGATCCATTATTTCCTTTTCAAAGCATATTTTGTTCGGGCTGATCTTGAAGACGGCCACTTGATGCCTGAATTCCCTGTCCATAACGTATTTGGGAACCAGGGATAGATAAAGCCAATATTTTCTCAGGTTGAACTTCCTGAACTTCTTTCGCCATTGGCCTATGGTCTCAATGTAGTCCAGTCTTCCACTGCTTTTCGAGATCAATTTAAAATTCGGTTCTGCATTCCGTATCACCATTTCAGGTCCATAGGGCAACCATGAACCCGGAAACTCCTTGACCATCAGTGCCATGACATGGGCCGCGGAGCCTTTTTTGGCCTTGACATCCAGTTCTTCATAATCGATCATATTTTTACTGAACGTCATGGTCTGCATATAGAACCTCCCACCTTTTGGCAACAAATTGGCAACGGTCTTAAAAAAGTCACTGTACACTTTCTCTTGTTTTCCTTCTTTCCATTCCTCAACGGAACAGAAATGTTCCAATCCCCCAATGCAGCTAATGGCATCAAACATTCCAAAATCTTCCGGTACGATGTAGCGACAATCCTTCACAAGGACCTTCATTCCATGCTTCTGACAGGCTTCCGCCTGTCCCTCGGACAAGGTCAAGCCTGTGCAAATGCCTCCCCTATCTTGGGAAGCATATTTGATAAAGGGGCCCCAGCCGCAGGCCATGTCCAAGACTTTGCTTCCATATTTAATATATAAGCTATCCGCTATAAACCGGTGTTTTTCCATTTGCGCCTCTTCCAAGGACATTGAAAAATCACCATCGTACTTGGCTCCGCTGTAATCGGCGGTTTCCCCCATGCTCAAACGGAATATCCTGTCTATGGTAGTGTAGGTAAAATCCAAATCCTTTTTATCGGCCATTTCTTTAATTTAAGGTTTAAGTACTCAATTCTTTTGAAGGCATCCTTGGGGTGCCTTTCTTATAATTGCGGTTTTATTTCTTTTCCGCATGTTGGTTTCAGTTAAAAACACTGAAGTTTAAAAAGGATACGGTAGTTTCCCAATTGAATCGTGAAGTGTTCGTAAGCAAGTACTGATCCCTTACCTGTTTTTGGATGTCAAGTACCTGTGTAGGATGCTATGCATGATTTTCTAAAGGTAGTCATTTAACTGGTCCCATGGACAAGGGAACTACTATTCTTTACAATATGCAATTCATTAAATCACAGCAATTTAACATACTTTTTAAAGGACACGTTATAATTAAGCCTACCTTTAGTATCAATCGTCCCGTGCAACGTGCAATCCATTACCGGATTTCATTTTGGTCATGGTTTGGTCCTGCCCCCACGGAAAAACAATGCAATAGTGCAATAAACGGTTTAAGCCACGTTTTTAAGGAATAGCGACCAGGTTATCTGATGTTATTCTTGATGTAAGTATTCGTCTTCATTATAGATATCCCATTTAATTTCCTCACAGTTCCACAAGTTTCAAACAACAACCAAACCTTTGGTTTGCAATAGGGACTCATGATAAAAACGCTTCCATTGCAATGGAAAACGGACAAAGGCTTTAAAAAAAGAACAGTATCAAAAATCCAAAATTTGCGAAAAGAGGAGGATCCGACTTTTCAAGAGCATTAAAAACAAGGGTCAACCAGTATTTTGATTCTAAGGGAATCAGTAAATATGCCAATAAGAGCATGATAGTCAAATCAGTCTTAATGTTATCGCTATTTGTGGTTCCCTTGTTACTCATCAATTTGGGAATGGCCTCAAGTCCCTGGCAACTTTTTCTGCTCTATTTTATAGGAGGACTTGGAATGGCCGGAATAGGAATGGGGATCATGCACGACGCCATCCATGGATCGTATTCACGAAATAAGACCGTTAACCGCTATATGGGGTACACCATGAACCTAGTGGGTGCTAGCTCGGCCGTATGGAGGATACAACACAATGTTTTGCACCATACCTATCCCAACATTAAGGGATCGGACGATGATATCAATGCTCCCTTTTTTCTGAGATTTTCCCCGAATGCCAAAAGATATGCGCTGCACAGGTTCCAATTTATATACGCCTGGTTTTTTTATAGTATATCGACGATTTCCTGGGTCACCACCAAGGATTTTGTCCGCATGAACCGCTATAGGAAAATGGGATTTTTGAACAAGCGCAATGAGTTCCAAAGGGAAATCTCCATACTGATTATGTGGAAGCTTGTCTACTATACCTTCGCGCTCGTCCTACCATTGATCGTGGTCCCCCTAGCTCCCTGGATCATCATACTGGCATTTATAAGTATGCACCTGGTGACCGGATTTTTGATCAGTACGATATTTCAGGTTGCGCACATCATGCCCAGTTTGGAGTTTCCCATGCCTGATGAAAACAATACGGTCGCAGGCGATTGGGCCATGCACCAAATGGCCACAACCACTAATTTTGCGCCAAGGGGTGCCCTCTTCTCATGGTTGATAGGAGGGTTGAACTACCAAGTGGAACACCATCTACTGCCCAACATCTGTCATGTACACTATAAAAATCTATCCCGTATCGTGGCAGAGACCGCCAAAGAATTCGGTATGCCCTACCATTCACAAAAAACCTTTGGCAGTGCTATTTGGAACCATATTAAGATGTTGCGCTCCTTGGGAAAAACTGTTCCGGTAAGCACTTAACGGACACGTATTCCCTATTTTGGTGTACCCTGACAGCATTCGGGTTGGTCTGAATTCCAGTTGATTTCCATTCCATGCTGAAATGCACACAAAATGGTAAAAAAACAACAACCTTCCTAGACTCCAATCCGTCCCATTGCAAGGCCATCAGGTATAAGCCTGGGTTGTATGGGTTTTTCGATGGGCTTGGATGGGTTTGGTCCAAGGTTCCAATTTTTTGTGGGAATTGCCAAAAGTCTACATTGGTTGTTTCTTCTTTTATCACCCGTTCCAAGAGATTTGTCCTCAATGTACAAGCAATTGGGAAGAATATGGGACCTGCCCCTAGGAAAATGTGTGAATCATGCAACTAATACAGCTTACTGCATAACACTTATCAATGGTTATCGGACCATCTTTGTCCTGTGAAATGTTTCACTTAAAAATTTAAATCATGAACTACAAGACAAAAAAAATATCAACCCTGATCTTTGGATTGGCTTCCGTTGCCATGGCCGTCATAGTGTTCAATGGCTGCAAATCGCCCGCCAAAGACAAGGAGACAATAAATACAGGTGAGGCCAAGGAAAATCTAGTGGAAGCAAAGGAAAGTCTAGATGAGGCCAAGAAAGAATATGTCCTTAGATATGAGGCTTTCAAACTGGAATCGGACAATAAAATTGCAGAAAACGAAAAGGTCATTGCCGAATTAAAGGCGAAAGCCAAAATGGAAAGCAATGCGGCCAAACAGGATTTTGAAAAAGAACTTGCCGCATTGGAACAAAAAAACCAATCGTTGAAAGAAAAAATGAGCTACTATAAGGATGAGGGCGATGATGAATGGGAATCATTTAAGGTTGAATTTGATCAAGATATGGATAGCTTGGGACGAGCATTAAAAGATCTGACCAAAAATAATACGAACTAATCTCTACAAAAAGCTAACATTATGGCGAACTCACTTTACACGGTGGCCGTGGTATTGATCATTGCATGGGCCATTGGATTTCTTGGATATCATGCCGGGGGAATCATCCATATCCTATTAGTCATCGCGATCATTGCAATCATATTAAGTATGGTTCAGGGACGAAAATCCGGGTAACCACAATTTATACATAAGAACGACAAGTACAATCCCCAGAGTATCCAAGAACATGCAGCCATGTTCTTGGATACTCTCTTTTATGCCCCATTATTCTTTAACGGGAGCTCTTTACCCCCTGATTCAATTATGAGTAAAAAGCGATACCTTCTATTGTGGACCATTGCGATACCAATTTTGGCATGGCTCGCCTATTTTGGCATTCCGCTGGATCTGGGGGAACTCTATTCTCTGTTCCTTGGCATTTTACTGATTGGATCCGTCATCGCTGCGGTACACCATGCTGAGGTAATCGCCTATAGGGTAGGAGAACCTTTTGGCACATTGTTGCTGGCATCAGCGATTACGGTGATCGAAGTGGCACTGATCGTTTCATTGATGTTGAGCGGGGGGCGGCTTGAGGCAGTTACGCTTGCCCGTGATACGGTTTTGGCATCGGTAATGATAATCCTCACGGGGATCATAGGGATCTGCATACTGGTAGGGGCCATACGTTACAAGGAACAGGTGTTCAGGCTCCAGGGTGTTAGTGCGGCTTTGGTTACCCTTACCGCCATATCGGTGTTCGCCCTTATCCTTCCCAAATTCACTCCAAGTCTGAATGGTTCCACAAACAATCCTACACAATTGCTCTTTGTTGCGATAGCTTGTCTTGTCCTGTATATCACATTTGTAATGGTGCAGACCGTACGGCATCGCGCCTTTTTTTTATCCCCCAAAACCACTGAGAACAAAAATGTGCTGCCCCCTCCCCCGACGGTAATGGAAACATTTATGAGTGCCCTATTGTTGGTTTTGTGTCTCGGGATAGTGGTACTGCTCGCCAAGGCCCTTACATCCGATATAGAAAACATCGTTTTGAATGCAGGGTCGCCAAAATCCCTGGTCGGGGTGATCATAGCGGCAGTAGTGTTATTGCCCGAGGGACTTGCCGCCTATCGCGCTGCCAGAAAAAACCGCCTCCAGACCAGCCTTAACCTTGCCTTGGGCTCAGCTCTTGCAAGTATCGGCCTCACCATACCGACAGTTGCCATTGTGTCCATTATAACGGGAATGAAAATAACACTGGGCATTGATACAAAAGCCATGGTTTTATTGGTACTGGCCCAGTTTACCATTGTACTGTCATTGGCCACTGGGCGTACCAATGTGCTGCAGGGAATCGTACTTTTAACGATCTTTGTGGTTTATCTTTTTGCAATTATCTCCCCATGACATGGCCACTTGGCACCGCTATGGGGCTTCGAGTCCTTGCTTCCAAATATCATGATGATATAACTAACGGTAAATACTTTATCCATAGTTTTTTTGGCGCGACCAAATACCATGTGTGAATTATGCAATTCATTTTGATCATTGTGTATCGTATTGGTCAGGTATAAGGATGACCTTTATGCCATTGTGAAAATTCATTCACAACATAAAAATAATTCCTATGAAAACGAATGCAGAATTACAGGTTGATGTTCAGAATGCCATTAAATGGGAGCCTTTGTTGCATGCAGCTGAAATTGGGGTCACAGCCAAGGATGGTGTTGTTTCTTTGACCGGTGTGGTGGACAGCTACATAAAAAAAATGGAAGCGGAAGATACGGCCAAAAAAGTCATTGGCGTGAAAGCCTTGGTTGAAAATATTGAAGTGAGGTTTCCAAGCAATTGGGCAAAAACGGATGCCGAAGTCGCCACTGAGGTCTTGGACGCCTTGAAGGCCAATCACTATGTTCCCAATGATAAGGTGACTGCAAAAGTAGAGGATGGATGGGTCACATTGGCGGGTGAGTTGCCCTGGAATTACCAAAGGGAAGCAGCAAAAATAGCCATACATGGTCTTTCAGGGGTAAAAGGTGTGAGCAATAATATCAAGATCAAATCCGAAAGCAACGGAACAATTGAACTGAGTGCCATTGAAAGTACACTGAGAAGAAGTTCGATCGATGATAGTGATATCGACGTATCCGTATCCGGAACAACCGTCACATTGAGCGGAAAAGTAAATTCTTGGTATCAAAAAGAAGAAGCGGGCCGCATTGCATGGAAGGCTCGTGGTATCTGCGATGTAAAAAATGAATTGTCTGTCGAATATGATTACCTGTTGGTTCTTTAACCCTTTCAAAATGGTGGGGGAATTTTCTTCCACCGTTTTTCTCTTACATCGACAGGGGTATGTAATGTATTCCAATCCTGGCGACTCCAACCCTATTTGAAGGTTCCCCCATTCAATTGGGAAAAAACAGAAGTGATAAGGTTGGAGCATGGAAACGGAAGTGGGTTGAAGGAAGCCCGGATATTTCCAATATTGGACCTGACGATTGGAAAAAGCCATGGGAAACGAGATGAAAAATGGATAACATTAAAACAGAACATCATGAAAATAGTAACAGGTCTAATTGAAATCAACCGGCAGGGGGTTGTCAAGGTATTGGCAAAAAATTTAGCGGACGAAACGGTACTTTACATCAAGACAAAAAAGGCCCATTGGCATGTTGAAGGAGCCGATTTTTATGATAAGCATAAATTCTTTGAACTTCAATTCAAACAATTGGATGAAATCATGGATAGCGTCGCGGAACGCATACGTTCCATTGGCCACTATGCACCGGCTACATTAAAATCGTATCTAAATTTGACCCATCTGACAGAGTCAGAAAGTGAGAAAAACGATAGTCAAGGGTTCATCAAAGAACTACTGGCCGATCACGAACGTATTAATATGGATTTACGAGGTCATATAAAATCGTTTATCGATGATTTTCATGATGCGGGCAGCAGTGATTTCATTACCAGTCTTATGATTACCCATGAAAAAATGGCTTGGTTCCTGCGTTCACATTTAACAAAATAAAGCCACCATGTATTACAACAGTTATCATTTTTTGGGAATGCACTTTATATGGTGGTTCGTTTGGGGCATCCTACTTTTCTGGATTTTTGCCATACCTTATAAAATTCCTGGGCAAAGAACCAAGAAAGACACCCCAAGTGATATACTGAAAAAACGCTTTGCTTCCGGGGAAATCAATAAGGAAGAGTACCACGAAAAGAAGAAAATCCTAGAAGGTTGACCACCCCATTGCCTTAAGAAAACAAGTCCCATATGGATCTCCCCCGATAGTTCTTCCACTATGATCATCCACTTGCCCTTCCCTTGATCATGTTCCCAATGGAACTCTCGAAGATATCTGGGAGTAAAAAATAAAGGATATCCCTTTGGTCCCGAGAATAGAATCAGGGTGGGTTTTTATGACGCGGCAATGTATAGACCTCCCCACAACATAGCAATCCCGAACAGCCAACATTTCAACATTGGCCACGGGCCTGGTACAGGTCCCATTGAATAAAAAAACAAGTATAACCCTTTAATAACGAAAACATGAAAAATTTAAAACAGATCGCGAGTATGATAGTACTGCTTGCCATGATGCAGGCGCACGCCCAAAATGGACCGACAGGGGTCCTGAACTCAACCACTACCAACACCTTCAACTATATCAAAGAAGGTGTTAAAATGCCTTATTCCGTTACGGTACAAGAGAGCCGGAATTACAAAACCATGTTTGCTCTTGCAGATATGGGAAAAGTTGATAAAGACAGGATAAACACTCCTGTCAAAGTATCGAAACTCATTACCGTCACAAACAATGCCAATCCAAGGGACAATAGTGTCATAGCCTTACGATATGACAAACAGGTTGCAGATACCTTTATGTTGGTGTCCACTGGGAAGGGTTTTGCCATATCTGTAGATAATAGGACCATGGAATATATCATGGGCAAGGGAATCCAGTTTGCGAATACGGCGGATAGAGAATTCTTTATGGTTGACGAATTTAATAGTATCGAATAAATGGAATTTATTTGATTTGTTGATGCGGAATCCCTAGAAATAGGGATTTTTCTATTTATTGTGGCAGTAATTGCCCTAATTTCCACACCTTTCTTTTACCTCTTTCTGGCCCAAGGACAATGAAATGTACCAAAGGAAACTTCGGACATCAAATGCCCGGATACCTAACGGACTCCCCTTGGCTTGTCAATCAAAAACTCCCTTGAAGCAATTGATATGGGAACTTTGATCAATGGATTTTCCATGGGTACGGAGGTGATGGGAAATAACCCTTATAAGGTGCAAGAAAGTCAAAGGGACAATTCCCTTTCAAAATACACCTCTTCCTTATCATCAGGAGAATCCTTGACATAGCAGTAGTATATTTTATTCAGGAATGCCCTGACGATCAATGCCTTTTTTGGGTTTTTACTGGAATAGACGGTTTGTCCCGCTTTGTACAGTTTGTTTACAGTGGATTTTTTGTTCAGTCGCAAACATTTCAGGGTTAAATTCAAATCTATGGATATCATTTTGAACCTATGTGTCGCAACAATCAAATAATCTGTAAACTTTGGGATAACTACAGTGTCCCCCAATTTCAAGAGGGTCGTTTCGTTGTCCATGGTTATTTGAGCCTTACCTTCTATGATCTCAAAAAATATGGATTTAGTAGACCCCTTGCCCTTCAGTTCCATTCCCACATCAAAGGACATTGCCTTGATTGCCCCCGTTTTTTTCTTTAGCACCGAGATCGTGGATATGGCGTTGGGCGCATAGGCCAATCTTTCTGTTATGTCATGGGAGATCATCTTTGAAAATTGTGTGTCGATCATGGTATGGAATGTTAACGTTAAAGGGGACATTTATATCTTGAAAACCATTCTGGTTTTCTTATCATGGGGCACTTGCCCAGAACCTTTGGTCAAGAACCAGATGTACTTTCTATTGGGGTTCAATCAGTTCGGCGTTTTAATTTTTCTTGAAAATCGCTGATCACCCCTCCTTTTAAAAGGACTTCCATCTGTCGATCGCTCATGGTATGTACCGCTTCAAATTCAAACAGTTGTCCGGACGCATTGGTTGCCCTTATGGGGATCCCGATCCTGCTTTTGATACCAGCTCGCAAGTTTTCAAAACTTAGCATACTTCCTTGCTCTATATTATCATAGTCCTCTTCATGTATAAATTCAAGGGGGAGTATACCAAAGTTTATCAGGTTTTGCCAAGCAATCCTTGCATAGGACTTGGCTATTACACATACCTGTCCCAAATATTTTGGGGCCAAAGCAGCGTGTTCCCTACTGGATCCTTGGGCATAGTTTTCGCCTGCTATGACGACATGCCCCCCATATATTGGTTTGGCCTTGATCGCCCTTTCGTAAAAAGTGGGGTCTATTACTGAATAGGTATACTTGCTGATTTCTGGGATGTTGCTCCTAAATGGCAACACATCCGCTCCTGCTTTGAGAATTTCATCGGTGGATACATTATCCCCCATTTTTAACAATACAGGGATATTGTATTGATCGGACATAGGTGAAAAATGCGGTAGCTCCTTTATGTTGGGGCCTTTCTCCAATTGAACTCCAGACCCATCTTCAAGTGGTGCCACCAAAAGGTCGGAATTTATGATCTCTTTTTCGGGGCTAGAATAGGTAGGATACGGTATATCGAATAATTTCCCCAAATCCCTGGGATCGGTAATTTTCCCTGTCAAAGCTGATGCGGCTGCCGTTTCAGGACTGCACAGGTACACTTGGTCATCTTCAGTTCCGGACCTGCTGGGAAAATTCCTTGGCATAGTCCTCAAGCTTATGGTATTTGAAGATGGAGCCTGTCCCATCCCGATACAGCCCATGCATCCTGATTGGTGGAACCTTGCTCCTGCCTTGATCAAATTTGCAAAACTATGGTTCTTGATCATATTCAGGATAAGCTGTCTCGATGTCGGGTTGATATCAAAGGACACCCCATTATTGACCGTTCTGTTTTTAACAATATGACCAGCGATCCAAAAGTCCCGTAGTCCGGGGTTGGCAGATGATCCAATTACGACCTGTCCAACGGGTCTTCCGGCCACCTCTCTTACGGGGACCACATTTCCCGGACTGGACGGCAGCGCAATTAAAGGTTCCAACCCATCCAGGACAATTTCTTCGTTTAGGTCATATTTACAATCCTTATCTGAAATGATTTCGACCCAGTCCTCAGGTCTCCCCTGCGCCTTTAAAAAGCGGTATGTTTCATGGTCACTGGGAAACACCGTACTGGTGGCGCCCAGTTCCGCCCCCATATTGGCGATAACATGCCTGTCCATGGCACTAAGGTTTTTCAATCCGTCACCATAATATTCCATAATCTTGCCGACACCTCCTTTTACCCCATACCTCCGCAACATTTCCAGGATGATATCCTTGGCACTGACCCACTCGGGAAGGTTCCCCGTAAGCTTCACTCCCATGATCTGTGGCATTTTGACATAAAACGGTTCCCCGACAATCACCGACGCCACATCAAGTCCTCCCGTTCCTATGGCGAGCATTCCAAGCGATCCAGCGGCACAACTGTGGCTATCGGAACCAACCAGTGTTTTTCCAGGGATTCCGAACCGTTCCATGTGGACGGGGTGGCTTACACCATTGCCGGGACGGCTGTACCATAAACCAAACCGTTGAGCTGCCGTATAAAGAAATAAATGGTCGTCCGCATTCTTATGGTCGGTTTGCAACAGGTTATGGTCCACATATTGAACCGCTATTTCTGTTTTAGCCTTTTTAAGGCCCATGGCTTCCAGTTCAAGCTGGACCAAGGTTCCGGTTGCATCCTGTAAAAGGGCCTGGTCGATCCTTATCCCTATTTCCCTTCCGGGGATGGCTTCGCCTTCAATAAGGTGGTGGTCAATCAGTTTTTGGGTCACATTGAATGGGTTCATGGCCTTCTATGTTTTTTACTGGACGAAAAATCAGGGAGCCACTTTCTTATACTGTTCCGTAGGGGGAAGGTGGATATCAAAATCGGGCAGGAGGTTTCCTTATTAAGTTACGCAAATTTTCTGGATAATTTCGATTTTTCGGGAGAATTCATGGCCATGGCTTTTCAGGATGGAAGAGACCATATTAACGAATGGTCATTATGGAGTGCCAGGTTTA
Organism: Allomuricauda sp. CAU 1633; assembly: GCF_017313225.1. GTDB lineage: Bacteria > Bacteroidota > Bacteroidia > Flavobacteriales > Flavobacteriaceae > Flagellimonas. The sequence continues at coordinate 118,622 of NZ_JAFLNE010000007.1, read as the reverse complement.
TCCGACCTTCCCGTTTTAGCACCTATCCTGATAATTGATGAATGTAAAAGCTTCACTCAAAGTTAAGCCCACGAAATCATAAATCCATATATACCAGTAAAAAGAGATATAGTGCAAAAAACGGTCAAAGCGAACCACTGAAAACGGAATTCTTTAAGCCATCCAAAAAACCGTTTCAGACTATGTCATAAAAGAGTTTATATTAATTTTTGCTATGCTCTCTTTAACCCGGCGCGGGTGGTATACTAAAACCGTCCTATCCAATATTTGGAGGAATTATAAAATTAAAAGGGCACTTTTAAAGCTTGAAAAGAATCAAAAAAAGATTAGTTCCAAAAAAAGATTCCACATGTGCACATTTTCAATGAAAAACAGTTGATCCAATCCACTCCACTAAAACACATCCAAAACAAAACGTAAACCTTTAAATTATTGATTTACAGGTTTTTTTATTTTATTTGTTTCATTTGACACATTTTTATTTTTATACCCTTTAAGGTATAATTACTATAAAAAAACATGTTTTATACCCTAAAAGGTATAATTTGAATTATTTTATCTATATTGTACCCGCTAAGGTATATCTATGGAAGATTGGAATAGAAATAATCCCATAGCTCAATTTATCAGGAAAAGACGTAAAGCACTTAACTTGACCCAAGTTGAACTTTCAGATACCACTGGAGTTGGGCTACGATTTGTCCGTGAATTGGAGCAAGGAAAACCCAACTTGATGACGGATAAGATCAATCAGGTACTTTTATTCTTTGGACATGAATTAACCCCTACACCCATAAGTGATGAGACAAGGAGAAATTTGGGTGGATAATAATTTGGCAGGAATCCTGATGGAAGATGAGGAAGGGTATCACTTTACCTATTCCAATGAATATCTGAAATCAGAAAATCCCATTGCTGTATCCCTGACATTGCCCTTGCAAGAGAAACCATTTCATTCAGATTTTTTGTTTTCTTTTTTTGATGGATTGATACCCGAAGGCTGGCTATTGGAAATTGCACAAAAGAATTGGAAACTAAATCCACGGGACCGTATGGGGCTTTTATTGGCCACCTGTAAAGATTGTATCGGCAACATAAGTGTATTGGAAAAATGAGCAACTGTCTAGCCTGTCAAAAACAACTTTCCCCTGAAGAGGAACTATATCACCCAGATTGCCTAAAGTCCTTTTGGCAAGAAGACACGCCCGTACTTGCATTGGATTATGAACTTTCACAAATTGAGGAACTGGCCAAAGAAAATGTGGCCCAACGCGTCATTGTAACCGGGGTTCAACCCAAGCTTTCGTTGGGCTTCACCCAAGAAAACAATTCCAGACTGACCATTGTCGGCGCTTTGAACGGAAGATACATTTTAAAACCACCCTTTTCCGAATATCCTCAAATGCCTGAGACGGAAGCATTATCGATGTTGTTGGCACAGGCATGTGGCATTGATACGGTACCTTTTTTGTTGATTCCACTAAAAGATGGGTATTTGGCCTATCTGACCAGAAGAATAGATCGGGATGCAAAGAGTAACAAATTTGCCATGGAAGACGCATGCCAGTTTACAGAACGCCTCACTGAACATAAATACAGAGGTTCTTACGAACAGATTGCCAAAGCCATAATGGCCTACTCACAAAACCCATTATTCGATGTAGTCCGATTTTATGAGCAAGTCATTGCATCATTCTTGATGGGAAATAATGATATGCATCTTAAAAACTTCTCTCTTATTGCAAAGAATGGAAAATCTTACTCCTTGGCTCCTGCCTATGATATGATTTCAGCCCAATTATTGATACCTGATGATCCTGAGGAGTTGGCCTTGGCCTTGAACGGTAAAAAAAGAAAAATCTCAAAAGAAGATTTCGATATGGCAATGGCCAAAGCTCGCGTTCCTCAAAAGGCAATGGAAAACCTTTGGAGCAGAATGGTAGTGGGAGCAAAAAAATGGCCCTCTTTAATTGATGAAAGCTTTTTAAAGGAAGAACAAAAAAAGAAATTCAATACTCTAATTGAAGAAAGGGTAAATCGAATCAAATAGGTTTAGAATTAAGTACAGTTCTAAGTAAACAGTCCCTTCATTTATCTAAAGTCACCTATTCGGTGAGCATAAAATTTTGAAAGGCCGAAAATCCCTTATTTATTAGGGTTTTGAGCTATAGGTTCTGGAGCCTCCGGGCGATGTCCAAAATATCGTTAGGCTTCTTTAATAAAACTATTCCTCGAATTGAAGCTTGGTCCCTCCATATTTTAGTTTGTCTATTATATCTAATGAGCCGATTAGATTTTCTATTCGGATCAAATCCTTAAAGAGTTGAGTTGTTTATTCAGAACAATACAACAAAAAAAGTAGACAACTGTTCATTGACTATCAAAGACCAATAAACCTAATAAAAAGCAGCTCGATAATTATACTAGTTTTGTAGAAAACCTGTCCTAAAGGTTGGAGCAACTACAATAAAAAAAGCGAGTTGAAAATTTGATTCGGAAAATTACCAAAACGTATTATTCAATTACGGGAATACAATGTCAATATGGAAACGCTGGACATAGTATACCACCTTCGCCGGATAGAATTGAGCACCCTCAAGACTAACGCAAAAGCCTGATTTTAAAATCACTAAATCCAAAAATTAGGTGGTTCTCATTTTCCGTTTTTGGTAATCTCAACCATCCGGCTGATTCAATATAGACTTAAAAATGAGTTTACACCTCCTTTTGGGCTATAAATATGTAATTTATAGCTCATTTTTTTGTTATTTTTGAGCTATAAAACTTAATTATTTAGCTCATGACAGCTTTTAAATGGAACTGGAAACAAAAAGACTGGCCCAATTTCAGGTATGATGAGGCAGCTTTGGAGGACCTGGAATATCAGTTTGTCCAAACTAGTGGAGTAGCTCTAGGTTCCATTAAACATATTGATGAGGAAGACAAAAATGAGCTTTTAATTGAAGTTCTGTCGGATGAGGCCCTAACTACTTCGGCCATTGAAGGGGAATATCTTGACCGTGGGAGTATTCAGGAATCCATCAAAAAAAACCTGGGACTTGAAACGGAAAGAAAGAAACTTCCCCAAGCTGAATATGGAATATCTGAAGTGATGGTTAATCTATATCGAACATATGCAGTACCATTAACCCATGAACAACTTTTTGAGTGGCATCAGATGCTCACCAATGGCAGAAGGGATTTAATGGACATTGGAAAATATCGCACCCATGAAGACCCCATGCAGGTCGTTTCAGGACGCTTCGACAAACAGACAGTCCATTATGAGGCCCCTCCCTCATCACAAATGATACATGAAATGGAAGCCTATGTTCGTTGGTTCAACGAAACCCACACGACAAACAAATCCAAAATACTTCCATTGGCCAAGTCAGGATTGGCACATTATTATTTTTTGGCCATCCACCCCTTTGAAGACGGAAATGGGCGTATTGCTAGAGGGCTTTCCGAAAAATCCATTTCTATGGATTTGGGAAGACCGGCACTTATATCCCTATCACAGACCATCGAGGCAAACAAAAATGAATATTATTCTTCCATAGAAGCTCATAATTTCAAATTAGACCTTACTGAATTCCTACTATACTTTGGGAAAACAATCCTTGCGGCACAACAACACACCATCAAAACCATTGACTTTTTGATTCAAAAAGCCAGGTTCTTTGATAAATATTCCACATTGATGAACGAGCGTCAGCTAAAAGTAGTCCAACGTATGTTCAAAGCAGGATATAAGGGCTTTAAAGGGGGGCTCAGTGCGGATAATTATATCCGGATTGCCCAAACATCTGCGTCTACTGCCACAAGGGACCTAAAGGACCTGGTCGACAAACTGGTACTCCTCAAAACAGGTGAACTCAAAAGCACACGATATTCGCTTAACTTGACATTTTAAGATTAACAGAAAAATTGAAAAGCAAGTGAGAACTTATGGGCTATAATAGAGCAGTAAAAATCCATTTCAATAACCGCACAAATTAATATGTTTTTCGAATCTATAGATCCGCAATTCGAAAATATTGAAACCTGGAGTCTTTAAAGTATTAAAATTCATCATTTTTAATGTTAAAAAGGTTAAAATTTGTTAAAAGGTGAGCAATTCGGTGCCTCTTGATTTTAACCCTTTGGGAAGCCCTGAAAAATGGGCTCTTCTGGTAAAAGGTTCGAGTCCCGTCCAGACCGCAAAAAGCTCCGAGAAATCGGAGCTTTTTTGTTTTCTAAGACCAAAGCTTTGGCAATAATGCTTATTTGTAGGCCTATGGTGACCTAGATTAAATTGAATTACAGACCAAATCTATAGGTCACTTTTAGAATGATAGACCTATTGGCGAGTCCAAAACTGTTTGCTGTATCGTTGTTTTGATTAAAAATCAAGAATATATCGGATAGGGAAGAATACCGCCACTGCAATCTTGAAAAAACACTGAAATTGTTGTTCTGTGTGTTGTATTGAACGGTATTGTTGAGAAACAATTTGTTTGTAAGACTCAATAGTCCATTGAACTTTACAAGATTAAACTCCCGCTCCCCATAATTTTCGGGCAGGCTTACCTTATCATAGGAATACGCTATATTGAAATTACCCCAGAACCCAAAGCGCATATTGGCGGTAATGGAGGCAGACGTAATGTGTCCATTATAAAACTCTCCGTAGGACAGTACAGTATTGTAAGTAAACCGTTTTCTGATATCTGAATCATAGGATAGATTTCCGCTCCAAAAGCCATAATTTACTGCAGGAAGTGGATCAAAATCCCCTCCCAACAAACCGGTCTCATATCTTAGGTTCACCTCTCTTCTGTTTGCCCATATTGCAAGAAGGGCGGTACTTTTAAAGAAGAATTCGTAAGATAGGTTATTGTCGCTTTCATTTAAACTACCATCCATGTTATAGTACATATTATGCCAAGAGCCTATAGCTTGTTTTGTAAGAATATGATCTTCCCTTTTTGGAAAAAAACGATAATTGACCCAAGGGTTCAGTAAATAATAACCGCGCCTTACCGATTCGTTGGCATTGGGGTCAAAACTGTTCTGTCTGGGAACAAATCCCAGTTCTGCTCTATACCCATCTTCCACCACATCAATCAACCAGCCAGTTCCTAATCTTCTGTTGATGTAGTTCCCCTTTAATCCATAGTAAGCGCCCTTCTGCCCTTCATCGGTAATCGTGGAGTGGTATTTTATATTGGTGTTGAAGTTTCCCTTGTCCGAGATAAAAGTAAACTCCGCTCCATAGTTTCTGTTGAAATCATTAATGGTATCGTTCCCTGTTTCTTGCCTATTGATAAAGAGGGCTTGCAATTGCGAGCGTTTCAACACTTTTTGGTTGACTGCCGCCACGGTATAATTTTGACCATCTACCCCTCCCTCAGCTTTGGTCTGTATGTTCATGGCACCTATCCTTGTATTGTCTGTAACATTTCCGGTGACCCTGGCACCATAGACAATGGGAATATTTTTGCCATCCTTAAGACCAATTCGCCTAGAAAAAAATGGTTTAACATCATAGCTTCCAAAATTGGTGAACAAGTCTGCATTCTCTATAAAAAACTCACGCCGCTCAGGTAGCGAAATATCAAACCGGGTAATATTGACTACCTCTTGGTCAACATCTGCATTCGAAAAATCAGGATTTATGGCAATATTAGCATTTACAGATTTGGTAATGCCCACCCTTAAATCAACACCAGCATCTATTTCGGTTCGAGCAGCACTATCATCGGCTACATTGTTCTTTAGGGAAGATACCGTTGAATAAGGTTTCACAAAGATTGTTTTACCCTTGACTTCTGGGATTTTACCCCATACCAATGACCCCATATAATTTACATCAAACCCACTAAAATTTACCGGAAACGGAGTCCAAGTATAATACATGTTTTCAACTTTGTCACCTCGTAAAAGACTTATGCCCCATTCTAGATTATTGGCATTATATCTAATACTGGTAAAGGGGATTTCCATCTCAGCCAACCAATGGTCTTTATACTGTTTTACCGATGAAAACCATCTTTCATCCCAGATGTACGAAAACTTTGTATTGGCCGCTTCAACCACAAGACTTCCCTCCACTTCTGCACCACCCGCATTAACACCAAAAAAGTAACCACTTTGCTTTTCGTTGATAGGGTCTATGGCTATGGAAAAAGAATCACTGCCCCAATGTCCATTATCTGAATCCCTGTCCAAAGATTGAACAATGCGTTTTCCTTCATCATAACATTTCACCAAAATGTAGAGTGAGGTCCTGCTGTAGGCCAATTTAACCTCAGTCTTGTTTTTGGCATTCCCGCTATCCACTGGGTCATGGTTATAAAATGTATCAATCATGGGTATGGCTTCCCATTCGTTTGGCCCTTCAATGCCATCAATAGCTATTGAATTCCCAACTTCGGACATTTGGTATCTATATTGATCTCGAGTGGATTGCGTGGACTGCGTATAAGACCATAGCGAAAAAAGGATAAAGATTGTCGTGAATACAGGCTGTGATTTCATAATACCTTTGCTTTCACAACTTTACATTTCTATCCGAGGAGGCTTATCCCGATTACTTAAATCTAGACATGTTTTAAGAATACTTTCACGTTCTTCATTGTAGCACGGTTACCAGGGAAACTTGATTAAAAAATCTTTGGGAAATCTAGACGCCAGGCCCTTGGTCCTTTACACTTTTTTAATATCCATATTTCAGGAATCAAGAGCTTTTTGTTGCATGTTCAACCTAGTTTTACAACGAATCAACTTCTGCTTATTTATTTGAAATAGACATATGAGCACAAAAAATATCCCCTTCCAGACAATAGATTGGAATTCAGTTCCAATAACCGAGCATGAAGGAGAATCTGGAACAGCACAATGGCAAACAACTCAATATAGTGGACTTAGGGTAAGGATTGTGGAAATGTCCAAAAACTATATTGCTGACCACTGGTGCAAGAAAGGACATGTTGTACACTGCTTGGAAGGGGTTTTGACCACCCAGTTGGATAATGGTGAAAAACACATTCTCACAAAAGGGATGACTTATATAGTTTCGGATGGGATGGACGCCCATCTTTCCATTTCCGGTACTGGTGCAAAACTATTGATCTTGGATGGAGAGTTCTTAGAACAGCAATGATTCGTATTAACAGTAAATAAGAAATGAAGTATATTTTGAAAGGTCTTCATAGAACAGCCAATATGACATTTTTATGCCTTGCGTTCACATTCCTTGTAGGCTGTAGTCAAGACAAGCCAGTAATCAATACCAATGCAAGTTCTTTGGGCAACTCTTTTTTGGCAGCTCATCAACAAAATCTTGATACTCTTAAGTTACAAAGCCTGACAACCAAAATCAGAAATGGTCATTTTGGAGATATACACAGTCTACTGATTTCAAGAAATGGTGAAATTGTACTGGAAGAGTATTTTAATGGGTATGATAAAACTGAGTTGCACCGATTATTTTCGGTTACCAAAAGCGTCACTTCTGCCTTAGTTGGTATTGCCTTTGACCAAGGTGTAATTGAAAGTCTAAACGAAAAAATACTCAGCTACTTCTCCGAATACAGTACCATAGCCAATTTAACCGAAGGAAAAGAAAATATGACCTTGCAACATGTTCTCACCATGAGCGCTGGGTTTGAATGGGATGAATTCTCCTATCCATACGGTCATCCAAACAATTCTGCCACCAAGCTTTGGGACAGTGATGACATGATCAAATACATGTTGGATTTGCCCTTGGTATCTGAACCCGGTATCCATTTTAACTACAACAGCGGTTGTAGCATTCTCTTATCGGGAATCATTCAGAACAAAACTGGACTGTCTGCTGAACAGTATGCGGCAACCAACCTATTTTCAAAGATTGGAATAGAGAATTGGGAGTGGGCCCATGGTGCTGACGGGCTCACTTGGACCTCAGGAGAGCTTTATTTAAAGCCCATTGATATGTTGAAGTTTGGTCAGTTGTACATAAATGGGGGAAGTTGGGAAGGAACTCAAGTTATTTCCGAAAGTTGGGTGGAAAATTCCACCTCAAAAAAGATTGAAAACACGGAGTACAATGATTATGCATATCATTGGTGGAGATATTCGAGCAGCCATTACGTATACAATCATATTAACACCGAGGATATTTATTATGCCGTAGGATATGGCGGTCAATTTATTTGGATAGTCCCTCATTTAGGTCTAGTGGTGGTTTCCACAGCTGGCAATGGGGCAATTACAAGAAAATCCGAACCCATGCTTTGGCAGGATATTTTACCTTCAATTCTGGACCAATAATGAAAGTTGATTCTTATTCTGAACGTAATAAAGGGGATTTTGAAAAAATCTGGGTAGATTGGTTAACAAATACCATGGGTATTCATCCTCAAGCAGAAGATCTTTTGGAAGTTCAAAATCCTGTTGAACACTATATAAATACAGGGGGAATGGCTTTCTATGCCAATAAAGAAGGGCAGTGTTTAGGTGTGGTGGCCGTAAAAAAATTGAACAAAACCGATTATGAATTCTGCAAACTTGTGGTGGCAAAAGAGGCCCGAGGAATGCAAATAGGTAAAAAATTGGTGCAAAAATGCATTGAGTTTGCCAGAGAGCAAGGCGGTCTGCATCTGTACCTCCAAACCTTTGGCAAACTGGAAATTGCCCTTAAGATGTATCGATCTATGGGATTCAATGATGCTCCCGCACCCAAAGGAATGTTCGTGGTACAACGGACAGAAATAATTATGAATAAAATATTACAACTTTAATACTTTGAATATGAAAAAAGCAATACTGCTAGTTGAAATCTTAATTTTTGTCCTCTTGGTAGTTTTGGATGCAAAGGGCTATCTACCCATTTCCCAAACGCTATACATTATACCCTTTATTTGGATTGTTCTAAAATTAAAAAAGGAAAAATTTGCCTCCATTGGGTGGGGCTTTAAGGACATTGACCTTAAAAAAGCCATAATCATTGGTATTGGATTGGGAATTGTGCTGGAACTTTTTGCCACTTATGTCACCACTCCACTACTGAGCGATTATTTTAATACGGAGCCAGACCTCGGTGATTTAAAAGGCATTCGTGGCAATCTGGCCATGTTACTCCTATTTACCATATTGTCATGGGTTTTGGCTGCCATTGGGGAGGAGATTTGCTTTCGGGGGTTTTTAATGAACAGGATTGCCAACGTATTTGGGAGCAATAACGCCGCTTGGATAGTGGCTTTGGTTCTTTCCAGTATCCTATTTGGCTGGGGGCACACAGAACAAGGCATCACTGGATGGATCCAAGAAGGATTGAGTGGCCTTTTTTTAGGTATCATTTTTCTTAAATCAAATAAAAACCTCACTATTCCAATAATAGCCCATGGAGTCTCCAACACTTTGGCTTTTATTTTGATTTACTTGGGGGAATACCCTGGAGTTTAAGCTGGAAACAATGTTTTTAGGGTTTCACGGGTATGGTAAATCATTTAAGAAAAGATTTTCCTTACGCTGAAGAACCAATAATCACGCTCCTTACTGCGCAATAAAAGGCTGATCGTACAATCGTTTTCCAGTGGCTCTGTACATGGCATTGGCCAATGCAGGGAACACAGGTGGAAAGGCCGGCTCTCCCAATCCAGTTGGGTCAATTTGGTTTTGCACAAAATGGACTTCAATTTCTTTGGGAGCTTCCTTCATCCGAATCATTCGGTAGCGATCAAAATTTTGCTTGTTGGGTTTACCATCCTTGAAGGCCAATGAACCAAACAGGGCATTTCCAATTCCATCCACAATGGCACCTTCCAATAAATTAGTAGCCGCATCGGGGTTGATTATAATCCCACAATCCACAGCACAATATACCTTTTGAACTTGGGGTTGACCATCATTCATCACCAAATCCAAAACTTGGGCTGCATAGGTATTATGACAAAAATAAGCTGCCACACCTCGATAAACTCCGGGCTTTTCTTCTCCCCAATTGGACTTATCCCTAACCAACTCAAGGACCCCTTTGTAGCGTGAAGGGTCATAATCATTATTTTCACCAACAGGATCATTTTCAGCCCTACGAAGCAGTTCCAATCGAAATTCTATGGGGTCTTTCCCCATCTCCTCTGCAAGTTCATCCAAAAATGATTGTTCGGCACAGGCCATAAAATTGGAACTTGGCGCTCGAAACGAACCTACAGTGATATTGGAGGGAACAACCCAACTCTCAGCCGAATAATGATCTAAAGTTCCGGCTGGAAATCGATTGGCATACAATGGACTTTCGGGAATACCTCCCGCATTAACACTCAATCCGGTTAGATTCTTATTGGCATCCAATGCTGCTTTATAAGTGGCACGATAGGTGGGTCTATAAATTCCCGAGGTCATATCATCTTCCCGGGTATACATCAATTTTATGGGAGCTTTCATTCGTTGGGAAATGATTCCTGCCTCAACCAACCAATGTGCGTATGACCTGCGACCATAACCCCCTCCTAAACGGGTCATTTTAATATCAATATTCTCCAAGGGAATCCCCAAACGGGCGGATAAGGTTTTTTCGGTAAACTCAGGTTTTTGCAATGGCCCTGCAAAATTCGCCCGTTCCTCGGTCACATCAGCAAAAAAGTTCATGGGTTCCATACAATTGTGCGCCAAGAAAGGGGCAGTGTATGAGCGTTCCAAAATTTGGGATGCCGAACGCAATGCCCTTTCCGGGTCGCCATCCTTTCGTTGTACCTCACCTTTTTGTTTGGACATTTCCTTCTTTTTCCGATCATGGTCTGAGGTGTTTTCCAGTCCCGCAGGGAAAAACAAGGTCTGCTCAGTTCCAAATCGATCTCTTGTAATGGTTAGATCAGAACTGGCCTCCCATTCCACATTGGGCTCAAGAGCTTTTTTGGCATTCATTACCGGCCAGGTGGAATCCCCTACCACCACCACCAAATCAGTAAAAGAATTCGTGTCAAAAAACTGCCATTTGTAATCTTCAGCATAAGTTTTTATGGAAAAAATAGCTTTAATTCCGGGCATTCCTTTAACGGTAGTAGCATCAAAGCTTTTCAATTTTAATCCAAAGGCCGGGGGATGTACAATCATGGCAACCAACATCCCTTCCTTTTGATAGTCCATACCGAACAAAGGCTTGCCCGTCACAATTTTCGGTGTGTCGACATTCTTTTTGGATGTACCGATAATGGCAAACTCTTCTATTTCTTTTAAGGAAACAGTTTCTGGAACGGCAACTTGGGAAGCGGCGGTAGCCAATTCGCCATATCCTGCCTTTTTCCCACTTTCTGGATGAAATACCTCCCCTTTTTGGGCAGTAATTTCATCTATGGGCACCTCCCAAAGCTCCGAGGCGGCTTGCATCAACATATATTTTGCAGAGGCTCCTGCTTGCCTAAGATGCTCCCAACTTTGTCGGATAGCCTGACTTCCCCCAATAAATTGACGCGTATATTTATCTGTATCCAGTGGAGCTTGTTCCACTATAACCTGTTCCCAATCTGCATCCAGTTCCTCAGCAACAATCATGGGCATGGACGTTTTCACATTTTGTCCTCCTTCAGGGTTGGGCGACATAATGGTCACCATCCCATTTTCAGCTATTTTGATATACCCATTGACCTCAACCCAATTTTCGGGCAAACCACTTTCCAATCCTTTGGTTTTATCCTTGCAGGAAACTATCCAACTAAAACCCAACAGCATTCCCCCGCCTGCCAAGGTTGAAGATTTTAAAAAAAGGCGTCTGTCCATTTGGGTTTTCATCTTATTTGTTTTGAAATTAGACCTCTCTTGAAGTAGTTATTTTGTAATTCCTTTAAAATTACAAATTTGATTTAACACAAAATACCTAAAGTCCTTTGTTGTTTTATACGGATATCCTAAAGATTTCCGGAGGGACATACAGTATGTATAAAGTGCTCAAAACTTTTAAGAAGTACAGTCTTTCAAACGTTATAAAAAATATAAAACCCAGTAAAATTGGGATTTACGGCTTGCATGCCTTATCTTTGCCCCGATGAAAATCAAGCTCCACGAGAGAAAAAACTGTAGGATTCTAAGTTTTACCTATCTGGTATTTCGTAACCAACCGGATAAATTCATCCCACCTACTCTTTAATTCCAACCTTTAACCAAGGTTTCTCTTGCAATGCGCAATCTTGGAAAGCGATGCTTTTCTGGATATGGCACTAAGCCCTATTTGTAACCAAAAACTACAACATCATTTTATCGCAAAACATACGCATGGTAATCAAGACCTACGATGCCTATACCCGACTTTCAACCATGGAAGCCACACGGTTCACCAACTTTCTTTTTGAACACCAAGAAGGTAAAAGAGCCACCCAAAAGGCCATTCGAAAGGCCATTCAGTATTCCACAAAGGAAATACCTGGTTTGGGAGGTTACGTGTTCTCCATGGAAGATAAGGACAACATACTTGCTTTGGCCGTAGTGAACAAGACTGGTATGGGAGACTATATCCCTGAAAACTTTATGGTCTTCTTTGTAGTGCACCGCGAGTTCAGGAATCAAGGTATTGAGGAAAAACTTCTTGACTATACCTTACAATATTGCAAAGGCGATGTTGCCATCCATATTACAAGCGAAAACCAATGCCCAAACAAAGAATTTTTTGAAAAATACGGGTTTGGTGAAACCCACACAGAAATGAGATTGAACCGATAAAACACTATATGCTCAAAATTGAAGTAAAACCCGGCGAAAACATAGAAAGAGCCCTAAAACGCTATAAAAGGAAATATAGAAACACCAAGCGTTTGGAGCAAATCCGTGACCGTCAGGAATACACCAAAAAATCAGTAGAACGAAGAAAAACATTAAAAAAGGCCCAATACAAGGCCAAATACCTTAACGAAAGGGAAAACGAATAGTATAAACACCATTAACAACAAAATGAAACTTTCAAAGATTAAAAGGGAAACCAAGTATGAAAAACGCTATAGCGTTAAAATGGGAGAACTTACCACCCAGGTAACGTACATAAAGCGATATATTTTAGGAATCCCTACACGTACATTACACAAGTACAGGGAAACCTACTACGGTAAAGTGAAAGATTGCGAAGACTGCAACATATCCATCTAAATTTTATATAAACTTTTTAATCCAAACAATGAAAGTATTGGTAATTGGTGCAGGTAACATGGGGCTTACCTACGCCACAGGTATGTCCAAATCCAAACTGTTGAAAAAACGCAACATTATGGTATTGGACAAGTCAAAGGAAAAATTGGAAGAAGTGGGCAAAATTGCCTATTTCGATGCCATGGAACGCTTAGAGGACTGTGTCCCCAAAGCAGATATCATATTCTTGGCCGTGAAACCCTATCATGCTGAAGATCTCTTCAAACGTATGAAGAACCTGGTAAAACCCGAGCAATTGTTCATTTCCATTATGGCTGGGGTAACCATTAAATATATCCAAGAAGCTTTGGGCATTACCAAAGTAGTTAGAGCCATGCCCAATCTCCCCGCGCAAGTGGGTCACGGACTCACCAGCTATGTTTCGGCAGAGGAAGTTTCCCGTTTGGAGCTTTTTATGGTGGAAGGCCTTTTGGACACCACCGGTAAATCACTCCGGGTAAAAAGCGAAAACTATATTGATGCTTCCACAGGAATTTCGGGAAGTGGGCCTGCTTATGTGTTCTACTTTATGCAGAGCATGATGGAGGCCGCCCTTCAAATGGGCTTTTCCGAAAATGTATCCAAAGTATTGGTGAGTCAGACCTTTACCGGGGCCGTGGAACTCTTCAACCAGAACAACCTCACCCCGGACTCATGGATGGACCGAGTGGCCTCTAAAGGAGGAACAACCAGGGCCGCATTGGACTCCATGGAAGACAATAATGTAAGTGAAATGATCAAGGAAGCTGCCTTTGCAGCCTTTAATCGTGCCGTTGAACTCGGCGAAGAATACTAAATCATGTATAAAGAACTCGTGGTCATAAAGGTGGGAACCAATGTGATGACCAACAAAGACAACAGAATTGTAAGACCCGTGCTCAAAAAACTGGTAAAACAAGTTGTGGAGCTATACGAACGTGATATTATGACCATTTTGGTCTCCTCAGGTTCTGTAATTGCGGGAAAAGAAGTATTGGGCAAAGCCAGCATTAAGGACAAGACCCAAAGAAGACAGGTGTACTCCGCCATCGGGCAACCTAGAATGATGCGTTTGTACTACAACATCTTTAGGGATTATGGTATGAAATGCGCCCAAGTGCTTCCCACAAAGCGGGATTTTAATCCAGGGATGCACCGCGACAATATGATCAATTGCATTGAAGGACTCCTGTCCGAAGGTGTAGTGCCCATCGCCAATGAGGATGATGCCGTTTCCGTGGCTATGTCCATGTTTTCGGATAATGATGAGCTCGCCACATTGATTGCCCAGCTAATGAATGCCGATAAATTGATTCTCATGACCGACATTGATGGGCTCTACAACGGCCATCCAGAAAAGGAAGAATCAAAAGTCATTCAAAAAGTAGCACCCAAGGAAGATTTGGACAAGTACATTGAGGAAGGCAACAAAGCCGAAGGTGAAGGTCGTGGCGGTATGGGCTCAAAATTAAGCTATGCCCAAATGGCCGCGGCTGACAATATTCCGTCCTACATCGTGAATGGAAAAAAAGATAATGTAATACTAGATATTGTAGAAGGAAAAAAAGTAGGGACCAAAGTTTCCCTATAAAAAATGAGAACTATGAAATTATTGAATACAGAAATAAAAAATAAAGTCTTGGCCGATATGGAGCGAATTCTGGATGAGAATCGTGAAGAGCTCCTCAAAGCCAATCAAAAAGATTTGGATGCGTTCAACCGGGACGACCAAGCCCTATATGATCGTTTGGTGGTCAACCAGAAAAAAGTGGACCAGATGATTCAGGCGGTAAAAGAGGTTCGATTGCAGAAAGATCCGGTCAATCAAGAAATCTCTACCAAAAATTTAGAGAATGGGCTCAAAATCATTAACAAAACGGCTCCATTTGGGACCATAATGATCATTTATGAGTCTCGCCCTGATGTAACCGTGGAGGCTGCGGTCCTAGCGTTTAAAGCCAACAACAAAATCCTATTAAAGGGTGGAAAAGAGGCTTATCATAGCAATAAAGCATTGGTAAAGTTTTGGCATCAGGCCTTGGCCGAGAATAAGCTGCCAACAGATTTTATCCAATTTTTGGAAATGGACCGGACCCAGACACAGGAATTTTTAAAAAATCCTGATCAAGACTTGGATTTGATCGTACCACGTGGGGGCGAACGCCTTATCGCCTTTGTAAAGGAACACGCCAAATGTGCCGTTCTGGTGAGTGGTCGAGGAAACAATTTCCTATATGTTCACAATGAGGCCGATTGGACAAAAAGCTTAGGAGTGATTGTTAATGCCAAGACCCATAAAATTTCTGCCTGTAATGCCTTGGACAAAATTTTGGTGGATTCAGGGATTGAAGGTTATGGGGAAAAACTAAAAGAACTGAAACAACTTTTAAGCGATAAAGGGGTTTCCATTTTGGTGGATGAGAAGGTCAAACAGATATTGCCCGGAGAGGAAATCATACCAAATGAATCGGTTTGGCAAGAAGAGTTCTTGGCCATGAAATGCGTCATTGGTTCAGTGACTGGATTGGATGAGGCCATTGAAAAGATAAACGCAAACTCTGGCGGTCATTCGGCCACCATTATGACCCAGAATGACAGTGTGGCCCAAACCTTTATGGAAAATGTGGACTGCGCTGCAGTGTACCAAAATGCTTCCACGAGATTTACAGACGGTGGACAGATGGGCGTTGGCGCTGAGTTGGCTATCAGTACAGATAAACTCCATCATCGTGGCCCGCTCGGATTGAATGAATTGGTCACCAACAAATACTACGTATTTGGTGATGGGCAGGTGAGAGTTTAAAAAATATCTCCTTAAAATAAGCTAGGCGTTGGGGTAGACTTCAGCGCCTTTTTTTATTTGTAAACTGGAATAAGTATAAAAAAGGCAATTTTTGGTTGAAATATTGGTCATTTTTTGAGAAAATATCTAGATTTAGTACTCTAAACATATTACCATGGGAAAATTTGAGATTAAAACAGATAAATCTGGCAAGTTCAGGTTTAATTTAAAAGCTGGAAACGGCCAAGTAATTTTAAGCAGTCAAGGGTATACCACCAAAGCTGCCTGCGATAATGGCATCGAGTCTGTGAGAAAACATTCGCAGGACGATGGAAATTTTGAAAGAAACACTGCAAAAGATGGAAGTCCATACTTTAACCTAAAAGCATCCAATGGACAGGTTATTGGGAACAGCGAGATGTATTCCAGCGAATCGGCCATGGAAAATGGTGTTGCTTCTGTAAAGAAAAATGCCCCGGATGCCGCTGTCGAAGAAGTTTCTTCCTAGCTAAAAATATTTTTGAATACAAAAAGGCAGCTCAAATGGGCTGCCTTTTTTATTTCATGGTATGAATAGGCGCATTTTATCTCATTCTTTTTTTTTAACCACCAAACCAGATTGCCCATCCATTAGCTGAGAAGGGGCATCCATAAGATAGCACAGCTATAAATTATTAATACAACTTATGTTTGTTGTGCAATTACGCGTTAAAGCACATTGAAAAGCAAGATCAATTTTAACGCATGCACATATAGCAATGCACTTTTTTTAGACTGTTGGTCATAAAAGTGTTTAGTTTAGTTGAGGTTTCCGTTACGCCAAGGAATCAGAGTGGTTCCTTGGTTGTAATGGTTTTTTTGTTTTTACCCTTACCTGTCACTTCACCTGTAAAGATCTGTGGCTTTAAAACAGAGAACCTATTTATGTATTCCAATTATTTATAAGTTTTTTCTTACTCTATAAACAGTCTTTTACCTTCCCTTGGAAAGCTACGGTGAACCCAGCTTTTTGTTTTATCAATTGAAAGGGAGCGTTTGTTCATTTCCATAAAACTCCCACACATATTTCCTTTCTCTTTGTACAATGCCTATCCGATCGAGAGATGGCTGTAAATCAACTTTATACCAAAAAACAGTAAACATGAATTTAAGAATAGTATTGATGGGATTCTTTCTCATCTTAACAACAGCAATAAGCCATGCTCAATCCTACGTCGGCTTATTGGAAGACAATTACAATGGGGTTCATGGTGTTATTTCCAACCCAGCCAATATTGCAGATTCCAGACTTAAAACAGACATTAACCTAATTGGGGTTAGTTCGTTTGTTGGAAACAATTATGTGGGTTTTAACCTTGATGATGCTTTCAGTGATTTTAGTAAAGCATTTGACAATGCAGCAACCTTTCCTTCCGAAGATAATTTTATAGGATGGAACATTGATGTGCTTGGCCCATCTGTAATGCTCAGTCTCGGCAAAAAGCATTCTTTCTCCTTTTTCACAAGGGCAAGGGCGTTTTTCAATGTAAATGAGATAAATGGAGAACTTTTGGACAAAGAAGGAGGATTTGATGAATCTGAGGATTTCTTTTTGGATGAAGGTAATATCGCAGGTTCCTTTAATCTATGGGGCGAAATTGGCGCTACGTATGCTAGGATTCTTTTGGACAAGGAAGAACATTTTATAAAAGGGGGGCTTTCCTTAAAATACATTCAAGGCATGGGTAATGTTTATATAAATGGATCCGACATTACAGTAGATTATGACTCAGGCTCCCGACAAGTTACCACTACCGGCCAATTACACTATGGGAATACAGCAAGTCTTGACGATGAAGGTAATGGCGGTAAATATTTTGATTTTAGTGGAGGTGGAGGTATTGGCACAGATATAGGATTTGTTTATGAGTGGAGGCCCCAATATGCCAAATACACTAAAACCGATGTCAACGGAAATTCTATTATAGATCGAGGTGCCAACAAGTACAAACTAAAATTTGGAGCATCGATCACAGATATTGGTAAAATAAAAGATGTTAGTGGTGTTGATCGATTTTACGACCTTATCAACACTCAAGACATAGATAATTTTGACGGTGATGTATTGGAAGAAGCGCTTTTGGACAACTTTCAGCTTATTTCAGAAACCAAATCTGCCAGTGTTACTTTACCTACCGCATTGCATACCAATGCGGATTGGAACATTAATTCCAAATTCTACCTTAATCTAAATGCTGATGTCTCCCTAACATCAAAAACAAAAATAAACACCAACCGAATTTTGAACCAATTTAGGCTTACCCCAAGATTTGAAAGTACATGGCTTGGTGTTTATTCCCCGTTAAGCATTCTTGAAGGAGCAGGATTCCAATGGGGGGCTGGACTTAGATTGGGGCCAATATATTTAGGGTCCGGGTCCATCATTTCAGCAATGGCTGGTAAAAACACAAAAGCCATTGATCTATATGCCGGGCTTAAAATTCCTGTATACCAAAATAGATTAAAAGACAAAGACAATGATGGTATCATAAATCAAGAAGATCAATGCCCTGATGTTGCAGGCCCAATTGAAAACAAAGGTTGCCCTTGGAAAGACACTGATGGCGATGGCATTTTGGACAAGGACGATGACTGTCCCAGCGAAGTTGGCCCGGAAGAAAACAAAGGTTGCCCCTGGAAAGATACCGATGGCGATGGTGTATTGGATAAAGATGATGACTGCCCTACCGAAGCTGGCTTAGCCGAGTATAATGGCTGTCCAGATACGGACGGAGATGGCATCATAGATAATGAAGACCGTTGTCCAAACATCCCGGGAAGTGCCGAACACAAAGGTTGCCCGGATACGGATGGCGATACCCTTGCGGATATTGATGATGAATGCCCCAGCATAGCAGGCCCAGTGAGCAACAAAGGATGCCCTGAAGTAACACAGGAAGTTCAAAAACAATTGAATGATTACGCCCGTACCATACTTTTTGATACCGGAAAAGCTACCATTAAACCTGAATCGGTATCAACCATGGTGGACATTATTCAAATCTTGAATGAATACCCCAACGCTAAATTTACCGTAGAAGGCCATACCGATAGTGTGGGAAGCAGCGAAAGCAACCAAAGACTGTCAGAGGCCAGGGCTAATTCGGTTAGGGATTTCTTGATTAATGAGGGTATTACATCAGAAAGGCTGTCCGCAATTGGATATGGTGAGGAAAAACCAATAGCCTCAAATGCTACCCGAATTGGAAGACAACAAAACCGAAGAGTGGAAATCAACCTGATCAAATAGCTATCCTGTCCATAATTCAATTAAGAATGTAAGGTTTGGTGTAACTCGTGTATTCTTAAAAAGCAGTGATAGTTTGCCGCCAAGAAGTTTTCTTGGCGGCTTTTTTATGTCTTCCATCACTCCAAAAAGCACATGGATACACCAAGAATGAACTAAGGCACACCTTCCGTATAAACCATTAAAATACCTCATTTCGAGTTTTGTCCCGTAAATCCATTTATGCCTTTCATCAATTCTAACCTCGCATAGGTTAATTGACCCCATTATATATAAGGTAGGTATGCTACTTTAAATCTATGTTAACATAAAGCCTTGTATTTCTTCCCAAGAATACTAGGCCAAAACCTACTTGCTTATGACTAAATTTTTACACTCTATCAATTATTTGCTCCCCAATAATTTGGTCAACCTCTTCTATTTGTCATACGGTCGAATAAAAAAATTAATATTATGGCTATTACTCTTTATCACTGGATTCCAATTATCTGCCCAAGAGGTAGACAATTGGTATTCTGCAGATAGGGCCATAAATGTTCCTTCCACTCCTTCAGCCTTGCATGAGTTTACTCCATATCCTCCCGCTGGTGTAACACCTGTCAACATATGGTATGATTTAGTTGATTTTGTTATTCCAGATTTTCGCCAAGATGCTATGGAACATCCTAACCCAATCAATTATGACCAACCTTGGGAAAATTATCCCAACCATGGTTTTGAGCATCCTGGCGGTCCTGGTTTTTTAACCCCAACCGGAGCAATACCAGGCATACCAACATTACAAAGGGATGTATGGAACTTTAACCCCGCGGTGGAATTTGATGGGTCTGGAACGGGTGATGCACTCTATTTTCGATCCCATGCAAGGGACAATATAGTGGTTTTTATCGTTTTCTCCGCAACTGGCGAAGGCAACACCGCAGAAACACAAAGTCTCTTGTTTGGTGGAGACATAGATTCACACATAAGTTACCTTACCAACCTTTCTTTAGGGGTGTCCAGCAATAATAGTTTTTCCGTTGGTAGGACTTGGGACACGGGTACATTTTTCCAAGCAGGCAGTATTGATCTATTGGGCCGGCCTACAATAGGAACTTTTGTAAGACAAGTGGGTGTAGACCAAGAAACCCTTTCCACACGTGTAAATGGACTAACAGATCCTAGCATAAACGGGTTAATTAGAAATGATCCAACAGCAGATGAATCCCTATTCTACTACAACCGAATGGGGAAACACTTTAACGATACAGATCCCGGTGGTGGTTCAGATCCAAGTAATCTATCTGGTCATATTGCAGAAATATTGCTGATGGATGGTATTGCTGATGTAAATCACATCCAAAGAATGGAAAGCTATTTAGCGATCAAATATGGCATTACCCTTAATTCATCAGGAACCTTGGGCAGTATCAATGGAAATGATTCATTCAACTACCTAGCAGCTGATGGTACAACAATATGGATGTTCGATGCTACCTACCCCTACGACATTGCAGGCATAGGTAAAGACAGGTTTAATGACGCTGGTGCCCACAGATTACGATATAATCTCCACCAACGCATCTCAAAAAGTGTAAATGCAGAAGCAAGGGTTACCATATCCACAAATATGGACTTCTCTGAAGATAATTTGGATGACGCTAGAACTCCAATTGACGCAAGACACTTTTCACCCATTGAACATAACTACTTGGTCTGGGGAAATGATCACGCTTCAATGCTTGTTACGGCCCTGAACAACCCCGTTGGTGTTGATGGGAGGATTCAAAGACGTTGGAAAATTGATGAAACCCGGTCTGTTTCGGCTGATCCTATTTCAAATGTAAGTGTACGGGTTGATCTTACAGGGTCGGACATACTACCCAACGATCCCTGTGAGATATTTTTGATGATAGACGAAGATGGAAATGGTGATTTTACCAATGGAGCAATAACATTGATAGAGGCAACAAGCATAGTAGCTGACCATGCATTTTTTGACAACGTCAATTTCAGTGGGGTTGACGTTTTTACAGTTGCTTATATTGCTGATGTAGAACCCCCAACCGCAAGTAATCCTACTTCAATAGTCGTTTGTGATACCGTTCTGGCTCCAGACCCTAATGTAGTCAATGATGAAGATGATAATTGTGCCGTGGATTCTGTGGCCCATATAAGCGATGTATCGGACGGCTTGTCTAATCCAGAAACCATTACACGTACCTACAGAGTAACAGATACCTCTGGTAATTTCATTGATGTAACCCATACAATAGAGGTCTATACAACGCCTAATGCCGGCACCCCTACCGATTTGGACATCTGTGAGGGCGACGCCACCATCTATGACCTTAACGCTCAGCTTGCTGGAGAGGACGGTGTTGGCACATGGACCGATGAGAACGATGCCTTCAACAACGGAGCAAACTCTGTCGTGGGAGACCCCACCAACATGGACTTCTCCACAGTATTCCCCGGAAGCTACGACTTTACCTATACCGTAACCGCAACTGCACCTTGTACTGATGCCACTGCAACGGTAACCGTTACTATAATTCCAGACCCTAACATAAATGCGGGCTCAGACGAGGAAATTTGTGAAGGAAATGTCCACGACCTGGCCACTTCGACGACGGTACCAAGTGAGTCCAACACCACCTCCTTATCATGGTCCACATCTGGAGATGGGTCGTTCTCCAACAGTTTACTGCTCACACCCATCTACACTCCTGGGCCCAACGACATCATGGTAGGATCGGTAACGCTCACTCTCACAGGAACCGGAAATGGTCCTTGCCCAAACATACAGGACCAAATGATACTGACCATTACATCTGCTCCAATTGTGGATGCAGGGTCAGATGCGTCAATCTGTGAGGGTGGTGTTCACAATCTCGCTACTTCAACAACGGTGCCAAGTGAGTCCAACACCAGCTCTCTATCATGGTCCACATCAGGGGATGGTTCCTTTTCCCCCAACAGCACACTCCTAATGCCTACCTATAACCCCGGAGCCAACGACATCTCTAATGGATCAGTTGTACTCACAATTACAGCAATTGGAAATGGTTCCTGTCCCAATGTACAGGACCAAATGATATTGACAATAGATCAACAAACTACTACCGATGCTGGTTCTGGAGGAGATGTTTGTGATATCGCTAATACCTTTATCACGAGTGCGGTGGCATCTATCGGAACTGGTACCTGGACCAACGAAAGCCCTTTGGTCGGGAACGCCATGTTCCTTAATGAAAATAATGCGGTAACCGATGTCACCGTTGACAACTACGGCACCTATACCTTCCAGTGGACCGAAGTAAACGGGAGCTGCTCCGACTTCGATGAGATAAGCGTCACTTTCTATGAAGAACCCACACCTGCCAACGCTGGACTGGATATTGTACAGTGCAACAACGGCACCTTCAATATGGCCGCAAACACCCCTTTGGTGGGGACCGGAACATGGTCTGAAGTCGGAGGACCCTCTGGAATAACAATAACCGACCCGAGCGACCCCTTGACAACAATAACGGGACTCTCCGCCGGAAGCACAGCCACACTCAGATGGACCATCAGCAACGGTACATGTGCCCCATCCTCCGATGATGTAACAATTACCAATGACCTACAACCATCGGCTGATGCCTATGAACCCTCCCTGCAGAACATGTTCGAAGAATGCGGGCTCACACACGATGTCGATGCGCTTGCGGCCGTAGGCACAGGAACATGGACAAAGACTAGCGGACCAGGCGCCCTAGCTTTTGGAACTAACGCCAACGACCCGGACCAGACTCTTACGGTCAATGCTTACGGAATTTATGTATTCACGTGGACCGACGTGAACGGGAGCTGTTCCAGTTCAAACAATATAACCGTCACCTTTTATCAAGACCCCACACCCGCCAATGCAGGACCTGACATCTTGCAATGCGACAACAGTACCTTCATTATGGATGCCAACATACCTATGGTGGGCACGGGAATCTGGACCCAAATTGCAGGTCCCGCTGTCGCCATAGACGATCCCGCTAGTTCTATAACCGGTGTCTCAGGACCACCTGTGGGGTCATCGGCCACATTGAGATGGACCATATCAAATGGAACATGCCCGGACTCATTCGACGAGGTCACAATAACCAATAATCTGCAACCAACAATTGGTGTGGACGTCTTTACCGACCCCACCACCTGTGGTGGTAGTGATGGTAGTATGGAATTGCTCTTCACCAACGTGGTAGTGGACGGTTTCTATACCATTGTGTACGACAGCGGTAGTTTCCCTAATGTTAACATAGAATCAGGCGGTGCAACCATCGATGGCCTACCTGCGGGCAACTATAATAATTTGAGGATAACTGTCAACGGATGTACCTCCACTCTAAACCCTAGTGTCTCTCTAATATCACCAGGGGCACCGGATATCGACCCCATAGCTGATATTATCGCATGTGACTCCTATACCCTGCCCATCATCACTGGAACCAACCTTACAGGTAATGAAGCCTATTTCACAGATCCAGGAGGTACCGGAATGAAGTATCTCCCAGGCGAGGACATCACTAGCTCGGGCACCTACTACATCTACGATGAGAGTGGAGTTTGCTTCGATGAGGAACCTTTCACAATTACCATAAACACCTCACCCGCGGCACCGGCCATAACCGTCACGCCCGAGGACTGCGCAGGGGACGCAACCAACACCGTGGACAACTATGACAACACCCTGACCTATACATCCAGCCCCGTGGGACTGGC
>NZ_JAFLNE010000007.1:0-94592 GCF_017313225.1 Allomuricauda sp. CAU 1633 | reverse complement strand
AGTGGGCGCCGGGGGAGCCATCACAGGGGGCAACGACGGGGACAACTACACCATCACCGCAACCAACACGGACGGGTGCGCCACGGATTCCGCTCCCTTCGCATTCGACGCCGGCACACAGCTGCCCTCACCCGCGGCACCGGCCATAACCGTCACGCCCGAGGACTGCGCAGGGGACGCAACCAACACCGTGGACAACTATGACAACACCCTGACCTATACATCCAGCCCCGTGGGACTGGCAGTGGGCGCCGGGGGAGCCATCACAGGGGGCAACGACGGGGACAACTACACCATCACCGCAACCAACACGGACGGGTGCGCCACGGATTCCGCTCCCTTCGCATTCGACGCCGGCACACAGCTTGGATTTAACATCTCAACCAATGTTCAACATGAGACATGTTGGGAGAGTACAGATGGTGCCGTAAGTGTTGATGTAGACACTAGTGATTTACCCTTGACAGTTCAACTGAATTCTATGCAACCCATAGTTTTTGCTAGCAATTCTTTCAACATAGATGATTTGCCTTCTGGAAATTACAATATGACGATTATTGACAGTAGTGGTTGCCAGTCTAATACCGCATTTGAGATTCTCCCTGGAGGACCGAACCTTGGTGCAACTGTGGAGCCAATTTATTCTTGTGATTCAGGATTACCTTCCAATGGTATTGCAGTGACTTTATTTGACACTAGCATAGCCAATGATGTACTTTATGCTTTGGATACCACAAATCCAAATGACTTTGTAATCAGTCCAGATTTTGAAAACATCAGCGCAGGCAATCATACACTGTCCATAATGCATAACAATGGATGTCTTTTGGAAATCCCATTCGCAATAGATGATATAGCCCCTTTGAGTTTGGTCTTGACCAATGTCAACATTAATGAAATTACTGCAACGGTATCTGGAGGGACTCCTACATACACTTATTTCTTTGATGATAATCTTGGGACTTCATCAAATACATTCACCATAGATAGAAGTGGAACTTTTGTTGTTAGAGTTGTGGATGGTTATGGATGCGAAACTTCTGAAAGCATAACCATGAATTTGATTGAAATCACAATTCCAAACTTTTTTACTCCAAACAATGATGGTCAAAATGATTTTTGGAAACCTAGAAACATGGAGCTTTTTCCAAATATCCAAACCTTCATATTTGACCGATATGGAAGAAAACTAAAAATCATGGGGCAACTTGATAGTGGATGGGATGGCCAATACCAATCGCAAGCTATGCCTTCTGGCGACTATTGGTATATAGTGGAACTTAATGATGGAAGTGGGCGTGAGTTTGTTGGACATTTTACCTTATACAGATAAATAATGAAAACACAAAAAAGGAACATAATACTTTGTTTATCCCTGATAGCTTGTTTTATAGTCAAAGGGCAAGAATTAACCATACCCCAATTGTCCCAATATCTATCAGATAATCCTTTTTTGATGTCACCATCCTTTGCTGGTATTGGTAATTATGTAAAGGTTAGAATGAACGGTCTTACCCAATGGGTGGGGGTTAAGGATGCTCCTGATACCCAGTCCTTATCTGCCGACGTGAGATTAGGGAATAGGTCTGGGATTGGTATGGTTTTGTATAATGATTCAAATGGAGAGACCAAACAACGGGGTGGAAAAGTTTCTTTTGCCCATCACTTGACCATCAACAAATATGAGGACCACTTTTTTTCCATGGCTCTTTCCTTCAATCTAAATCAATTTAGAATCGATATTGAAAATTTTGAAGACAATAACGATCAAGCAATTGTTGATGATCGGGCTTCAAGCAACCCCAATTTTGATATTGGCACCTTATACAGACGGGGAGGATTTTACTTAAGCCTTAATGTTTCAAATATTTTAAACAAGGACATTAAAAAGTTCAATCCAATCTATGAGCCCAATACATTACGAAATTACTACCTATATTCTGGGTACACATATCGCAGAAATAGAAGGGCTGATTTTGAAATTGAACCCTCCATATTCTTCCAGTATTTTGAGAATGACCAGCGTTCTGTAACAGATGTCAATACTAAATTTAAATGGTATGATTTTGTTGACTATTACTACGCTGGATTTACCTATCGGTTTTTAAATGATCAACTTGGATCTCCCCTCTATGTAGCTCCCATCATAGGGTTAAAAAAAGGAGATTTTTACTTTGGCTATTCGTATCAAGTAATTATGAACGAATTGTTGGGGTATTCAAAGGGCACTCATGTAATCACCTTAGGCGTTGATCTTTTCCAAGGCATTTCAAATTGCACTTGTACTTATTAAACAATTAAAAAAACTTTTTTACTATGAAACAAAACCCAAAAACATCCAAAAAACTTAACCTACTTGTTTTTTTTGGTATTCTGATCTTTTTTTCCTCTTGTAGTAACGATAGGGATACTCTTCCTTTAGTTACCGAAGTTGGGGAAGTTAAAATTACTGCCACCACCACCGATACCATTGTAACCATTTTGGTGGACAACATGAAAGTCCCAGTCTATCTTTCGATTCCTGAAGATTGTAATCACGTAAAGCATCCTGCCGTAGTGGTGATGCACGGATCTTACGGTCTGTGGTATCAGAATAATCCTGACAGCAAAGTTATGTCCGGTCAATTTAAGGAATGGCAAAACATTCTAGCCCAAAACTGTATTGTTGGGGCATTTGTGGACAGCTATTCTGGAAGAGGGGTGACCACGAGAACGGGAACATGGAGAGAACTCCCAAATAACATTCGAATCAGTGCCCAATTTGTACGACCCAGGGATGCCAATGCTGCCCTTACCCTGTTACAAAATTTAAAATATGATGATGGAAGTGCCGTTGTCCGCAAAGAAGATATTGCCCTTTTAGGGTTTTCTGATGGAGCTACAGCTGTTGCCTCCACTTTAATCGATTTAAATAAAGTTCCAACGAATTTTGAATGGACACAAAGTGAAGATGGTAAGGAATATGATGCTTCAGACGGCATATTACCCCCACAATCCAAGCCCGAGATAGGTTTTGCCGGAGGTGTGTTTTATTATGGAGGTTCTGTAGGATTTAACTATTGGGGAAAACACCCATGTGGTTCTGAGGCCATGGCAGGAAATATCTTTTACCCGTATGCGCCAATGCTTTATCAAATACCCTCTGAAGATGTTCTCACTGATAATACATTGTGCCTTATAGACATCCTCAAAAAAAAGGGCGCTCCGGTACAAATGGAATATTATGAAGGCGCATCGCATGGCTTTGATTATGATGATATTCCTGAAAGTGACCTAGCAAGAGAAAATACCATCAATTGGTTGAAAGATGTATTAAACATAAACTAAGCTTTATAAAATAATTTAAAAATTTCCATGGACAGAATCCAGTACTGTTTCCTACCACCTCTATAAGGAGCAATGCACATCAATCCTCTACAAAAGTTTCCAAGAACCACTAGGCCCAAAATGCCAAAACTGCCCATGGACGAATGAATGGTCTTAAAAAACCAAGACCATTCTTTACAGCAATTTGGAAACACAAAACCTTCATCCTCAGAACAAACAAAATCAATGTAAGTCCCTTTTTAGGGATAGAATCAGAATACCTAAACAATAATTGAAATGAGAGAAAGCTTTCTTGAAAAATGGATTTTGGATTTAGTAAAATCTGAATACGAGCGAGGAAATATCCCCAAAAGGGCAACATACCGACTAAGGGAACGAATGGACGATTTTATAGAGGTGACCATTGAATGGATGGACAAAGAAAAAAACCACTATAAGATTGTTTACAACGCAAGGTCATTCGGTAAGCAAAAAACAGAGGAAAGCTCTGAAGTCACCAAAGACTCCAATTCCATATTTGAACTTGAGAACTATTATACTTTAGAGATACACACCTATTTAAACCACATAAAAAGGAACTACAGTTCAAGGAAAATTGCCAATTATGATGTAATGAACGTTGTTGGCCAATTGGAACATTCAGATGAAAATTCAGACATAGAAACATAAGGGCCAATGTATTTACAAATGACTGGGTTGGTCTGTTCTTTACTTAAAAAGTAAACAACAGACCAATACATATAAAAAAGGCAATACCCTTTATCCAAAAATGGCTTGAACTAGAATGAAAAATCAATAATCAATGCATTTAATCCTTAAAAACGCGCACTTTATCGTATGGAAATTATTTGTCAATTGAGAATGCCCATCCATCCATTCCTTGGTCTTATATCGCCCTACAATTTGTTACTTGTTGTTAGGTTTAAACGTTCCCAAATTTTCCAATTAAAAAAAGAACTATGCAACTGTTTACAATTATATGGACGTTGGTCTGCGCAGCGATAATTATAGGATACCCCATTTATCTTTTTAACAAATCATCTTCCCCATCGGAAAATGAAAGAGGACATTCTGGCCCATTGCCTTGCAATACAGTAGAACTTTTATCTTTTGATATAACACATCAACTTCCAGGCTGGTCCTTTTCAATTGATGTGCCACAAATTACAGAGGAGGTTCTTTATAACAACCCAATTCTTTTTTATCTAGAATCTGAAGATTCATGTCTAAAACTTCCATTTAACAATGGCACTTTAGGGTATACCGCTAACGTCTATAAAAATGTTGGAAAAGTATACGTAACGTTCAAATCTCTTAGTGACGGTGTTTCAAACTTTTATATTCCCGCCTGGCATTTGAGCAAATTGAAAATCCTCATCATAAAATCACGTGATAAAAGAATTTATGGTGACTGGGGGGCAAAGCCAAATAAATCTCACATACATAAAGGTCTTATAAAGGCGGGTGTCAACATTAATGACTATCAGGATATTCTAGGATATTTCAGCAATATAGCAGCAATAGACTTTAAGGGACATTTTATAGCTCCAATGCCCAAAAAGAGAGAACAAAAAATTAAAGTGTCTTCGCTGCCATCTCAAGATCAAAAGTTATGTTCTACCGCTTAACCTACTTGTTTAAATCAGTGTTCATGTACGTAAAAAGTGGGATTCCTGAACCGGGTCTCACTTTTTTACAAAATTTCCATAAACCCATAAAGGCAATTTATAAACCCAAAACCCATTTACGTCAACTTACCCCATTAAGTTAAAAGGAACCCAAGTAGATTTATTAAAACAAAGTGTAATAAATGAAGTCAAGTTGGAAAAAAGATATAGGGCTGCACACAGGCAAAAATGTCATTTTCTTCAGTTCTGGCGATGAAGATAGTGCAGCCCAACATCTATACTTTTCTTTTGGCTCAAAACAAACTTGTACTTCTCCACTACATAAAACAACTCACCATGAGTATCTTTTTAGTAACGCTGATAGCTAGTATGGGGTTATGCTGCGCACGGTAATATTGAAAAAAGAAAATGGTGAGTTTTACCTATTTTAAAAAAGTTCAATTCAATAAAAAAACCTCTATACCATGACAACCTCTCCTTAGCCTATCCTAATTAATCCAGTATTTCTAAAGCATAACTTTTACCTTACCTTCCCCCATAATTCCTTTAGGAAATCTATTGCTGTTAGATAACGCCAAGACATACAGTCTGTATTTGGCTTACATGAACTAACTTATCCCAGTAAAAAATTCAATCTTACTGGTACCGACTCTATAAATAATTATTGAAAACCTTTGGAAGGATTACTAATTGGCCACAAATGGAAAAATTTCCATAACTTAATCTAATTACTTTTTAAGCAATGAAGTTAAACTATGGATGCCAATGTATGAGAATAAGCATATTCCCCTTAATCTCAAAGATATAAAAAAATACTATTCTTTAAAATTTTATAAGAAAAATACTTCATTTATTAAATGAAATGGTTTTAGAAGTCAATATTCTTATTTTGGATTTAGCTTATATGATGCTGTTTGGAGCAAATGTTAAGCATACCACTTGCAAAGTTGATGGATACAGCGTTGGGATAATATCAAGCTTGATATCGATGAAAAACACTTGAAATGAGAATTACCACAAAATTAATAACCCATCAAAAAACAACCACATGATTTTGAAAGTAGTAATCATAGAAGACGAAAAACATAGTAGGGAAACGCTAAGGTCCATGCTTGAAGAGTTTTGTCAAGATGTTAAAGTAATCGCTACCGCCAGTTCTGTAAAAGAAGCTGTTAAAGTACTTTCCATTTATAGTCCGGATGTTGTGTTTCTGGATATTGAACTTCAGCCTGGGCTAGGATTTGATGTCTTGGAACAAATAAAGGAGCCCAGTTTTGAAATCATATTTACAACAGCTTTTGAAAAATATGCCATTAAAGCCATAAAGTTCAGCTCTTTGGACTATCTATTAAAACCTGTAGATCTAGACGAATTACAAGATGCCGTCGAAAAAGCCAGAACCCGAATGGACACCAACGTATATCGTCAACAAATAGATACGCTCATGCAAAGCCTATCCAACGGCACCAATAAACAGGAGAAAATTTGTCTTGCCACTACTGCTGGAATGGAATTTATTGCCATTGAAGACATAATCCTTTGTAAAGCAGACGGCTCATACACCTGTTTTATTCTTAAAAACAATAGTACTTTGTTAGTGAGCAAGCATCTAAAGGAATATGAGAATCTGCTGGCCGATCAACAATTTATGCGGGTGCACAATAGCTATCTCATTAACCTGAACGAAGTAAAAAAATACATAAAGTCAGACGGCGGTTATATCATTATGAGCAACGACATGCATGTAAGCATTTCCCCTAGGAAAAAAGATGATCTTATTTATGCCATGAAACGTTTATAAAATTTTCAATTTATAGAAGAGGGTTTTACTGATCGGATTTTTTAGGCTTTGAATCCAGTAATCCTTTTGTAAATTCATTTAAGGCTTCCACTTTTTCCTCAAAATTGCCTTTTAGCGTATCTCGATAGGCATTTAGATTTTTTACCAAATCGTCTATATTCTCCGGAAGAACATCCTCAAAAAACTGACGTAAACGTTTGGCAGTAGTGGGTGATTTTCCATTAGTGGAAATGGCCACTTTTACATTTCCCTTGGTTACAATTCCGCCCATGTAAAAATCACAGTACGGAGGATTGTCCGCCACATTTACTAAAATACTTCGTTCTCTGCAATCATGGTATACTTGTTCATTGACTTCTACCTTATCCGTGCAGGCTACCACAATATGCTTTCCTTTTAAGAATTCTTTTCGGTACTCTGCTTTCGTTATTTCCACAGAATGTTTTTGGGCTAAGTCCAATGTATCCTGCAAAAACTCAGGAGCCACCATCTGTACCTGGGCATTGGGGCTGGATTTCAACAAGAAGGTCAACTTTTCCAAACCCACATTGCCCCCACCAACAATAAGCACGTTTAAGTTGGATACTTTTAAAAAAATGGGATAGAGCTCATTCTTTTCCATGGAATCTTGCTTTTGCTACTTCAAAGGTATTGGTTTAAACCAAGCTATCCCATTCTTTGAGGAATCATTAAAAGGGTGTGTTTACTTTTTAATGACCTTCCCGCCACTGGATACTACCTGCCGCACAATTTCGGCATCCCCCTTATAATACAACCTACCATCGGAGCTTGCAATAACATCAATGGTTTCAAAAACCGTTAAATAGGCTTCAGCATCAGAGGACAGTTCCACTTCAAGGTCATTCACATGCAAACCATACCCTTTCAGCTCAGCATCCGAAGATAACATCGCATCCAAATGGTCAACATTGCCCAACAAATCCACAGTGGCATCAGCAGAAAGTCGAACCACGGCATTTTCAATAGTGGCTTCCCCATCCAAATAAGCATTTGATGATAAATCAAAATAGGCATTTGTACTTTCCAAATAAAGCTCTGCATCACTATCCGATTCTGCCCTCAATTCAAAATTCTCAGCTATAATGTCCCCTATAAAATGACCATCAGAGCTCAAATCGATGGAAACAGTGTTGGTATTGAGCGGATTTTCCAAGAATATGGCGGCATCTGAAGAAGCCTTGAACCAAGAAATGCTCTTTGTGGTGATGTATAGATTTAAGGTCTCCCTCCCCTTGACCCTGATGTTGTTTTCCAATTTCACCACCAATTTGTTGCCTTCCATGTACACATCCATCCTTTTGAAAAGGTTGTCATTGGCTTCAATTTCCACACGCTCCTCCGTTTCTGAAAAAGTGACGTAGGCATTGAAATCCGTTGCCACCTGAAGTGCCGTGATGTTGTTAAAATCATAATTTCTTGTGGTTACTTCCTCGGAAACCCAAACCGTTTCCTGCACGCAGGAAGTCACCATTAGCCCTATCGCCAAGGCGATACAGGCATGTTTAAAAGTTTTCATGCTGTTCGTTTTTTGATGTGAAATGATTGCTAAGAACCCAACTCCCGTTCCAATTGTAAAACGGGCATCCAATGGAAATTTATGGCGGACCATTCGTCCGCACCCACCTCTTCGGCGCTTCTTAGGAATACCATTCCATTTTGGGTGAAGACGTGGCTAGTTAAGATTCCTTGATTGATTGACTGTTCATTTTTTGATTTATTGGCCATCGCGTAAATGTTTTTTATACCGATTCCTTCCCATATTGAAAACACCTACTTTAAGCCCGATCCCTCCCGAAAATCCATTGATATTGCGTAGCGGACTATCATCCAATTCCAATCTACTGGAAAAACGATATTTGACCCCGGCTTCCAACTGCAGGTATCTGGAGATATTGAAAAGAAGGCTTATACCGGGTTCCGCCACAAAAACCGCATCAATATCATCCTCATCAGGGTCGTCCACGGGATCATCAAAGTTGTTGGCCAAATACCCTACTCCCCCTGCCCCAATCAATAAGGGAAAAGAAAGGTTAACAGTAGACTTGCTGAAAAGAATGGGCTCCAAATGGATACCACCATAGCCTCCAATCAAATCCTCATTGAGGGTTCTTGGATTATCTTGTTCGGAATACAGAAAAACGCCGGAAAACCCGACCTCAAACTGCCGGTTGGCCACGTAGGCCACTTTTAGCCCTCCCAAATAGGTTGATTTACCTCGCATCTCCCCATAATATGTGGTAAGGCCCAAGTACACCCCGTGCACTACGTTCTTACGATCATTAAATTCAATGTAATCTGAATTGTCCTGGGTTTGCTGGCCCCATGCCAAACACCCAAAAAGCAATAATGGAAGTAAAGGTTTTAGTTGTATCATGTTCCGTTTTTTGATTTTCATTCTAAAGACATTCAAAATTTGAAAGGGTTGCACCAGAATCATTTTTTTCTGATTTTTTTCATCAATCAGTAAGCACAATTACCCCTTTAATTCCGTTGATGGAAAAACTTCCTCGATCCCCAGTGCCATACTTGGCCGTAATATCCCTGATCTTACTCCCTTCGTTCGTTACATTGGTCCTGATCTGTGAAAAGGTCTTGGGAACCCGCAAAAGCCCTTGTTCCAAAGTGGCCCTAAAATCAAAGGACAAACCGCTTATGTTCATATTGATTTCAGAGGACTCTTGTACAATATTGATATCTGCTTCGGGGCTCATTATTTTTTTGATATCCACTTCCGCTATTCTTAGTGTTAGAAAAATTTCATTTGTTACACTGGCAACGTCCACATTAGAGAATTTAAAATCACCGCGCAGCTTACCAATCGATTCCAGCTCCACCTCATCTTTGCTGGAGTACAGTTCCAAATCGGAAATCTCTCCCAACCGAATATCACTACCGCTGCTGATTATCTTCAACTTTTGAGCATTCTCAACAGCAATGCTGCCATTATCCATCTTAATATTTCCATAGTCCAAATCCCTGGCATTGAACTTCCCAAAGCGCATGTCCACTTTTGCCGTTGAAATGTTTCCGTTGATGTAGATGTCACCATGTTGCACATCGGTTTCCAAATCCCCTTTCCATGAGTCTATGATAATATCCCCAAACTTATTGGTAATGTTGAGTTCTGCATTGATGGGCATATACACCTCATAATCAATTTGCACATTAGACTTATCAAAGTCAAACGGATTGGCTTTACTGAAATATTTGGCAAATATGTTGGCATCCCTATCCTTGATTTCAGAAATAAACTGGATGAAATTCCCAGCTTGAACGGCTTTGGGTTGAATCCGGTCCAACAGTTTTTCAGCACTATCGTCTTTCCTGTGGTTTACTTGAATGGCAATGGAAACTTTTACCTGGTTTTTTTCCCATCCATTGATGACCACATTCCCATATTTGTTTTCTATATGTACCTTCCCCGTAGGGGAAAGATCATAGGTTTTGTTCCATTGCTTACTCCGCTCACTTTGGGCAAAGACCGCCAAGGTACACAGCAACAGAACCACTGTTATCCATGTGCTTTTATAATACATACCCTTCATAATCCTGTTCTTTTTTGGACGCATTGATTTGCTTCAATAAATTTTCAATCAGTTCAATACGCTTTTTATAATTTGCCACAATGGCTTCCAGGACACGCTCGTTGTCCAAGTTGTTTTGCATTTCCAATTTTAATTGCTGGTACTCCACGTCCAACTCATCCATAAAGGATAGGAACTCCTTTTTGTCCCCTTCCGATAATCGGGGATGGTTCTTTACCAATTGCACTTGTTGATATACCAAATGCTGGTAGTGCATATCGATTTCCAATAGCTCTTCGTTGGCGTAGGTATCCATGTTCTGATTTGGGTTGTTTATGGTGAAAAATGTCATCACTGATAGTCCCAATAGCAAGACAATAGAGGCCGCGGCCCAAAGTTTTCTTGATCTCCAAAGTGGGATTACCTTGGATTCTGGTTTCTCATTCAATTGGGAAGCAATTCCTTCCCACAACTTGTCCTTGTCCACTCTGTGGATATCAAAGGCTTGTTTGTTTTCCCTGATATGTTTTTCAAAATTGTCCATCATAGCTCTTTTACAATTTGAATCAGTTTCTTTTTAGCACGGTGATATTGCGATTTGGAGGTGGAGGTGGTTATTCCCATAATCTCTCCAATTTCTACATGGTCATACCCTTCAATCAAGTACAGTGTTATAATCTGTCTATAACCTTCCGGGAGCTGTGTTAGACCAATTCTTATTTTTTCAATTTCAAATTGGTTCGGTTCCACCTCTTTTTCTTCGTCCAAAAGTTGTTCTTCATTTTCCATGGAAGAGAGCAACAATCGTTTTGCTTTGAGGTGATTGATGCTCTTATTGATCACAATCCGTTTCAACCAAGCTCCAAACGTGCTCTCAAACCTGAAAGAGTCCAACTTTTTAAACGCTTCCACAAAACTCTCCTGAATAATGTCTTCCGCATCCTCCCGAATCGTAAGCAATCGCATGGCCACATTGAACATGGCATCCACGTACAATCCATACAACTGGTATTGTGCGTTGCGGTTCCCTTCTCTGCTCTGCTCCACCAAAGCTTGGTGCGTAAAACGTACGTTTGCTTCCAAAAATTCCGGACGGTTATTCAATAGACGGCTAAAAATAATCCTATTTCATTCTATCCCAATGACAAATCAAAAATGAAAGGGTTGCACGAGCCCGATTTTTTTTCAAAAAAAAACCTCCAACTACTGTTGAAGGCTTGCAAGCTTGAGGTTATGTTCTATGTTTGGTTTCTAAGTTTATTGTATTGAAGTTATTGTGATTTTGATGATTTCGTCAGCTCCTTGAACTGGTACCGCACAAATATTTCGTGCGTTCCTCCAGTGTAATTGGCCAAATTGGAGGTGGTAAGATCATACGCATATCCGGCATTTAGGTTTGGTGTAATTTGAAGTCCCAGCAAGGTAGAAAAGGAATCGTCCCACCGATAGGCCACCCCAAACGTGAACGTTTCCCGTAGGACAGCATTCACCGAAACATCAGCGATAATTGGAGCACCGGGCACCCATTTTACAAAGAAGGCAGGTCTCATTACAATTTCCGAAGTTAGGTCGAAGAACTTCCCTCCCATAAAATAGTAGTGTAACCGCTCTGCAGCTATTTCCTGTTCCTCCCCATCATAATGTTTTTGCGAAAAGAAATTGGGGACCGCAAAACCCAAATAGCTATTATTGGTTTGGTAATACAGCCCAGCTCCAATGGTGGGGAAAAATTTGCTTTGCACATTATTTTGAAAGGCCACATCAGGATTCTGGGTCAAACCTTTGGAAAAGTCCACATCAAACAATCTACCCCCTACTTTCATTCCAAAAGACAGTTTTTTATTGGTACTGTCCAATTGAATCGTATAGGATACATTGCCATCCACAAAAATTTCAGAAGAAGGGCCAAGGGCATCATGGGCTAGTATTCCCCCCACACCCAATTTGTTTTCCAATGGAGTGTCCACGGCCAAAACCTGTGTATTGGGCGCCCCATTTACACCTACCCACTGCGAGCGATGCATCAACAGCGCAGTAAGATAGCCTTGCGAACCGGCATAGGCAGGATTTACACTCATGGTGTTGTACATGTATTGGGTAAACTGCGGGTCTTGTTGTGCAGAAACAGTGCAGCATCCCAAGAGTAAAACCATAAGATAGGTATGCCCCATTCGTTTTTTCATTCGCGATATGTTTTTTGCGCCGTTCATCTCCTGTCCTATCTATTTATATACAACCAATCCGTTCTGGGTTCAGAACCATCCCCCAAGTCCAACACATAATAATACGTCCCCACGGGCAGTTGATCTTCTTTCTGCACAATGGCACGACCGTTGGGCGTTCCATCCCAATCGTTATTGTATCCGCGTTTTTGGTAAACCACGGTTCCCCATCGGTTGTATACCAGAAGCATATTTCCAGGATATCTGGAAATACAGTCAATGGTAAAAAAGTCGTTGACTCCATCCCCATTAGGTGAAAATTCGTTGTACACCACCAAGCAAGTAGGTTGCACAAAAGCTTCTGCCGAATCATTGGCATTATCGGTATCCAATTGATCCACAAAAGCCAAGCTGGCCGTATTCAAGTAGTCCTCAAAATCCAAAACCTCCACGGTTAAATCGAGTTGCGCTATTTCAGAGACTTGCAAAGTGTCCATCTCCCAAAAACCTCCACTGGCATCATAAATCCCGACAGAAGCTGATGATGAAATCAATCGGTATCCGTTGGGCAGTTGCTCATCGATGCCAATATTCGTTGCGGGCACATTGCCTTGGTTGGTCACTGTAATCGTGAAAACTACTTCGTCGCCAATATTAGGTTCCAATCGGTCCACAGCCTTCGTGATGGCCAAATCGGTAGTCTGGGGTACCACAAAAGCACTGGCTTCGTCATCATCCGCAACCCCGTCAGCATAATCATCGGTTTCTAGCCCATCATTCGGGTCACTATCTGGGTCTTCAAAATTACTTGCGGTTATTTCGGCCATGTTTAGGTATTCATCGAGTTGTCCCGAAGGGGTATTCACCACGGCCAATAGTTCAAGCGTTTCACTATTCTGATTGAAAATTGTTCGGTTTACGTTCCACAATCCTGTATTGGGATTATAAACACCTGCGGTTGCGGTATGGGATTGATAGGTATAGCCCGAAGGCAATAGATCTGTGACCACTACTCCGGTTGCATCCGTAGGTCCATCATTGGCAATACTGATGGTGAATCGGACCACATCGCCCACGTTTGGAGTGACATTATCCACAATTTTGGTCAAGGATAAATCTGCCAAACCATCAGGAATAGGAACCACTGTAGCTTGATCATCTTCTGAAGACAGGTTATTGTTAGGTGTGGAATCTGGGTCATAGGTATCCAACGCAATTAATTCAGCAGTATTTCTGTAATCTCCACTGGGCAGCACCAATACCGTAATTTGAAGGGTTGCCCATGTACCGCTGTTCAAATTCCCAATATCCCAAGAGCCTACCAATTCGTCATAAGTCCCTACTGAAGCCGTAGCAGCTACAAAACCATAGCCTGTGGCCAATACATCTTCCACAACCAAACCTGTGGCATTATTTGGGCCTGCGTTGTTTACGGTAATTGTAAAAACCAGCTGATCTCCAGCAGATGGACTTGGATTGTCCACCATGTTGGTCACTGAAATATCCGTAACATGTCTTGGAGTGGTGGACTGCTCATCTTGATCATCCTCTGTTGGATCATTGTTATTTGGAGAGGAATCAGGGTCGGGTATCACGGAATTTACCAATTCGGCGCGGTTCAGATAATCCCCAGAAGCATTCACTTCAACTACCATGTTCAAGGTTGCATTGCTTCCGGCAATTAGGTTCCCAATACTCCAAAGTCCTGTACCCACATCGTACAGCCCTCCAGAATCATCAGAAACATAGGTGTAACCCGACGGCAATACATCCTCAACCACCAATGCAAAAGCATCGCTGGGACCCTCATTGGTCAAGGTGAGGGTAAAAGTGACGGTACTAGAAACATCAGGAAATTCATTATCCACAGTTTTGCTGAGGGTCATATCGGCAGCCGGGATAGGAATGGTTCCCGCACTATCTTGATCGTTCTCAAATACGTTGTTGTTGTTAGGGGTTGAATTGGGGTCATCATTGCTTGAAGAAATTAATTCGGCCACATTAAAATAATCTCCTGTTGGGTTCACGGTGGCCACAATGTTCAAGGTCTCGGTAACACCATCAGCAATAACATTGTTCAATTCCCAAATCCCAGTGCTAGGATTATACGTTCCCGCTGTCCTGCTGTTGGAAACATACGTATAGCCAGAGGGCAATAAATCCATAATCTGAACTCCACTAACATCGCTGGGGCCAAAGTTGGTAACATTGATATTAAAAATGACATTCTCTCCTACAAAAGGACTCAGGTTGTCCACAGATTTCCGCAAAAGCAGGTCGGATAGCGGAAGGGGTACCGGGGTTACAGTCTGTTGATCATCTTCTGCCTCACTATTGTTTCCCGGAGTTGAATCTAAATCGGTCTCGGTCAGTCCCGTAAGTTCTGCAGTATTGGAATAGTTGCCACTGGACAACACATCAACAGTTATGGTCAGTACTTCTGATGAACCACTGGCCAAACTTCCAATAGTCCACGACCCGTTAACACTGTTATAGGTTCCATTGGTGGTGACAGCACTCACCAAGCCATATCCGGAAGCCAAAACATCTGTGACCACCAGATTGGTTGCATCACTTGGCCCATCATTTTGAACGGTAACTGTAAAAATTACTTGATCGCCCACATAGGGAATAAACTCGTCTACCGTCTTTGTCACCGAAATGTCGACTACAGGATTGGGAATGACAACCACCTCGTCTTGGTCATCTTCGCCTGGAACATTATTATTTGGGGTTGAATCGGCATCAAACTGATCATGGCCTGTTATCTCTGCAATATTGGTATAATCTCCCGAGGGATTTACGTTAGCGAGAATACTCAAACTTGTCGAACTTCCATTCGCCAAAGTTCCCACGTCCCAAATACCACTTACGTCGTCGTAATCTCCTCCCCCATTATCAGAAACATAAGTAAACCCTGAAGGTAATAGATCCGTGACCTCCACTGAAGTAGCATCACTTGGACCTGCATTGGAAACGGTCAGCGTAAACCTAACATTGTCACTCACCAAAGGTGGAGATTTATCAATCATTTTGGTCAAGGAAAGGTCAATCACTTCTACTGGGGTAACCGATACGTCTCCTTGGTCATCTTCGGAAGAGACTCCATTGCCCGGAGTAGAGTCCAAATCATAGGCATCCGATTCCCAAACTTGGGACGTATTCGTATGATTTCCTGTAGCGTTTACAGTGACATTAATCGTTAAGGTTTCTGAAGCTCCGTTGGCCAGCGTACCAACATCCCAAAAGGCACTTCCAACATTATACGTTCCAGCTGTTGCGGTATACGAAACAAAACTATACCCAGATTGCAATTGGTCTACCACCCGTACATTGGTGGCATCATCAGGTCCATCATTGGTTATGGTTATTTCAAAACTTATGGCCTCTCCTACGTAAGGAGTGGTATTTCCACCCACAATAGTTTTGGTAAGGGATAAATCAGATTGCAAAGGGGCTACCGCTATGGCATCTTCATCGTCTTCGCTTTGGTCCCCATCATCATTATTGGGAGTGCTGTCATAATCAAATTGGCCACTATTGGTCACTTCGGCAATATGGATAAATTCACCCGAAGTTCCCGTTGGTGTCAAAACTGTTGCATCAAAAGTCAGAACCGTAGTATTCGTTCCCATAGGAACCGAAAGCCCGGTCCAGGTAACGTTATCGGTAATAAAACTGAATGTACCTCCATTATTGATTGCCGTTACAGTTCCAAAACCGGAAGGCACAAAGTTTTCTACTGAGACCCCTGTAGCATCAACATCACCTAAATTGCTTAAGTTGATTGTGAAAGTGACTACATCACCAACATCTGGTGATATGTTGCTGGCCAATATCTCCATTTCCAAATCCACTCCCACAATAGAAACTCCAACAGTATCCGAAGCTGTTATACAGGTAACGTCAGATACGGTCCATTCAAAAATGTATGTTCCCAGAGCCATTCCAAAAACCTGGGCATTGGGATCATTTGCATTGGAAAAACTGACCAAGGTAGGTCCGGATAATTGTGTCCACGTACCTGAACCAATGATTGGAGTAGAAGCACTTAAAAAAACAGAAGTGGTCTGTGACAAGGTTTGGTCCGTGCCCGCATCCACAGCACACAGCTGAGCATTCCCAACTTGCGCTAAAGTCAGTGCAAACAAAAAAGCCAAAATAAAATGGATTTTGTACTGGCGTGGTCGGGGTTTGTTCATAGTTTAGAAGATGAGGCTGCTCTTACGAAGTAAGATTAACCCAAACATATCAACAACAAAGGACAAAAAGGAAGTTATGTTGTATTACACCGATCATTTGTTGTGAAACATCGGATAAACGATGGAACATTAAGGCCTTTTTTAACATTTTAGAAGGGAAAACTTTAAAATTACCAGCAATAGTATCGCCGCAACACCGGATAACAAAAAGAACCGGTAGCAAAACCATCAGCTCTTTTCTTGCCAAATAAACACAGTCACAATATTGCTTCACAACAAACGTCTAGGAACAATTATGTGCCTGTTTTTTGGGCTTAACCACTACTTAACTAACACTAATTCAAGCTTTTTTAACTATTTAGGCGAGCAGCATAATACCTAAAATCACCAGCAAACAAAACCGGATTATTTCAACTGTTTTCATTCTATAAAATTTTCTCTTATTCTACTTCGAGCACTACGCTGTCCGATATGCTTAAATTTTCTTTGGAAATGGCAAAGATTGTGACCTGCCCGGTTTTGAGCCCCGATACCTCGCCCAATTCATCTACAATGGCCACATTTGGATTGTCGGTACCCCAGAACACATCAGGATTATCGGCATTAACCGGAGTAACCACGGTGTTCAACTGAACGGTTCCTCCGATGTTTAGATGACTTTCTTCCGTAAATATTTCTATTTCTTGAACTGCCGTATCAAGTATTCCTTTATCATCATCTTTGGAGCATCCCAAAAACAACAGCAGGAAGATTAGACTCAGTTCTGACCATGTTATTCTTTTCAATTGCAATTTGTTTCCCATTTTCAAACGTTTTTTAGTGATTTAATTCTGGATTATCCAAGTTTTTGGAAGGGTTGATGGCTATTCCACCAACCCTTCTTTAACCAAAAACTACAGTCAAAGTAAACTGGGCCTTACAAAACCTTAAACCAAACCAACCGAGCAATGTAAGGACTCCAGTATTCTTTATAATGCTTATGAAAAGCTCTTTTCGCCCAGACAGGCTGCATTAAATAGTGGTCCTATCAAAAGTTGAAGAGCGGTCTAACCAATGGTTTATACCTTCTTTTGGCGCTCCACCCATACCCAAGGGCTGGTTGTTGTCTTTGCTTAAATGCAGTACGCTTTTCCGGTCTCATGATGTGTTCGTTTTTTGATGATTCTTTGATTGATAAATAAACTCCTTACTTGGTATAATCCTCCCAGTAATTGTCTCGTTCAGGTCGAGCGTTCTTGGCCATGGCCCCTTGCAGATTTTTACGTTCAGCAAAAACTACGGGATATAGCTCGCATTCATCTTTCCAAGGTTTTCTATTCTTGGCCAAAGGCCCTGTAAGCTTCTCATGCTTTTTAATTGTGATGGGCGTACTGGGCTTTGGGTCATTCCATGGCTAACGGTTTTTGGCCAAAGGCCCCGTTTCCTGATTTTGCTGCGCATGCATCCCTCCTATGGTCAATACTGCGAATGCGATTGTTGTAAAAATTTGTTTTTTCATGACGATTGTTGTTTCTTGATTTTTGCGGAGGCAAAGATATGGGTAGAGAAACCCTTGGAAATAGCACAAATCCGCCGAATTAAATAACTTTTCCGACAAGATTTCTGCACAAAACTGCCAGACTATAACTTTTCCGACATTTTAAGTCTTAATTGACTTGTTTTCAACAACAAACAACTTGAATTTTGAGAAGGTTTATCCCTAAAAAACAATAAAAAAGGTGCTAAATACCCTTAAAAGAAATACAATCTAGGCATACTCCTGAAGAAAGGTAGATGGGCTTTTGCCAAACTCCTTTTTAAAGGATTTTGAAAAATAGGAAGGATTGGAAAATCCAGTCTGATAGGCAATTTCCGAAACATTGTGTTTATTCTCCAGCATCAATTCCTTTGCTCGGTGCAACCGAACGGATGAAATCAATTGAATTGGAGATTTATTGGTGACCGCTTTAAGCTTCCGCTGCATTTGCCGCTCGCTCATCCCCATTTCCTTGCAAAGCATTTCAACTCCAAAGGCTTCATCTCCCAAGTGGGCCTCTATACTTTGAAGCACATTTTCTAAAAAAGAACCATTTTTAGGAAGCTGATATGGGTAAAAATTATCTCGTGGTTCTTCTATGTTTAAATCATCCAAAACATTAAAAAGTACATGTGGTTCCCCAGACTTGGGTTCCAATATTGTTTTGTTTTGTTTGAAATTCAACCCTGCCCCAGACAACAGATATTTTACGGTTTGGGTAATCAATATTTGATTTAGACTTGCGTGTTCAAGAATTGATTCTACAAAACGTTCTGTTTCCTCACTAACGAAGTGCGCCTCATCAACAGCCCCTTCTTTTATATGGATGCCCACTGCCATTTGGGCGTTCATGCTTTTTACGGTGTCAAACAGGTTCATATAACAATGTATCGCCTTACTGGGGCCTTCAAAAGTGGCAAAAAAGGTTCGGCCATCACATTGAATCACCTTTCCGCGATACTGGGCCACAAATTGGGCTATGAGCTCTTGTTGATCAGGTTTGGCTCGTCCCGCTGCAAAAATTCGGGCAGCCGCAATGGTGAAGAGTTGCTGATCATATACTCCCTTTGGCTTTAGGTTCAATATAAAACTTCTGATTTCCTTGAGTACTTCTTCGGTGTTACCCACCCAGAACAAGTGGTCATCCCCTTTGAGTTCAACAAATTTTGCACCGGGTATGCGCTCTGCAATGAACTTTCCCTCATCAATTTTTACATCGACATCATTGGTTCGCTGAAGAATCAGCGTTGGTACTTTTATAGAACCCAGAATGTTGATAATATCCACTTCTGTGTTCATTTTGGTGAGAACCAATGCAGCACTTGGGCTTGCCCCAGAACGAAAGTAATTGGCCAACCAATCCATAAATTCCCTGTCATTGGCCTTTGATGGGGCCAAGGTCTCCAAATTCATCTCCCCACTGCCCCAACAGTTCTCGATCATATTATATACCCCCTGGCGTTCTTCATCTGTTGGAGCCCAAGGATAGTTTTGGGCATATTTTCGCTTTGCGAATATGCCAAAAGTGATTAAAGAAATGACTCGATTGGGGTATGATGCCGCGAACAATGCCGATACGGAGCCTCCTTCAGAATGGCCAAACAAAATGGCCTTTTCAGAACCCACTGCATCCATCACCGCCCTAATGTCGTCCATGCGTTCCTCCAGAGTGGAAAGCTCCACCACCCGATCGGAAAGACCTGTTCCCCTTTTATCGAACAAAATAACACGGGCTATCTTTCCCAATTCCTGTAAAAAATCCACCAGTTGGGGGCAGGCCCACATCAAATCAATATTGGAAACCCATCCAGGAATATATACTATGTCCACAGCACCTGAACCAAAAACTTGGTACGCTATATTGATGCGACCACTTTTGGTATATTGCGTAACTGGCTTCATGTAATGTTGAGGTTGTTGTTTCTTGTTGTTCACCTACCCAAGTTGGGTCCGCCGTACAGTCTTTTGTTTGAAACAAAAGTAATAGTTCACTGATATTTTACGATCAAATCCATCTCATTGGATTATCGCACCGACCGATTCTTGTCCCACAAAAATAGAAACTGCTTTGAATCCATAGCGTCCCAACCCCAAGATTAACAATAGTTTTGGGATAGAACCAAAAAAACAACCCCCGAACCGTTTGGCTTGGG
The DNA here is from genome assembly GCF_017313225.1 of Allomuricauda sp. CAU 1633. Classification (GTDB taxonomy): domain Bacteria; phylum Bacteroidota; class Bacteroidia; order Flavobacteriales; family Flavobacteriaceae; genus Flagellimonas. The sequence goes on along the minus strand of NZ_JAFLNE010000007.1, from coordinate 74,258 downwards.
GGTTGGATTAAGCACTGTTGGAGTAGTTTGAGTTAGCTTTAGCTAGGCCTCGCAACTAGCGCATTCCTTTTTCTGCTTGAATTTCTGGGCAGCATTCATGCTATGCTGATAGTAAAGAGATTTTAGCCCCAATTTCCAAGCCGTTACGTGTATTTTGTTGATTTGTTTGGTAGGCATATCCGGGTGAACGATAATGTTCACAGACTGCCCTTGATCAATATGGTTTTGCCTGTTGGCGGCTTGGTACACAATGTCCAATTGATCTAGCTCAGAATAGGTTTTGAACACTGCTTTTTCTTCATCGGTTAAAAAGTCCAAATGCTGAACAGAGCCATCCATATCACGAATGCTTTTCCAGACTTCAGGCGTGTTCTGTCCTTTTTCTTCCAACAAATCCATCAAAAATGGATTTTTTATAGTGGTTTTGATCTTGGCAATGTCCTTTACATAACAATTGGACCAAATGGGTTCGATACCCTGCGACACCTGACCCAAAATAAAGGCAGAAGAAGTGGTTGGTGCTATGGCATTCAGCGTAGCGTTACGTCTTCCATAGCCTTCTAATACTTTGGGTTCTCCAAAACGCTCCGCCAACTCCGCCGAAGCTTTGTAAGAGCGTTCCTTGATTCCCCTAAAAATTTCACTATTCAGGTCATAGGCTTCCTGACTGTCAAAAGCCAATCTTTTGGATTGCAATAAAGAATGCCATCCCAAAGCGCCCAATCCCAAAGCTCTGTTCTGCTTGGCAAAATTATAAGCACGCTCCATAAACAGGAAGGTTTGTCTGTCGTCACGATCGGAAGAATCCCGATAGGCTTCCAATTTTTCCACAAATTCCGTGATTACAGCATCCAAGAAATAGACCATGGTTTCCACAGCATCCGTGTTCTTCCATTTGTCATAGTGCAACACATTGATACTGGACAATACACACACAAAAGACCAATCATCATTGGAAGGCAGCATAATCTCAGTACACAGGTTACTGGCATGTATACGATGCTCCTTATCCTTGTAAACATCAGCCGCTCCATTATTGGCATTGTCAGAGAAGAAAACATACGGATAACCCATTTCTCCCCTACGTTGCAATACTTTGGCCCAAACTGTTCTTTTTTCGGTATCCCCATCAATCATTTCCTGCATCCATTGGTTGGTTACCGTAACACCGTGGGTCAATTGTTGGATTGGGTTCCCTTCCGTACCTATTTCCAAGAACTCCATGATGTCCTTGTGATCTATAGGCAAATACGGTGAAAAACGTCCACGACGCACCGAACCTTGGCTTACCACATCCACCATGGACTCGAACAGTTGCATGATGTGTACAGCACCCGAAGCCTGTCCGTTGTTCTTGACCGGAGCTCCCCTATGCCTGATTTTCCCAAAATAGCCTGAGGTACCTCCACCTAATTTGGACATCATGCCCACTTCGGATTGGGTGTACAGGATATTTCCCATATCATCATCAATATGGGAGCCAAAACAGCTTATAGGCAGCCCGCGTCTTTTCCCAAAGTTGGACCATACGGGGGATGCCAAGGAGAAAAACCCTTCCGACATATAGTTGTAAAACTTGTCTGCATACCCCGGAATCTGCAAAATCTGTTCGGCCCGATCCGCAATCTCCCGAATCCTTCCTTCTGGAGTAACCCCTTCGGTCAAATAACCCGAAGCCAAAAACTGACGACTGTGGTCATTTAGCCATTCAAATCCTGCACTTTCCTCTTTTTCTTTGAGTTGTGCCAGTGCACTCTTTCGGGCATTTACAAGTTCTTGGGTTTGGTTTTCTTTTTTTAGATCTTCAATTTGGGGGGTTTGGGCTTTGTTCTCCATAATTTAAAAAAGGTCGTCGCTGGTTATACTTTGTGTTCTTTTGCTATAGTTAATTGATCGTTTTACAAAAAAGTCGCCGTGTTTGGTTCCAATAATCTCATCATCAAACCACTCAGTCTCCGCCAATAATTTTTGGTCAACCTCAAACACTTTGGCAATGCCAATGCTCTCCAAAGAATTGTTGAAACGATTTTTAATAAACTCGTTTACAACAACTTTCGGCAAGAAATCCAATTCACCATCCTCAAAAATCCAATCCACAATCTTGCTTTCGGCCTCAAATGCCTTCTCACAGATTTCTTGAATCATGGCTTTGTACTCATCATCAAACCATTCTGGGTGTTCTTTTTTAATGATGTTGATGACATCAATTCCAAAATCGCCATGAATTTGCTCTTCTTTTGAAGTAGCTTCCACCACATTGGAGATTCCCTTCAACACATTTTTGTGCTTGTTGAAGGCCATGATGATCAAAAATTGAGAAAAGAGTGACACGTGCTCAATAAAAAGGGAAAAGAGCAAAATAGATTCTGCATATTCCTTATTGTTCTCACTTTTCGCATTTTTTAGTGCAGTTTCCAAATACTGCACCCGTTTCATGATCACGGGTTTTTTCTTAAGGTTTTCAAATTCTTGGTTCAATCCCAAAATTTCAAGAAGGTGGGAATAGGCATCGTGATGGCGTACCTCACTTTCAGCAAAAGTGGCACCTACCGAGCCAATTTCTGGTTTGGGCATACGGTGATAGATATCGCCCCAAAAGGTTTTAACGGCAACTTCAATTTGGGAAATGGCCAGCATGGTATTTTTAATGGCGGTACGCTCTACTTCGGTCAGTCCAGATTTAAAATCTTGTATGTCACTAGTAAAATTAAACTCGGTGTGAATCCAATAGGAATGACGAATGGCTGGCACATATTCATACAATTGGGGATACTCGTACGGCTTTAAGTTGATGCGTTTTTCAAAAATATCCGTCTCCCGCATTTGGGCCCTTTTATTTCTATATATGATGTAAGCTTTGGCCACATCATGGAACTCACTGTCCATCAGCACATTCTCAACCACATCCTGAACCTCTTCCACCGTGGGAACATAGTGTTCATCAACATTTTTCCGTCCCAATAAGGTTTGGTGAACATCATTGGCAATGGCCTGCGCATCTTCCATCTGACCATGATCTACGGCGGTCATGGCCTTTAAAATGGCATTGGTAATTTTGTGCAAATCGAAGGGCTGTGTACTAAAATCCCTTTTAGTAATATGAGAAATGTGCATGAGAAAAAGTGTTTGGATTTGTCCTAAATGAACTGATTGTAAAATTCATATTTTCTTTACTTTGATTTTACATTGCCTCATTTGGGTTCTCAACAGTTTTATCAACATTGCGATTTTTGAGGCCAAAAAAATCTTGGAAACAAACGTAAAATCTAGGCTCCGAAAAAAATCTGACAAGTGTCAGGAGGGCAAAACATTTATCCACAGGGTTATCAACAAACTGTTCTCAAAAACAAGAAAACCGTTGAATACTATGATGTGAAGGCTTCCTATCTGGTAAAAAGAAAATGGAAAGGGGATACCAAGAAATTGTTTTCTTGGCATCCTTTTTTTGGAAAGCTATAGTTTAATCTTAAACCCACCGTTGATGACAAAACCATCCACAGGGGCATAGATGTCCAAAAACTGGGGGTCATTGATGTTTCCCGTATAAATTGTACCAAACCTTGTTTGTCGAGTATCCAGAAAATTCTCAAAGTTCAGAAATATCGAAAATTTCTTACCGAGCTTCTTTTCACTCATCAACCCAACAATCCAGTAGGATTCGCCTGTTTCACCACTGCCCAATTGTTGTGGGCTGTAATAATAGGCTTCAAGGCCTACCCAAAGATTATCTTCTTTTTCAAACATGAGCACATTATTCAACCGGTGCTTGGCCACCAATGGAAAATCCGACACCATCCCATTTTCATGCTGTTTTACATTGGCGTGGGTATACCCAGTGAACAGTTTAAAATCCCCATATTTTATCTTGAGGTTGACCTCTGCGCCACGGGTGTCCACATAGCCCCCGTATTGTTGGAATGCATAGAATCCATTCCCATCCGGTACCAGTGTCATGGGATCATCAATCTTGGTATAAAAAAGGAGTGTATTGATGGACATTGTCATCCCGGGTAGGGGGATACATTTATAGTTCACATCGAAATTACCGCCCAAGGAGCGTTCCAAATCAGCTTCATCTGTATTGATGGGCAATACATTACGGAACTGTAGCCGTTCCGCATCCTCAGTAAACACGGTAGGGGTTTTATACCCCATGCCACCGCCCAATCGGAAGGTTAACGCACTGTTGGGCTCGTAGAGCATGGACAATCTTGGAAGCGCCATGGCCCCATAATCGGAATGGAAATCGGCCCGGAACCCGGTCTCCACAGAAAAAGCTTCATCAATGGGCCATACATTTTGAGCGAACAGTCCAAAAATCTGGTAAGATTGGTTCAAGGCTTCGGACTGATTTTGCCGGGTATCGTTAAAATATTCCGTCCACAGGTTGGCACCAAAGACCCATTCCACCTCATCTTCTGTATTTGTAGAAAAATTAACTTCACTGAAAGACGAACGTTGGTATCCCGAAAAAGAAAAATCCGGGATTTGGATGGTACGGTCATAAAAACTGAAACTGTTCTTGACTTCCAATCGATTTTGGTCATTAAAGGCATGTTTGAATCCCAGTTGGGTAGAGAGCCTTTCGGTTTCATTGGATTCAAAATAAGGGTCGGCCACCGCATCACCCTTAACATAGTCCATATTACCACCAAGACGGTCTTCCCAAATGGCATTGATGCCCAACAGCAGTTCGGTCCGTTCGGTAAGATACCAATACAGTTTAGGGTTCAAGGTAAAGCGATCAAACTCGGGAATGGCTGTCAACCCAATATCCGCAGGATCGTAGGGCGTTCCCAAATTGTACGAAGCGAACACCGTTGTTCCCACTTTGTTGAACTTTTCCGAATAGAAACCACTAAGGTCCAGACCAAGGGCAGAGGTGCCGTTTGCCATAAAGCTGAGCTCGGGCTCATCCTCTGGGGTTTTGGAAATCAAGTTTACCAGTCCAGCAATGGCACCTCCACCATACAACGTGGAACTGGATCCCTTGATGACCTCCACCTGTTTCAGGTCCAAAGGTGCAATTTGCATAAGACTAAGCCCACTTGCAAACCCAGAATACAGAGGGAATCCATCACGAAGGAGCTGGGTATATTTCCCATCCAAGCCTTGTATTCGGATACTGGAGTTGTAGCTGGTGGCCGAGGTCTGTTGGGTTCGGATTCCTGTGCTTTCGTTAAGCAGCATCCGGATGTCCCCGGGTTTCATATTTCCTTTTTCGGAGAGTTCCTCCCCCGCGATGACCTCTACCCGTGTGGGAATGTCCTCAATGGTTCGGCTGCTCCTTGTGGAGACCAAAGTTACCTCTTCCATTTCTTCGGTTTGGGGAAAAAGGAAAAAAGTCTGTCCTTGAATTGTTTCTTCCAAAGGAAAATCAAGTTCACGTTCCACTGCAGCATATCCTACATAACTTAATCGCAGCTGAAACGTCCCATTGGGAATGTTATCTATATGTATTTCTCCTTCTTCATTGGAAATGGCCCCTTTGTCCAGGGATGCCAAAACTGCTGTGAGCCCAATCAAGGGTTCGCCACTTAAAGAGTCCTTGACCACAAGGTCAAGAGTATTCTGTGCAAGAACGGATACCATCCCGAATAGGAATAGCACCACAAACAATCGTAATTTCATTTTTTTGGTTTTTGAAGTATTTTGAATCTTGGCCAAAAAGCCAAGTGTACCTTTATCTACAATGGGCTATACTTCAATAGTGCGAGGGGGCTTTAGGGAAAAAAAATACACTTCCTTGGGTAAAAGTTCCAGGTACGGTACCGGAGGGGATTCCTTTTCAACCTCCAGATTGATGAAATCCATGGACTCATACGCAATTGTAAATCCTGGACATCTGCCACAGGTATAAAAAGGGGAACAAGGCGTATCCTTGCTCAGTGGAAGCTTTTCCGAATCGTCATGTCCACATTGGTCCACCAATACTGTTTCGGAACAAGAATCGGTCTCCTGACAACATGGATATGATGAAAGCAGCATCGTAAGCAACGATAAAAGGATTGCAAAAACTTTCATACTTCAAAAGTATAAAAAACAACCATGTAATTTAAATCCTAAGAGGTAGTTATTGGTCAAGACCTTCGGTCTATTCCAAATACCCCTTTAAAAATTCAATTTTGGAGGAGTTCCTTAACTTAGCCAAAGCCGTTACTTTTATTTGTCTGACCCTTTCTTTTGTAAGATCTAAATTAAAAGCAATTTCTTCCAATCCCATGGAATCTTCTGCCCCTATCCCAAAGTACATCTTAATCACAAAAGCTTCGCGATAAGATAAAATATCCAAAATACCATCAATTTCCAATTGTAACGAACTAATGATCAACTTCTGTTCTGGGCTGCCAAACTCATCGGAACGCATTACGTCATGCAAGTTTAGTCCTCCATCCCCAATCCCCAATGGCTCATCCATTGAAAGGGGCCAGGAAGAGTGCTTTAAGCATATTTGAATCTCCGATAGTGAGAAATCGATCAGTTCAGCTATTTCTTCTGCTGTTGGTGGCCTTTGATGCATTTGTTCGAAATGGGAAGAGATGCTGTTTATCTTGTTGATCACATTTATTTTGTTCAAGGGCAATCTGACCATCCTTGATTTTTCCGTAAGCGCCTGTATTATTCCTTGGCGTATCCACCATACTGCATAGGAAATGAACTTGAAACCACGCGTCTCATCAAATTTAGATGCTGCTCTGACCAGCCCAACATTCCCTTCGTTAATGAGATCATGCAAATTGAGTCCCCTTGATTGGTACTGTTTCGCCACCGACACAACAAACCGTAAATTGGCGGACACCAACTTTTCTAGAGCTTCGTTATCCCCTTGCCTTATGCGAACTGCCAAATCAACCTCTTCCTCTTCGGTAATCATTGGAATACGGCTTATATCACTGAGGTATTTGTTCAAGGAAAGGGTATCCCTTGCTGTTATTTGCTTTGATATGGTAAGAGATCTCATAGGTTTTGTTTTTCATTAGGCCATCGTCCTTACATAAATCAAGTTTCCATTGCCCTTTGGATTTTTTCTAGACCCTATTTCGATTTGACCGATGGATTTGACCAAAGGTGTAAGTTTTCGGAACCCATAGTTTCTTGCATCAAAATTGGGTTGTTTCTTTTGCAATAATGTCCCTACCTCACCCAAGAAGGCCCAACCTTCCTCATCTTCCACATCGGCAATGGTGGAAAGTATAAGATCAATAACCTTTGGGGTTATTTTATCGACCTTGTTTTTATCACTTTTCTCAGGAGTATTGGATTCCCCAACATGGGTCTTATGCAGTATTTCGAGATATATGAACTTGTCGCATGAAACTATAAAGGGGTCTGGGGTCTTTCGCTCTCCAATACCAAAAACGGTCATCCCCGCTTCTCTTAACCGTATGGCCAGCCGTGTAAAATCACTATCACTGGAGACCAGTGAAAAACCATTCACCTTTCCGGAATAGAGTATGTCCATTGCGTCAATGATCATGGCACTGTCCGTTGCATTTTTGCCCGTGGTATATCCATATTGTTGCACGGGGGTAATGGCGTTTTTTAGTAGGACATCCTTCCATTTCGCCAAACTTGGCTTTGTCCAATCACCATAAATCCTTTTAATGCTTGGATTGCCATATTTGGCAATCTCTTCCAACATTTCCTTCACATATTTGGAAGGTATATTATCACCGTCTATTAGGACGGCTAGGTTTAAATCTTTGTCCATAAAATCACTCCTCATTCTTTTTTAAATATTCCTTTCTATGGATTGCCTTTTTCAGGCTCTCCCTTCTCTCCTCGGATTTTTTGGTAAACTCCTGATTGTCCCTGATACGTTTCAACTGTTGGGTATTCCTCACCTTGTTTCTATACCTTTTCAAGGCCCTTTCTATGTTCTCGCCTGGAACTATCTTAATTATCAGCATATTTTCTTTTCATTACTAATTATTTAAATCCTGCCATTAAGAGCCAATATTTACACATTGGACTCTTTTTCAGGGATATGGCGGATTCCCTGGCATATACAAAATTTGGACTTTGACCTGTTTGGTCTGGTCTTAAAAATGTGAATATTGGTTCAAGCAAAAAATAACTAAGAAGTGGCCCTTTGTGAATTGTAAATGGGAAAAAGGGAGGGCTATCTTTTTATTTAAGGATTGGAGCAATCATCGTCCATAACCCGTGATGCGCTGTAAAGGAAAGGATTTAAATTGGAACTAAACCCGTTTGTCCTGTTTATTTTATGATAAGGAATGGTTCTGCTTTCATAGTGCACGATCATTGTTTTGATTCTAATTGCCCTTGAAATGGCAATTCAACCTTTAAATAGTTCCGTTCCCTAAAATACTTGTTTTCAACAATTAACACAGTATTGGGGAATACTGCCCAGATAAATGGTAAGTTTGTGAGGTTAAAATTCAGAAAGCCCAAGTCAATTTAGTCTTCGCAGATCTTCAATTCATTTTCAGCTCTCTTCTTTTTAATTTATAACGTAGTCAAATATTTTAAGCCAAACGTTAAGGATGGTGACGCCTTTATGGATTCGGACAATTATGTAATGGTCCCCATATTTGGATAATTCTTCAACATGCCCAAGCCAATTGCGCTTATCAATTATCTCTTTATATCACATGCGTGAGCAACACCAAACCGCAATTAATGGTATTAACAAGCCAAGATTTTCAAAAAATTCAAATTCTGATTTTTCAAAAACCCTGAGAAACAGGGTCGGCACATATTTTAAAACAAACAATATCAGTAGACATGCCAATACAAGTATGGTCGTGAAGACCATGGTCATGCTCATTATCTTTTTTGTCCCCTTGATTTTCATAAACATTGGGATGGTTACCGCTCCCTTGTTGATTTTTGGTTTTTATGTAATTAGTGGAATAGGAATGGCTGGAATAGGAATGGGCATTATGCATGATGCCATCCATGGATCTTACTCCAAAAATCAAAGAGTGAACAAATATCTTGGGTACACCATGAATCTCATAGGAGGTAATGCCGCTGTTTGGAAAATCCAACACAATGTACTCCATCATACCTATACCAACATAGAGGGGGCCGATGATGACATTAACGCTCCTTTTTTCCTTCGGTTCTCCCCACATGCCAAAAAAAATGGTCTGCACAGGTTCCAATACTTGTATGTATGGTTCTTTTATGGCCTATCCACGGTCTCTTGGATAACCACCAAAGATTTCATAAGACTTGATCGGTATCGGAAAATGGGATTTTTCAACAAAAAGAATGGTTACAGGAATGCGCTCATGAAGATTGTTGGATGGAAGTTGATATACTTTTCGTATGCCTTGGTTATACCCTTGTTGGTTGTACCTCTGTCCCCATGGATCATCGTTCTGGCTTTTCTCAGCATGCATTTTGTTACAGGTCTACTGATAAGCATCGTATTTCAAGTAGCGCACATCATGCCAAATACGGAATTTCCACTGCCTAATGAAGATGGGGAAATTTCAAGTGACTGGGCAGACCACCAATTGGCCACAACAACTAATTTTTCTCCCAAGAGCAGGATATTTTCATGGCTGATTGGCGGGTTGAACTATCAGGTGGAGCATCATCTATTGCCCAATGTCTGCCATATACATTATAGAAAAATATCTGGTATCGTAGCGGATACTGCCAAGGAATTTGGGATTCCTTATAATACAAAAAGAACATTTATCGCCGCCATTATCGACCATGTTGGGGTCTTACGAAAGTTAGGGAAGGTACAACCTGCTCATACCTGATAGAGGGGTGATTATAAAAACAAACATTGAATAGAATATAAATATTAAATATAAAGTAATGCGAGAAGGAACAGTAAAATTTTATAACGAAGCAAAGGGTTTTGGTTTTATTCAGCCCAATGACTCCAATGATGATGTTTTTGTGCACCAAAGTGGCCTCATAGATAAAATCCGTGAAAACGATAAGGTAAAATTTACAATGGAAAGAGGCCAGAAGGGCATGAACGCCGTAAATGTCGAATTATTGATCAGTTAGATCCTTTATTCTACAAACAATAAAAACCATCTTTTAAAGATGGTTTTTTTATGGGGGCAAATGTCCCAAATTCTTACCTCTAAACTTTGCGCATGGATCCTGTCCGATTTTTGTAGTGTTCCGGTAGATAAACGTCAAGCAAAAATCGGATAGGGCGCTATCCTACTTTTTGCCATTTTCCTCTATCCATTTTTGGTAGAGTTCCTTTGCCTGCGGGCTCTCATCAAGGAATGTCCCGTAATGTCCCATGACACTGTCCCGGCCTTTCATATATGCAGCCTCTTCTTTCTTGGATATCCTTGATACCTGATAGACCGAAAATCCGATGACCAAAAGGACACACACCAACAATCCCCAAGACAGTTTTATGGCCCAACTTGGCAACAAAATTGATTTCTCCACCTTGCGAAGAATCCGTTGCATCAGTTTTTGCTGTTCCTCAATGTTTTTCTTTTGATTGTTGCTGTACCCTTTCAAGAGTGCATCAATCCCAGCAGTATCAGGCCTAAGTTGAAGGTTCTGCATGCCATCATGCACCTTTTCCAATCGTGCGATGCTCTTTTCAAACTCACTTATCTCCTCGGTCAACAGTTCCGCTATTTCATCAAGTTTTGCCATGGTATACTATTTAGATTCCTATTCCCGTATCCCTGACCACTTTGATGGCCAGTTTTATTGTTTTCTTGGCAATGGTTGCTGCCAAATTGGATGGGACATTCACTGTCCTACCCAAAAGTTCCATGCTCCTGTCCTTTGCCATTCTTTGTACCCTGTCCTTCTCAAAGTTCATTTGGCCCGCAATTCTGCCCATGGACATGGAACGGTGCACCTCCCTACCTTTAAGGTTCGTTCCTTTGTACTCGAACCGAAAGCCCTGTAATTGGTTCTGTCTGTTGATACTCGGGATGACTTTCACCTTGTTCTCCTCCATCGATTTGATATACTGGTCAAAATCCCTTGGCCGCTCCTTGGCCATGACTTTTTCATGGATCCGCTGTATTTCCGACCTGATTTCATTCATCCTATACAACTTTTCTTGTTGCACCTCCCTTACTGTAGTGAGGTTCATCTGTTTAGCCACCTTCTCGGCCATTTGTTGGCTCCGGTTTCCAATGAAACTGTCATTGTAGGCCTTTCCCTCAAAGCTTATCCGGTTCACATAGAGGTGGACATGTACGTGTTCCTTGTCCCTGTGTACAAAGGCCACAGCCTGATTTTCCTTTAACCTCATTTCTTTAAGGAACCGTTCGGTCATTTCTTTCAGTTGTTTCGCTTCCAGTTTTTTACCGTCCTCTATCGTCGGGCTTAGCACAAAGCTGAGCGTGTTCTTTTTGCATAGTTCGTTCTGCTGTTGAATGACCCTGAACTCCTCCGTAATTTCCCTTGGAGTTTCCCCGGCCAGATATTGACTGTGGATAATTTCTGAATCCTTTTCTTCCTTCAGTCCATAGCTCATGGAAGCTGCAGTGTGTGATATTGCTTTACCCTTTCCTATCATTTTTTGAAGCTTATAAGGTGCTGTCGTATTTCATTGGCCAGTTGGGCTACTTCTTCTGCCAATTTTGGGTTGCGTTTGCGGAACATATTGGTGATCAGTTTGAAGTTCCTTTGGTATTTCACCAACATTTTATAGGCCTCAATTTGCTCATCGGTCATCCGCTCAATTATCCTGTCATTGAATGCTGCTCGGCGACAGTATTCACTGATGGATAGACCGCTCTTTCTGGCCTTTACCTTCAGCAGTTTCTTCTCGTAGACCGAGCATCGGAACTGGACGAACTCCTTTTTCATATTTCCATCATCTTTTGCGACCTCCGGGAGCAAAAGCAAGATTTGTCATGACAATGACACATCTTGAATTTCCACTCAGACGCAAGATCAAATGCATTGTTCTACAATTGGCCATTTCTCCTTTTAAGGGTGTATTTAATGGCCGCATCCTCAATTTCCATTTTGGATTTTCTTCCATTTTGCAATAACCATTCATTGAGCTTCTTCTTTTCAAAGAATATCATTTTCCCATTGGGCTTGGAATGGGGAATTTCCCTAGCTGCGGTCAGTTTGTACAGATAACTTCTGGAAATACCCGTATACTCACAGGTTTCCTCGAGTGTCAATACTTCCTTGTTGGAGACCAATAACCGTTCAATTCGGTCCAATTTCTCCATTAGTTCAAAATAATCCATTTTCCCATTTTTATGTGACGATGGAACTAAACTAGCAAGGGAAACAAAAGGAAATGTCAGCATTGCATGCCATGTATCCAAATTGGAATTGTAGGTAATCCTATTGGTTTTGGAAAGATGAAAAAACAACCTGCAGATCTCCATTCCGCTTGGAAACAGGGGTACGTATCGGCGCGTTCTTTATGGTGGAATAGTTGTAAGGTCTGCCATCCGGTCTTCGGATAACATTGGAGGTCTCGAAGAAGTCCTTTAAGGTCATTGAGTTGCTTGGAAAAGATGCCGTAAAGAACTCATAAAACTCTCTGGCACTTGGGGAGTCCAAGTTAAAATGGATTTTGGATTCGTGTGCATTCCAATTATTGGTAAGCGCATTTAGAAAATCCTCCCTAGTAGTTTGTTCAAGTCTTAGCATTTCATACCTGACAAGTTCATCATACAGCTTGTCCAAATGCGATTTGGATGCGGAGATATTGAAATTCTTGGACGAACGCAACTTCTTTTTGATACTTGGAATAAAAACACCTTTGAACATCTTGGACCATGTTATCTGGCTAAACACAAATCCTTGAACAAAGACTACAAGATTTAAAATGGAATATACACTTAAAGATTCCTGTGTATCTTTCATAATCTTAGAATAGGTGGTATGCATCAGAAGTAGGCCAATACCATAAAATACCAATCGGGGCCTTTCAATGTATTTGTCCCATCCAACCTTTTCATTGAACATATATCTTGCAAAGAATCTTATATAAGCTATAAACAGCCGTATATAGGCATATGCAATACACAATAAGAGCAAGTATTTACTGATGCTGTCGTTCATTTACCTAATTTAATGTTTTGGCAGATAAGGAGGAAATTATTGAGAAGGCATAAGGTATTCAACACCATTATTCATTGTTCCGATATAATTCAATTGTCCTTTACCACTTTCCCAAAACAGTTTTTACATCATATTTGGCAACCATCTTGACGTTTACGTGATAAGGCGGTCTCTCATACAATTGATACCAACAGGAATTTCTGTATACAGATGAACAGCCGATGTTTGCCCAATATTTTGAACAAATACTCTTTATTTAGGATTATTGTAACAGCAATGCTAATTGTTACTTAAGAATTAGGGAACTCAATCTGAAATCAAGTCAATTACTATAGAAAAATAGACTTAATTCTATCAAAAAGTTATGGAAAAAGATACATTTCTATATCGGCAGTATGTGCTTCCTAAGAGATAAAAAATACCAGGACGGTCAAACAAACTGAAATGAAAAGAGTAGTTGAATTGAAAGTGCCATATAACAAATTATGGGCCAATTTTCCTCCAAGTTTCATGGAATGATCATAGTAATTGTATTGGTGTTTTTCAATCATAAGATATCTATAAAACCCTCTAATACCTCCCATTATGAAGTGAATCAATATAAACTTAGTGATTATCGTCTCCATGTTTAAATTCAATGATGATCAATTATCTGTTCCTAATAACATCTCCCACACCAATAAAGGGAATGGCGCCTGCACCCGTTACTTGGGGCAAAATCCCATTCCATTTTTCTATGGCCTTTAGGTTTGCTTCTATCTTCCTGAGTTCAATTAGGTCGGGTGAAATATTCATTTTCTGTAAACGAAGTGCCTCTGCTTCGGCAGTTGCTGCAGCAATGGTCTGCTCAGCTTCGACTTTTATCCTATCCAGGTCCCTTTTTGCCTTCAATGCATTTTGTTCAGCGGTTTGTTTTGCCTCAATCGCATCGGTAAACGTCTGAGAAAAACTAAATGAGATGATAGAAAAGGCATCAACGGATATGTTCGAAACAAGCAATCTAGAAGTAAGGGCTTCTTGCATTTCCGAGCTTACTGCCGGTCTTTTGGTAATCAATTCTTCTGCGGTATACTTGGCCGACACTGCTTTCATCACCTCTTGAATGGCAGGGTCAATAATACGCTCCTTAAATTCCACACCAATGGTTTGATAAACCAAATTAGCTTTATCGGGTATAATGTGATAATTAAGTGCAACAGATAAATCCACATCCTGAAGATCTGAGGATGAAGAAGCGGCATCTGTCATGATTTTTTGAATTTTAACATCCATGGGAATCACGGTTTGTACTACTGGTATTTTGAAGTGAATCCCTTCATTCAATACCTTATCCTGTACTGCCCCGAAATTTTGGACAACACCTCTTTCACCTGCCCCAATCTGCACCCATGGTTTAAATACAATTAGAAGTACCGCCAATACGGTAATAATGAACAAATTTCTCCATTGACTCTTTTTCAGTGCATTTTTTATTTCTCTTATAGGGTCATTATCCATAGTAATTGTGTTTAATTGCAAAGATGGGATTTCACATCCCCAAACTGTTACACTGAACCAAACCAATCTTGCATAAATCACAGATTGTCCAATGAGGCAAAAAACTATCTATCCTTGGTCTGATTCCTTGAAAGCTTATCTTAATTACATTATCGAGCCATAAATGGCATATTCCTTTTCTTTTCCAATGGCCCACATGACATCGCCATAATCAAAATGCCAATATTCTTTAAGATCACACACAAAATCTTCATCTTCAAACAATCCTATCAACAGGGCCCTATTCTTCTTCGCTTCAGGGCCAATGCCCGGGTGGTAGGGGTAACATTGCTTTGAGAGCTTGATTTCCAGCCCAGTATTCGTCCCAAAGTCCATGACACAATCATTAACGTCATCATAGATCAATGCATCTATTGCTCCACCTGTGGTATGCATTGACTTTTGGGGCGGAGCAATAAAATGGCTGACCATCTCTTCAATCTCTTTAAAAGACTTTTCAGGATGCATCCTTTGCATTCTTCCAAAGGATATAAATTTGGTTTCCCAAAGTAGCTGTTGATGTTCAAAGGACCTCCATGCGGAACGGATGATCAAGGTCTTATTTTGCGCATCCAATCGTTGACTTATACGGGCTATTTTTTCGATCATATCTTCCCGGACCAAATATTGATAGCCATCCATGAACGAGGATTCAAAAATCAAATGAAGACCTGCCTCTTTTAAACTTTTTAGGGCGGCGTGATTTTCCCTGATTGGAATGGTCGGGGCCAAGATCTTGTTTCGGGTATCTCTGGCTTCCACAACTTCACAATACTTCTTTGCATTCTTGATAGTTGACATGATTTTTTGTTATATATGGGGAGTTCAGTCCTCTCAACAAGGCATTGTAGTTAAGATCGAATGTTACAGTATCGCCCACCTCTAAATTTGCCTTATTGTTATCTACCACGATATGATCGCTACTTGCTCCTAAAATGGTCACATTTTGTTTCGGGACAATTCCAGAAACCACAACATCCTGCAAGCCAATGCCCAAAATGGCCCTGTTCATTAACCCATGATCTTTGAAGTGGAGTATTTTACCGTTCATATTTTGATAGACTTTACCATAAGGTTGGGAAGGTTTTTGTTTTGCTTCAATAACCTCGGCCACAAGGGTAAATATATCGGTAAAAAGTCCAGGGATGGGTTCTCTACAAAGTGTTTCCCGTCCCAGAAAAATAGACTCTCCCAAACGCAAGCTGTTTATCCTGTCCACATCTTTCGATGATCTGAACCAACGGTAGTTAGCAGAGCTCCCCCCGGACACTATGTCCAGGGAAATATTGAACTTGTTTTCCAAATGCCCAGCAATGGAGGATAGCTCAGCCATATTATCAGAATCAGGCGCTATTCCACCTAAACAAGCGAGGTTTGTACCAATCCCAATCAAAACGATGCCTTTCAAGCTAATTACATCCCTTACCATATTCTCCATTTCCGAAGGCATGATTCCTTCACGCAAATCTCCAAGTTCCACCATTAAGATTACCTTATGGATACTATGATTTTTCAAGGCACATTTTGAAAGTTCCTTGAGTACTATGAGTTCCGAATTCAGGCTAATATGGGTATGGGTGATCACTTCTTCCGCTTGGCTAAGGGCTGGTGACTTGAGCAACATAAACTGCGCCCGTATACCAGCTTTGCGCATTCTCTGGATATTTTCCAATCTGGAGTCCGCCAAGGTTTTGATGCCATTTTTCACCATCATCCCAGCAATGACCGGATCTCCGCCAATGACCTTGGTGACTCCTATTATTTTGATGCCTTTGGTGCCATAAAGCGTTGTCAATTGTTGGACGTTATGTGCAATTTTCGCAGAATCAATATCTATTCTCGGAAGATTCAAACGGACACAGATTCCCTTGCAAGCTCTGGAAATGTCCTGAGTAATGCTTTTACCAATTTATCGCACCCATACTTCAAAACATCTGTGACGGGCAGATTAAATTCGGATTCACATCTCGTAATGAATTGGCTTATTTCAGCAATGTCCATCTTTTCATGGTTGACGGTAATTGCTATTACCCTGGCCTTGGAGAACATCTCTATCATTTCGATCTCACCAAGTAGCCCCAACATTGGAATTTTGGGATAATCACAATAGCTTTTTCGCTTGGGAGGGTGTTGTAAAATAATGGCATCGGGCATTGCACCACGCAAGATGGCGCTTGAAGAGGTAAATGCGGGATGACTCAAAGCTCCTTGGCCTTCCACTACAATGATATCGGGTTCCTCTTTCTCACAAGCATTCAGAATAGCATGCTCAACTTCTCCCGTGGCAAACCCAGAGGTTAGTACGTCTACTGCCACCCCATATTCGGAACCTTGGAGGAGGCCGGTTTGACCAGTGGTGACAAAAATTGCATTCAAGCCTTCATTCCGAAGTGCTTCCACCAAAAATAAGGCAGTGGTTCTTTTGCCAACAGCACAATCAGTTCCCATTACTGTGATTATTGGAACTTTTACATTTTGGATGCGTCCAGTAAAATTGTGAAGGTTTTCACGTCCAGGCGGCTTTCGCACATCCTGGATGGTTACCCCATGCACATGGGCCATCTTGGAAAATTGCGGATCATCGCTAAAAAATTCTGGAAGACCATTAATGATGTCCATCTCACTCTTCATAGCTGTAAAAATAATCTCTCTTTGTTCATTGTCTAAAAATGAAGCGAGAGGGGCGATGCCATAGATAAAGTATTTCGGAATACTGCCCAATTCTTCCAGGGCACTTTCAATGCTTTTAAAAATTGGAATAGTGTTTTTTACACCATCAAGATACTCACCTGCATCTTGTCCGGCTTTGGTACTGTCTATGACTCCAACAATGGTATACCTTTCCGATTGTCTAATAAGTCCATTGGCCACTTTACCGTCTATATTCCCAAATTCGTTTTCACAATAAACTAGTGCGCTTTCTTTCATAATGTCAGTTGTTCATGTTTAATAGTAGATAGATTACCTACATACGGTTTAAGCTCGCTGGCCAAATAAACCAATTCATTTTTGGCCGGGTCGTTCTGGATAGCACAGTAGTAGACTTTACGAACATACAATCGCACCACAAGCAGTACCGTCGGCCTTACCTTTGCGTAAACAAGATCTCCTCTTTGGTATTCTTTTTTTGTGGCATTTCTTTTCATTGAATATTCTTTTGTGTAGATGAAATAGACGGGTCATTCATTTTTTATAGTGGTACATAACATCTTAAATTTATGATTTGCTTCAAAGGAGCAGGGTGTAAATGCAGGTATAATTATGGAATCCCCTCTCCGCATAAAAGTAGAATTACCGTTTATCACAACCTCGGCTTTTCCTTCAATGATATGGACGAATCGAATAAAAGGGGATTCACTATGGGACAACACCTTGCCGAAATCAAATGCGAATGCCTGTATGATACAGTTGTTCTGGACACTTATGTTTTTTACCACAATGGAATTGGAATTGAACTCCAGTATATCCGCCAAGTTAAACGTGATGGATTCCTCAAATTCACCCTTGTCCATAATTAATGGTATTAAGATTAGTATCCCTTCCCCTCTATTCCGACCTGTTTTTGGCATTCCGTTTGGCCCTTTTTGCCGCCTTTTTTTCTTTAGGGGTTTTTGAAGGCAGTGTTTTTCCAGACTTTTTCTTTCCTTCTCTTTCTTTTGACATAGTATATTTATTTAAGTTGTCATTGCTTCATGGCAATGTGCTTGCCAGCATGAGCATTGTTATGAACAGAATAAAAAAGATTACACATTTTCTCACAACCGAATGTTTATTGTTGGCTTAGGATAGTTGGAATGGCTGGGACTATGATTGTAAAATGTTCTATTGGGCAAGGGTAAGTAACAACAAGAAAAAAGAGCAGTGTTTTTTAGTTCCTGCTCTTTTTTGGGCTTCTAAAAATTTAAAAGCACGTATCAACAAATTAAATTGCTTCAAAGCATATGAGCCAACATTGCATTAAAGATTACTTTCAATTATTTTTAATTCGAATCAACCTAGGCACTAAACTTTTGTTCAATTCACTTTCTTCTTCATTTTTTAACCTTAAGCTTTCAATAATCGGAGGGTAAAGACTGAGAAGTTTTTCTAGAATCCCTTTAACCGATATATTTTTTTTAAATATGTCCATAGTATGATTTGTTATCAAGCTGATTATATAATTATCAGCAATAAACAAAGGTGCGATAGAATTAGGTGGGGTTTGCTACATAAATAATATTAAACTTTACATATATCACAGGTTTTCCAAGTTTTGCGTCCTTTTTTCCTTTAACTTTTTATAATAGGAGGGTGTGAGACCGGTGACTTTTTTAAATTGATTGGAGAGATGTGCGGAGCTACTATAATGAAGTTTATATGCTATTTCGGTAAGATTGAGTTCGTCATATAGGAGCAACTCTTTTACTCTTTCGATTTTGTGTTTAATGATATAATGCTGCAAAGTGATTCCTTTCACCTCTGAAAACGTGTTGGACAAATACGTGTAGTCGTACCCTAATTTTTCACTTAAATACCCGGAGTAATTGGTTTTTGGTATCTCATCGGTATGATGGATCATTTCGATTATTGCATTCTTGATTTTTTCAATCAATATGCTCTTTTTGTCATCCAATAATTCCAATCCAGACTTCAGCAGATTATTTTTGAGTTGGATTCTCTTTTCATGGGTAATTTCCTCCTTAGTTTCCACCATGCCCAGATTCAAGGTAACATAATCCAGTCCCAACTTTGTCAATTCTTCCTTTACCAACATTTTGCAGCGAAGACTGACCATGTATTTTATATATAATTTCATTCATTTATTTTGAATGGTCTTCCTCAATTCCAAGGATTTGATCAATAAACTTTTGACTGTCTAAATTTTCTCAAACACCAACCGATAATGGTCCATTATTTCCTTTTCAAAGCATATTTTGTTTGGGCTGATTTTAAAGACGGCCACTTGATGTCTAAATTCCTTGTCAATAACGTATTTGGGTACTAGGGATAAGTAGAGCCAATATTTTTTCAGGTTGAACTTCCTGAACTTCTTTCGCCATTGGCTTATCGTCTCAATATAGTCCAGTCTACCACTACTTTGCGAGATCAATCTAAAGTTTGGTTCGGCATTTCGTATCACCATTTCTGGGCCGTAGGGCAACCATGAACCCGGAAATTCTTTGACCATCAGTGCCATGACATGGGCTGCTGAGCCTTTTTTGGCCTTGACGTCCAGTTCTTCAAAATCGATCATGTTTTTGCTAAACGTCATGGTCTGCATGTAGAACCTACCTCCTTTTGGCAATAAATCATTAAGGGTTCTGAAAAAATCACTATATACCTTTTCTTGATTCCCCTCTTTCCACTCCTCAACCGAACAAAAATGTTCTAAACCTCCTATACAAGCTATGGCATCAAAGGTTCCAAAATCTTCCGGTTTTACATACCGGCAATCCTTTACAAACACATTTAGTCCATTTTTTTGGCATGCCTCCGCTTGACCCTTCGACAAGGTCAATCCAATACTGATTGCCCCCCTTTCCTTTGTGATAAAATGGGAGAATGGACCCCAGCCACATGCCATATCCAACACCTTACTTTCCCCATCTATATTGAGGCTGTCCGCTATAAACCTGTTCTTTTCCTTTTGCGCCTCTTCCAAGGACATTGAGAAATCACCATCGTACTTGGCACCGCTGTAATCTGCGGTTTCACCCATACTTAAACGGAATATTTTGTCTATGGTGGTGTACGTAAAATCCAAATCTGCCTTGTCTGCCATTCTATTAATTTTAGGTTTAATTACTCGTTTCCGCAGCACAGCATCTCAAAACATTGTGTTCTCAAATCATGTGCTACAGATGTCACTTCTATGTTAAAACATCAAAGCTTATAAAGGAAATACGACTTTATTTTTGATTCCCGTACCCTGAAGAATTGTGAAATATTTGTAAATAGATGTGTAAAAAACCTTTTCTCTACGGGCAATAAGATAGTAGTAAGACTTTAGAAAAGGGTTTGAACAAAATATATTCATCTAAAGATAGGCATTAAACTGTTCTCTCTAACCATATATCATGGCAACATTCAAAATATTAGTTATTAATTGATATAAAATATAACAGCCACAGTATTACACTTCTAATGCTGAGATCATAATTACGCTTTACCGCCGATAATTTACTTGTTATAGGGTTAGGACCTTTAGAAAATTTGTGACTAAATTTATCCATAAGACTGGACAGATCCTGAAGTTTTAGAGTGGTAATTTTATCATTTTTTATCTCAAAAACCGTCACTTTTACGTCACTTATAGAAAGACAAAACCCTGATAATCAATTTATTATCAGGGTTTTTAAGTACCTTGGGTGGGAATCGAACCCACACTCCCGAAAGAACTGGATTTTGAATCCAGCGCGTCTACCAATTCCGCCACCAAGGCATCTATGTTAACTCATCTCTGAGTTTTCGCAAATTTTCCTTACCCACGCCCGACTTCCAATATTTTTCCCTTTTTCGTGCCGATAATCTATCCAAACATTCCTCTGAATAAATCAGCTTAAACGGAGCATAAAACTTTGTTGTCCGCTCTCTTCCTGAATTGTACCTTGCAATCCTTTCTTTCAAATTGGATGTCATCCCCACATAAATGTAGTTATGTTCCAAACTTGATATCGCATAGACACTAATCAACGGGTCAATATTTCAATTTCAGCGCGCCTGCCTGTCGGCAGACAGGTCTACCAATTCCGCCACCAAGGCATAAGCAATTATAGTGGCTTATTTTAATTGCGGATGCAAAGCTAAAAAATAATTTCATTTACCACCAAAAAATACTTGCTTTATTCCTTTAGCAACCCGAATTAATTTTTAAATTTGCACCTCTTTAGAAAAAAGCGCTTCAAAAAGCTAGTTAACAAGAGTTTGCAATGGCATATCAAGTTCCCGAGCCCAAAATTTTTGCTTGCACGCAAAGTGTTGACCTTGGTCAGAAGATAGCGGCTTCTTATGGTGCTGATTTGGGAAAGATTCAGTTTTCCAGATACAGCGACGGAGAGTTTCAGCCTTCTTTCGAAGAATCCATTCGCGGTGCGCGCATTTTTATCATTGGGTCCACAAACCCAAGCTCGGAGAATTTAATGGAAATGCTTTTGATGCTCGATGCTGCCAAGCGGGCTTCCGCAAGACATATTACTGCGGTAATGCCCTATTTTGGATGGGCCCGTCAGGATAGGAAAGATAAACCTCGCGTTCCCATTGCCGCAAAATTGGTTGCTAAAATGTTGGAGACGGCTGGTGCCACTCGAATCATCACCATGGACCTCCATGCCGATCAGATTCAAGGGTTCTTTGAAAAACCGGTGGATCATCTTTTTGCATCGACCTTGTTCCTACCTTATTTGAAAGGGCTTAATTTGGACAATCTCTGTATTGCTTCCCCAGATATGGGTGGTTCCAAAAGAGCCTACGCGTATTCCAAAGCGTTGGAGTGTGATGTGGTCATCTGTTACAAGCAACGCGCCAAGGCAAATGTCATTTCCCACATGGAACTCATTGGTGATGTGCAGGGAAAAAATGTGGTTTTGGTGGATGATATGGTGGATACTGCTGGTACGCTGACCAAGGCTGCAGATTTAATGATGGAAAGAGGAGCGGTAAGCGTTAGAGCTGTCACCACACATGGATTGTTGTCCGGCAAAGCGTATGAAAGAATAGAAAAGTCAAAGTTGTCGGAATTGATCGTTACCGATTCTATTCCCATCGATGAGACCAAGAAAAAAATAAAGGTATTGAGTTGTGCCGACCTTTTTGCAGATGTCATGCACCGGGTACACCACAACACCTCAATATCATCAAAATTTTTAATGTAAATCAATTTTAATATATAACAATGAAGTCAATTACTATCAAAGGATCCCAAAGAGAAAGCGTGGGCAAGGTATCTACCAAAGCCTTACGTAATGCTGGAAAGGTCCCTTGCGTGCTGTACGGAGGGGATAAGCCATTGCACTTTTCAGCTGATGAAATCTCGTTTAGAGATTTAGTGTACACCCCCAACGCACACACGGTTGTGATTAAATTGGAGGGTGGTGAAAAGTTGAGTGCCGTTTTACAGGACATTCAGTTTCATCCCGTAACCGATAAAATCCTTCACATCGATTTCTATCAGTTGTTTGAGGACAAACCTGTTACCATGAACATTCCTGTTCGTTTGGAAGGAAATTCCCCAGGGGTACGAAACGGTGGTCGTTTGCTGTTCAGAAAGCGTAAACTTTCCATTAAGGCATTGCCTGATCTACTTCCTGATTTTATCACTGTGGATATCTCCAAACTAAGAATTGGTGGTACCATTGCTGTTGAAACCGTGTTGAATGACGACTATACCATCTTGCACCCAGATAGCACAGCTATTGTACAGGTGAAAGCTTCCAGAACTTCTGTTGATGAAGAACTTGAAGATGAAGATGAAGAAGGAACAGAAGAAGGTGCAGAAGCTACTGCTGAAGGTGAAGGCGGAGCTGAAGCCCCAGCAGCTGAGGCTACTGAATAGTCTTTAGACCTTAACACAAAGCATCCCGGTTTTACTAATGTGAAATTTGGGATGCTTTTGTATTTTTAGACAAAATGGTTCCTAGATGCTCCAGTTTATAAAAAACCTTTTGGGTACCCAAAAATCCCTTTTACAAGAAACTGACCCTATGAAAAAATTCCTTGTTGTTGGCCTCGGAAATATCGGAGCAGAATATGAAGAAACCCGACATAATATCGGTTTTAAGGTGTTGGATTTTTTGGCTGAAGAGGAAAGCCTCACTTTTGAAAGTGCCAAATTAGGCGCTGTTGCCACTTTTAAATATAAGGGACGAAGTATTCTATGCTTAAAACCATCCACTTATATGAATTTAAGTGGAAAAGCGGTTAACTATTGGATGGAAAAGGAGAGTATTGCTTTGGATAATGTGCTTATCATCACGGACGACATCAACCTACCTTTTGGAACCATTCGCTTGAAGACCAAGGGAAGCGATGGTGGCCACAACGGGCTAAAAGACATCCAAAATACTTTGCAGACCTCCCAATATCCTCGGTTTCGATTTGGTGTGGGGGCTGAATTCAGCAAAGGAAGACAGGTGGATTATGTTTTAGGACAATGGAATGTGGAAGAAGCGGCAGCACTTCCTGAGCGATTGAAAAAATCCACAGAACTTATCCGTTCCTTTGTGTTTGCCGGAGTAAAAAACACCATGAACCAGTTTAACGGCACCTAGTTAAAATACTTTAAAGTCGAATACTCCAGAATCCGAGCGGTTTCCCTCCAAATCCGTAGTAATGATACTCCAATAATAGACGGTATCAGAATTCACCGTGACGGAGAACTCCATAGTTTCTGAATCAACAGTGCCCATTGAAGTTGTAGGTGGATTTTCATCAGAAAAGAACACCTCAAAAGAAGTAATATCATTGTCCACATCGGCTCCCTGCCATTCCAACAGCACTTCATTGGCCAAATCTTTTTGAACAGTGGAACCGGAAACCGGGTTTACCAACTGTGCTGGAAAAGGAGCATACGTGGTTTCAAAACCCGCATTGTAGAACAGCCAGGTTTCACTTGTTGCGGTTTGATCAGAATTGGAACTGATGGAGGTGACTGACCACGAGAAGGGCGTGCCCTTGGCAATGGACAAACTGGCCGATGTTGCCGCTGTGGATATGGTTTGGGGCACATTGGTATCCAGATTAACCACACTCAAGCTATACCTATCCGTGTTGGAAGAAGCCATCCACTGGAACGTTACCTGGCTCAATGACTCATTTATACTGACGCCGGTAGTACACTCCGAATTTTCTTCAGGAAAGATCAGGGATGCCCCTGTAGGAGTTGGTGGTGGATCGTCATTACCCCCGCATGAAACCAAAATGGCCAATATGCACCCTGCTGCTAACTTCCTGATCATCTTTTTATGAATTTAAACATTTCCTTTACCCCTGCCTTTTCTATCCCTAGATAATAGATTCCTCTAGATAAAGAAGATAGGTCCAACTCAAGATTGTTCCCACTCACCGCTTTTGAATCTGTTCGAACCAAACGCCCATCTGCAGTAAAAATCTGGATTTCCACATTGCCCTCGTACCCACTTAAGTACACTTCCGCAACCGAATCTATGGGATTGGGGGAAAGCACCGGACTGGAGGAATAAAACAAGGTTTTTTCAACAACCCCTTGGCACGGAAGGTTGGAAGACACCTTCAATACATTTTTACCTTCCGCCAATGGAAGCTGGAGCTTGGAACTTTCCGTTTGTGTTACTAGTCCATTGAGCTCTACATTGTAGAAGTCGGCCCCGCTCAAGCTAACATCCAAGAGTTCGGCATTTGTGGTGGCTTCCACATCCAAAATATCCGGTTCCGTGATGCTGATGTCAAAACAGGTTTCTTGATAGGTAACCAACCCATTGGCACCCGTAATGCACAATGAATAATTTCCAGCACTTAGGCTTAGGAATGTATGCTCATCGGTAAAGTCCACCGTTGATGGTGTTCCTCCCCCATCCAATAAAGCGGTATAAGTTATGGAAGTGTCAAATGGTGTTATGGCAATTGTACCATTATTGCTACTTCTACACGTTTCACTTTGAATTACTATTGCAAAATTGTCTGAGGGAAATCGGAATACCTGACAGCCATTGGTATCCACCTCAACTCCTTTTGGTGTGCCCAGACATAGATCATCACCATCATCAAAAACACCATCCTCGTCCTCATCGGGCCTAAACGCCCCTTCCACGCATACATCCATGGAAAAAGCTATCAACGCACCGCCGTCGCTTGGGGCAGTATCTTGGATTTCCAATACCCATTCTCCCAAAATTGACTCTCCATTAAATGATGCCAACGACCCTAGTGGACTAACGGTCCCCATGATTGCAGGGTTACCAGAGCATATAATAGGATCACCATCATCATCAAAAACGGCATTGATATTGTTCAACCCTCCACAGGTGTTGGAGATAAGGGCAACCCGAGTCCCGGCTGGTGAAATTAAATTAATAATCAAGTCTTCCAAAAACGTATGATCAACCTCTAGATTCACATTGATATCCGAAATGGGAAGGTCTTCAAAAAAATGTATCGAGCTGGTCACCGTTGGTGTTGCTATGGAAGAAATCTCCAAAGGAAGGCCATTTCTAGGCTCTACACTTTTACAATCTACCTGAATTGTGGTAAAACTAAAAGGAGCACCAAAAGTTCCTGTTCCACAATCATTGTTGGGACGGACCCTCCAAAAATATTCGGTTTGTTCCTCCAATCCGTTTACCTGATAAAATGCAAATGGCACTGTTGCGGATGAGATAATATCCGTAAACCCAACATCTGTGGCCACTTCAATATCATAGCT
This sequence comes from Allomuricauda sp. CAU 1633, assembly GCF_017313225.1. Taxonomy (GTDB): domain Bacteria; phylum Bacteroidota; class Bacteroidia; order Flavobacteriales; family Flavobacteriaceae; genus Flagellimonas. The sequence continues at coordinate 48,337 of NZ_JAFLNE010000007.1, read as the reverse complement.
TGAATACAAAGGATTGGCCGCCCAACTCAGTTGAGGATTCAAAGTGATGCCCGTTTGCATATTGGCAGGTGACTCCAAGACTGCATCAGGAAAGGTTCCATCTCCAATGGTCAGGGATATCGTTACATTCTTAGTGACTGACGCTGAAGTAGAGGTTACCATAATATCATACACCCCCGCCGCAACGGCATTGGTATTGGAAAGCGTCAGGTCCACCGCTGTATCATCAGTACTGGCCTGCGTTGGTAAAAAAGATGCTGACAATCCCGCAGGCACATCGGCGGAAAAAGTTGACATTTCACTAAACCCACCAAACGTTTGATACGTAAAGGGAACAACTATATCGTTAGGTTGGCACACCGTAAAAGACAACTCTTGAAAGCTCAAAACCACTTCCGATTGTTCAATTGTAAAATCAGAGGCGTTGATGGCAAAAAACACATTATCACTTGCCTTCACCATAATTCGGGCCGAATTGGTTATATCCCCTGGAACAAGGATTTCCTCAGAACCATCGTTTAGGGTGTCATCCGCCAAAACAATGGGAAAACTCATTCCACCATCCAATGAAAGAAAAATGTCCACAGTTTGTGCATCAATAGGTGAACTATTGGTGTTTGCCACATCCCAAGTAATCTCTTGTGCGGAACCTGCCACATAGGTTTCGTTTGCAGCTTGCGATGTTACCACAAAAGGACCAGCCGCCTTAAACACATTTACATCGAGCACATCAGAAACCACTTGTCCTCCACCAGCTGCATTGTCTCGAACCGTGAAAGCAAAACTTAAGGTCCGTTCAATATCGGAAACGGTTTCCCATGCATCGTTTACCAATGGGCCTTCTTGCGTTAAGTTTCCTTGTACCACTTCAGTTAATCTGGGAAAATACCGTGCTGGGTCAACACTTGGTGGCAGTGACCTAAAATTAGCTCCACTGGGGTTAGTGGAACCAAAAGTATTGGTGGTGACCACCCCATCATTAATTTGCTCCCAAGTATACGTCAGCACATCTCCAACATCAGGGTCCGTTGCCACGCCCTCCAACACAAATGCGGTTCCTCTTGGAATATTATAATCTCCCACGGGTGTTAATACAGGGGGGGAATTGGTCTGGACGGTAGTTTGGGCACAATCAACAGATTGCAAGTAATTCGATATTTGAAATATGCTGATAAAATGAAAGTAATCATCCCCATTGGGTGCTACGTTGTTACCGGGAACAATTCCAGCATAGCCCATTATGGTACTTCCACTTGCAGGCTCTGCTTGCACGCCAGTTCCTTCAGATTCGAAGGACCACGTGTGGTTTGCGCCAAATTGATGCCCCAACTCGTGGGCCACATAATCCAAATCAAAAACATCGCCTTCCGGTTCAAATGCGGCGGAGAATGCACTTCCTTTTTGGTTATCGGAACAAACAGCTCCAATAAAGCCAGCATTTCCGTTGTTTTGCTCAGGATCATCCACTCGGTGGAACAAATGTCCCACATCATAATTGGCTTCACCAATGGTTGAAGTGAGTGTATTCTGCACTTGGGAATTAAGACCACCGTTATAGGGATCAGTATCAGGGTCGGCAAAAATGACCAAATCATTATTGGGAATCAACTCCAGTGTAACACCCAAATCCGTTTCAAAAACCTCATTTACGCGGGTTAGTGTAGCATTGATGGCCGCTAGGGCATCCACAACTGTACCCCCATGGTATTCCGTATACTCCCCAGTAACCGATACTGCAATCCGGTACTTTCTGAGCAGCTGATCATCCACCAAGGGCACAAGGGTTTTGCCCGTGCCTCCACCTGACATTGTTTTATCCTGCAATAGTACTTCGGTCTTGCACAGAAAGCTGTTCTCCAACTCTGAACGCTCTCCCTTGTTGTACAATACATACGAATTGTCATCATTCAACATAGGTTCCAAAAAGGCTATTTTTTGATTGTTCAGGTCAACCACCATACTTTCAATACCTTTATGGGAACTACTAAGTTTTATTTTATGTTTTCCATCCAAGCTCACCCCTGTGAAAGACTTTATTTGAGGATACTTGGCAGTTAATTCTGGGTGAAGGACAGGGGTTTCTTTAAGTGCGAAAGGAACCACATTCCCATCACTGTCGGGCAGGTATACAATCTGTTTTCCATTTTTGGAAACTGAAAATCCCTGTAGCTTTTCTGAAAAAAGGTTTTTATCCAATGAAAAAAGCGCTTGCGCCTTTCCCATGTCCTTTACTGATGCACTCTTCAGGTTGGATTGTTTGGGAACAGATTTCCAATACGCTTGCTGCCCATAGGTACAAAAGCAGCTAAAAAGTATGGTTATTGAAAAAACAAGATGTAATTTAGCTTTCATACAGTACGCAAGGCATCAGTCGAATTTCAAAAATAAGCCTTTTTTTATTTCTTGATTTAGGTGGAAACAATCCAAGACATTTCTCTTTTTAAGCATCTTACAAATCAAACCGTCATTACCATCGGTACTTTTGATGGTGTTCATTTGGGACATCGTAAGATATTGGAACGCCTCACAAATAATGCCAAAAACACTGGATTAAAATCCACGGTACTTACTTTTTTCCCCCACCCCAGGATGGTATTGCAGAAAGATACGGATATAAAACTATTGAATACCATTGAGGAAAAAACCCAGATCATGGAAAGTCTGGGATTGGATTATTTGGTTATCCATCCCTTCACCAAGTCATTTTCGCGACTTTCGGCAACTGACTTTGTTCAAGATATATTGGTCAACAGCCTAAAGGCCAAAAAAATCATTATTGGCTACGACCACAGATTTGGACGTAACCGAAATGCCAATATCCAAGACCTGATCGCTTTTGGGGACACCTTGGATTTTGAAGTGGAGGAAATCCCGGCACAAGAAATTGACGATGTCTCCGTAAGTTCCACCAAAATAAGAAATGCACTTATGGAAGGGGATGTGGTCACGGCCAACAGCTATTTGAGCTATGCCTATATGCTCACCGGAACCATTAAAAAAGGGAAGGGATTGGGCAAACAGTTTGGCTTTCCCACAGCAAACCTCCACATTGCCGAAGATTATAAGCTTATTCCAAAAAATGGAGCCTATGTGGTTAAAAGCATGCTTAAAGGGAAGAAGTATTTTGGAATGATGAACATTGGGTTCAATCCAACCGTAGCCGGCACCGAAAAAAGCATAGAGGTCAATTTTTTTGAGTTTGATGGCGACCTCTACGAGCAAAAAATACAGGTAGAGATCTTACACCGCATTCGCGATGAGCACAAGTTCAACTCCGTTGAAGAACTGCGGGAGCAATTGAAAAAAGACAAGAATTTTTCGCTGGACCTAATCTCCAAATAGATGCTGAATCAGTTTCTTTTTAAGAAAATTGACAACGCCCAACTCGTTGTTTTCCGAATTTTCTACGGGCTTCTGGTCAGTGCCGAATGTTACGGAGCCATCGCCACAGGATGGGTCCGGAGAACCTTGATTGAACCCCAGTTCACTTTTAATTTTATAGGATTTGACTGGCTTCAACCGCTCCCGGGGAATGGTATGTATATCTATTTTGCCATCATGGGCACCCTTGGGATTTTGATAACCCTTGGCTATAAATATCGGCTTAGCACCTTTGCATTTGCCGTTATGTGGACCGGGGTGTACCTGATGCAGAAAACATCATACAACAATCACTACTATTTATTGATGCTGCTTGCATTCATTATGGCTTTTTTGCCAGCAGGTCGAGATGCCTCCCTAGACGCCAAATTGAATCCCAACTTACGGTCGCACACCATGCCCAATTGGGTACGGTGGACCATAATTTTACAATTGTTCATTGTGTACACCTACGCATCCGTGGCCAAATTATATGGGGATTGGTTGGATTTTAGCATTATTGAAATTTTGATGCGGTCCAAAGATGATTACCCGCTCATAGGTGAATTGCTACAACAAAAGTGGGTGCACAAAATCGTTGCCTTTTTTGGTATTTTCTTTGATTTGCTCATTGTACCCGCCCTACTTTGGAAACCTACCCGGAAAATAGCCTTTGGCACAGCTCTGTTTTTTCATTTGTTCAACAGCTACGTGTTTAGGATAGGAATATTTCCCTACCTCTCCTTGGCCTTTACCGTCTTCTTTTTTGAGCCACAAACTATTAGAAGTATATTTCTGAAAACCAAAGAAGTTGTCATAGACCAAGTACTAACAGTGCCTAAAAACAGGAACATCATCGTTGGGGTTTTGGGGATTTATTTCATCATCCAACTGGTGCTTCCACTACGTCATTATGCATTCAAGGATGACGTGCTTTGGACCGAGGAAGGGCACCGATTAAGCTGGCGGATGATGCTTAGAAGTCGTTCCGGAAACATCCGCTACCGTGTCGTGAACAAGGAAACGAAAAAGGTCAACTTTATTGATTTGGATGATTATCTCACCAAAAAACAACGAAGAAGAGTGGCCTGCTATCCCGATTTTGCCTGGAAATTTGCCCAGCGTTTAAAAAAGGACTATGCCAAAAAAGGCGAGGATATTGAAGTTTTTGTCACGAACAAAGTCAAAGTGAACAGTGGAGAATATTACGAATTTATAGACCCAAAAGTGGACTTGGCCAGTGTTCCTTGGAAACACTTCGCCCACAATGATTGGATTTTACCCCGCCAATCAGCGGATTCCACAAAAACAAGTGACTAAAAAGGGTTGGCTCGCTGGCACAATTGTAAAGGTAATCCCCATGGATCTCGGAGCATTACAATAAAGCTTCCGTCATCCAACTTCACGTCCAGCTCAAAAGTGGCACCCATGTCCATCAACCGTTTTTTATCCTGTTCCGCATCTTCAGATACAAAAGCTACATGAAAATTCAACGGATTTACATTGGAATAGTCCATGGCTTTAACGTCCGCACGCTGATAAAACTCAATTACCACACGTCCGGTACTATCTTCCAAAAAGGTTACAAAAGGAGGTTTTTTCTCGGCTACGCGTGCTTTTAGTCCTAAATTGGACACATACCATTCCACAACCGAAGGTGCATCAGCCACGTTCACCGCAAAGTGCTCAAAAATCATATTGGATTATTTAGTTAGACAGTACAAAGGTAATTGTTTACGTTGTAGTGTAAGATGGGTAAATTCCCTAAATTTGCCGCTCAAAATAAGGCCATGCTTCAATTACAGACCATTAGGGAAAACAAGGAACAAATCATTGCAGCGTTAAAAAAGCGCAATATCGATGCTGCACCCATACTGTCAAAAGTTATCGAATTAGATGAAAAAAGACGTTCCATCCAAACTGAATTGGACAGCACCTTGGCCGAATCCAACAAACTTTCCAAGGAAATTGGCATACTCTTCAAATCTGGAAAAGCACAGGAAGCTAACGCCCTAAAAGAGAAAACGGCTGGACTGAAAGAAACTTCAAAGCAATTGGGTGATGATTTAAATGCCACTGCGGAAGCTCTGCAGGAGCAATTGTACCTCATTCCCAACATTCCACATGAATCTGTACCTGCTGGGAACAGCGAGGAAGACAACGAAGAGGTTTTTCTTGAAGGCGATGTGCCCACTCTTACCGAAAATGCATTACCCCACTGGGAACTCGCCAAAAAATATGATATTATTGATTTTGAGCTCGGTGTAAAAATTACCGGAGCGGGTTTTCCAGTTTACAAAGGAAAAGGCGCTCGTTTACAGCGTGCATTGATTTCTTATTTCTTGGACAAAAACACCGAAGCCGGTTATACTGAAATGCAGGTGCCACACATGGTCAATGAAGCATCTGGATACGGAACCGGACAATTGCCTGACAAAGAGGGCCAGATGTATCATGTGCAAGCAGATGACCTTTATTTGATTCCCACTGCGGAAGTGCCGGTGACCAACTTGCATCGCGATGATATTTTGGCCGAAAGTGATTTTCCCATCAAATACACAGGCTACACACCTTGTTTTAGAAGGGAAGCCGGAAGCTATGGGGCCCATGTTCGTGGTTTGAACCGACTGCACCAATTTGACAAAGTGGAGATTGTGCGCTTGGAGCATCCCAACAATTCCTACCAAGCTTTGGATGAGATGGTGGAACATGTGAAAAATATCCTTCGGGAATTGAAACTGCCGTATCGAATCCTTCGGCTTTGTGGTGGCGATTTGGGCTTTACCTCCGCCCTCACCTATGATTTTGAGGTATTTTCAACGGCCCAAGACAGATGGTTGGAAATCAGTTCTGTTTCCAATTTTGAAACCTTCCAAGCGAATCGATTAAAGCTTCGTTTTAAGGATGAAAACGGAAAAAGTCAGCTGGCGCACACGTTAAATGGAAGTTCTTTAGCATTACCACGAGTTTTGGCCGGCATCTTGGAGAACTATCAAACCGATAACAGTATTAAAATCCCTGAGGTTTTGGTTCCCTACTGCGGTTTTGATACTATTGACTAGGGATTTCATCGATTTATTTGGATTCGCTTAACAGAATCCCCCGCTTTTCTACGTTATATTTGAAATAAAATGAGCTATTGCGATACTTTTTATTTCTCATATCGTGCTTTTGCCTACTGACCTACGCTAATGCCCAAGAAGACTTTTTGGCCAAGCAGTACTTTAATGATGGGGATTACGAAAAAGCGGTGGTCTTTTACGCAAAATTGGTGGAACAAAATCCAAGGCGCACCGATTATTCCGAGGGTCTGGTTGCATGCTACCAACAATTGGAACGGTACGAGGATGCGGAGAGTTTCCTTTTAGAAAAGGTAGATGACCCCTATGCATTTCCCACTTTCTTTATTGAATTGGGCTATAATTATACCCTTCAAAACCAAGCCGACCGTGCTACTGAATATTATGAAAGGGCCGTTCAAAAGATTGATGAAAATCCCAATTATGGGTACAGTGTCGGCTATCGATTTCAAAAATATGCCATCTTGGATTATGCCGTAAAAGCCTACTCCAAGGCCATGGCCTTAAAGCCCGAGCTGAATTATGATTTTCAGTTGGCGCGAATTTATGGGGAACAAGGCGACATTGAAAAAATGTACCAATCCTACCTAAACCTGATATGGGAAGGACGAACCTCGCGCTCCAACGTACTTCGCAACATCGATGATTTTATTTCTGAAGACCCAACAGATTCCAATAACGCTTTACTGCGAAAAGTGCTGCTCCAAAATGCACAGAAAAACCCAGATATTCTCTGGAATGAACTGTTGAGCTGGCTTTTTATTCAACAGAAACAGTACAACAGTGCCTTCAGTCAGGAAAAGGCCATTTTTAAGCGCTCGGAAGATAATTCCATGGATCGTTTGGAAAATTTGGGGCAGATTGCCTTGGAAGAAAATGATTTGGAAAATGCCACTGCCATTTTTGACTATATTGTGGACAACGCTGATGACCCTAGAACCAAGCTCAATGCCCAACTCCATCTTATTGACATTGAGTTGTTGGACCCAACGGAAAAGACATTGGATGAAGTTGAAAAAAAGTTTCAGGATTTGGAGGCCGAGTATGGAAATGAGAGCAGAACGCTTCAACTTCAGATTGCCTATGCCAATTTCCTTACGTTTAAGAGAGAGCGTCCCGAACCTGCTATTGCTTTGCTCAAGGAAAGTTTGGAACTCCCAATGAACCGCATGGCCGTGGCCTATGTAAAATTGGCCTTGGGTGATATTTTGGTCTACAATCAACAATTCAATCAGGCACTGATTAATTTTACGCAAGTGCAAAAAAGTCTGAAAAATGATGTTTTGGGTCAAAATGCCCGTTTTAAGGTAGCGCAGACCAGTTTTTATAAAGGCGATTTTGACTGGGCCCTTACCCAGTTGAAGGTGTTGCGGGGTTCCACCTCACAGCTTATTGCCAATGATGCCATGCAATTGAGTTTATTGATTTCAGACAACTCTTTGGAAGATTCTACCCAAACCGCGTTGAGAAAATATGCCCGCGCTGACTTGATGGCCTATCAAAATAAAAATGTGGAGGCCATAACCGTTTTGGAAGACATCTTACAAAATCATAAGGGTGAAAAAATTGAGGATGAGGCCTTGTTGAAACAAGCAGAGCTTTTGGAAGCACAAAAGGATTATGAAAGTGCCGAGTTCAACTATAAAAAGATTGTGGAATTCTATTCGGATGGAATTTTGGCCGATGATGCGCATTTTGCTCTGGGCGAACTCTACCGAAATATTTTGAACGAGCCCGAAAAAGCCAAAAGCCATTACGAGAAGATTATCTACAACTATCAGGATAGTTATTACTTTCCCCAAGCCCGAAAGAATTTTAGAAGGCTCCGGGGCGATGCCATTAACTAATTCTTCCCTACATTTAAGCCAAGAAATTCAAGGGCAATGCTGATTTACAACGTTACCATCAACATCGATGAAAGTGTTCATGATGAATGGCTTATTTGGATGCGGGACAAACATATTCCAGATATGTTAAAAACAGGACGGTTCTCCCATGCCAAAATGGTCAAGGTTTTGGTGGAAGAAGAAATGGGAGGTATCACCTATTCCATTCAGTATACCACTCCAGACCGCAAAACTTTGGAATGCTATTACGAGTTTGATGCCGAACGGTTACGGGAAGAAGCCCAATACAAGTTTCCCAATAAGTTTGTGGCGTTTAGAACTGAACTAGAAGTCATCCATCAACAAATACCCTAGCCCATTGGAATACCTTTTTACCTATGGCACCCTACAGGATCTTCAGGTACAGGAGTATATTTTTGGGCGTATTTTAGATGGAAAACCGGACTTTCTGTCTGGCTTTAAACGGTTTGAAAACGCCGTCTATGGCCGATACCCTTTGGTGCTTCATACCGAAAATGAAGAAGATAAGGTTGAGGGCATGGTCTACAAAGTTTCCATAGCAGACCTTAAAAAAGCCGATATCTATGAAACCAGTGCCTACAAACGGGAAAAATTCCATTTGGAATCCGGGACCGTGGCATGGGTGTATATCGAAAATTCCAAGTAACTTGCAAAAAAACCCCTGTGTCCAGAAAGAACAAAAGAAAGCTGGGTAACGGCAAAGCCAGAAAAGCGGAAAACGGACAGGAAGATGGTGCTGTAAAAGCCAAGAAACACTTAGGGCAGCACTTTCTCAAAGATGAGGCCATTGCACAAAAAATAGCAGATACCCTTTCCTTGAACGGATACACCAATGTCTTGGAAATTGGACCGGGAATGGGTGTACTCACCAAATATCTGTTGATGCGGGGCATTGATTTGGTGGCCATGGACCTGGATGAGGAATCCATTGTGTACCTAAACCACAGTTTTCCTTTGGAACATACGGGGATCTTCAAAAAAAATAATGGACTCAATGTCATTGAGGCTGATTTCCTCAAATTCGATTTACAGGAACTATACGGGGACGAGCAATTTGCCATCACCGGGAACTTCCCCTATAATATTTCCAGCCAAATCGTTTTTAAAATGCTTGAAATGAGGCGGCAGGTGCCTGAATTTTCAGGAATGTTTCAAAAGGAAGTGGCGAAACGCATTTGTGAAGGTCCTGGCAGCAAAACATATGGTATCCTCTCTGTATTGGTTCAGGCCTATTACGATGCTGAATATTTATTTACTGTACCTCCCGGGGTATTTGACCCTCCGCCAAAGGTTGATTCAGGCGTTTTGCGGCTCACACGAAAGAAAGAGCTCAACTTGGCATGTGACGAGCGCCTTTTCTTTAAAGTGGTAAAAACAGCGTTCAATCAACGTAGAAAGACCCTTCGCAACAGTCTTAAAACCTTTAACCTTTCCGATAATCTAAAAGAAGATACTATCTTTGACCAGCGCCCAGAACAGCTCAGTGTGGCAGATTTTGTAACGTTGACCCAAAAGATAGCCAATGATCCCGTTTAAACTTACAGAAGAGCTTTTAGAAGACATCCGACAACTGATTGCCGACAAGAAAAATGGTGCTCTGAAGTCGATGATGCAAGAATTCCACTATGCCGACGTAGCTGAGATAGCGGACGAGCTAAATGTGGAGGAAGCCACCTATCTTATCAAACTTTTGGATAGTGAAAAGACTTCGGACATTCTGGCCGAAATGCATGAGGATATCAGGGAAGCTGTTCTAAAAAACCTTACTGCCAAAGAAATTGCAGATGAGCTGTCTGAACTGGATACCGATGATGCGGCGGACATCATCAACGAACTTCCAAAAGAGATCATTCAAGAGGTTATCTCTGAGATTGAAGACCGAGATCACGCCAAGGACATTGTAGATCTTTTGCGTTATGACGATGATTCCGCTGGTGGGCTTATGGCCAAGGAATTGGTAAAGGTCAATGAAAATTGGACCGTCACCACATGTGTCAAGGAAATGCGAGCACAGGCCGAAAATGTTACTCGAGTGCATTCCATTTATGTTGTGGATGACGAAGGCAAACTAAAAGGCCGGCTTTCCCTAAAGGACTTGCTCACCACCTCCACCAAAACGCATATCAAGGATGTTTACATTGCCAAGGTCGATGCCGTAAACGTCAACGAAAAAGGAGAAGAAGTGGCCAAGATCATGTCCAAATACGATTTGGAGGCCATTCCAGTGGTAGATGAAATTGGAAGGTTGGTGGGCCGAATCACCATTGATGATATTGTGGACGTGATCCGTGAGGAAGCTGATAGGGATTATCAAATGGCGGCTGGTATCTCGCAAGGTGTGGAAGCCGATGACAGCATTTGGGAGCTTACCCGCGCCCGTTTGCCTTGGCTTATTTTGGGGTTGTTCGGCGGATTGGGAGCTGCAGCCATCATGGGGGGGTTTGAAGAAATGATTTCCAAACATGCTGTTTTATTTTACTTTACCCCATTGATCGCTGCCATGGCCGGTAATGTAGGGGTGCAATCCAGTGCCATTATTGTTCAGGGGCTTGCCAACGACGATCTCAAGGGAAGTGTAAGCAACCGTCTTATCAAAGAAATGTTGTTGGCACTTTTAAATGGGCTCATTCTAGCCATTTTACTCATGCTGTTCACTTGGATTTGGAAAGGGGCTTTTGCTACCGCTTTGGCCATATCACTCTCATTAGTAGTAGTCATTGTTGTTGCCGGATTAATAGGCACTTTTATCCCTTTGTTCCTGCATAAAAGAAACATTGACCCCGCTATTGCCACAGGTCCTTTTATCACCACAAGCAACGATATTTTTGGCATCTTGATTTATTTTTGGATTGCCAAACTGATTTTGGGAATCTAATTTTTGGTCAATCTCTTTCCAATGAAAACTACAAGAAGTGAATTCATGGCGTCACGATTAAGAGAAGTTCTGCTAAACGGACGCTGGGTTGCCCAAACCAACATCAAAGAACAAATAGAAAGTGTAACCAAGCAACAGGCCATTCAAAAAATAGGTTCCCTGAATTCCATAGCACTGCTTACCTACCATCTTAATTATTATCTGGGCGGAATTTTGAATGTGTTCCAAGGTGGAGCACTTGAAATTAGGGATAAATACAGTTTTGACATGCCCCCAATCCAATCAGAAACGGACTGGAAGAATCTTATACACGAATTTGTAGTCAACGCTGAAAAATTTACATTACATGTGGAACGCATGGAAGACACAACATTTGATGAACCCTTTGTGGATGAAAAATATGGAACGTACCAACGAAATATAGAGGGTGTCATTGAACATAGCTATTATCACTTGGGACAAATTGTATTGATAAAAAAAATGATTCAGGCTGAATAATTCCTAAGCTCTATTAATTTATAGTACCGATATGAAATCCATCAATCTAAAACAAAAACATGCCGAGTTCACGAAACAATGGCATCCGCACCAAATTGCCGTGGTAGATGATATGCAAGTGCTCTTGGCTAAACTGCAAGGAGAATTTGTTTGGCACGCCCATGAGTACGAAGATGAACTCTTCCAAGTGATCAAAGGTACCTTGTATATGCAATTTCGAGACCGGACCGAGGTGGTGAACGAAGGGGAAATCATAGTCGTACCCAAGGGAGTGGAACACAATCCCATGACCAAAAATGGTGAAGAAGTACATGTTCTCCTGTTTGAAAAACTTACCACGGCTCACACCGGAAAAGTGCAGCATGAAAAAACACAAACCCATTATCCAAAAATCTAGGAGTTGTATATTTGACCCATGAAAATTCTCCACCTGGACACCAATCACCCCTTATTGTTGGAACAGTTTGCCCAATTGGGTTTTGAAAACCATGAAGACTACACTTCCACCAAGGAGACGGTTGAAAAAAGCATCCATCTCTACGATGGAATTATCATCCGAAGTCGGTTTACCATAGACCAGCAATTTCTGGACAAGGCCACCAATTTAAAATTTATTGGTCGCGTTGGCGCCGGATTGGAAAATATAGACACCCCATACGCCAAGGAGAAAGACATTTTTCTAGCTTCTGCCCCAGAAGGAAACCGAAATGCCGTAGGCGAACACACCTTGGGCATGTTGTTGTCCCTCCTAAACAAAATGACCAAGGCCAACCGCGAGGTAAAAAAAGGAAAATGGGACCGTGAAGGCAACCGGGGCGTTGAACTTGATGGCAAAACCGTTGGGATAATTGGCTATGGAAACATGGGCAAGGCCTTCGCCAAAAAATTACGGGGTTTTGATGTGGAGGTCATTTGTTATGACATTGTGGGTGGTGTGGGCGATGATAATGCCCGCCAGGTGGGTATCATGGAATTTCAACAAAAATCGGATGTGGTGAGCCTGCACGTTCCCCAAACTGAACTGACCATCGGCATGGTCAACTCGGAATTCATAGATGGTTTTCACAAACCGTTCTGGCTGTTGAATACCGCTCGTGGAAAATGTGTGGTCACCGAAGATTTGGTCACGGCATTAAAATCAGGGAAAATATTGGGTGCAGGATTGGATGTTCTGGAATACGAAAAAAAGTCCTTTGAGAACATGTTCATCCAAAAACCCAAAGCATTCAAGTATCTCCGTAAAGCTAAAAATGTACTTCTTACCCCCCATGTAGCGGGTTGGACTGTGGAAAGCAAGGAAAAGTTGGCCCAAACCATTGTGGACAAGGTAAAAGCAAGATTTTGCTAATTTTAGTGGGTGAAAAAGACCATTTTTGTTTTTTCAGCCTTGATCATTGCCTTGCTCGTTCTCTTTCAATTGAGCAAATACGCCTATCTGTCCGGTGATATTTCAATTGAAATCACCATTGCCATCATTGCTATTGCTTTTTTCTTCATAGGTATCTATATCAATCAAAAAGCGTTGAGAAAAAAGGAGAACGCAATTCCTCCCATCGATCTAGAAAAGATTGAACAGCTTGGAATTAGCCAGCGTGAATATGAAGTATTGATTGAGATTTCAAAAGGCTTGTCCAACAAGGAAATTGCAGATACACTTTTTGTTTCGGAAAGCACCATTAAAACCCATGTATCCAATCTCTTGGTAAAATTGGATGCCAAACGCCGCACTCAGGCCATCCAAAAGGCCAAAGATCTTCAAATTTTAAGCATTTGATTGATTTTAAGGTCAATATACCCTGATTTTGGTACTTTAGTATGAGCCTTGATTTTGCTCTAACTCCTACTTTTGAGTCAACCATTAATACAATTGACCATGAAAAAAACGGTTACCAAGTTTGGCTTGTATGGGGCCATCACCATTTGCGTATTGTTCCTTTTAAGTTGGTACGTGTTTGACGACCTCCCCTATTTTTCGCAGGAAGTTTTGGGGTATATCTCCATGGTTTTATCCTTGAGTTTTGTCTTTTTTGGCATCAAACAGTATCGTGACAAGGAAAATGACGGTAAGGTAAGCTTTAAAAAAGCGCTTCTGATTGGTATCTTAATTAGTTTAATCACTGCTTTGGCTTTTGGGATTCTTGATGTTTTTTATACCGAAGTGCTCAATCCCGAGTTTATGACCGAATATTACAACCACAGCGTTGAAGCTTTGAAAGCATCGCTTCCGGCTGATGAGTTTGAAGCAAAATTGGCCGAGATGGAGTCGCAAAAAGAACTTTTTTCAAACCCTTTGTTCTCCTTTGCATTAATGGCCATGACCGTTTTTGTGATTGGATTCATCATCTCCCTGCTTTCATCCCTTATATTACAACGAAAATAACATCAATATGACGATAGACGCCAAAACCCCTGACGAATACATCAGCAAATTGCCGGATGACCGGAAAGAGGCAGTGTCCCAACTTCGGGATACGGTGAAAAATAATCTTCCTAAGGGTTTTGAGGAGTGCATCAGCTATAAAATGATTGGTTATGTGGTTCCACATTCGTTGTACCCTGATGGATACCACGTTGAGCCAAAGTTGCCATTACCCTTCATTAATATTGCTTCGCAAAAACATTTTGTTGCCCTCTACCACTCGGGAATCTATGCCGACAAAAAAATACACGACTGGTTTGTTGGCGAATATTCCAAATATGTAAAAACAAAATTGGATATGGGCAAAAGCTGCATCCGATTTAAGAACACAAAATCCATCCCCTACCCATTGATTGCGCAACTGTGTAAAAAAATGACACCACAGGATTGGATAACACTATATGAAAAAAAAAAGAAAACATGAAAAACAGAGTTACAGGATTGGGCGGCTTCTTTTTTAAGACCAAGGATCCAGACAAAGTCAAGGAATGGTACAAAACGCACTTGGGATTGAATACCGATCAGTATGGCTGCTCCTTTTGGTGGAAAGACAAGGAAGGTAATGATTGCATGACCCAATGGAGTCCTTTTAAGGACGATACTACCTATTTTAAACCCAGTGAAAAGCAGTTTATGATGAATTTCAGGGTAGAGAACCTGGTAGAATTGCTTAAAGAGCTAAAGAAAGAAGGGGTTACCATTGTTGGAGAGATTGAGGAATACGACTATGGCAAATTTGGATGGATCATGGATCCAGAAGGAAATAAATTGGAGCTTTGGGAACCTGTTGATAAAGCATTTCTATAGGTATTGAATTATTTGTTACATTTAGAAATCGTTTAACCAACACATTATAAACCATGTCCGAAGAAAAAAAAGACTTAGGAGACCAAGCAGAGGAAGCTGCAAAAGACTTTAAAGAAGAGGCCAAAAAAACCGCTGACGAATTTGCAGAGGGCCTTAAAAGCGCTGGAGGTGACAATAAGAAAATTCTGGCGGGAATCTTGGCAATTTTATTGGGCTCCCTTGGAGTGCATAAATTTATATTAGGATATAACAAGGAAGGTTTTATACTATTGGGCTTTTCCATAGTGGCTTATATTTTGGTTTGTTTTGTTATCGGAGCCTTTTTAGCCTGGATTCCTGGAATCATAGGACTTATAGAAGGCATCATCTATTTGACCAAATCAGATGAGGAATTTTACAACACTTACCAAGTGGGCAAAAAGCCTTGGTTCTAAAAAAATAGGCCAGAAATATTCTTCTGGCTTTTTTATTTACTATCTTTATCGTAATATTGCAATATTAATTTTATATTTGTCATCTCAATACAAATTATGGGAGCTTCCAAAACACATATCTTTTCCCCCACCCACAATGAACTGGCCCATGCCGCCAAAGTTTTGGCCCATCCCGCACGTGTGGCCATTTTGGAATACATCAGTAAACAGGATGCTTGTATATGCAATGATCTGGTGGATGTCATTGGCCTGGCCCAACCCACTATATCGCAACATTTGAATGAAATCAAAAAAATTGGGCTCCTAAAAGGAACTTTTGAGGGGAAAAACCTTTGTTATTGCATCAACCAAGAACGATGGGAGGAATTACAACACTCTTTCCATCAGTTCTTTTCCAATATTAACCGTAATTGTTGTTAACTATGAAAACATCAGAATTTCTATCCGTATTAAAGCAACATCAAGACAAAAGTCTGCTTTTTGAATATGCTCCAGACAAGTTAGTTGGAGCCAATTACCATATCACCGAAGTAAAAAACATAACCGTTGATTCAGTTGATTGTGGTGCTGGAACCGATTTTTGGAAAGAAACCATTGTGCAACTCTGGGAAAGTCCAAAAGAGAAAGGCAAAAGAGATTTTATGTCCGTGTATAAAGCATTGGCCATACTCAATAAGGTGGACCGCATAAAGCCCATGGTACAAGATGCCGAAATCAAGTTCGAGTACAGTAACGAAGATTTTCATACTGCTCAGCTTTTTGTAAATGACTACGCTCTGGACAACAATTCGTTGGTGCTAAAACTATCTGTTGAGAAGACAGATTGCAAGGCCAAGGAAACCTGTGGGGTAGAACCCAAATCCGAAGTCAAGGAAGAAGTATCGGCCGGTTGTTCCCCTGAATCAGGTTGTTGCTAAAATAACACTATGTTGATCCGTAGTATGCAAGTTTCCGATTGGGAGCAGGTACGTCAAATCTATACTGAAGGTATCGCCACAGGTATCGCCACCTTCGAAACCAACGCTCCCACCTATGAAAGTTGGGACAATGCCCATGTTTCTACCTGTCGGTTGGTGGCAGAGCAAGACAGTATCATTTTGGGATGGGCCGCCCTATCCCCTGTTTCAAGCAGATGTGTATATGGAGGCGTGGGCGAAGTGAGCGTGTATATTGGTTCTGGAAGCCGTGGCAAAGGTGTCGGAAAATTACTTTTGGAGAAGCTCATTGAAGAAAGTGAACATGCCGGATTTTGGACTATTCAATCCGGTGTTTTTCCTGAAAATAAAGCAAGCATAAAACTGCATGAAAAAGTGGGTTTTCGCTATATTGGCAAGCGCGAACGAGTAGGTAAAATACAAGGGGTCTGGAAAGACAATCTGCTATTTGAAAAGCGTAGCGATACTGTTGGAATCAACTAAAAATCATATCAAAAAAACCAAAAACATGAAAAACGTATTGGTGCTTTGCACCGGAAACTCATGCCGTAGCCAAATGGCCCATGGGTATTTAGAGCATTTTCAGGAGAAACTGGCAAACATCTATAGTGCCGGAATTGAAACCCATGGTCTCAACCCTATGGCGGTATCCATTATGAAAGAGGATAAGGTGGATATTTCGCACCATACCTCCAATCATGTGGATGAATATGCCGGTATCGATTGGGATTATATCATCACTGTATGTGACCACGCCAAAGAACACTGTCCGTTTATCCCGGCCAAAAATGCTCGCCGTTTGCACCAAAATTTTGTCGACCCATCTAAAGTTGATGGCTCAGAGCAAGAAATTCATGAAGCTTTTGTAAGTACAAGAGATGAAATAAAGGAATTTTGTCACGATTTTGTTCGGGAAGAACTCATGGGTTAATAGAGTTACAGTCTCTAAAAGCCATAATCCATGGGGAGCATATCCCCAATTCTATAGCTGGACATGTGCCCTCCAAAAACCAAACTTTCAAAGGGTGTGTAATTACCGTATCTGTCCATAATATAGGTGGTGTCCATTTGATTTATTTTGAGGGTTGACCTATAATTACTCCTTTTCTTGTGGTAGATTATAAATTGACCTCCATAGAACTGAACCTCTCGTAAATCCCCTGATGAATCACCGCTTTTCTCCATGAAATCAGATATTTCCACATTCTTAGACCCTTTTTTCAACCTGAAATTTTGATTTTCAACATCGCCGTACCAACACGCGCGTATAAAATGCCTGGGCGACCCCAAATAGGCTCGCTGCCTTCTGCCCGCAATAGTAGAGTCTCCGTTGGAAGTATCGTAAAAACGGGTAGTTCCATCAAAAAGCGTATGGTAAATGTTGTCTACTCGTTTTAGATTTTTTGTTTTGAAGAAAATTTTAAACTCCTCAATAGTAAAATGAACAAGGTATCCCAAGTATTCATTTTGGACAACAATAGGCTTGTCGCTATAGGCTGAAAGGGTGTTATCTTCTGAATTGAAATAAAGGTGAACATCTTCCTCGTTAACAATTTCACAGGCACGACCTCCCTGTGTATCTCCCAAGAACTCTAATTTAAAGACTTCCATTTTATCCTTTCTGGTAAAAGGATCCGAAGTAAGTACCACTTCTTCCAAGCTTTCAACTTCTTCCTCCAATGCAATAGTAAGTACAGCTTCCCTAGGCAAGTTTGGTATTTTTTGGGTCACGTAACCTAAATGGCTGATGACAAGAGTGGCCTTGTTTTGATAAGGAAGTTGTATACTGAAACTTCCATCTTCATCAGTCATGGTTCCAACAGAACTCCCATCGTAATATACCGATGCCCCGAAAATGGGCGTTTTGGTCTTTGCATCAACGACGGTTCCTTGAATCTCTTGGGATTGGATATGAAGTGTGAAAAAAAGAAAAATAGCAACTAACAGTTTCATAATGGGCAATTATTTCCTCAACTCTCATTTTGGGTTGAATTCCCCTCTGCCATCTTTCGTTCCAACTCCGCTTGAAACTCTTCCATTACGGGTTTTACGGTATCTTCGGGCAAATCGGCTATCCTAATATACATTAAGCCATCCACAGAATTATTAAACAGTGGATCTACATTAAAGGCCACCACTTTTGCATTCTGTTTGATGTATTTTTTGATTAAAACGGGCAATCGCAGGCTTCCCGGTTCCACCTCACTGATCAACTTATCAAATTTATTAAGATCGGCTTGGGTCTCATCAAACACAAATTCCTTATCCGCATCCTTGAGCTGTACCTTGAATTCCTTTTTGGGGCGAATGTACTGGGCCACATAGGGATCCCAATAGTTGGATTTCATAAATTCGATCATCAAGGATTTGGAAAAGTTGGAGAATTGGTTGCTGATGCTCACGCCTCCAATCAAATATTTATGCTCTGGGTGCCTCAGCGTTGTGTGCACAATACCTTTCCATAACAAAAACAAAGGCATGGGTTTTTGCTGATATTCCTTTACAATATAGGCCCTTCCCATTTCTATGGAATGTTCCATCATTCCATAAAGTTCGGGTTCAAAACGGAACAGGTCCTGAAGGTAAAACCCATCAATACCATATTTCTTAAAAATCTCGGACCCCAAGCCCATTCGATAGGCCCCAACAATGGTCTTTTCATCATTATCCCACAGAAATAAGTGGTGGTAATAGGAATCAAACGTATCCAAATCAATGGAATTGTTGGTTCCCTCACCCACTTCTCGAAACGTGATTTCACGTTGTCTTCCAATTTCATTTAAACAGAAGGGCATGTCCCGTTGCTGTGCAAGGTATACTTCGTAGTTTTTGCTTTGTAAAACACGACAATCTTTCTCCCGAAGTCGTTCAATCTCCCCTTCCAATACTTTTGTACTGACCTGCGTTGCTATTTTTTTAGGTGGCTTTGGAATTTTTAGACTGGTGGGCACTTTGTCCAATAAACGCTCCTTCTCAAATACATTGGCCAGTAGATAGGTTTTCTTCCGAAGCAATTCCGTGTAGGATTCCAAAGTCTCTTCCTCATTCTGTGTAGCCACGGATATCGGTTGTCCAATCCGTACTTTAATGGGTCTTCTGTTTTGGGAGGTAAGTTCTGAGGGCAACTTGGCCGTCCTGAAAACATCGTTCATTTTGGACAGTCTATAAAACAATCGGCTGTTACGTGCATGGAAATAAATGGGCACCACAGGAACCTCCGCCTTGCGTATCAGTTTAATGGCCGCTTCCTCCCATGGTTTGTCAACCACCAATTTTTCATCCCTGTAGGTGGAAACTTCGCCTGCTGGAAAAATCCCCAAGGGATGACCTTCTTTCAAATGGGCCAGTGCATTTTTAAAACCCATAATGCTGCTCTTGGCATCCTTGTGGTCCTCGAACGGATTGACGGGCATGATATAAGGCTTCAACGGCTCAATACGGTGTAGCAAAAAATTGGCTATAATCTTAAAATCAGGGCGCTCGTTCAGCAACAATTTCAGTAGCAGTACCCCATCAATACCTCCTAGTGGATGATTGCTTATGGTGATGTAAGGACCCGATTTGGGCAGTCGTTTTAAATCCTCTTCAGGGATTTCAAAGTCAATTTCATAGTGCTCCAGAATGGCATCCAAAAATTCGGGGCCGGGGAGTTCCTTGTTTTTATTGTAAAATCGATTTATGGTCGTAATCTTGGTGGCCACCATTAAGAGCCATCCCACAAAAGTGCCCAAGAATCCATACTTTTCAAGGTGAATCACCTTAGCCACTTCTTTCGCAGAAACCAACCCCATGAACTATCTGTATTGTTTAGGTATGCGTAAAGATAGAAAATTACGGGTATTGACCTCCTGAGCAAAAAAGTATGTGAATTGCCTCTATTTTACCACTAGCTGAACCGTTTCCTTACCGCGTTGCTCCACAAGCACGGATTTCCCGTTTTGGAGCGATTTTACCGAATTGTCATCAAAATGTCTAATGGTGTAGAGTGAGACATCCTCGTGACATACTACTTTAAATTTTCGTTTGAGCACATCCAACATGGGTTGAAGACTATTGAACTTATTGTCCAAACATACCGAAAAACTGATGGCCGAGTTCTGAATCAAATCCACCTTTAAACGGTGGTCGTGAAACAGTTTAAAAATCTCGCTGATGTTGTCCTCCACAATAAATGAAAAATCCAATGAAGAGAGTTTTAGCAACACTTGGTTCTTTTTTACAATAAAGCAAGGTGTCTTGGGGACAATACCAACGCCTTTACCTACAGTGGTACCCATATCCTTGGGATTAAGGAACGATTTTACATGCAGGGGGATTTCCTTTCGCTGAAGCGGTTGAAGGGTTTTTGGGTGAATCACCGAAGCTCCATAAAAAGCCAACTCTATGGCTTCACGATACGATATTTGCTCCAACAACTGGGTTTCTGTAAAATTTCTGGGATCTGCATTCAAAACACCAGGAACGTCCTTCCAAATGGTCACTGATTCCGCATTAAGGCAATACGCCAAAATGGCCGCAGTATAATCGGAGCCTTCCCTACCTAAAGTGGTGGTAAAGTTATTGTCATCGCTTCCCAAAAATCCTTGGGTGATGTTCAATTTGGACATGTCCACCCTAGCCGATACTTCGGCCTGTGTGCGTTCCCAATTGACCTGGGCATCACGGTAATTATTGTCGGTTTTAATCAACTGACGTACATCCAACCAAGTGTTGGACAAACCAATCTCGTTAAGGTAAGCACTGATGATCGTTGTGGACAACAATTCGCCATAGCCCACCACTTGATCGTACACAAAAGCATACTTGGGCGACTTGTTCCACGTTAAAAACCCCTTGACTTCTTCAAAAAGCACTTTTACCTTCTGGTAAATGGGATGTTTGGGATTTTCAAACAAATTGGACAAGATACCATCATGGTAATCTATGACCTCTTGCAAGGCTGATGTAATGGAATTTTTATCCTTAAAATAGGATTCCACCACTTTTTCCATGGCGTTGGTGGTCTTGCCCATGGCCGATATAACCACCAAGGTATCCTCATGGCCCACTTCCTGTAACACCTGTACTACATTTCTAACTGCATCGGCATCTTTAACCGATGCCCCACCAAACTTAAAAACTCTCATTCAGTATATCTTCTTCTAAAAATTAGTTTAAACTATTTATGTAATTTTTTATGCCCCGCTCATCCATTTGCACCACATCCCAATCCCGGAGAACCTTGGCACCCTTTTTTTCATAAAATTCAATGGCAGGTTCATTCCAGTCCAAAACCTCCCAGCAGATTCTCCTAACGCCAAGATCGTGACCATATTTTATTACTTCATCCAGCAATGCAGTCCCCAGACCACTGCCACGCATACGCTCAGATACGATAAGGTCCTCTAAATGAATTGCAGGTCCTTTCCAAGTGGAATATCTAGGATACACCAAAGCAATCCCCACAATTTCATCGTTTACCTCCGCAACAAAACAATGGAACTGTTTCTGTTCCCCAAAACCATCCTTTTCCAAATCTTCCTTTGATATTACAACGGCTTCGGGTTCTTTTTCAAAATCGGCCAGCTCTTGCACCAATGCCAAGACTTGGGCCATATCCTCCTTCTTCGCATTTCGGATTACATATTCCATAATTGTTACAAATAAAACTCAAAGTTATAAATATCTAAAATTTTAGCCTTACGAAAACGTTTTAGATTCACAAAATGCCCGATATTTGTTCTCAAATAAAACAGTCTTTCCTATGTCCGATAACCAGCGACTCACTATGGGTGAGTTCATCATTGCCAACCAAGAATCATTTCAATATACATCCGGAGAACTTTCTAGACTGCTAAACGGAATTCGTTTGGCCGCCAAAGTAGTGAACCATGAGGTAAACAAAGCTGGTCTAGTTGACATTATTGGCAACGCTGGAGACACCAACATACAAGGTGAAGATCAACAGAAACTTGATGTTTTGGCGAACGAAAAGTTTATTCAGACGTTAAAAAACCGAGAAATTGTTTGTGGTATTGCATCGGAAGAGGAGGATGATTTCATTACCATCAATAGTTTTGACAAGCAGCACCAGAACAAGTACGTAGTACTTATTGATCCCTTGGATGGTTCATCAAATATCGACGTGAATGTTTCCGTAGGAACCATTTTCTCCATTTACAGAAGAGTAACGCCTGTAGGAACCCCCGTTACTTTGGAGGATTTTTTACAACCGGGTAAGAATCAGATTGCTGCGGGTTACATTATTTATGGAACCTCCACTATGTATGTATACACCACAGGACATGGTGTAAATGGTTTTACTTTAAACCCCGCTCTAGGAACCTTTTACCTATCCCATCCAAACATGCAATTTCCTGAAACAGGCAAAATTTACTCTGTCAACGAAGGGAATTACATCCATTTTCCACAAGGTGTCAAAGACTATATCAAATACTGTCAAAAAGAGGAAGGAGATAGACCATACACCTCCAGATACATTGGTTCTCTAGTGTCAGATTTTCATAGAAATATGATCAAAGGGGGTATTTACATGTACCCGAAGAGCAGTGTTGCGCAAAATGGGAAACTCCGTTTGCTGTATGAATGCAATCCCATGGCTTTTTTGGCAGAACAAGCCAATGGAAAAGCCAGTGATGGGTTTCGCCGCATCATGGATATTGAGCCCACTGAATTGCACGAAAGGGTTCCTTTTTTCTGCGGAAGTAAAAAAATGGTGGAAAAAGCAGAAGAGTTTATGGCCAAGGCCAGCTCTTGATCCTACTTACGCGTTACGATTTCGTGGTAGTCCTCAAAATCGATTCTTCCAGTAAAGATTGCAATGGATTTATCAATAATCTGAGAAGCCAATTTTGGAGGGAAACCTAGACCAATGGCATATTTCTCAACCATAAAACGTTCCTCATCATCAATTTCATGGTCCGAGAAAATGATTTGGAAAAATTCGAAAAGCCTTTTGTAACGTTTTTCACCACTGTGGGGAGTCTCAATAGGATATTTGTTCTCCTTTTTCATGACCTCCTTGAACTCATCCTCGGAAATGTTCAGTTTAAAGGCAAACTTTTCCAAAATGGCTTTTTCCTTGGGATTGATCTCTCCATCAATAGCGGCCAAACTAGCCAAAGTGGCAAAGTGCGCCAAGTTTTTCCTGTGGTCTCCGTGCTCGTATAAATCTAAAATCGGCATATCTCAAATTTTGTGGCACAAATATAAATCTTATCACAAAAAAAGCGGGTAAAATAGCACCAAAAGAAATTCGTAATTTTCAATTCGCTGTGTCATCAATAGTACAATGCCTTTACAAGAGCCTGAACTTTTTCAAATTGCCGAAAACTGGTTCCATCAACAAAACTGGGAACCCTTTCCTTTTCAAAAAGAGACCTGGAATGCCTTTTTGAATGGAAAACATGGGCTTTTAAATGCTCCAACCGGAAGTGGAAAAACATACGCTCTATGGTTTCCCATTGTGCTGAATTACATCAAGAATCACCCCCAATACAAAACCAAACACAAGAAAGGATTAAAGGCCATTTGGATTACTCCCCTTCGAGCTCTTTCCCAAGAAATTAAGCAATCCGCAGAGCGAATTACACAAGACTTGGAAACCCAAATGACCGTCGGCATTCGCACTGGGGACACCTCAACCAAAGAACGGGCTAAAATGCGCACCAACATGCCCGATCTATTGATTACCACACCCGAAAGTTTGCAACTGTTGCTTTCCTCAAAAGGGTATACCAAGCTTTTTAAAGACTGCTCTGCGATCGTAGTGGACGAATGGCACGAGCTCTTAGGTACAAAGCGTGGTGTTCAGATGGAACTGGGCCTATCCCGATTAAAAACAGTTTGTACTAATTTGCGTATTTGGGGCATCTCAGCGACCATCGGCAACTTGGAGCAGGCCCGAGAGGTTTTATTGGGGCCATCCTCCGCAGCTTTGGAAAACTCGGTTTTGGTCAAGGCCAATCTCAATAAACTCATTACGGTCAAAAGCATCATCCCAAAAGAAATGGAAACCTTTCCATGGCGGGGCCATTTGGGATTACATCTACTGGACGAAGTGGTGCCAATCATCAAAAACAGCAAAACCACTTTGCTTTTCACCAACACCCGCAGTCAATGTGAAATTTGGTTCCAAAAAATTTTGGAAAAATATCCAGAGTTTGCCGGGGAAATCGCCATGCATCATGGTAGCATCAACAAGGAAACTCGATTGTGGGTAGAGCAAGCCATCAGAAATGAAAGTTTAAAGGCCGTGGTCTGTACCTCAAGCTTGGATTTGGGAGTGGATTTCGCCCCAGTGGAAACCGTGGTACAGATTGGAGGCCCCAAAGGCGTGGCCCGATTTTTACAACGGGCAGGCCGAAGTGGGCATCGTCCCGGAAAAGAAAGTGTGATTTACTTTTTACCAACGCATGCGATGGAACTTATTGAGGCTTCGGCCATGCAAAAGGCGGTTTTGAACAGTGCCGTGGAAGACCGCATTCCATACCTGAACAGTTTTGATGTACTCATCCAATACCTGACCACTTTAGCGGTTTCCGATGGTTTTCTTCCCGAAGAAATCTACCCTGAAATCAAACAGACCTTCTGTTATCAGGCCATAAGTGAAGAGCAATGGCAATGGCTTCTCAATTTTTTGGTCATGGGCAGTCAAAGCTTAAAAACGTATGATGAATACAAAAAAGTTGAAGTTGAGGATGATGGAAGGTTTAAGTTGAACAGCCGGGCCGTTGCCATGCGACACCGATTTCAAATTGGGACCATTGTGGGTGATGCTACTATTCATGTCCGTTATCAAAAAGGAGGGTACATTGGTTCCATTGAGGAGTATTTTATTTCCAAATTGAGTCCTGGAGATGTCTTCACCTTTGCAGGGCGGAATTTGGAGTTCATTCGTATAAAGGGCATGGCTGCCCATGTGCGGAATTCGTCAAAACGCACCAACAAAGTGCCAAGTTGGATGGGTGGCCGACTCAGTTTTTCGGCTAAAATGTCCGAATTGTTACGACAAGAATTGTACACGGCGGAAATCCCTTTTTCAAAACAATCCAAGGAAATTCAATCACTGGCCCCCATGTTTGCCAAGCAACGGGAAGAAAGTAGTGTTCCACTCCCCAATCAATTCCTTATTGAGACTTTTGAGACCAACGATGGCCACCACCATATCTTTTACCCTTTTGAAGGTAGGGCCATCCATGAGGGCATGAGTAGCCTACTAGCCTATCGCATTAGTCTATTGACTCCCATTACTTGCTCCCTTGCGTTTAATGACTATGGTTTTGAACTATTGTCGGACAAACCCCTCGATATTCAAGCCATTTTGGACAACAATTTGTTTACTTCGGAATACATGCTCTCCGACCTTCAAAAAAGTTTGAATTCCAACGAAATGGCACGCCGAAAGTTTCGGGATATTGCTGTGATCAGTGGGATGGTGTTCACCGGTTATCCAGAAAAAGGCGTGAAAATGAAACACCTGCAAAGCAGTTCTGAGCTGTTGTTTGATGTCTTCAAGGATTTTGAGGACGACAACCTTCTTTACCAACAAGCTTTTACCGAAACTTTTGAGCACCAATTGGAAGAAGGGCGTTTGCGCATGGCCTTGGAACGAATTGCCCAGCAAGAGATTGTTTGGAAACAATGCCAGCAGCCTACCCCCTTCTCGTTTCCAATTATTACCGATAGGCTTCGGGAAAAATTGTCCAACGAAAAATTGGCGGACCGTATAAAACGGATGACAAAACTCTTGATGAAATGATTAACTTTACATAAAATGAGTGTATGGGCATCGCAGATCTTCAGACGGATATCATCAAAAATTTACTGTCAATAAAAGACAAGGAAACGCTTTTGCTTCTTAAGGAAATACTCTCTTCCCAGGAAATAAAAAAAGAGTACAAGCTTTCAAAATTTGAACAGAACTTTATATCTGAGAGCATTTCGGACTACAAATCGAACCATATAACTTCCAACGATGCCGTTTTCAAAAAAAATGAAGAATGGCTAAAAAAATAGTCTGGACTTCAAAAGCAGCTAATCTCTTCACCAAAACTCTTGAATTCTACTGCCAAAGAAACCATTCCAATACGTATAGCAGAAAACTCAACATGGAAATTTATGAGACTGTAAAACTATTGGCAAAATACCCCCTTATTGGGTTAAAGACGGACATGAAAAACATTCGTGTTCTCATTAAGGGCGATTTCAAGATTTTTTATGAAATACGAATAGCTGAAATTGTAATCCATCTAGTTTGGGATTCAAGGCAAGACCCCTCAAAACTAAATCTGTAAATGACCTTGGACATCCACATACGGGATAAGCAGTTTCTGCTCCACCCTCTAGGTGGATTATTTTGGGTAGAAAAATCCATGCTCCTTATCAGCGATGTGCATCTAGGTAAAGTCTCACATTTTAGAAAATTTGGGGCAGCGGTGCCCAGAAAGGCCATCCATAAAAATTTTGTGCTGCTCGACAAGATCGTGTCTGATTTCCAACCTTTTCAAATCTGTTTTTTAGGCGACCTGTTCCATTCTTCCTTGAACAAAGAATGGGAATTGTTTGAAAATTGGGTAGCCAAAACCCCTGCCGAGATTATTTTGGTCTCTGGCAACCACGATATCATCGATCCAGAAAAGTACAGACAGCTGAGGATTGAAATTTTCCCTGAACTCATCATCGATAACTTTTTACTCACGCATCACCCTGAGCTGCGAAGTAATCATTTTACCTTTTGTGGGCACATTCACCCCGCGGTAAAATTGCATGGATCCGGGCGACAGAAACTTAGACTTCCCTGCTTTTTTAAAAGTAAAAACCAGATGATTTTACCCGCTTTCGGGGAATTTACCGGCACCCACACTCTAAATCCTTCAAAAGATGATGAAGTGTATGCCATTGTGGAAGATACTGTGGTAAAAGTTTAGATTTCCAAAAATACCCCTTCGACTCCGCTCAGGGCCCAGCACAAATAAAATCGCTCGGATGCTGAGCGAAGTCGAAGCATGACGGCTAAAAACTCAAAAAACATTTTTCATAAAAGCATTTCAGGTTATCTTTGCCGCAAAGTTTTTGGATTGACCAAAACCCCCATTTCCCATCTTTTTGCACAGTCTCCCCCACTCAGGAAACTGCAGGATGCTATTGCCCAATCTCAGGACAACAAGGCCAAAATCAATCTTAAAGGATTGGTAGGTTCCTCGCTCTCCTTTGTTATTTCAGAGGTATTCGATGCGACGGATGCTCCTTTTTTATTGATTCTGAATGACAAAGAAGAAGCGGCCTACTACCTCAATGATTTGGAGCAGTTGATTGGTGAGAATGATGTGCTTTTCTATCCCGGAAGTTACCGAAGACCTTATCAAATTGAGGAAACCGACAATGCCAACGTGTTGCTTCGTGCCGAAGTGCTGAACCGCATCAATTCCCGAAAAAAACCTGCGGTCATTGTCACCTATCCCGATGCACTTTTTGAAAAAGTGGTTACTCGAAAGGAGTTGGACAAAAACACCCTCAAAATAAAATTGGAGGACACTCTTTCCCTTGATTTTTTGAACGAGGTCCTCTTTGAATACCAATTCAAACGCGTAGATTTTGTAACGGAACCTGGTGAATTTTCTGTTCGCGGTGGAATTGTGGACGTGTTTTCCTTTTCGCATGACGAACCTTACCGTATCGAGTTTTTTGGGGATGAAGTGGACAGTATCCGAACCTTTGATGTGGAAACCCAGCTTTCCACGGATAAGGTGAAGAAAATCACCATCATCCCGAATGTAGAGAACAAGTTTTTGCAGGAATCTCGAGAAAGTTTTCTCAAATACATCTCACCCAAAACCGTAGTTTTTGCCAAAAACCCGGCTTTGATCTATGACCGGATTGATTCCTTTTTTGCAAAGGCGGAAGAGAGTTTTGAGAAACTTAGCAAGGAAATCAAACATGCAGAACCCAAAGAACTTTTTGTGGATTCAGCTTTGCTGAAATTACAATTGGCGGATTTTTCATTTGTTGAAATCAATAGTACTAAAAATGACATCTCGACTGCGCTCGATGTGACATTCAACACCAAACCCCAACCCTCTTTCAACAAAAAATTTGACCTGCTCATTGAAAACCTTAATGATAATCGCGAAGCAGGTTTCACCAATTATATTTTCTGCTCCACAGAACAACAGGCCAAGCGTTTTCATGACATTTTTGATGAAGTGGACCAAACCGTGCATTACCAAACATTGGTTTTTCCACTCTATCAGGGTTTCATCGATTTAGATTTAAAACTAGCGTGCTACACTGACCATCAAATCTTTGAGCGGTACCATAAATTCCATTTAAAAAATGGCTACGCCAAAAAACAGGCCATCACCTTAAAGGAACTCAACAAACTTGAAATCGGGGATTATGTCACCCACATTGACCATGGAATTGGAAAGTTTGGTGGGCTTCAAAAAATTGATGTAGAGGGCAAAAAACAAGAGGCCATCAAACTAATCTATGGCGACCGTGATATTTTATATGTGAGCATCCATTCCCTTCACAAAATTTCCAAATACAATGGAAAGGATGGTGCCCCTCCCAAAATCTACAAATTGGGTTCCGCCGCTTGGAAAAAGTTGAAACAAAAGACCAAGAGTAGGGTCAAAAAAATTGCTTTTGACCTCATCCAAGTGTATGCCAAAAGACGATTGGAAAAAGGGTTTCAATATGCACCAGACAGTTATCTGCAGCACGAGTTGGAGGCTTCCTTTATTTATGAGGACACCTTGGATCAGGAAAAGTCCACGCAAGACGTTAAAAAGGACATGGAAAGCGAACGCCCCATGGACCGTCTCATTTGTGGTGATGTGGGCTTTGGAAAAACCGAGGTCGCCATTCGCGCAGCTTTTAAGGCTGTAGATAACGGCAAACAAGTTGCTATTTTGGTGCCCACTACCATTTTGGCTTTTCAACACAATAGAACTTTTAAGGAACGCTTAAAAGACATACCAGTCACAGTAGACTACCTCAACCGTTTTAGAACAGCCAAGGAAAAGTCCAGTATTTTGAAACAATTGGGAGAAGGCAAAATCGATATCATCATCGGAACACACCAACTGGTGAACAAAAATGTGCAATTTAAGGATTTGGGCCTCCTTATTGTGGACGAAGAACAAAAATTTGGGGTTTCGGTAAAAGAAAAACTGCGTTCCATTAAGGAAAATGTGGATGTGCTCACCCTGACCGCCACACCCATCCCACGAACCTTGCAATTTAGTTTGATGGCGGCCCGTGACCTATCGGTCATCAACACCCCACCACCCAACCGATATCCTATAGAAAGTCAAGTGATTCGATTTAATGAGGATATTATCCGAGATGCGGTTTCGTATGAAATTCAACGGGGGGGACAGGTGTTCTTTATCCATAATCGCATTGAGAACATCAAGGAAGTTGCTGGAATGATTCAACGTTTGGTTCCTGATGCCAAAATTGGGATTGGCCATGGGCAGATGGAGGGTAAAAAATTGGAGCAGCTCATGCTCGCCTTTATGAATGGTGAGTTTGATGTACTCGTCTCCACCACCATTGTGGAAAGTGGATTGGATGTAACCAACGCCAACACCATTTTTATCCATAATGCCAATAATTTTGGATTGAGCGACCTTCACCAGATGCGGGGTCGAGTGGGTCGAAGCAACAAAAAGGCCTTCTGTTATTTTATTACTCCACCTTATGAAGTCATGACACCTGATGCCAGAAAGCGTATCGAAGCCCTAGAGCAATTCACCGACCTGGGAAGCGGGTTCAATATTGCGATGAAGGATTTGGAGATTCGTGGTGCTGGTGACCTTTTGGGTGGGGAACAGAGTGGGTTTATCAATGAGATTGGGTTTGAGACCTATCAAAAAATATTGGCCGAGGCCATTGAGGAACTCAAGGAAAATGAGTTTAAGGAGTTGTATGACGAAGTGGAATCTGGTAAGGAAAAAACCTATGTGAAGGAGCTGCAATTGGATACTGATTTTGAATTGCTCTTCCCAGATGACTACATCAACAACATTACTGAACGCCTGAACCTCTACACCCAACTCAACGAAGTACAGGACGAGGAAGAGCTCCAAAAATATGAAGCTGAACTGGTAGACCGCTTTGGTGAACTCCCAGAGCAAGCTGAAGACTTGTTGAACTCTGTCCGAATCAAATGGATTGCCACCCATCTTGGATTAGAAAAAGTGGTCTTGAAAAAAGGCAAGTTTATTGGATACTTTATCGCCGACCAACAATCCGATTTCTACCAAAGCCCTGCTTTTACCCAAGTGTTACAGTATGTGCAAAGCCATCCCCAACAAGCCAAACTCAAGGAAAAACAAACCCGGAATGGGCTTCGGTTGTTGTTAGTGTTTGATAAAGTTACCAGTGTGGAAAAGGCGTTGAAGGTTTTAAGCCCATTCAAACAAGAGTTTTCTTTGTCTAATTAAAAGCCTCATACACCTTCTTAAAAAACATTTCAATTTTTCAGAATTCCATCCCATGGCGGAATCGACCCGCGGGATTGTCGTTTTTGCACATGTGCGCTATACTATGTCTCCTGTATATTTGAACTACTGTAAATAATTGATACTCATGACAGAAAAGGGAAAATTTTTAAAGAAATTTAATGAGGCTTTCGCCAAAGGGGATACCCAGTTTATTGCTGAAAGCGTGACTCAGGATATCAAATGGACCATGTTGGGCGATAAAACCATCAATGGTTTGGAAGAGTTCAGAAAAGAAATTGAATCCGTGGTACAGTCTGAATGTGGCCTGGAACTCGATAAAATCATTACCCATGGCAATACCGCGGCCGTAAATGGGATTATCCATGCCCAAGATCAAAATGGGAAGCCAGCCACCTATGCTTTTTGTGATGTGTATAAATTAAGTGGGTTTAAAAATCCGAAGATCAAGGAGATGAAATCTTATATTACAAAAATCAAATAGAACATTATGAAAATCAATAAAGTAAAGACGTTTTGGATCAATCTTCCTGTAAAAGATGTAAAAAAGTCCAAAGAATTCTTCAACAACCTTGGCTTTCAAGAAACCGAAAATCAACCCAAAAACAATGAATATGCGGGTTTTTATCTTGATGAAAACAAAACAGTGTTGATGCTCTTTCCAGAAGAACGTTTTGCCCATTTTGCGGGAAATCCCATTTCAGATACTTCCAAAGGAACCGAAGCTTATTTGAACCTTGACGCTCCTACCAAGGAATATGTGGATGAGTTTGCTGAAATGGTCAAAAATGCTGGCGGAACCGTATATGCAGAACCCTCAGAAGTAGACGGTTGGATGTATGTTATGGGCTTTATAGACCTAGATGGGCATCGCTGGGGAATGCTACACATGGACATGTCTAAAATGCCGCATACACCTGCTTGACGAATTCCCCAATTTGTGAAGGTTCCAACCAACGGGTCACAATAAGCAATCCGCTTTTTTGGTCCACCACAATAAAGTTGCCTCCAAAACCGGCTGCATAAAATACATGTTCTGGTACTCCTTCCCAATGGCGGGATCCTTTTTGGTTGAGCCACCACATATACCCATAATTTACATTGGGCACTGACGGTTGTGTAGCTTTTTTGATCCAACTTTCACTCACTAATTGTTGGTCTTTCCATTTCCCGTTATTGAGGAACAACAACCCAAAACGGGCCATATCTTGCGCAGAAATAAATAATCCTGCGCCGGAATGTCCTCCTCCCGTTACCGATTTCATTTTCAATCCATCAATCACGGTCCAAGCATGGTCATACCCGTACCAACGCCATGTGGGTGTGGCATCTATTTTGTCCATGATCTGTTCTTTTAAGACCATGGGCAAGGGCTTTCGCCAGAGATGGGTCAAGGAATACGCCAATACATTTACCCGTACATCGTTGTACTCCATCACAGTGCCCGGTTCGTTAAGCGTTCTGAATTTCCAATCGTCCAAACCTCCTTCATTGGGTGGGCGATCAGCCCAATCCTTGCCGCCCCACAGTTCCCCGGACCAATCTGAATTTTGCTGCAGCAAATGTTCCCATGTGATTTTGGAATTATGCGCACCATCAAACGTACCATCCCAAACATAATCCCCAGCCTTATCTTTTACATTTTGAATCAATCCTTGGTCTTCAGCCAGCCCTGCCATGGTAGACAAAAAGCTTTTAGTGACGCTAAAGGTCATATCCACTCGTTGGGTATCGCCCCAAGATGCAATCAGATATCCATCCTTAATGATCATTCCCGCGGGACCACCCCGCTTTTTGGTGGGGCCTAAAATTTCATGAAACGGTTCTCTCTTGAATCCCTCCAAAATGGCTTGGCGCAAATCTCGGGAGCCTGAATATTCATTGTTTTTGGCAAAATCAATAGCTGTGTTCAACTCTTCCACGTTGTATTTAAATTGACTTTTTTCGGCCGTTTTCCATGCTTCATAGCGCGCTGGAAAATGCATCTCTTGGGCCACCAAGGAATTAAAACTGGTAACGAACAAAAAAAGAAAGGAAATTCGAAAAAATTGCTTCATTGGGATTTGCTTTTATATGGCCTGAAGTTAACAATTGTTATTGGAATCATCCCAATGGCTACCTTTGCATTTGATCATTACAGCTATGGATAAATTACCCGCGTATTCCGTTCCAGCCCAAACTCGAATTGGCCATGTACACCTCAAAGTTTCCGATTTGCAAAGAGCCTTGGATTTTTATTGTGGGCTTTTGGGTTTTGAACTCACCCAAACCTACGGTGACCAAGCCGCCTTTATTTCGGCGGGGGGATATCATCATCATATTGGATTGAATACGTGGTACAGCAAAGGTGCCCAACCTGCTCCACAACGATCGGCTGGGCTTTTCCATACGGCAATCCTATATCCAACTCGAAAGGATTTAGCTACCATCCTCAATCGACTATTGGAAGCAAACTATTCCTTGACCGGTGCAGCAGACCATGGGGTTTCCGAAGCATTATATCTTAATGACCCCGATGAAAATGGTGTGGAGCTGTATTGGGACCGACCACAAGAAGAATGGCCGCAAAAAGAGGATGGTTCTTTGGATATGTATACTAAATCTTTAGATTTGAATGAACTCTTGAATGAATTGAAAAAGGGTTAGAATCGTTTTCTCAAAACCATTTTGCCATCCGAATCATAATACCGCCAAGTGCCTACCTGCTCATCATTACGGAAACGGCCGGTGATTTTTTCAGTGCCATCTGAGTAATATTCTGTATAGCGACCATGCTTTAACCCATCCTTGAGGTCGACCTCAAAGCGTACAGAACCATTCGCATAGCTTCTACTAAAGGATTTTGCATTGAGATCTGTGGGGTAAATGGGTTTGAGGTCAAAAATAGCTTCAGTAATTTCTGTGGAATTTGAGTTTTGGGTTTTGGAATTTGGGATTTGAACCTTGTCCTCAAACTGGGAATTCTTCTTTACCTCCTCTACATTTTGATAGTTGAGCACCAATCGACTTTCAAATAAATTATCCTCAGGGGTAAGTTGAAATCCAACTTGGGGAAAGCAGATGATAAAATCCTTGTTCTTACGCATTTTTTGTTTCGTAGTGCCATCTGCCAAGGCATACATATTATTGTAGAGCACTGGAATATTGCTATAGACAAAAACGGTCGATTCAGATTCAAAACGGCCATCAAATTTCCTAAACTCCTCTGAAGTGGACAGGGTTTCCCCATCCACCACATCATCAATAATGCTTTTCAGGGTGTTGGGGTTATCACTGAAAACCACATAATCCCCAATTTGGGTGAAATAAGGTTTATCAAACTCTTCAAACCTGTTCCCCAGTAAAATTTTGAAAAATCCTTTTATGGACAGAAAATTGATTTCATACGCTTTGTAGTTGACAGCCTTAAATTTCACTGGGGTCTTTTTTCGGATTTGATTGAGTACAAAGCCCAGATTTGTCTTCGCTTTTTCAATATCGTTAGCCTTCAAAACAAGGGCCATATCGTTTTTTCCTTTAGAAATATGGGACTGAATCTGCAATAGTCCTACTTCATCCCCTATCCAACTAACAAAGTTTTCCTTGACATCAATTTTCAGGAACTTTTCCACTTTTTCAATTCCTGCTTGATAGTTTTCAAATTGTTTGGGGTCGTTCTGCTGAACCATTTCAAAATTCGTGTAGAATTCAGCGAAGCTATCAAACCCATAACTGATGTAAAGTGCGGTACGTTTCGGTGCTATTTGGGGAATGGTGCGTTCTGCGGTTCCCGACTTTTGCAAAGCCTCCAAATAATTTTCGTTGACGGAACTTATATTGGTAAACCCATTGGCGACCAAGGTGCCGTTCTTGTCCAAATCAAAATAAAAACCGGAAAAGAGGAAGTTTTCACTAGCTCGCTTTACCCAATCCGATGGCTGGTCTGTAAATCGTTTTATGTAATCATCGATGTAATTGTACTGCACATACATGCGGAACAAATCCTCATGCCCCACTTTCTGGTTGATTTCAATAAAATTGAGGTTACGCCCAATTACAGGCTCTTGGTATTGGTCAATGGAAGCTTCCACAAGTGTATGGGTATAAGATGCCACCAACTGGTTCTTGATAAAGGCCAGATGCATGGTCTCCTTACTTTTTCGATCATGCACCTCCAAAATTTCGTGGTCATGATAGTTTCGTTTGCTCAATACATAATCTTCGTTGAGCAGGGTGTTGAAATAACTTTTGAGCAGTTGCAGCTTGGCGATACGTTTTAAATCCAACACATAAAAAATCCCATAATCCTTGGGTGAAATCATGTGGATGGAAATAAAAAGGGACCGCCCATCAAAAAACTCAAAAAGGTTATGGTTGTTCTGGAAGACGGTATCCACTTTTTGGATGTTCTCCGTCAGTTCAGCAAAGTAGTTGTTTTTCTGAAGGTGGTGCCATGCTTCACTTTCACTGACTTTCTTCCAGCTGTCAACAGGATGTTCTGATTCCACCACAAAAACGGCATCCTTCGGAATAAGGTAAATGGACTGCAGATTGGTCTTTGGCGAAAGGATGAAAACATAGGCCAAATAGCACAGATAGAGCACCAAAAGGGCCAACAGTCCGAAAAAGATTCTTTTTTTGGTCATTCTTCCAAAAGTGTCTTGTTCTAAAACGGGATTGGGGCCATTTTAGTCTAAAACACTGTGAAAGAAAGCAGTCCTATAACAATTTAAGGTCCTTGATGGTCTTGAAGGCGACATCCACTTGCTCCTCATTCACCAAAATGGTAAACTCGTTGGTAGTGGAAATTACCTCATAAAGCACAATGCCCTCCCAAGCCAAGCGTTGGAAAATAAAGTAATAAATCCCAGGAACGGAAACATTTTCAGCGGGTAATTTTACGGTGATGGAAGACAGTCCTTCAGCCTTTTGGGTGCAACGTTCGTGTTTAAAGTATTTTTCCACCACACTGTCCATAATATTGCTGATCACAATGTTGATTTCATTCACCCCACGGGAAGACGTATAAAAAACATCTTGGTTTTCATTGACTTCTTCCAACAATCGGGCTTGTTGTTGTAGAATGGTATCGGATGCTAAAAAGGTATAATCCGTAAGGTTAGATCGCACGGTTATCTCACCAATATTTTTGAGCACCTTTACAATCCTGTGGGTGGCCCTGAACTCCAAATCATCGGAAAGGCGCTTGAGTGCCATTACAATGGCTCCGTCCTTTACATCTTTGCCCAAAGCATCGGCAATTTCAGGTTTTATTTGTCTCGATAAGGAAGTAAGGTTAATAATTCCCTGTGCAAGTGCGGTTTGCAGAAAAGGCTTCTTTTTAATGTAATGCTCAACTACTGCAGAAATTGTTTTCATTATTGTTTGGTTTGATTTGGTACAAAAATAACATATTGTTACAAAACAAACAAATGGTTAGAAAAAATAAAAAGCATCTTCCAAGTGGTCAATTTCAAAATCTGTTCCTTTTTGGATCACGGTAATCACATCAAAACGCACCTCTACATCTAAATCCATTTCTAGGACATAATGATCTGCTGCCAAGACCAAAAGCTTCCTTTTTTTAGCGTTGATTGTAGTGGAAATATCCTCTAAAAACCCCATTTTTCGTGACTTTACCTCAACAATGGCCACTGTTTCCCCTTGCCTTGCAATGATATCAATTTCAGCCTTTAGATAGCGATAATTTTGAGCACAAATCTCATAACCCCTATTCAATAAAAATGCTACGGCCAGTGCTTCACCTTGCTTTCCAAATTCATTATGTTTTCCCATAGATTTGGAAAAATATTAAAAAAACCATGCAGTTCATCGAAAAATTTGGTAGTTCACGGTGATTAAAGCGTTTAGATTGTAATTTGTTGGCTGAATTGAACCACGCCCAACGTTAACTAAACATATAGTTGCCCCAAAACTATGTACCTAATTAACGCCAGACATTGCTATGGAATACTTCATTAATTGTAATTCCTCAACGTTGGCGCCGTATACTGTTCCCTTGGACGAGTTACGTGCTGCCCACTTGTACAGGAGGCTTGGTTTCAGTGCCTCAGTACAGACCATTAACGCTGCTGTTGGACAAACAGCGGGAAATTTAGTAGACAACTTAATAAATCAAGCCCTTGCGGCTCCAGTGGTTCCAGCCCCGGCTTGGGCAGATTGGAACGATTCCAATTATCCCGCCGATGACGATTTGGCCAGGGAAATGAGACGTGCCCAATTGGAGGAATTCACAACCGCTTACGGGAATGCTCTTATGGACAACAGTGTCCGGGATCGTTTGAGTTTCTTCTGGAGCAACCACTTTGTGACCGAGTTGGATGTGTACAATTGTAACCAATTTTTGTACTACTACATGAATTGCCTGCAACGTAACGCCCTCGGAAACTTCAAGACTTTTGTTCATGAAATTGGACTTACCAGCGCCATGCTCTATTATTTGGACGGAGTCCGAAACCGAGGTGATAATCCCAACGAGAACTACGCGCGTGAACTTTATGAGCTCTTTACTTTGGGAGAAGGTAATGGATATACCGAGAATGATATTATAGAAACAGCCAAGGCCATTTCTGGATATACAGAACGAGGTGAAGAAGGCTGTACCCAAGTGACCTTTAATCCCGAAGACTTTAACACAGGCAGTAAAACCATTTTAGGTCAGACTGGAAATTGGGACTATGACGATGTAATCGATATTCTCTTTAATGAAAGAGCAAATGAGATTGCTGGTTTCATCTGCATGAAACTATACGAATATTACGTACACCCCGATTCATCTGGAGAAGAAGGTGGCAATGCACAGGATATCATTGCTGGGATGGCTCAGACCTTTATTGCAAACAATTTTGAAATTGCCCCGGTATTGCGCCAATTGCTCAAGAGTCAACACTTTTTTGATGAAACCGCCATTGGGGTAATCATTAAAAGTCCTTTTGACCTATACTTCCATTTAGTTAAGGAAACCGGATTTGCATACAATGACGGTACCATAATAAATCTGATAGATTCAGCCGGACTAATTGGTCAAGAATTATTTGATCCCTATGATGTTGCTGGATGGCAACGCGATCGCCAGTGGATCAACTCCAATTTTATTATTGGGCGATGGCTGACTTCTGAAGTATTCTTGGAACGCTTTTTTCAAGATAACCCAGAGCAGTTCAGGACATTGGCCATGGATGCTGTTGGTGCTGCCGATAGCAATACCAGCAATCCTGAAATAGTGGTTAGGGCCTTGGTGAACAAGTTTACTCCCAAAGGCCTGTTGACGGACGCCGATTTTGAAAAGGCTATGGATGCCTTCAAAATTGACGATGTACCAGAGAATTATTATTCCCCGGATTATATTACGGGCGGATTGAGCCTTTGGATGCTGGCAGTGAGCATGGAGGCACCTACCCAAGTGTATGTGCTTTTGCGTCATTTGTCCAGAGAACCCGAATTTCAACTTAAATAACCCCTACCATTATGTGCGATAATCACCACAACCACCATACATCTCCACACAAAGGTCTTGAACACAAAGGCCACGATTTGGAACACAAAAATTGGAGCAGACGGTCCTTTATCCAAGCCTTGGGTATTGCCGGTTCTGGTTCCATGTTCTTGGGAAGCAACTTTATTTCGGCTTCTGCCCCATCACCCCTAACTGCCGCCATTGCCGCCGCAGAAACTGACAACATATTGATTCTGATTCGCTTGTCAGGAGGAAATGATGGATTGAGCACGGTCATCCCAATACAACAATATGATACTTATGCTAATGCTAGGCCCAACATCTACATCCCTGAAAGTAAAGTCCTAAAACTTACCGATGATTTTGGTGTACCCACCTACATGAGCTCCTTAGAACCCCTATGGGGCGAAGGACAGTTTAAGGCCGTTCATGGTGTGGGGTACGAAAACCAAAGTCTGTCCCATTTTACCGGATCCGATATTTTTGCCAACACCGATCTAAACACGACTGGATTTACCGGTGAACCTACTGGTTGGATGGGTAGGCATTTTGAAAATATCTATCCAGATTATTTGATCAACCCACCAGAGGCACCTGCGGCCATTCAAATTGGAAACCTGTCCAATTTGGTCTTCCAGGGAGAAGAGACCAATTATGCCTTTGTGACCAACAATATTGATCAGTTGGAAGAAATTGCCCAAACCGGATTGTTCTACGATATTGAAACGGCCCCATTTGATGACTGTATGTACGGTGATCAACTTCGTTTCTTGCGTGGGGTGGCCAATACCACTTACGAGTACGCCGGCAAAATCCACGAAGCTTATGAGCGTGGCGATGCCCTTACCTGCGTGGAATATCAGGATAATGGTTTTGCCAGACAATTATCACTTTTGGCCAAATTGATTAAAGGAAATCTTGGAACAAAAGTTTACATGATTTCCATGGGCGGATTTGACACACATGGTAATCAACCCATCGTTCACGAGCAACTGATGTCCAATCTTTCCATTGCCATCAACAATTTCTATGAGGATTTGGCCTGTACCGAACAAGATGATAAGGTATTGAGCATGACTTTTTCTGAGTTTGGTCGTAGAATCTTTGAAAATGGTTCCAACGGTACCGATCACGGAAAAGCGGCTCCTACCCTATTCTTTGGATCAGGACTCAACGGAAGTGCTTTTGTGGGCGACCACCCATCTTTGGATAGCCCCAACAGTAGGGGTAACTTGGAGTACACCATGGATTTTAGAGATCTCTACGGAACCGTACTTGCAGAATGGCTTTGCGTACCTAGAACTGCTGTGGAGCAGCATTTATTGGGCTACACGTACAGGGCTATTGATCTAGGTTTTAACTGTAGTGGTGAGGAGTTTGATGACATTGCCATGGACAACGATCCGCCAACATTTCCGGAAACACCACCAAGTGAAGATGGTATGACACCAGATCCAGAATTGGTGAACAACATTGTACACACACCTTATTATCCACCAACATCTCCACGGATGCCCCATATCCATTTGGATATGCCTTTTGCCGCCCATGTTGATATTGAACTCTTCAACATTTTGGGACAAAAAGTGGGTACTGTTTTCAATGAAATGTTATTGGAAGGTGCCACCGAAATCAATATTAGGGAACGAGTGCGGGACAGTCTGTCCACTGGAAAATACATTTATCGTATATCCGTAGCGGACCAACGCATGAGTAAGTCTGTAATGATCATGTAAAAAAGCGGAACATCTATATCATCCATTTCGGGAAACCTCCGATTGTGCATCACCTCACCCCAATTTAGGGAGCACAATTTGGAGGTTTCCTTTTTTAATCCAAATCCCATTTTAGGCTTCTCGTAAAATGAGTATTTTTGGAGCTTAATTAGAATTGTACATGTCTCAGACAAAAGCTCCTTCAAGATATACTATCACTTCAGCCCTACCCTATACCAATGGACCCATACATATTGGTCATTTGGCGGGTGTTTATGTACCTGCGGATATTTATGTCCGCTATTTGCGATTAAAAGGTCACGATGTAGCTTTTGTATGTGGTAGCGATGAGCATGGGGTGGCCATCTCCATGAAGGCCAAAAAAGAGGGAGTTACCCCAAAGGAAATTATTGATAAATACCACAATATCATCAAAAAGTCCTTTGCCGACTTTGGAATCTCTTTTGACAATTATTCAAGGACTTCCGCCGAAGTTCATCATGAAACGGCTTCGGATTTTTTCAAAAAACTGTACGAGCAAGGCGATTTTATTGAGGAAGAGACCGAACAACTCTATGATGAAGAGGCACAGCAGTTCTTGGCTGATAGATTTGTGGTGGGTACCTGCCCCAAATGTGGTCATGGGGAAGCCTATGGCGACCAGTGCGAAAATTGTGGCTCTTCCTTGAATGCTACTGACCTCATCAACCCAAAATCTACCATCACTGGTGGTGTTCCAGTTCTAAAAAAGACCAAGCACTGGTTTTTGCCCTTAGATCGGTACGAAGATTTTTTACGAAAATGGATTCTGGAAGGTCACAAATCTGACTGGAAACCCAACGTGTACGGGCAATGTAAGTCTTGGATAGATGAAGGTCTAAAACCCCGTGCCGTTACCCGTGATTTGGATTGGGGAATTCCCGTTCCGGTTGAAGGTGGCGAAGGAAAAGTGCTCTATGTATGGTTTGATGCACCTATTGGCTATATTTCATCCACCAAAGAATGGGCAGAACGCGAAGGAAAGGATTGGAAACCGTATTGGATGGATAAAGAGACGAAACTGGTTCATTTTATCGGTAAGGACAACATTGTTTTTCACTGTATCATCTTCCCAAGCATGCTCAAAGCTCACGGCGAATTCATTTTACCAGAAAATGTTCCAGCCAATGAGTTTTTGAATTTGGAAGGCAACAAACTATCCACTTCCAAAAATTGGGCGGTTTGGTTGCATGAATATTTGGAAGAATTCCCAGATATGCAAGATGTGCTTCGATATGCACTAACGGCCAATGCGCCAGAAACCAAGGACAATGATTTTACCTGGAAGGATTTTCAGGCTCGGAACAACAACGAACTGGTGGCCATTTTTGGCAACTTTGTGAACCGTGTGGCCGTTTTGACCCATAAATATTACGATGGAATTGTGCCCAATCCCAATGCGTTTGAGGCTATAGATAAAGAAACCTTGGAAACCTTGAAAGGGTATCCTGAAATCCTGTCCAATTCGTTGGAGCGCTACCGTTTCCGTGAGGGAAGTCAAGAATTGATGAACTTGGCGCGCTTGGGAAATAAATATTTGGCCGATGCCGAGCCTTGGAAACTTATCAAAACCGATGAGGAACGGGTAAAAACCATCATGTACGTAGCGCTTCAGATTGCAACAGGATTGGCCATTCTCAGCGAGCCTTTTCTACCGTTCACTTCAGATAAATTAAAGAACATTCTCAATGTCAGGTCGAGCGGAGTCGAGACCGACTGGAACAATTTAAGTTCCCAAGAAACTTTGCTCCCTTCAGGTCACCAAATCAACCCAAGTGAGCTGCTCTTCCGAAAAATTGAAGACGCTGAGATTCAACAACAATTGGACAAACTAGAAGCCACTAAAAAAACCAATGCGCAAATGGAAAAAGAGGTAACCCCACAAAAAGAAACCATTACCTACGATGATTTCAGCAAGCTGGACATGAGGGTGGGAACCATCATTGAAGCCGAAAAAATGCCGAAAGCCGATAAACTTTTGGTGTTAAAAGTGGACACCGGTCTCGATACCCGGACCATTGTTTCAGGGATTGCCAATAGTTTTAAACCGGAAGATATTGTGGGCAAAAGAGTGACTGTTTTGGTGAATTTGGCACCCAGAAAACTCCGTGGCGTTGAAAGTGAGGGTATGATTTTGATGACGGAGAACAAAGAAGGAAAACTCGTTTTCTTGAATCCGGATGAGGATGGGGTTGGGAATGGGGAAACCATCAATTAATATTTAAAATAAGCCCCAATTACAAATCATACTTAACGAATCAAGAAAATGCAGCTTGTTCCCTTTATCATACACCACACCCAGATTTCAGCAAAAAGTGTGGAGAACACTGTGGCTCTGCTGAATGAAGATTGCACCGTTCCCTTTATTTCACGCTATCGAAAGGAAAAGACAGGAAATCTGGACGAGGTTCAAATTGGGGCCATTGTGCAGTACAAAGCGCAGTTTGAGGCATTGGAAAAGAGAAAGGCGGCCATTATTAAGGCAGTTGAGGAACAGGGAGTCCTAACACCCGAATTGCAGGCAAAATTCCAAAACTGTACGGATCTCACCAGTTTGGAAGATCTTTATCTCCCTTTCAAAAAAAGCAAGAAGACCAAAGCGGAAACGGCCCGGAAAAATGGTCTTGAGCCACTGGCCAAAATCATTATGGCGCAACGCAATGATGAAATCGAGTTTATTGCCTCAAAATACCTTAGTAAAGATGTGGTCAATGAAGATGAGGCACTGGAAGGAGCCCGACATATCATTGCGGAATGGATCAATGAACGTACCGATATCCGAAACCAACTCCGTAATCAGTTAGAGCGACATGCGCTTATCACCACTAAAGTGGTGAAGACCAAAAAAGAGGATGAAAAGGCCCAGAAGTTCCAGGATTATTTTGATTGGAGCGAACTGTTGGGCCGATGTCCTTCGCACCGATTTTTGGCCATCATGCGTGCCGAAAAAGAAGGATTTATCCGAGTAAAAATTGAGATTGATGATGAAAGGGCTCTTCAAAATATGGAACGGCGCATCATCAAATCGAACAATGCCTGTGCAGAACAAATAGAATGGGCCATTGCAGATGCCTACAAGCGTCT
Source organism: Allomuricauda sp. CAU 1633 (assembly GCF_017313225.1). Classification (GTDB taxonomy): domain Bacteria; phylum Bacteroidota; class Bacteroidia; order Flavobacteriales; family Flavobacteriaceae; genus Flagellimonas. The sequence goes on along the minus strand of NZ_JAFLNE010000007.1, from coordinate 5,296 downwards.
TTTGCTACCCTCCCTCTCGAATGAACTCCTAAAAAGTGCGAAAGAAAAAGCAGATGCTTCGGCCATTGAAGTGTTCTCCAAAAACCTAAAGCAACTGCTCCTTGGTGCTCCCCTGGGTGAAAAACGTATTTTGGCCATTGACCCTGGTTTTCGAACAGGCTGCAAAGTGGTATGTCTGGACGAGCAGGGCGATTTGAAACACAACGAGACCATTTATCCCCATCCACCGCAGCGAGATAGCTCAGGAGCCATTAAAAAAATAAGCACCTTGGTCGATGCCTATAAAATTGAGGCCATCGCCATTGGGAATGGTACGGCATCTCGTGAAACCGAACAATTGGTAAAACGCATTTCTTTTAAAAATCCCATTGAGGTTTTTGTGGTAAGCGAAGCTGGAGCTTCCATTTATTCCGCCTCCAAGATTGCCCGGGATGAATTTCCCAATTACGATGTTACGGTACGGGGTGCGGTCTCCATTGGTCGTCGTTTGGCCGACCCTTTGGCTGAATTGGTGAAAATCGATGCCAAATCCATAGGTGTGGGGCAATACCAACATGATGTGGACCAGACCCAGTTAAAATCCTCATTGGATTCGGTAGTGGAAAGCTGCGTGAACGCTGTTGGGGTGAACATTAACACGGCCAGCATTCCCTTACTGAGCTATGTTTCGGGGATTGGACCAAAATTAGCCGAGAATATCGTGGCTTATCGAAATGAAAATGGGGCTTTTGAAAGCAGAGAGGAAATCAAAAAAGTAGCTCGTTTGGGTGGAAAGGCTTTTGAGCAAAGTGCTGGATTTTTACGCATCAAAAATGGAACTAATCCTTTAGATGATTCCGCCGTGCACCCCGAAAGCTATAGTCTCGTCGCCAAAATGGCCAAAGATCAAAGCATCCAACTGAAAGAAATCGTCGGAAATACATCAGCTTTACAGAAAATCAACCTGCAATCCTATTGTACGGACACCATTGGATTGCCTACATTGGAGGATATTCTAAAGGAACTGGAAAAACCGGGATTGGACCTCCGGGAAAAGGCAAAAGTATTCACTTTTAATCAAAACATCCGGGAAATTACAGATCTGCGTCAAGGTCAATTGTTACCCGGAATTGTAAACAACATTACCAATTTTGGTTGTTTTGTGGATATCGGTATTAAAGAAAGTGGACTCATCCACATTTCCAATTTATCGGATTCCTTTGTAAAAGATGTCAACGAACATGTGAGCCTTCATCAACAAGTGGTGGTCAAGGTTTTGGATGTTGATGTTGCCAGAAAACGGATTCAGCTGGCCTTGCATCAATAAAGAAATTACAGCCAATGCTTAAAATAGCGTACCACCCTATTTACAAACATCACTTGCCGAATGGGCATCGATTTCCCATGATGAAATATGAATTGCTGCCCCAGCAACTGCTTCATGAAGGAACCTGTACCGAAGCTAATTTTTTTGAGCCTTCGCTTCCTGATGATTCCCCTATTTTGGAAGTCCATGATGCTACTTATTTCAAAGATTTGGTCAATCTAGAGCTGACTCCAAGTGCAGCCCGAAGAATTGGATTTCCATTGAGTAAGGAATTGGTACAACGAGAACGCATTATTGCAGATGGAACCCTAAAAGGATGCGAGTTTGCCTTGAAAAATGGCATTGCCATGAACATTGCCGGGGGTACGCACCATGCCTATTCTAACCGTGGAGAGGCGTTTTGTATGTTGAACGACCAAGCCATTGGCGCCCGATACCTTAATCGTAAGAAATTGACCAACAACATCTTAATTGTTGATTTGGATGTTCATCAAGGTAACGGCACAGCAGAAATATTCAAGACCGACCATTCTGTTTTTACGTTTTCCATGCATGGCAAAGGTAATTACCCCTTTAAAAAGGAAAGTTCGGACTTGGATATACCCTTGGACAAGGGAACTACGGACCAAAAATACCTTTCTATATTAAAAAAGACGCTTCCCGAACTGTTGGAAAAAGTGCAACCCGATTTTATCTTCTACCTCTGCGGTGTGGATGTGCTAGCTTCGGACAAATTGGGAACGTTGGCACTGAGCTTGGAGGGTTGCAAGGAGCGCGACCGTTTTGTATTGCAAACCTGCCACGATGCCAAAATTCCGGTACAATGCAGCATGGGTGGTGGTTATTCCCCCGATATCAAAATAATTGTGGAAGCGCATGCCAATACATTTCGATTGGCACAGGATATTTATGCTTAATTTTACCGACTACTTAGTTTTCAACCTCAATGAGATTCGTAAAATACTTTATCGTACTGTTTGCTTTGCCTATGATGGGCCAAGAGCTTCCATCTGAAAAAGAGAAAACACTTTGGAATAATTTCACCTATGATGTAGGTAATATGTTTGGTGGGGTCGGCTATTCCTATTCACGTCCGTTTCATTGGAAGGGAAATGACTGGGCCAACTTTGGTTATTTGGCGGGGGGAACCTTGCTTCTTTTTACTGTGGACGATGAACTAAACGATTGGAAAAATGGTTTTCGTGAGGATGTGCCGGATTTTGTAATGGATTACGGCCACGAATACGGAAGCCCTGAAAACAATTATATGCTGACTGGAGGGGTTTATCTGGCCGGGCTTTTTACCAAAAATGAAAAATTGCGACGAACTGGGGTTCTCCTGATTTCTTCAGCCACAGCCGGAGGGTTTCTGCAACAGGTCAGTAAACGTATAATTGGGAGGGCCCGACCAAAAAGTGGTGCAAGCTCGAGTACATTTGACCCGTTTCACTTGGATAGGGTCTATGACTATGATTCGTTTCCATCAGGGCATGCTATGCTGGCCTTTAGCAATGCGTATGCCATTGCCAAACAATTTAAAAGTCCTTGGGTGAAAATAGGTCTATATACCGTAGGATCCATACCCGGATTGGTGCGGGTCATGGATGATTTCCACTGGGTTTCTGATGTGGCTTTCAGTACGGTGTTGAGTATTTTTATTGTGGAATCCATTGACAAGTATTTGGATTCAAAGTACGATGAAAAGTACAACAGCCGTAATCCTAAAAATGTGAGTTGGAATCTTTCATTCGGTCCCAATACCATGGGGGTATCACTTCATTTTTAAGTGATTGAAACTACAATTGTGTTAAATTTTTATTTAGATTGATTTAAAATAATTATTTTCGTCCACCAGTTTACACATTGATGGGTAAAAAGAAGGAGAAAAAGAAGCTTAAAAAGGCATTGCTGAAAGAATTGTCATCCCATGGCAACTTAAAGTCAAAATGCTGTGAGAAATACAAGAAAAAGGAAAGCAAACGGTGTAAAAAATGTCCTTGCTTTGACCTTTTAAAGAAAGTTGCTTAGAAAAATCCACTATATCAGTGGATTTGTTTTTTTAAACTATTCCATCCTTCCTTTACGAAAATTCTCCAGCACACGGTTTTCTGACATTACCCTATCATTTTCTTCATTGGAATAAGACAGATACGTTTTGGCCTTTTCAAGGTGTTGTTTTGTGTGATAGCAAGAAATGGAGCAACTTGCAAAATGTTGATGATAGGCCTCTATTTTTTCTTTCATATATGTTCTGTAGGCCGCTTCATCACTTTTCTTTAAGTCTTGTTCATAGCGTTTTTGGTCTTTCCAAAAATCCAACTCATCTTTCTCGCTATGCAAGACCAGAGACTGCTCATAAGCGGCATCTTTTTGGGCTAGCTGTGAGTAAAAAGACATTTTTTTAGCATTGGGATTTCCATCATGGTTTTGGGCCAAAATGGAATTGGAGAAGGTAAAAATCAGAAGGAATAGAACAAAACCTGACCGTTTCATATTTTAAGTTTTACGATTAAACTTGATTACGAAAGTTGAGGTTTTCAATAGTAGAACAACTAAAAGGAGAAATACCCTAATTAAAAAAGTTGAATGTTAGAAATTACCTTATTTGAATTGCCCCGGAACTTTTCCTTTGGCAGCATTGGAAAGTGACAACTCCCGCAGTGGGTCTTGGGAAGCTTTTAGTAGGAAAAAGGCAGCTTCTCTTTTATAAAAATCGCCATGCACACATTCGCTTTGGCATTGTTCAATGTGATCAATATAGGATGGGGCCTTGTTGCTGATATACACCTGATAGGCCTTTGGATTTTTTTGTTGGAGCAAATTCTCAAAGTTCTTCTGATCATTCCAGTAGTCCCGTTCATCTTGTTCGTTGGAAAACTGGACCGATTGCTCGTAGGCAGCATCGCGTTCTGCCAGCCTTTCATAAAATAGGAGGTCATTAATGACAGCATTTCCCTGCGCCAAGGAAACAAGACCAGGAAATAGAATAAAAACGAATAATAGGGCTTTTGTTTTCATAGCAATCTCTCTTCATTAGACGTAAAACCACCCCAAGCGTTACGCAGTTCTATATTAAGTTATGTTGAAAACATGGTAAAGAAAAAGAAAGGGGACAAATTGCCCCCTTTTCCGATGATTTACAAAACATTCTATTTTCCCAACATCAACATTTCGTTGCACTTAACTTCAGTGATGTAGCGTTTTTCTCCTTCTTTGGTCTCATAGGAACGCGACATTAACTTGCCTTCTATCATCACTTCTTTGCCTTTAGTAAGGTAATTTTCCGCGATTTCGGCCAGTTTCCCCCAGGCTACTACATTGTGCCATTGGGTGTCAGTTACTTTTTCGCCTTCGGAATTTTTGTAGGTTTCATTGGTAGCGATTGAAAATTTGGCCAGTTTGCTGCCATTTTCCATGGTAATCAATTCTGGGTCATTACCCAAGTTTCCAATCAACTGTACTTTGTTTTTAAGTGAATTCATAATAAAAGATTTAAGGATTAACAGTTTATACCGCCGAACTTGCAATTCGACAGGGCAAACATAAAACCGCCGAAAAACAGGAGTCGGTCTTAAATCATTTGTTTTCGTTTGTAAACGGATGTAAATAATTGGAAATAGATACCCTTGGGAACTATATATCAGATTACACTAAATAGCATGTTTTTCTCTTGGAAGGGTGTTATCCCATTTTTTTGAACGGTAAGTACTATGTTCCACGGTTAGGCTTCCACCGAATCGGAAGCCCATTGCGTGAGCATCCTGCCGACCTGAAAGGTCAGAACAAAGTCTTACATGGAAAAGAACGAAACGCCCTGTCAATACCCTTCCCGCTTTCAAGGGAAGGCTTAGTCCTGACTAAACGGCCAAAACCGAGGCAAATAAATTAAATAAGTCCAAGCCCTCTAGCGGATTGCCTAGCGACTTCCATAATTCCTGCTTCATCTAGTCCTTCAATTGGTTCTGTTTGAGCAGTCAGCCACCCTATATT
>NZ_JAFLNE010000006.1 GCF_017313225.1 Allomuricauda sp. CAU 1633 | reverse complement strand
TACAACCATGAAAGAAGACACCAGTCCATTGAATACCAAAGACCAAACGATGTTTATAGAAAAGCAGCTTGATAATTATGTTAGTTTTGTAGAGAAACTGTCCTAAAGATCGGGGTATCTACACATGGTCTTTTACGCAGACAAAGCAGATTATGGAAAATGCCGGTGTTAAAGTGATATCATTTGACCTTCCAGGGCACGGTGATGACAAGACAGAAATCGGTGAAGTATCCTTTGCAGGTTATGTTCAAAAGGTAAAGGCAGAAATAGCAAAATTATCGACCCCAATCACATTGGTTGGGCATAGTTTAGCTGGTTTTGTTATTTCCCAAGTCGCTGAGGAGATGCCAGAGAAGATTGAAAAGTTGGTTTTCATCGCGACCATGATACCGCATCTTGGTAAATCTGTTTTTGAAATAATAAAAGAAGATAACCAAAGTAAACTTTTACAAAATTTGGTGTTTTCTGATGATCAAAGTTGGGTAACTGTCAATATGGAGGCATTGAAGGAGGTTGTCTACAATGGCGCCACGATTGAACAAATTAATGCTGCTGCGCCTAAATTGGTACGCCAAGCCACTCAACCTTTTTTTGCTGTTGTAAGCACTAGTGAAAATGCTTTTGGGAAAATAGAAAAAACCTTTATTGTCTGTGAACACGACAAAATACTTTCTCCAAATGCACAAAGAAATATGAGTAAAGCTGTAGGGATTTCCAAAGCCTTTACCATAAGTACCGGGCACGTACCACAAATCGAAAATCCAGAAGAACTGGCAAAACTGATTTTAAAGGCATAATTTCTAATTCTTGTGGATTATTCCCTTTCAAAAAATAAAGTTCTTTGGATTTCAAGCTTTTCTCTGAAATCCAAAGAACAATTAATTAGTAAGTAACCATTTTTATCAATATGAATACAACTTTTCAGAATACATCAGAAACAACCATCCCACCAAAATGGAGGATTTATATGATGAGTGGCTTATTTTTTCTAAACTTTATAAGTTTAGCAGTTGATAATTGGTCCATAATTCTCTTCACAAAGGAACAATTGGATCCCTTGTCTGGTGTCGGAGTAAGTTTTTATGCAGCGCTCTCCCTACTGAGTCTATTTGGTATAAGGTTCCCTTTAAAGTTTACTCCCCTTTTGTTGATACAACTTATCTACAAATCAGCTTGGTTGCTGGGCGTTTATCTGCCAGCCATAAATTTAGGTGCTATCAATGCTAATATTCAATCGTGGTTTTTACCCATGGCCATTGGGATTGTTATTGATGTTGTGGTTATTCCATGGAAATATGTTTACGTTGAATACTGCAAGAATTTATTTAGGTTCGCCAAACCCATAAAATAAAACTACAGGCCATTATCAGCTCTTTTCTTCTTTTCCGAAGTAAATTAGCAATGGATGCATCAAGAAAAAATAAAGGATAAATTTGTCCTTTATTAAAATATCATCTAATATTGCAGCGTAAAATAGGAGAGGCCATGTTTTCACAAGAAAACAAAAGGTGAGGTATTGGCAATGTGATGTAAATTCCCATGTCCTAAATCATAAACCCGTGGTTAAAAGAAAACTGATAAAGCTTTTATAAGATACCAATAATTTACACGATATCTTATTTACAAATGATATATGGAATCAATTTTAGATAGAACGATAGTGTTTAATCTTTAAGAAGATAAAAAGGTCTTTATATATTTTATTAATTAATTATTTGAAATGAAAAAAGTTTGGATAGTATTTACCATTGTGGTGACATTGTCATTTGCTGCATTGATATGGGTTGGTACAGAAATATATCAACAACAGCCACCTATACCTGAAAAGGTGATTGTAAAAGAAACCAATGAGGTTTTATATACAAAAAAGGATATTAAAGAGGGGCAGAATATCTGGGAATCGATTGGAGGGATGGAGATGGGGTCCATATGGGGGCACGGAAGCTACGTGGCCCCGGATTGGACAGCCGATTGGATTCATAGGGAAGCGCTGTACCTATTGGAGCATTGGTCCCAAAAGGATTTTGGTCAATCGTATGAGTCGCTCAATGTAGAACAAAAGGGAGCTTTACGCGCACGATTGGTCAAGACTGTAAAGACCAATACCTATAACAGTGAAGACCAAACAATTAGCATTCCCAAGGTAAGACAAGAGGCTATCTCATCCAATGTAAAGCATTATACGTCCATTTTTTCCAAGGGGCACGAAGAATATGCCATTCAAGTAGGAGCATTGACCGATAAAGAAAAACTCAAAAAGCTCAATGCATTTTTATTTTGGACCTCGTGGGCCGCCAGTACCAATAGGCTTGACAAGGCGTATACCTATACCTCCAATTGGCCCCATGAACCATTAATTGATAACACCATTACCCCCGATTCACAGATTTGGTCCGGTTTTTCCATCATCCTTTTGATCTTGTTTATTGGAATTTTGACCTACTACTACTTGAGAAACCATGAGAAGGGAGAGGCCATTTTAAAGCCTGTTGAAGATACCTTGCTTCATATTACGTTGTTCCGATCCCAGCGAACTGTGCTCAAGTACTACTTTGTTATTTCCCTATTGATTTTCTTGCAGGTGGTCTTGGGAATCATAACAGTACATTATTCTGTAGAGGGCCAAGCTTTCTTTGGGTTTAATATATCAGAGTTTATCCCTTATGTAATTACCAGGACATGGCATACACAGTTGGCCATTTTTTGGATTGCGGCAACGTGGTTGGCAACCGGTCTGTTTTTGGCGCCGTTGATCAGTGGCAAGGAAATGAAGTATCAGGTTTTTGGAGTGAACTTCTTGTTTGTGGCCTTATTGATCATTGTTTTGGGATCTATGTTGGGAGAATGGTTGGGCGTTCATCAATTCTTGAGTTTGACCACCAACTTTTTCTTTGGGCACCAAGGCTATGAATATATGGACCTTGGTCGTTTTTGGCAATTGTTCCTGGCGGTTGGAATGATTTTGTGGATGGTCATGGTGGGCAGGCATGTGCTCTTCGGGATTCGGAAAAAGGAGGAATCGAAACACTTGCTAAGCATCCTATTGATTGCGGTCGTTGCCATTGGACTTTTCTTCTTTTCGGGTTTGATGTATGGGGAGAACAGTACCCTACCTGTCATCAATTATTGGCGCTGGTGGTTGGTTCACCTTTGGGTGGAAGGTTTCTTTGAGGTATTTGCTACCGTGATCATAGCCTATCTTTTTTCCAAAATGAAAATTATTTCCGTCAAAACAGCGGGAAGGGCATCCATTGCTTCCGCCACCATTTTCCTTGCAGGGGGCATCATAGGTACACTGCACCACATCTACTACTCGGGGACACCAGTGCAGGCGATAGCCCTAGGTGCAACCTTTAGTGCTCTCGAGGTTGTTCCCCTAACACTTATGGGGTTTGAAATTCGGGAAAATTGGAACCTATTAAAAGAGCACGAATGGATTCAACGCTATAAATGGCCCATTATGTTCTTCATTGCTGTGGCATTTTGGAATTTGTTGGGGGCAGGGGTATTTGGCTTTTTAATCAATCCGCCAATTGCGCTCTATTACATCCAAGGATTGAACACCACAGCGGTACATTCCCATACGGCTTTATTTGGCGTTTACGGAATGCTGGGTATGGGATTCATACTCATGTGTCTTCGGATATACTCCAAACGAACATGGAACCAAAAATTAATCAAAACCGCTTTTTGGGGCCTAAACCTGGGATTATTACTGATGGTAGTTTTAAGCTTGTTGCCTGTGGGAATCATTCAGGCGTATACCTCCATTACCAAGGGATATTCCTATGCTCGGGAAAGTGAATTACTGTATTCACCCACTATTCAAACATTGAAATGGTTGCGAATTGTTGGTGATGTGGTCTTCTCTATCGGTATTGTCAGCTTTTGTTGGTTCGTGGTTCGGGAAACTTTTTATGCCTTAAAACAAAAACTTCATGCGAATGAAGTCAAATAAAATTCTTTGCTATGCCTGTTATGAAAAACGAAATAAGAAATCGGGAGGATATTAAATTATTGGTGGATACGTTCTATGGAAAGGTCAAGATTAACCCATTGTTGGGTCCTATTTTTAACGATACAATAGGGGATGATTGGAGTGGGCATTTGGAAAAGATGTATGCCTTCTGGCAAACGGTACTCTTTCATGAGAAAGCTTATCAGGGTACTCCTTTTCATCCCCATCTTTCCCTGCCCATCGGTAAGGATCATTTTGAGCAGTGGCTAAAACTGTTTCAACAAACCATTGATGAAAACTTTGAAGGACAAATTGCGGAAATGGCAATGTTCAGGGCCAACAAAATAGCAGAGATGTTTCAATATAAGCTCGCCCACCTAAAAGGTGACGAATTCCAAAACAACTGATATGAAAAGTTGGATACATAAATTCATCGTGGTCTTTGGACTGTTGTGGACAGGTTTTGTCTGTGCCATTAGTTTTATGGAGGCTTGGCTAAAGTTCAAAGCCGATGGTGTAACACGGGAAATAGGGTTGAGTATTGGAAGATTGGTTTTTTCAGTACTGAATAAGGTGGAACTATTTTTTGCCATCGTTATGCTGATTTTAGTGATTAAGCTACCAAGGGATCCGATCTATAAAAAAGTCGGCTTTTATGGCGCCTTCTGCATCCTACTGTTTCAGACGGTCTATCTACTTCCCCAACTGGATGAGCGAGCTAATCAAATCATCAATAATGGAACGGTGGGCCACTCCAACCTGCATTTTGTCTATGTGATTTTGGAATGCCTTAAGGTGTTCGGACTTCTCTATCTAACATTTAAGTACCTAAAAGCAAATACATGAAGATTTACAAGCAATTGGAAAACAAATATGCAGCACTCTCCTCAGATGCCCATACACACCTCAAGGGATTATTGCATGCCAAGGAATTGAATTATTGGGAGTATATACAGTTGGATACCTTGCTTACCCTCCAAAAACCACGCTCTATTTATGGGGATGAGGAGATTTTCATCATTTATCACCAAAATACGGAACTGACCTTTAAATTGATGTTACGGGAGCTGAAGCAGATATGGGACAACCAAGAGAATGAATTGGATGATCTTTTGACTCGGGTTTCCAGATTGGTGCGGTATACAAACATGCTTATCAACACATTTGATATTATGAAGCATGGCATGGATATGGAGCAGTATCAACTTTTTAGAAACACGCTTGCTCCGGCCAGTGGTTTGCAGAGCATCCAATACAGGCTTATAGAACTGCATTGTACATCGTATTCCAACCTTGTTTCTGGGGAATTGGAGGAATTCAAAATAATGTCTGAAGAGGAACGATTGGACAATCTGTATTGGAAAAAAGCAGGATTAAAATCCAACGGGGACACCACCTTGACCATGGCCCAGTTTGAATTAAAATATCGGGACGAGCTGATTGAAACCTTAAGAAAAGTAAAGGGAAAAACTTTGGAAGATAAGATTTTTTTGATGCAAAATATCCCTGGGGACTTAAGAGAAATGCTAAAGGAGTTTGACTATTTGTATAATGTGGCATGGCCATTGGTTCACTTGGATACGGCACAGCATTACCTCCAATTTAAATCAAAAGCTTCAAAATCCACTGGAGATTCAAATTGGGTCGAATACTTACACCCTAAAAATCAGAAACGGATTTTTTTTCCAACACTATGGTCAGAAAAAGAGAAATCACAATGGGGACAAATACATCAGTAAGGTAATGCAAATAACAGTTGTTGATACCGCTAACGAAACACAGATTGTTCCTTTTAAAAGATACGAATATGCAAACTTGATGGAACTGATCGTCAATACCTGCTATGACGAAATTGGGGAGTGTAGAGGTAGAGGATTGTGTGGTACCTGTGTAGTTGAAATAGGTGAAGGTTCTTCACTTACAGAACCACCCAATAAGAAGGAAATGGAGGTATTCCAGAACATGAACCTGACTGGGGAAGAGGTAAGATTAGCTTGCCAACTGATGTTGACCCATGAATTGGATGGAGTAAAAGTTCGGGTGCTGGAAGGGTATTAGAAAAGATGGGAAAGTAATCGTATCAAAAAGCATTATGATGATTGAAACAAAAGTTATCGATAAAATCAAAGAGGTGTTCGATCCCGAAATCCCGGTCAATATTTATGATTTGGGTTTGGTCTATGATGTATTCATTACAGAGCAAGGGGACGTACAGATTTTGATGACCCTGACCTCTCCGTCCTGCCCGGTGGCAGAATCCTTGCCCGAAGAGGTAAAACATCGGGTGATGGAAGTACAGGAAGTGGGCAAGGTAGAGGTGGAAATGACGTGGGACCCACCATGGAATAGGGAATTAATGAGTGATGAGGCCAAGCTGGCACTCGGGTTTTTATAAAGAAATTAAATCAAAAACATATCAAAATGAAAATTACAAAGAATAGCAATGTTGGGGATATTGTAACCCAAAATTATAAGGCATCCGACCTTTTCAAGGCAAAAGGAGTTGATTTTTGCTGTGGTGGCAACAATTCAGTCGATGAGGCATGCCGACTGGTAGATCTAACAGACAGTGACATTGACGAGTTGGTCGTGCAATTAAATGCTATGATTGATCAACCGCAAACCAGCTCCATGGACGTTACTTCTTGGCCCTTGGACCTGCTTGTTGATTATATCGAGAAAAAGCATCATGCCTATATTGAAGAAAACATTCCAATTATTAATGGGTACTTGGAAAAGATTGTAAACGTTCATGGCGATAAGCATATGGAACTGTACGAAGTACAAACCATTTTTAAGGAAGCCATGGGGGAACTGAGCATGCACCTCAAAAAGGAAGAGTTGATGTTGTTTCCCTACATAAAGAAAATGGTCCGGGCCAAAAACTCAGGGGTAACACTGGAACTCCCTTCATTCGGCTCTATTGTAAATCCCATATCAAAAATGGATGATGAACATGACTTTGAAGGAGAAGCTTTTAGAAAAATAGCACTCTTGACCCAGAACTATGCTACACCGGAGGATGGATGCAACACGTACCGCATCACCATGGAAAAACTAAGGGAATTTGAGGAAGACCTTCATTTCCACATCCATTTGGAAAACAACATTTTGTTCAGAAAGGCCATTGCTCTTGAAAAAGAGCTGATTTAGCAATAACTTCCAATACTAAAACAAGTATTGATAATTAGATATTGCTTTACAAGAACCCCTTGCAGGACATTCGAAATAGTAAGACCATAGAAGGTACTATGGCAAAAGAAAAATGGCTGAATAGGAAACAGGGTGTAACAAATTGGATTGGTGCCCCTCTTTATTCAAATTAAAAAAGATATCAAAATGCCTTTTTACCCCATCAAAAAACACCTTTTAACTTTTTTGATTCTAGTATGTGCAATAAGCTATGGCCAAACAAATGGAGAGGACCCTAGTTATGAAAAGAGAACGATAAAAAATAACTCCATAGCATCATCATATACCAATTTCTCTTATACCTATCATGTTTATCTTCCTAAATCATACCATAAAAACACCGATGCGAAATATGAGGTAATCTATGCGACCGATGGACAGTGGACATTCGATGAGTTTTCCTTGATTTTGGAAAATCTTGAATGGGATGTAATCTTAGTGACCATAGAAGCAGGAGGGGAAGAAAACAAAAGAAGGGCTGTGGACTATACCCTGCCCGGTGCTTCGTCTTACTTTAAGTTTTTTTCCTTGGAACTGATTCCTGAAGTAGAATCAAACTACCGAATTATTGACAGTAGCAGAACCTTTCAAGGCTGTTCCTTGGGAGGGAATGCCGGTGTTCTGTTCACTTTTTTGGAAAAGCCAACAAAGACGGTTTTTTCGCATTATATGATATTTGACCCGGCCGTTTGGTCCAACTATAAAAAGAACATTCACTTAATCAAAAAAAATAAGGCCAATATAACTGATTCCAATACACAATGGTATCTGACCACAGCCACAATTTCTGGAAATCATGATATGGTGAATGTGTTGGCTGAACGGTTGAACAAACTAAACTTAGATCATTTATTGGAATTCAGGACAGATTACAATGTAGAACACAATGATGTGGCCACTCCATCTTTTAAAGATGCACTGATCAAAAGATTTGGACCCAACGGCCCGGACACAAAAAGCCTATAATTCATCCAAAAATCAGTCAAGAAGCCAGTCAAAATTGAACTATTCAACCCATTCAATGCATGAATCTACAAATTGATAGTATTGGTACCGGGGTTAAGGGCAATTTGCTTTCCGTTCCATTCAAAAATGCCATCAAGTTTTTCTGGAAGTTGCACCGTACCGGTAATACCAGTTTCCTTACTTTTTTTCAACTTTATCTGTATCATTCCCAAATGGTGGGGCATGGAAGATTCAATTTCAGGTAAATCACCAAGATTTGGTGCAATTCTTACTGATTCAAACCCAGGTTCCATGGGTTCTATCCCCGTGATAAGTGAGAGGAAATAATAATTAGGTGATGCACTCCAAGCATGACAATCCGAACGTGTAGGGTCAGGTTTTTCGGCAAAGGTGGTGAGCCCATTATCCAACATTTCTTCCCATGGTTCAAGGGTGGAAAGATATTTATCGGCCATTCCTGCTTTTTTCAATGCTTCCACCAGATAGAACGTAAAATAATAGGTGCATTGTGCCATTTCTTTTTCAACCAAAACCTTTTCCATCAGATTTTTAGCATTTTTTGGTGCAATGGTTTCCGTTAAAATGGCCAAGATGTTGGCATGCTGACTGAATAGCTTCTTATCTGGAGTATCAGCAATCAAACCTTTTTCCTCAACCCAACACTGTTTTAGTACTGCCGTTTTTATTTTATTGGCCAAAGCTTCCATTTTTTGGGATTCGTCAGGTCGGTTGTGGTGCTCTAGTAATTCTGCCCCTTTTTGTAGTGTATATACCAATTGAAGACTAATAATGGCAGAATTGTCGTGATACACCCCTGGCGGGACTCCGTGTTCCCAACCCTCATAATTAACCCAGTCCACGAATTGCCAATATTCTAAATGCCCCAACATATCATTGTTATCCAGTCGGTTTTCAAACCACTGTACAATGTCCAGAACATCGGGTATCATTTGTTCCACAAAATCATTCTCCGGGTTTAGCATCCAATAATCGTGAAGCATGGTTATCCAAACCAAAGAAAAAGTGGGGATAATCTGCGTATCAAAACTGGGATACCTACTTTGGGTGAGACCAAAGGGCATTTTGGAATGATTGTAAGATTCCAGTGCATTTTTAAATAACTTAAAATCGCCTGATATATAAGACGATATTAAGCATTGGATTCTAGTGTCCCCGGCATATTGCAATTGTTCGTAATAAGGACAGTCGAAATAATTTTCTCCAGAGCACAATAACTGGGTTCGCCATCCCACATCCCAAATGTTGGAAAGCACAGGAACCGAACTTTTGAACGAAGCAATTTCTTTAAAGGGATAGCCTGTGGATATGCTATGAAAATCATCTATTTTCAATGCCTCATCTTTGGTTTCAATATCCAATTGCACATACCTAAAGGTACGCCACCACAGTGTTTGGAATGTTCTTTGGGCTCCACCATCCGCGATAATCGCATCGGAATTTCCTTTTATGGATTTGTTCTCTATTGCGTCACGATTTCCTTTTTGGCCATTTGTGTTGAAAAGGCTTTCTGCATAGGTTATTTTGATGGATGCCCCTTTGCCACCTCCGTAGTTCAAAACCGGATAGGCATTGGTCAAATGACCTTGATCTATCAAAATACTGGTTTGTGTGTTCTTGGGGATGCTGAGTGACCCTTCACCCAAAAGAAAATTTGATTTTATGTCGTTTGTATGTGAAGAACGCCGCACGGACTCAAAACGCTGAAGATGCTCCTCCATCAAGGGAATGGTTCGGGGTGTAAGTACAAGGGCGGGTATATTGCCCCAATGTTTCAAACTTTTTTGGGTTTGGGCAGGCTCAAAGGCTTTGGCCTTTACAAAATCACTCTCATAACCAGCATTCATCCAAGACCATGGGTGTAAGGATCCATCAAAATGTTCTCCTGGGCCAACTACATAGAATTCATTCATGGAAACGGGGAGAGGACTATACGCCTTATCTTTGGCAACGGACCAAGTTTCATCAGTATTCAAAACCTTCTCCACATAAGAATTTCCTTGTAATAGAAAACCTGTTTTTGTAGAGTGCTGGGCCAAGGGTCTATATTGGGCAAAATTCCAAACCACAGCACTTACCACATTTGTCCCGGATTTAAGATAAGATGCTATATCCAAACTCTCAAAACGCCAGTTTTGTTCATCTCCCCTTGCTGGACCATTAGTGATATAATTACCATTGATATAAAGTTTGTATCGGTTGTCTGCAGAAACGTGAACTACAAATTTCTCAGGTAGAGTGGCCAGATTAAATTCCTTTTTGAACAAGTACACTCCATATTCGGTCCTGGATTCGGTGGGATGGGCAATCCAGTTTGCATCCCATGATGACTCCAATAATTTTGGATTGATTTCATTAGAAAGCTGTCCCAAAAGAAGAACAGGAATTAAAAAAGTAAAAATCGGAAGGAGATGGGTTATTCGAAAGCGAAGCTTCATAAAGGTCAGTTAAGAGATTTAATTTGCAAGAACTATCCTGCTGTTTAGGTGTTGTTTTTCACTTACATTTGAACCACTACAGGTCAAATTGATTTAAAACCAACATAAGGTAATCAAAAAAACATTCTATGGTATGTATGGATTTTCAATCAGCCAATGGCAGCTCCAACATTTTAACAGACATCAACCAACGATTGTTTTTCTTTAAGACCAGTTTTGTATATTGAGTACTACAAACAATTTTTTTGGGCAACCAACAAAAATAATATCTGTTTTATGCTGTTTAGGGTTATTGTTTTCCTGATCCCTTTGTTGCTGAGTGGCCAAAACCTGCTTCCTCCCATTTATAATTACCGCTTACTGGAATATAAAGGAGCCAGCAAGAATTGGGATTTGTCCGTGAATGCCAACGGAGAGTTATTTGTGGCCAATAACAAGGGGTTGCTACATTTTAATGGGGAGCAATGGAACCTGAACAAACTGCCTAACAATACCATAATACGATCAGTTGAGTCCGTGGGGGAAAGGATCTACACGGGTTCTTATGAAGAGTTTGGGTATTGGAAGAAAAACCGGCTGGGCGAACTGGAATACACTTCATTGACCCAACTTATTAAAGACCATGAATTTACCAGTGAGGAGTTTTGGGAAATTCTACCTGTAAATAATAAAGTTTTTTTCCGCTCATTTTCATCCATTTACAGCTACGATGGCAACAAGATAGAAGTTGTGGATCCACAACCCGTCATATCAGATATTGTAGAATTTAATGATAAGATCATTGTTGCAGGCGGATTACGAGGTCTATTTGAGTTTAAGAACGATGAACTTTTCCCGTTGCCCAATCAAGAATTATTGCAGGGAAAGACGGTGACGGATATGATTGTGTTAAAGGATAAGCTTTTGGTGGGAACCAAATTAAGTGGATGCTACCTTTTTGATGGTCAGCGCCTACAACCCTGGAACCCCAAGATAAATGATGAGCTTAAACTTCATCAGTTGAACAAAATAGTGCGCTTGGCCGAAAATGAGATCGGCTTTGGAACCATAAAAAATGGGATGTACCTATTCAATACCAATACAGATTCGTATCAAATAATAAACCGTGAATCTGGACTTCAGAACAACACGGTGCTGTCCATGTTGCTTTTCAATGATCAGTTGTGGTTGGGATTGGACAATGGAATAGCAAGGGCAAAGCTCAACAACTCAATTATGTATTACACAGATTATTCCGGAACATTGGGAATGGTCTACGACATGGTAAATCATAACGATAGATTATATCTGGGCAGTAATACGGGTGTTTTTTATTTTGAGGGGAACACATTGAAATTTGTTAATGGCTCGCAAGGGCATGTATGGAATTTGATTGAAGTTGAGGGCGACCTCCTGTGCGGACACAATACTGGAACGTATAAAGTTGAAGAGAATGGGTTCAAATTGCTGACCTCACAATCGGGGGGTTATCAAATTATAAAAGTACCCGATCAATATGCAACATATATCCAGGGTACCTACAATGGACTCACAAAGTTTGTAAAACAACCCAATGGAGAATGGGAGGTCACCAAGATTAGAGGAATAGATTTTCCTGTAAAACAATTGTCTTTTGAAACTCCTAGCATTTTATGGGCGGCCCACCCCTACAAGGGATTTTATAGGATACATTTGGATGATGACTACGCGCAGGTTGTGCAAACACAAAGATTTCATGAAGAAAGTGCCCCGAGTGAATATAACGTAAAGGTGTACAACATTAAAAATCAAATGGTCTTCTCCAGTGAAGGCAAATGGTTCAAGTACAATCCCATTGGCGAGAACATTGTTTCTTTTGAGGAATTTTCCAATTATTCCAACAAAGAACTATTATTTTTTGATGACACCCACTTTTGGTTTGTTGATGGCGAAGGAAGAAAATCAATTATCTATACCGATTTAAAAAGGGATAGTCTTATGATTACGGATCTGCCGTTACGGGAACGATTGATTCCAGATTCCCAGCGGTTGATTAAAATGAACGATTCCATTTCATTTATTACGTTGAGTGATGGTTTTGCAAAAGTCAACGATTACAGATTAAAAAGTCAGTCCAACCAGCGTGCCCTTCCCGTTCCCGATATTACCGTTTTAAATGACCAAAAGAACAAATATTCTGTAGAGGGTAAAATTGAGATACCCTACAAAAATTCTCAGTCAATAATCATAGAAGCATCCTGTCCGGAAATTATCCAATCCCGATATTATTATGAGCTAGAAGGCCCAAAAGAATATTCCGAATATGCCGAGGATGGATTCATAAACTTTCAGAACCTCCCTCATGGGGAATACACGTTTAAAGTATCCACTGCCGGGATGGACAATAAGGTTTCGGCTCCCAATATCATCAATTTTGAAATTACACCGCCATGGTACCTTTCTACCATCAGCATGATATTTTATGGCATTGGTGCGGTGTTGGTTGTTATTACGATAAGGCTATACAATCGCCGAAAATTTATGCGAAAGCAAAGGGAATTGGAGAAACAGATGGAAAAAGAACAGCAGGAGCGATTGGCCAAGCTGGAAAAGGAAAAATTGGCAAAGGAAATACGGCTGAAGCAAAACGAATTGGCGAGTACGACCCTCAACATTGCCAAAAAGAATGAAATGATATTGGAATTAAAAAACATGCTCCTGATGAACAAGGACAAATTTTCCAATTCACAACGATATAGGTCGTTCATCAAAAAATTGAACAGGTCTATTCAAGATACCGAAGATTGGAAACGCTTTGAAGTAAATTTTAAGGAATTGCACGAGGACTTTTTTGAAAGACTTTTAGCAGAATATCCGGCATTGACACCCAAGGATTTAAAACTATGTGCCTACCTAAAAATGAATCTTTCCACAAAGGAGATAGCACCATTGATGGCGATATCCATCAGGGGTGTTGAAATACATCGATACCGACTGCGCAAAAAACTGGATATGGACAGTTCTGACAACCTTTCCAATTTCCTCATAACTTTTTAATAGTGGTGTTGCCCATTAAAAAGGGATAAATCCGGCACTTTATCCACTACATCATCACTACATCACTATGTTAAATTTTTTTACATCAAATTAGGGTGGTGCTACTGCAAATCAAGCGAAATAAGGCATTCTAGGGCATATTTTAATGATGTATTTATTATGTAATGGTACATCGGACAACGGGAACAACACTTTATTAATTTAGTAAAAATCTAACTCAATTTTTGCACAATTATGAAAATTAAAAGCAAACTATTAACAATCTCGTTTTTATTGTTTCAGGCGGTGCTTTTGGCCCAAAACAATATAACGGTTTCGGGTACAGTTACCGATGATCAAGGTACACCATTGCCTGGGGCGAGTGTTATCTTAATGGGTACTACAACCGGAACCCAAACCGATTTCGATGGAAATTACAGTTTGGACAATGTTTCAAGTACCGGAACACTCTCGTTCAGTTACATTGGTTTTAGTACCCAAGAAGTACCCATTGGTGGTAGAACCACCATTAATATCTCCCTTCAGGAGGACACCCAGGCTTTGGATGAAGTCGTTGTGGTAGGGTATGGTACCCAAAAGAAAGCTGATTTAACGGGTTCAATTGTAACTGTTGATGCCGAACAGATTGAAAAAACACCATCGGCCAACCCGGTACAATCACTACAAGGCAAGGTAGCCGGAGTACAAATCGTAACCACGGGAAGTCCGGGTGCATCACCAACAGTAAGAATCCGCGGTTTGGGAACCTACTCGGACGCAACCAATCTTCTATATGTGGTTGATGGGATGTTCTACAGCAACATTGACTTTTTGAATCCCAATGACATTAAAACCATGAATGTGCTCAAAGATGCATCCTCTTCAGCCATTTATGGCGTAAGGGCTGCAAATGGAGTCATCATTATCGAGACCAAGTCGGGTGTAAAAAACAGAAGGCCACAGATTGAATACAATGGATATACCGGGGTACAGCGTGCCCAAAATGTTTTAAAAATGGCCAACGCAGAGCAGTTCGTTACCATGGCCGTTGAATCAGGTTCTGCGCCCGATGTACAATTTGTGCTCAATGCTATGCAACGCTATGGGAGAAGCCGAATTAACCCTAATGTTCCGGATGTGAATACGGACTGGTATGATGAGATTATGAGGGATGGGATTATTCAAAACCATGGTTTGAGTGTTACTGGAGGTACAGACAACGTAGCTTACTCCATGGGTACCAACTACTTTTCTCAAGAAGGTCTGCTCGATATGAAAAATAAATATGAGCGATTCAACATTCGTTCAAAATTGGATGTTGATGTCTCTGATAATTTAAAAATGGGAGTAAATACGGTATTTAGTAACGCCACACAATTTACCCCAGAAGATTCAGCTTGGTTCAAGGCCTATTTTGCAGTTCCCATACTTCCCGTTTTTGATGAGCTGAACACAGATGCCACCCCAGTTCGTTATGCCAATGCCCAAGCGCTTGGATACAGGGGTACCCAAAACCCTTTTCCAGATATGGACTATAACAATAATAGGTTGAAAATACGCAAGTTGTTGGCCAATATCTATCTAGAAACCGATTTCATTAAAGATAAGTTGACTTTTAGGTCAACCTATAATGTTGATTTTTCGGCATTGGAGGAGCGATATGTAAACCTACCCTACAATATGGGGTTT
The DNA here is from genome assembly GCF_017313225.1 of Allomuricauda sp. CAU 1633. GTDB lineage: Bacteria > Bacteroidota > Bacteroidia > Flavobacteriales > Flavobacteriaceae > Flagellimonas. Next base: position 156,989 of record NZ_JAFLNE010000006.1, on the reverse strand, counting down.
GGTGACCAGCGTATTTCTTCAATCAATAGGAAGCAGAATAATTATTACAACCAAATATGGGATAATATTTTAACCTATACCGATACGTATGACCAAGATCACAATGTTACTATGATGGCGGGTGCTTCATATAGAGATGAAGCTGCAAATAGGTTTGAGGCCACGGGTAGCGATATAGCCGGAATAAATTATGAAACGTCCTGGTATCTTGATTTTGCTGATCCCCTTTCATTCAACAACAATGTTGAAGAGGAAAACAATAGGATATATGGTCAGTCATACTTTGGAAGGGTGGCATATAACTTTAAGGATCGTTATCTGTTGTATGGGACTTTTCGAGCCGATAGATCGTCAAAATTCACCAAAGATCAATGGGGTTATTTCCCAGCAGTTGGTGCAGGGTGGGTTATATCCCAGGAACCGTTTATGCGGAACAATACTATTTTTGACTTCTTAAAGCTAAGAGCCGCATGGGGTCGCTTGGGCAATGATAATGTCAATGCAAGTTCTGGAGCAAACACCATCAGTAACACCACTGTGGATTTGGGAGACACTCCTGTTACGGGAATCACAGCTACTAGTACATACTCTGACTTGAGTTGGGAAGTGGTTGAGGAATTGGATTTTGGTATTAACCTAACTACCCTTAACAATCGTTTGTCCTTAGAGGCCGATTATTACATTAGGGATACAGAGAACGCCATTATGCCTGTATACATTCCTATTGCCAATGTAACGATTGATAGGAACTCTGGTGTTATCCGAAACTCTGGGGTAGAAGTGGCTTTAAACTGGAACGACAATATCTCTGAGGACCTAAGTTATAACATAGGGGCCAACTTTACTACGGTAAAGAACGAAACCCTTGAAGTAGAAAATGAAAGTGGTTACATTGACTCAGGTTCTGCGGAATTCCGTCAAAGGACCATTGTGGGCGAACCTTTGTATGCTTTCTATGGTTATGAGACCACAGGAGTATATCAAAATCAAGCCCAAATTGATGCCGACCCGGTAGCCCAAAATGCAATAGCTGAAGGGCAGGACATCGAACCAGGCTATTTGATTTACAATGATAGAAATGGAGATGGCAGTATTACTGATGATGACAGAGCGGTACTGGGTTCTTTTCTTCCAAAATTCACCTATGGAGGAAACATTGGGGTCAATTACAAGGATTTTGGATTCACCATGAACTTCTATGGACAAACCGGTAACAAGATTTTGAACAGAAAGCGTGGAGAGATTATCTTCACTAACGATACCAATATGGATGCTGACTTGGCCAAAAACCGTTGGCATGGCGAGGGGACCAGTAACACCTACCCATCATCCGCAGGACTTCGTGATGGTTGGAACCAAAAACTCAGCAACTTTTGGGTAGAGGACGGGGACTTTTTTAGGATTCAGAATATTCAATTGGCCTACACTTTAAAAGGAGGGAAGTTCAAGGGTAACAATGTGCCTGATTTCAAATTCACCCTAACTGCTGAAAGACCACTGACTTTGTTCAGCTACAACGGATTTAACCCTGAAGTTTCCAACGGGGTGGACCGTCAAACCTATCCGGTACCAGCAATATATACCATAGGTGTAAATGTTAAACTATAAAAAAATTGAAATGAAAAATAAAATGAACCCAATTTACAAATGGATGTTTGTATTGATTGCGATGTTTTTCATCCAATCTTGCAGTGACAAGTTTGAGAACATTGAAGGTCAGCTCAATGCAGATGATTTGGATTATACGGCAACTGAAGATATGGTACAGGCCTTGGTGGGATCCTACAATATTTTTGCCACTAGGGGATGGGAAGAACCCTTATTGCTCTCAGTCCGGGGGGATGATGTGAATGCAGGGGGGCTTGGCGATCAACAACCTTTTGCCGATACTGACAATTTTGTGTACGACCAGGGCTATTGGATGTACAATTCCTTGTGGAATATCCACTACGGCGACATTGTAGGCCTAAATACAGAAATAGAGCTTATAGAAAATTTTAAGGGTTTTGCCGATGAAAGTGGTCAAGATGCCGCAAATCAATACATTGCCGAAATTAAGGTCTTAAGGGCATGGTTGCACTTTAATCTAGCTAGAGTCTGGGGAGATGTGTTCATCATTCAGACCACTCAACCCGACACCGAGATTGCAGATGGAGCGGCACTCAAAGATGAGGTTATGCAGTTCGTGTCCGATCAGATGGACGAAGCAATTCCACTGTTGCCTAATTTGAGGCCCAATGAGCGTGAGGATATACCAGGTGGAGTGACACGCTACACTGCTTATGCCTTAAAAGCCATGGCCAATTTGGAAATGGAGAACTATCAAGCAGTTGCCGATGCCTGTGGTGCCGTTATCAATTCAAACAAGTTTATGCTTTACCCTGATTTTTATAGTCTGTTCAAAAAACCAGGTGAGTTAAGCGATGAAAGTTTGTTGGAAATGCAATTTTCCGATTACGGTTCCAGTACAGGAGACACTTTTTACCATTTATATGCTCCTTTTGGCCCACAAGGTTGGACACCTGCAAGGGAAAATGCTTCAGATGGATGGGGTTTTTATGAGCCCAGCATGAAGTTCATCAAATTTATGTTGGATAGAAATGAAACCGTAAGATTGGAAACCAGCGTATTGTGGACTGATCGTGGCATTGCTGAATTACAAGCAGACCCCAACTACGCCACTCTGCCCTCCTTTGTCAGCAACACTACACGGGATGGTGATATCATTAATGATTATGCAAGGGCATTGTTTGCCAGCGGGAAGCACTATTTACCATCTGTTCAGATTACCAGTGGTCGCAATAACTATGGAGGTGGAAAAAACATGATTGTTATCCGCTATGCCGAGATATTATTGATGTATGCCGAAGCCTTGACCAGAGGGGCCAGTGGTACTGGAATGACAGCAGATCAAGCTGTGAATATGGTTAGAACCCGTGCGGGCATGACCGGTTTGTCAGGTGTAACCTCTGATCAGGTTATGGACGAAAAATTTGCGGAACTTGCCTTGGAGTGGGGCATCCGCTATTACGATATGATTCGTTTGGACAACTTCTCTGAATTGAGTTACGACGGAAGAACATTCTCTTCTGATAAGCAGTTGCTGCCTTATCCACAAGCACAAATAGATGCATTGCCAAGCTTAGGGGGAAGTAACAACTAACGATTAAACAAAAAACTACGAAAGATGAAATATATAGTTAAACCCATATTGTTCTTGATGGTACTGTTGGTCGTCTCCTGTAATGAAGGTATAGATTCTATTACCGAAATAGCTGCAGGAGCCGATGAAACCGCGCCTCAGATTACCATAAATTACCCTACAGAAGGGACGCAAATCCAAGTTTTTGAAGAAGTGACTAGCCTGGATATTGACATTGAGGTCACGGATGATATCGAGGTAAAGGATGTTAAGGTCATGTTGAATGGCACGCAAATTGCCAATTTTAACTCCTTCACAGATTATCGTATCGTACTCAAAGAGTTCTCCTATGATAATTTGGGTGATGGCGACCACATACTAACTGTTACAGCTTCAGACCTTGAGGGCAAAACTTCTACTGAGGAAGTCAATTTCACCAAGTCGCCACCTTATGAGGCCATGTTTGATGGGGAGGTAATGTATATGCCTTTTGATGGGCAATTTATGGATCTTATTAGCTTTCAACAGCCAGAGGAAGTAGGCTCGCCAGGATTCAATGGAGATGGATACGTGGGCTCCGATGCCTACGTTGGAGCACAAGATTCCTACCTCAATTTTCCCATGGATGGACTAAAAACCCCGGAATTCAGTGCCGCATTTTGGTATAAGGTAAATGCTGTGCCGGACAGAGCCGGAATATTGGTAGTTGGCGATGATGCCGAAGACCGTTTCCAAGGCTTTAGATTGTTCAGGGAAGGAAATGGTGATGAACAACGGATAAAATTAAATGTCGGTACTGGAGCTGGCGAAAGCTGGAATGATGGCGGTGTCATCGATGTTGCCGCCGGAGAATGGGTCCACGTGACCATGTCCATTTCCCAAACCAAGACCACTATCTACTTTAATGGGATCGAGATGTTGTCTTCAGATTTAATAGCACCAATCGATTGGACAGGCTGTGAAGTTTTGACCATTGGTTCAGGTGGTCCTACTTTTGATTACTGGGATCATTTATCGGATTATAGTGAAATAGATGAACTCCGAATCTTCAATAAGGCATTGACCGATGTAGACATACAAATTATGTTGAATTCATTGAATCCGTATATGCCACAGTATCCTGGAGAGTCATTCTATATGCCTTTTGATGGCGACTATATTGACTTGGTGGGAAGTAGGGCAGCCAGTGAAGTAGGTGCACCCGGATTTACAGATGAAAGTCAGGTAGGTGACCAAGCCTATGCTGGAGCAACGGATTCTTATATTGAATATCCAGCTAACGCATCACTGCTTACTCCCGAATTCAGCGGAGCCTTCTGGTATAAGGTGGATGCAGAGCCTACACGGGCTGGAATTATTGTCATTGGCGACGATGAAGTGGACCGTTTCCAAGGGTTCAGGCTCTTCCGGGAAGGTGATGCCAATGAACAACGGATCAAACTCAATGTAGGAACAGGAGCTGGTGAAAGCTGGAACGATGGTGATATCATTGATGTTACCGCCGGGGAATGGGTGCATATCGCCTTTACCATAGCCAGTGATAAAAACACCATTTACTTTAATGGTACCGAAGTGCTTTCCTCTGCCATGTCTGCACCTATCGACTGGACAGGTTGCGAAACCTTCACCATTGGTTCCGGAGGCCCAACATTCAGTTATTGGGATCACCTATCGGATAATAGCACCATAGATGGCCTTCGTTTCTTCAATAAGGCACTTACGCCTGAAGAAGTAGCAGCGGTTGCAGGCGGTACGGTAACCATACCAAACTACGGTTCAACCTTATATATGCCATTTGACGGTGCCTATACAGAGGCCAATAGCAACTCAGAACCCACTGTGGAAGGAACTCCAGGATTTGCTGGGGAAAGTAGTGTGGGAAGCGACGCCTACGCAGGCGCAGCAGATTCTTATCTCACATTCCCTATCGATGGATTGTTCAACAATCAGTTCAGTGCTGCTTTCTGGTACAAAGTGGATGGAAACCCTGATAGGGCAGGACTACTTACAGTTAGCCCACCCATGAATGGGAGCGATAATGATTTAAGTGCTGGTTTCCGATTGTTTAGAGAAGGAGATGCTGCATCACAACGCATAAAACTTCATGTAGGAAGTGATGCCGGAGATGTGTGGAATGATGGGGAGGTCATCGACGTTACCGCAGGAGAATGGGTACATGTAGCCTTTACAGTGACCGAAACTGCAACACTGATCTATTTCAATGGAGAACCTGTGGCCAACATGGGGGATATGACGGGTAAGACCATTAGTTGGGAAAACTGTTCCATACTTTCCATTGGTTCAGGAGCGCCCAATTTTATTGGATGGGGGCATCTATCAGACTCAAGTTTCATGGATGAGCTTTACCTGTTCGATAAGGCATTGACCCAAGAGGAAATACAAGAAATAATGAATGATTAATAAAAATCAAAAAGTTAAGTTTTTTGAGTTAGTTGATTTATATGCGGTTAATTTTAATTTCAATTGCTTTGGCTGTTGCATCCTTGGTTATGGGATGCAATGGCCAAAAAACTAAAAAGGACAAAAGTGTAGCGGATAATACTCCAGCTAAGAAAACATATTCTGATGAAGCATTGTTGGATTCGGTTCAGTACCAAACCTTCAACTATTTTTGGGAGGGAGCGGAGCCCATTTCTGGTTTGGCGCGGGAACGTTTTCATATGGACAATGTTTATCCCAATCACGATAAAGATATCATTACCACAGGTGGATCTGGATTTGGACTCATGGCTATCTTGGTTGGTGTGGAACGGAAGTTCATCACACGTCAACAAGCGTTGGAGCGCTATGAGAAAATTGTGGATTATTTGGAAAAAGCAGACCGTTTTCATGGTGCATGGCCCCATTGGCTGTTGCCATCAGGAAAAGTGACTCCCTTCAGTAAAAAGGATAATGGAGGTGATTTGGTGGAGACTGCATTTCTCGTACAGGGACTTTTGGCTGTAAAGGAGTACTTCAAAGATGGCAATGAACGTGAACAAAAGCTAGCGGATAAAATCCAGCAGCTCTGGGAAGGTGTTGAGTGGGACTGGTATACCAAGAATGGGGAAGATGTGCTGTATTGGCACTGGAGCCCAGAATACAAATGGGAAATGAATTTCCCTGTGGGAGGGTATAACGAATGCCTGATTATGTACGTCCTTGCAGCTGCATCGCCAACCCATTCCATCAAAAAAAGTGTGTATGAAAAGGGCTGGGCCTTGGATGGCAAAATAGCACAAGACACCACCTATTATGGTTTGGAAACCGAATTGAATCATTATGAGCATGATAATGCACCTGTTGGTCCCTTGTTTTGGGCGCATTATTCCTATTTGGGGCTCAATCCAAAAAACCTTAAAGACCAATACGCGGATTATTGGAAATTGAACACCAATCACGCTATGATTCAGTATAAATACGCCGTGGACAATCCAAAAGGCTATAAAGGATATGGGGAAGATTGCTGGGGACTAACATCGAGCTATTCCATAAAAGGATATGCCGGTCACCGTCCAGGGATGGATTTAGGAGTGATTTCACCCACCGCAGCCCTGTCATCCATGCCGTATACACCAAAAGAAAGTATGCAGTTTTTACGGTTTATGTACACCGAGCAGGATAGTTTGGTTGGGGAATACGGTCCGTATGATGCATTTAGTTTGGAAGACAACTGGTATTTGCCCAGATATTTGGCCATAGATCAAGGTCCAATTCCTGTAATGATTGAAAATTACAGGAGTGGTTTGTTGTGGAAATTGTTCATGGCTAATATAGATGTACAAAAAGGATTGGAAAAGCTAGGCTTTAAAACCCAAGAATAACATGGTAAAAAACATAGTTGTATATTTTTTGCTTTGCACACTTTTCTTGCTTTCATGCTCTGATGATGGTAAAGGACCTACAGGGCTATCAGAATTGCCTACGGATGATGAGGTTCCCGTTGAGGAGGAGGAGGAACAGACCATTACTGATGAAGAACTCATGGACCTGACCCAGGAAGAAACCTTTAAATATTTTTGGGATTATGCCGAAGAAAATTCAGGAGGGGCCAGGGAACGATACCATCCAAATGACCCTGGTCGGGATGCCCAAGTGGTGACCTCAGGCGGTACGGGTTTTGGACTGATGGCCATTTTAGTTGGAATTGAGAGAGGTTTTATCAGTAGGGAACAAGGTATGGAACGATTGACTACGCTTTTGGATTTTCTGGAGAATGCAGACCGGTTTCATGGGGCATGGTCGCACTGGATCAATGGCGCCAATGGGTCTGTGATTCCATTCAGCGCAATGGATAATGGAGGTGATCTGGTCGAGACGGCGTTTTTGGCTCAAGGCCTTATATGTGTAAAAGAATATTTTAAGAGTGGAAGTGCATCAGAACAAACACTGGCACAACAAGCAGATGATCTCTGGAAAGGTGTTGAATGGGACTGGTACACCCAAGGCCAAAACGTGCTGTATTGGCATTGGAGTCCAAACTTTGGATTCGATATCAATTTTCAACTGAGGGGATATAACGAGGTATTAATCACCTACATTATGGCCGCAGCTTCTCCTGATTATGGTATATCAAAGGAAGTTTATACTAGCGGTTGGGCTTCAGATGGTAGTATAGTCTCGGCCAATACCCAATACGGATATCCACTTTTGGTTAAGCATAATGGATCAGAACAGTTTGGTGGCCCTTTGTTTTGGGCACACTATTCCTATTTGGGACTAGATCCAAGAAACCTGTCCGATGATTATGTGGATTATTGGGATGTGAATGTGAATCATTCCAAGATCAACTATGCGTACTGTGTAGACAATCCCAACAATTATTTGGATTATGGTGAAGACTGTTGGGGCTTAACGGCGAGCTACTCTAGAAATAATGATGGCAGTATAGGATATAATGCCCATAGTCCATCAAATGATACCGGGGTTATATCACCTACGGCTGCCATAAGCTCAATTCCGTACACTCCTGACGAATCGTTGGCCGCAATGCATTATTTTTATAAAAATAAAGAGGAATTATTGGGCCCAGCCGGATTTTATGATGCCTTTAGTCCGCAAAATAATTATTGGGTGGCCGAAGCGTACTTGGCCATAGACCAAGGTCCTCAGATTATTATGATTGAAAACTACCGAACTGGGTTGCTTTGGAATCTGTTTATGGCAAACGAAGATGTACAGGCCGGTTTGACCAAACTTGGATTTTGATATGAAAAAACAACTGACCTTCGTTTTAGTATTTCTTGCTTGCTCCTTGGTTTCCGCACAATGGCAATCAAAATATGAAGCAAAAATGCATATTGATGGCAACGATACGCTAAAGTATAGGATAATGTATCCCAAGAATTTTCAGGAAGATGGGAATTATCCAGTTGTGCTTTTTCTACATGGAGCTGGAGAACGAGGAAGCGATAATGAGAAGCAATTGACACATGGCGGTAAGTTGTTTGCCACGGATTATCTGCAAGAGCGATATCCGGCAATCGTTATTTTTCCACAGTGTCCAACCAATAGTTATTGGTCCAATGTGGATGTGAACCGAAGTACCTATCCCATAAAATTGAACTTTAATTACGCAGGAGGTCCTACCAAACCTTTGGAAATGGTGATGGATTTACTTCAAACCACTATTCAGCAACCCTATACTAATGACAATCAAGTGTACCTGATGGGATTGTCCATGGGGGGCATGGGGACTTTTGAATTGTTGAGTAGAAAGCCAGATACGTTTGCAGCTGCAATTCCAATTTGTGGGGGAGGAGCCCCTGATTCCGTATCCGCTTATGCCAAAAAAATACCGCTGTGGGTATTTCATGGTGCACAGGACAATGTGGTGAATCCACTACAATCCATGGAAATGGTATCCGCACTTTTAAGCGCAGGGGCTTACCCAAAGTTTACGGTATACGATTTTGCCAATCATAACAGTTGGGACCCTGCCTTCGCCGAACCTGATTTATTGCCGTGGCTGTTTTCGCATCAAAAAGCAATGCCCTGATCTATGAAACCTTACCAAAAAAATAATTTCATACTCCTTATAGTCCTCTTTTTGTGTTGCTGGGGAAGTACAAATGCCCAACAGAAAACCTATTGCAATCCCATTAACATTGATTATGGATACACTCCCATTCCCAATTTTGCCACCCAAGGCAAGCATAGGGCAACGGCAGATCCAGTAATAGTGACTTTCAAGGGAAACTATTTTTTGTTTTCCACGAATCAATGGGGGTATTGGTGGAGTAATGATATGGTGGATTGGAAGTTTATCCCCCGTAAGTTTTTGCGGGAACGCAACAAGGTCTATGATGAATTGTGTGCTCCTGCTGCCTTTGTCATGAAGGATGAACTGTATCTCATAGGCTCTACGCACGGTCCTGCATTTTCAATGTGGAAGAGTAAAGATCCTACCAGAGATAATTGGGAGATAGCCGTAGATTCGTTAAAAGCGGGTGCATGGGATCCTGGCTTTTTGTATGAAGAGGAAAAAGATAAACTCTACATGTACTGGGGTTCCAGCAATGTTTATCCGCTCTTGGGCACGGAAATCAATACCAAGACCTTGCAATCCGAGGGCTATGTAAAACCCTTGATCAGTCTGGTTCCAGAGGACCATGGTTGGGAGCGCTTCGGGGAACATAATGATAATACATTTTTACAGCCCTTTATGGAAGGGGCGTGGGTCACCAAATACAACAACAAATATTACCTCCAATATGGAGCACCAGGCACAGAGTTCAGCGGGTATGGAGACGGTGTTTATGTCAGTGACAGCCCCTTGGATGGATTTTCATACCAAAAACATAATCCGTTTTCATACAAGCCGGGTGGATTTGCACGCGGGGCAGGTCACGGAGCAACCTATCAAGATGTGTACGGCAATTGGTGGCATGTATCCACCATCATTTTAAATCAGAAAAATAGTTTTGAGCGCAGGATTGGGATTTGGCCAGCAGGTTTTGATCAAGACGATATACTATATTCCAATACGGCTTACGGGGATTACCCTACCTATCTGCCCAAAGAAAATGCCAATCACATCAAAGGACTTTTTGCGGGTTGGATGCTGTTGAATTATAACAAACCCGTTCAGGTTTCCTCTACGCTTGGAGGGTATAAACCCAATTTTGCCGTGGATGAGGATATGCGTACCTATTGGAGTGCCAAAACAGGTGACAAAGGGGAATGGTTCCAAACCGATTTGGGAGAAGTTTCCACCATAAATGCCATTCAGATTAATTATGCCGACCAAGATGCCGAGTTTCTGGGGAAATCGTCAGGAGTGTATCACCAATACAAAATTTATGGCTCAAATGATGGTAAAAAGTGGACTGTTTTGGTGGACAAAAGTACTAACAAAACCGATGTGCCCCATGACTATATTGAATTGGAAAAACCGGCAAACGCACGATTTTTAAAACTGGAAAACATCAAAATGCCGACAGGAAAATTTGCCTTGAGCGGTTTTCGGGTGTTTGGCAAGGGAAGAGGGGAAAAACCCAATCCAGTGGAGGACTTTATCGTTTTGCGTAATAACCCCGACAAGTTTGGGGAACGACGAAACTCCTGGATCAAATGGAAGGCCAATGATCTCGCCGATGGCTATGTCATTTATTTTGGGAAATCTGAGGACAAGCTTTACGGAAGCATTATGGTGTATGGCGTCAATGAGTATTACTTTTCAGGAATGGACCGCACGGACACCTACTATTTTCAGATTGAAGCATTCAATACCAATGGTATTTCGGAGCGGACAGCCATTGTAAAATCAGAATAAACAAATATCTGATTATGAACATTAAAAATATTTTTTACAGCATTATAGCTTTTTCCTTTTTTGTGGCGAATGCCCAGCAGAGCATTCCCAAAGTTGAGGAATTACTTGATAAAATGACCTTGGAAGAAAAAATAGGTCAGTTGAATTTGTTGACCCCGGGTGGGGGAGTGGCCACAGGATCTGTGGTCAGTGAAAATGTAGAAGTCAAGATTAAGGCTGGACAGGTTGGTGGTCTCTTTGGTGTGACTGGACCAGACAAAGTTAGAGTGGCTCAAGAAATGGCTGTAGAGCAAAGCCGTTTGGGTATTCCTTTGTTGATTGGTTCCGATGTTATCCATGGCTACAAGACCACCTATCCAATCCCACTGGGATTGTCTTCGAGTTGGGACATGGATTTGGTAAAGCAAGCCGCTCAAATGGCTGCAAAAGAAGCCACTGCAGATGGAATTAATTGGAATTTTTCCCCAATGGTGGATATTTCCCGAGACCCTCGTTGGGGGCGTATCTCTGAGGGAGCGGGAGAAGATCCGTATCTGGGTTCCAAAATAGCAGAGGCCATGGTAAAAGGATATCAAGGCGATGATTTAGCTGCTTCTCATACCATGTTGGCCTGTGTAAAACACTTTGCATTGTACGGAGCGGCAGAAGCAGGTCGTGATTATCACTCAGTGGATATGAGTAAGATTAAAATGTTCAACCAATATATGCAACCATATAAAGCAGCCATTGATGCAGGTGCTGCCAGTGTGATGGCTTCCTTTAACGATGTGGATGGCGTACCGGCAACGGGGAACAAATGGTTGCTTACGGATTTGCTCCGCACGCAATGGGGTTTTGATGGTTTTGTGGTTTCGGATTATACATCCCTCAATGAAATGATCGCCCACGGGCTGGGAGACCTTCAAGCGGTATCGGCATTAGCACTAAAAGCTGGTTTGGATATGGATATGGTGGGTGAAGGTTTTTTGACCACCTTAAAAAAGTCATTGGATGACGGCAAAATCACTGAAGCGGAAATCACCAATGCTTGTCGACATGTCTTGGAAGCCAAATATATCTCCGGATTGTTTGATGATCCTTATAGGTATTTGGATTCCGAACGTCCAGAAAAGGATATTTTGACCGAAGAGAATAGGGCATTGTCACGCAAATTGGCTGCTCACTCCTTTGTGCTGCTCAAAAATCATAACACCATACTTCCCTTGAAAAAGCAGGGAAAGATTGCTTTGATTGGTCCCTTGGCCGATAGCAGGAAAAATATGTTGGGAACTTGGGCACCCACGGGTGATTTTAACTTGGCAGTGACCGTCAAAGAAGGTTTCAAAAATGTAGCGCCTAATGCTTCCATTCAATATGCGAAAGGAGCCAACATTTCAGATGATGCCGAATTTGCCAAGCGTGTGAACGTATTTGGTCCTCGAATTGAAATTGATGAACGTTCTCCAGCGGTTATGCTGAAAGAAGCCGTGGAATTGGCCAAGACTTCGGATGTAGTGGTCGCTGTGGTTGGTGAGGCCACCGAAATGAGTGGGGAAGCTGCAAGTAGAACTGATATTTCCATTCCCGAGAGTCAAAAGAAATTGATTAGGGCATTGGTGGATACGGGAAAACCGGTTGCCCTGGTATTGATGAGCGGCAGGCCATTGACCATCCCCGAGGAATTTGACATGCCGGTATCCATTCTGCAGGTATGGCATCCCGGAGTTGAAGCGGGTAATGCCATTGCCGATGTTGTGTTTGGAGATTACAATCCCTCAGGAAAACTAACCGCTACATGGCCAAGAAATGTTGGGCAAATACCTATTTACCATAGTGCTAAAGTTACGGGTAGGCCAGCTCCTGGGAACGGCGATTTTCAAAAGTTTAGATCTAATTATTTGGATGCACCCAACACCCCTTTATTTCCTTTTGGTTATGGGTTGAGTTATACCACCTTTGACTATTCCAATCTTAGATTGGATAAGAAATCTATTGGTCAAGGGGAGGCTGTTTCTGCCACTGTTACTATTACCAATACGGGTGATTATGATGGGGAAGAAGTGGTGCAATTGTATTTGAGGGATGTGGTCAGAAGTATCACACCGCCAAAACGTCAATTAAAAGGTTTTCAAAAAATCATGTTTAAGAAAGGGGAGCGTAAAGAAGTGACCATTACCTTATCTCCAGACGATTTAAAATTCTACAATGCCCAGCTGGAATTTGTTTCAGAACCAGGGGAGTTTGAAATTTTTGTTGGAACCAATTCCGATGCTGATCTATCAGAAACATTTACCCTAAAATAAATATCATGCGCATAGGATTAACACTTCTTGGATTATTTCTTATTGTTTCGTGCAAACAGGAAGAGAAGCCCAAGGAAAAAGTTGCCCAAAGTCCTCCGAACATCATTTTTATTATGTCGGACGACCATGCTTTTCAGGCTATTAGTGCTTACGGCCATGAATTGAGCCAATTGGCACCCACACCAAATATTGACCGAATTGCTCAAAATGGAGCCATTTTTCAGAACAACTTTTGCACGAATTCCATTTGCGGCCCCAGCAGAGCGGTCATCCTTACAGGAAAACACAGTCACATTAATGGATTTCGGATGAACGGGGAACGGTTTGATAATAGTCAACCGACCTTGCCAAAACATTTAAAAAAGTTGGGTTACGAAACCGCCATTGTCGGTAAATGGCATTTGCACGGAGAACCTACTGGGTTCGATTATTGGGACATTCTGAACGATCAAGGAAACTATTACAATCCCGAATTTATCCAAGGAGAGGATACCACTGTGGTGGAAGGGTATGCCACAGACTTGATTACGGACAAGAGTTTGAAATGGTTAAAACAAAGGGATAGTGACCAAAAACCTTTTTATATGATGGTACATCATAAAGCTCCCCATCGAAATTGGATGCCCGCATTGCGTCATTTGAATATTTATGATTCCATTACTTTTCCTTTACCAGACACTTATTTTCCAGAATTTGAGAACCAGAGGGCTTCCGTGGAACAACAGCAGACCATTTATAAGGATATGTATGAAGGCCACGACCTGAAAATGAGTGACGGTTACGGAAGCACAGATTTGGCGCACAATCCGTGGACCACGGATTTTGATCGCATGACCCCTGAACAACGAAAAATTTGGGATGAGGCCTATTTACCAAAGAACAATGCCTTTTACGAAGCCAATTTACATGGAGAAGAATTAGCGAAATGGAAAGGACAGCGGTATTTGCATGAATATTTGGCTACAGTAAAGGCTGTGGATGAGAGCGTGGGTAAAATTTTGGACTATTTGGAGGAAACGGGACTGGATGAAAACACTTTGGTGGTGTATACTTCTGACCAAGGATTTTATTTAGGAGAACATGGTTGGTTCGATAAGCGTTTTATGTACGAGGAATCTATGAAAATGCCGCTTTTGATGCAGTTGCCTGGTGTAATTGAGCCCAATACCACTATTGACGCCATGGTCCAAAATTTGGATTTTGCCCCCACCTTTCTGGATTTGGCTGGAGGACAAGAGTATGCTGTTGATATGCAGGGAGCATCCTTCAAAGGACTTTTAGATGGCACACAGGAAGATTTCAAAGACGCGGTCTATTATCACTATTACGATTTTCCGGCCTTCCACATGGTCAAAAGGCAATATGGTGTTAGAACAGATAGATATAAACTCATCCATTTTTATGATGATATAGATGAATGGGAATTCTACGACCTTCAAAAGGATCCACAAGAAATTCACAATGATATTAATGATGAGCGATATGAAGACATCATAGCCTCAATGCACAAAAAATTGGATAGTTTACAGTCTTATTACAAAGTCACTGAAAAGGAGTTTGAGACCACCCCTAAAGAAAAGGTGGACCAAACCTATGATTCCTTTAAAAAATTACGGGGAACACCAATTCGGTAAAGGTTCTGGTACTATGGTTCAGACAGAGTGAACCATTCCGTTAAAATTAAATAAGATGGGCCAAAATGACCAAAGTGCTGAAAAGAACACTTAGAATCAGAATGTTAAAAGTGGTTGCAGGTTTTAATTGAGCCAGTACAGCTCCATTAAAAGCCATGCAGAAGATGGTGACAAAAAAGAGCAATGTCATCTTTAGAGCCATATCCATCGTTCCCATTAATAGAACCATGGCTGCAGCAGAACCCAGGCAGCTCTGCCCAATTATGGCTATAGTTGAATAACCGAGTCGATTTTTTTTAAATTCAAAGAACAACCATTTGTATAAGTTTTTTAATGCACTTGATTTGTGTTCCGTTCTAGAATGGGTCATTGGGATTGTTGTTGAATGTTTCATGGTACGCTGTTTTTTATGATACTTGTTGTATTTCTTAATAGGTCTTGGGCATATAAATTTTAGTTGTTCAACAGTCTTTTTTCCAGGATTTCAGCTTTTGGGAATAGAATATTGTTCTCTAGGTGGATGTGCCTATGAAGGTCTTCCTCAAATTCCTGAAGGAGTGAAAAAGCAACCCGATAGGTATTACAGGCGTCTGCGGGTGGCGTATAATCGCTGCTCAAAGCAGCAATTTTACGGAACCGTTCCCCCTCATTATCGTGCTCTTCCATCATCGTTTGGATGGGATTTTTAATAGTGCCGAATTGGGGGCGACCCAAAGCTTTTTTATCCTGTGTTGAACCGACCATTTTACGGATCATGGGGAAGAGCACAAGCTCCTCCTTTTTCATATGCTTGGCCAATTCCCCAGCAGAAGCACTGAAATGTTCAAGAATCTCAAACAATTCAGGGTGTTTGTTGCCATGTACCTTGCATAACTTGTTGAGGTATTGTTTTAAGATGGGGATTTGTTGTTCTACATAACGATGGTGTTTTTTTTCGATATAATCGATTAATAGATCCAAGGGCCAGTTCTTAAAATCCGATTCATCCTCTGTTTTGTTGTGCTGCACTGCATCAAGTTCTTGTAGCAGTATTTCCAAATCAAGTCCTTTTTTCTCGGCAACTTCAAGGAGCGTGCGATTGCCTTTACAGCAAAAATCTATTTTATGTGCTTTAAAGACTTGAGCGGTTCGGTAGTCTTCTGCTACCATTTGCCCAATTGTTTTTTCCATGGTATCGTTCATGATTGCTAATTTTATAATTCGGACAAAAATGTCCTTTATTGATTTAAATTTTTTTACCGTTTCAAATAGGTCAAACCTACCTCCAAGCCAGTAGCAAGCTCAAATAAGCTTGTATTTTGTAACATTGTTCTTAGATCAGTTCTTATATCGACAAACTTGTCGTGAAGGGGACAGGGTTTATCCGCATTGCATTCCCTGAGTCCCAATCCACAACCCACGTAAATGTTATCTCCATCTATGGCTTTTACGATTTTGCTCAATTTTACAGCATCCATGTCCTCCCGTTCAATTTCAAAGCCCCCTGTAGGTCCTTTTACCGAATTTATTATATCATTTTTTGAAAGCTGTTGTAATATTTTTGCTGTGAAAGCAATAGGGGAGTCTATCTCTTCGGCAATTTCAATAACGCTCACACGTCTTCCTTCCAAAGATTGCAGTGCAACATAGACTGCTGCTCGAATACCGTATTCACAGGCTTTTGAAAACATTATAAAAATTTAATTACAGTACAAAGGTAGTATTAAAAAATTAAATAGGATAAAAATGTCCTTTATTATTTTCTGAATAAATCAAAGATTACTCTCCTATTGAGTTAAAACGTTTATGTTTTTTGTATTTGCTCAAGTTTTGCATCAACAAGAGGAGTAGGCTAAAAAGAATCAAAAGGGAACAAATGGCCAATAATGACGTATGCCCACTAAAAATGGCCCATTGTTGCCAAGCCGCCAAGCCTTTGTAAAAAATTAGGCATTCGGTAAGCATGAAACCCAAAAAATACAGTAGGTAGGATTTCTTCGATATCTGAAGTAAACCAAAGTAGTCCATAAAAAAGAAAAGCCCAAAGCTAATGACCCCCAAGAAAGTTAAATGCAGATAGCCGATTGTTAAGTCAAGATACGTGCTGGCCATTTGAGCAAAATAGGGTAGCGCTGAGATGAGTTGTAACAGTATTTTTATGCTGGTAAGGACAATAACTGTCCAGAGCAATAAATTTTGAATTTTTGAAAACTCCAATTTGGCAACCTTCTTCTTGATGAATATCCACAAGGCTACCAAGGCATAAATTTGAGTAATGGCTCCAAATCCTCCGAGAAGGTACAATTCTGTGGGTGGTTCCGTCCACAGTGTTGAAAGAAAAAAGGTAAGGACAATGCCTATATTGATGGCTGTAAAAAAGCGGTCGAACTTTCTTTTGGGAATTGAAAAATTTAGTTGTTCCAAAACATACAGAAACAGTCCAAGCAAGGCCAATAGCATCCAACCGTTATACTGAAAATGTAAATAAAAGTAGATGGACAAACGGTACCAAATGGATTGGGCTCCCAAAGTACTCATAATAACTCCCAACGCCCAAGGCCCCAAACTGGAGATTACCATATATACAAGTGCAGCTTTTATGCACTTTAGACTTTGGCTCTGTTTTAACTTTGAGTCGATGTTGTTCCAAAAATGGTACACGTAAACATAGGATGCAACCAAAAACAAGGTGGAAAATATTATCGAAAACAGTGCATATCCTTGAAACGGGAACGTGAGCAACATTCCCACCAAAGTTCCTTGTGTACCCCAAAAGATGAACCTGTATTTTTTGTTAGATGCCTTCTTGTCCACAAAGCAATAATGGAGCAGTGTAGTTAAAGCCACATACACCCAACCCAAAAGGGCGATATGCGAATGGGCGTGGACTATATACCTATAATTGAAATTAAAGCCGAAAATGGGGTAGAAGCGGAGCAACAGGCCCAATACAGCGGCAATGACAAAATACATTACCGCAATGCTAAGGTGTTGTGGGTGTTGACTTCCTTTCATACTAACTGTGCGATCCCCATTTTAGAAATCTTTTCTTTTTGCTTTGTACTGCAATCCAAGAATGGGCAAAATCGTCCAAAGTAATAGAATGGTCAAGGAAATAACAAAGCCTAAATCCGTACCAAAGAACTTTTTGAAAATGGCACCGGTATATCCCAATAAGGCAGAAATATCCAATTTGAGTAGAATCAGAATGCGGGAAAGGTCAATTGGGTTTAATGCAGTGGCCACCAAGGAAAAGGTATCCAGTGGATACTCCTCAAACATAATCAGGGACATCAAGAACAATCCATCATAAACTACCGCCAAGAAGAGCCATAACAAAACGGCATAGCCGAAACCCTTGATCTTATTTTCGTTGGATATGGCAATAACGAAGGACAGTCCCACAAAAATAAAAGTCAAGAAAGCCCCGGTGACCAAGAGCAGGGTAAAATCAAAAATGGCATTGCTCCGTAACAGCCCGTATAACACAAATGGAATTCCTAGTCCCAATACCAAACTTAACGTCAAGGAACCTGACACACCAAAATATTGACCCAAGAAAATGGAACTGCGTTTAATGGGTTGTGCCAATAACAGCTCGGTAAATTCCCGGGAATTGTAGTAGTACATCACGCCAAATATGGTCCCAATCAGTGGAACCAGCACAATGATGACGTTCATTAAGGTGATTACAGCCTTGGAGACATCGTTGTTTAGGAACAACAAAACAAATCCTAGGGCGAGGTAAAACAAAAAATAAACGTAGCTCCAGCGGCTGCGTATCAGGTCGTAAAAACTGTATTTCAATATTTTAAGCATGACTACCCGTTGTTATGGCCGCAATGGCGTGTTCAAAATTGGTCTGCTCGGTCTGTTCCAATAATTTGGCGATACTGCCCTTGAAATAAATTTCCCCTTCCAGAAGATATACAATTTCATCGGCTGTTTCTTCCACAAACTGCATAATGTGTGAGGTGATTAAAATGGTCTTCCCCTGTGCTTTTTCTTTTTGAATTAGTTCTTTTAAACGAATTAATGCTTTGGGGTCCAAGCCTGTTGTGGGCTCATCAAGAATAATCAGTGGGCTGTCGAACATAAAGGTCAATACAATGTTCACTTTTTGTTTGGTGCCCCCCGAAAGGGTAGACAATTTTTTCTTCAGAAAGGGTTCCAGTCCGAATAATTTGATCAGTTCTTCCTCTTCGCTGGGACTGTTCCTGAGGTCTTTGATCATGTGAATCAATTCCTTGACTTTTATGTTGGGAGGAAAATTGGCGATTTGGGGGAGGTAATCGATTTTTTTGCGGTATTTCCACCCTTTTTTTATGGGTTCCTCCAAAACCGAAATCTGTCCCTTATTTGGAATCACCATGCCCAGAATACTCTTGATCAAGGTGGTCTTGCCCGAGCCATTAGGACCAAGGATAGCATAGATACGACCCTCATCAATGGTTAGGTCTACCCCTTTCAACACTTGGTTTTTTCCAAATTTTTTATGAAGATTGTTTATTTCGATGGTCATGGTCGTATTTTCATTAAGGGTTGGGCATCTTTTAAATTGTCAGGTGTGAATACAGGTGAGACTCGTTCAGAGAAGTCAATAATATCCATGAACAGACTGCGCAATAGGACAATTGTTTCTGGAGTACGATTCACTACGTAGGAAAATAGTTTTACGGGTCTGTAGGGTACATCGCCAAAGCCGTCTTTGTCCAAATCATAACCCGTATAACTGCTCCAGAAGTTTCCTTCAAACACATTGTCGTTCAATTTGCTGTTATAGGAGATGTCAAAAGAATTGTACAAGAAATTGTTGCCTTTAAAACTGTTGGTGTAACAAGCTCCAACCACTCGTATAGCCCAACCATTGCCAATAAAATCATTATTGGTGTAATTGATCCGGTTAGATCCTTCTATATTAATGCCGATGGTGTTTTCCTCAAATGTATTCCCAACAATCTCGGCATCGTTGATTTCTTTGAGAAGCATGCCATAGGCCGCAGTGCCCCAATTCTTGCGGAATGTGTTGTTTTTCATGGTGATGAACTTGGAAAACATGACCGCAACCCCGGCCCCGTTATTTTCAAAGGTGTTATTGGAATAGACATCATTGTTTGAAAACATAAAGTGGAGCCCATATCGAAGATTGTCCATACTTACATTATCGGTAATGGTAATTCGGTCAGAGAACTCCAAGTAGATGCCGTCCCGGGTGCCTTGCACATGGTTTTTGCGCACTTCCACATCCGAAGAATACCAAAGTTGGATGCCATTGCCCGAATTGTATTCGTCCACGGCATCACCAATAATTCTATTGTGGTACACTTTGCCATGGGATGATTTTTCCAAATAAATGCCGAAGAACAATTGTTCCAGCACCATATTTTGGATACTGAAATTTTTGCTCTGTACTATTCGTATGGCCGCATTGTCTTTGGTATAGCTTACCCCTACATTGATGACGAACAGCCCATCCAAGGTAACATTATCTGATGTGACCCTGAAGATTTCCCCTTTCTTTTCACCATCCACAATGGGATAACCGATGCCCTTGATGACCAAAGGTTTTTCCACCAGTATTTCAAATTCTTTGTAGGTGCCTTTTTCAATCAAAAGGGTGTCGTGGGGAGCGGCGCGATCAATAGTTTTCTTTATGGAAGTGTTTTCGCAGGTACCACAAACGGTCCAAGTGTTTGCTGAACCTATTTGAAAGCCCATCAAAAAAGCGAACCCTAGTATATATTTTATATGTTGTACATCCAATCTCATAATCTACCTCCGTTTCAAGCACTGAATTCTATGCCAAGAGTCATAATTTCTTTTTTATTTAATTTATGTGAAATCCTCTACCGACTTCCCTGTTATTTTCGTTACTGCAATACGATATACCACGGGCATTTCTGTTTCTTGCAACTTACCGGAAAAATGACTTAAAAAATGGGGGCGTTCAGCATTTTTATGGTCTATGGTTCGCTGTACGCCATCTGCAAAACGTTTTAGACATAGTTTGGCATAATCTCCAGTTAGCTCTTCAAAAGTGCCATGTACTTGTACCGATTGCCAATAGCGAAACGACTCGACGCTATCAACTTGAAAAGAAACCTTGTTGTATTTTCTGAGGGCATTTATTCGATGCCCATTGGATGCAAAACACAGAATACACTTGTGTTCCTCATCAAAAAAATAGGTTGATGGTACCACATGTGGTTCGTTGTTGGCTATATAGGCTAGGTGTCCCACATAATTGTCTGCTAAAAGTCCGGTGCATTTTATCGGTTCCAAATCTGAAATCATGCTCATGTTTAAGGTTTAAATCGGTTATTAATTTCCGCCCATGTAAAAAGTTCGCCACCATGCTCGCTCATTGTTTTTGTGGCAGCATCTTTAGTGGAAAAGGCACTTAGGTATTCGCCCATTGGACTGGGGATGTTCTCACTGATCAAGTAGGTGGTCTTTGTTGCATCCACCAAGACCCCGGGTTGGTCAAAATCATTCACCAAGAATAGGGACATGGTAGATTCGTCCTCATCTTTCAAATGGTTCATCATGCACTCAATGGCATCAAAATTATAGACTTTACCTTTTTGGGTGACCAATTGTGCGGCATGTTGTTTGTCCACAATGGTCATACTGCAAAAGTGACAGCCTACATGGCCATAATCAATGGGCTTTGGGCCTACAGAGCAGCTGATGGTCAAACAAAAAGCAGTAAATAGAAGTATTTTAAACGGTTTCATCGTTATATGAATTATTGTTTTTTAGCATTTTTCCAACCCAAAAAGCCAGCAGCCAAGGTGAGCATCATACCTACAAACATGAACCAAGCTCCCGAGGCGGGTAAGGAGGTAACATCAAAGTTCAGCATTTTCACATGGCCCAATAATGGGGGTTTATAGGTCATTGGTGTTCCATCGGGGTTGGTTAATTTCATGATGGCATTTGGATCTAGATTGGTACCATAGTCCACCAACCATTCATTGAAATCGTACATACCCAATATGCCCAAGATGGACATCAAGATAAACCATCCGAAGAACCATTTGTAGCTTACCTTGTCCAAATAGCCCAAAATACCAATCAATACGCCTAGAGCAACCATAATTCCTATGACTGTTGGGAAAGTACCAAATTCCCACATATCATCTACCTTGGGAAGCGTATGCATTCCAATATAGTGGTTGAGACCATCAATATTTTGTATATCAAATTCATTGACACCTTTAAGACCATTGATATGGATGTTCAGTCCTAGAGGGTCGGGATATTGAGGTGCCCCCAGCATAATGTTCCAAAGTGGAAAAATATACAATCCCAATAAGAAGAGTGGGCCAACAATCATTAAAATACCAGCCTTTTTCATTTTTCTTGATTTTAAAAAGTTACAAACTGAGTGTGGTTTAGTGGGTTGATGCTACTCTGATTTGTAAGAAAAGCGGGCAGGTCATGGACGCAGCCCGCTTTAGTTAATGGTGAATCAATCCGAATTACTCACCAAGTGACCAACTAAGGTCTATATTGGAATTGGCCGGGGAAACCCTAACGTAGCCCTGCATTTCTTGGTGTAAGGCAGAGCAGAAATCGGTACAATAGAACGGCCATACCCCAACTTGTTTAGGCTCCCAAACTGAGGTCTTGGTCTGTCCAGGCATGATCAAAAGTTCGGAGGTATTTTGTCCCAAGATGGAAAAGCCGTGCGGCACATCAAAATCCTGCTCATGGTTGGTGATATGGAAATATACCTTGTCGCCCACTTTAATGCCCTCAATATTATCCGGGGTAAAGTGGCTTCGGATGGTGGACATATACACATGCACCTCGTTTCCATCACGTACAACTTTAGAACCAGTGGGTGAGGTTACAGCATAAGGGTGCTTGTTCTCATCCAAACGATAGATTTTCTGTGATTTTGGAGCCAATAGCTCAGCGGGGCAACCTGCAGCATAGTGAGGTTCACCATGCGTTGGAAAGTCATAGATCAGTTCCATTTTATCCCCAGAAATGTCATAAATCTGTGCGGAGTGCTCCATCTCGGGGCCTGTGGGCAAATAACGGTCCTTAGTAATCTTGTTCATAGCCACAACATATTTACCAAAAGGCTTTCTTGAGTTACCACCGGGAATCATCAAGTGACCAACGGAATAGTAAGTAGGTTTTCTGTCGATGACCTCCCAGGTACCCAGCTGCCATTTTACCACTTCAGAAGAGATAAAAAAGGTAGTGTAGGCGTTTCCTTTTCCGTCAAACTCGGTGTGGAGTGGGCCCAATCCGCCACTTTTAACCTGCCCGGCCAAAACGTCCTCAAACTTAAGGATTGGAATACCGTAAGCCTCGCCATCAAATTTTTCCCCTTCAATGGCAGCGATCATTTTATCAAATGAGTGAACCGTCAAGTCGGCGGACAGTTTACCGTTTCCAATAATGTATTGTCCAGTGGGGTCTACATCACAGCCATGAGGTGATTTTGGAGTAGGTAGAAAGTAAACCGCACCGGGAACTTGCAATGGGTCAACAGTCAACACCTCTTTTTTCACGGTTGTTGTTGCCATATGGGTGCTTTCATCATACACATTGTGCGCATAATTGGCAGGCATTTTGGTACCACCTCCATTGTTTACATATTCCTCGATTTTCTTCCAGTTTACCGCAGCGATAAAATCCTTGTCGTTTTGGGAGGCGTTGACCTCTTGTAACGTGTGTGCTTCCTCTGTATTATATGTGGTAAAGAAGAACCACCCATGGGATTTACCTCTTCCAGGGTGTGAAAGATCATAATTAAATCCAGGCATCAACAACTGGAACTTTAAATCCAAGTGCCCATGTTCTGGATCTACACTGATAAATGAAAGCGACCCTTTAAAATTACTCTTGTATTCATTTATGGGCATGTCCCTTTGTGGGATGGGTACGGAGAAACGTGTCCCTGCCACCACATATTCGGTATTTTCTGTAATGAAAGAGGAACTGTGGTTACCGGCACTGTTGGGCACTTCAATGATTTCTTCCGTTTCAAAAGTACTTAGGTTGATACGTGCAATCCTTGGGGTGTTGTTACCATTGATAAATATCCAGCGTCCATCCAATTCTCCATTGGTCTGGGAAATATCCGGGTGGTGGGCATCGTCCCAAGGTACAAATCCATGAGACGTAGTAAGCATGGGCTTGGTTTCTTCAGAATAGCCATACCCAGAGGTAGGGAATTGGGAGAATACCGGAATCTCCTTGAACATTCGTCCAGATGGTAATCCGTAAACGGTAAGGTTACCACTGTATCCTCCAGATAAAAAGGCATAGTATTCGTCTTGTTCCCCTGGGGCAACATACACTTTTTCGGCGGCACTGGATGACAGCGCCCCGTTTGAGCTTTGATTTTGTTGACCACAGGAAACCAGCATCAGTGCTGCTCCTACGGACATCAGTAAATGATTATAGATTTTCATTGCATTAGGATTTATTCGTTTTAGTTGTATTTGTTATTGAGTAGGGGGTAGGATGACTTTATCCACAACATGGACAATACCATTCCCAGCGGGTACACTGGCAATTATTTTAGCACCTCCTACGAAGACATCATCACCCTTCACTTCCACGGGTACGCTTTGATCATTGGCCTGCCCCAACTTTTTGAAGTTTCTCAAAAATTCCTTGGAATAGTTACCTGGGGTTACATGATACTTTAGAATGTTAGCCAGGGCATCTTTATTTTCGGGCTTCAACAAGTCTTCCACAGTACCATCGGGCAGAGCGTCAAAGGCATCATTGGTAGGCGCAAAAACCATTAAAGGCCCGGCATTTACCAAAACATTTTCCAATTGAGCGGCCTGCACGGCAGCGACCAAAGTGCTGTGGTCCGGTGATCCAATGGCAATCTGTAAAACATTGGGAGTGGATTCGTCATCTTCAATAAATGCCTGTCCTTCAGTGTACTCTGAGGTAACAGCAGATTCGTTTTGACCTGAGTCCTTTGTTTCGTTTTGAGGCCCTTTTTTACAGCTGCATAGAATCATCAGCAGTGTAAACAGCCCTATCATACTAAGTTTGATGGTGGATGTCATACAATTTATTTTAAGGTTCTAAAGTATTCGAGAATAGCTCGAGCTTGATCTTCGGTCAACCCTTGATTGGACATGGGTGATCCGTTAAACTCTTGGAGCAGGTCTTTTGCCAAAGCATCTTGTTGGACCATTTCTTGTGGGTTCAAAATCATGTTCATTACCCATTCCGGGGTCCTTCTTTCCAAAATCCCGTTTGGTGGTGGCCCAATGAATTTTTTGCCGATTCTATGGCAAGCCAAACACATTTGGTCATAGACCTCTTTTCCATTGGCTGCCATGGTTTGGTCAATTTCGGAAGCCAAATCAACAGATGTGATGGGGCCGACTCCCTTGGTGGTCATATCAACGCGCTCAGAAGCCGTGATTTGATTTGAGGTATTCGTCTCAGCAGGCTGTTCCGTTTGGGCTTTCTTTCGTTCTACACTAAAGCCATCCTCTTTTTTTTCCTCTTTCTTTCCACCGCAGCCGATCATAATAAGGGCGAAGAGCAGAGTTATACTTTTTACTATTGCTTTCATGTGATAAATGGTTAAAATTTCGTTTCAAAAGTATATAGTGGTGTAGACCTATAACATGATATAAATCATAAAAAGGATAAGAATGTCTTTTAATCTTTGTTGGACATTTAAAAGAAATGCTTTCCAATTCATCCAAATATGCCATAAAAGGGGTACTCTATTTAGCGTTGAACTCCAATGAAGACCATAAAATCATGGTCAGGGATATTTTTGAGGTGGTGCATGTTCCCGAAGCCTATTTGGCTAAACTGCTGCAAGAACTGTCCCGCCATGGTATTATTTCTTCCACTAGGGGGCCACGGGGAGGGTTTTATTTGAGTGAGGGTGACCGGAAGCATACCCTTATGGACATTGTTAAGGTCATTGATGGGGAAAAACGTGTTAATTCATGTGTCTTGGGCATCAGGGATTGTGATATGAACAATCCTTGCGTACTTCACAAACTTGTAGGCTCCAACAAATCTAAATTTATCAACGTGCTTGAAAACACCACCATTTTGGATTTGATTGAGGGAAAACAGGATATTGAGCAGTTTTTTCCATTATAAGCCTATTTTCTCAATTTTAAACGTAAAGACCTAGCATGCATTGCTGTCTCTTGGGTTTGGATAATTGTCCGATTGGTCCTCAACGGTCTCATCCAAGCATACAAAATCTTTTTCCAAGAGCAATGAGAGTTGTTGTCCATTGGGTAGATCCATAGTGCCATTGAAACCAACCTTTTCTGATGTTGCCCAATCAGGCTGTTCCTTGTCTGAGAGGTATAGCGTTATGGTATTTTCCTCAAAAGAAGCCTCCAACGTATCAATACCTTTTTTTGCTTTTAGCACGTAGGTGAACACAGAATTTCCAAAATCTGTGGTTTCCTTGAACAAGCCTGTTTTGCAAAAGGTTTCTACCTCTGTCTTGGTTAATCTATATCGAATTGAATTTCCTTTTATCCTGATTTTCATAGCACTTAATTTATTTTTCCACTTTTTGTAGTGTTTCACCAAGATGGTAATTTATGGTGACCCGGGTTCCTTCCCCTGGTGTTGAATTGATGAAAAGCCTTCCGTTAATATAACTGATTCGCTCTTTCATAAAAAATACGCCCATGCCACCATCACTACTATTTTTTGGTGGCTTGTCCAAAATGGATGGGTCAAACCCTTTTCCATCATCATCAATCACCACGCTCAACAGGTCGCCCGTATGGTTAATGGTCACCAAAATGTAATTGGCATCCGCATATTTTATGGCATTGTTCACTGCTTCTTGGGTAACCCTATAAATATTGGTCTCAGCCAGCGAATCAAAACGGATGTTCTCCTCTGCCTTATTTTCAAATAAAATATTTTTTCCGGTCAATTTGCTCAGTTCCAAGGTCATTTTTTGCAAAGCAGGAAAGATTCCGTGATCCCCCAGCTCAGGTGGGGTCAGGTTAAAAGTGGCGGTACGAACCCCTTTGATGAGGTCTGAAGTCAGATCTTTTAGGTAATCAATTTTCTCCTTGGTCTTCTCCTTGTTCTTTAGGTTGATGGATTCTATGTTGAACCGTAAGGCCGTGAGCATCTGTCCAATACCATCATGAATGTCTTTGGCAATCCGTTTTCGTTCTTCTTCTTGCCCCTCAACAATAAGGCTGGCCTGTAATTGCTTTTGCCGCATTCGATCCTCGTAATTCTGAAGTGTAAGCTGCTCCACTTTTTTCTGATTGTTCATACGCTCGGTGATGTCCGAACATAACAACAGAACGCTTTGCTTTAAGCTCGATGCGTGCATGGGAATAATGGACATGTCCAGCCAAAGCTTTTTTCCGCTTTTGGTGTTTATCTCTATTTCTTCCGTGCGGATACTTTTTCGGGGCTTGGTCAAAATTTCATGCAAATACTGTCGTTGTCCCTCGTCCACGGTCAAAATATCCGATAAATGTGCGTTTGCTGAGATTTTGGTTTCTTCTAGAAGTGTTAGGAATTTTTTACTGATAAAAACAACGGACCCATCGCTACGGGCACTGGCAAAAAGAGCGGCATTGTCCACCACAAAATTTAATTCCTTCAACTCTTGCAAGGATTTTTCCTTCTCCTCAAATATTTTCTTGATTTCTTTGGCATCTTGGTCCGATCGTAATTTACTCTTGACCAAATCCCGGATGGTTTCCCTGATTTGGATGGATAGGGGTCTAAAAATGAAGAGCACTTCCAAAACCAAAATCAGCAGTGAAAAGGCCAACAATAAATACTCCTTTACCTTTAAATTCTGAAGTTGTTCCTTGCTGATGGCATCATACTCGTTTACAATGGCATCCATCTTTTCCAGAAAGGGTGATTCGTTAGCCAATAAAATGTTCAACTGCGCTTGATTTTTCACTGAATCTTGTTCTGACAGCATGGACTCGACGGCATTGACCATAGCACTGTGGTGCACGGAAAGTTCCTTAAAATGCTCAAGTATGGCTTCGTTTTCCTCCTTGGGAAGCCCAATACTGTCATTTCCCATTTGAAGCCCTTCATGGGATGTCTTCCAAACATAGAGGGTGTTTTTCAGCTTATTCAAAAGTTCTTGTTCCTCATCTTCGCCAAGATTTTCTTGGTTGAGCAACAATGCTTCCTTGACCAACTTTTGGCTATAGGCACGTTGACGCCCCGCCACATTGATGACGCGGGAATCACTCAATTGCGAGTTTAAATGCTGTTGGATGAGGATTTGGGCAATGATAACGGTTAAGGCAATGGCAGATAACGCCAACAAATACCATTTACGGATTCTCAAAAATGTTGAGACATCCAATGCTAGCTGCTGATTGTTCCTTTTCATTGCTTTACGTCCAAATTAGGTAGTGCACTAATCTGATAGTGCTTTTGAGACCAAGGCGGAGCCTCTATCGGAAAAAGAAAGTGCCAAGGCTGCCTCATGGCCTTTAGGCGACATTTTTTTCCAGGTTTTTTGTAAAATGGAAATCATTTTGTCATCATCGTGCTTTATCAGGAAAGGTTCGTAGTAATATTTTAAAAAAACCAAACAGATTACATCTTCCAAAGTTTGGGTTTCTTCATCTTTCTTCAATTGCTTTTTCAGCAACAAAAAACTGACCCGATCTATGATTTCTTGATCATACCCCACCTTTTTCAATAGAGCACCTGCTTTTTCCGCATGAAACTTTTTAAGGTCTTGTCGCCATTTAAGATAACCCACCCGGTTCATTTCATAGCTATCGCGAGGTATTTCCCAACGGCAAATATGTTGGCAACGGGCGGTAAGCTGCAGTGCTTCGGAGGCATTGGGCTCAAATTCGTTCAAGATTTCCGTCATGCGCTCTGCATACAAAAGTTCTTTGGCGTATACCTTGCCCTCAAAAATTTCTTTGTTGGGATCTTTCGCATTGGCCTCATCAAATAATTGAAATGCTTCCAAAAGTTTTTTGGATTTGCCCATGATTTATGATTTTTCTAAAGCTATTCAGAAAAACCAATATACACAAAGCCATTTTCCACTTTTACTGGAAAAGTGGCAATTGAGGGCAAATCCCCATTGAGGTTTTCGCCTGTTTCCAAAGAGAATGTTTTTTTGTGCATGGGGCAGGCTACTTTTGCTATTCCGTCCGCGTCACCGATCATACCACGGCTCAAAACCATTTCCATTTTATGGGGACAAAGATTTTGACAAGCATACCATGCTTGCTTCCGTTTGAAATTATACACGGCAATTTGTTTGTTGTTGTATTTGACACAAGCTCCACCATTTTCAGGAATGTCATTAACCTTACAGGCTTTGAACCATACTGAAACTTTATTGGGGTCTACAGCAGTGTAGAGTGATGCTATTGATTCCATAGTTGATTATTTTGATTAGGTCCAGGCTTCTGGCATTTTTTGTTCGCGCATAGGGACAAAAACCATATTATCGTCCCTTTCATCGGTATTTACAAAATGGGAGAAGCGTTTCTTGATTTCTTCATTTTCCACAGCTTGTTTCCATTCGCATTCGTACTTATCAACCAAGGATTGCATTTCTATTTCCAATTCTTCGGCAAGATTTAAACTGTCATCCACCACAATTTTTTTGAGCTGCTCTATACCGCCTTCCAATTTCTCCAACCAAGCTGCGGTACGCATCAAAGGTGCTGCGGTACGGATATAGTACATTAAAAAGCGATCTAGGTATTTTATGACGGTTTCATTGTCTATTTGCTCGGCTAGAAGGATGGCGTGCTTGGGAGTGGCGCCGCCATTTCCGCAGACATAAAGATTCCAACCGCCTTCTACTGCAATTACGCCAAAGTCTTTGCCTCGGGCTTCGGCACATTCACGGATACAGCCTGACACTCCTCCTTTGAGCTTATGTGGCGAACGTAAACCTTTGTAGCGATCTTCGAGCTCAATGGCAAAGCTTACGCTTTCATCCATTCCGTAACGGCACCAAGTGGAACCCACACAGCTTTTTACGGTACGCAACGATTTTCCATAGGCATGACCGCTTTCAAAACCGGCATCAATCAATTTTTTCCAGATGGCGGGAAGATCGTTCAGTTCTGCTCCAAAGAGGTCTATACGCTGTCCACCAGTAATCTTGGTGTACAGATTGTATTCTTTGGCCACTTCTCCAATGACAATCAATTTTTCGGGAGTGATTTCACCACCGGGAATCCGTGGCACCACCGAGTAAGATCCATTTCTTTGGATGTTGGCCAGGAACCGATCATTGGAATCTTGAATTACCTCCTCTTTGTTGGCGGTATCGTTATATATGGTGGCAAATATGGACGCTAAAGCTGGTTTGCAGACCTCACAACCGTCTCCTTTTCCACATTTGTCCAGTGCTTCATCATAAGTCGTAATCTTTTTAACCTTTACAATGCCATAAAGTTCTTGTCGAGTGTATTCAAAATGCTCGCAAATAACATCCTTTACTTCTTTCCCCAAGGATTTAAGGGTCTCATTGACCAAATCAGTTACCATGGGTTTGCATCCACCACATCCTGTTGTGGCTTTGGTAAGACTGATGACATCTTTTAGGGAGTTACATTTCCCTTCAATGAGAGAGCTGCAAATCGCTCCTTTGCTGATACTTTCGCAGGAACAGATTTGGGCTGTATCTGGTAAATCCATGGCACTTCCAAAAGCGGAGCCACCTTCTCCACGAGCCCCCACAATCAACTCCTCGGCATTGTCGGGCAAGGGCATATTGTTCAGATACATTTGGTGCAAAATATTGTAGTCATTTGCATCCCCTACCAAAATACCACCCAGCAGTGTTTTTCCATCGTGGCTTACATTGATTCGTTTGTAGAGAAACTTGGTTTTGTTCTCAAAAATGATGGAAAGGCCTTTATCCGCAGGCATATATGGGACTCCAAAACTGGCTACATCCACCCCCATTAATTTAAGTTTGGTGGACATGTCGATTTCTTCTGGCATGATAACCTCTGGACTTCCCAAAATCTGGTTGACGGCCACATCGGCCATTTCGTAGCCAGGCGCCACCAAACCGTATATCATGTGGTTATAAAGGGCCACCTCTCCAATGGCGTAGATATCTTTTACGGAGGTTTCCATTTTGTTGTTCACCACAACCCCGCCTCGCGTACCCATTTCCAATCCGCATGTTTTTCCAAGTTCGTCCCTTGGACGTATTCCCGCTGAAATAATGAGCATATCCACATCCAATTGGTCATCTTCGCCAAAATCCATCCCTTCAATGACCTTATCACCCAATATTTGGTTGGTGGCTTTGCCCAAGTGAACCTGCATGCCCATGGACTCCAATTTTAAACGTAGTACATTACTACTACGCGCATCCAATTGCCTGGGCATAAGTTTTGGCGCAAATTCCACTACATGAGGCTCAAGTCCCATATCCAAAACGGCTTTTCCAGCTTCGAGCCCTAGGAGTCCGCCTCCCAGTATAGCTGCTTTCCCGTCTGGTTTAATGGCTTTTATCTGAGCCGCGTACGCTAACATGCCTTCAAGGTCTTCTATGGTTCGGTAAACAAAAACGCCTTCCTTTTCAACTCCTTTAATGGGGGGGACAAAAGGAACGGAACCTGTGGCGAGTACCAGTTGGTCATATGAATAGGAGTCACCAGACATGGTGTGTATTTCTTTCAGCTCACTTTTGATGTCTGTAACCCTTTGATTTGTAATGAGTTCAACGTCATTGTCCACATACCAAGAAGCTGGTGCTAATTCCAAAGCTTTGGCATCTTGGTTTTCAAAAAACTCACTCAAATGCACCCGATCATAGGCAGGCCTAGGTTCTTCACCAAAGACAAGAAGTCGATATGAAGCATTTGCGGGATGTGCCCTGAATTTCTCACAGAACTTGTATCCTACCATACCATTACCTATTACAATTACAGTTTTCATACGCATGAAGTTTGAAATACATTCCAAAACTAAGTATAATTACGTAATTAAATACTGATTATTTAAAAATAATTACGTATTCTTGTTGTCAGATTCATAAAAATTTTTATCCAAAAACAAAGAAACACGATATGAGGGAGGCTAAAGTAAGTTTGGTGGGAGCGGGTCCAGGTAGCGCGGACCTCATAACAGTAAGGGGTTTAAAGGCATTGCAATCAGCGGATGTTGTTTTGTACGATGCCTTAACGAATAAGGACCTTCTTACAGAGGTAGATTCCAGTGTACCTAAAATATACGTAGGAAAGCGATGTACAAAGCACAGCCATACCCAAGATGAAATTAATCGGTTGATTGTGGAAAATGCATTTCAATATGGTCATGCTGTACGATTAAAAGGGGGAGACCCATTTGTATTCGGAAGGGCCTCCGAAGAAATCGATTATATTGAATCCTTTGGAATATCCATTGATGTTATTCCAGGGGTGAGCAGTGCTATTTCCGTACCTGCAAGTCAGGGTATTCCCGTCACCAAAAGAGGAGTGAGCAGTAGTTTTTGGGTGGTGACGGCAACCAAAAAAGATGGTGAATTTTCAGAAGACTTAAGCTTAGCTTCACAATCTTCGGCAACACTGATTATACTGATGGGAGTTCGGAAATTCGTTGAAATAGTCCATAAAATAAAGGAATACAGAAACGGGATGACTCCTATAGCCATAATTCAAAATGGAACTTTGGCCACAGAAACATGTAGTACCGGTACATTAAATAATGCAGAAGCAATTTTTAAATCAATAGATGTAAGTCAACCGGGAATTATTGTGGTAGGGGATGTGGTAGCAGATCACCCTTCCTTCTTTGAAGATGAAGTTATGAGGGTCTTGCATTCTTCCTATTAGATAGCCAGTCCACCTGTTTAAATTTTTCAATTCTGAATAAAAGCTGGATTTTTTTTCCATTTCCATTATTTTCTCCTCGTTGATTAAAAACTTCATAAAAATCAGCTTCAATTTTAAATTCCAGCTTAGAAGTTACGTATAAATACGTATTAATACTTACTTTTACCTACATCAAAGCTAAGTATCATGTCAGTTACATCACATAAAGCCACTGCTTTAAACCTTTTAAACTTTAAAAGTATTCCAACCAGAACCTTTTGGATTACCTCAATAGCATTTTTTACCTGCTTTTTTGCTTGGTTCGGGATTGTTCCGTTTATGCCGGATGTGGTAAGGGATTTAGGGTTGACACCGAACCAAAAGTGGAATTCGGTCATTTTAGCGGTGACGGGCACTGTTTTCGCCAGGCTTCTTATCGGTAAGCTATGCGATAAATACGGTCCAAGATTGTGTTATACCTTTTTATTGACCATTGGAGCGCTACCGGTTATTCTTATTGGTTTTGTGCAAACTCCTCTGCAATTTTTGGTATGCCGTCTATTTATAGGATTTATTGGGGCTTCTTTTGTGATTACCCAATTTCATACCTCAATTATGTTTGCTCCAAATATAGTTGGTACGGCCAATGCTACTTCGGCAGGTTGGGGAAACCTTGGTGGTGGAGCCAATCGTTTGGGAATGCCTTTGATTGCTGCAGCTGTGGTAAGCTTTGGAGTGGCGGATGAAATAGCGTGGCGTTATTCCATGATTATTGCAGGTATGATCTGTTTTGGAATGGGGTTGGTTTACTACTTCTTCACCCAAGATACACCTGAGGGAAATTTTTCCGAGCTAAAAGAAAAGGGGGAATTGCCGGCAAAAAAGAAAGATGAGATTCCATTTTTAAAAACCCTTTCCGATTACAGGGTGTGGATATTGTTCATAGTCTACGCTGCTTCATTTGGGATGGAACTTACCGTTTATGGGACTATGGATGATTATCTCCAAAATACCTTTCATTTAAATAGAACAACCGCTGGAAACTTGGTTCTGTCATTTGCCTTGATGAACATTTTTGCCAGAACCTTGGGCGGTTTTTTTGGCGATCGGTTTGGAAAACTAAAAGGACTTAGGGGACGTGTACTTTTTTTGGCCCTGATTTTAGGGTTGGAAGGTATTATGCTCTCCATTTTTTCCACAACAACCAGTATTACAATTGGAATACTATTTTTGGTGGCCTTTAGTTTAACCGTTCAAATGGCTGAAGGCGCCACTTTTTCCGTAGTTCCGTTTATCAATAAAAAGGCAATCGGATCCATATCAGGAATTGTAGGAGCCGGAGGTAATGTAGGCGCCTTCTTGGCAGCCCTATTGTTAAAGTCAAAATCAGCAATGGCTGAAACTGCTGCAATAAAAGCCAATGCTTCGTTGGGGGAAGAAGCCATAAAAGCAGCCCAAGCCACCGCAGCGTCTTCGGCAGTTTCCGGTGGATACTTCATGATAGGGATATTTGTGGTGGCAACGGCGTTTTTGTCTTTGGCCATTAAATTTTCAACGGCTGATGAAAAAGAGGGGAAAATTCAAAAAGCAGGTCAGCCAAAGCCTGTTTATGTGGAGTCAAAATAAATAAATCGCTTCAAATGCAATTGTACAGCACATACGAGCACCGAAGTAAGGAAAGGCATGGAAGTTTCACCCTGTCAGGCACCTCGTGCGTTCGCTGTACCAATCAAAATTGTTTGTTGAAAAAAAATATCGGTTCTCCCGTTGTTGCCAAGTTCACGGAACGTAAAAACGATATCCGATGTAAAAAAGGACAACAGTTTATTATTGAAGGAGCCCCGGTTAACGGATTGTTCTTTATCCTAAAGGGTAAGGTGAAGGTTTTTAGAACCGGTATAAACGGAAGGGAGCAAATTGTTCGTTTTGCCAAAGCGGGGGAAATCATTGGCCACCGTGGTTTTGGTACCGAAGAATTTTACCCCATTGGTGCAATTGCCTTGGAAGATACAACCCTTTGCTATTTCTCCAAGGACCTGCTCCAAGAAGTGTTGAAGAGTGATGCCTCATTCGCTTACGATTTAATGCTCTTCTATGCCAATGAACTGAACAAGAGTGAGGCCAAAGTAAAATCCCTTTCCCAAATGACTGTAAGGGAGCGAATTATTGACACCCTATTGTACATCAACCGAAAATTTGGCCAATCCAATGGCTTTCTTGACCTGCCCCTGAGTAGAAGGGATTATGCCGATTATGCAGGAACGACCGAAGAGCAGGTCATTAGAACGTTTTCCACACTCAAAAGGGAAAACCTCATCAAAGCAAAAGGCAAGCGAATTGGCATTGTTGATGTCGATTATTTGAAAAGGGAAATCCTGGAGCACAACTTCTACTTGGCTGGATAGCACACATCATAACCTATTAACTCCAACTTTTTATCCAGCAATAGTACTTCCAGTTTGGACGTAGTAAAGCTATCTGAGTTGAAAAGCTGGGATGTTTCTATGTCCAATTTACTTTATAAGTACTACGTACTTTTTGTTCAGTAGTTTTTCGAGATTCATATCTAAAAGTATATCAGTTAGTTAAAGTCAAAATATGTTTTTTGACAGGTTTCTTTATGTCTAAGAGCATAACTACTCATGTATTAAAAAGATGTATGGCTATGGGCTTTACCATAAAATAGTTGGATAGCTAAGTATACATTTGTCATAAGTAAGTACTAATACGTAGAAAACTTGACATTATGAAAAACATCACTTTAAAATCAATCGCATGGTTACTGTCTGCATTCCTAGTGGCATGTGGAGGGAAAACCGAGAAAAAAACAGCAGAAACGGCCCAGGCCAGTATACCTGAAACTTCACTGGAAATTGAAAAGCCCCAGTTGACTTTCGGATTTATTAAACTCACCGATATGGCTCCCTTGGCCATTGCAAAGGAAAAAGGCTTTTTTGAAGATGAAGGCCTTTTTGTTTCCGTAGAAGCACAATCCAACTGGAAAAATGTGCTGGACCGTGTTATAGATGGGCAATTGGATGGTTCGCACATGCTGGCCGGGCAACCTATTGCTGCTGGAGCCGGATTTGGGCGACAAGCCCAATTGGTCACTCCATTTTCAATGGACCTAAATGGGAATGGAATCACGGTGTCCAACGATGTATGGTCCAAAATGAAACCCAATGTACCCAAAGATGGGGAAGGTAAACCCGTTCATCCTATAAAGGCGGATGCCCTAAAACCAGTGATTTCCTCCTATAAAAATAGCGGAAAACCTTTTAAAATGGGCATGGTGTTCCCGGTATCCACCCACAACTATGAAATTAGATATTGGTTGGCCGCAGCCGGAATCCATCCTGGAATGTACACTGCTGATAATGTACAAGGTCAAATTGATGCCGAAGTTTTGCTATCGGTCACACCACCACCACAAATGCCAGCCACTTTGGAGGCGGGAACCATATATGGCTATTGTGTAGGAGAACCTTGGAACCAGCAAGCTGTGTTCAAGGGAATTGGAGTTCCCGTAACCACCAATTATGACATCTGGAAAAACAATCCTGAAAAGGTCTTTGTAATGACCAAAAAGTTTGTAGAAGAAAACCCAAACACCGCTGTTGCCGTGACCAAAGCGTTGATTCGTGCTGGAAAATGGTTGGACGAACCCGGCAATAGGGCAGAAGCCGTTAAAATATTGTCCATGCCTCAATACGTAGGAGCTGATGAAGTTGTTTTGGCCAACTCCATGACTGGAACCTTTGAGTTTGAAAAAGGCGACAAAAGGTCTATGCCAGATTTCAATGTGTTCTATAAATACAACGCCACCTATCCCTTTTATTCTGATGGAATTTGGTTCTTAACCCAGATGAGAAGATGGGGTCAGATTCCAGAACCAAAACCAGCAGCATGGTACGAAGAGACCATAAAGGACATCTACCGTCCTGACATCTGGAATAAAGCGGCCAAGCTTTTGGTGGCCGAAGGGCATATTCCCGCTGCGGATATTCCGGTAACTGATGGTTACAAACCTGCAACCACGGATTTTATCGATGGAAACGCATACGATGCCAAAGATCCCATAGGCTACATCAACAGTTTTGAAATTGGGAACAAGGACGATTCCTCACTTTAAACAGTTAACATCATGAAGCAAAGCATAACTGCAACAAAAGTGAATGACATCAAATGGGCGGGAGTGGTAAAATCACTCCTATCCAAATTGAAGGTCAAGACCCCAAAACTGGAATTCAAGACAGTATTTAAAAAGTTCATTATCCCTATAATTTCTATTCTACTTTTTATTGGATTGTGGCACATGGGGGCCAAGGCGTTGTACAATATTGAGGCCGATTATAAAATTCAAAAGGCATTGACCGATCAAGGGCAAGAAGCAGCAGATGCTATGGAGGCCTGTATTCTATCTGGCGATATCAGTTGTCAGCCCAACACATTGCCATCTCCAGATCAGGTATGGGATTCTTTCAACACATTGATTGCGGACCATAAGAAAATCAGTGCGGATAAATTGGAGTTCAAGGAGAAAACGGTAGCCATAAATGAAAAACGTAAAGCCGAGGGCAAAGACCCGATTACCTATACGGGAAGACCATCATTCGTGGACCAAATCTTTACCAGTTTGGAAACTGTATTTGCTGGATTTCTATTGGCCCTGATCATAGCGGTTCCCATTGGAATCATCATTGGTCTGAGCGAAACATTGCGTAATTCATTCAATTGGTTGATTCAGGTTTTTAAACCCGTATCGCCGGTAGTTTGGTTGTTGCTGGTCTTTATGATCGTAAAGACTATGACCAAAGACTCCAACCAAGATAGTGCCTTTATCATATCGTTCATTAGCGTTGGGCTTTGCTCCATGTGGGCCACCTTGGTGAACACGGCCATGGGCGTGTCTTCGGTGGACAAGGACTATATCAATGTTGCCAAGGTATTGAAGCTTGGGCCCTTTCAAAAAGTCTTTAAAGTGATTTTACCATCATCCCTGCCCCTGATTTTTACAGGGCTTCGGATAACACTTTCCGTAGCGTGGATGGTACTTATCGCCATTGAACTTTTGGCGCAAAGTCCCGGCCTGGGCTCCTTTGTCTGGGAAGAATTCCAGAATGGGGCCAATGATTCAAACTCAAAAATCATCGTGGCCATGTTCATTATTGGAATCATAGGGTTCTTGTTGGACAGGATCATGTTGGTGATTCAGAATATGGTATCGTTCAATAAAAATGCAACCGCTTAAAAGAGAAACTATGGCATATTTAGAATTGAACAACGTTTGCAAGACCTACGGACAGGGTATTCATAGTACCGAAGTGCTTTCGGATATCAACCTAAAAATTGAAGAAGGCGAATTTGTGGCCATAGTTGGTTTCACAGGAAGCGGAAAAACAACCTTGGTGAACCTCATAAATGGACTATTGCAACCCACAAGTGGGGAAGTGCTTTTTAAAGGAAGTCCGGTAGTTGACACCAGCCATGAGAGAGGGGTCATTTTTCAAAATTATTCCCTGCTTCCGTGGCTGAGCGTATCGCAGAATATTGCCATGGCGGTTAAGGAAGCCTTTCCAAAGGAAAGCAAAAAAGCCATTAAGGAACGAGTGGCAGCATATATTGAAATGGTGAACCTTACACCTGCCAGCAATAAAAGGCCCAAGGAACTATCTGGTGGAATGCGCCAACGTGTCGCGGTGGCAAGGGCACTGGCCATGAACCCGGAAATGATCATTATGGACGAGCCCTTGGGAGCTCTTGATGCCCTTACACGAGGGAACCTTCAAGATGAAATCCTAAAAATCTGGAGCAAGGACCAACGCACCGCATTGCTCATCACCAATGATGTGGATGAAGGGATCTATATGGCGGATAGGATTATACCATTGCGACCAGGTCCCAAGGCCACTTTGGGTCCTGAGTTCAAAATTGATATTGAACGTCCACGGGATAAAACAGCATTGAACGACAATCCCGAATACAAGAAAACCAGAAATGCCATCATCGAATATTTGATGGGAATTGGTGAAGAGCGAAAAGCAGTATCACAAAAAACGTACGAGCTGCCCGATTTGAGCCCAAAGAGCTTTGTAGCGTAGCATACTAAAAAACAGATTATGGAAATGCAAATAGAAAACAAGACCATCAACATACCGCATGAAAATGGTATTTCTTATCCATCGGACAGGATTATGCTCGATTTAAGGGATCTCAAAAAGGTCTACCCAACACCAAAAGGTGATTATGTGGTTCTTGAACATTTAAACCTACAGATCCTAAAGGAGGAATTTGTGACCATTATTGGACATTCAGGCTGTGGAAAGACTACAATGCTATCCATGATTGCGGGTCTTAACCCAATTTCTGATGGAAATATTGCCGTACTGGGCAACCCCATTAAAGGTCCGGGACCGGATCGCGGGGTTATTTTTCAGGCTCCCAGTTTAATGCCCTGGATGACCGCATTGCAAAATGTGCTGTTGGGGGTAAACCGTGTGTTTCCACATGCCAGTAAGTCCCAACAAAAAGAGATTGCCAAATACTATCTACATAAAGTGGGACTTGACGGGGCATTCAATAAAAAAGCCAACGAACTATCGCAAGGTATGCAGCAACGCGTAGGCATAGCAAGGGCCTTTGCCATTAAACCCAAAGTCCTGCTCTTGGATGAACCCTTTGGAATGTTGGATTCGCTTACCCGGGGTGAACTACAGGATATTCTTATTGAAATCTGGAACAAAGAAAAAATTACAGCAGTTATGATTACGCATGATGTGGATGAGGCCATTTTCTTGGCAGATCGTGTTGTGATGATGACCAGTGGCCCCCGAGCCAAAATCGGGGATGTTCTAAACATAGACTTTGAGCGCCCCAGAACTAGAAAGGCCGTTTTGGAGCACGAAGACTATTACAAGTACCGCAAGCACTTAATTGACTTTTTGGAACATTGATAAAGACCAAATAAAAAAAGTAAACCAATAAACTCAAAACAATCATGAAAAAACAATATGTATTGCTCACCTTGGCTATCTTAATGGCCCAATTCACTTTCTCTCAATTTACATTGGATGGGGAGTTCAGGCCAAGAACCGAATACAGGAACGGCTTTGGTAGTTTGATTACCGATGCTGCTGACCCAGGTTTAGCCACGTCGACCCGAGCACGTTTAAATGCAGGATACCAAACCGAAAAGTATAAGTTTTATCTGAGTCTTCAGGATGTTATGGTCTGGGGCGAAAATCGCCAGTTGCGACCCGATGATGAAAACGACACATTTGCAGTGTTTGAAGCATGGGCAGAACTCAACCTAGGCTCTGGATGGTCCACCAAATTAGGGAGACAAATACTTTCTTATGACGACCAACGTATATTGGGTGGGGTGGACTGGACACAACAGGCCCGTAACCACGATGCTGCCCTGGTCAAATATTCCAACGGTGGTTTTATGCTTGATTTTGCTTTCGCCTTTAATCAGGATTTTGATAACCCTACCGGTTTCCAATCTGTTGGGAATGCCTACAATACCACAGGCTTTTTTAGTTACAAAACCATGCAGATGCTCTATCTAAAACAAAAATGGGAGAGCTTTGCGGCCAGTCTGGTGTTGCTTAACAATGGCTTCCAAAACTTTGATGGCAATGACAATGCAGATGGCTTGAGTAGTTTACAGACCTTGGGCACCCATTTGACCTATAAAAAAGGAAGTTTTGGACTGGCGGCCAATGCATTTATTCAGACCGGGGAAAGACAAGGGGGACTGGATGTAAAAGGAGCTTATTTGTTAGGTCTCGACCTCAGTTACAAAGCATCGAGTACAGTAGGTCTTGGTGCTGGAATTGAAATTATAAGCGGGAATGATGGACAAACCGCTGGCGAAACAAGTGCCTTCTTTCCACTTTACGGTACCAACCACAAGTTCAACGGCCTTATGGATTATTTCTACGTGGGCAACCATGCCAACTCTGTTGGGATATTCGATATTCATGCCAGTGCCAACTTTAAATTGGGCGAAAACTCCGATCTATTGGCCAAGGTTTGGAACTTTAAAGGCGAACAAGATCTCCCAAGTGGGGAAAATGCTTTGGGAACCGAGGTGGATTTGGTGTTCACCCAAAAGTTCAAGGGCTATGCCTTAAAGATAGGATACTCGCACTTATTCCCTGCAGATGGCATGTACGAACTTAAGGGGGTGCCAGAGGCAGATGCAGCCAGTACCCAAAATTGGGCATGGGCCATGTTGATTATAAAACCCAAACTTTTTACTACAGCCAAGGCGGAATAGTTTAAGTGATTAGCTTTGCTTTGATGGGGCTGTTCCTTTTTATATTGGAGCGGCCCTTCATTTGTTCTTAGGGTATTTCAATAATTCGATTATTTTTGTGTAATGCAAGAATCTGGACTTCAACAAACCATTAGCATTGTATTGGCCGATGACCATTCCTTGGTTCGTGATGGCATACGTGCACTTCTTGAAGAAGAACCGGATTTGGACGTCATAGGCGAGGTTTCCAATGGTTTG
Source organism: Allomuricauda sp. CAU 1633 (assembly GCF_017313225.1). Taxonomy (GTDB): domain Bacteria; phylum Bacteroidota; class Bacteroidia; order Flavobacteriales; family Flavobacteriaceae; genus Flagellimonas. The sequence continues at coordinate 115,865 of NZ_JAFLNE010000006.1, read as the reverse complement.
GAAGCCCTTAAAATGGTGGAAAATAAATCGCCTGATATTCTTATTATTGACATCCGTATGCCTGAACTGGGCGGTATTGAAACCGTGGAACGGTTGAATAAAAACCCAAATGTAAAGACCAAATGCATCATACTTTCCATGCACGATTCAGAGGAATACATCCTAAAATCTGTGCAGGCAGGGGCCAGCGGTTATTTATTGAAAGATACAGGAAAAACCGAATTCGTTAAGGCCATACACATGGTGCAGGAAGGCGGAAAATATTTCAGTGGTGACATATCCAATGTTCTGGTGAACAACTTGTTTAGTCCAGACAAAAGCGTCAATGGGAAGACCGCTTCCCGAGAGGACAAAAACAATCCCTTTGACCTGACCAATAAAGAACTTCAGGTACTGGAACTGGTGTTGGCGGGGTATACCAACAAAGAAATTTCCGAAAAACTACAGAACAGTAAGCGTACTATTGAGACCCACCGTTTTAACCTAATGAAAAAGATGGAAGTCAAGAATCTCATTGACCTTTCCAAAAAAGCGCACAAATACAAGCTGGTATAGGTTCATAATCGTCAAATTTTGGCAAGAATTATTGCCAATCCTACGATTTTAAGCAACACTTTTACGATATTATCACTACGTATTTATACGTAATTTTATAATTTCATCCTTTAAAATTGAGGTGCAATTTTCTATGGAGAAAAAAGACACATACAATACTATTTGTTCCTATTGTGGCGTGGGGTGCGGAATAACTGTTTCAAAGGATTCTAAAGGAGTTCTTTCAGTCAAGGGCAATGAAGAGTATCCGGTAAACAAAGGGATGTTGTGTACCAAAGGAAAGACCTTGAACTATGTGGCCCAAGACACTACAGACCGAATTTTGTATCCAGAAATGCGATGGAGCCGAAACCATCCCATGCAACGGGTCAATTGGGATACCGCGTTAAAAAGGGCTGCCGCTGTTTTTAAGAGCATCATAGAGCGGCATGGCCCCAATAGTGTTGGGCTCTATGTTTCTGGGCAGTGCCTTACCGAAGAATATTACCTCGCCAACAAGCTTACCAAAGGCTTTTTGGGAACCAACAATATCGATACCAATTCCCGATTGTGTATGAGTTCTGCTGTGGTCGGGTATAAAAAAACTGTGGGAAATGATGCTGTTCCCATTTCCTATGCAGATATTGAATTGGCTGACTGCTTTTTGATCGCAGGGGCCAATCCTGCATGGTGTCACCCTATTTTATTCCGCAGGATTGAAAAACATAAGGAACAAAACCCCAAGGTAAAAATTATTGTGGTAGATCCGCGGAAGACCCAAACCTGTGCTTTGGCGGACCTTCATTTGCAGATATTGCCGGGAACTGATGTAATTCTCTTCAATGCCATGGCCAGATGGCTTATTGAAAAAAAGAAAATCGATAAATCATTCATACAAAAACATACGTCCAATTTTGAAGCCTGCAAGCAAGTGGCCTTTGAGCTTAGCATTCGCCAAGCTGCTGAAAAATGTGGGATTACTGCTGATGAAATCCGCAAGGCAGCCAAAATGATAGCCGATGCCAAAGGGTTTATCAGCATGTGGACCATGGGACTGAACCAAAGCGTGATTGGGGTGGACAAGAATGTTTCGCTGTTGAACCTTTCTTTGTTAACCGGGCATATTGGAAAGCCGGGTTCTGGCCCTTTTTCGTTGACAGGTCAGCCCAATGCCATGGGTGGACGTGAAGTTGGGGGAATGGCCAGTCTATTGGCGGCACACAGGGATTTGGGCAATCCAGCACATAGGAAGGAAGTGCAGGAATTTTGGGGTGGAAAAGAGATACAAGGTGATCCCGGGTATACTGCCACGGAAATGTTTGATGCACTGGAATCGGGAAAAATGAAGGCCATTTGGATTATTTGCACCAATCCCATAGTGAGTATGCCCAATGCCAAAAAAATTGAGCAAGCGCTCCAAAAGGCTAGCTTTGTTGTTGTTCAGGATATTTCCCATAATTCGGAAACCTCCAAATATGCCGATTTACTATTGCCGGCAGCAGGCTGGTTGGAAAAAGAAGGCACCATGACCAACTCTGAACGACGAATCAGTTACTTACCCAAGGTTATTGATGCTCCTGGAGAGGCGTTGCCCGATTCTGAAATTTTATGGAGGTTTGCCCAAGAAATGGGGTATGGCGGATTTGACTATGAAAACGTCGCCGAGGTTTATGACGAATATTGCTTGATGACAAAGGGGACCAACATCGATATTTCTGGATTGTCCCATAATCGGCTAAAAAAGGAGGGAAGCTTTCAATGGCCCGTACCATCTCCTGATCATAAAGGAACGCCACGTCTTTTTCAAGATCATGGTTATTTCACCGCGAATGGGAAGGCCCATTTTAATGCCCCGAGAAATCTATACAATAAATCGGAAGAAACCACACCAGATTTTCCTCTGGTTCTCAATACAGGAAGGGTTCGCGATCAATGGCATACCCGCACAAAAACAGGAAAAGTAAAGCGACTTTTAACCCATATTCCATCGCCTTATCTTGAAATGAACAAGGTGGATGCCTATTTGAGAGGTCTTAGAGAAGGAGATATTGCTTTGGTGAAGAGCAGACGTGGGAGTGTCAGGGTTAAGGTGAAAATCAATTATGACATTCGGGAGCGGGTGGTTTTTCTGCCCATGCACTGGGGGAAAATTTTAAATGACGATTTCAGTAGGGCCAACAACCTTACCAATGATATTGTAGATCCCATTTCAAAAGAGCCTGATTTTAAATATTGCGCGGTTCAGGTTGAAAAATACAAGAAGCCAAAACAAAAAATAGTTGTTGTTGGGGCAGGGGCCGCCGCATATCGATTTATACAAACATATCGCGAAAAGAACAGAGTGGATGAACTCCATGTATTTTCAAAAGAAGAACACCCTTTCTACAATCGTGTTCTGTTGCCCGAATATGTGAATGAGGAACTTCCTTGGGAATCCCTTCAAAAATTAAAACAAGGGGAATTGGAAAAGCTCAAGGTTAATCTATATCCCAAAAATGGTATCCAAAACATCAATCCTCAAGAAAAGATGGTCATCGATGACCAAGGAAACGAGCATTCCTATGATCTATTGGTCATGGCCACCGGGAGCAGTGCATTTGTACCCGGTGATGTACGGATAGATCTTCCGGGCAGATTCACCATGCGGGAACGTGGGGATGCGGACCGACTCAAAAAATATTTGACAGAAACAGGACTTCCAGCTGATGAACAGCATGTGGTTATTGTAGGAGGTGGATTATTAGGATTGGAATTGGCAGCAGCTTTGAAAAAAATCAACATTAATATTAGCATCATTCAACGGGCCCCAAGATTGATGGAGCGGCAATTGGACCCCATTTCCAGTAGGTTATTGGCCGAAGATGTCTCTGAAAGGGGTATCCAGTTGTTTTTTGATAACGAGGTGAGTACCATTTTTGAGGAAAAGGAATCCCAATATACGCTCATGGTCAACCTTAAAACGGGACGCACATTGCGGAGCAATGCCGTAGTCTATGCCATTGGAACACGCCCTAATATTGATTTGGCCAGAAATGCTGGTCTGGAGACCAGACGGGGCGTTTTGGTGGACCCTTATTTAAAAACCAGTGATTCCTCCATTTTTGCGTTGGGTGAAATCGCCGAGTTTGAAAATGCATTGTATGGTATAACATCGGCGGCAGAACAACAGGCAGATATAGCGGCAAATTATATCCTTGGCGACTTGGGGAGCATTTACGGAGGTTCCGTCCTGATGAATATTCTAAAGTTTGAAAACTTGGATCTTTGCAGTATTGGTATGGTAAATACCCCTAAAAACGATCCAACGTATGAGGAGATTCTTCTGATGGATGTCAGTAAACGATTTTACAAGAAGTGTATTGTAAAAGACGATACCTTAAAAGGGGCCATTTTGATGGGAGACAAGAATGAGTTTGCAGAATTTAAGAGACTCATTGAAGAGGAAATAGAACTTTCTGAAAAACGGGATGAACTGCTACGGGGCGTATCCAATTCGGAACCCCTTAAAGGAAACTTGATCTGCTCTTGTAGCCAAGTAGGGGATGGAAACCTTAAAGATGCCATAGCGGGAGGCTGTACAGACTTTGCCCTACTATGCTCCCAAACCGGAGCCGGATTGGGATGTGGAAGTTGCAAGCCTGAGGTAAAGGCTATCCTAAACCAACAATTAAAAACTGTTCCAGCGTAGCCATGAATGACGATTTGCACAGAATACTGATTAAAGGGGGGATTACTTCCCCAGGGGAACTCAAGGACAGTATAGCCATGCTGGAAGCCGCAGGATTGTCTGAAGTGTATTTTGGGTCACGCCAAGACCTACTTTTTCCCTTAAACGATGTAAAAAAGGATCATTTGGAAAAAATATCCAAGTACAATACGGATATCATTGCCAATAGATCCTATCAAAATATTGTGTGTTCTTATGTTTCAGTGGATATTTTTGATACCACCTATTGGTTAAAGGGGTCAACCTATCTGTATTTATTGGAGCAGTTTGATTTTCTGCCCAAACTAAAAATCAATATTACAGACCCCAAGCAACGATTGGTGCCCATTTTTAGTGGTAACCTCAACTTTGTAGCATCGGAACAAGAAGATTATTGGTACCTGAACATACAATTGCCCCATTGGAAGAAAAGTGCCTACTATCCTGTTTTAATCTATAGTTGGGATATGGTCACATTATGTAGGGCCATTGAAGAGGTGTACCATACCATGGACAATGTGGACCAACTCTTCACAGTGCTGAACCAGCGAATGCAGACCCATAACAACAAAACCATCAATAAGGAACTTCATATTCCATTTTTAACCTTCCCGTATTATGAAGGGATGAACCGCATGGGCTTAGATCAATTTTGGTTGGGGCTGTATTGGAGGAACAATCGGTATGACCTGAAATTTTTGAAGGAATTTTGCGGGTTTTGTTTGGACAATAGTATTGGGAAAATCTGCATTACCCCTTGGAAATCGTTCATTATAAAAGGGATACCCAAGGAAAGTCGCCCAGAATTGGAACGTTTTTTAGGCCAAAGGGGTATCAATGTCAGGCATTCGCAATTGGAAATGAACTGGCACCTTCCGGTTGATGATAAAGAAGCGTTGGAGCTTAAAAAATATTTGGTGAACAGCTTTGACCAAAACGACATCAGTACATACGGACTTACCTTTGGCATCAGCAAAGATGTAGGCAAACAATCCCATTTTTCCTCTATTGTAATTGAAATAAACCCATTGTCCCAGTTGGTGGAAAAATATAATGCGAAGCCAACCTACAACGTGTGCCATTTTAAGAATTTTGACCCCAATACCAGACAATATTTGATTTATGCCCAAGATGTGGATCAAAAGGAACTACCCAACTTGTTGATTGAATTGAGCAAACAATATTTCCTGCAACTCGGGAACGAAGATGCTCCAAAAGAGAAAAAGACAGAGAAAATGGAGCAGACTATGCATGCCGTCCATCAATGTCAAAGTTGTTTAACGGTTTATGATGAGGCCATTGGGGAGCCGCAGTCCAACATTGCCCCAAATACCAAATTTGAAGATTTACAGGAAGACTACGTTTGCTTGGTTTGCGGTTCGGAAAAATCAATATTCAAAAAGGTTGAAATTGCCATGGTTTAGCAAGTAGCTAATTGATAAATTTTAACGCCACCTTTATTAAATAATTGTTAACACAAAAATCAGGCCCCACTGATCAATTCCTTCCTTTTTTGCTCTCCTAATAAATAAACACTTCCCATTCTTGGGTTTAGCTCTTTTCTTTGAAATACCGCCAAAGCCTAAGCCCAAGAAAATTGCACAAATTGCAATCCATTTTACCTTTCCAATAATAAACTGGCATTGAGGATATTGCCACATTCCTCACTATGGGATGTTCTAGGTGTTCAAAAATCAAGATGTAAAAAAATCCTTTAAAAATCATGCTTGCAAGCAATTTCGAGACATTATAAGTGTTAAAACCACATTTTTTTAACGGAATATTTGCAAATCCCAATTTATTTCGTTTCCTTGCATGTGTAAAACGCACACTTATTTAACGTAAACTAAACAAAATGCTGAAAAACACACAACTATCATTTGTGAAGTTGCGGGTTCCCAAAAGTCTTTGGGTGCTGGCAATTTTCTCATTTTTTCTTGGGATGCAAGTGCATGCCCAAGATCAAAAAACAGTATCTGGTACTGTAACGGATGCAGCTACCGGGACACCTATCCCTGGTGCCAATGTCATTGTTAGGGGAACCACTTCAGGAACCGTTACAGATTTTGATGGTATTTATCAAGTTGAGGTCAGTGACCAAGACGTTCTTGTCTTCTCGTACGTAGGTTTTAGGACACAAGAAGTTCAAGTTGGAGCACAGACCACTATTGATGTATCCTTAACAGAAGATTTTACCCAATTGGATGAGGTAACCATCACAGGAATTGGTTATGGTACCGTGGAACGAAGGGAAGTTACCAGTGCCGTGGCCAGTGTGGACTCTGATGAATTCAACACGGGTAACATTAATGATCCTGCACAACTTTTGCAAGGTAAAGTGGCTGGTCTTTCTATTGCACGACCAGGGGGTGACCCAAACGGAGGGTATAATATCCGGTTAAGGGGACTTTCTACCTTTGGCGCCAATGCGCAACCTTTGGTTGTTATTGATGGAGTATTGGGCGGTTCACTGCAAAGTATAGACCCCAATGATATTAAATCCATTGAAGTCTTGAAAGATGCTTCGGCAGCAGCCATTTATGGTACTCGAGGTTCTTCTGGGGTTATTTTGGTAACAACCAAAAGAGCTTCTGGGGTTGACAATGCCAGAGTAGAGTACAACACCTACTTCTCTATGGAAAGTGTGGCCAAATTTGTGGAAAACTCCTCTCCACAAGAATTCATTGAAGCAGGAGGAACCGATAACGGTTACGAAACAGATTGGTTGGACTTGGTAACGCGAACTGGTGTAACCAATGTGCACAACTTGGCACTGTCCAATAGCATAAAAAGTGGACATTACCGCGCTTCGGTGAACTACAGAGATGTGGAAGGAGTCGCTATTGGTAGTGGCTTTGATCAATTCAATGCGCGTTTTAATTTGGTGCAACGAGCCATCAACGACAAACTTACCCTTACTATCAATGGGGCCATTACCAAGCGTAAAGCTTCTTTTATTCCCTACGAGGCTCAACGTTTTGCTATCATTGCGGATCCTACGGCTCCGGTTTACATTGATGGAGATCCTGCCAATGGGTATTGGGAACCAACCACTCCCGAATACCATAACCCATATGCTATTTCGCAAGAAACTACGGATGATGGTATTTTCACCACGCTTTTGGGTACGATCAAAGCTGACTATAAGTTGACTGATGATCTTAGTATTGCAGGTTTTTATTCCCTTCAGCACGAAAGCGACCAACGATCTCAATATTACAGCTCAAGAATGCGATTTTCTTCAGCAGCGGGACAAGGCGGTAGAGCTAGAAAAGAGGCTGAAGATCGTGAAAACGAACTTTTTGAGTTGACCGCAAACTATGAAAAATATTTTGGTGATGTAAAATTCTCATTGCTGGGAGGTTATTCTTGGCAGGAATTTACCTTCACCAACTTTGATGCGTTCAATACCAATTTTATAACCAATGACTTGTTGTACAATTCCTTGGAACTTGGATTGGGGTCAGCTACAGGTAATGATGCTTTGGTAGGACTCAATAGCCAAAAGGAAGAATCTCGATTGATTTCTTACTTTGGAAGGGCTATGCTTAACTGGAAGGACAAATTCTTCATGAGTGCATCGTACAGACGTGAAGGATCATCCAAATTTGGTGATAATGAGAAGTGGGGTAATTTTTATGCGGTAAGTGGTGGTTTGGATTTTGCCCAATTGTTCGATATTCCTTTCAGTTCCTTAAAACTAAGAGCAGGATATGGGGTAACCGGGAACTTGCCCAATCAGAATTACGAGTATAGAACCCGCTTGTCAAGGGGTAGTAGGTCCCAATTTAACAATCAATGGATACAGGGTGTAAATTTTGCCTCCAACCCTAACCCCGATCTAAAATGGGAGGAAAAAGCGGAGACCAATATTGGATTGGATTTTGGGTTGTTGAATTCCAGACTTTATGGTTCTATTGATGTGTATAGCAGAAACTCTACAGATATCCTTAGCTTTCTTGAAGTTCCACAACCGCCTAATTTCTTTGGAAGGACATTGGTCAATGTGGGTGAATTGGAATCAACAGGGGTAGAGGTGACCTTAAATGGTGCTGTGGTTCAAACCAGTAAGGTAAACTATACAACAGGCATTACTTTTTCAACCTTTAACACCAAATTAGTCAGTTTTGATGGGGAACGTCAGGTATTGTTCCGTGGAAATTTAGGTCCTCCGGGGTTAAATGGAATTCAGCCAATTAAATTGGAGGAAGGAAAGGTTATTGGTGAAATCGTGGCTCCTATTTTTGAAGGACTGGCAGAAGATGGCTCTAGAATCATTACGGACCAAAATGGGGATGGTACAATTTCCCAAGAGGATGATGCAGTGGTAGTGGGTAATGGACTTCCAGATTTTGAGTTGTCTTGGAACAACAGTTTAACCGTTGGAAAGTTTGATTTGAGTGCTACGTTCCGAGGTGCTTTTGGCCATAGTTTGGTGAACATCAACAGAGCATACTACGAATCTCCGTTGGCTTCGCAGAACTACAACCCTGTGCGTACTAAATATTATTTGCCAGACTTGACCCAAGGAGAAAGCTGGAACAGCTATTATGTAGAAAAAGCAGATTTCTTTAAATTGGATAACGTGACTGTGGGCTATAACATTGATTTAAAGACCGATGTTATTAAAAACTTTAGGGTATATGCCACAGGACAGAATCTGTTTGTGATTACGGGATATACAGGGGTAGACCCAGAGGTACACTACGATTGGTTTGGTGACCCACTTGCCCCAGGTATTGATGATCGAACCTCTTACTTCAGGTCTCGTACCCTTAGTTTAGGTCTAAACGTAACATTCTAAAAAATATTTGTAATGAAAAGGACAGAAATAATAACTAAATTGACTTTGATGGTCGTCTTGCTGGGATGTATCAATTCCTGCACAGATTTGGAGACCACTTTGTATAGCGAACTAACTCCAGATACGGAGTACACCACAGAAAATACTCAAATTGCTGCTATTCTTACAGCCTATGCGCCTTTGGCTGGCTCGTATGGAAACAATGGCTATTTTGAAGTTCAGGAGTTGTCAACGGAAACCAGTGCCGCTCCCGCCAAGTTTGGGCCATGGGATGATGGAGGTATCTGGGCACGTTTGCACAGACATGAGTGGGAAAACAATGCATGGTTTATCAACAATACCTGGAATATGTGTTTTAGTGGTATTGCCACCTGTAACCGATTGATAGAGGAATTTGAGGCTACGTTGGAAGATCCCACTGAGGCTGTGAATGAACTACGGGCGCTACGAGCTTTTTATTACTTCACTGCTATGGATCTTTGGGGAGATGTACCTTTGGTAACTTCCTTTGCTGAAGCAGAGGCCAGCCCATCCAGAACACCCAAAGCGGAGGTGTATAACTTTATCACCAGTGAGTTTGAAGACTTGATTACCCAGTTGCCAGCTGACGTTGGAGGACAATATTATGGTAGATGGAACCGATGGGCTGCTATGGGGATTTTGGCTCGAGTGTATCTCAATGCCGAGGTGTACACTGGAACTCCGCAATATCAGAAAGTGTTGGATTTGACCCAACAGATTATTGATGGAGGACAGTATTCTTTGGTGGCCAATTACATGGACAATTTCACCATAGATAATACAGGTAGTAGTGAGAATATCATGGTGGTGGTTCAGTCCAAAACCAGTGGAGGACAGTTCAATATGCACATGAGGACCCTACACCCATTGAACCGTGCTACCTATAATTTCACAGATGGTCCCTGGAACGGTTATACCGCCTTGGAGGAATTTTACAATTCTTTTGATGATGCCGATAATAGAAAAGAAATATTCATAACTGGGCAACAGTTCACATCATCAGGTGAACCTATTAATGACCCCAATGGTGCCATTGAGGTTGACTCTCAGGGAAATTCCGACCCAGATGGCACGCCACTGATTTTTACACCTTATATCAACGAATTGTTTCCTTTTGCATTTAGCCAATCCGGAGCGCGGATAGGGAAATATGAATTTGAAAATGGAATCGCATTGGCTATGGATAATGATTTCCCAATCATTCGTTTTTCCGAAATATTGCTGATGCGGGCTGAAGCGCTATGGCGTTCTGGCGGAAACATGACCGAGGCTGAGGAATTGGTAAGACAGGTTAGGGAAAGAGCTGGTTTGGCAGCAATCTCACCTTTGACCGAGGATGCCCTCTATGATGAAATCCAAAGAGAATTGGCTTTTGAGGCACAGGCACGAACCATTATGATTCGTTTTGATCGATTCACAAGCACTTGGTGGGAAAAAACAATTACCGATCCCAACAAGAATGTGTTCCCAATACCAACCGCTCAGTTGAACGGAAACCCCAATCTAACCCAGAACCCTGGTTATTAGAGGTATATGTTTTCAACATAGAATTAGTTTGTTTTAGTTAGTTTTATAGAAAAGACACAATTAGCTTTTTGTGTCTTTTCTTATTTTTAATAATAGAAGAAGGATAGTATGATAAAAAGAGGGCTCATTGGTTTGGCAATTCTGCTCGCTGGATGTCAAAAACATCCAGAATCTTTGGATTGCGGTTCAAGGGATGGAGCTCTTTTTTCTTTATTATCGGCCGAAGAGACGGGAATTGATTTCAGAAACGATCTAAAATACACAGAGGAATTCAATACATACACCTATCGCAATTTTTATAATGGTGGGGGTGTGGCCATTGGGGATCTGGACAAGGATGGACTCCCCGATGTTTTCTTTACTGGAAACATGGTCAGTAATAGATTGTACCTAAATCAAGGAGGGCTTAAATTCAAGGATGTCACGGATGAAGTTGGATTGAATTCAGAGGGAATATGGTCCACTGGTGTAAGTCTCGCTGATGTAAATGGGGATGGCTGGCTGGATATTTATATTTGTAAATCCGGAAAACCCGAAGGAGAGAATCGGCACAATGAACTTTTTATCAATAAAGGAATTGATAAAGACGGCAATTTAAGTTTTGAAGAAAAAGCTGAGCAATATCGTATTGCAGATTATGGCCTTTCAACCCATGCTGCTTTTTTTGATTACGATAAAGATGGTGATCTGGACATGTACTTGCTCAACAATTCCATTCGTTCCGTAGGAGGCTATACCTTAAAAAAAGATCAACGGTTGATTCGTGATCCCAATGGGGGCAATAAACTGTACAGAAACGATGGCGATTCATTTACAGATGTAAGTGAACCTGCTGGAATTTATGGCAGTGCCATCGGATTTGGTTTAGGCGTTACCATCGGCGATATCAATAGGGATGGCTGGCAAGATATTTTTGTTTCCAACGATTTTTTTGAAAAGGATTATCTCTATGTCAATAATGGCGATGGTACGTTTACCGAATCCTTGGAAACGGTCATTGGTGAGATAAGTTTGGGTTCCATGGGAGCCGATATGGCCGACATCAACAATGATGGTTGGCCCGAAATATTTGTCACCGAAATGCTTCCCAAGCAAGAGTCTCGCTTAAAGACCAAGGCCATTTTTGAGGATTGGAACAAGTATAAAGCCAATGTAAATGCAGGCTATCACCGTCAATTCCCAAGAAACGTGCTACAGCTCAACCAAGGCCTTCCCAACAGTGAGGGGCATATTAGCATGTCCGAAATATCCCGTTTTGCAGGCGTTGAGGCCACAGATTGGAGTTGGGGCGCCCTTATTGCCGATTATGACAATGATGGAAACAAGGACATGTTCGTGGCCAATGGTATTTTTAAAGATCTCATTGACCTGGACTACCTTAATTTTTATGCAGACCCCATTACCACAGCAAGATTATTTAGGGAAAAAGGGAGCTATTTAAAACAGTTGATAGACAGTATCCCATCCAATCCCATGCCCAACTTTGCTTTTATGAACAATGGAGACCTCACCTTTACAAATACATCGGAGGAGTGGGGGTTAAATTGCCCCAGTTTTTCCAATGGCTCTGCGTATGGGGATTTGGACAATGACGGAGACTTGGATTTAGTGTTGAGCAATGTAAATATGCCCGCCTTTATCTATCGAAACAATGCAGAATCCCAAAAAAAGGATAATCATTTTATCAATCTGAAGTTTGTTGGTCTCGAAAATGAAATAAATACTTCTGGTTTGGGCACCCAGGCCACGGTATATTCAAAAGACAAAATATACTATCAAGAATTGGCGCCCATGCGGGGGTATCAATCCACTGTGGATGATCGATTGCATTTTGGTCTGGGAAATACAGACCGCATAGATTCCATACAGGTGAAATGGTCCGATGGGAGCATCAATATTTTAAATAATGTTGAGGTTGATCAATTTCTTACCATTTCGTATTCAGAACACACAGATGGTGTTGAAAAGAACAGGGATTGGATGAAAGCCCAAGGCCAAACCTGGTTTACCGATGTATCCGATTCCATGACCATACCCTATCTCCATAAAAAATCCTCATTTAACGATTTTGATAGAGATCTTCTGCTTTTTGACATGATTTCCGCAGGTTTTGCCCATATCAATACTGCTGACATCAATGGAGACGGCAGAATGGATTTATATTTAGGTGGTAATAAGGGAGAAACGGCGGTATGCTATCTGCAAGATAGCAATGGGCAGTTCCAAAAAATGATACAGCCCGCTTTTGAAGCTGATAAATCCAGCCTCGATACCAATTCAGCTTTCTTTGATGCCGATAATGACGGGGATTTGGATTTGTACGTCTGCAGCGGAGGGAATGAATTTCCCAATAGCTCTTCCTCGCTCAAAGACCGTCTTTATATCAACAACGGAAAAGGCCAATTTTCAATATCCAAACAATGGTTGCCCATCAATCGCTACGAAAACAGTTCCGTTGTAAGCCCAGCCGATTTTGATGGCGATGGGGATATGGACCTTTTTGTGGGGATTCGGTCGCAACCATTCAATTATGGAGAGCCCAGTAACGGATATATATTGCAAAATGATGGGAAGGGTAACTTTAATGAAGTTGGCGAGGATGTTGCCCCTGGATTACGCAATTTGGGTATGATTACAGATGCGCAATGGTTCGACTACGACCAAGATGGTGATCAAGATTTGGCTTTGGTGGGCGATTGGATGCCCTTGATCCTATTTGAAAACAACAATGGACAATTAACGAACAAAACCGCAGAACTGGGATTGTCCAAAACCAATGGTTTTTGGAACACCTTGGAGGTTTCGGATCTAAATCAAGATGGGTTGCCCGATTTAATTGCAGGTAATTTGGGTGAAAATACCCGTTTGCGTTCTACCGAAGATAAACCAGTTACCATGTACGTTCAGGATTTCGATAAAAATGGAAAGCCGGAACATATCATAACCATTTATAACGGGGAAGAAGACTATCCTCTGGTAGGGCGTTCAGAGCTGGTGGAACAATTACCCTATCTAAAGAAAAAATATTTAAAATATCACGCCTACAAAGAACAAACCGTGGAGGATATTTTTGGGAAGACTATTATTGATGAATCCCAAAAGCTGGAGGTGTTTACCACCGCCTCCTCAGTTTTCTTAAACGAAAAGGAATCTTTCAAGAAAATTAACCTTCCTCCAGAGGCGCAGCTATCCCGAATTTTTGGATTGCGCATTGAAGATTTTGACGATGATGGAATACCTGATATATTGGCTGGTGGAAATTTTTATTGGTCCAAGCCCGAAGTTGGTATCAATGACGGTTCGCGGGGTGTTTTGTTGAAGGGGTTGGGCAATGGCCATTTTAAAGCAATGTCGATGGCACAATCTGGGTTGCAAATTGAAGGAGAAGTAAGGGAAATTCGTTCCTTGCACGTAGGTGCAAGCGAGTTTTTGGTACTTTCCCGACTTAATGACAGTTTGGTAGTGTTGAAAATGAATAGCGCACAATGAGATTAAAGACAATACGTGTATGGATCATCTTCATCGGGATGGTCTGTTTGGCATCTTGCAAAAAGAGCGATGCAGAACGGTATGTGGCCTTTGAAAAGGAGCAGCTTCAAAAGGGAGTGGTGCAAGATTCCCTTTTTTTGGGACTGTATTTTGGAATGTCAAAAAAAGAATTTAGGGAGTACTGTTTTGAAAAAAATATACAAAAGCAGTTTTGGCAGGGCGGACGCAAAAATACAGCATGGGTAGAGTCTAAAATTGAAGGCATGGAATATCCTGCTGCCATAAATTTTTATCCGTCCTTTACCAATGATACCATCACCGAAATGAATGCATCAATCTACTACAATGGGGCCACATATAAAGATGGTACTTTTGAAAGCGATAGCCTTCTGTTGGATGTATTACAACTTATGGACCATTGGTACGGAGGAAAAACCTTTAAGGTAAAAAGCCCGGTTTTTTATAAAAATGATGTTCATGTCCACCTAAAAGGCAACTGTAGGATAACAATTTCTCCAGATATGAGTGGACAATTGGTCAATCTTTGGTATTATGACCTAAAAAGAGCGGAAAAGCATAAAAGTTAGCATGAAAAAGAATATTCCATATCTATTAGTTCTTTTATTACTTGGGGTTTCCTGTCAGAAGACAAAAGAAGAAGTGCCTCCTTTGTTTGAAAAGATGTCCCCTGAGCAAACGGGAATTAATTTTGCCAATACTCTCTCGTATGACCGGGAGTTCAATGTATTTACCTATAGAAATTATTATAATGGAGGTGGTGTGGCCATAGGTGATGTTGATAAGGATGGCCTCCCTGATGTGTATATGACCTCCAATCTCCATCAGAATAAGTTATACAGAAATACAGGTGATTTCACCTTTGAAGATATTACCGAAAAAGCTGGGGTAGGGGGTGAAAAATCTTGGTCCACAGGGGTGACCATGGTCGACATTGATGGTGATGGTTGGTTGGATATTTACGTATGCAATTCCGGGGACATAGAAGGAGATAACAAACAGAATGAGCTTTTCATCAACCAAAAGGACGGTACTTTTGTGGAAAGTGCAGAATCCTTCGGTTTAGCGGACAAAGGATTATCTACCCATGCCGCTTTTTTTGATTATGATCACGATGGCGATTTGGATGCCTATGTGTTGAACAATTCATTTCGAGCTATTGGTTCCTTCAACCTGCGGGAAAATGAACGGGGTCAAAGGGATTCCATAAATGGCGACCGTTTTTATGTAAATGACAATGGGATTTTCCGGGATGCCAGTGAAGAAACGGGCATTTTTGGCAGTGAGATAGGATTTGGGCTTGGCGTAATGGTTTCAGACTTGGATTTGGATGGTTGGGAAGACCTCTATATCTGTAACGATTTTTTTGAACGGGACTATGTGTATATGAACAATGGGGATGGTACCTTCAGAGAGACACTTACCCAACAGATGAACTCCATAGGCATGGCTTCCATGGGTGTTGACGCCACCGATTTAAACAATGATGGTTACCCCGATATGTTCGTTACTGAAATGCTTCCAAAGGAAGAATCGCGCCTAAAAACTTCCATGTCCTTTGAGAACTGGGACAAATACCAGCACAATCGTAGATTCGACTACTTTAATCAGTTTACCCGAAACATGTTGCAAATCAACAATGGGCAAATAGCTCAGGATGGTGAAATCAGCTTTACCGAGAATGGACGTCTCAAAGGAGTGGAGGCCACGGATTGGAGTTGGGGGGTATTAATGTCTGACTTTGACTTGGATGGCTACAAGGATATTTACATTACCAATGGGGTTTATCAAGATATTTTGAACCAAGATTATCTTAACTACATTTCAAACGATGTGGTGATGCGGAGTGTGATTACCGGGAAAGGTGTCGATTTTAAAAAGCTCATAGACATAATACCTTCAGTTCCCATTTCCAATGTGGCCTACAAAGGAGGTGCACAAACCACCTTTCAGGATAAAACTAAGGAATGGGGGCTTTTTGATCCCGGTTTTTCAAACGGGGTTGCTTATGGCGATTTAGACAATGATGGAGATTTAGATTTGGTGGTCAACAACGTGAATATGGATGCTTTTGTTTACAAGAACACATCCGAAAACGTCAATCCCAACCGAAATTACCTCAAAATACATTTAGAGGGCGAGGGAAAAAACACCCATGGTATTGGGGCAAAAGTGAGTATGGTTCAAGATGGCCTCATTCAAGTCCAAGAGCAAGTCCCAACACGGGGATTTCAGTCTTCTATGGACTACGTGCTAAATTTCGGTCTGAAGAACAGTAACCAACTGGACACCTTGTTGGTGCAATGGCCGTCCGGAAAAAAATCAATTTTAACTGGTATTGCTCCCAATCAAAAATTGACCATTCGCGAAAAAGAGGCCGATACGGTTACATTACCCGGTAAAATGTGGTTCAATAGCAACAAGCATAACTTTGAATTTACGGTTAAAGAAGCTTTGTTGCCTCAAGACATGGTGCATCAAGAAAATCCATTCAGTGATTTTAATAAAGATGCCCTTTTGTTTCACATGAATTCCACCGAAGGACCTAAAATGGCCATTGGAGATAGTAATGGAGATGGATTGGATGACATTTACCTTTGTGGTGCAGCAGGTAGCCCAGGAAAATTGTTCATACAACAGACCAGTGGTGAACTTACAATGGTGAGCATGCCCGATTTTGGTCTGGACCAACTCTCGGAAGATGTAGATGCCCTGTTCTTTGATGCCGATGGGGATGGTGACCAAGATCTTTATGTGGTCAGTGGGGGCAATGAACATCCGTATGACTCACCAATGCTGAGAGATCGGTTGTATCTTAATAATGGTAAGGGGTATTTTAGCAAATCATTTGATCCCCTTCCCACTTCAATTGGCGAAAGTACCTCCTGCGTAGCGGCTTCTGACTTTGATGCCGATGGCGATTTAGACCTGTTTGTGGGGGTTCGGCTAAAGGATTGCTCATATGGGATTCCCCAGAACGGTTATATTTTGGTAAACGATGGCAAAGGTCGCTTTTCCAATCAAACCGCAACGTTGGCAAAGGGATTGGAGAGCATTGGAATGATAAAGGATGCTGTTTGGACCGATTTTGATTCTGATGGAGCGGTGGACTTGATTGTGGTGGGAGAATGGATGCCCATACAAATGTTCCAAAATAAAGAGGGCAGATTTGAAAATGTGACCAAGGACTACGATTTAGAACAGCAAACGGGCTGGTGGAACACTATCAAGGAAGTAGATCTGGATAATGACGGCGATATGGATTACGTCTTGGGTAATCATGGATTGAACAGTCGATTTAAAGCCAGTCTTGAACAGCCTGTAAGCTGTTACATCAAGGACTTTGATAAAAACGGGCTTCAGGATCAAATTATTTGCACCTATAACGATGGTACTTCATATCCGCTGGCGCTTCGACATGACTTGGCCAAACAGATGCCCTTTCTCAACAAGCGTTTCTTGAAATATGAAGATTACAAGTTGAAAACTGTTGAAGATATTTTTACAGAAGAACAGCTGAAAGATGCCCTGCATCAAGAGGTAACCTATTTGGAGAGTGCTGTTCTTTGGAACACGGACGATGGATTTCAATTGGAAGCACTTCCCGTAGAAGCGCAATTGGCCCCCATGTATGCCATACATGTTGAGGATTTTAATAACGATGGTTTTATGGATTTGCTCATGGGTGGAAACCTATTTGAGGTAAAACCCGAAGTTGGCCGTTACGATGCCAGTTATGGGGTCTGCCTTCTCAATCAGGAGGGAAAGGGATTCAAAACGGTGCCAAATCGTGAAATTGGCCTAAAATTGGAGGGGCAGGTACGGGATATTCAACCCATTAATCTCAATGAACAGGATGTACTTCTAGTGGCCCGGAACAACGATAAGGTTGAGGTACTGTCCGTTGGTCACAAGTAATCAATTTATGATGGGTACAATGGATGTTCGGATTTGTTTTTTTCTGGTACTCTTGCTTGTCGGCTGTGATAAAAAGACCACCTTGTTCAGCGAGATTCCCAATTCTGAGTCCAACGTCACTTTTGTCAATCAACTGCACGAAACGGATTCCATAAACATCAATGAATACTTATATGCCTATAACGGCGGTGGTATTGGTGTTGGGGATTTTAACAACGATGGCTTGCAGGACCTTTATTTTACCGGAAATCAGGTAAGTAATAAACTTTATATCAATCAGGGAGATTTTGTCTTTTCCGATGAAACCGAAAAAGCTGGCGTAGCTGGATTGACAGGAGCAAAAAATTGGACAACTGGTGTAACCGTGGTGGACATCAATAGCGATGGTTGGCAGGATATTTATGTATCACAGGTTTCCGATGGAACACGTTTTCAAGGGCATAATCTACTTTTTGTCAACAATAAAAATGGCACTTTTTCTGAAAGAGCATCCGAATTTGGGTTGGATCTAAATGGATATTGCCAACAAGGTGTCTTTTTTGACTATGATGGGGATGGTGATTTGGATTTATTCCAATTAAATCATTCCGTACATGAATTGGATGTTTATGTAAAAGCCGATAAACGAACAGTACGGGACAGCTTATCTGGTGATCGCATGTTGCGGAATGATCAAGGCTCTTTTGTGGATGTTAGTGAGGAAGCTGGAATTTACAGCGGAGCCACTGGGTATGGACTGTCCGTTATGGTGACGGATTTAGATAACAACGGTTGCCCGGATATCTACGTGTCAAACGATTTTCACGACAACGACTACCTCTATTATAACCAATGCAACGGCACGTTTAAGGAAGGGATTGAGACCAGCATGGACTTGAGCAGTAACTTTTCCATGGGAAGTGATGCTGCCGACATCAATAATGACGGTTTGGTGGATATTATGACCTTGGACATGAAGCCAGAGGATGAAATCGTCAAAAAAAGTAGTGCTGGGGAGGACCCTTACTACATTTATGAGTACAAAAAGAGTTTTGGCTTTGGAGAACAGGGGCCAAGAAATATGCTACACCTGAATCAAGGCGAACAATCTAAGGAAGGAATGGCTTTCAGCGAGTTGGCTCGTTACTCGGGTATTGAGGCCACCGATTGGAGCTGGTCCGTTTTACTGGCTGACTATGACAACGATGGCAACAAGGATATTTTTGTAACCAACGGGATTTTAAGAAGACCCAATGATTTGGACTATATAAAATATGATTATCCCATCGGAGTGGGGCGGGTGCCCAGCATGCAACTCACCCAGAAAATGCCCGAGGGCAAAGTGCATAATTATGCCTATAAAAATATCGGGGATGTACAATTTGAAAATGTTTCCAAGGAATGGGGATTGGACTTGTTGGGTTGTTCCATGGGGGCCGTTTATGCGGATTTGGACAATGATGGAGACTTGGATTTGGTGGTCAACAACTTAAACGCGCCATCTACCCTTTACAAAAATAATGCGGAGACTACGAATCAAAATTACCTGCGTGTAAAGTTGAAGGGAAGTGCTTCAAATCCTTTTGGGGTTGGAGCAAAGGTCACGGTTACATTGGAGAATCAAACACTGGTTCAGGAACTGTTCCCGGTAAGAGGTTGGTTGTCTTCCTCGGACTATAATTTGAATTTTGGTTTGGGTGAAAATAATCAGGTTGAATCCTTGAAAGTACAATGGCCAGATGGAAAAGTGCAAGAATTAAAGAACCTTCAGGTGAATGAAACGGTTCGGTTGGAGTATGATAATGCTGATACAATGAAACTTCCTAAAGAAAAGAAG
Organism: Allomuricauda sp. CAU 1633; assembly: GCF_017313225.1. Classification (GTDB taxonomy): domain Bacteria; phylum Bacteroidota; class Bacteroidia; order Flavobacteriales; family Flavobacteriaceae; genus Flagellimonas. The sequence continues at coordinate 96,032 of NZ_JAFLNE010000006.1, read as the reverse complement.
GCCACCTATTTCACCCTATTGGACAGTGTTGGAGTTGATTTTCTACATAAGGAGAATGCGTTCATCGATTTTAATGAAGAAACCCTGATTCCACACAAACTTTCTACCGAAGGTCCAGCTTTGTGCATTGGAGATGTGAATCAGGATGGATTGAATGATATTTTCGTCGGCGGGGCTAGTGGTCAAACTTCCCAAATCTATTTTCAGCAGTATGGAGACCAAATTTATTTTGAAAAAATGGACGTTTCCGCTTTTGAGCAAGATAAAATGGCAGAGGATGTGGATGCCCTGTTTTTTGATGTGGACAATGACGGCGATTTAGACCTATATGTGGTTGCTGGTAGCGGAGAGCGAGGAAATGACATTAAAAATGAGGATAGGCTGTATCGATTTGAAAACGGAAGCTTTGAGAGAGATACTTCTTTTCCAAAAATTGTCAACAATGGGTCGGTGGTAGTGGCACAGGATTTTGATGCCAACGGCTTTGTGGATTTGTTCGTAGGGTCCCGCTCAATTCCGGGAAGCTATGGGCTAAACCCAAAGAGTTATGTGGTATGGAACCAGGGCAAAAATGGATTCAAGCTGGATGAACGCGAAGTGCTTTCCCGTTTGGGAATGGTAACGGATGCGGCTTGGGATGAACATGAAAAGGTACTGTGGGTAGTAGGGGAGTGGATGCCCGTTACTAAGCTCAAATTGTCCAAAGAAAACATAGTTGCAACTGAAATACCCGAATCAAGTGGGTGGTGGAATACCATTTCCTTGGCAGATTTGGATGGTGATGGTTCACAGGATTTAGTATTGGGTAATGTAGGTGAAAATTTGGGTTTGGATGCTTCTTCTGAGAAACCTTTAAAACTTTGGGTCAAGGATTGGGATGGAAATGGCCAAACCGACCCTATTTTGGTGCAGTACAAAGCTGGAAAGGATAGAGTGTTTGCCAGTTTGGATGAGCTGAAAAAGCAGTTGCCTTTCTTGGCCAGGAGGTATAATAGATATTCCGATTTTGCGGACAAAAGCCTGGACGACATCTTCACAGCAGATATGCGCAAAGATGCCAAGTTGAAACAAACTGTCACCCTGAAATCCCAAATAATTTACAATACTGGAAATGATACGTTTGCTATGGAACCCCTCCCCAACATGGCCCAGATAGCGCCCATTAATGACTTCATTGTCGGGGATTGTAACAAAGATGGTATAATGGATATCGTTTATGTGGGGAACTTTTCGGGTTTTGCACCATCCATAGGGCGAATCAATACTTCTACCGGAGGGTTACTTTTGGGAACTACCGATGGATCTTTCAAAGAAGTTCCACTAAGTGCATCTGGATTCCAGAGTTTTGGAAATGCCAATACAGCCCAGCCATTGACTATGGGACCTGCAACTGGCTTACTTTTAGGGTTGAACAATGGAAGGCTTCAACTTTATGGATTGAATCCCTAAAGAGGCTGTTTTTCAGACTTATCAGTCCAATTGTTTGGTTTAACCAATTATCTTTCGTTATTTTATAAATGTAAAAACAACACGTATAAAATGAGATATGGTATTTTGATAGGTTTAGTGGGTCTTATCTGGGCTTGCGAATCAAAGAAAGAGTCGGTTCAACCTGATGAAAAGGAGCAGGAACCCCAGATAGTCCAAAAAGAAGTGAACAATCCGGTGATACGGGATGTTTTTACTGCTGACCCAGCGGCCATTGTGCATAACGATACGGTTTATTTGTATGCTGGACATGATGAAGCGCCAGACGATTTCAATTTTTATAGAATGAACGAGTGGTTGGTTTTTTCCTCTACCAATATGGTCGATTGGGAACCGCACCCAGTCCCCTTAAAAGTTTCGGATTTTAAATGGGCCAAAGCTGATGCCTGGGCAGCACAAGTCATTGAAAGGGACGGTAAGTTTTACTGGTATGTGACCGTTGAACATGGCACAATACCTGGAAAATCAATTGGTGTTGCTGTTTCTGATAGTCCAGTGGGACCTTTTACGGATGCCCTTGGAAAAGCATTGATCACTAATGACATGACCAAAGCAACCGATATTTCTTGGGATGATATAGACCCAACGGTTCTTGTGGATGATGATGGACAGGCCTATTTGTTCTGGGGAAACACAGCGTGTTATTATGCAAAACTAAAAGACAATATGGTGGAGTTGGATGGGGATATCAAGACCATCGATTTACCCAACTTCACCGAAGCACCTTATATCCATAAAAGAGGAGATTGGTATTACTTGTCCTACGCGTATCAATTCCCCGAAAAAACAGCCTACGCCATGAGCAAATCCTTAGATGGTCCATGGGAATACAAAGGCATATTGAACGAATTGGCAGGAAATACCAACACCAATCACCAAGCCATATTGGAATACAAAGGCAAGGATTATTTCATCTACCACACCGGCGGTATTCAACCCAATGGAGGTAGTTTTAGACGCTCAGTTTGTGTGGATGAGCTGTTTTATAACCAAGATGGTACATTAAAACGGGTGGTAATGACCTCCGAAGGAATTCAAAAATAAGTTATGGAGCGTATCAAGATACTTTTAGCTGTTTCGATGTTTGGCATGTCTATCTTCTCATGGGCACAACAAACCCCTAGGGTTCATGACCCTGTGGTGATAAAAGAAAACAACACCTATCATCTTTTTTGTACAGGAAGGGGTATTTCGCATTTTGTTTCAACGGATTTAAAGAATTGGGAGAAGCTGGAGCCGGTTTTCAAGGAAAAACCATTGTGGACAGATGAAGTGGTACCCGATTTCAAGAATCATATTTGGGCACCGGATATCATCCATCAAAACGGTACCTATTATCTTTATTATTCGGTTTCGGCATTTGCAAAAAATACTTCGGCCATTGGATTGGTCACCAACACTACCCTCGACCCAAAAAATGAAAACTACAAGTGGGAAGATCAGGGTATTGTAGTTCAATCTGTACCAAACAGGGATTTGTGGAACGCCATAGACCCCAATATTATTTTTGATGAGAATGGGATTCCATGGATGTCGTTTGGTTCTTTTTGGAACGGGTTAAAAATGGTGAAGTTGAGCAAAGATTTAAAGTCCGTATCTCATCCTGAAGCATGGGAAACCATTGCCAGAAGAGAGCGCAGTTTTAATTTGGATGACAGTGATCCCGGAGACGCTGCTCTGGAAGCACCTTTCATTTTTAAAAAAGGAGCATATTATTACCTGTTCTTATCTTGGGATATGTGCTGCCGTGGTGAAAATAGCACCTATAAAGTGGTGGTTGGCCGCTCTGAGTCTGCAACAGGCCCTTTTGTTGATGCCGCAGGAAAAGCAGTGAACCAAGGCGGGGGAACGCTATTGATAGAAGGAAATGAGAACTGGTACGGGGTAGGGCATAACAGTGTTTATACCTTTGATGGGAAAGATTACTATTTCAGCCATGCTTATGACGCCAACGATAATGGTGCTCCAAAATTGGTGGTAAAGGAAATTACTTGGAACAACGGTTGGCCTTCCGTGGAGCCTATGGATTAAGGCTGATATTTATTTACAAACCTTTTAGAGCATCGGCTCTAAAACCGCCCAAACATTTTGTGCCACAATTTTTTGTCCTTCAACGGTGGGGTGTATCCCATCACCTTGGTTGAGGTCTGGTATACCGGCCACATTTTCAAGTAGAAAGGGAATCAAGGGTACATTTTCCTTTTCTGCCAATTCTGGAAATATGCGCTCAAAGGTGGAGGTGTATTCAGGTCCCATATTGGGCGGAATCTTCATGCCAGCCAGAACAATTTCAGCATCGGGTAGCTTTTCCTGAACCATATCCACCATAGCTTGGAGGTTGGATTCAGTTTCATGGAGAGGAACGCCTCTTAGTCCGTCGTTTGCTCCCAATTCAATGATAACAATCGAAATGTCTTCCTCCAGTACCCACTCCAATCTATTTTTTCCACTTGCCGTGGTCTCACCACTTAGACCCGCGTTGATGACTTGGTAATCCAACCCTAGGGAATCTATCTTTTGTTGAATGATTGATGGGAAGGCTTCTCCCAACTCAAGCCCATAACCAGCCGTGAGGCTATCCCCAAAAAATAGAATCTTCTTTTTGGAGTCATTGGTGACCGAAATGGTTTCCTGCTCCGTTTCCGTTTTCGATTCTTCGCTTACTTTTTTTTCTGAGGTTTTACCACCGCATCCTAAAAGCAGGAGGGTCAAAAAATAACAAAACATTAACTGCTTGGGGCGACGAGGATTTTTTTTGGTGAGAGTCAATTTTAGTATTTTGAGAGTTTTAACCAAAAGCATTTATGTCAAAGATATTAAAAGTTCAAAACCTTCATAAAACCTATCGAAGTGGAGAACACAACCTCACTGTATTAAACGATGTTTCTTTTGAAGTGGATAGTGGTGAAACCTTTGCCATTGTTGGGCCCTCGGGAAGCGGAAAAACAACATTGTTGGGACTGTGTGCCGGCTTGGATATTACCAATGAAGGGGATATTTGGTTGTGTAGTCAAAATTTGGCAGCACTTGATGAGGATGGAAGGGCTAGGTTAAGAAATGAGAAAGTAGGATTTGTTTTTCAGGACTTTCAATTATTGCCAACCCTTACTGCGTTGGAAAATGTAATTGTTCCTTTGGAACTGCGGGGCATCAAAAAAGCAACCCAACAGGGAAAAGAACTATTGGAGAAAGTTGGATTGGGGGATAGGGCAGGACATTACCCTTCGCAGCTTTCAGGCGGGGAACAACAGCGTGTGGCTTTGGCCCGGGCCTTTGCCAATAAACCGGCAGTATTATTTGCCGATGAACCCACAGGAAATTTGGATGATGAAACCGGAGCAAAGATTGAAAAACTCCTATTTGAGCTCAACAAGGAACAAGGTACCGCTCTGATTATTGTGACCCATGATTTGGAGTTGGCCCAAAAAACAGATAAAAGTATCCGGTTACGGTCGGGTAAAATTGAGGAAAGCTACAGTTGATGGTTGATAAGCAGAAAAAGGGAACTGGCATAGTATGGCTGTTCAAAATGGCATGGCGTGATGGGAAGGCGAGCTATGGCAAATTGGTACTGTTCATTTTCTCCATCACTCTTGGAGTAGCGGCGGTTGTAAGTGTTCACTCGTTCAGTGGACTGCTTAAAGAAAACATCGCATTGCAGTCCAAAGAGCTTTTGGGGGCTGATTTTCTGATTGAAAGCGATAAACCGGTCAATGACCGGGTAATGGGCATCATGGACTCCTTGGGCGGTGCTGATGCCAAAGAAATCAATTTTCTTTCCATGGGGGCCTTTCCGGGCAATGAGGGCACAAAATTGGTAGAAGTGCGCGGTGTTGATGGGGATTTCCCTTTTTATGGTGGTCTGGAGACCGAACCTACTACGGCAGTTGATGATTTTCGGAAGGACGGGGCATTGGTTGATGCCACAACTATGCTTCAGTTCAATCTAAAAGTGGGCGATAGCATTAAGTTGGGAGCGGTTACCCTTCCTATCGTAGGAGGTTTAAAAACGGTACCCGGCAGTAATTCGGTTTTTGGGGCCATTGCCCCGCCAGTACTGATTCCCTTCGATTATATTGATGCTACCGGTCTCGTTCAAATGGGGAGTCGTATTGACTACAAATATTATTTTAAGGCTCAAGAAGGGCAGGATATGGAAGCTCTCAATGATGTGCTGGATCCTATACTTGACAATGAGGATGCTGACATTGACACCCATGTATCAGAAGCGAGACGAATGGGTAGGCGTTATGAAAATTTTGGAAAGTTTTTGAACTTGGTTGGTTTTATTTCCCTGCTTTTGGGCTGTGTGGGTATCGCCAGTGGAATGAGTATCTATATCCGAATGAAACTCAAGTCCATCGCAGTGCTAAAGTGTCTGGGGGCTACAAAATATCAAAGTTATCTCATTTTTTTCGTTCAAATTGCCTGTATGGGAATGATTGGTGGGCTATTGGGTACGTTGTTTGGATATTTTATCCAGCGATTGTTTCCAGCGCTCTTAGGAGATTTACTGCCCATTGATGTTGGAATTTCCCTTTCCCTCCAAGATGTTGTATTGGGAGTCGCTTTAGGGATTACCATGTCCGTTTTGTTTGCAGTGTACCCCTTGATCAGGACATTGCATGTTTCTCCTTTACAAGCGTTGCGCGTTGTGGAAGAGGAAGGTTTCCGTTCTTCCAAGGCAACCCTAGCAGTGGGTACGGGTATAGTCCTTTTTGTGCTCGGTTTCTCATTTTGGCTTCTGGGAGATTTTGAGAGGTCACTCTATTTTGTGATTGGTTTAGGTGTTGTCTTTCTCGTTCTTACTGGCGTGGCCAAACTTTTTATGGCATTATTGAAACGATTTTTCCCATATTCTTGGAGTTTTACGGCCAGACAAGGGTTACGGAATCTCTTTAGGCCGCAAAACCAGACCCTTATTTTGGTACTGTCCATAGGAATTGGGACTTTTCTGATCAGCACACTATATTTTACCAAGGATATGCTCTTGCAAAAGGCGTCCATTGAGGATAATGCCAATAGCGCCAATATGATTTTAATGGACATCCAAACGGAGCAGGCTGATGCAATTTCCAATACCATTATGGCTTCGGGATTGCATGTGATAGACTTGATTCCCATTGTGACCATGCGTGTGGAAACCATAAAGGGAAAGCATGTAGAAGAGCTCAGAAGGGATACTACTTCACAAGTCAATCGCTGGATATTGAACCATGAGTTCAGGGTCACCTATCGCGATAGCCTCATCAACTCTGAGCAATCTATTGAGGGCGAATGGCCTCCTTCACTGGAATATAGTGACCCTCCAATTTCGGTGAGTGAAGATTTTGCAAGAATGTCCCAGATAGCTGTGGGGGACCAAGTTAGCTTCAATGTGCAAGGAAGAATAATCCCTACCAGTGTGGTAAGTATCAGAGCAGTGGATTGGAGTAGGTTACAACCCAATTTTTCCATAGTTTTTCCTTCCCGCACTCTCGAGAATGCACCTCAATTTAAAGTTATGACGACCAGAACAGGAGACGATAAAAGTTCGGCACAACTTCAGCAAAAATTGGTAAGGGCATTTCCCAATGTTTCCATTTTGGACTTGAATCGAATGCTGACCCTTTTGGAAGATATTTTGGGCAAAATCAGCTGGGTGATAAACTTTATGGCCTTCTTTAGCATTTTTGTTGGCGTGGCGGTGCTTATGGGAGCCATTTACAGCAGTAAACATCAACGGGTAAAACAGGGAGCTTTGTTAAGAACCTTGGGAGCCAAAGGGTCACAGATTTTAAGTATACTATCCATTGAGTATGCCGTTTTAGGGTTTTTAGGAGCGTTTATGGGGGTGATACTGGCCGTTTTAGCCAACTTTTTATTGGCATGGATGCTGTTTGATATGACATTTACCCCTTCAGCTGCACCATTTCTTATTATCATGCCACTGATTATTCTGTTGGTATTTCTTCTAGGAGTTGGGAACAGCCTGGGAATCGTTAGAAACTCCCCTTTGGTTGTTTTGAGAAAAGAGAAGGAGTAGGATACGCCAAAAACCAAACCTCCATCACCATTTTTACAGATGTACTGGAAATGTTCGTGATACGAATAGGGATACCTATGAATCACCTATGCAGCACAGCCATAAAATGATTTTTTCGGGGCTCATTATGAAATGCAGGATATGCAGATTTCGATTATTTCAGAATAATGAGTAAATTGAATAACTAAAATTAATTAACCTTAACTAAAAACAAACTCAAATGAAACTCTATTCTTCAAGGTTGGCATTCTCTCTTTTATGCTACCCAACTGGCATTACATAATGCACAAAGCTTATCAAAATTGACTGACAACACACTATAAGTCAATAATATAATTTGGTTTTTTGAGTATATGGATTCATTCAAATTCTACTGTTCCAGTGGTTTTCCAAGTTGGATATGATTCATAAAAAAACTGCAAATTTTGATGAAAGACATGCAGGTAAAAGTGGTGTTTTATAAGTGCAGATTGTGATACTCAGAAAGTAACAAGATTAAAAATTGGAGGTGTTGAGCACCATTTTTCGCAAAATTTATCTGTAAATTTTGTACCAATTGAAAGCTAATTGCAAAATTGATTTTTCATTGAACCTCGTGAAAACAACTAAACTACTAAAAATTGCGCTTGGGTTCATATTCTTGAAATGTGTAGGGGCTAATGCACAGATTTCAGATTATGAATACAATTTTGTGAATATAGATCAGCTAAATTCACAGCGAGCGGTCTCTACCATCGTGCAAGATAGCCTGGGTCTAATTTGGATGGGAACCAACGGGGTTGGTCTTCAAAAATACAATGGTTTCGATTTTGTTTCCTATAAACAAGATTTCACCGATAATAGTTCACTGAACAGCTCTTTGATTTACAAAGCATTTGTTGATCAACGCAATCGATTGTGGGTAGGTACAGAGGCCGGATTAAATTTCTATGACCGGGATAATGACACCTTCAAACAAGTAACATTGTATCGTGATTCGGTTGCTTTGGAAAGTGTTCCCATCTGGGCCATTCATGAATGTGCAACAGGGAAACTTATTGTGGGCTCTTGCTATAATGGACTTTTTTTGGTAGACCCAGAAACCTTGACCGGACACAATATTCCTATGGGCGATACCAATATCGCTTCCTTGCAGATAAACAGTATTATAAAGAACAGGGAAAAGGAATTATTGATAGGCACCAATGAAGGTCTTTTTTCTTATGAAGAGGGAAAAGTGGCTAAGGTTTCGTTGGATTTTGGAAATCTGGGAGGTAATAACAATACTCCATTTTACATTGTCTCCATGATTAAAGATGACGAGGGATCTATATGGATGGGAACCTTTCAGAATGGTTTGCTAAAAGTTGAAATAAATCCTTTAAATTCCTTCAAAACGTATAATTACAGGATAAGCACTGAGCGTATTCTATCCATAGCACAAGCACCGGACGGGAACATATTGTGCGGTACCGAAAACGATGGCCTTTTTGCATTAAAAAGGAATGGAGATCTGGTGAAGCACTACCGGTACAATAAATTTGATGTCAATAGTATAAAAGCCAATTCAATATGGTCCCTATTTGTGGATAAACAAGACCGTATTTGGATTGGTTACTACAATAATGGGGTAGGGGTCTATGACAAACTCTATGACAAGTTTAAAGACATACGTAGCCTTGCCAATGTGAGCAACTCTTTGCAATCCCCATCGGTAAGTGCAATGGCAAGTGATAAGAATGGAAAAATGTGGATTGGTCTGGATGGAGGTGGTGTTGATGTATACAATCCCAAAACTGGGAATATAGTACACCTTACCAATCCAAGAAATTCAATTGGGGCCTATTTAAACGCAGAAGATGTCACCGCCCTTTTTATAGATAGTGGTAATAACGTTTGGATTGGCACTTGGAATTCGGGCATTTATCATCTCCCCAATGGCTCCAGAACGTTTATCAACCATACTGCTTCAAACACTGATGGGGGATTAAAGTCTGATCGGATCATGAGCTTTGCCGAAGATTCAAAAGGAACTATATGGATCGCATCTTTTGTGGAAGGTTTGCACTCGTATCATCCAAAGCGCAAAAAATTTGTTCACCATAATGAACAGATATTTGATGACCCAACGCCAGGGGAAGGAGCTATGCGTATCGTACTTGTGGATAGAAACAAAACCATTTGGATGGGAACCACCGCAGGCCTCTATAAACTTGAAGTCGCTGGTGCGCCCATCCAAGAACAAAAAGCAATTCCATTGCGGGTTCCCATGTACAAAAGCTTGGGCAATCCCCTTGTGGTGGATGCTGTTGTGTCTTTGTACGAAGACAGTCAGGGTAATATTTGGATCGGTACAGATGGTGGTGGTCTTTGCAAGTACGATTTCAACAGCGACAGCTTTTTGTGGTATGGCCAAAATGAAGGTTTAAAACAAGAAACCATTGCCTCCATTCTGGAAGATGACAATGGTGACCTTTGGATTAGTGGAAATAACGGTTTGTCGCACTTAGATATTGAAAATCAATCTTTTAAGAATTTTGATATTAATGACGGGCTGTTGGCAAACGACTTTAACTTTAATTCAGCGTTTAAGAATCATAACGGACTACTGTATTTTGGCAGTTATGGCGGGATCAATTATATCGACCCAGATCATGTAAAAACCAATACCAATAAACCCGAGATCTACTTTACAGATTTCAGACTTTTCAACAAAAGGGTGGGACCCAATGATGAGGAATCCCCTTTGGATAAGATTATTTCCCAGACGGATAAACTTACTTTAAAACACAAACAATCGGTCTTTACCATAGAGTATGCCGCCATAAATTTTACGAGACCCAAAAAAAACCAATATGCTTATATTCTAGAGGGTTTTGATGATGCCTGGAACTACGTTGGTCAAACCCGAAGTGCCACGTATACCAACCTTTCGCCGGGAGACTATACCTTTAAAGTAAAGGCTGCAAACAATGATGGGGTATGGAACGAAACCCCAAAAACCTTGCGCATAACCATTCTTAGCCCTTGGTGGGCAACCAATTTGGCCTTAATGTCTTACCTATTGGCCATACTTCTTATTTCCTATTTTTTAGCCAAATTCATGTCGCAGCGAATACGTGAAAAAAGAACGGTTGAAGCAGAAAGGGAAAGAAGAATTCAAGAAGAGGCCCTGAACGATAAGAAAATACAGTTCTTCACCAACATTTCACATGAGTTTAGAACTCCCTTGACGCTTATTTTAAACCCACTGGAAGATGTACTTTCAGATTCTAGGCATAAACTGTCTAGATTAACGCATGAAAAACTCCGTACCATCCATAAAAACACTTCAAGATTAAAGCGACTTATTGACGAGTTGATGGATTTTAGAAAGTTGGAGATTAATAAGTTTTCCGCTAAAGCTTCTGAACTGGAAGTCATATCATTTGTTACAGAGATCGCTGGTCATTTTGATGAAGAAGCTGCATTACGGAACATTATTCTCATGGTAGAATCCGATGATGACCGAATTTCTTTATGGAGTGACCCCTCACTATTGGAAAAAGTAATCTTTAATATTCTATCCAATGCATTTAAGGTCACCCCGGATAATGGATTTATAACCGTAGGGGTCTTTAAATGTGGCCAAGAAATTGTTTTTCCATTGGTAGATGACCAAGAGCAGGTACAAGCTTTGGAGATTTATATAGAGGATACGGGACATGGCATTAAAAAGGATGAACTCGAAAAAATATTTGAGCGATTCTATCAGGTAAAGGAAATGAACAGTCAGTATTATGGTGGCACTGGTATTGGCTTGGAAATGGTTAAAAGTTTTGTGGATCTATTAAAAGGTAAAGTGATTGTGGAGAGCGAAGAGGGTGTTGGGACCAAGTTTAGGATTTTCCTACCCTTAGGCAATAATCACTTCAAAGAAAATGAACTCTTGCACTGTCCTGAGGTTGAAGACAATGCGGCGGTCTTGCCATTGCCTGAATGTGCCATTGAAATGGAATATACCAGTGCTGGTTCCAACAGAACGCTGCTCATTGTTGAGGATAATGCAGAATTGCGGACCTATCTTAAAAACGAATTGGAAAGTGAATATGCCATATTTGAGGCGGTCAATGGGGTGCAAGGGCTGGAAATTGCCTTTAAAAGACCTCCAGATCTTATTCTTACCGATGTGGTGATGTCTGAAATGGACGGGTTTGAATTTTGTAGACGAATTCGTCAGGATTTAAAAACCAGCCATATCCCAGTTCTTATGTTAACTGCGAAGGCGATGACGGATGATTGGGTCAAGGGAATCGATTCTGGGGCCGATGTCTATTTGCGGAAACCTTTTGAGATGAAGGTTCTTCGAGCTCAGCTCCGACAAATTATCCAGAGTAGGCAGGTCTTGTTCAATAAATATTTGAGTGATTCGGATAATTTTAAAATTCCGGATAATACCTCTTCCCTTGACAAAAACTTTATGACCCAGGTGCTGCATTACATCACAAAGAATATTGCCGATGAAAACCTCAATGTTGAGTCTTTGGCAGAAGAATTACATTTGAGCCGAAGTCAGTTGTATCGTAAAATCAAAGCCATGACCGGTCTTACGGTAACAGAGTTTTTACGCAAAATACGCCTAGAACATGCCAAACGCTTTATTGAAAATGGCACAGAGTCAATAAGTGAAGTATGCTACAAAGTTGGGTTTTCATCACCATCCTATTTCACCAAATGCTTTAAGGCGCAATTTGGTGTGTTGCCCACAGAATTGAAATAGCGAGTATTGTACTTAATTTATACGTCGATACTGCATGGCGGCATCGTTCTTGGCAACAAGGAGGTATTTTTTGTCTTTGACTTCAATAGCGGCCATATTTTTCACATCTCCTTTAACAAAAAAACCGCTTTCTGAAGCCTTGACTGCTTCAAAATTACCTTTTCCGTTACCTTTTAGCAAAAGTCCGTAACCAGCATCATTACGAGGAGTTTCCACTTCAGAAACATATAGATTCCCCGCAATTAGAAAGTCCAGATGGCCGTCTTTATCATAGTCATCCACCAAAATTTGGTTGATACTGGAGAGTTGGGCCTCTCTGGGCAGATCATGCATTACAAACTTACCATCTTTGTTTTCCAAATAAACGCTTGCAAACGATTTTACCTGATAATGCAGTGAAGACTCCAATTGCTTTTCACCATACACATCCACCAAAGTGGCCTGTGAAAAGCTTTCATAGTTTTCAAATTTCTTTTTTATTCCGGGTATTTGCTGGGAAGAACACTCTCTTCCCCTGAGTGGGAATTGTTTCCCCTCGTTGTAGTAACTGAGGACAATATCCACACTCTCATCCTTATCAAAATCGTTTACGAAAATATCGAAGGTCTCTTCTTCGGTAGCTCTGTATTTATAGTTTAGGCCGTTGTTCCCAACCACATAATCCATATCGCCATCCTTATCAAAATCCCCCTGTTCAATGCTCCACCACCAACCTGTGCTATCTATATTTAGACCCATTTCTTCGGAAGTTTCCACAAAACCTGCCCCTGTGTTCTTGAAAGCCCTAATGGGCATCCATTCCCCAACTACAATAATATCCAACTGATCATCATTGTTAAAATCGGTCAAAACGGCACTGGTGGCCATACCCAATGCATCAAAACCTTCAGGCTGCATATTCTGGGTTGGTTCAAAGGAAATTTGCTCGGGTGTGCTATTGTTCATTAAAATATAGCTTTGAGCAGGGGAGGGATAGTTTCCGGGCACTTGTCGCCCCAACACCAGCAAATCTTCTTTTCCATCCTTATTGAAATCACCATTGTAGGCTCTTGACCCACTTATAGGTAAGGACGGCATTGCAGTCGTGTCGGCCTTGGTAAAATTTCCTGTTCCATCGTTGATATACAATCGGTCTGCTAGCTGGCTCGAATTTGGTTCAAACTCATACCCGCCACTGACCACGTACAGATCGTTGTCTCCATCGCCATCAGCATCAAAAAATAAGGCACCGTTGTCTTCACTGTCTTTATCCTGTTCCAAAAACTGTGAATTGCCCATTTTAAATCCAGTTGAGGTCTGTATAAAAAGCGCACCTGAACTGCCTTTGGATGCCCCTACAAAATAGTCACTCAATCCATCGCCATTTACATCACCTACAGCCAGTGCGGGACCAAAGGATGACATTTTATGGGGAAGAAGCACCTGTTTGGCAAAATCATCGTTTTTGTTTTCCTGATGTACATACTCAGGAAAAAGTTGGGTATTATCTTTTTGGAACAAGTTTGATGCAATTGCCATGTTTTCTTTGGGAGTGTCGGTCTCCGAATAGTTCATGACCAATTTTTGATTGGAGTCAATATCATTCATCGTTTGTATCTTCCCATCGGGCCACACTACCTTGAGTTCATCTATTTTTTGGAAGGAACCCAACCCAAAATGTAGTTCTGGTGCTACCGAAGATTGGAATCCCCTGGTTGTGGTCAATTCCTGCATTTGGGTGTGCCCATCTGTGGTGACATAGACCCGTGTGCCTAGCCCAAAAGCATTTCCTTGTTGCCCAGAAAAGGCCACTTTTACATAGCTGTTGTGTTCAGCGCTTTTATTTTCAAAGATTGAAGCAAAGTCATCGAGGTTATTGGTGATGATTTCCAGATCGCCGTCGTTGTCCAAATCAGCATAAGCACATCCATTGGAAAACCCTTCGTATTGAATTCCCCATTTTTCGTTGGATCGTTCAAATTTAAGATTCCCTTTATTCTTAAAGATGAAGTTGTCTATTTTTTCTGAAGGGATGTGCAGACTTAATTGGAGCAGGCTGTCCCCCTTGTTATCCATTTCTTCGAGCTTGTTGAAGTAGTCGTTGTTGTTGATTTCCCTTCGTGTACCATTTGAGACAAAGAGGTCTTTGAGCCCATCATTGTCAAAATCGGCAAAGAGTGGTCCCCAACTCCAATCTGTGGATGAAGTTCCCGTAATTCTGGAAACATTTGAAAAATGAGGCATTCCATCTTCATAGAACCCAGTATTCAATTGGAGGCAGTTGTGCATGTACTGGTAGTGGAAACCTGCATCGACCACATCCCAAAACAGTTTTGGGTTCATGCTGGCCATATTTGCTTTTTTTCGACGATTGGTTTGGGCATCCATATCCACCTGAAAAATATCCAGATTGCCATCATCGTTAAAATCGGCAATGTCAACACCCATCCCATAGAACGCTGTGTGGGAGGTTGCTTCCTTAACCACTTCCTTAAATGTACCGTCCTGATTGTTCAAATACATGAGGTCTGGCGAATTAAAATCACTGGAAACATAGAGATCGGGCCATGAATCATTGTTGAGGTCGCCAACGGTGGCACTCAAGGAGAGGGCAAAGACCCTAAGACCAGATTCTGAGGTAACATCCGTGAAAGTTGAGCCGTCATTTCTATAGAGATGGTCAGATTCAATGTCCTTTAGATTATTCATTCTGTAGGTATACACAAAGGTGGGCGAGCTAAAGGGAGTGGGTGGGTAGTTGGCCACGTACAAATCCAAGTCCCCATCTTTGTCATAGTCAAAAAAGGTAGCCTGAACGCTATTTCCAGGGTCGTCCAAACCGTATTCTGACGCTTTTTCAGAAAAGGTGCCATCACCATTGTTGAGAAACAATTGGTTGTTTTTAAGGCCAAACTTACCGCTTACGGAACAGTAGATATCCAAATATCCATCCCCATTAATGTCTGCCATGGCTACGCCTGTGTACCATCTGTCGTCGCCTCCAACACCGGCACTTTGGGTAATGTCCTCAAACTGTAGATTGCCCTTATTGAGGTATAGTTTATTTGAGACTTGATTGCCTGTAAAATAGAGATCTACTAAGCCATCATTGTTAATGTCGCCAGTGGCCACACCACCTCCCATGTAAAGATAAGAGTAGGTGAAATAGTTCAATGAATCATTTTCAGTTAGGTGATTGGCAAAATCCACTCCAGTCTCTGTAGCGTTTCGGGATGAAAAAATCATTGGGTCTGTTTCTGTGACCGGCGATTCTTTTTTAGCACAGTTGTGCAATACGATTAAACTTACCAATCCAAAAACGAAAAGATATGGACTTTTAAAAACCTTTCTAAAATTCATTTTAAACAATGCTCAAATTTATAATGATAAAAAACAGCGTGTAAAATACACGCTGTTTTCACTAAAATTAATTCAAAAAAACTAACTCAAAATTAAAATCTTAGTATCCTGGGTTTTGATCCGCAGAACTTAGGTTGATATTGGAATCAATTTCCGGTTGGGGAATGGGCAGAAGCTCATGTTTCCCTGCTTGAAAATTGGTGCCGGCAAGTTCTGTACCTGCAATACCCCAGCGAATGATATCATTGAACCTGCACTGTTCTCCGGCCAGTTCAACTTTGCGTTCGTGAACCAAGGCGTCAAAAACTTGTGCTGCAGACATACCAGTGGGTAAATCAGCCAATCCAGCTCTTTCCCGAACTTGGTTGATATAACCTACTGCCACATCTTGATCTCCTCCAGGTCTCATGCTTTCGCACTCGGCCATCATAAGAAGCACATCGGCATATCTTAAATATTTAAAGTTTATACCAGAAGTCTGGTCTTCATTGGCATCTTTATAATAGTTCTGATATTTGGCCCAACCCGCATTACCACCTCCGTTACTTGGAAAATGAGTTACAGTTAAACTACCATCGGGTCCAAAAGTGTCCCCATTTACATAGAACGTTTGCTCGTAGCGGATGTCACCGGGCTCGTATTCATTCAACAAATCATCTGATGGGAAAACGTTGAACCAGTCATTAAAGCCATACTCTTGCCCTCTAAAGGTAGCCTCATTGGGTCCTTCTCCACTTCTGTCTGAATTCCACTGGGCGCTAAAGCCTAGGTCATCATCATATTGGATTTCGAAAATGGATTCAACACCAAACTCGGTCTCTTCCATGAAGTTATCGAAGTAATTATCTTCCAAATCGTAACCTTGAAGTGCATTGAACATACCCAAGGCATCGTCATAACGCTCCAAGAAAAGATATACTTTGCCTAAAAGAGCCTGAGCAGCACCTCTTGTGGCCCTACCATTTTCCTCCTGCCCTTTAGGCAATAAATCTGGTATGGCATCCTGCAAATCTTGAATAATCTGCGCATAGATCTCTGCACTAGTGCTTTTTCCAAAACCTGCACCATCGTCTGGGGGTAGAGTGGTGATCAATGGAGCATCTCCATATCGGGTAACAATGAAAAAGTAGAACAAAGCTCTTAAAAACTTGGACTCAGCAATGGCTTTTGCCTTATCGGCATTACTCATTACCGAAGGAATAATCTCATCAATGAGCGATTTGTTTTCAATAACATAGTTTGCTTTGTTGATACCTCTGTAGCAACTTTCCCAATAGGCGCCAATGGCACCGTGGCTGGAATCAAAGGAAAAATCCAAATATTGCCGTTTATCAGCTTCCAACTGATTGTTCCCTCCATTTTCATGGGCCATATTGTCCATCATAAAAAACATATGACGGCTAAAAAGACCCCTAGTCTGCAAGTTGGAATACACAGCAATAACTGCAGACTCCACTTGGGTGGCATTTGTTAAGAATGTATCTGGAGATAGCTCATTGGGGTTGCTCAACTCCAACGAATCTTCATTACAGGATAACACGAGGCCTATGGTGGCCAGAATCGCTAATATTAATCTATTTTTTTTCATAACTTTTTTTTAGAATGATAATTGAACTCCTAATAAGATCGATTTTGGTTGCGGATAGTTTCCTCTATCAATTCCTAATTCGTACTGACTTCCTCCGCCATTGTTGGTCAATGGGTTACCAATCTCTGGATCCAAACCGGAATAATCTGAGATAGTAATCAAGTTTTGACCACTAACATACACCCTACACTTGGTAAGGTACTTGTCCAAAGAGGGACTCTGAAAAGTATACCCGAAAGTGATATTTTTCAATCTCGTATAGGAGCCATCTTCAACAAAACGATCAGAGATGGAGTTAAAGTTCTGTGGAGAACCATCTGCCCTTGGTACCGAGTTTGAAGTACCCGGTCCTGTCCATCGATTTAGAACATTGGTACCTGAGTTGAACAATCTAGGCATCCCTTCCAAGTCATAAATGTTGGTATTGTAAACATCTACACCAGCAACACCCGAAATAAACATATTCATGTCAAACTTTTTATAGTTTGCATTCAAGTTTAGACCATAGGTAAGGTCTGGATATGGATTTCCTATTTTCACTCGGTCATCGGCATTGATCATATTATCATTATTTTGATCTACAAATCGGATATCACCAGGCAATTTGTCCGAACCTGCTCCAAGATGTGCGGTAACTTCTTCTTGGGTTTGGTACAGACCGTCAGTTTCTAGACCGAAGAAGAAGAACAAGGGCTCACCCACTTCTATTCTAGAAATTTGTTGAGCCTCAAAAGTACCTCCAGAAAGGGATTCGTTTACACCCAATGATTTGACCTCATTGGTGGTAGTACCCAAGTTAAGGTTGGCAGACCACGTGAAATCACCTTCAAAGTCATTGTAACCCAAACTGATTTCAAAACCATTGGTTTCAACACTTCCCACGTTTTCGGTAACAGCACCGGAATGAATTCCCAAAGAACCTGGTAACGGACGACTCATTAGGAGGTCATCGCTGGTATTCTTGTAGTATTCAATGGCACCGGTAAATTGTCCATCAAAAAGACCAAAGTCAAGACCGGCGTTGATCATGGTGGTTTCCTCCCATTTCAAATTAGGATTGGCAAGACCACCTGGGGTGGTTCCAGTGCCCAATCCAGTGCCAATGGGATAGAAGAAATTGGCCAAAAGCGTTGCACTATATTGGTAATCCCCAATTCTATCGTTACCGGTAACACCCCAGCTACCTCTCAATTTTAAGGTGCTAAAAGGCGTGTCTGTCATGAAATCCTCCTTGGCCATGTTCCATCCTACTGAAAGGGAAGGGAAGGTACCCCATCGGTTATTGGAACCGAAACGTGATGATGCATCACGACGTATGGAGGCAGCAAAAAGATATTTTTGGTCAAAGTTGTAGTTTAAACGGGCCAAGTATCCAATTCTATTGTACTCAAATGAGGTTGATTGTAAAAAAGACTGCTCATTGGATACTTGATTGATATCGTTTGAAATTGGATTTTGACTGTTCGAGTTTAAAATATCATCTGTTCTATCCTGTTTTTCAGCTACCAATAAAACTTCCAAATTGTGAACGTCGTTGAAGGTTTTGGCATAGTTTAAGCTATTGGTGATGATAATGGATTTCCGTATGCTTGAGTTTTTAGTAATGGCAGCAAAATCAGAGGCATGTGTGGCGCCCTCACTGTCATCATTGTACGATGGACGGAAAATGTCGGTATTTGAATTTCGGTATTCCAAACCAACTTGACTCTTAAAGTTTAGCCCATCCAAGATTTCAAATTCACCGAAAATACTACCAATAATGGCTGATGACTTATTGATTTGCTCACCAAGTGTTTGCACCCGAATAGGGTTTTCAGCATCCTGTCCATCCAAACCACTACTTGGCCCTTGAAAACCTCCTAGGTTATCTGGGTTATAAATGGGCAGGTATGGTGGAATCTTAATAGCGTGCTCCAATAAGGAACGAGCGCCCAAGTTTCTTTCAGGATTTTGCTTGTTGAAGGCAACCGTCATAGTTTCTCCGAATTTGAATTTACCCACAGTAAAGTTACTGTTGGCACGGAAAGAGAACCGTTCAAAAGAGGTCTCAATGATGGCACCTTCTTGATTTTGGTACCCTGCAGAGAATCTGAAATCACTATCCTCAGAACCTCCAGAAATGCCCAAGTCAACCTTGTTCATTACCCCAGTTCTAAAAAGAGCATCTTGAAAATCCGTATTGTTGCCGGATGAGGAAAGGGGAGAAGTAGGTGTAAAACCGAAAGCTTGCTGTGCAAACTGTAAATATTGCTGTGTGTTCAGTACATCATATCGTTGGTTGGTATACTGAATACCAGTGTAGGAATCTACATTGACTACCGTTTTGCCTGTTCTTTTCCCTTTTTTGGTAGTAACCATTACAACACCATTAGATCCCAATGAACCATAGATAGCAGTTGTGGAGGCATCTTTTAAAATGTTGATGGATTCAATGTCATTTGGGTTAAGATCTCCCAGACCACCTGCAATAATACCATCTATTACATACAGTGGGTCGTTGTTGTTCATGGTACCTAGACCCCGAATACGAACTACGGGTGCCGTACCCGGTGAACCGGTATTTAATACGGTAACACCAGCAGCTCTACCTTGTAATGCTTGGTCGGCAGTTGCTATGGGTAATGCAGCTATCTCTTCCGCTCCTACGGTTGAGATGGCTCCCGTTACTTCTGCCCTGGATTGGGTACCGTAACCTACAACTACAACCTCATCCAGTGTCTCAAGATCTTCAGATAAGGTTACATTGATGGAAGTTCTACCATTTACAGGAATTTGTTGATTCAGGTAACCTATGTAACTAAATACCAATGTGGCATTGGAAGATACATCGGAAATAGTGTAATTCCCATCAAAATCTGTTTGGGTTCCATTGGTAGTTCCAGATACCACTACTGAAGCACCAGGAAGAGGAGACCCCGTTTCATCGGTAACAGTTCCCGATACGGTCAATGATTGCGAATATGCCAAAGGCCCAATCATTATTAATAGGGTTATGACCGCATGTTTAAGTTTAATCATAATCTACAAGTTTAAGTTAGTCAATGTATTATATGCATTGTAGAACAAAGATATTGGTGGTGTTCTGTGGACACTAAAAGAAATGATGCATATCATGTAAAATATGATGCATAAGCACCCTTAAAATTGGAATATCTTATATATGAACCACTGATATTGTCATTTCGGTGAATTTTTATGCAAAAAAATAACAATGTCTAACTTTGTGCATTTGTGTTATGCCCGTAACATCCATGGTTATTCCAGTTAAATTTCGGATACTATTAAAGGGAGTATAAATGGAAGAATGACCACAATTTTGCTAATTCTCCAGGGGCACTCGATGAGAATCATATTTTTAAGTATTGAATCTTGGTATAATATTATCAGACTATGGACCTATATTGTCGAGTTTGTGATGTATGTGAGGATGGTCTCGGTTAATCTTATATATTTATTATAGCCACACATAAAAATGACAACTATGCTCAAGATTTTTTTAATCCATAAAAATGTGAAATTTGCCTTTGTACCTTTCATCATTATTTGTTTAGTACTTGGATCCTGTATCCAGTCCCAACCAATTACCACCATGGGGCAACCTGCCCAACTACAGATTGGCGTTGCTGGAAATCATGCATTGCGGGTAACCCTAAAACCTCTGGACTACGATATGGAATCCTATGGGCATATTGTTTTTGAGGATAAAAAACAGACGGAATATGCCATTGATATTACTGATATCAATGGCGTATTGACCAAAACCATAAATGGATTGGAAGTCAACGTTTCTATAAACCCATTGACGGTCACCGTAAGTAATGATAAAGGTGAATTGGTACAGCAACTGGTTTTTGATGCCGATGGAAATCTATCATTCGCCATAGATGAGTTTCCCATTCTTGGTTTGGGTGAAGGTGGTCCAAAACCCGAAAAAGATACAAACTGGAGAGAGGATTCCATTGAGTATGATCGAAAAGGCAGATTGCACAACATGTTGCCCCGTTGGCAGGCCAATGCCTATGGCTCAAGAAATCCGGTGTCCATGTTGGTTGGTACAAAAGGTTGGGGACTATGGATGGTCACACCATGGGGGCAGATTGATCTGACCTCCGACACCAAAGGAATCTATACCCCATTTACACCGGAAGACGGCTATTATGTGCAACAGCACCAAAAAAATCAGCATGACAATACGGGAAAGGGCATTCCGCCTAAATATATTAAGGGACTTTACGATGTTTATGTATTTGATGGCCATGACCCAAAAGCATTAATGAAAGATATTGCAACCATTAGTGGTCCAGCGGTTATGCCTCCCAAATGGACCATGGGTTATATGCAATCCCATAGAACTTTGGATACCGATAAAGAAATGGTAGGCATAGTGGACAAATTCCGTGAGAAGGAAATTCCCATGGATGCCGTTATCTATTTGGGCACAGGTTTCACTCCTACAGGATGGAACAAGGAACAGCCTTCATTTGAATTTAACCCCGAAGTTTTTAAAAGGTCGCCCCAAACGGTGATTGATGAAATTCACAGCAAAAATGCCAAAATGGTATTACATGTGGTGCCATGGGATAGGGATAAACTATCTACATTACATGGCTCAATCCCCCCTAAAACAGATGAAAAGGTTGATAGTTCCCATATCCTGACCCATTGGAAAGAGCATGTGCCCCTGATGAACATGGGAATTGATGCATTTTGGCCCGATGAAGGGGATTGGTTCAATCTGTTTGAACGCATGGAGCGGCACAAAATGTACTACCAAGGCCCGTTGCAGACCAAACCAAATGTAAGACCCTGGAGTTTGCACAGAAATGGCTATTTGGGGATTGCGCAATGGGGCGGTTGGATTTGGTCCGGAGATACCGACTCCTCATGGAAAACCTTGGAAGCGCAAATTGCTGTTGGGATTAACTCTTCGATGAGTTTGTCACCCTTTTGGGGCTCAGATATTGGAGGATTCTATCCCAATGAGGAATATACCGCGGAGTTGTTCACCAGATGGTTTCAATTTAGTGCTTTTTGCCCATCTTTTAGATCACACGGAAGAACATGGTGGACACACCTTCCATGGGGATGGGGTTTAAGTGAAAGAGGTCCTTTGGAAACCAAGACACCACCATTGGAATCGGAAATGAATAATCAGACCATTGAACCCATCGCCAAAGCCTATTCCGAACTTCGGTACCAATTGTTGCCCTACAATTATACCTTGGCCTGGGAAGCTAGGGAAGAAGGCTTGCCCATGATGCGGTCACTTTGGTTGCATTATCCCGATGATGTTCAGGCCAAATCCGTTGGGGATGCATACTTGTGGGGTGAAAAAATGCTTATAGCACCCATTTTTGAAAAAGGGGCGACATCAAGAGAAATTTATCTTCCGGAAGGTCTTTGGTACGATTGGTGGACCGGAAAATTGGAAGAAGGAGGAAAGACCATCCAAAAGAAAGTAGACTTGGCTACCATGCCCATTTACGTTGGAGCCGGGGCCATTATACCAATGGACCCCATCAGACAGTATACTGAGGAAGAAATAGATGCCCCAACTACAATAAAAATATGGACTGGAGCCGATGGAACCTTTGAACTCTATAACGATGATGGGAAGAGCTTGGATTATCTGGGGGGTGAATATGAAATCACCAAGTTTCAGTGGAACGATACAGATGGAATTTTGACTCTTGAAGATGGCAAAGGAGAAAATGAGGATAACTCCAAGAAAGAATTTATCGTGGAGTTGATGCCAAGTGGGGAACAAAAACGAATTACATATTCGGGCTCATCAATGGAAGTACAATTTTAGATAGCGATTATCTTTTGATTTGCGTGAAGGTTTTGTATGGGTTAATCTGGCAAGTATAATTTTTATGTTGTTTTGATGCAACCTTCTTGGGTTTGTTACATCAAACTAGAAACCTTAAAATTTTGATTTTTACTATGAAACGAATGATTTTTAGTGTCGGTACATTGCTTTTGATGGGTGGATTTATGGTTTCTTGTAGCACAGATGATGGTTCTTCTGATTGCCCTGAAGATTTTACTGGGGCATTGGTGGCCAATGAAGAGAAACTGGTCGGAGAATGGGTGCTTAGCGCCATTGTTGCAGACGAGGCTGTTGATATCACCGATGATGACCAAGAAAATCCGAGCACCGATCTTTTTGCCCAATATAATGATTGCCAAAAAGATGGTGTATATACCTTCAATGCAAATAGGACATATACGTTTGAACAAGGTCTAAACGGTACTGATTGCCAAAACAGAGGTACTTTTGATGGTACATGGCAATTGTCATCAAACACGCTGAGTTTTGTAGATGCATGTATTCTTCAAAATTTGACGATTACTTTTAACGGAAGCGAAACAGAATTCACATTTTCCGATGATTTTAATATTACCGATGTCAATGGAACTACCAGTGAGGTAAATGTCAGTTTTACCTATAGTTTGGTTCCGTAGTTTTAAAGAGTAACCACAAAAACAACAACTTATATTGGGATCAGGACAATACTGTTTTTTTTCCTAATTTTGGACTGATTTTGATTAATACTGAATCTGGATATTGACCGTCACATCAAATTCAGAAATTTGGTTTTGATTTAACTATGCGGCTGGCAATTTCTATTGCTGGCCGTTTTGTTTTATACGAGGGTTGTTGCAAGACTAGAGTGGATAGAACTTAGGTTCTCCACTTTTTCAGCAAAAGGGGTTAGAGATTCAGATTTCCCGCCAGTTGTTTTAAGATGATTTCCGAGAGCTTGGCCTGGAATTTTGCATTACTATGCCGAACCCTAGCATTGATGTAGTTCAATTGTGCAGTCCGAAATTCGATGGTTGGGATAATTCCAATTCTATATTTTTCAACGGTTATGTCCAAGTTTTCCTTGGCTATGGTCTCATTTCTGTCTTCCAGTTCTATCAAACTGATATTGGTCAAATAGGTCTGATAGGTCGAATTTACAAGACTTGTCAATTCCTGTTCCTGCTGGGCTATGGCTATCTCCGCATTTTCCAAGGCCACTTTTCCCATTTTCTCTCTTCTGTTCTGATTAAAACCATCAAATAGGTTGAGTGTGGCACCAAACCCATAATTAAAACCTCTCGATTCTGAGCTTGTGGCAAACCCCAACTCGGATTTGGAACTACCTATGTTGTACCCGGAGGTGACAAATACAGAGGGGTAACGCGCTGCCTTTATTTGTTTGAGTTCCAATTCACTGATACGCTTGTTGATTTTTTCGGCCTGTAACTGCGGATTTTCCGAAGCTACCTTGGTTTCCAGTTCCTCCAATGCCAGTTTATGGTCCACAAAGATTTCTGGAATCACACTAAAATCAGTCTTTAGGTCTCGCGCCAATTGTTCGTTCAACTGGATTTTGGTGTTTTTATAAAGTTCTTGCTGGCGTTGCATCAGGGTTTGGTCCGTGTTCAAATCTACTTGCGCATTCAGTACCTCCAGTTTGGAAGCTTTTCCAATCGTAAACCGGTTCTGTGCAAGTTCCACACGCTGTTCCGAAATAATCAAGGTACTGTCCAGTGCCAATAATTGCTGTTGCTGTTGCACTAGGTCATAGTAGGTGATCATTACTTCGCCCACTGTGGTCAGAATGGCCTGTTTCAGCTCTGCTTCTCCCAATTTCTTGGTTTCCTTCAACTGCTCAAAATTGGCAAACATGCGGAGACCGTCAAACACGGTCCATTCAAGTGCCACACCATAATTTAAGCTGCTATTCTTTACATTGTCCCGTTCCTGAAGGGTACCATCGTTTCGTAGCTGGGATAAATTCTGAACACTATTGTTGTCCGATAGATTGGCATCTAGCCTTGGAAGAATACCTGCTTGCCCCGGAGTGACTCCCAATTCATCAATCTTCAGTTCGTTTTGTGCGGTTTGTATCTGATAATTGTTCTCAAGGGCTATTTTTACAGCTTCCTGCACCGTAAGGATTTCTTGTGCATCTGCCCAAAAAACACTTCCAATTACCCATAATAAAACACCTATTCTTTTCTTAATGAGCATGTGAGGAAAGTTCAAGATTTTTGAATTCGGGTCGTAGTACTTTTTTTCTGGACCACATAAAATACAACGCTGGAATAACAAACAAGGTAAGCACCAAAGAAAACAGGGTTCCGCCAATAATTACCACTCCCATTCCGGTTCTACTTGCCGAAGCAGCACCAAGCGATAGTGCAATGGGCAGTGCGCCCAAGGCAACCGTAAGGCTGGTCATAAGAATAGGACGTAGCCTGGATACGGAAGCTTTCATAATGGCATCCATTTTAGAGATGCTTTCATCTTCTTCTTGCAATTGGTTGGCAAACTCTACAATCAAAATTCCATTTTTGGTCACCAGACCTATAAGCATGATAGTTCCAATCTGACTGAAAATATTCCAAGTTTCACCGAATAACCAAAGTGAGAACATGGCTCCGGCAACAGCCATGGGCACCGTTAATATAATAATGAATGGGTCGATGAAACTTTCAAACTGGGCAGCCAGAATGAGGAAAATCAACAAAAAAGCTAGAGCAAATGCAAATGCGGTATTGGAGCTACTTTCCACAAAATCGCGTGATTCACCTCCCAAATCAGTGGTGAATGTGTCGTCCAGAACCCTATCTTTTATGGCATTCATGGCGTCTATACCATCACCAATGCTCATACCTGGGGCCAAATTGGCCGAAACCGTGGCAGACATGTAACGGTTGTTGTGAAACAGTTGGGGAGGGCTGCTGTGCTCGCTCGTGGTCACTAGATTATCCAATTGAATAAGGCGCCCCTCCTTATTTTTTACAAATATGGAAGTCAAATCCATAGGCTCATCACGATCTTGCTTGTCAAATTGGCCAATAACCTGATATTGTTTCCCATTCATTAGGAAATACCCAAAGCGCTGACCACTCAAAGACAGTTGAAGCGTTTGTGCCACATCCCGCACCGAAACTCCCAAGCTTTCCGCTTTTTCACGATCAATGGTCACATAAATTTCGGGCTTGTTGAACTTCAGGTTGACATCTGTAAAGGAAAAAGTAGGGTCTTTTTCAGCCTCAGCCATAAACTCGGGTATCTTCTCTTCCAATTTCTGGAAATTTTTGGCCTGAATGATAAATTGAATCGGAGGTCCTCCGCGACGGTTTACCGAGATGGTAGGTCGTTCCGAAACATTGGTTCTTCCACCTACAAAAGCTTTGGCCCATCTTCCAAGGTCATCGGCAATTTCTCGTTGGGAACGGTCTCTCTCGTGGGGTTCTACCAATGCAATATTGGCCCGTCCACTGTTCACGGATGAGGAACCAAATCCCGGGGAAGTCAACACCAAACTCACCTTTTTCTCGGGAATGGAATCGTTGATGAGTTCCGTGATTCCGGTCATCAAACGATCCATATATTCATAGGATGATCCCTCTGGAGCACTAACATTCAATCTTACAAAACTTCTATCGTCATAAGGAGCTGTTTCCTTTTGAAGTAGTGTGTAGAACATAACAATAAGACCAATACACCCAAAAAGGATAGGGAGACTCAACCATTTTTTCTGCATGAACTTTTCCAATGCACTGGCATAAGATTGGTTCATGGCCACAAAATATTTTTCCGTGACTTGATAGAAACGCGACCTACTTTGCTTACCTGGCTTGGTCAAATAGGCATTGAGCATGGGAGTGAGCGTGAGCGAAACAAAGGCGGAAACCATAACGGCTGCACCAAGCACTACGCCAAATTCCCTGAAAAGTCGACCTACAAATCCTTCTAAAAAGATAACGGGAAGAAACACCGCTGCCAGGGTAACGGATATGGAGATAACCGCAAAGAAAATCTCTTTGGATCCTTTCACGGCAGCCTCAATGGGACTCATTCCTTCTTCTATCTTTTTGTAGATGTTCTCCGTGACCACAATTCCATCATCCACAACAAGTCCCGTTGCCAAAACAATGGCCAAAAGGGTCAGTACATTAATGGAAAAACCGAACAACCACATAAAAAAGAAGGTGGCAATCAAAGAGACGGGAATATCCAAAAGTGGACGAAGGGCCAAGGACCAATTCCTGAAGAAGAGGTAAATGACCAGAATAACCAGAATGATGGATATTAATATGGTTTCGGCCACTTCAGTGACGGCTCTTTTTACAAAAACGGTATCATCAATGACCACATTCAATTTAAAATCTTCAGGAAGGTCTTTTTGAAGCTTATCGTATTCTTCGTAAAAGGCATCGGCAATTTCAAGATAATTGGTACCAGGTTGTGGCACAACGGCCACCGCAATCATGGGTTGACCTGAATCGCTCATTTTGGTCTCCATATTCTCTCCTTCCAAAGTAGCTTGTCCTATATCACGGAGTTGAACGAGTTTTTCGCCATCAGCGAGAATAATGATATTATTGAATTCTTCTTCGGTATTCAGGTTTCCAATCGTCTTTACGGTCAATTCTGTATTATCACCGGTCAATTTTCCGGAGGGAAGCTCTACATTCTGAGCCAAAAGGGCAGCTCGAACATCAGCAACCGTTAAGCCATAGGAAGCCAGTTTTAAGGGGTCTATCCACAATCGCATCGCATATCGGCGTTGCCCCCATATTTGAACGCCACTTACTCCCGGAATGGTTTCAACACGTTGAGCAATGACATTTTCGGCATAATCGGATAGCTCCAAAATGTTTTTATTGTCACTCTGCACGGTCATGGAAATGATTCGTTGGGCATCCGCATCGGCCTTGGAAACCACGGGAGGGGCATCCAAGTCATCAGGCAAGCTTCGTACCGCTTGTGAAACCTTATCACGGACATCGTTGGCGGCATCCTCCAAATTTTTATCCAGATTAAACTCAATGTTTATGGAGCTTGACCCTTGAACACTGTTGGAAGTAATATTTCGGATACCGTCTATGGAGTTTATGGCCTTCTCCAAAGGTTCGGTAATCTGGGATTCAATAATATCCGCATTGGCGCCCGAATAGCTGGTGCGAACCGAAACTATGGCAGGGTCAATGGAAGGAAATTCCCGAACACCCAAAAACGTATAGCCAATAATCCCGAATAGGATAATGGAAATGTTCATTACAATGGTAAGAACGGGCCGCTTAATACATATTGCCGAGAGATTCATGGTGCTACCGTTAAAGGTTGGAGTTCTTGTAGGACTACATCAACCGGTGCACCATCTTTTAATGCCATAACACCGTAAGACAATATGGTATCACCGGGCTGAAGATTGGTCAATACCCGGACAACGCTACCGGTACGGGCACCAATTTCAACATCCACCTCTTGGGCTTTACCATTTCTGTACACAAAGATTTTTTTACCGTTTTGTACGGGAATCAAGGATTCGGTGGGTACCAATAGGGCATCGTTGACCGTTTCCAAGGGCAATTCTACATTTGCATAGGCACCAGGGTAAAGTCCCTTGTCCCTATTGTCCATTACAGCTCGCATTCGTAAGGTCCGGGTGGCAATGTCTACCTCAGGGTCAATGGCATAGATGGTGGCTTCATATTCTTCATTTGAATCTGAAGTGGTAAAGGTCAGGACCGTACCCACACGAATTTGCGAAGCATATTTTTCAGGAACGGAAAAGGTGATTTTCAGCTCATCGGTGTTCACCAATTTGGCAATGGTAGTTGTTGGGGTAACATAAGTCCCTTTGGAAATGGAACGCAATCCTATGGTTCCAGAAAAGGGCGCGCGTACCAATGTTTTGGATAATTGGGCATCAATTAATTCCGATTCAGCTGAGGCAGATTGAAAGTCGGCACTTGCAATGTCATATTCTTCTTGACTAATGGCCTGTTTTTCCAAAAGTAATTTGGCCCTTCGTTCATTTTCCGAAGCCAATTTTTTTGCTGTCAATGCTTTGGAAAGTTGTGCTTGTAATTCAATATCGTTTACTTTCAGCAGCACTTGTCCTTGTGATACCTTGGCACCCTCCTGAAAGTTGATACTTTCCACTACACCGGAAACTTCGCTTCGGATATCTATTTGTTCATCGGCTTCCAAAGTACCGGAAAGTGATATGTTATCCTTAAATACTTGAGGTTTTAGGATGATTCCGGTTACTGTGGGCATTGTGGGACCGGTATTCTCTACCTTACCGATTTCAGCGTTGGATTTTATTCGGTAACCAATAAGTGCCAAAATTCCAATACCCAGTAGGGTATAAACGATATGTTTTGTTTTCATACGGATTGAAAAAAAGCAAACACCATCGGGGCCAGAAACGGGTTTGGGCAAAGATAATCCGAACGCATTATTTTATAGAAAGGCAAAATGTTATTAAACTCCCAAAATTGGGCGAACGGTCAAAAGTTTGGGGTCAACGACAATAATGGAGCCTTTAACCACAGGTGTTTTTGGTGCAACACAAATAAAGAGCTGCATTCCATGGCAATGGCATTTTTTTGCAGAAAAATTTCTTCTCCTATCACATATATTTAGAAAGGAAACGAAAGAACTGTTTTTTCAGGTCATTGTAAATACCCCTTTCTGTTTCCATACCCTCCCTGATTTTTGTATGATGCTCAAAATGTAATCGATTTATGACATCTTCATGGGCTTCCAAGTGTCTGGAGATATTGAGTTCATGTTCCCGTATCCTTTCCTTAAATTCTTCCATTTTGGATTTATGGATGAAAAACTGGTTTTGGAACTCACTTAATTCTGCCAAGACTTTTTCATTTGTCCAACGGTTTACCAATTCATCAAGTCTATTTTGAAAGGATTTAAGCTCATCTTCCCAAAATTCAAGCTCCTTTTCCCATTGTAGATGTTCAAAATGTAAATCTGAGTTATACGTCGCTTTTGTTTCCATCTTGCAAGTTTTTATAGGATTCTTAAAGTTAGTTTTTGCGCTTATCTGCCAAAATGATATCGGTCAGTATTATGATTTCAATCATTCCCACAACCTATCTCAAGTTTTACTTTTGAAAATGACTTGCTTCAAATGATGGAATTATGCAAACGTCACAAGCTACTTTACGAATACGAAAGTTCTTCATAGAGATTGGGGAGCTATCTTATTTAGCCGGACGTTTTTTTAAAGTGGGTTTTAAACCTCCTTTTGAGTTCAGGGAATTTTTACGGCAGTGCTACAACATGGGTAATCGCTCCTTGGTTTTGGTCTTGGTCACGGGATTTATTATTGGTTTGGTGCTCACCTTGCAATCCAGACCCACCCTTATTGAATTTGGCGCGGTTTCGTGGATGCCCAATATGGTAGGTATTTCCATTGTAAGGGAACTTGGTCCAGTGATTACAGCCTTGGTCTGTGCAGGGCGCATAGCATCTGGAATAGGAGCTGAACTGGGGTCAATGCGGGTAACGGAACAGATTGACGCCATGGAGGTTTCTGGAACCAACCCATTTAAATTCTTGGTTGTTACCCGGATTATGGCCACCACATTAATGCTGCCCCTTTTGGTTATTTTGGGAGATACCGTTGCACTTTATGGTTCAGCACTCGTAGAGAATTTTAAGGGCAATGTTTCCTTTCAATTATATTTTAATGCAGTATTCAGTGCCCTTTCTTACGGAGATTTGATCCCTGCTACCATAAAATCATTCTTTTTTGGTTTTGCTATTGGTCTTGTGGGATGTTACAAGGGATATTACAGCAAAAAAGGGACAGCCGGCGTAGGGATGGCGGCAAATACCGCTGTGGTCTTTACTTCCATGCTATTGTTTGTGATTGATTTTATAGCGGTGTTTATATCCGATATTTTTTATGAACTATGATGTCCAAGGAAAAGAAAATAGTGACTGAAGCCGTACCGGGTCAAGCCCTTAAAGAGATGATTCACATTGAAGGATTGTACAAAAGCTTTGGTGATAACCATGTACTCAATGGCTTCAACATGAATCTATACGAGGGGGAGAATTTGGTGGTCATGGGCAAATCAGGTTCAGGCAAGTCAGTAATGATAAAATGTCTAGTGGGTTTGGTAAAGCCCGATGCTGGTAAAATCATTGTCATGGGTCAGGATATCAATGAACTCAACCAAGAAGCCCTTGATATTTTGCGGGCGGATATCGGTTTTTTGTTTCAGGGCAGTGCTCTTTACGATTCCATGACGGTTCGAGAAAACCTGGAATTCCCCATGAGAAGGCACCAAAAGAAAATGGGTGTGGTCACTGATACCACTCCCTTTGTCTTGGAAGCCCTTAAAAGTGTTGGGTTGGAGCATACCATGGATTTAATGCCCGAAGAGCTTTCAGGAGGTATGAAAAGAAGGGTGGCCTTGGCACGAGCCATTATATTGCGCCCAAAAATCATTTTATATGATGAACCCACAAGTGGGCTGGATCCAATCACTTCAAAAGAAATTATAGAACTTATGCGCAATATCCAAAAAGAATATGGCACATCTTCATTAATCATAACACATGATGTGGACTGTGCCCGGGTAATTTCCGAACGAATGATTTTACTCGTTGATGGCGTCAATTATGCTGAGGGCACTTTTCAGGATCTTACCAATTCCAATGATCCAAAAGTGCAGGCATTTTTTAAAAAATAACGAAATGGATAAAACAACAACAGAAAAAATAAGGCTAGGGGTTTTTGTCACCTTGGGGACCATTTTGCTGGTTCTTGCAGCCTACTTTATTGGGAATAGACAAAATCTGTTTGGCAACACCTTTACCATCAATGCAGTTTTTAAAAACGTGAACGGTCTTCAAAAAGGCAATAATGTGAGGTACTCCGGAATTGATATTGGAACCGTTAATTCGATAGAAATGTTAAATGACACCACGATTGTAGTTGCCATGGTCATTCAAGAGAAAATGCTGCAACATATCCAAAAAAATGCCATCGCCAGCATTGGCTCGGATGGTTTGGTAGGAAGTATGATCGTGAACATTGTACCAGGACGTGGAGGAGGGGAGCCTATTGTATCTGGGGATCAAATTGTTTCGTACAGCAAGATAGGATCGGATGATATGTTGAGCACCTTGAATGTCACCAATGAAAATGCGGCGCTTTTAACGGCTGATCTGTTGGAAATAACAGAGAAATTAAAACACAACAAGGGAACCTTGGGAAGGTTGCTCAATGACTCAGTGATGTCAAACAACCTTTTACAAACTTCCATCAACCTAAAAAAGATGAGTGACGAAGCAAATGTTACCCTAGAAATACTCAATGGTATCATAACCGATATTAATTTTGAAAATAGCGTGGCCGATGTATTATTGAGCGACTCCATTTCTGGTCAGCAGATGAAAAACATCTTGGTAAACTTAGAGGCTTCGAGCCAAAAAATGGTATCAATTTCCCATACGCTCGATAGTCTTTCCTCAACAATTTCCAAAGGAAAAGGAACCATAAACTACTTAGCGACAGACACCGTTCTGGTAAACCAATTGGAACGAACCATGCATAGTATCGAGGAAGGAACGGCACGCTTTAATGAAAACATGGAAGCCCTAAAGCATAATTTTTTGACTCGTAGGTATTTTAGAAAACAGGAAAAAGCAGCAAGTAAGGAAAATAAGGACTAGGCAATTGTAGATCGCTTTTTTGTTTAAACGATTATAGAATTGATGCTATTTTAGAAGAATGAAAGAAAGGAATTCGATATAATAAAATCCTCAGGGGAGAAGACCCGGTTTTCTGTTGAAAAATTGCGAAACTCCTTAAAATCAAGTGGTGCCACCCATAATGTAATCAATAAAATTGTGGATCAGGTGATGGATGAGCTGTATCCAGAAATTACCACCCGGGAAATCTATAATCGGGCATTTGCTTTATTGAAAAAGGCCAAATCAGTATATGCTTCCAAATACAAATTAAAAAAAGCCATTTATGAGCTGGGTCCAACAGGGTTTCCATTTGAACGTTTTGTTGCGGGAATTTTGCATTACTCCGGGTACCGAACCAAGGTTGGCGAAGTGCTCCAGGGAGATTGTGTTTCCCATGAAATTGATGTACTGGCCATTAAAAATGGTACCCTGAACATCATCGAATGCAAATTCCATGGAGATGGCGGTCTCAATTGCAACATCAAAGTGCCTTTGTACATCAATTCTAGATACAATGACGTAAAGGGACCACTGGAATCCCAAAAGGAAAAAGAGTATAAGTACACCTTGGGTTGGGTGGTCACCAATACCCGCTTTACGGAGGATGCCCTGCAATACGGAAAATGCGTTGGACTCTATTTGTTGAGTTGGGACCATCCTGAAGGAGATGGTCTTAAGGATAGGATTGACCGATTGGGACTCTATCCAATAACCGTTTCCACTTTGCTCACCAACAGGGAAAAGCAATTTCTATTGGATAGAAATGTGGTACTCTGCAGGCAATTGCGGGAAGATATGTTTTACCTCGATCATTTGGGGGTCTCCAATGGTAGAAAGGAAAGAATCATTAACGAAATGAAATCATTGTGTATTGGATAAACACGCTATGAAAAAACTTAAAGTCCATTTTTTAGGGGCATCTGGCACCGTGACCGGTTCCAAATTTTATCTACAGACTGAAGATATCAACATTTTGGTGGACTGTGGGGTGTTCCAAGGAACCAAAGAACTACGGCAGCAAAATTGGCTCCCTCTCCCCATTGATGTACCCAAGATTGATGTGGTACTCTTGACCCATGGACATTTAGATCATTGCGGGTATCTCCCTCTTTTGGTAAAACAAGGTTTTGTGGGAGACATTCTGGGTACCGCACCTACCTTGGCCATAGCCGAAATTATATTGAATGATAGTGCCAAAATACATGAGGAAGAAGCTGAAAGAGCCAATAAAGAGGGATACAGCAAACATGACCCAGCATTGCCACTCTACGATCAAGAAGATGTAAAACAAACCCTAAATTATTTTAAGCGTATTGAGGAAGGGGAGAACATTGAACTTGCTCCTAATTGCAGTGCATGTTTTAAATACAACGGGCATATTATAGGATCCACTTTTATTGAACTGAACATCCATGAAAAGGTACTTGTCTTTTCTGGAGATGTAGGCCGATTGAACGATGACTTATTAGACCCACCATTACAACCGGAATGGGCCGATTATCTTTTTGTGGAAAGCACGTATGGGGACAAAGACCACCCTGAAGAAGATGTGGAAACCATTTTTAAGGATCTTGTACAACGAACCTTGAAAAACCGAGGCACTTTAATCATCCCCTCCTTTGCCGTGGAACGGTTACAATCCTTAATGTATCTGCTATGGAAACTGTACGACAAAAATAAGATTCCCAACATCCCAATTTTTGTGGATAGTCCCATGGGCACCAATGTTTTGGATGTATTTGGAAACTTTCCAGAGTGGCATAAACTTTCCATGAGCGAGTATCACAACATGTGCAACCATGTGAACTTAGTAAGCTCGTATCGAGAAACTTGGGAAACCATTGATGACCCACGGCCCAAAATTGTCATTGCAGGGAGCGGTATGGTTACGGGCGGAAGGGTTTTGACCTATTTAAAGCAATTGATGGATTTAAAATCCACCACCGTTTTGCTTGTGGGGTATCAAGCTGAAGAAACTCGGGGAAGAAAACTGTTGGAAGGTGCCCAAGAATTAAAAATCTTTGGAAAATATATTCCCGTGAAGGCAAAAATTGAGCATCTGGAAAGCTTGTCCGCACATGCAGACCAAAACGAATTATTGCATTGGATGGGTGCCATAAAAAACATTCCAGAAAAAGTTTTTTTGATTCATGGTGAAGATGAAGCTCTATATGCCTTTAAGGACAAGATACATGAAACCTATGGGTGGCATTGTCATATTCCTGCGCTTCACGAAATGGTTGAAATCCTATTATAATTTCTCACCGTAGGACAGGTCTCCGGCATCACCAAGACCCGGAATAATATAACCTTTGCTGGTAAGCTCTTCATCAACCGACGCTATCCATAATTCGGTCTCCTCCGGAAAAATTTCCTGTACATGGGCTACCCCAGCTTTTGAACCTATCACGGAAATAATGTGGATTTTCTTAGGAGTGCCGTGTCCACTAAGGGCTTCCAACACATTTTCCAAGGTCTTTCCTGTTGCCAGCATGGGGTCAGTCAAAACCAAGGTTTTTCCCTTTAGGGAAGGAGCCGCTAAGTATTTCACAATGACCTCAAAATCGTCTCCACCATCTGGATGATGTCTGTAGGCAGAGATGAATGCGTTTTCTGCTCCATCAAAATAATTTAAAATGCCATGGTGCAAGGGCAATCCGGCGCGGAGTACAGAACAAAGCACCAACGAATCTATGGTTTGCGCGCTTTTCTTTGTTCCGAAAGGGGTATCAACCACAATAGGTTCATAATCCAGTCTCTTGCTCAATTCATAAGCGAGTACCTCACCAATGCGTTCAATGTTTCTTCGGAATCGCATGGAGTCCTTTTGAAGGGTTTTATCCCGAATTTCTGCCATAAAAGTATTGAGGATTGAATTCTCTGAGTCAAAACGATGGATTATCATGGAATGGCGTTTTAGGTCAATTCAAAGATTGAACAATACCCCTAAAAGTAATCAGAAAATGGAAACCACCTTTATTTTGCAAAACCCAAGACAAAAGACCGCACCGCATCCCAATCGGTGTACTCATGGTCTTTGGACGTATCTGTGGACCCACCTTCTTTTTTAGCAATCATTCGCATGATAAGCTTTTTAAAATAGTCGTATTGGGTATACTTGAGCGCTCCGGCTATGTGATTAATTTCATTGGGTTTCCATCCCGTTTGGTCCAAAAAGTGCTGCGCGATTTTCTTCACTTCCTCATGCTCCTCCTTAATATCTGAAGCTACAGCCATACAAACCGAAAAGAAGGCAGAATGCTTTCTATTAAGTTCATCCAAATTCTGCATGACATAATTTTTGATGGAGGAATGGTACTTCTGGATATGGATGGAACTACCAATCAGTACGGCATCAAATTTTTCTGGTGATGGTGGGTCTTCGGTTGCATCAGCAATCACTACGCTATGGTTCTTTGATTGTAGGATCTCTTCCATAAAGCGGGAAATTTTTCGGGTCTGTCCC
This sequence comes from Allomuricauda sp. CAU 1633, assembly GCF_017313225.1. Taxonomy (GTDB): domain Bacteria; phylum Bacteroidota; class Bacteroidia; order Flavobacteriales; family Flavobacteriaceae; genus Flagellimonas. The sequence continues at coordinate 59,859 of NZ_JAFLNE010000006.1, read as the reverse complement.
TCACTTGTGGCGTAAACGATAAGAATTTTCATCAGGTTAAGATTTTAGATTGAATGCATTGAATGATTGTAAATGTAAGAGCTGCTTTTTATTGCTGAAATGACATTCGTCAATGGAAAAAAATAATGCCCACTGCTTTGCAGGTAGGATAAGTTGCCCGCGATTTTGGGTGTACTTTTTTAGAAAAGGGAATCTATTTTAGGGCATGGCAGCCGCCAATGCAATTTCAACCATATTGGTAAAGGAAGTTTCTCGTTCATGTGCGGAAAGACGTTCTCCAGTGACCAAAGAGTCCGAGATGGTCAAAATAGTAAGTGCCCGGATATTATATTTAGCCGCAATGGTATACAATCCAGCAGTTTCCATCTCCACACATAAAATGCCATATTGGGCCCAGAGCTTGTATTCTTCGGGATTATCCACATAAAATTCGTCCGAAGAAAGGATGTTCCCCGCTTTTATGGGAATATTTTGCTGTTGGGCGTAGTTCACCGCTTTCTGGAACAGTTCAAAATCGGCCGTAGGGGAATAGTCAGAATTAATAAATCTTGAATTGTTCATCCCCGAAGTGGTGGAAGCCGCCATGGCCAGCACCACATCGTTCAACTTTACATCTTCTTGATAGGATCCTGCGGACCCCACCCGAATAATATTTTTCACATCATAATCCTTGATCAATTCGTGAAAATAAATCATGGAAGAGGGCATGCCCATACCGCTTCCCTGAACGGAAATCTTTCTCCCTTTGTAGGTTCCGGTATAGCCCAACATACCACGAATCCTATTATAGCAAACGGGATTCTCCAGAAACGTTTCTGCAATCCACTTGGCCCTCAAGGGGTCTCCCGGCATCAAGACCGTATCTGCAATTTCACCTTTTTTGGCTTCAATGTGTATGCTCATCAGTATGGTTTAGTTCAATAATGAAGGCCCTGAAGAGGTTCCTATTCTGGACACGCCCAATTCAATATATTTCAAGGCGGTCTCTTTGTCCTTTATTCCTCCTGAGGCTTTGATTTTTGCGTTATCACCTACCATTCTTTTCATTAAAATAATATCCTCAAAAGTGGCCCCGCCACTTCCAAATCCTGTGGAGGTTTTAACGAAATCGGCACCAGCCTCAACTGCCAAGGTGCAAGCCTTTTCCTTTTCCGGTGTGGTAAGGTAACAGGTTTCTATGATTACTTTTAGAATGGTACTGCCGATAGTTTGTTTTATGGATTGGATCTCATTGCGTACCAAATCATAATTATTGGATCTTAACCAACCCAAATTAATGACCATGTCTATTTCGTCCGCACCATTTTCCACACAATCCTTTGCTTCAAATACTTTGGCTTTGGTAGACATGGCACCCAAGGGAAAACCGACCACGGCAGCAAGGTTTACTTTCGAATTTTTCAGTGCTTCCTTTGCTAACGATACATGGCATCCATTGACGCAAACGGCATAAAAACCATGGTTTATGGCTTCTTCGCACAGTTTTTTAATGTCCGATGGAAGTGCGGTGGGCTTTAGATTGGTATGGTCAATAAAATCCGGTAAAAACATATCAATGGTTAAAGAGCTGTTTCAATCTAAAGATAATCAACATCTCCGACTTGTTTTTCCCTGCAAAGGAATAGGCAATGCTCTTTGCGGTTTCTACAATCAGGGCCTTTAATTTTGGAGTGAATTTTTCGGGGTGATCTTTGTAGAACTCCTTAAATTCATTAAAATATTCTTCCCCGTCTTTCTCCTCATCTTCCAACCAATCAAAAACAATTTCTATCTGATAGGCCGCATCAGTATGGAATTCATCCTCAAAATCATCAACGTTCAACCAATGTTGTCGGACATATTTTCGTAGCCTTTTTATTTCCACAGGTCTAACGTTTTTATCGGCAATAGCCACTGCATAAAAGAGCATACCGAGATTTTGGTAGAATTCGTTTCCTATTTTTTCTGAATTGAGCATGGCTACATTTTTATTTTCAATTAAAGGTAGCACCAATCTCCATTGCTTTTTATGACAATGATCATGGTCTTGGCCAGCAATTGGCTACCTAGTTGTTCCTTCGTTGTACAGTTCTATTGCTACGGCCTCTATCGACATTTTTCTGCTGGTGATAACGTTGAATATCATCTTCATAATAATTGCGTATGCGTTCATAACGAGAACGATTCAAATTGTAGGATCGATAGTGTGATGGAAGGGCATTTCGCCGTACCCAAACACCACCATCCAAATACAAATAGGTTCTTGTGGATAGATCATAATAAATGGTCAACTCAGGAAAGAAAATATAGCGTACCGTTTCAACTCGGTGAGGGTAAAACCATGGTGGTGGAGGGTCTGCCAATCTGTGGGATACGATTACGGGCCCACAGGCCTGAAACCCCAATAAGGCAAGAAACAAAACGGGATAAAAAACAAACTTTTTCATGACGTACTATTTAATACAACAAGGTAGTTTACAGGTGGTTTTCAATAAATGATCTACGTCATTACACAACACAATGCTTAGCGATAGCTTTGATAAGAAAACGTAACCTAAAAACAGTTTGTCATGTTAAAAGATCATCCAAAAAAACATAAAGAACTCATCGGGTTAATGGAGCAATTGGGAAGTAAGATTCCTGATACAATGGGAGCTTTTGAACAACTCCATATATCTGGTATTGCAGATGGGGTACTCAACAAAAAGACCAAGGAACTGATTGCTTTGGGCATTGCCATTACTGTGAGATGCGATGGCTGCATTGCCTTTCATGTGCATGATGCCCTGGAGTCTGGTGCAACCTCCAGTGAGATAGCGGAGACCATTGGGGTCGCCGTACTTATGGGAGGTGGGCCCGCAGTGGTCTATGGTTGTGAGGCATTGGAAGCCTTGGAGCAATTCTCAATACTTTCTGATTAGAGATCTAGTTTCTTGATTTCCCAGTTCTTGTCTTTTTTAACGGCAATCAATTTGTTATTGAGCATTTTGGACCAAATGGGAGGTATTTTATACCGTTTTTTAGTCATTTGAATATTGTAGCGCCTGTTTAAAAATTCAAGGATGTTGCCATCCACATCCATCAAAATCTCATGGAACTTGTATTCATAAATATCAAGGTTGAACTCATTTTTGCCTCTATGGACCTTTTCAAAAATGATACCTGTTGTCATTCCATTCTCAAAGGGGCGTACATTTAAGAATTGATGTTCAATGACCAAATTCCCTTCTGTGTCGATGAATCCAAATACGGGAATCTCGTCGACCATTTTTTGAACAATACAACGGCCATTTGAGAATTTGGGATAATGAACCGACCGAACATCATCATAGGTTTCTTCGGTATCTTTATTCCAATAGAGATCATCCCTAAAATTAATGACGATATGGCCTACATCATCTATAAAAGCCCACTCATTACCTTTCTGTACCGGGGCAAGTCCCTCATGAAAAGGAGCTACGAAATCCAAATCTTTCGGGAGTTGGGCATTTATTCCAATACAAAATAAAACGGTGAATATGGATAGTACTATTTTCATGGCGCTATTTTTTTAGATTCTTATAAAGATCATGCCCAATAGTTATTTCTGAAATGACCTAGGTCATGGAAAAAGATGTATGGAGCATCTACATTTGGGGTTAAACCTCAAAAGAAACAATCATGGCTTCTGGAGTTAAAACTTTGGATTCCACTTTTTCATTTCCATGGAAAAGTCAAGTTCATTTAACAGCTGATATGACCATCATGAAAAAGATATTGGTCCCGGTCGATTTTTCCGAACATTCGGGCTATGCCTTGGAAGTTGCCTCGCACATTGCCAAGGAACACGGAGCGGGAATCCTAATTTTGCACATGCTGGGATTGTCAGAATCCGTCTTGGCCAAATCTGAAGAGGAGGAACTGAAAGAAGCAAAATATTATATGAACTTAGCCAAGGAAAAAATAAAAGAGTTCACAAAGAAAGAGTTTCTTGAAAATATTCCTGTGGAGGCCATTATCCAGAATTACAAAATATTCAGTGAAGTGGATCATGTGGCCCAAGAACACAATTGTGACCTCATTGTAATGGGATCCCATGGAACCGGTGGTATTAGTCGGTTTTTTGTAGGCTCTAATACAGAAAAGGTGATTCGAACCTCAAAAGTCCCTGTTTTGGTGATCAAACAACCGCACAAAGATTTCAACATCAAACAAATAGCTTTTGCCTACGATTTGGACTTGGAGAACATTTCGGCCTATATCAAAGCTGTTTCATTTGCCCAACTGTTTTCGGCCAAGCTGGAAACTTTTTATGTGAACACTTTAGGGGCCAATTATATAGGGTATTCCGATATTGAAAAGAAAATTAAAAACTTTACCGATAAACTAGGAGAAGAAGTGCCTGTACGAATTTACAATCACTACAGTGTAGAAAGAGGTATTTTCAACTTTTGTTCAGAACATGCTATAGATCTTTTGATCATCCCAACCCATGGCAGAAAAGGAATTGCCCATTTCTTGGCCGGAAGTACTGCCGAAAATGTTTCCAACCATGCCAAGTTACCCGTACTTACCCTAAAACTTTTATCAAGTTCTGAATAGCAGTTCAATTCTACCCAATAGAATAAGCTCGGATTTGTTACTGCCTGCAAAAGCAGAGGTAATGGCTCTAGCTGTAGACATTATAAGCTGTTTTACAGTTTCTGGGAACAGGATTTTGTACTCGCTATAGAAAGCTTCAAACTCTTCGAAGATTTCCTCACTGTCTTTTCCGTATTCCAAAAACCAGTCAAAAACGCTCTCTATCTGAAAAGCGGCATCGGTTCCATATTCATCTTCAACATCGTCCACATCCAACCAGTGCTCACGAACCACCTCCTTTAATCTATCTATTTCCTTTACGTGAATACTATGGTCTGCCATGGCCACTGCATAGAAAAGCTTCCCCAAATTTTGGTAAAATTCGTTTCCAAGTCTCTTTTTTGAATCCATCATCTTGATGTTTTTAGGGTTTGAATAAATATAAATATGGAAAGTACTTTCTCCCATGATCTAAATCAGTTTTTTTAACTTTAGTCTGTGAAACTCTTCGAGAAAAGCGATGTTTTCAGAATCTTAACAGAAGTAATTTCTGAAGGAATTCTTATTGTTGATGATCAACAGCATATTGTGGCCAGCAATGCGGTGGCCAACCGAATGTTCGGTTACCCAGAAGGAGAACTCAGTGGTAAGCCCTTGGAAATTTTAATTCCAAAAAAAATCAAGAGTCAGCACAAGGGCGATGCAGATGGCTTCATACAAAAGGGACGTAGAAGAAAGATGGGGCAAGGCTTAGATCTTGTTGGTCTTCAGAAAGATGGGGGAGAGTTTCCCCTTGAAATAAGCCTTAACCCATTTAGACTGCTACAAAGGAGATATATAATGGCCATTATCGTGGACATTTCGGAACGAAAAAAGTCAGAACAAACCATAGATCATTGGTTTCAAGTTTTTAACGAGTCGCTTAACGAAATCTATATTTTTGATGCGGAATCCTTGGTGTTTATCAATGTAAACCGTGGTGCCCAGCTTAATTTGGGATATAGTATGGCAGAATTGAAACAAGTGTCCGTGCTCGATATCAAAACCGACCTTTCCGAAAAGAACTTCAAAAAGTTGATTGCCCCCTTGGCAAATAAAACCAGGGAAAAGGTTGATTTTGAAACCATCCACCGCAGGAAAGATGGCTCTACCTACCCCGTGGAAGTACACTTGCAATTGTCTTCCATTGGAAAAAAACAGGTGTTTCTTGCCATTGTACTGGATATCACCGAGCGGAAAAACTATACCCAACACTTGGAAAACAAGGTAGAAGAGCGTACTGAACAACTCAGGGAAGCTTTAAAAGCGGAAAAACAGTTGAATGAGCTTAAGACCAAGTTCCTTTCCTTGGTCTCGCATGAGTTCAAAACGCCCTTGACCAGTATACTGACCTCTACCTCGTTGCTGTCTAAATATACAGAGACCGAAGAGCAACAAAAACGGGACAAACACATCAATACAATAAAAGAGAAGGTAAAGTATTTGGACAGTATCCTTACGGATTTTTTATCTATAGAACGGTTGGATACGGGAAAGGTAAAGTACAATATCACCTCCTTTCCTTTGAGCAAGCTCATTAATGAAGTGGTCTATAATTCCAATACACTTTTAAAGGAAGGCCAACGAATTCAATATCCAAAAGATATTGATGGTATAACGGTATCCTTTGATGAAAAAATCATGGCCTTGGCGCTGTCCAATTTGTTGCACAATGCCATAAAATATTCTTTGGAGGATACCAGTATAAAAATTCAGGTCGCAGAAAACGATAAAAACCTCCAAATTGCTATCGTTGACCAAGGGCTCGGGATTCCTGAAGAAGACCAACCGTTTATTTTTGAACGCTATTTTAGGGCCAGCAACGTGCTCACCAACCAAGGCACGGGAATAGGGCTTAACATTGTAAAACAGCATATGTCCAATCTTGGGGCAGATATCAATTTTAGAAGTAAATTGGGTGAAGGTTCAACATTTACAGTGACCATACCCATAAAGAACAGTGACGATGAAAAAAATCCTACTGGTTGAGGATGACACCTCATTACGTGAAAACATAAAGGAGATGTTAGAGCTCTCAGGGTTCTTGGTGTTTTCCACTCCAAATGGAAAAATGGCCCTGGATATTGCCGAAAAAGAGACCCCTAACATTGTTCTGTGCGATATAATGATGCCTGAGATGGATGGTTACGAGGTCCTTGCGCAATTTTCTTCGTGTGAAAGCACCAAGCACATTCCCTTTATTTTTGTTTCGGCCAAAACCGAGCGTAATGATGTGAGAAAAGGGATGGATTTAGGAGCCGATGACTATTTGACCAAACCTTTTGAAGAAGAAGAACTCTTAAACGCCATCCACACTCGTCTAGAAAAAGCTAAACAGCTTGAAAGTATTTTTTTGCAGCGAAAGGAACAGGACAAACAGCACGATATTCGATCATTGAACGAGCTGAAGAATTTCTTTGATGACCACGGACAATTGTTTTCCTTTAAGAAAGATGAGACCATCTATACCATAGGCGATCATTCCAACATGGTATACCTAATTTTAAAAGGGGTGGTAAAATGTTGCGGACTGGATGAAGAAGGCAAGGAGCTTATCACCTCTGTGTATTCCGAAGACGATTTTTTGGGATTTACCTCTTTAACGGAGAACTTCCCGTATCGCGAGTATGCCATTGCCATAGAAGAAGTGGAACTAGCCGGAATTTCCAAGACCCATGTAAAATCCATTCTCGAAGAAAATCAAAGTGTTTCTTTGGAATTACTTAATGTTATGGCCGAAGATTTGGTGCATATCAAAAAACAACTACTGCAAATGGCCTATAGCTCTGTACGGAAAAAAACGGCTCAGACCTTGTTATTGTATTCCCAAGCAATGAATAAAGGAAAGAATACTCCCTTAAAAATTGCGAGGAGCGATTTGGCAGGGGTTGCAGGCATAGCCACGGAAAGCCTGATCAGGACCTTGTCCGATTTTAAGAATGAAGGGCTCATAGCCATAGAAAATCGAGATATTAGGGTTTTGGACAGCGAGGCTCTCAAACAGGTCCACTAGGTGTAAATGACATTTATCATTCCATGAAAAATTTGGAATGATAAACTTGCACCGTCATTTAGTGGGTTATGAAAAACATTTTGATCCCTGTAGATTTTTCATCAAATTCCAAGAATGCTTTACAGTATGCCCAAGTCTTGTTCAGTTCTGTAGAGTGCAATTTTTATGTGCTTTATGTCGGGACACTTTTGGACACACAAAAGGATTCAATTAGCGGTTCAAATAAAAGGGCCAAAGACATGCCTGGTGAAAGCACCAAAGAGATATTGATGGATTTGGTGGAGGAGCTTAAAGGGCACAGCACAGAAGCAAACCACTATTTCTATGCCCTTCATGAGTATGGATTTTTTATACAGAGTATAAAAAGGAATTTGGAGGAACATCAAATCGATTTAATTGTAATGGGCACCAAAGGCGCTTCCGGAATTAAGGAAAAAGTTGTGGGAAGCAATGCAGGGGACGTCATTACAAAAGTGCAGTGCAATACATTGGTAATTCCTGAAGAGGTTGTTTTTTCAAAGCCTAGTGAGATAGCTTTCCCCACGGATTTTAATATTTTCTACTCACACGGAATTTTAAGTTCTATGGCCGAAATGTTGCAATTGGGCAGTGGCAAATTCAGAATAATGAATGCTCTGAAAGATGGCGATTTGCTCAGTATGGAACAAGAAACAAATAAGGAATACCTGTTTGATTATTTGGAAGAGACATTCCCAGACAGATACAGTTTTCATACCATCACTAATAAAAGTGTAAAATCTGCCATTCAATGTTTTGTTGAAAGTAGGGATATTGAAATGATCATAATGGTGGCCAAAAACCTGAATTTCATACAGCAAATATTGTTCGACTCCATTGTGGAAAAAATCAGTTTTCATACCAAAATCCCATTTTATGTGATCCACGAATAGGGATTCTTGTCTCTTCCGGGTTGACCAAAATCATTTTTTACCGTTCCAAGCACAGCTATCTTTGGAAAAAGAGGTCATCATGAGAACGGTACTCATTCCCACAGATTTTTCAAAAAATGCATTGCATGCAATGCAGTATGCACAGGAACTCTACAAATGTGAGCGCACTTGTTTTTTTATTCTACATACCTATATGGATGAGGTGTATGTAGCCTACAAAACTGCTCCTACTGAAAATAGGGAAACACAAAAAGAAGAAAAGAAAAAGGAATCGGAGAAAAAATTGGACAATCTGGTGCAAACCGTTATGGGAAATCCCTCAAACCCATTACACAATTTTGAGGTGGTCACTTCCTTTGATAGCCTTGTGGATGGCATCAATGATTTTGTAAACGAGATGAACATTGACCTGGTCATCATGGGAACAAAAGGGGAGACCAGTGATCACAAGACCACTTTTGGCAGTTACACCATAGAGGTTTTTAAGTATGTAAAGTGCCCCGTTTTGGCCATTCCAAAGGATTTTGAATATAAACAGCCCAAGACCATTCTTTTCCCCACAGATTACATGCTGCCCTATAAACGTAGGGAATTAAAACTCTTGGGCGACTTGGCCGGCAAGTTCAAGTCTGAGGTTCATTGCCTGTATTTTACAGATTTTGAGGACCTCAGTCCCAGACAGGAGGACAACAAACGGTTTTTGGAAGATGCACTTTCCAAAGCCTACTTGTCCTTTGAGACCACATCGGTAAAAAACAAAGCGGACGCCATTATGGATTATATAGAAAAAAGGGAGGTAGGCATGTTGGTCATGGTAAATTCCAGACATTCCTTTTTTGAAGATATGCTGTACCGTTCCACTGTTGATTTACTTGGACTGAAAGTGAAGATTCCATTTTTAGTCATGCAAAATCTTAATCGATGAATGTTAAAGACTAGGAGATGAAAAATATACTCTTACCCACTGATTTTTCCAAAGATGCTTGGAATGCCATTTTCATGGCTGTTAAGCTTTATGCCGAATTAGAATGCAAATTTTATGTATTGCATGCTTATGAGCCCAAAAAAGAGAATATTGCAGGATTTAAAAGCAGTACAAGGGCAGGAGTGGTGTACCAATCCCTGTCCGAAGCCTCATTGGGTCAACTTGGGGAGATTATGGAATATTTAGAGGAAAACCATAAGAACCCGAAGCATAGTTTTGATAAGATTTCCATGGCCGGAGGGCTGGTAGAGACCATTCGCGACCTCATTCCAAAGTACGATATTGATACCATTGTTATGGGAACCAAAGGTTCAACCGGTGCCAAAGAAATTTTTATGGGCAGTAATGCCGTAAAAGTTTTAAAGCATATTAAAAACTGTACAATTCTAGTGGTCCCTGAATCGTATGATTTCCAAAAATTGGAATCGCTGGTTTTCCCAACCGAGTATGCCCATTTTTTTCCAAAAAATGTACTCCGTCCTCTACTGCAGTTGGTTAAACTTTGGAGCTCCAAAGTCAAGGTATTCCATGTAGCACAAACCTTCAGTCTATCAGATAGACAAAAGGCAAATAAGGAAATCTTGAAGAAACGGTTTGAAGCCCATCCCACTTCCTTTCATAAAGTGGTAATAAAAACTACAGTGGCTGAGGCCATACGGCACTTTGCGGAAGAGGAGAGGACCGACCTGATTGTGCTCACCAACTATTCCCATGATTTTTTTGATAGGCTGACGCAGGAACCCGTGGTAAAAAATGTAACTTTTAGAACCGAAATCCCTTTGATGGTACTACCAGATTTTCAGGGATAACAGAGAAACAATAAAGACATGAAACGAATTGTATTGCCTACCGATTTCTCCAAAAATGCATGGAATGCCATTCTATATGCGCTGTCCATCTTTAAAGGTGTGGAATGTGAATTCTTTATTGTGAATGCCTACCAAGTGGGGTCTTCGGACTTGGCTACCAAAATGGGCAGGGCCAACGATACCCGTTTGTTCCGTTTGATGAAGGAGCAATCGGAACGGGAACTCAAGAGAGTTTTGGAAAAAATCAAAGAAGTCAACAGCAATCCCAAGCACAGTTTCAAAACCATGTCCGTTGTGGATAATCTTGTCAATGCCGTTGGGAAGACGGTCTACAACAAAGAAATCGATTACATTATTATGGGGACCAAAGGGGCGTCTGGGCTCAAAGAAGTGTTTATGGGCAGCAATACATATAAAATCATCAATGAAATTGATTTCTGTCCAATTATAGCCGTTCCAGAAGAATTTCAGGCCAAGGATTCCATTGGTGCCATTGTATTGGCAACGGGGTATGAGCACCTTTTTGAAACCTATGAACTAAATCCCCTTTTAAAGTTGGCAGAGCTGTTTGACTCTGAAATATGGGTGACCTATGCTGGAAATCCTGAAGAATTTACTTCTCAGCAGCTTGCGTCGAAAAAAGCCATGGAAAAGAAGCTGAAAAGTGTAAAACACAAATTTGTTGAAGTGGAAAAAGGAAGTTCAATACATGGTGCCATTCAAAACACCATAGCCGAAAACAAAGCGGTGGATATGGTGGCCATGATCAATTATGGCCATGGATTTTTTGATAAACTCACCCATGAGGCCGTAATCAAAAAAGTCTCCTTTAATACCCAAGTACCTTTTTTGGTGTTGCATCTGTTTGAGTAACCAGAAATATTAATCGATCTACATAAAGGATTTTACCACTTGTACAATCTCTGACTTTTGGAGCACCCCAGATTGTCGCCAAAGCTGTTCACCTTTTTTAAACAACAGCATGGTGGGTACACCCCGCACTTGATACTTGCTGGCCAAGGACTGGTTTTTGTCCACATCAATCTTTACAATCTTTACAGAGTCGCCCAATTCATCCTTCACTTGTTTGAGGATGGGTGCCAACATTTTACAAGGACCACACCATTCTGCGGAAAAGTCAATCAGCACCAATTGATCAGCGTCTATAAGAGCATTAAAATTTCCTTTCATGGATACTACATTTTGATAATGCAATTTATGAATTCCCTTTTTTTAGGAGTTGATGAAAATCATGGTTTAAGAGGGAACAGTGCTGTAGATTTGATAAAATTAGCACGCCATGATGAGAATTATATTGCCCACGGATTTTTCAGAGAATGCCTTCAATGCCATTGAATATGCAGCCATATTGTTCAAGGATATCACGTGCATTTTTTATCTTTTGCATGCCTATACGCCGCCCATTTATCGTGTGGATTATGCGTTGGGGAGCCCTGGCCAGTTAGGACTTCCCGATGACCATAAGTACAATGCGGAGAACACTTTGGAGATAATTCGAAAACGGATTAAGGCAAAGTACGATAACCCCATACACGAATATGTGACCCATGCAGCCTTTAATACCTTGGAAGATGAGGTCAAGACCATGGTCAACAAAGAAAATATAGATTTGGTCATTATGGGAACCCAGGGCGCAACAGGGGCTAGAGAGATATTGTTCGGATCAAATACAGTGCATGTCCTTAATAAAGCTGTTGTTCCGATTTTGGCTATTCCATCCGATTATGGGTTTAATCCGCCAAAGCGAATATTGTTCCCAACGGATTATGAGGTTAACTATTCGAAAACTGATTTAGATTTTTTGTTGAAGTTGTCAAAATCATGGGGCTCCAAACTGCATGTGATGCATGTATCCCCGCCAGATGGTCTTACATCTCTACAGAAAAAGAATAAAACCAGTCTTGAGAAATTGGTGCAGGAAAATGACCATCAAATCTATGATCTGCCTGATCAGGAACTCATTGAGGCCATAAATCTATTTCAGGAAGAGCTGCCCGTTGATATGTTGGTCATGGTAAAAAACAAGCACTCCTTTTTGGAACGCCTTTTTGTGGAACCTGTAATTAGAAATATAGGACTGCACAGCAAAATTCCCTTTTTGGTGCTTCCGTACAACCTTTAACCCGTAAGCCATGTTACAGATCTTAGTGCCCACCGACTTTTCCAACAATTCATACAATGCCTTGTTTTACGCCGCTCAATTGTTCAAAGAGGAGAAATGTAGTTTCCATATTGTGAATGTTTGTGGTAATGAAGCCGATTCAAAAATTGAGGAAGCCAAGATAGCGTCTGCCCAAGGTCTCGATGCCATCTGTCACAGGCTGGTCAGGGATGTTGGAAAGAACAAAAAACATCAACTAAAAAAAGTCTCCTTATGTTCAAATGTGACCACAGGGGTTTCCGATTATGCGGAAAAACATAAGGTAGATCTTATGGTAATCGGAAACAAGGCAAAGGAAGAGGTGAAACATATTTTGTTGGGGACCAATGCCATGCAGTTGGTTCGTGAGGTCACCACTTGCCCCATATTGATTGTTCCTTTGGAAATAGACTTTAAAAATGTGCAGAAAATGGCTTTTATCTCCAATTATAGTAATCCAATAGTAGAGAAGAACATTCGCGCCTTACAATTTTTTCAAACGATTACAGATTGCGCCATAGTGCCCATGAGTATTGATGATGGAAAAGGGGACAAGATTGTTTTGGAACATAAAGGCAGTTTTATGAAGGCCTTCTCCAATATATCCAAAGAGGTGGTATTGCCTGTTTTTGAGGACAAGACCAAGACCATTTTGGAGTTTGTGGACCTTTGGAGCATAGATATGCTCTGTATGGTATATTACCCACATCATTTTTTCTTGGAGTTTATCGGCAATGGAATCATTAAGGAACTGAACACAAAACTGTCCGTCCCATTTTTGATCTTACCCCATCAGGCAAATTGATTTAAATCATTTCACAAGAACCAACCAAGCTTTACATTCATGGTTAAATTAAAATTGATGAAAAGGATTGGGTCATGGTTGTACAGAACAAAATAGAAGATCTCCACATTGAGTTACAAAACTGGAAGTCCCATCTTCAGTTCATCGAGGATGAAATGTCCTTTATTCAGAAGTTGTTGAATTCGTATGTTTTTGAACCCAGGACTCCCAATTTGTTTGAGCGACTGGAACAGTTTAAGCAGGGGTTCGCAGAATCAAAAAAGGAAAAGGAGCGGCTTAAAAAACTGATTTGTGGGCATGAAAGCCATTTGGGAGGCATCTTTGAGTGTACCGCTAAGACCTGTGACGACAAATACTACGAAAAGCACAACAAATTACAGAATAGGGTCTCGCAATTTTTGGACGATTACCTAAACCTCAAAACCAAGGTGTACGGTTATGCGGGATCTGTATTAAAACGAAGGAAGCCCGTGGATTGATGACTACCATTCCACGGTGAATGTTTTTAAACTAAGGTTCATTAATCTAAAACCCATAATTATGTCACTTGTTAAATTTAATGGAAAACGGTTTCCATGGAATGAAAGCTTGGTCGATTTCTTTAATCGAGATGCATTTATTGACGATGATTTCTTCAATTTGGAAAAATCAAGCCCCTCAATGAATGTGAAGGAGCATGATGGTGATTTTGAAATTGAGATTGCGGCCCCTGGGTTCGAAAAAAAAGATTTTGAGATCACCATGAAGGATGACATCTTGGAAGTTTCCGCCAAAAAAAGCAAAGAGGAAACCGAAAAAGATGAGGAATACACCCGAAGAGAGTTCAACTATAGTGCGTTTACTAGAACCATGCAGTTGCCCAATTCGGTGGATCGTTCCAAAGAGGTAAAAGCAACCTATAAAAATGGTATTCTAAACCTTAACCTTCTTAAAATGGAGGAAGCCAAGGAAAACCAAAAAAAGGTCATTGAGGTTGTCTAGTTAGGAACACGCGGCAAATGGTTCACCATTTGCCGCAACAATACTAAAAGCTATGAAATCAAAAACCCACAAAGGAACCTTTAGGGAGTGGTTCAGCGCAGAGGAACTACATGAAGAATCCAAAAAATGGTGCTCGGAACTCAAATTTGCCAGGGACGAACAAAAATTCTTGGACAGCATGATCAAGGATTATACATTGGACATACTGGATTCTGATATGTTCAATACTGTGCAGCCCGTTGTTGAATCTCTGAAAAAGTCCGAGTCAGAATTGATCAAAATCTTCAAAAAAGTCCAGTTGCACGAGAACCAGCTACAAATCATGGTCGATGATGTAGATCAAAGCAAGATGGAAAATGCCTATTTGGATACCCATTCAGAATTGTCTAAGGAACTGGCATCCTACTTTGATAAATATCGCGATGCCAAGACCAAGATTTTTGATATTGTATCCCAGGTCATCAAAAGAAAAAAACAAAAAAGACTACTCAACTAAACATGGCCTCCTCCTGTAGCAACACGAGAGGGCTTTGTTTATAATGCATCGGTGATGAAAGTACTAGTATATAGCGCAAAGGATTTTGAGATTGGTAACATTAAAAAGGCTAATGATGGTAAGCATAAGATTACTTTTGTGCCAGATGCATTGAATTCCAATACGGCGGTCATGGCGGCAGGTTATGAAGCCATTTCCATTTTTTCCAATGATGATGCTTCTTTGGTGGTGCTCGAAATTTTAAAAGATTTGGGGGTGAAGTATATCACTTTAAGAGCAACAGGATACAACAATGTCAGCATTAAATCAGCAAAGCGGATTGGTCTTAGAGTGGCCTATGCCCCAGAATATTCACCACACGCCATTGCAGAGCATACCGTAGGTTTACTGTTGGCATTGAACCGAAAACTGATTCAGGCCAATGTTCAGGTCCACCAGCACAACTTTTTATTGGATGATTTGGTGGGTTTTGATCTAAACGGAAAAACTGTGGGAGTTTTTGGAACTGGGCGGATTGGTTCCATTGTTGTAAAGATCCTCCATGCATTTGGTTGCAAACTATTGGCCAATGATGTTCAAAAGAACCAATATCTGGAGAACCATTATGATCTTGAGTACGTAAGTTTGGAAGCGTTGTGTAAAAAATCGGACATTGTCAGTATCAATGCTCCGCTTACTTACGACACTCACCATGTTTTTAGAAACTCCTTGCTAAAAGTAATGAAGAAGGATGCCCTGCTGATCAATACGGCCCGGGGCGCCATTGTAAAGACGAAGGACGTTATCCAAGCTCTCAAAAATGGAAAACTGGCAGGCTATGCTGCCGATGTGTATGAGGCCGAAGAGGGTATTTTCTTCAAGGATAACAGTACCACGGGGATAAAGGATGAGCAACTTTTGGAACTCCTTTCATTGCCCAATGTACTTTTAACTCCACACCAAGCCTTTGCCACTAAGGAAGCCCTGACTCGAATTGCGGAAACCACCGTATATAACTTAGATTGCTGGCAAGAGGGCAGGAGCTGTAAAAATGAATTGGGCTATGAAACCTTTGTTTCATAAAAGTGGACTCAGCAATTTGGCAAAACCTTCAATCAATTTTTTAAACCAATGTCTTTGTTTGTATTTTCCATAATCAGCAAGTATTATGGATTTTTCGCAATCTTTTAAAAAATTGGATTTCATCTGTTGGCAAAGTTTTTCATCATAAACAAAAACTTGGGCCTCATAATTTTGTTGGAGACTTCTATTGTCCAAATTTGCGGTTCCAATGCTGGCAATCTCATCATCGCATAGCATTACCTTGCTATGCAAAAAGCCATCAGCATACAAATGAATTTTGATGCCAGCCTTTAAGTAAGATTCAAAATAGGCCCTAACACACCAATCCACCAGTTTAATATCTGTTGTGCTGGACATGAGAATCCTAACATCCACACCACTTAATGCAGCGGTCATAAGCGCCTGTAAAATGGCATGATTCGGAATGATGTATGGGTTTACGATGTAGAGATACCTTTTAGCACTATTTATGATGGAAAAATACACCTGCTCCATCACATCAAAATCATCATCCGGACCACTTGGAACTATCTGTAGTGAATATCCTTTCTCTGGAGTGGGGAATGTCTTAAATGTTGAAATATCCACATGGTTTCCACTGGCCAAAAACCAATCTTTGATGAAGGTCTTATTCAAAAAACCAACAGCCTCGCCTTCAATTTTTAGATGGGTGTCATGCCACTTTCCAAGGGCAGGGTCTCCCTTTAAATACTTGTCAGACACATTGATTCCCCCAGTGAACCCAACTTTGTTGTCAATAACAATAATTTTTCTATGGTTCCTATAATTCAGGGAGCTTAGGAACCTACCAAATTTAAAGGGAAGAAACTGTGCAGTTTTCACACCTATTTCCTTGAGTTTTTTCAAATATTTTTTGCTCAATGAATAACTGCCAATGCCATCGTACAAAAGGCGGATGGTAACGTTTTCCGCTATCTTCCTTTCAAACACTTGAAGAAGTTTATCGGCCAATTCCCCGTCCTCAAAGATGTAATATTGTAGGTGAATGTGCTCTTTGGCTTCCTCCAATGCTTCAAAAATACTTTCAAAAGTGTTTTTCCCATCTTTTAGCAACTCCAGATCATTATGACAGGTAACAGGGCACCAAGAAGTATTGTTGATCAGTTGGGTGATTTTAAGTTTATTTGCCGAAACCTCGGGAGCGCAATGTATGGAGTCGGTAGTATTTTCTGAGTCAAACCGACTTTTTAAAGAGAACATTTTGTTCTTTCTCCTGTTTCGTCCAAATAAGATGTAAAGAAGAACACCTCCCACAGGAATTGTGAATATAGCCAAAAGCCATGCTAAGGTTTTACTTGGCCTGACCCCATTGAATAATAGACTTACTACCATTGTTAGTGCAACAAGGACATAAAGAGCAATAAGAATGGGTATCAGCATCTGATCCATAAAACAAATATAAATCACTTATCACTGGCCTGCATTGAGCTGTGTCAGTAGGGCACTTGCCTTATTTTCCGAATAATTGAAGCCTCCTATTGGTATCTCCAACTCTTTAAATCGGCGCCTTGGGGTGCGCTTTTGGCTATCCGTTCCATGATTTTTGGTACGTACATGGAATTGTACCGTAACCGACTGATGGCATTGGGCTCATTTGGGTCGCCGTTCCAGCAGTGTTCTGCACGGTCACCATACAATACTTCGCCCTCATAATAGGGCTCTGTGGTACTTTCCAAAAAATCTTCCATTAAATAGACGGCGTTATTGAGGTAGTAGTTGTCCATATCACCACAGTAAATATGGATTTTGCCTCGTAATTGTGGGCCCAATTTGTCCCAATCACGCTCTAGGATATGGCGCAAGTCGTAATTTTCCTTCCAATATTCGGCCACCTCGTGGTCAATATCTCCGGTCATTTTGTCCCAGATTCGAACTGGATAGCCATCATCACCTTGGGGTGAGTAGGTGGCCTCCCAAATATCCCATTGTTGCCCTGATCGGGATTTGTCGCCCAAAACCAGCTCTAAATGGTTGCCTTGCCGTAAGGTGGATTGAATGTCGCCCAGATAATTTCGATGTGCTGGCACCTCCAATTTTTTGTGTGGGGCATCATAGTAATACGCATTATCATCCTCATAAATATTGGTGAGGCAATACGCCCTAAAATCGATGGGGTCTGGGCAGGCAGCAAAACAGCCATTGTATTCTTCAGGATATTTTACCTGCACGGCCAGGGCTTCCCAGCCTCCAGTGGAACCTCCATACAAGAAACGGGACCAACCTTCACCCATGCCTCGGAATTGCTTTTCTATTTCAGGTATCAATTCGTAGGTAATAGCATCCCCGTATGGTCCTTGACTTGCAGAATTGACCGCATAGGAATCATCATAGTAGGGGGTAGGGTGTTGAATTTCAATAATAAGAAAACGAGGGAAGTCCGGTTCATTCCATCGTTGGTAAAAATCGTAGGCTTCTTGTTGTTGTATGATGTTGTAACCGTCCAAATCAAATCGCGCAGAATACTCCGGTTCCAAGTTGGGGTCTGGTGGGGTAGTGCGGAAGCCACCAAAGTCACTTGGGAAATGCCCATGGAAGACCATCAGTGGATATTTTGCCTCGGGATGCTCATCAAAACCTTTGGGCAACAATACATGAGCTCCCAAATAGATATCCCTTCCGTAGAATTCCGATAATTTTTCGGATTTCACCTTGATGTGTTTTATCCATTCCGTATCCTCTGGCTCTGGAATTGGCGGAATTTCTTGGTCCATCACTAAAGAAACGTTCTCAATCCCATTTTCACCAACGGTTATTTTAAAAGGTTTGCTGTATAAATTGCCGGGGGAAATATTCCAACGCTGCCCTTCTCCATTGTCCATGGGCAGTTTTACGGTATGCCCCGTGGATAAGTCGAAGGTTTCATACACATGCAAAAGCGCTTGAGCATGATATTCCCCAGGAGGTACCTCGCTTAAACTGGAATAGGGGTATCCAAAAATGGATTCATCAAAAACGATGGATTCGCCGGGAGCCATACCATCCACATTCATACCAAAGATGAGTTGTGTATTTAGGCCATCATTGATTTGAAAACGGGGTTCTTTACTATCGTCTGTGGAAAGCATCAATAGCAATCTACCATCATTATTTTCAGAACTTGCGGATTCATCAAAACTTACCGCGATATTGTATTTTGAACTATCAGTTGGACCGCAGGAAATCAAGAATAGAAAACAACTAAAAAAGAGAGCGAAGAATTTGGTCATGGTGGTTGATTTTTAAAGGTTTAAGATAGTCCATTCCCACCATAAACAAAAGAATCCCCGGCTTTTTAATTCTTTCAAAACCGGGGATTCAACCAAGTAAAAGTCGATTGGTCAATTCTCATTTAAAGCTGCTTGTGCTGCGGCAACTCTAGCAATAGGCACCCTAAAGGGTGAGCAGCTCACATAGTTCATGCCCACTTTTTGGCAGAAACCTACAGAGCTGGGTTCGCCACCATGCTCCCCACAGATGCCTACCTTAAGGCCAGGGTGGCTTTCTCTACCCCTTTGGGTACCTAGTTCAATGAGTTGTCCAACACCTTCTTGGTCAAGAATCTCAAAAGGATCGGCCTTTAAGATTCCTTTTTCAAGGTAGACAGGCAAGAATTTACCTGAATCATCCCTTGAATAACCAAAGGTCATTTGGGTTAGGTCATTGGTTCCGAAGGAGAAGAAATCGGCATGTTTGGCAATTTCATCGGCCACCAAGGTCGCCCTTGGGGTCTCCATCATGGTACCAACGGAATATTCAACAGAATCTTTACGTTTTTTGAACACCTCTTCTGCAGTTTGGTCAATTATGGCTTTTTGCTGAATGAACTCTTCAACGGTGCCCACCAAGGGAACCATAATCTCTGGTTTGGTATCGATACCTTCTTTTTTCAAGTTCAAGGCGGCTTCCAAAATGGCTTGGGTCTGCATTTCGGTGATTTCAGGATAGGTATTTCCCAAACGACATCCACGGTGTCCCAACATAGGGTTGAATTCTTCCAATTCGGCCACTTTTGTTTTTACCGAGGATAGCGAGATGTGCAAATCCTCGGCCAATTCTTTTTGAGTGGCCAATTGGTGAGGCACAAACTCATGCAATGGAGGGTCCAACAACCGAACGGTCACGGGATATCCTTTCATGGCTCGGAAGATGCCTTCAAAATCGCTACGCTGCATGGGAAGCAGTTCCTTCAAAGCTTGTTTTCTACCCTTTATGGTATCGGCCAAAATCATTTCGCGCATCGCCTTAATTCGGTCCACCTCAAAGAACATATGCTCGGTACGGGTAAGACCAATACCGGTAGCTCCAAAGCTTCGGGCAATCTCTGCATCTTTTGGCGTGTCTGCATTGGTGCGGACTTCCATTTGGGCATAAGCGTCGGAGAGTTTCATCAACTCAGCGAACTCACCAGTTAGCTCAGGCTCTTTAGTAGCGACTTTTCCTTCCAAAATATTTCCGGTGGAACCATTGATGGAAATCCAATCGCCTTCGTGGTATTCGTGGTCGTCAACCTTCAGGGTTCTGGTTTTATAATTGATTTTTAAAGCTCCAGCTCCAGACACACAGCATTTGCCAATACCTCTGGCCACAACCGCAGCGTGAGAGGTCATACCCCCACGAGCAGTTACAATACCTTTGGCAATGTTCATACCTTCCACATCTTCTGGAGAAGTTTCAATACGGACAAGGATACTGTTTTTATACTTTTCAGCCTCATCAGCAAAGAAAACGATTTGTCCTGTTGCAGCACCGGGAGAAGCTGGTAGCCCTTGAGCGACCACTTCAGCTTCTTTTAGAGCATCTGGGTCGAAAATAGGGTGAAGCAATTCATCCAATTTGTGGGGCTCGATGCGATTTAAAGCAGTTTTTTCATCAATAAGGCCTTCTTTTAATAGATCCATGGCAATTTTTACCATGGCTGCACCGGTTCGTTTTCCATTTCGGGTTTGAAGAATCCAGAGTTTACCTTGTTGAATGGTGAACTCCATATCTTGCATGTCCTGATAGTGGGTCTCCAGTTTGTTCTGATATTCGAACAGTTCCTTATAGATTTTTGGCATCAATTCTTCCAAGGAAGGATATTTTTCTTTTCGTTCTTCCTCATCTACTTGGGCAAGTTTACCCCATCGCTGTGAACCCAATAAGGTGATTTGTTGTGGAGTACGTACCCCGGCAACCACATCCTCACCTTGGGCATTGATGAGGTATTCTCCGTTGAACACATTTTCACCGGTTCCGGCATCCCGGGTAAAGCAAACCCCGGTCCCGGAATCTTCACCCATATTACCAAATACCATGGCCTGAACGTTTACAGCGGTACCCCAATCTTCGGGATAACCATGCATTTTTCTATAATAAATGGCTCGGTCACCATTCCAGCTATCAAAAACAGCCAAAATAGCGCCCCACAGTTGGTCCCATGGATTGGTGGGGAAGGGTTTCCCAGTTCTTTTTTTAACGATATCCTTAAAGTCGTATACTAAATCTTGAAGGTCCTGGACGGTAAATTGGGTATCGTGCTCAATTCTTCGTTTATCCTTTAAGTGTTCAATAATTTCTTCAAAAGGGTCCAAATCTTCCTTGGTTTCTGGTTTAAGGCCCATGACCACGCTACTGTACATCTGTATGAATCTTCGATAGGAATCCCATGCAAAACGCTCGTTGCCTGTCATTTTAATGACGCCTTTAATGGACTCATCATTTAATCCAAGGTTGAGAACGGTGTCCATCATCCCAGGCATGGAGACCCGCGCTCCGGAACGGACAGAAATTAATAAGGGATTGTCATCATCGCCAAAAATGGCTCCCATGGTTTCCTCTATATTATTGATAGCGTTACGTACTTCAGGCTCAATATGTTCAATGACAGCCTCTTTGCCATCTTCATTGTACTGTGTGCAAATTTCAGTGGTAATGGTAAACCCTGGGGGTACAGGAATACCAATGCGACTCATTTCCGCCAAATTGGCCCCCTTGCCTCCCAATAGATTTTTCATTTTGCGACTTCCATCTGCTTTTTTATTGCCGAAGGTGTACACGCTGAGGTTATTATCAGTAAGTGTTTCCATTGTTTATCTATTATGATTGTACTTGGTGTTAGAAATCTATATGTAAAAGTAGCAGCTATGCAAACCACAGAACATGATAAAAATCAGGGTTTTGCATATTGACCTTTGCTAGGTTTAAATTCAAGGTGCTGCAAAAAGGAAAACAATGGTATTTGATGCTATTTATTGACTGTTTTTATGGTGACATCGTAAACAGTAATGTGTAATGTGTTGTAAATCAAACATCTATAAGATTTTCATGACATAGATCAGTAAAAACCAACAATTTAGGAAAACACTGACATTTATCATCTTTTAGGAAAACTTCGTGTGTGAACTTTGTCTCGATTTAAAAAACCAAATATTATGCAATCACACAATAAATATCGTCAGTTTTCACTTCGGATAGCTGTCCTAGTAATGGCATTGAGCCTGCTACCCATAACAATCTCTGCCCAGAGCTATACCTTGAACAATAGTGAGGGAGAGCTTACGGTGACGGGAACTTCCACACTTCATGATTGGGAAGAAGTCGCCGAACAAAAATCGGGTTCCATCTCTTTGGACAATTCAGGTGAACTACCAAAAATCAATTCCCTAAAATTTACAGTTGAAGCGGAAAGTTTGAAGAGTGGAAAGGGAGCTATGGACAAGAATACATACAAAGCGCTCAATACAGACGACTACAAGCAAATTGTATTTGAGATGAAGCAAGTAAAAAGCATTTCGCCAGTAGTGTCCACAGCCAACAAATATAAGGTTGTTGCTACCGGAAGCTTGACCATTTCAGGGACCACCAATACCATAGACCTTCCTTTTAATTTAACCATTACTAATGGTAAGGTATTGTTAGAGGGAAAGAAACCCTTAAAAATGACAGATTACAACATTGAACCTCCAAAAGCACTTTTGGGAACAATTACCACAGGTGATGAAATAGAGATTCACTATAACACAGTTTGGAAATAATTAAATTTTTAATACTCAACTAATAAATCTACAACGATGAGAAAATATGTAAAACACGGATTAATGGTAACTGCGTTTTTAGCAGGTGTACTGGGGTATTCACAGAGTCGTCAACTGGACAACTTTAGATCACCCGATAAGAATGGAGTCAATGTTTTTGAAGCTCCCAAGGATACAGTAAGCACCTTTGATGGTGTAAAAGTAAGAGTGGGAGGTTCATCTACCTTACAGTTTCAAGCTTTGGATCATGAGAATTCCGGTGCTGTTGAACTAATCGAAATAGGTGACAACTTTAACCTTGCTACCGCTAACTTGGATTTGGATGTAGCCTTGGCCAAAGGGGTTCGTATGCACTTAAGAACCTATTTGTCTTCTCGCCACCACCCAGAACCTTATGTAAAAGGAGGGTATTTTCAAGTTGATAACTTGGACTTTATCAGCCCTGGGTTTTTGGAAGAAGCCATGAAGTATTTGACCATTAAAGTAGGTCACATGGAGAATAACTATGGTGATACCCACTTTAGAAGAAGTGACAACTCCCAAGCTATGCACAACCCTTTTGTGGGCAACTTAATTATGGATGCATTTACTACAGAAGTTGGTGGAGAGGTATACTATAGAAACAATGGATTTATTGGAATGTTTGGGCTATCCAATGGTAAATTGAACCAAGCTGTTAACAATCCGGGAACTACTGGAGTATCAATCTTGGCCAAGTTGGGTTATGACAAACAATTAAGTGATGACCTGAGATTTAGATTGACAGGATCCATGTATTCCACCTCAAAATCTGCTAGGGTCTATCTCTATAGTGCTGACCGCGCAGGATCTAGATATTATTTGGTGATGGAAGATGTAGATGCTTCAGCAACCAGCAATTTTAGATCAGGTAGATACAATCCAGGATTCAACAACGAGATTACTGCCTTCATGATCAATCCATTTGTAAAATGGAAAGGATTGGAGTTCTTTGGAACCTTTGAAACTGCTTCAGGTAAGACCGATGCTGAGACTGATGACAGGAATGCTACCCAATTGGCTGGTGAATTGATCTATCGATTCGGAAACAATGAAAACTTTTATCTCGGTACCCGGTACAACACTGTAACTTCTGATGACCCATCAGGTTCTGAAGTAACTATTGACAGATTCCAACTGGGAGGCGGGGTATTCTTGACCAAGAACATATTAACCAAGATTGAATATGTCAACCAACAGTACGATGGATATGACCCCACAAGTATCTTTAATGAAGGGCAATTTAATGGCGTTCTTCTTGAAGCCGTGATCAGCTTCTAAATCAAACTGATTGTATAGACCTAGGATGGAAGGTTGACCAAAGTCCTAGGTCTTGCATTTAAAAAATTGTATATTTAGTTATCATGTTACCTTTAGTTCCACATAGCATCAAGAGTTTTTTGGCCGCGTCCATTTTTTTGGTGGCCATGGGTTTTTCAGACCCCGAACGGGAGATGAAGGTTGCTGTTGCTTCCGAAAGTGAAGTGGTCATCTCAGGAACAACCAACATCAATTCGTTCAATTGTAAATACAATTTGCAGCAGCTTGAATTGCCCATCCGAATGGTATATGATGAGCGGGATGATCGCATTCTTTTTCAGAATGCAAAATTGGAGTTGGCCAATGATTGTTTTGACTGTGGCGGAAAAATGATCAATAAAGATTTTAGAGAGTTACTCAAGACCGAATCGCATCCCCAAGTGGAATTGCGCCTTTTGTATGTTGAACCTCCAAAACCGGAAACCAAAGAAATTGGCGTTGGGATGGAAATCATCATAGCAGGAGTTACTCGTCAATACAAAGCAAACCTAAAATGTGAGGATCAAAAGAACATCTGCGTTAACGGTACTTTGGAACTCCGTTTGAGCGACTTTGGTCTGGAACCGCCCCGCAAAGCTTTGGGCATGATAAAAGTGGACAATGATATAAAAGTAAATGTTTCCTTGGTCATTAAGGAAGCTTAGAATTTCATAACTTTTTTCAACTAAAGGCACTGTCAACTAATTGTTGGCGGTGTTTTTTTATTTCCAATAATTTGCCATTTTCACCTCCAAAATCAGGAGAATTTAATACTTTACTAAAGTAATTGTCCATCCTGATAACCAAAGCCTTATGAAAAGTGCATGTTTCCAGATTTTATTTATTTTATTCCTAATCGGGACTTCCCTTAAAGCGCAGGAACGGCCCAATATTGTATTGATTTTTCCAGATAATCTCGGCATGGGTGAAGTAGGGGCGTATGGTGGTGTGAGAGGTGTACCAACCCCAAATATTGACAGAATTGGAGAAGAAGGGATACGATTGACCAATTTTAATGTGGAGTATACCTGTGTTCCTTCTCGGATTGCCATTTTAACCGGAAGATATGCCACTAGAACCGGTGAGAATTACTTTAAAGGCATTCCATTATGGGAGAAGACCATAGCCGAAGGATTAAAATCTGTTGGGTATGCTACCGGTCTCTTCGGAAAATATGATGTGGGGGGACCAAACTGGCAGGGGGTTCGTGAACCCATGCACCAAGGTTTTGATGAATGGTATGGTATCCCAGGAACCAGTCATGTTGCCCAGTTTTCATCCATGGAAGGTTTTGATGAAAACACACACCCCGTTCCCTATATCTGGGAAGGGAAAATAGGGTCTCCTTCCAAAAAGGTGAAACCGTTCAATCTAGAAAACAGACGCACTATAGACCGGGAAGCGGCAGAACGAAGCATAGCTTTCATGCAAAAGAACGTGCAAGAGGGAAAGCCTTTCTTTGTGTATTATCCCATGACCCAATTGCACTTCCCTACGTTACCACACCCAGACAAAATTGGGGAAACGGGTGCGGGGGATATGGGCGATTCCATGGCTGATGTGGACTATAACGTGGGACTTATCCTCTCAGAATTAAAACGGCTGGGTATTGAAGACAATACGTTGGTCATCTGGTGTACTGACAATGGTGCGGAGATGCGAAGGCCATGGCGCGGCAATCCGGGTTCATGGCGGGGGTTCTATAACTCAGCTATGGAGGGAGGAGTACGGACACCTTGTGTTATTCGTTGGCCAGGCCGAATCAAACCTGGGCAAGTCTCCAACGATTTGGTGCACCAAGTGGATTTGTTCGCAACTTTAGCTGCTGCGGCCAATGCACCTGAAATTGTTCCTAAAGACCGGGCCATGGATGGTGTGGACCAACTGCCTTTTTTTGAGGGAAAGCATAAAAATTCAAATCGGGAGAGTGTTCTTTTCATGAATGGATTTGGCAATGTGATGGCGGTAAAGTGGCACGATTGGAAATTGTGGTACAACTTTAAAACAGAAATTCCAGATCCTAATCCCGATAATCTGGTACGCTTATTTGATTTACAGGTGGATCCGAGAGAGGAAACCGATATGAAGGATTACTATCCATGGGTAATTGGAATAATGGACAGTATTGTCAAGGATTATGAGGATTCCTTGGTAAAATACCCAAGAGTCCCCGAAAGCGCCAACGAAGCAGAACCCTATACCCCGGCTCCTGTAGGTTCTGGAAAACCTGTGGAAATTTATACTCGAACGGATAGGGGAGGTATTGGTGAACGCTCCCCGGCTATGGAAAATCCAGATTTTTCTGGAACTTGGTCGACCACCGTACTTCATACTGTATCGGTAATCAATAGAGTGGATACACCCAAAGTCCCGGATTTGGGCAGTGGCTGGGGCGATCAGATTTCAATTCAACAAACCCCAAATCAGCTGAACGTGGAACGAGTGGTCTTTATACCAAGGGAAATTCAGCCTTTGGTCAAGTACCAGTATGCCTTGGATGGTTCCAAAACGGAGAACAAGGTGAATATAGGGCGGTTCAATATAGTGCCAACATCAACAGCAGCATGGAAGGGCAATAAGTTGGAAATTGTAACAATCCATCCTTTCAAGAATCCTAAAAATGGCAATTGGCTGGAAGGTAAGATTACCCAAACCCTTTGGCTGGAACCACCGACCCAAACCCCATGGGAACCAAGATTGATTGTGGAAACCACCAGAGAAGGCGTGTTGGGCGGGTTGACTACAACAAACCGAAGCATTTATACCAAAGGATATCGCTAGGAAAACAGTATATTGTCACCATATTAAGACTACAATTAACTACAAACCATAACAATGAACAGGATTTTAACTACAAAAGGAATTTTCACTCTTTTTTTGGCACTATGTACAATTGCAATTTCCGCTCAGGAGAACTATGGCGGTCTAGCACTCTATACCGTAAGGGACAATATGGGAGAAGATGCCAAAACAACGCTTAAAAAAGTGGCTGATGCTGGCTATGCCTATATTGAGGCGGCTGGATATAGTGATGGGAAATTCTATGGGATGACCCCAGAGGACTTTAAGGCCTATCTGAAAAGTTTAGGGCTAAAACCCGTAAGTACTCATCAAGGGTCTGCTACTTTGGATAATATCGATGACGAAATCAAAGCTGTAAAAGCGGCTGGCTTTGAATATTTTACCATTCCCGTCCCTCCAATGGGACTTTTCACCTTTAACGTTGAAAATAGGACTATGGGCATGAAGGGTACTGCCGCCAATTTAGCGGAAATCCTTACCGAAATGGGAAAAAAATGTGAGGCTGTCGGTTTAAAATTGTTGTATCATAACCACGATTTTGAATTCAAAAAGAATGAGGAAGGGATTGCTCCTATTAACTATTTATTGGAAAACACTGACCCAAAGTATGTAAACTTTCAAATGGATTTATACTGGGTGACCAAGGCAGAAGCTGACCCACTGGCCTACTTTGAAAAGTATCCAGGTCGATTTAAAGCTTGGCACGTAAAGGATATGGATGATGAGGGTCGTTTTGCTCCAGTTGGACAGGGTTCAATCGATTTTGCAAAAATATTGGCAGAAAAAGAAGAGTCTGGTATGCTCTACTATTTTGTGGAACAAGACCAAACCTTTGACGGCCTAAAACCGTTGGAGGCTATAAAGATCAGTCGTAAAGGCCTAGCCAAACACGGATTTGAATAATCAGTAGTACAATTTTTAAGTCACAGCCCTGCCAAGCAGGGCTATCTTATTTTATAAAACAAACCACTTAAATACCAAATGAAGATTGTCAGTAGCCTAAGCTATTCCTTGTTGTTCCTATCCTTTGTTTTCTTCGGATGTAAAGAGAAAGTAGATTCTTTGAACCTTGTTATTGATGAAGGTGAGCATATAGTTCTTATAGGAAATAACCTTGGTTCTCGTATGATGAACTTTGGCCATTTTGAGACTGAGATGCATCTTAGAAATGCTGAAAAACAATTATACATCAGAAACATGTGCGATGGAGGGGATACCCCAGGTTTCAGGGCGCATTCAGGTAGGTTTTCCCCTTGGGCATTTCCAGGGGCAGAAAAGTATCAAGATGAATTGGCGAACTTTTCAAACAGTCAAGGTCATTTTGAAACACCAGACCAATGGCTGACAAGACTTAAAGCGGATAAGATCTTGGCATTTTTTGGGTACAATGAGTCATTCAATGGAGCAGAGGGCTTGCAAGCATTCAAAGAAGAATTATCTGATTTTGTGGATCATTCCCTAAATCAAAAATACAATGGATTAACAGCCCCAGAGCTTATTTTGGTATCCCCAATTGCTTTTGAGGATAGGTCCAACGATTTTGACTTGCCCAATGGGGAAGTGGAAAACCAGAATCTAGAAATGTACACTCAGGCCATGAAAGAAGTGGCCGAAAAAAGCAACGTAGGATTTGTAGATGTTTTTCACCCCACAAAAGAGTGGTTTGCCAGTGATGAAATCTATACCATTGATGGTTTTCAGTTGAACGATAAGGGATATAAGAAGTTTTCCAAGCTTTTGGTGGATATGGTGTTTGGGGAAGGCCAGAAGACCATGGAAGAAAACCGAGAATTGGTAAAACAAGCGGTTTTAGAAAAGAATTGGTTCTGGCACGACGATTACAAAAGCCCCAACGGAGTACATGTTTTCGGGCGTAGGTACAATCCTTTTGGCCCTGAAAACTATCCTGATGAGATAAAAAAGAAACGGGAAATGACCGCAATTCGCGATACAGCCATTTGGAGTGCAGCTAAAGGTGAATCGTATGATTTGGCAGTAGCCGATGCCAGAACCCACAAATTGCCCAAAGTCGAAACCAATTTCACCAACGGGGACTATGGTAGGGGAGAAGCTAAATATTTATATGGAGAAGAATCGTTGAAGACGCTAAAAATGGCAGATGGTTACAAAATTGAACTGTTTGCCTCAGAGGAAGATTTCCCTGATTTGGCAAACCCTGCACAACTCTCATTTGACAATAAAGGGCGCTTATGGGTGGCGGTGATGCCGACCTATCCGCACTATAAACCGGGTGACCCCAAACCAAATGACAAGCTTTTGATCCTTGAAGATACCGATGGGGACCATAAAGCCGATAAACAAACAATTTTTGCTGAAGGCCTGCATATTCCAGCTGGATTTGAACTTGCCCCCGAAGGAGTTTATGTCTCTCAAGGAACCAATCTAAAATTATTGATAGATACTGATGGGGATGACCATGCAGATAAAACAGAAATTGTGCTAAGTGGTTTTGACGACCATGATACCCATCATGTGATCAGCGCTTTTTGTGCAGACCCATCCGGAGCAATACTAATGGGAGAGGGTGTGTTTTTACATACCAATGTAGAAACCCCATATGGGCCCGTTCGGGCAACAAATGGAGGTTTTTATAGATACAGTCCACAGCAGAAGAAATTGCAACGTGTAGCCCAAGTTTCCATTCCTAATCCATGGGGAACTGCTTTTGATCGCTGGGGACAACCCTTTTTTCTGGAAACATCGGGCCCTGAGGTACGATGGATGTTACCGGGCAGTATTAAAAATCGATATGGACAATTTAATGATCGTGGCCCCAGTCTTCTCAGACAAGAAGATATGGTACGGCCCACTTCAGGATTGGAGTTTATTTCCAGCAGACATTTTCCGGATGAAGTCCAAGGAGATTTGCTCTTGAATAACACCATTGGGTTTCTGGGAATGCGTCAACATAAAATTACGGACACCGGAAGTGGTTACAAATTGGAAAAAAGACAAGACTTGATTGAGGGTTCGGACAAAAACTTTAGACCCGTTGATATGGAGTTTGCCCCAGATGGCTCATTGTATTTGGTGGATTGGCACAATGTATTGATTGGGCATATGCAACATAATGCCAGAGACCCCCTTCGAGACCATGTGCATGGTAGAATATATAGAGTTACTTACCCCGATAGACCCTTGGTAGAGCCTGCGGTTATTGATGGAGCTCCTGTAGAAACCCTGCTCAATAATTTAAAACTACCAGAATATCGAACAAGGTATAGAACTAGGAGAGAGCTGCGAGGGCGTAACGCAGATGAGGTTACTAAGGCCATTGAAAATTGGGTGTCGAATTTGGATGAATCCGATGAAGGCTATGAGCACCATCTTCTGGAAGCTTTGTGGGTAAGCTGGGGTGCTAACAAAATCAATTCAGATGTACTAAACCGCTTACTTGGAGCCACGGACTATCGAGTACGTGCGGCTGCTGTTCATGTTTTGGGTTATGCGGGACACCAAATCAATGACCAGAAAGAACTTTTGCTTAAAATGGCTGAAGATGGGAATAGTCGTGTAAGAATGGAAACTTTGGTAGCAGCATCATGGATGCCAAAAGAGGATGCTCTGGAGATTTTGAAAAAGGTTGGTGACCAACCTATGGATGAATGGCTCAATGTTCCATACGAGCGTGCCATTGCACATGTGAAAGGGGAGAATCTTGCCCCAAAAACCGAAGAAGTCTTCACCCATTTAGAAGGAGCGGACCGCGAAGTATATCTAAAAGGAAAGGAAATATACGAACGGGAGGGATTTTGTATTACCTGCCATCAAAAGAATGGTGAGGGTCTGGCAGCAACTGGATATCCGCCATTACGACAATCAAAATGGGTGGTTGAAAGTGAGGAAAGGCTAATTAAAATAACCTTGAATGGCATCATGGGACCTATGGAAGTTCAAAATCTTCAATACGATGGTCAAGTTCCCATGACTCCTTTTGGTGGCATGTTGAACGATGAAGAAGTCGCAGCAGTACTGACCTATATTAGAAATTCTTTCAGTAACAGAACTTCGGTCATTAGCCCAGAAAAGGTTAAAACGGTACGAGAGGAAATCAAGGATAAACAAGGGTTTTATACCGCCGAAGAATTGTTGAAAGCACATCCACATAAAAAAGTAGAAGGCAAAGCCTTGGTAAACTAATGGGAGCCATGAAGAAACTTTGGATTATAGGGTTGGCATTGGTCGTTTCAATGTCCTGCAAGGAACGGAGCAAAGCCGAAACAAATAATGAACCGTTGGAAGCCAAAATAGAAACCTTCCTGTCGTTCAAAAGCGGAGGGGACCAGAAAACATCAAAAAAGATAGTGCTGGTTTCCGGTGATGAAGAATATCGCTCTGAAGAACTACTGCCGCAACTGGCCAAAATTTTAAGTCAAAAACATGGTTTCGATTGTATGGTGTTATTTGCGCAAGATTCAACCAAACCTGGAATTGTAAATCCTAATCATCGTTTCAATATTCCCGGATTGGAGCAATTAAACAAAGCTGACTTGGTCATTTGGTTTACCCGATTTAGGGAACTTCCAGAAAAGCAGATGCGCTATGTTGAGGAATATCTTTTGCAAGGAAAGCCGCTTATTGGTATTCGTACTGCTACACATGCGTTTAACTTTGAGGATAAAACCCATCCTTTTGTGCATTATGGATGGAACTATGAAGGAGATAATGAAGCATGGAAATGGGGCTTTGGTAAGCAGATTCTGGGTGAAACTTGGTATGTGCATCATGGAAACCATAAACAGCAAAGCACTAGGGGAATATTCGCTGAAAGTGCAAAAGACCACCCCATTTTAACGGGAATTGAAGATGGAGCTCTTTGGGGGCCAACAGATGTATATGGGGTTCGAACCCCGATTAGTGATGATGCCGAAATATTGGTATATGGTAAGTCCATTGAACGAGCAGGTTCCTTTGATGAAGCCGATGTTTTGTATGGCATGCGTGAAACTGACTCCCTTGCCGCCAAGGTTTCTGGCTCAAATAATAAAACCTATGACCCCAATGAAAATATGCCCCCTATTGTTTGGCTAAACTCCTATCAATTGAAAAGCGGGAAAAAAGGCAAAGCGCTGACATCGACACTCGGGGCCGCAACCGATTTTTTGGATGAAGATGTGCGAAGGCTTTTTGTGAATTCTGTCTATTATATGCTAGGCAAAGAGCCACCACAAAATGCAGACGTTGATATAGTTGGGGAGTACAATCCGACCCAATATGGTTTTCATGATGATGCCTATTGGGAGACTAAAAATTTACTTGTAAAAGATTTAAAGTAAGGGATTTGAATACAAAATCAATTTTATCTTTTTTCAACGTAAGCAATTTTATATCTTTGCGCCCGCAAACTTAGGTCGCGTAGCTTCCCGAAACAGGTTCGGGACAGGCAGTTTCGCCACGCGATGGAGGAATTAAGGTCGCGTAGCTCAGCTGGATAGAGCATCTGCCTTCTAAGCAGACGGTCGAAGGTTCGAATCCTTCCGCGATCACCACCCGAAACCCCCAGTATTTATGGGGGTTTTTCATTTTTTATACTTTTTTGTTAGACAATTATAGGGCGAAATTCCGTATAAATAAGTAGCTTAACAGAATTATTTCCGACCTATTTCCGACCCATTATGAACCTGTCAATTACTGTCAATAAAAGAAAATCAAAGAAAACAAAGAAGGGTTTTCCCATTATTGTCTATGCGTCGCATGATTACCAGGATAAAGAATGGAGAACAGGATACTATACTGAACTTTCTGACTGGAATTCGCAACGCTCTGTACCAAAGGCAAAGCATCCCCAATACTATTTTTTACTTGATTACCTTAATGCATTAAAAGTAAGATTGAATGAAATCAGCTTGGAATCCACTAAAAGGCCTTTGTCATTTGAAGAGGCAAAAACTTGGGTTTTTAATGAAAATAGGGATTCATTCTATCAGTCTGCAATGAATTTATTTGAAGAGGGGTATAGGGGAACTGATTGGAGTGCAATAAGGAGATTTAATAAATATTATCCATATTCATCCTTTACTAATGTTTCAAATGAAATTGCCCTTGGATTTAGAGATGAACTGTTAAAGCAAGGGAACAAACCATCTGGTGTTGACAGCTATATACGTTCTTTAAAAGCTCTATGGAACAGATTGTCCAATAAACCAAACCCTTTTAAAGGCGTGGTAACAGAGATTCCGGACACTGTAAAAAGGGTAGCCTCTCACCAAGACTTATTAAAACTAATTCAGTCAGAAATTCCTAACAATACCGGATTCAGTGGTTTTTACCACTATAGAAACTATTGGTTGCTAATGTTTTATCTAGGCGGCATTGACCCAGAGGTGTTGGCAAAGCTCAGATATGATAAGCATCTAATTAATGGTCGGATAGTCTTTAATAGGGATAAGGGAAGATCCAAGACCGCTTGTAACAACCTAATAGCTGAACAAGCTTGGACCATTCTGGAGCAATACAAGAAACCAGACTGTCCGTATTTTGTACCAATACATCTTTCCTCGAATTATAAGACGTTTTCCGGCAATTTCTGCAGGAGGTTGAGGGAACTTAGCAGGAAGTTGGACTTGAGCATTGAATTACGACCCAAATCCGCTAGGTACACTTTTATTGATCGTGCCCAACAATTGTTGATTGATGAAAGGGTCACAGCCCAGATTGTCGGGCACAAGAGAAGGACCACGACGAGCATCTACACAAATGATTTCCCCTTAAACTTTCAAGACGATGCACATTTGAAAATCATAACTGTTTAAAACTTTCTGAAAGATGGTTTAAGTTCTATCAAACGCCTAACGGTAAATCCTTAATTTATAATAAAATTTAATTATGAAGAATACCGTGGATAAACATCCTTTGGCCGTTAATTTCAAGAAATTGTTGAAGTACAACCTAAATGTATTTTCCATTGATGAAGTACTTTTTTTTGAATGGTTGATTGTCAAACAAAAATGTTTTGGCGATGATTTCTTTTACTATCAAACCAAGAGGATCATTGATGAAATAGGAATCAAAAGGTCAAGACTGGAAACCATTAGGGCAAAGTTTCTGGATTATGGATTGATGATTGAAAGAAGGGGAGCCTTGAACATGACCCATTATTATGTCAACTACGATTTCATCAGTAATCTTGCCGGCGATATGATAAGGAGAATTTACCTCGAAGAATTTCTTTCGGAGGTTAGGACTTTGAATTTTAAGGATTCAAAATCCATATCCGAAGAAGAAAGGGAAATGACTCTTGCCTTGATAACACGAATGGACAGTGTTTACAATGAATGTAGGCATGTATACAATAGTTTGAACCATGGTAGTGACTTAACGCTCAACGCCAACCTGGATTATAACAACAAATCTCTCTATCAAATGAATTTGTTAAGATTAAGATATAACGTGGATACAATTCTGGAGACCTTTGGGTTTTATATTGATAATTTACTTGATGAAAAGGACTATACGCCTCACGCATTGAATAATTTCTCCAGCTATGATTCGCAGCTTGATGGATTTCCTGTGTTCAGCCATTACTGCAACAAGATTTTCAATGATAGGAGCCAAATGTTTTTAAGCAGTTGAAATCTACATTCCCTATGTTGATTTCTACAAACTGGATTGTATATTTCTACATGATAAAAGAATAATAAAAGAAATATTAAAAAAGAATAATCGAGGATTCATAGTATTTATTTTTTTGTTTTTTAAAAAAAGGGGTATGGGGTAGAAACAACTTTATGTTTTTTAATTAAACATCGCACCCCAGTGGAAATTTTACTCAGGAGAAATTTTGGGAGGGGGGGGGTAAATAGGTTACCGTTTTATTGAACTTTCATCCAATACAAGTTCACTGATTCTAAAGAGTTTACTTTTTCGGTACACTTAAATAGTTTACCTTATATACCCTTTATTACCCCTAAGATGAAGTTCGGTTATGCAAGGGTGAGCACAAAATCACAGAAACACGATTTGCAGGTGGATGCCTTTCTTAAGGAAGGAATCAAACCCAAGAACATCTATGCCGATATTTCATCAGGAGCAAAAGCTGAACGAAAGGAACTCGATGAACTTTTATCCATTTTGAGGGAAGGTGACACCCTTGTTGTCTGGAAACTGGACCGAATCGCCAGAAGCCTTTCACACTTGACCAAACTCATCGAGGACTTCGAGAAAAAAGGAATCCACTTCAAAAGCATTCAGGAAAATTTTATTGATACCACTTCCCCTCACGGAAGATTCATCTTCAACCTTTTTGCATCTGTTGCCCAATTGGAACGAGATATTATTATTGAACGTACAAGGGCAGGAATGGAAAGCTCAAGAAGGCGTGGATTGAAAATTGGTCGGAAGCCTGGTCTCAGTAAACAGTCATTGAACAAGGCTATGTTGGCGGAACGGTATTACAGGGACAACAAACTGAGCATAGAAGAAATCATGAAACTAATAGATGTTGGTTCTAAAAAGACTCTCTATAAATATTTGGCACATCAAGGCAGAAGAAAGTGTATTGAATGTGGAAACCTGTTTTGGGACAAGAAACAAGACTTGGAGACGGCTTATTGCAAAAAGCATGAAAAGAAAACATAAAATACTTACTTCATATTTCTTAAAACTTCTATTAATTATTTAAATTTATAGCAATCAACCGATTTTCATCGGTTTAAAAAACACTCCCCCCCAGAATTTTATTGATTTCCTCTTTCTAATTTGCAAATACAAATGGATATTCAATACATATAATCAATTGTAAACATCATCAATCATGAAAAAATCAATTCAATCTTGTATACTCTTAGGTCTGTTTATGCTTCTTTTTTCGTGCAAAAACTCAGAAAATGAAAAGGAAACTGCGATAGATCAAAATTTGACGCTTTACTTCAATGGTGATATCATTACCGTTGAGGGTGATACCCCCAACTATGCAGAGGCTCTTGTCGAAGAAGATGGAAAAATAATTTTTGTTGGGGACAAAAGTGCTGCCCTTGAAAATTACGCGAATGCCAATCAAGTGGACCTTGCTGGCAAAACCATGGTTCCTGCATTTATAGATGGACACGGGCATTTTTACAATACTGGTTTTGCGTCAATAGTTGCCAATTTACTGCCTCCACCCGATGGTCCCGGAGGAAATGTTCAAGAGCTTGTTGATGCCATGAACGAATGGAAAGAAACTGATGATGGAAAGTTCGTGGTAGAAAAATTTGGATGGATTATTGGTCATGGGTATGACGATTCCCAATTAACGGAAAAAGATCATCCAAAAGCGACTGACCTTGACAAAATCAGTACGGACCTGCCTGTTTTACTCATTCACCAGTCGGAACATTTGGGAGTAATGAACAGCAAGGCATTGGAAATGTCTGGCTATAACAAAGAAACCAAAGACCCAGAAGGTGGTCACCTAAGAAGAAATCCAGATGGCAGCCCCAATGGGGTTTTGGAAGAAAAGGCGATGTACGCAATACTTTTTCCCTTGTTGGGGAAAGCAGATGCAGAATTTGCAATGCGTTGTATTGATAAATCGCAAGAGGAGTATGCCAGCAATGGCTATTTAACTGTTCAAGATGGGCGAACCACACCAGAACAAATGAACATTTTTAGGGAGGCTGCCAATCAAGGAAAATTCTATTTAGATGTTGTTTCTTATCCCGATATCGATGTGTCGAACTTTGTTATGGACAGCATTTATTACAGTAAAGACCATACCTATAAAAACCATTATCGTGCAGGTGGGGTAAAATTGACCTTGGATGGATCTCCACAAGGAAAAACAGCATGGCTGACCGATTGTTACCATGTAAATCCTGTGGGTAAAGAAGGGTGTTACAAAGGATTTCCGATCATGGATGATGCCAAGGCTGAAATGTACATAGAAAAAGCATTTCAAAACCAATGGCAAATTATATGTCATACCAATGGGGATGCAGCAATAGACCAATACCTCAATGCCATTGCCAATGTAGAGCAAAACTATAATTATCCCGACCATAGAACCACCATCATACACGGGCAAACCTTACGTAAAGACCAGATTCCAATTGTAAAAGAGCTTGAAGTGTATTGTTCACTATTCCCAACACATAGCTTCTACTGGGGCGATTGGCACAGGGAATCTGTTTTAGGAGAACCGCGTGCAGGTTATATTTCACCTTGTCGAGATGTTATCGACGCCGGTATCAACCTAACTTCCCACCACGATGCTCCGGTGATATTTCCTAAATCCATGAGGGTTTATGACGCTACCGTTAACCGTGTGACCCGTACTGGAGCTGTTTTGGGGCCAGACCAACGAATTACACCTTACGAAGCCCTTAAATCCTTAACGATTTGGGGTGCCAAGCAAAACTTTGAAGAAGACACCAAGGGAAGTTTGAAAGTGGGCAAAATTGCTGATTTGGTTATTTTAGATAAAAATCCTTTAAAGATTGACCCCATGGACATTCACACGATTCAAGTTGTTGAAAGTATAAAGGAAGGAAAATCTATATATAAAATGTAGTCCATGGGAATCAAAAAGCTTCTCATTCCATTTGCATTTTGTCTTTGTGGGTTTCTTTATGCCCAAACGGAATCAAATTCCAAGTATCTAACGGGTAATTGGAATGGGACCAGGGACAGTTTGGAAGCCAATGGAATTATCTTAAACCCTAGGCTTACTGTATTCAGTCACAATTTTGTGGCCGGTACGGGATCAAGTGACTATGCATTTAATGGAAAGGCACAATTGGATGGAAAATTCAATGGTAAAATCTTGGGATTAAGCCGTTGGACTTTGGTTACAAAGTTTGAATACAACTTTGGTAATGCTTTAGATGGTTCTGGCAATGTTCTAATACCCAAAAATACCGCTGTAACATTTCCAGGATTTACCACTGGTGAACGCTTCGATATAAGTAGTGTATATTTTATATATGGATGGAAACCTGGTAATCAAGTTTTATTTGGAAAAATAAATATGGTTGATCTCGTTGCTGGCACTGCATATAGTGGTGGCTCAGGTTTAGATGCTTTCTGGAATTTAGCATTTGCTGCTCCTGTTTCGGGAATCACTCCGCCTTATATATTTGGGGCTATTTCCAACATTACAGGTGAAAAATTAAAATGGACATTTATGGTTTACGATCCTGCTAGTGTTGCTGGTAAAACAGGTTTAGAGTCTCCTTTTAGTGAAGGTGTTACGCTCTCTGTTTCGCCTAGTTGGAAAGTAAACATTGGTAACTCTAAAGGAAGTCATGCTGTTCGCTTAGCTTACAGTACACAAGATGGAACCAACCTTTACAATTTGGGCGACATTAACCCTCCGGTAGATGTTCCTTTAAGTGATAAAGATAATAGATTTTACGTTAGTTACAGCTTTAATCACCCACTAATGACTATTGATAAAAAACACAGTTGGGGACTATTTGGACAATTTGCAATATCTGA
Source organism: Allomuricauda sp. CAU 1633 (assembly GCF_017313225.1). Taxonomy (GTDB): domain Bacteria; phylum Bacteroidota; class Bacteroidia; order Flavobacteriales; family Flavobacteriaceae; genus Flagellimonas. The sequence goes on along the minus strand of NZ_JAFLNE010000006.1, from coordinate 21,490 downwards.
CGGAAATCCAAACCCCATTGATTTTAGCTTTCAATTAGGAGTTGGAGGTAACAGTTTTATTAAAAACAGAACTCAAGACAAATGGGGTGTAGCAGTTTACGAATATTCCCTGAGTAGTATTGTCGATGACAGTGCGGAGCAATTAGGAATCCCACTACGAGATGAGATAGGTATAGAAACTTTTTACCAATATTGGTTAAATAATTGGGTCTCCATTGGTGCCGATGTACAAATCGTCAAGCCAATTTTAAAAAATAGTGATACCGCTGTTTTCATTGGCTTTAGGTCCTCAGTAAAATTCTAAGACGTTAGCTTAAAAAACACCCTTTCACTAAACAAATTGTCAATAATAAGTACCATAAGATGAAAAACACATTTGCATTTTTATTCGGAATTTGTCTACTGTTAATATCATGTAACAATAAATCCAAAAAAGGTGAAGGATCTGTTGAAGCTGTGGCGGAGCCATATCAACTAAAACAAACCATTTTTTACAATGGTGAAATCATTACAATGGAAGGTGATGAACCACAATATGTTGAAGCTGTAGTAGAGAGAGAAGGGCAAATAATATTTGTAGGAAGCCAAGATGAAGCTTTTGAAAAATATGAAGATGTCGCTAAAAAGCATAACCTTAATGGAGAAACCATGATGCCAGGTTTTGTTGAGCCACATATTCATGGATCAATTGCAGCAACTATGTTGCCTAACGAAATTATTGCTCCATATGATTGGGTTTTGCCTAATGAAACCAAAAAAGGTGTTTCTGGGCATGAAAATTACATTGCACGCATCACCAAGTCAATCAATCAAAATGCTACCGAAGATGCTATTTATATAATTTGGGGATATCATCAACTCTGGCATGGAGAATTGAATAGGGAGATGTTAAATAAAATTGCTGGCAATAAACCCGTAGGTATTATCCACCGTTCCTTTCATGAAATTTTTGTGAACGATGCTGCTATAAATATGATGGGCATTAATGAAGAGGAATTTAAGGACAATTCGCAAGTAGATTGGAAAAATGGCCATTTCTATGAAGGTGGCTGGCTGGCTTTAGTGCCCAGAATAGGGAATTTATTCTTTGCTAAAGACAAATACCTATATGGCTTGGAACAAATGAGTCAGTTAATAACAAAAAATGGTATTACAACCGTTGCTGATCCAGGTTTTCCGAATTCAAGTTTTGAGTTGGAATACAACTTCCTTAAAACCGAAATGGACAAGAAGCCTCCCTACGATTATTATATCATTCCAAATGGTACGCAGTTATATGGTATGAGAGGAAACAGCAACGAAAAGGCTAAACAATTTTCCGAGACATTGACAGATAGCTTGGATACCGAAAACATAAAGTTTTTGCCAAAACAAATCAAACTATTTTCTGATGGCGCTATTTACTCCCAATTGATGCAGATGAAGGGAGACTATACCGATGGCCATAAAGGAGAGTGGATGACCCCACTGGATTTATTTAAAGAGCAAACAGAACTCTATTGGAGCGATGGTTATAAAATTCATGTTCATGCCAATGGTGATTTAGGAATTCAAATGGTAGTAGATAATGTAGTAGAGCTGCAAAGGAAACAGCCTCGAGAGGACCATCAATTTACCTTGCATCATATGGGATATTTCTCGGATGACATGGCTGAACAAATAGCTAATCTAGGCATAGAAGCTTCGGTGAACCCTTATTACCTATGGGCTTTAGCCGATAAATATTCGGAAGAAGGACTAGGGAAAGAGAGAGGTGAAAATTTAGTGCGGGTAAATTCTCTGGTTTCACGAGACATTCCAGTATCCTTTCATTCCGATTTTTCAATGGCACCTGTTGAACCGCTTACTTTAGCATGGACTGCCATTAATCGTGTAACTTCACAAGACACTAAGGTCTCACAAGACCAGCGTATCAGCGTTTTTGATGGTATGAAAGGTATTACCATAGATGCCGCAAGAACAATAATGCTTGAGGACAAGATTGGCTCTATAAAAGAAGGCAAACAAGCCGACTTTACCATTTTAGCTAAGAATCCATTTAAGATAGATCCAATGGAAATTAAGGACATTAAAGTAAAAGGCGTGGTGTATAAAGGACAATTTCATATTAATAAAGTAGCGAATTTGAAATAGCCCCTCGGCAACGCGGCTCCCAAAACACTACGATAAGTCTATTTGGTTGCTTAATAACCAAATTCACCTATGAGCTTTCTGTAGAATCATCAGAAGGGTAAGATTGTACTGTCTTTTTTTATCCTTTTTGAAAGTTGAAATCAACGATGATGCTAATATATACCATAAGTAAACCCTAAAAATTTATTCTTCTATAATCTGATTAATTAAATGCAACAAAAGGGATAAGGCTACATAAAAACTGATAATTATAATAAGGAAGTGCTCTACTTTATCAATAGTAATAAGGTAAGGACAATAACGTGCTATATCGTTGTGCAACATATTTCATATCTTTATTAAGGGCTAATAATCAAACAGATAACAATATGAAACTGAATATTTTAATAATAGTAGTTCTTTTTATGGGATATTCAGTTTTTGCACAATATCCTACTGGCACCGTTCAAGTAGATAGTTTATATTCTAAATCTTTAGAAAACATTGCTGGTGAAAAACCAACAAGAAGTGTTCATATATATCTACCACCAGAATACGAACAAACCAAAAAAAAATATCCTGTTATCTATTACTTGCATGGCTTTTCAGGGAGTGATTCAAAGCAAATAAATGAACTCAAATTAAATAATTTGCTTGATAAAGGAATAGCTATCGGAAAAATAAAACCTGTAATTGTTGTTATACCTAATTACCATACTTTATACAGAGGGAGTTTTCACACCAATTCACCTTTGACTGGAAATTGGATTGACTTCACAGCAACAGATTTAGTTAATTATGTTGATGAGAATTATAGAACAATTAGAAAAAAGGAAAGTCGGGGAATTACTGGGTTTTCAATGGGAGGCTATGGCGCAGTAAAATTAGCCATGATGTTTCCAAATACATTCGCTAATGTTTATTCTTTTTCAGGTTGTTTAAGTTTATACAATGAGCTTGGAGCCAATGGTGCCGTATATAAGAAGTTACAAGAAATTGATTCAAGAGAAAAGTTAATCAAAGATTATGACCACTTTTTAGAAAATGCAATAATTGCGATGGGACAAGCATTTTCACCAAATAAAGATAAGCCGCCCTTTTATGCGGATTTGCCATTTTATTACGAATCTGACAATTTAATTACAGATGCTAACACTATCCGTTTATGGAATAAACAGTTTTTACATAATATGGCTGATGAATATGTTGACAATCTCAAAAAACTAAATGCCATAAAATTAGATTGGGGAAGAAATGACCAATTCGGCTTTGTTCTATTGGGCTGTAGAGAATTAAGCAGAAAATTAGAGGATTTAGGAATAAAACATTATGCAGAGGAATACATTGGAAACCATGGAAATAAACTATGGACTGATGATGGACGCGCTCTAAATGATATGCTTCCTTTTTTTGATACTAACCTTGAGTTTGAATAAAAAAGCCTGTACAACAACTTGTATAGCATATAGCTAAAACCTATCCTCTAAATATTCTTGTCTTTATAAATATCTGATAATATGTTAAGTACAAAACCATGAAACTAACCACCATTGTAAGTGCTCTACTTTTTATTGGACTTACTTCTTGCAAACAAAAAAGTAATCAAAATGTAAAAGAAAACCCAAACGATATTGAAACTCAATCAATAATTGTCAATTCAGAAAAATTACATTATATCATAAAAGGAAATGGTGAACCTTTAATTTTTGTTCATGGACACATATCTGACTATCGTACTTGGAAAAATCAAATTGATACATTCTCAACAAAATATAAAGTCGTAGCATATTCCAGAAGGTATGCCTACCCTAATAAAAGGGTATTCAATGAAAAAAACGATTTTTCGCCAAAAATTCATAGTGAAGATTTAATGGAACTCATTAATGTTCTCGGCTTTAACAAGGTGCATCTAGTTGGTCATTCATATGGTGGATATACTGCATTAGAAACGGCTCTAAATAATCCAAATAGGGTAAAATCGCTTGTATTAGGAGAACCTCCCGTACTTCCATTATTGAAAAATAGTAGGCGAGGTGATAGCTTGTTTAATGAACTTAAACTAAATGCGCTTGAACCTTCAAAAGATGCTTTCAATAAGGGTGATAATGAAAAAGGCGTGGCAACTTTTGTTGGAGGTGTAATGGGTGACAGTTCTATTTTTTATAAAGTTTCACCAAAAGTCAAACAAATGTGGATGGACAATTATGTAGATTTAAGAGGGTTAGTATCAAAGCAAGAATTTACAAAAATTGATACTACTCAGCTTAAAAAGCTGAATATTCCTGTATTGTTAATCAAAGGGGAATTTTCCCCAAAACGATTTTCACTTATTATTGACGAACTTGATAGATTTTTACCTCAAAATAAGACGTATACCCTTTCGAATTCATCACATGGATTACAAGGTGAAAACCCTGATGATTTTAATAAAGAAGTACTCAACTTTATCGATAGAAATTGAATTAGAATAATAACGTGCTACAAAAATGCAAAACCGCAATTACCAAACCGAAAAATATTAACTTGAATCCGTACCTAATGGTTATACGAGACCGCTAAAAGTTCAAATTAACGATTCACATAAACAGGTTATACGAAATTTGAAAATGAGACTTTTAATAATATTTTCATTATCTCTCCCAATATTATGTCTGGCCCAATCAAACCAAGTGATGGCAGACACCTTATATTTTGATGGTTTTTTAGGTGTAATCCAACCAGAGTGGTACACTCCGAAAGGCCAAAGAAATATTTTCCCAAAGAACCGTTTTATGCCTTCAAAATCAGATATCCAACAGTTCGAGCAGGAGTTCTTAAAACAATACTCTGATGCAATAGAGAAACATCACACACTCTACTATGAACGAGAGAAGGAATTTCGTGAAGATTTTTCCAAGGAAGGCTGGGGAGAAGTGGTAGATTACAAAAACCGAGGAGCCAAAACAGGGAGAAAAGCGGAAAGAAAACTTAAAAGAGAATTCGACGAATATAACAGGACTTATTATGGTGTAGAATTAAATGGGATTCGTTTCCTACGAATTGAATTTTCACCACATAAAGAAAAATGGGTAGAGATATATGGAGCGGGAGAATCGCTATTACAAAATTATCCTCCTTTAATGTTTGAATTGGAAACTGGACTTCTAAGTTTAGCTGGGTGGACAGGAAAAGAATAATTGAAAAAAATAACTGATTACAAGAATTAATAGTCAACTAAAGTTCAAATAAACGATGACTTAGCCAATGGTGATGTTTGAATTTATATTGTATCAAATAGCCCTGGTATTTGTAATCAGATACTACTACAGAAAATACAAAGGAAAGAAGGACTGGGCTTCTGTATATTTGGCGGGAATGTTCGTTATAGGATTTGGACTGATCAACTTTTTCTTAATTCTATGCCTAATTGAAAATCGTTCCATCACTATGGTTATTTGGAATCTGATCGTCTCTAAAATTTCATAAACTTTAAAACTACAGCTCCTCGGAATTTGACCGAACAGGGATTTATAGAAAATTCCTACATTTATAAAAGTTCAAATAAACGATTACTCTAGATGAAGAAAATATACTATTTAATCCTGATTATATTTTTTACAGCGTGTAACATTGGTAAATCACAAAATTCATCCTCCAAGATGATAGAACAAAGTCAGCTGTTAAATACCAAAATTCAAGACTATCCATTTTTGGATTGCATGTACAATGACACATACTTCCCTGAAAAATTAGTAGATAAATGCATGAATATCCTTTTGGAGTTGAGCTACAACATTGAAACAGAGAAACCAAAGAGCATAGAAGAATTATATAAACTATCGCATTCCTCGACTAATAAATTAAATGATTTACAAGACGAGTTTTTCGCAAATAATAGCGAGATTGAAACAGTAGCGAGAGAGTGTTTGGCGAGGGATTTTGAATTTATATCAATGGCATATGGCTTTGATGCCGATATAGAAGAATTGATAGCCACTAGGGATTGGTGATAAAAGTTCAAATAGACGATAACATACAACTGAAAGTGATTAAGCAGAAAATATCTCAAAAAGACAGGGTAAAAATATTTTTTTATGAATATTATTTTGGACATGGAGCCAATATTTCTGTTACAAGAGTGATTGGTGGCCCTTTAATCTTAATATACGGACTTCACCTGTATTTCAATGAAAATAATAGACTAGGAATTGGTTATGCGGGATTTATGGTTTTGTTCGGATTTTATTATTTGCTAAAACCCTTGGTCATTATTTTAACACAAAAATCGTGGTATAAAAATTTTGATCTTGACTATAAAATTGAACCTGACAAAATAATCGTTCAATCGGGTAAAAGTAAATCTGAATTGGATTATTCGGATTTAAAAAAAGTGCTGAAAAGGAAAACATACTTTGCATTGAAAACGAAAAGTGATCAAGGAATTTATTTGCCAATAAAGCTCCTATCACCAAATGAAACAGAAATTCTAAATAAACTGAAAAACTAGCGCTAATAAAAACTGAATCAGTACATATTTCAAATAACCGATTAAATGATTTTTGAGGCAATTATTGATTTCTTTTCGGAAGTAGTCCTTAGAAAATTATGGAAGGCCATAGGCAATGCTTTAAATTATGTAGACAGCATAATTTTCAAAAGGAAAAAGAAGTAAAGTATAATTTAAGAATTAATACCTCAATGAGATATTTCTGTTTGTCAGTTTTTATTATTCTGGTTTCAACTGAAATCTTTTCTCAAGATTCTTTTAGTCTCGGATACTCCAATAAAGGATGGAATTATGGATCTGCTGGTGCAATGTTTCAAAGAAGTGTTTTGATATTGAACAGAGATAGTACTTATGTAGAAATCCATGAATCCTATTTAACAAGGAAATTGTACCAGAAGAAACTTCCCTGGGATTTGAAAAGGACTTTTGGGGAATTCAAGGTTATTGGAGATACATTGATTTTAAAAGATAAGGATAACCCGAGTAAGACTCCTGAGATTTTTATTATCAAGAGTAACAGGCGAATTAAGTATTTTGATAATGATTTGAAAACGGAATACCCAAAAAGTTGGAAAAAAATATTGTCTCCTAAATTAGGGGACTTGCGAATTAAATAATCAAAGTTCAAATAAACGATTGTCAAGATCAATCTTATAAAAACAAAAATGACCAGGATAATAAAAAATGATTGTATCTAACATTGGAATAGTAACTGTTATCACCATTTTATTATTTGGACTTCCAATATTGTGGAGTACCAAAAAGAAGGGTCTTTGGAGTTCATTCAGTTTTGTTCGGCTTTTAAAATCATTGAATATTTCACTTTTGATACAAGTAATTGTTGGGCTAATTTTAATACTTGTGACTTGGCTATGGAATTTATCAGAGTTTGAAATTCCTAGTTTGTTAGGCGGGACAACATATACCTATTTGGTAATCGGTTTAATGATTTATTTGCCAACATTGGTTGTATTGAATTTATTAAACTTATTATTTAAAAATATTTCAAATAAAAAACAATAGAAGTCTAGGCTTTTATAGTTCAAATAAACGATGAAGAAAATCTTCTGCCTTTTAATATTAGTGTTCTATTCAAAATTAACGTTAGCACAGAAGAAGTCAGAAGGTAATGCATCTGGGTTTAATCAGATTATTGAAAAATTTACCGAATCATTGAAGTGGGACCCATTTTCAGGTCGAGTGAATGATTCGGTTAGTCCACAAAATCTCTATGAAACTGATGAGTTTAAGTTATCAATTAGTGAAAACCCTATTCCCTTCGACACCTTCCACAAAGTCTTAATAAATCCTTCCTTTACTGATGATTTTGAAGACTATGATGATAATTATATCAATTACCCTGTTTCATATTCTGTAATTTATGACAACCGCCTTGTTTCTTTATTTCGTAATGGCAGATTTGTATGTCATAGTCTAAAGGATTTCAGCAGAGATATAACTTTTGAGAACAAATTGAACTCCAAAAAATTTAAATACCATTGGGTAATCAATGGAGAACTTGGAGCTTTATCAGGTAGTACAATCTATCTGTACAGCAATGGAAGATGGATAAGGTATAAAGAAAGATTCCCATTGGAGAGCCAACCAAAACTGTTTGAGGATGAAGATTATATTGTATTCAATGATTGCAATGGTGAATGGGGAGGCATAGTGTATTTTTATGATAAGGAAACAGAAGATATATACTTCACCGAGTCAACTTGTTCTAATACTGTAATAAAAGATCGAACTAGCTACTTAGTAGTAGCTCATATGGGGCATATGATGGGTTCCACGAGCATAAAGGAAATCAAGAATCTGGGTTTACTGGAAAAGTGTACTAAAAGCTTCTTGAATAAAAGGAGAAAAGGAAGAATTTTGAATTACTATGACGATTCTTCTGCATTCGAATATAGGTTTAAAGGCTTCGAAATATTACTTTTTTCAACTTTTGAAGTTGATGACCGTAGATTATATTTAGCACATATCAATGATATGACCTTCATCGTTGAATTAAAAAATCAAAGAATTGAGATTGTAAGCCCCCTGTTCAATGATGGATTTTATACACATACTCCAACTACTAAAACTTTTGGACCTTATACGTTAATAAATATGGATTATTATGGAACAGCAAAAGATAAAGAGGTCTCTATCCTAATATTGAAAGGAAATACAATCACTAAATTAGACTGGAATGAAATTCAAAATCTCTAAACCTAAAAGATATTAAAGTTCAAATAAACGATTATTGAAAAACCAAAAATAGGGTGAATCAAAACTGGAGTGCAATAAATAAATCATTGGGAATAATCGAAATTCTATTCGGTATTTCGGTTATGATATTATCCATTTTCAGTTGGTATATGATTCTAAACAATTTGGAACAGTTTGGATTGAGCAGGGAAAGAGTATCCTTTATTAAACTAATTGAGCAATCCCATTTTGTTTTCTTAATAGGATTGCTTGGTTTGGTGTCAGGCATTCTTTTGATTAAGCGTAAACGATTGGGATGGATTACAAGCGTATCAAGTTTATTGGTGTACCCTATTGCGATAATTCTAATATTGAGGGATAGATTTAGTGAAGGTATCGAATTGTTGGAAGACCGAGGAGATTACGTAATTACAGGAATAATTATATTCCTATTACTTGGTTTAGTGGTCATTTTGACCCTAAGGCCAATTAGAGATTTTTACGGTATTAAAATTCGTGATTGGGCTATTTCTGGAACAATAGTAATATTGTTATCCCTCGATAAATTAATTTTCACTTAAAACAAAGTTCAAATAAACGATTGGAATAAAAATTAAAAAATGGACAACAACGATATAGTCTCACTTAAGAGAATTATCAATCAAACCACATCAGAAGTCAATTTTGGAACACAATTAGAATTGTTGGCCGCAGATGAGAAGGGAGATGAAATTGATGTTGGTCTTTATCCTTTGTGTCGATTTGTTTCCGAAAAAAGAGGCACTGTTCAATTTGAAATATATGGCAGTGACAATATCATTCGGTTTCCAATTGAAGAATTAGAGAGAGCAATTCAAGCAGCCAAAGAATGGGTTCAATCAGAAGATTCATTTGATTACCCTAATGAATCATAAAGTTCAAATAAACGATTTCATTCATTACGCTGAAGATGATTAAGATAAATAAATGAAGCTAATACCATCAGACCAAATTGATATTATAAGCCCGCATACAAAAGCGGAAGTGGAATATAGATTAAAAGAAAATATTCAACCTAAGAGAGGGATTGAGATACGACTGACCAAACCTAAAAATCAGAAAGCTTTTGAAGGTGTTTTGACCCAAAACGGTTTCCAAATACAAAGAGTAATAAATGGCAAAAACTCCTTTTTACCTCAAATAAAAGGAACAATACAGGAAGGATTAAACGGAACCAAAGTACAGATTGATTTGTCAATTCATAGGTTCGTAATAGTATTTATGGCTATTTGGCTAAGCATGATTGGTTTTTTCTTGATAGGAACAGTTTATGGGATAATTACCCAAGACACTAATCCCGTGTTCGCAATTGTACCATTGATAATGATTGCATTTGGAATTGGAATGGTTCATTTTGGTTATAGTTCGGAAAAGCAAAAATCCGTTAACGAATTAAAACGTATACTAGAGGGCAGAATAAGGGACAACAGTTTTGCAAATACTGTTTACAATTAAATGTATTTAAAGTTCAAATAAACGATTCAGCTATACAACGTTATACCAATTGAAACTTGCATGGCGAAAACTTTGAAAATCGTTATTATTGGATGTTCTATTTGCATGTTGGGAATACATTGCAAAAGAAAATCAAACCCATTTGACGAAATGGAAAAGGAGACATTAGAAGACAAAATTATTTGGTCCGACAACAAAAAACTGCGATGGACCGATTATAAATACGATTCTACCCAAACCTCATTTACGATATATACTAAAGTAGGATTAAGTGTTCGTTACAATGTCGAAAGACCAATATTGTTTCGATCTCACACTACTTTCTCAACCACAGAATCAACAGTTTCAGATACAACTCATTTAGATGATTTACGAATTGGACAAGCCAAATTTGACTTGCTAGAGACTTATAGACGTAAAATGGAAGAGGAGGTTGACAGCATAAGAAATTTTGAAAATCCCAATATTACCAAAGAAGTTTTCGATAACATGGTTGCCCGATTTTATAATGAATTTGAGGATGAGTGGGATAGTTTTAGACCTATTACCCTAGAATCATTAAAAGAAGTTGAGGCAGCGATTAAAAGGCGGTTGAATTAAAATGTTATTTTTAATCAGCTTCTTTATAATTGAAGTTTAAATAAACGATGATAGCCGAGTTTGTGATTAATGGGAGTCGAATAACCAGTGAAAAGAGTTTTTATAATGAAATCGAGAAGGTTTTAACAAATGGCTTGAATTGGAAGATCGGCAGAAATTTAGATGCTTTTAATGATGTTTTGAGGGGTGGTTTTGGTCAATTCGATTGTAATGAGAAAATCATCCTTAAATGGAAAAATTTTTCCAAAAGTGAAGCAAGTCTTAAACCGCAGTTCTTAAGAATGGTATTGGAAATAATTGAAGAGAATGATAATGTATCCCTTTTAAAAGTTCACTAAAACGATGAGAAACTATATGGGATTTGGTGTTTGGGAATTTTCCGATGATTTTATACAGTCAAGAAAATTGGAAATGGTGGCAATAGATTCTAAAAACTGGTTGACCTTTTTTCAAAATGAGGAGGCCAATTGGATAGAGTTTTACCCTTTTAGTGAATATCATGGTGGAGGAGCTCCATATATCATTAATATTAGTGATTACAATTTTGAAACTTGGTTGAAGGAACATGAAGGTTTTGTAACCCAAATTAGAGATTTAATCGAAACAAAAGTTCAATAAAACGATTAATGAATGGGATTGACTGAGAGAGGATTAGGGATACTTATAGAGTCATTTGCTGATTTTCTTCAAAGATTGTTTGAGGGTAATGGAAATATGGAACCTAGTGAAGAAGAGTTGGAAAAAGCATTGATAGCTCAGGGCAATCTTACACTTAAAGAAACGTTGGAACTCCCATTCTCAAAATGGCTTATTAAACTAAAAAATATAAATACTAAGGACCTGGATAAACTTAATGTCCATCTTTACGGCAAAATCATCAATGATAAAACCAATTCGGTTGAAAGATTAGAGAGAACCATTCTCCAGCTAATAAATTACCTTGATGATGAAAGGGATGAATTTTCTTTGGAAAGGAACAATATTAAAAATACATTACTTCATAATAAGTAAACAAAGTTCAAATAAACGATTTCAATCCAATCTCACCTTTTCGATTTTCGATTTCACGGTAAATTAATTAGTTGGCTCTAATACCAATGTAATTTTATTGAAGTCTGCTGCGCTGTTAATAACTTTTCTATATTCTTCAAATATGGATGGAGGAACAATATTGGTCTTGTAATACTCATCCGCTTTGACGGTTATGGTATTGCCGTCAACTTTGTAGGATGAAACGAAGGAAAAAAGGTTTTCGCCATTTTCTTCATAAACATTTTCCATTACCAATTCATCCAAATTGGCCACCTTATATCCCTTAGGAACAGTTAACTTTATGGTACGGATATAGCTTCTGGTATGTTCATTTTCCAACGGTAGCTTTCGTTCCTTTTCTTGATACATTTCAATTTGCGGACCAATCAGCTCGCCAATCTTGAACAGATACTTTCTCCCAGCTTTTTCGACAAATGCGTTTGACTTGGCATCTATTACAAAATGAATGGGCTCTACACCAAAAAGGTTAGGGTCTTCGTTCACTATGGTAGACTCTTCTACTGTCACGTTCTCATTCATGAATTTGGCTAAACTTTCAATGATATTGGTTCTATCATCCCCTTTGACCAGATTCATATACGGATGTATTGGAAGGCCATAATACCCGGTAAAAGAACGATCCAAAGCAATGGAATTAGAAGTAAGATCATCAGTGTCAAACTGAACGTCAAGAACCATTTCATCAATGGTTTTATCTGCGCTCAACGGGTCTATATACTTTATTTTGCCAACTCCTGACTTAAAACTTCCAACACTAACCTCCTTTATAAATAGGCCATAATTGTCGGTTAACCATGCTGGCGGATACCCATATCTTGAGTTTGTTTCCGTTGCGGACAAATATGTTTTGAACCTTGGAAAATAAATAAGGTAGTCATTTAAAAAATTGTGAGCCTCAAATTCCTTATCAAATTTTAAGCTTTCCCTATTGCTCGTGATTACAATTTCATGTTCAATCCCCAAATGGGTAAGAAGTGCAATATATAGCTTCATCATACCACTGGAATTGGCTACTCTTTTAGATAAAATCTCCTCCAAATCCTTTAGCGCTTCGTCGCCTCCCTTTGACAAGTAGAAATCAGCTTTTATGGTATTATCGAGCCTTCTAATTTTTGCCTCGACGCCTTCATCTTCTTTTTGTATTGTCTGTGCAATAAAGCTTTCGATTAATGATGTTGCCTTCTTTGTGGGTTCATTGTAATAATAATTATATATGTTTTGTGACACATCTCCATACGAGGAAATATCACTCAGATTTTTGGCGGTGTTCCTATCCAATTTATAGACCAAATAGGCTCTCGACGCATCGTAAGGAGACTGTGTTTCGTTATCAAGACCATCTATGGCCTCAATATCCAGTTTCCAGTGCAATCGATCTTTCACCAAAGTGTCCTTAGTGACCTCCGGCAAACCATTATAGGATTTAAATGCAAATATCAAATTGGAAGGGGAGAACAAATCAAAACCTATATCTCTTTTGTCATATTCAGTCTGCAATCGAAAAGCTGTCCCTCTATAACTTGGCTGCTTTTTTTCAACATAAAAATATTCTATAATACTCCCTTTTTCAACGCCTTCAAAGGCAAAATACTTATAATATTTACCTGTCTCTTCATCTTGAGCGCTCAATATTTTTGAATCATCAAGCTCAATTATCTTTCCTCCTTTTGTAATTACTCGGGCCTTGCTTTTAAGCAATTCGGATGTATTGGAATATGGCAGATATATCTTGTTATATGCATCTATTCGTTCGTTGCTATTTAGCCATAAAGCTTTATGTTCTAAATAATACTCCTCAAGGGCACCATCTTCAGAATAGGCAAACTCAACAACATATTTTTCTTTTAATGCCATCATTGGCTTCTCATTCGAAGTATCTATAGAATAACTCGGATTGCTATCCCAATCATAATTGGACACATAAAGAGTGTTCTGAGAATAAGTTACCAAAGCAGGTAAGAGGAGAATGATTAATATGGGTAGTCTTTTATTTAAAATGCTCATTGTCAATTATATTTTCTTTAATACAACAACTTCTTTATACCCCTGCTCAATCTTCTTTATAAGGTCGTTGACCTTCTTTTGAGTATTGATATCAAGTATTAAGCTATTATGATCTATATGGTGTTTATAAATTATTTGGCTGTCTAACAATTCATATCTAATGCTGCTGCTTATGTATTCGTTTGAAATATCGATATTCTCAGGTAGATAGTCTACTTTGTATCCTTCAGGAATAATAAAAGTGTTTTGGAAATCGAATGAATCCAAGTATTTATGTTCCAAGGGCATTTCTCTATCATCGTCTGTTTTCAATAATGCCATGCCTTTGTTAAGGTTTAGATTTATATAGATTTCATCACCTATTTTCTTGGCATAGTTGGACACGTTGAAACCATAATCAACGATAAAATCTTTGTCATAGTCAAACCTATTTGTTTCTGCGAATTCAGTTATCAAAAAACTATTGTTCCCTTTTTCAAAAAACCACTTGTAGTAGTCCCTTATTTTATCCTTTGAATCTTGTTTTTCGAGATCATAGAAAAAGTTTATTTTGGTATAGCCTGTCATTTCTGCCTTGGATGTTCCCGTTAAATCATTTCCATTCAATTTTATAGTGGCAAAATCTTTATATACACTTTTTTGCGATTTAATAACAGGCACTTTTTTAAGCATAAATGAATCCCTTCCAATAGAAACAAGGGCTTCTTTCCCCTGAATAAATGAAGTAGGAACCTCTAAAGGGTTATATCTCCCTGTTGCATCTAAATAGTATGATTTGCCTTGGTTTTCGTAGTACAAAATCATGTGATTGTCAACGGATGGAGTAGGAACATCCGAATAACTATAAGGAATACTCCTCGTGCCTATCCAAGCTAAATTTCCTTTAATACCCGCAATCTCCAACATTTTAAATAGTAGGCTTGTATTGTCTTTGCAATCCCCATACTTTTTATTGAAAACTTCATTTGCTTCCCTTGGCACAAACCCTCCTAAAGCATATTCAAAAGCTATATACTTGATGTTTTCTTGGACCCAATAGTAGATTGCTTTGACTTTTTCCAGTTCATTCTTTTTGTTTTTGGTTAAGTCATTTACAATTTGAACCAACTCATCTGAAGTTTTTTCTTTATTGATATTTTTAGTTAAGGAGTAATACCAGCTATAAAGGTTAGAAACATCGTTCCCGACATCAATTGTTTCACCATTGTATTTATAGGAAGAAATTATAGGGATGATATGTGGCAATATGCTTTTATAAGTTGGCGAACGGCTCTCATACTTAAATTCATCCATATCCTTCAACTCCCAAGTATAGATATTACTTTTTCTAGTTTGACTCTTTGAAAACTTAATGGGAATACTATCCGTGTTGAATTCCTTAAAACGAAGGTTTATATCCTTATCCGCAATAATCGTAAACTTATTATTCTTGATAGGGTAAAAGCTCCCAAAATAGTGGGCATTCAAAAACCTTGGGTTCTTTATGGTTTGCTCATACTTTAACTTGGTTTTGGTTCCTGTACCTAACCGAGGAAAAATAAAATTTATGGATTTTAAGTCATCGTAGAATGCATTGTCCAAATCATCCTTTTCTTTGAAGTCAGAAACACTGAATTCTTGATACTGATCTCCTTCGATAGCGTAAGAAGATGCTTCTATACTCTCTAAATCATAAAAGGTCGAAAAACTCAAAGATTGTTTGGCATTATTTTTTGCCCCATCGTCCAAGTAGATGTCTTCCTCAGAAAAGTCTTGAGTTATCTTAAATTTACCATCATCAAGGCCAATCGTCAATGTCGATTCCTGGCTCAATCTTATTGAATGCGAATTTGGGTATAGTTCCTTATATCTTTTATACTCAGAAGTAATTTGAGAGTATGAACTAAACACAAAAAAGTAAGCGCATAAAGCGACTAAAAATTCCCTACAGGGTCTTAGATGATACGATACTGTCATCAAAATATAATTCTTCTTTTTGCAATTTACCATCTTCATTATATGATTTGGAAACTCCTTCCTTAATGTCATACAAGTAGTTCACTTCTTTTCTTAGATTACCGTTCGAATAATATTCTTTGGCAATTCCATCCCTTTTCCCTAACTGATAAACCTCTTCTTCTTTTACATTTCCATTTGAAAAATACTCCAATCTCTTCCCATCAAACTCTCCATCAATGTAAAATACCTCTTCTAATAATTGGCCCGAGTAATGATATTCCTTATACTGATTAATGAGTTCACCATTTTTGTATTCCATTTCTCTCGAAACCTTGCCATTGTCATAATAGGTGAAAATTTTTGCCGTTTCATTTTCAATTGGAATCATTGGTAATTCTTTTGAATTTTCATCCAAATAACTATATCCAATCATGCGGCCATATTCATAAAACCTAACGATTTGCAGGTTCCCATCTGGGCCATATGTTTCTCTTCTTCCATGGTATTCATCATTTAAATACTTAACCTTTGTATAAATATTTCCATTTTCATAATAGGAGTTGACTTCATCTTCCCGTTTGCCTAACAAGTAATTATTTTTAAAATCTATACTTCCATCTTTGTAGTAAAATATGTAATCTCCATCCAATTCACCATTCAGATAATTTGCTTCTGTTTCAACGTTTCCGTTATCATGATACCATATCCACTTACCATGCATATTTCCATTTAAATATTCACCCGTCGTCTTTTTTCTCCCATAAAAATCAAAGAGAGTACATGGACCATGCTTTACACCATTTACATAAGTATATTTAACACTCGGTTTTTTGTTATAATGGTATACTATCATTTCATATTTTCCATCATGTCCTTGATGATTGATTTCATAAACAACATTACCTTGTTTATCATAAGCAATATCTTTTACATTCTCTCCAAAATCATATATGCTAGAAGTCTTCTTAATTCCTTCTCCAGAAAAAAACTGTTGTTCTCCATGTAACATTCCTTTGTGAAAGAAGTTGATGGCTGTTACTGTGCCATCAGGAGAATACGTTCTCCACTCACCATGATGTAGATTGTTCTTATACCACCCTTGTGTCTTCATCTTGCCATTAAGATGATAATCTGTATAGTATCCATTTAGCGTATCATTCTTATAGGGAGAAACAGAATGAAGTTTACCATTGCCATAATACTCTTTATACTCACCATTCAGTTTATTGTCTTTATAATTTCCTTCACCAGTAATCACCCCATGAGATGAATAATATTTCCACATACCGATTTTACCCCCTTTGATGTCATATAAGCCTTCGGAAGTTATTTTTCCATATGGAGAATATCCTTTATAGTAGAATTCGCCTCCTTTCTTTCGGTTTTCTTCTATGACTGCACCTTTTTTGTCATAAAACTTATATGCGATCACCTCTCCTTTTCGATATTCGTATTCGTAATGGATTTTTTCGTCTTTATCATAATACTTGTATTCCCCGGTTATTTCTCCTTCATCATCATAATAGAAATCACTTTCAAGTGTTCCATTACTGTAAAAGGTTTGCCAGTGACCAACATAATAACCGGTATTGGTTTGTCCTACTTCTTTGGGATTACCATTAGGATGATAAGTTTTATAAGGTCCGTTCCAGTATCCATCTACGCTATTTGCATCCATGGAAAGCTTTCCGTTTAGGTAGTAACTGTATTCGGGGCCATTGTTCTCACCATTAACAAAATTTATTTCAGACTTAACAGTACCTGTTGGGTAATATTCAAAATAAGTGCCTTGGGCGTTACCCTCAATATATTCTACTTTTGACTCTAACAGCTCTTCACCAATGTTGTAGAAAGATTGGTAGGTTCCATCCAGTACTCCATTTTTAAAATATTTTTTTTGTTGTAAGGCACCCTTTTCTGTGAAATATCTATACTCGCCATCAAGCTTGCCATCTTTATAATAAGCAACAAGCTTTTTCCTACCATTTTCATAATATTGGTGGTTCAATCCATTTGAATTACCATCAATGTAATTTCCTGTCTCGCTTTTTTCTCCTTTATAATTGTACCATGTCCAATCTCCTTCCCTATTTCCTGATGAATTAAAATTGCCTTTAACCGTTAGTCTGCCCTGGTCGTTATAAAAATTCCATTTCCCAAAGGGGGTATCATCTTCCATTTTGCCAATAGCTCCCAATTTTCCATTTTCATAGTAATAGGTAATGGTTTCTTTTTTTCCGTACCACTCTTCGGTGTTCTTTTGGACAACATCTGCCCATTTTTGTTTGGCCATGCCGTAAAATTCAGAAATCTCATCTGCCTTTTTTTCAACTATTTTTTTGAAAGATTCATTTTCGATAGAGTATGAAAGTGTATAGCTGAAAACATCGAAATGTCCATTGTTCACAATCCACTGATAAAATGGAACAAACTTTTTATCCCAAAACCCACCATTACCTGAAAATTTCTTTAAAGATTCCAAGAGAGCATGATTCTGCCTGGTTAATGCAATATCAATTTCATTACCAGTTTCATATTTCTCATTCATAGCCACTCTATTGTTAAGAATCAGATCAATCTCTTCAAAGCTGTTGTCGTCAATGGAAACCGTCAAATTAGGGTTTCTAGAGTTCTCATTTTTGGAACTTACAACATTATTAAGGGATTTTAGAGTAGCAAACGCATCTGGTTCAAGCAGTAGGTAAATATCAAAACACATTAATGCTTGACTCATCAACTCCTGCTTGTAACATATATTTCCCAATTGCAAATACACTTTTTTGTATAGCGGATCTAGTAGGATGACCTTTTGATACATTTTGACAGCATCTTCAATCTGGCCTAAGCTTTCAAAACTCAACCCCTTATTGAACCAAAGGGTTTTGTTCATTGGAAATTTTTCAAGCCCTTGATCGCATAGGTTTAAAGCCTCTTGGTATTTCTCTTTGCCAAGTAATGCTACTACTTTATTGATGATATATGAGCTGCATAAATCTTTGCAATCTTCCTGAAGACCAAGGTCAGTCAACCGAATCACCTCATCATACTTTTTAAGCAAAATGTTAAAATATGATTTGGTTACAATGCTGGACAAATAAGAGGAATCATTTGGATTTATTTGACCTAATAGCTCAAGTGCTTTTTCATATTGCCCTTTTTGTTGCTCATCGGCAACCTGACTAATAATTGAATCAAAGTCAACAAATGGTATTTTTTCCTGTGCTAAATTGAAATAACTAACTGATAAAGCAGAAAGTAAGAGGAGAGTTTTCTTCATTTTTCAAATATAGAAAAGGAACTTAAAATTCAACATTTAATGTAGGGGGTTTCGATATTTATGTTTGTTTATTCGATTAAATCATTGATTTTTCTTTAGATAACATTTCTCTTTTACAGAAGGGGCCCCTCAAAAAAATTGAAAGGAGCTAAAGAAAAATGATTAAAAGTTCAAATAAACGATTATTAACTTAAAGGCATAATGCATATACAAACATTGATCATACCCCTACGTTACGCAACATTTTACCAACCTCCATGTGAAAATTGATATGAAAATATGACATTAGAAGAAAGATTAGATTTTTGTAAAATATGTACAAACCGAAAAACTGATTTTAAAATTGGACTTGTTTGTAGTTTAACAAATCACAAACCTGATTTTGAGGATGAGTGCGAATTTTTCATCAAAGACGAAAAAGAAGCTGAAAGAAAATTAAACCTTAAACTTAACGCTGCTGGACCTTCTAGGAGCCAAAATGGTTCGTTGAAACCAGCAAAAAACATTAATTATGGAGTTTTTTTAACAGTATCTGGAATTCTTATTTTATTATTTATATCTCTCTTATTTGGTGTAATAATCTTAACAGCTGGAATCTCATTTTTAATTAGAGGTTATTCACAGAAAAAAATCTTGGCAGAAAATAGCTCTTTTAACGAAAAGTTGAAGAATAAATGAACAGTGCCCTATGAAAAGCCCTGATCCAGTTCTTCCAATAGTTCAAATAAACGATACTACAGGGACAATAAGCTGAGCATTGAAGAAATCATGAAACTTATTGATGTTGGTTCTAAAAAGACCCTTTATAAATATTTCGCTCACCAAGGCAGAAGAAAGTGTATGGAATGCGGAGATTTGTTTTGGGACAAGAACCAAGCTTTCGACAAAGCTTATTGCAAAAAGCACAAAAGGAAAATCAAAACCAGTTGACTGCTTCCTATTCAATTTCACCGAAAACCTAATTCTTGATAAATAGAATTTTCCTACATTTAAAAAATACGGAATTGTTATATGTTCTTGAGAAAAATATTTACAATAACAGTGATGATCTTTTGCCTCAAGTCTCATGCGCAGAAGAAAATAGTAGTTGACAAGGACATTATTAACCTTTCTTCTTTGATTGACCATAGTACTTACATAAGCGATTTAAAAAAAGTACCCGAAAAAATCAAATTCAATCTTGAAAACTACTTGAGTATAATCCTAGATAAATTGTATGTAAATGCTCAATTTCGTGATGGTTATATTTCAGATTTGGCAGGATATTTCAAGGAAAACCCAAATACTTTTGATCGTGGTTGGATTATTACGAAATATCAATTTGTATATAATTTAAAAGTACCTGAACTTGGAATTGTGAACTATCCATTAAAAATTGATATGGATGAGTATGGACAAATAATTAATTGTAATTGGCCAAGAAAGCGGTTTGGAAAACCAAATGATTTTGTATCACGTGTTGAGATTGAGAAGAGAGTGCTGAAATGGGCAGAAAAGAAAAAGCTTGATTCTAATGATTATGATGTGGACTTGATATACGATTCTGGAAACAATACAATGTCTTGGAAAATTCAATTTCCTGCAAAGGAACCAGGTGTTAGTAGGCGATATCAAATATTGGAAATTAACTGGATTAATGGTGAAATACTAAAGGAATACAATATTTATACTTCGATAAGTAATTAACAATAAATGTATGCAGGAATGGAAATGGTTCTATGGGATTACAATCCAATACTTAGTTTAAATAAACGATGAGAATACAAAGCACAATTCTATTTTGGGTTATAGTTCTTCTTTTTTCATCATACGTAGTTGGTCAAGAATCAATCTATATTTTAGACGACAATATTTATGGAGATATTACCGATGGATTACCCGACAATTCAAGAAGTATAGAATTGAGAAATGAACAAGGAAAAGTTATCGGAGTTGGTAAAGTAGCCTTTCAAAAAAACAAATCAACTAATCTTCGTGTAGGTTACTGGAAAGAATATTATCAAAATGGGATTTTAGAAAAAGAAGGAACTTATAAATTAGGTTCATATGTGCAATGCTGTTTTGGTGGGGCTTGTGCACAATACTACTACTATCGAACAGGTTTGTGGAAATTCTACGATACTGATGGCAACATCAGTCATGAATTAGAATTTGAACCTTCCAAAATATATATTGATACTAATTGTGAAGGTGGTGACGATCTATTGTGTAGCCTTCCCTAAAAATAGGACAGCTTAAAATTAGAATTTTCTAACTTTAAATTTTAACTGTCACATGAAAAAAAGCAAGTTTACCGAGAGCCAGATCATTCGGGCACTTAAAGAGAACGA
>NZ_JAFLNE010000005.1 GCF_017313225.1 Allomuricauda sp. CAU 1633 | reverse complement strand
TATTTCATTACTGGCTGTATGATTTTGATTTTGAGTTTCTCATTAATTACAATGTTTGATTTTTTATAAACTGCCCACAACAATGGTTCTTTTGAAAAATCTATAAAGTTCAAATAAACGATTCCTTACTTCACTATTCTCGCTATCACGGTAAGAACTTAAATTACAGTTAAACCTAATATTATCCGGTTTGAATTTTCTTACTTTTAATGAGCAACAACAATGTTGCCATCTCCCCCAGTATTTTTGGAAGACCTCCGAACCCCTTGTTAGGATAAATAATTGAACTTTAAAATCAACCTTCAATGAAGCTATTTTTTACAGTTTGGATATTAATGATCACTGTAAGTTGTTGTGGTCAAATGAAGGAAAAATTTAATCTGGGTTTTGAAACTCAAAACGCTGATGACAACCTTCCAAAGGGCTGGTTTCAATGGGGGGACTATATGTTGTCTGTTGATTCTTTGGCCCGTACGGGGACGAAAGCCGGTAAGATCACCTCTGATGAAAATGGGAATTTCGGAAGCATAGCATACAAAATACCGGCCAAATATGAAGGCAAGAGCATAACACTTGAGGGCTATATGAAAATCAAGGAGGTTCAAAATGGCTTTGCAGGTTTATTAATGCGAATTGACGGGAACGGCTCCACCTTGGCTTTTGACAATATGCAAAGTCAAAATATTACAGGAACCCATGATTGGAAAAAATATACCATAACCTTCAACTACCCAGATGAAGCCCAATACATATATGTGGCGGGTATACTGGTAGGAAAGGGGGAAGTATGGTTTGATGATTTCACCTTGACCATTGATGGTGAAAACGTGCAAAACCTCAAAGAAATTGAGAAGCAACCGACAAAAGCGGAATTGGACAAGGAATTCGACTCGGGGTCCATGATTGAATTGTCCAACGTGACATACAGGGATATAGAAAATTTGGAGTTGTTGGGAAGAATCTGGGGCTTTCTCAAATACCATCATCCTGAAATAGCCAAAGGGAATTATAATTGGGATTATGAACTATTTAGGTTTTTACCAAAATTCATTAAGTCCAAAACTAATGGGGAAAGGGACGAACATCTCATCAATTGGGTTTCTTCATTGGGCACATTGGAAGAATGCTCCGATTGTAAGTCTATCAGTGAATCAGCGGTGATCAAACCGGATTTGGAATGGATTAAAGGTTTGGATGATCCATTAAAAAATAAGTTACTTGAAGTATACAACAGTCGTTCACAGGGAAGTCAGTATTACATAGACATGGCACCTTCTGTTGGCAATCCAGTATTTAAAAATGAGGACGCATATTATCTCATGCCATTTCCTGATGACGGGGTTAGGCTTTTAGCCCTGTATCGGTATTGGAACATGATTCATTATTTTTTTCCATACAAACATTTAATGGACAAGGACTGGAATACCATATTGGCTGAGTATATCCCACTCTTTCTGAATGCAAAAGATGAACTCGAGTATGAATTGACTTCCATTAAGTTGATAGGGGATATCCAGGATACCCATGCCAATATCTGGGTGGGCGCAGCTAAAGTCGATAAAAGGAGAGGTGTAAACTATCCCCCTGTTCATGTTCGCTTTGTTGAAGGTCAATTGGTGGTCACCGATTTTTATAATGAGGAATACAGAGAAAGCACGGGGTTGCAAATTGGTGATGTGATCTCCAAGATAAATGAAGTGCCCGTAAGCACATTGGTAAAAGAAAGGGCTAAATATTATCCGGCTTCAAACCATCCAACAATGTTGAGGAATATTGGAACAGACCTTCTGCGTTCAAATGATGATGAAATTGAAATCAATATTGAATCAGATAACACCTCAGATAAGCTTCAGAAGCTCAAACTTTATCCCAAAGACAGTCTTGATTTATACCTTTGGCACAAAAGGGATGATCGAGAGTCATATAAAATGATTGACAGCAACATCGGTTATGTCACATTGCAAACCATCAAAGAGGAGGACATCCCAAAGATTAAGGAGCAATTCAAAAATACCAAAGGTATAATAATAGATATTCGCAATTACCCTTCAACCTTTGTTCCATTCTCATTGGGCTCCTATTTTGTTTCCAACACAACCCCATTTGTAAAGTTCACCGTTGGAAGTGTGGATAATCCAGGAGAATTTGTGTTCACCGAAAATCTGGAAATACCCAGCAGTGGGGATGTCTACAAAGGTAAATTAGTGGTACTGGTCAATGAACTTACACAAAGTATGGCAGAATATACTTCAATGGCATTTAGAGCAGGAGACAATACCACAATTATTGGCAGCACCACAGCCGGTGCGGATGGCAACGTATCAACCATTTATTTGCCAGGAGGCATGAGGACCAATATATCGGGAATTGGAGTATATTACCCAGATGGCGAAGAAACGCAAAGAATTGGTATTGTTCCGGATATCGAGGTGCACCCAACAGTTGAAGGAATAAGAGAAGGAAAAGACGAATTGTTGGAAAAGGCCATTGAAATAATCACCAAAGATTGAATGAAGTTCAAATAAAGGATGAGGATTTACCACCTGATTTACTATAACCTTTTTAGAGTTAGTCTAAAACGAAATGCTTCTCCTGAAATTCCAGTTTTATCGTATATGGCATTCTTAATAACGTCACTCCTTATAACTGGATTTAATTCTGTTCTGCTTCTTTTGAGATTTAAATTGCTCTATAAGATTCATTATGTAGGAACTTTTTTGGTTATTGGTCTATTTGGACTCAATTATTATTATTTTGTGGTTAAAGGAAATGGTTCAGAAATTATGAGCACGGAAAAAATGGATATTGGCAAAAAATCCATAATCATTGATATATTTTTCGTGGGAATAATGTTCCTATCTGGATTCACGTATTATCTGGTCAGGGAAATGAACTCCTGATACTTTTGTTCTTGAAACATCTAGATAAAGTTCAAATAAACGATCCAACCTTGGGTTTTAATATGGCTTTTTGATTTTAAAAAATACAAGTCTTCCATGGATAGTAAATAAAAATTCCCGACTTATTTCCGACCCGAAGTAGTTATAAAGTTTGTAATAAAATGTAAATCAATGTATTATAATAATAAAGCATCTGCCTTCTAAGCAGACGGTCGAAGGTTCGAATGCTTCCAAGGTCACGAATAAATCAAAAGCAAGTACAACTTAGTGCTTGCTTTTTTGTTTTGGACTGTTTTGAATATACGATCCTTTCATGATTATCACTTCAAACTCTCCAGCATTTATGTTTTTTTCATTTTAACGACCTTTTATGTAGGAACTAAATCATAAAGACTACGGGAAGATGATCAGACAATAAAAGGTTCAATACCTGACCCTCTACTATTGGACCATCTTGCTTTGTTAAATAATCAATTTTCTTATGCGGATTAGTAGACGAATAGGTCGGGGCATTTGGCGGGCACACTATACCAGCACCTGCCATAGAAGCTGGGTCTCTATTATAATCTCCTGAAACACTCCAAGGGTTAGCCCCCATGTTATTGGCAACACTGTTAAGGAGGCCGGGCGCATCAGGTCCTCCAGGACTAATGGCATGGATGGAAAAGACAGCAAGACCATTTACAAACAAACCAATTACTGGTCTCCTTACAGGAGGAGCTGCAGGATATAATAATGTTCCGCAGATCTTTGGGTTTATAATCGGGATATTGGAAACGATGGCTAGGTTGCATCGATTACCATTGGGGTCTGATTGGTAGAAAAGAATATACTTATGTTTCCTAGTAGTTCCCCAAGTGTACAGATTAAGCCCTGCAAAGCCATTTACATTCCCATATACCAACTGTGCAGAGGGCGGAATGGCTCCACATTCCTGAAGGCAACAGACATCAGCTTGTCCGGCCAACAAGTTTTGTACTCCAGTATTCCATTTATTTTCTATGCTGTGACTTGCGCCCTGCATATTCCAATTTACGATTTTCATATCTATTTTGTTTTAGTTTACTTGTGTTTTTCCTACATTCAATGATTGAGTTTTGAAGCTATGAACTTTGCTTTTTATTTTTTAAGTATGAAGCATGAAATCAGATAACACCGACATTAGAAGTATTATCTGATTTCAAATATTCAAATCAGATTCGGCGTTACCTTTAAATTGGAAGATCGGCTACATAAGTAACTGCTCGAGGTCCTAATTTATTGATGATTTGTTGACGGACCGTCGAATAGATGTCTTCATTCAAAAGAATGGACTCTGAACCTGCAAACATATTTATGCTCTTGGTACTCCACGACCAGAACAAAAATCTGGTGTGTCGCTCTGATGCTTGGAAGTAGAAAGCACCCATAGACATTTGTACATTGCCTGTTGGGTCTTCAGAAGCGGTACCCAACTGAAAATTACCCCCATCCTGACTAGATCCATTCGTGTCGAACAAGGTAATTGATTTGCTTCCTGGGTTGGCATCTTTTAATGCCTTAAGAGTTGCAGTTAAAACAGCAAGTTCATCACCAGAAATTGCCGCGGCCAAAATATCCAAGGCCGCTTTGTCCATCTCTACTGTAACTCCGCTCAATGCTTGATGGGCAAACTTAAAACTCGAAATGACCCAGCCTATGTTTTCCAACACTTCAACATACTTGTTATACCACTGCTCGGTTTGGGTCACTCTATCGAAAGCATAATTTGCTCCTAATTGTGCCAATAGTGTTGAATTGAGAACATCCGCCTGCTTAATTTTTGGCACACCAGAAATAAATGAAATGGTACTTCCCCCTACAACTTTGGCGGAATCTTTGTTTTCAACTAGTGTTAGTTCTGCAGGTGGTAAAGAGTTCAAACTTGCCTCAGGAATCGCCAGTTGCAAATTTTCAATATACTCTGCTCTAGATTTTGCTTTTGATATACTCATGATTAAAAAATTAGATTTCCTACTCTATTTAATAACGGCTTTTCGGATTTCGCCAAGCAATAAAAAAATCATAGTAGCTATTAAATCGAAAATTTTTCTATTGCACTATAAGATTAGGTAGGTCGCCTTCGAAATACAATAAAAATGAGTGGATGAATAGGATATTTTAGTCAATGGACGCAAAAACAGGGTAAGCAGAATTTCCTACTGCATTGAAAACTCTTCATTCTTCAGAATGCCGAGAACGAAATCAAATCTAATTGAAATAAATTCTCAATTAGCCGAATCGACTTAATGTTATAAAGGAAAAATCTTTCACATTATATAGGCCTTATTAAAATTTTTGAGTAAATTCTGAATCCCTTCTTCTTTCCCTGACTTTTTGTATTAAATCTCGTTTAAAAACCAACTGGAATGAAAATCAAAATAGCATTACAAAAAGAAGGCAAACAACTCAAGCCAGTAAAATTCAAAATCCAAGGAAAAGCACTCGTTAAAGCCGTCAAGGCTGGATATCTAGGCCTTGGCACTTCTTATGAACCCATCTATATAGATAATTTCGTCTTCTTGGGTGATTATGAATTTCCAACCATAGGTGGTGATACCAAAATATCAATATCACTTGAACCTGGAAAAAAGGACAAAGGGAAAGAGCAGGAAGGATTACAATTAATTTGTTGTAAGGTTAAAAATGTTGGGAAATCACATAATGATGCTCCAGGAAGTATCTTGGAAGGTCATTGGCAAGAAATTTTCGATTTTGATTCCGAAAACAAACTCATTACATCCGTTCCAGATGGAGCTTTATATATTGCTCCCGACCATACTGGAAAATGTCAGATAACGACCTGTAAAAAGGTTGGCGATTCATATTTGGCCTATAGTATGCTATTCAGTTTAACGGTTAACTATGGTAAACGAGACCTTCGCACGTATTATTTTATTTTGGATCCTGTTGTGGAGATTAGTTCAAACCGTTAATAGTGATGCCTAAAAATATCTTATTCTTAAAAGGTGTAAGACTTTTTCTTTTTTTGCTAGCGCTATTCTTGTCAAACCATATCCATTCCCAGAATGCGAAAATAGTTGACAGTTTGTTGCAAATACTGAAATCCAAGAATTATTCAGGGAAAAAGGAAGTTGTCTTATTGGCAGATATTGCTCACTATCACCCTAGTTTGGATTCAGCTGTTTTTTTTGCTAATAAGTCAATAAAAAAGGCTATTGAACTTGGGGAGCCTGTCCTTGAGGCTGAAGCACTTGAAATTATAAGTCATAAAGAACGTAAGCTGGGCAACAATGTTAAATCATTTCAAGCCTCCTTTCAAGCACTTCAGATATATGAGGCAATGGGCCTTACAGAAAGGCAGGCGGCATCATATACACAGCTGGCTAGTAATTATATGAGCGACCAAAACTATCAAGAATCCATTTTCTATCTAAAAAAAGCAAGAGGCATATATGAAACATTGAACCAATCCCAAAGGTTAAACTATACCGTACTTAATTTAGGTGAAATGTATCGCCTGAAAGGCCATCTTGATAGTGCGGAAACCTGTTTCAAGTATGTTCTCAAGATGAACAAAATTTTAAATGACAAAGTTGCTCAGGGATATTCCCTAGGGAACTTAGGTATGGTTTACAACGATCTAGATAATTTAGAAAAATCCAAAGAACATTTATTGGCAGGAATCAATATTCTACTGGGGTTACAAGATGTATATTCCAGTTCTGTTTATTTAGCCGAGTTGGGGAAAGTATATAAAAAAGAGGATAGCCTTATCAAAGCTGAACACAAGTTTATGGAGGCAGTGGATATGGCTCGTGCTGCCGGTCTCAAGGAGCAAGTCCGTGATTTTAGTCTTAACCTCGTCAATTTATACGAACAAAGACATGAATTTGACAAAGCGCTGCAATATCAAAAGTTGTTCCAAGTATATCAAGACAGTATGGTTAATAAAGCCAATATTCAAAAAATAGAACAGCTTAAAGCAGGTTATGAAATTGATAAACGTGAATCCGAAATCGGTTTGTTAAGCGAAATAAACCAAGGTCAAAAATACTTTTTGTGGGCACTAACTGGAGGTGTTTTAATTAGCTTACTTTTTATCTATTTATTAAATGTTGGTAACAAAAAGATAAAAACCGCAAACATTGAATTATTGGCTCAAAAAACTCTGATTTCAAAACGTGAGCAAGAAAAGGAGCTCTTGCTAAAAGAACTTAACCATCGGGTAAAAAACAATCTGCAAATGATAAGTAGTCTATTGAGTCTTCAAAGTCATGAACTCAAAGGGTATCCAGCACAAGAATCCGTAGTTTCCGGAAAACAAAGGGTCGAAGCGCTATCTCTTGTGCATAGAAAACTTTATCAGGAAGGATTAGACACCTGTGTAATGATAAAGGAATATATAGAAGAGTTGGTATTGGGGCTTTTTCACGGATATGATGCCTCATTTACCCCAGAAATAAAGATTGATGATATCAGTATTCATGTTGATACGGCAGTCCCCATCGCACTAATTGTGAATGAGGTGACCGTTAATGCACTTAAGTATGCCTATGTTGAAACCGCTTCACCGGTTTTTAAAATAACCATCAAAAAAGAGCATCCCAATAGACTGAGAATACAGGTTATTGATAATGGTATAGGTTTCATGCCTACAGCGACGGGAAAAGGTAGTTCCTATGGTCTTAAACTGGTACATTCCCTGGTTCAACAATTAGAAGGAACAATACAAAAACTAGGAAAAAATGGCACTCACTGGAATATGAATTTAAAAATAAAATAATTCAGTTTTACCATTATGGAAGACAACACGTTAAAGGTAAAAGTACTTATAGTCGAGGACGTTGCCATTACGGCCATGGACATCTCTATTGGTCTTTCGGAATCTGGTTACCAAATTGTAGGTATTGCGCCCACAGCATATAGAGCCCAGCAATTACTATTAGAAAACCCAAGTGTTGACATCATCTTGATAGATATTGTTTTAAAGGGAGGCCTTGATGGAATTGAACTTGCTCGTTTCATCAACGAAAAACACCAAATCCCTTTTGTTTTCTTAACTTCCCATGCTGACAGCCATCTAGTCGAGCGCGCAAAGGATGTAAGGCCCTATGGGTATATTTTAAAGCCCTTTAACGCTCGACAAGTAAGTATAGCAATAGAATTTGCCCTTGTAAATATTTCTAATAAAACCCCTGCAAAGGATTTACTTGCTCCACAAAAATTCAGCCATGCAGATAATCAAGTCTTGCAAATTAAGGATAGTTTATTTTTAAAGAAAGACCATCATTTTGAGCGGGTACCTCTAAAAGAGATTTTATTTTTGGAAGCGGACAGCAACTACAGCACCGTATACACCAAATCCAAACAATTTGTTTATTCTACAGTACTTAAGAAAATAGAGTCACAGCTTCCAATGAATCGTTTTTTACGCATACATAGAAGATATGTGGTCAATATTGAATTGGTTAATGGATTCGAAGGGAACATGCTTTTTATTGGATCAAAAAAACTCCCTGTAAGTAAAGCACATAAGAATGAGGTTTTTAGGTTATTTCGAACGATATAGTATTTAAACAAGAATGGTATTCATAAATAATCTTTTTAAGCAGACGGTCGAAGGTTCGAATCCTTCCACGGTCACCACTTCAACCCCCAGTATTTATGTTTCTTGATATTGGTGTTTTCATGTCGTGAAAAATCATTTGAAGAATATGATGAAAGTGAATTCTACAAGACTCAAGGAATCATCATTTCTGCAAGGCAGACAAAATCGATTTTGGATAGTCCTTTCATGAAGGAAATCAAGTATGAATACTTTGTGAATGACTCTTTGATTTTAGAAGATTCAGAAGATTTTTCGTTTGTGGATATGCAAAGAGGGGTGCCGATAGAAGTACTGGTCCACAAGAAAAATCAAGATGTGAGTTTTTATTGGAGAAATGGAATCCCAGAATTTGCCACGCCTTATCAACTAGATTATATTCAAAAGAAAATGGACACCATTTTTGCAGAAATGGAAAATGTAAGGTTGTCAAAATAAAAAACGGCAGCAAAAAAGAAGAACGCACCTAAAAATGCAGTACGTTCTTCACTGGATAACTAAAAACTAACTCAAACAACTATTTTCAATTTCTTTAATCAGATAATTCAATATCTGTTGGAACTTTTTTATGCCAATAAGACGCCAATATGGAGCCTGTGATGTTCATCAACGGACCAAAGACAGCTGGGGCCAGTCCCATGGTCGCTATCTTTCCGAGTGTGTTGGCGATTCCAGAGGCTAGCCCCCCGTTCTGCATCCCAACCTCAATAGAAATTGTACGGGCATCCCTCTCGTCCATTCCCACCAAACGGGCGAACCAATATCCTAGAAAGTAACCGAAAAGGTTATGCACCAATACCAAAAGCATTAAAAGGGCTCCTATCTCCAAAAGGCTATCCCTGCCCGCAGCCGTGATCACTATAATAATCAATCCTATCGCTAACATTGATACCAATGGCATGGCTTTGTCCAACCATTTTGTACGCCCGTGCAGTAGGTGGTTGAAAAGTAATCCCGCCCCAATGGGAAGTATGATCATCTTGGTGATGCTCCACATCATGGTCAGCACGTTTATCTCCACGAATTGGCCTGCAAGGAGCTTCATCAAAACAGGTGTTACAAATGGGGCCAACAGCGTGGCTATGGAGGTTATAGTAATCGAAAGGGCAAGGTTCGCCTTGGCCAAATACGCCATTACATTGGAGGCGACCCCACTTGGAGAGCAACCAATAAGGACAATACCCGCGGCTATCTCCGGTGGAAACCCACTCACACTGGCCAGCGCATAGCCCACAATAGGCATGATTGCCAATTGAGCCGACACACCCACAAGGACACCTTTCGGGGATTTGATGACACCAGCAAAATCCTTTATGCTCATTGAGGTCCCCATCCCAAACATGATAATTTGGATGAGAGGAATAATAAGGCCAGTTAGCTTGAAGTTCCCTATTTGGACAAAATATTGGGGCCAGTATAACGAGAGTGTCACCCCGGCAAAAATCAATGTGGCAAAGACATATCCCTTTACTGCTTTAAATCCACTAAACCCTACTCCCAAGAGCACAAAGAACGAGACAATCAAAAGACCCGCATCTTTAAGGTTACCCAGTGCTATCATCAAAAAGATACCAAAGAAGATTACTACGGAAGCCATTAAGGCTATGGTATAACTATTAATTCTTTTCAAAATCGACTTATTTTGATTTATTGGCTTGTTATTTTTTCTTTAATGATGACACATCATTTGGCAGTATCATCTTTTAGACTGAACGCAATGTAATTGCCTCCCGCTTTAAGTCCTCTGCCTCCTCCTGCAGCTATTGCAATATATTGTCGACCCTCAACTTCATAAGTGATTGGCGTTGCAAACCCTCCTGCAGGCAATTGGTATTCCCAAAGTACTTCACCGGTATCCTTGTCAAAGGCCCTTATCTTTTCATCTCTTGTCCCTGCAATAAAAACCAAACCTCCTGCTGTAACAATGGGACCGCCATAACTTTCCGTACCTGTTACTGGGATTCCTTTTTTAGTTAGTTCGGGGAATTCACCCAAAGTTTTTCGCCATACGTATTCACCTGTGTTTAAGTCTATGGCATTAAGGGTTCCCCATGGTGGTTTCACCCCGGGATAACCATCGGGGTCCGTAAGTTTTCGCCATTCCCTAATTGCATATGCGGGTTCGTACCCAAACGTAGGGTTATCCTCCTCATTTTTGTTGGCGGCCTTATTCCTGCCTCCAGACCTTGGATTAAAAAGAAAACTGGCTATGGCTTCTCTCTCTTCTCCGGTCAAATGGCCAAAAGAGGGCATCCGTCCACTTCCGGTTCTCAAAATTTCCCTTAACTGTTCTGAGGACATTTGTTGTCCAATACCTCTAAGATCTGGGAAATCAGAGCCGTTTCCAGCTCTATCAGTTCCATGACATGCCGCACATTGTTTGGCATAGAGTGCGTTTCCCCTAGACAGTGAGGACAACTCCCTGTTACGGGCTTCTTGGTCAATCATTCGTAAAACCCATGGGTTATCATTGGAATTTTGGTATAGGATACCATCTTGATCTACCGCATTACCTCCCCATTCAGCTCCTCCGCTATAACCAAACATGAGTGTTCCTTCTTCCGAGGGTGGGGTAAATCTATGGTCCGCTTTATATTTTTCATACGTTTCCTTGGTATATTCATATGCCGTTGGAGAAATATCACTTATATCTTCTTCCGTGAACACCTGTCTTGAAAAAGGGGCTGGTTTCAAGGGATAACGCTGCACTGGCCATAGTTGTTCCCCAGGAAGCCCCTCCATTGGGACCGAACGCTCTTCCACGGGAAACATTGATTCCCCTGTTTCTGCATTCAATACATAAACATATCCTTCTTTAGTGGCCTGGACCACCACTTTTAGCTTTTGTCCATTTTGTGTCACATACGCTAAATTTGGTGGGATGGGCAAATCCCTGTCCCACAAATCATGGTAAATCGTCTGATAGTACCACTTTAATTTTCCCGTTTTGGCATGAAGGGCCACAATACAGTTGCCAAAGAGATTTTTACCCGGTCTTTCACCTCCATAAAAATCAGATGCTGGGGAACCCGTTCCGAAAAACACCACTCCTTCTTCACTATCCACTACCATGCCCGCCCAATTGTTGGCGCCACCTATTTTTTTATAAGCATCCTTGGGCCAAGTTTCATGGCCTAATTCTCCAGGTTGGGGAATTGTATGGAAAACCCATTCCAATTTTCCCGTAACCACATTGAATGCTCTGATGTGTCCAGGTGCAGCTGTTCCGGATTCTGAAACGCTTGACCCAATAATGAAAAAATCCTCAAAGAGGACACCCGGACTGGTTGCCTTGACCGAAAGTTCACCAACGGACCCTGCATTAGGTGTTGAAAGGCCTTCATGAAGATCTACACTACCATTCACTCCAAAAGAGGTTATGGCCAATCCAGTGATGGCGTTTACGGCATATAGCCGGTCGCCTACTGTATATAATATTCGTTTATCATCACCTTTCTCCCAATAGGTGATTCCCCTACTTACATTGAGATTGTCATTCTGTGGGTCAAATTTCCAGATTTCTGTGCCCGATGTGGCGTCCAATGCAAATAGGCGTAGCTCGGGTGTTGTACCATATAGCACACCGCCCACTACAACAGGTTGGCATTGTATGGCCTGGTGACTTTTGCTTCCGTCACTCCTGATGTCACGAGCATCATAACTCCATGCCGCTTGCAAGTGTTGAACATTCCCTTTATTTATTTGTGTGAGGGGAGAATAACGGTTTCCAGCCGTATTCCCTCCGTATTGTGGCCAATTTTCCCCAGTTTCCTGAAAATTGTTTTCACTATACTCTTTTGATGGACCGTTATGGCATGATGTGATCGAGATGATAGCCAACAGCAATCCTCCAATTGTTTTGTACATTGTAAGTAGATTGGAAAAGGAGGGCCCTTGCAATTAAGAAGGACCTCCTTCGAATAAAAACTAACTCAAAACTAATTCTATCTTATTGTTTTAGGCTTAGAATCGACCTTATGGCCTAATGATGGTACCGTCAGCGTTCCTTACCTGCCAATTTGATCGGGTGTTGATAGGAAACTTGGCAGCTTCTTTCTCATTGATGTCCATTCCATAGCCCGGGCCTTCGTTCACGTGCATATAGCCATCCTTCATCGTGGGACATCCTGGGAAAACGGCCTGTTCCTCCTCAGAGAATTCACGTCCTTCTTGTATGCCAAAGTTCCAGATTGCAAGATCTATATGTGCCTGTGCCGCATGACCTATCGGCGATACATCGCCAGGACCGTGCCACGCAGTGCGTACACCGAACCACTCGCCCAATCTGGCCACCTTCATTGCAGGAGTCAGACCCCCTATCTGCGAAACATGGCAACGGATATAATCAAAGTAATGGTTGGCCATTGGATCCAAAAACTCATTGATATTGTTGAAAAGCTCTCCCATGGCTATGGGCACATTGGTACTTTGGCGGAGTTCCTTCCACCATCCCTTGTTCTCAGGTGACAAAGGATCTTCTATAAAGAAGGGTCGGAACTCTTCTAACTTATTGATCATATTGATTGCCTCGGTGGGTTGCACCCGTTCATGGATGTCGTGCAATAGCTCGACGTCTTCCCCGCACTGCTTACGCACCATCTCGAACATCTTGGGAACGGATCTGAGATAGATCTGGGGGTTCATGTAGTTGTCGCTTTCATAACCATATCCGGCCTCCTTGAAATCGGCCTGATCCTTGTCCGCTCCAGTAGCTCCATAGCCGCCTTGCTGTATTCGAACGTGCTTGTAGCCACGGTCAATAAACTTCTGAACATCATCGGCCACGGCTTCGGGGGTCCTTCCCCCCGCGTGGGCATAACAGGGAATCGCAAAACGGGACTTGCCTCCCAACAATTGGTACACCGGCATGTTGGCCCGTTTGCCCTTGATATCCCAAAGCGCTTGATCTAAGCCGCTTATGGCATTGTTCAGAACAGGGCCGTTGCGCCAATACGAACTCACATAAAAGGATTGCCACATATCTTCTATGTTATCAACATCCTTGCCCACACAGAAATCGTTCATGTAGCTCTCTATCGCCGTTACTACCGCGGCAGCCCTCTGGGTGAAGGTCGCGCAGCCCAATCCATATAGGCCTGGCTCGGTGGTCTCCACTTTCACCACTATCAAATTACTGCCGCGTGGCCGCGTGGCTATGGCCTTAACACTCTTTATCCTTACAGGTGCCATCCCTTTTGCATAATTTGGGGTGGTCCCGTCTCCGACAGGGGTAAAGGGTGTTTCCGATCCATGGGCCATTGGGGCCAACAACCCAAGGGCTCCGGCAGTAGATCCAAGGCCCAATGTCTTCAAAAGACTACGGCGATTTATTTGGTTTTCTGAGTTCTTCATAATCATTATCTTAGTTTGCTATTTAATTTTTAGACTTTAAAAATGCACATGTCAGGTCGCTCCATTTTTCCATAAAAATGGATGGATTGGAGAACATAAAAATTCGTCCTCTCAAAATAGTTGTGTATCATGATTACGGTCTGTGAACCTTGCTTTAAATGGAGCAGTTTTCCTGTATATCCAATATGTCAATTATATATTTATTACGCATAAAAATTATGAACCCCTCTATTTTTTAGCCTTTTTTTTGAATTTGTAGCGATAATTGCCCCTGTTTTTCACAAAAAAAGTTATCCAATATTCTTGTTGTAGCGACTGTCTTTGCTGGATATAACGCTAAAATGATGTATGAAAAAGTTGAGGGATTTTTCGATAACCAATTCGGTTTGGGTTTTCATTTACGCTGGGATACTGTCCATAGCAATAGCATTGGTAACGGTAAGTTTTCAAGCCATCAAAGCGGTTATGGCCAACCCAGTGAAAAGTTTAAGGACGGAATAATACCCTATCCAATCAAAGGATTTAGAGGGTATAAAACTCGTACACTATGGTCCAAGAAAAGCTTTTTTCGGGCTCCACCTTAATGTCAATATAAGGTTCGGGACATAGGGTCTTGTTCATGGACCAAAACACCAATTTTGATATGGGACGATCACAGCTGAACTTGACCCCAGCACCTGTATTTCGATTTTCTATACGAAATAGATAATCGTCAAAAGTTGAACCAAATCCGACCATATCTCCCACATATTGAAAATCCTTTTCACCCAGTGGTTTTACATATTGAATTTTGTTGCCGTCTACCTCAGCAAATTGGCGTAAACCCGATGTATCTCCAGTTATGTCAAAAGCAAGCTCAATGGAGTATCCTGGGCCAATGGGATTATTATCGATAACAAAGAAATTGTGGTCGTACACTTTTGTGTCAATATTATTCTCTCCGTTATTTGTGAGTTTATGCTCAATGATCATTTTATTATTTTCCAATCGGATGGTTTTAAGATAGATATATGGATAGTCCCCTGTATTTAAAGTGTGGGTAAAGGAAACTTTATCTTGATCTTTTGTTATTTCCCATTCGCCACCATCCCTAATCTTATACGGTTTTGTAAAGTGGTAATCCTTAGCTTCATATTTCTCAAGTACTCCGACTCCCACTTTGGTGAACGACCCTAAAACCTCAGCATTTTCGTAGCCCAAAGGATCAAACGCCTCCACAGGGCCCATGATGGCGTCGTGTAATTTTGGATCGTAGTTCTTAAACCATTTTCCAAAGTAATCGTGCCCCTTGAATCTTAAACGGGGTATAACGCCGGACCAATCAAACCTCACCCCTCTATAATAACCCGTGTTGGAGTCGGGCAGATATAGAGTTGCATCGATTTCACCATTTGAGATTTCTGTTTGGGGGACATCCTGGGCAAAAAGCGCAGTGTAAGTGAATATCACACATAGTAATAAGGATAAACTTTTCTTTTGAATTGCCATGTTTTTAAATTGAAAATGTGTTATGCAATATTTAATCGAACAAAAAATGTACT
This sequence comes from Allomuricauda sp. CAU 1633, assembly GCF_017313225.1. Lineage (GTDB taxonomy): Bacteria > Bacteroidota > Bacteroidia > Flavobacteriales > Flavobacteriaceae > Flagellimonas. The sequence continues at coordinate 198,810 of NZ_JAFLNE010000005.1, read as the reverse complement.
ACGATAAAAGCCCTTCTTTGAACGCACCAATGTACCGCTCACCCTGTCAACAACCGTCTCCAAAACTAGAAGCTTCAATGAATTATTTACGACAAACATCATTAAATATTTCAATAAATTCAAAATTTAAGGCCATCAAATAGAGGGTTTCATAATTTTTTCACGTAATAATTGTGTAATTGACATAATGTGAACTTATAGGGAAACCGTTCCGTTCAGTGCATATTTCACAAACTGTTATCATAGCCCATGCCTGTTTCGTTTTCATGTTCTGTGATACAGCAATCTCCATTGAAAAAATGGAATCCCTCTTAAAAACCAATTCTAAATGAGACTGCCAATACTTCTCTTTACATTTTTTTTCTCCACCTCTTTAGCCTTAACAGCACAATCTTTTTATAAACAAAGGCCCGATGATCCGGAAGCTCTTTATTTCACCACCGAATCCTTCAACATAAAGGCAGATGGAAAGCAAGATGTTTCCCTGGAAATTCAAAAAGCGATCAACCAACTCAAAAGCGAAAAGAATTTTGGGGTCTTGTTCATCCCTGAAGGCAAGTATCTCATCAGCAAGACCATTTATGTGCCCAAGGCCATCCGTATCATCGGGTACGGAAAAAATCGCCCTGAATTTATACTGGGCGAAAACACCAAGGGCTATCAGACTGAAGACAATTACATGTTTTGGTTCACCGGTAATCTAGTGGAAGATGGGGATGAGCCAAGAGATGCTGGTGCCGGCACCTTTTATAGCGCCATTTCAAATGTTGATTTCACAATAAAAAAGGGCAACCCCAAGGCCATTGCACTCAGGACCCATTTTGCACAGCACAGCTTTGTGAGCCATTGCAACTTTAACATCGGCGATGGGTACGCCGGAATCTATGACTTGGGCAATGAAATCGAAGATTTGAAATTTTATGGTGGCGAGTATGGCATCAGCACTTCCCGCACATCCCCGGGATGGCCTATGATGATGATCGACCTTTATTTTGAAAACCAGCGCAGTGCTGCTGTTCTTAGCAGGAACACAGGCATGGCCATTGTTTCCATGCATGCCAAAAATGTTCCGGTGGCTGTTGAGCTTCAAAATGGTGTTTCGGACCGATTATTTATGGAAGATTGCCTTTTTGAAAATGTAGATAAAGGTGTGGTTGTAGGTGTTGAAAAAGAAGCAAGCAGCCAGATCAATCTACTCAATATTGCTTGCAACAATGTAACCGTGCCCATATACTTTACGCCCAGCAAAAAAAGTATTGAAGGGAAAGGCAACAAGTATTTGATCAAGAACTTTGTACACGGGTTGGCCGCAAATGATATGTCGGCTGATTTTGACTATAAAACCGTTTCTGAAATAGAGTCCGTAAAAACGTTGTCCAAAAAACTGGAAAAGGTAATACCCAACTTGCCTGCTATGGACAAATGGGCAAGTGTTAAAATCTTTGGAGCTGTTGGAGATGGTACTACGGATGATACGGAGGCCATCAAAAAAGCCATTGCTTCGAATATGAATGTTTATCTCCCATCCGGTAGATACCGCGTTACAGAAACCATTAAATTGAGAAGAGGGTCAAAACTTATTGGTCTACACCCTTTTGCCACGCAATTGGTCCTTCAGGAAAGTGAAGGGAATTTTAGCGGATTCGGGTCCCCCGTTCCCGTTTTGGAATCATCGGAAGGTGGGGATGATATTATCAATGGAATAGGAATTAACACCGGTGCTTACAACAACCGCGCTGTTGGTCTCAAGTGGATGGCCAACGAGAATTCCATGATCAATGACGTAAAATTTGTTGGAGGACATGGAACCATGGCCTGGCCGGGAGAACCTTCCCATAGACGACGTTGGGACAGAAAAATAAGTACCCCATCGGAACCTGTTTATGGACGAGGAATGGATCTAGCTTGGGATAATCAATACTGGAGTCTTTGGGTGACCAACAATGGTGGAGGAATCCTCAAAGACATTTGGACGGCCAGTACGTATGCAAGTGCAGGGTTATACATCAATGGCACCTCTACTCCGGGAAAAATATATGCCATGTCATTGGAACACCATGTTCGTCAAGAAGCCCTCTTGGATAATGTGGCCAACTGGAAGTTTTATGCATTTCAATTTGAAGAGGAGGGCACAGAGGGGAAAAACGCCCAAACACTTGATTTGAGCAATTGTAATAATCTCATGTTCGTCAATTTCTGGATGTACCGAACCATTCGTGTGAACACCCCAAGACCTTGGGGAATAAAAATAACAAACAGTTCCAATATCGATTTCCGAAATATGCGCAGCTGGACACAGGTTTTGCATTTGCCAGAGCGCACCATCTTTGACATGGACAAAAAGCTGGTTGTATACCCGGGTGATTTTGCCAGAGTTAATATCTCAGGTAAGGAAGCATCCAATGGGAATGATGCTTCCCATAATATTGAAAAGTTGGGGTTCGGCTACGAGTTTGCCACGGGAGCTGTTTCGGACAGTAAAGGAAATGTCTATTTCTGCGAAAATCAACAGAAGCGTGTATACAAATGGTCCGCGGAAACGAACACCATATCCATATACGCCGACTATCCTTTCAAGCCTTTTTCCTTGGCCGTGGACACTCAGGATAATCTGATTGTAATCTGTCGTTATGATCCACAACCCGGCTATAAGGATCCCCAACAACCCCAAATGATAGAAACACTATCGGATAACAATCCCTACTACAGTGGTTGGGGAAATGGGGGTTGGGCCGTGATGGCTTATGCCATAGACCCAAACAACGTAGATGGCATGAAGGTATTGGAACTGTCAAAAACGAATACAGTAAAGAAAGTTGAACGTGTAATCCATCCAACACATAGGTGGAGAGATGATTTTGAGGAAGTGGCCACTAGCCTGGCCGAAACCAGTTTTGTGGCGCCTGACGGAGTAACTATTGTGCCCAACACTTTCGATCTTGCGCGTTCCGTGCAGCTCATGAGCGTCACTCCAAATCAAACGGACCCCGTGTTTGTTACCCATGAAGATCCAAAAATCACCTATCGGTTTGAAGTGGGTGAAAAGGGTAAGCTTGCGAACATGAGTGAATTCATAAAGCGTGGGGAGTATGGTAATGTAACCAATGATCAGGGCAACTTGTATTTGGTCGAAGGAGAGATACTTGTTTTAAATAAAGAGGGAGCTGAAATTAAACGAATTACCTTAGATGAGCGCATACAATCCATAACGTGGGGAGGTAAAGACAAAAATGAACTATTTGCAACCACAAGCAAGGCTTTTTATAGAATAAAACCATAGCTCCAAACCAAAGAGTGAAGAATTGAGCGGGGGGTTCACCTTTATCCCAAGCTTAATTTTTCACTCAATATTTTAAATGCCCGGGTCATATGGCCCTCGACCGTTTTGATGGAGATATCCAGATGTTCGGATATTTCAACATGGGTGAGCCCCTCTTTTTTGTTGAGTAGAAATATTTTCTTGCATTTAGAAGGGAGTCTTTCTATTTCTCGGTTGACTTTTTTTATAAGCTCACTCTCATCTTCCCTCTCACCTTCGACAACCATATCAATGGCCTCCAAATATTTCTTTTCCAAATAGGTAACAGGCTTCCTCTTTCTATAGTGGTCAATAAATCCATTATAGACTGATTTATACATGTAACTCTTTATTGAGAGATTGGGATCGATTTTTTTACGGTTTATCCAAATTTCCACAAACACCGTTTGTACAATATCCTCTGCATCGGCGTGATCTTTGGTCAAAGTATAGGCATAGGCACACAGTTTTTTATAGTAGGAATCCATCAAAAAATCGTATGCTTTGGAGTTTCCAGATATCAACTGCTGTGCTAGCAAGGAACCATCACCAGTATAAGAATTCATATTGCACCGTTTACCTCAAAAAGACAAAGAATTTGAACAAATATAAAAAAAAGTTAAAAAAAATAGAGGGGTTCGCAATTATTGAACGTATTATATACATAATCGGCATATTTAACAATTTGGAAATAGAAAGAATAATCATCAAATTCCTGAATAATGAGGCTGATATTGATGAGTTGGACCAACTCGATATTTGGCTGAGGGATGAAAATAATTTGCCATCTTTCAAGAAACTTGTTAGAACCGAATATTTAATCATTCTTGGTATGTCAGAATATGATGTCAATAAGGCCAAAAAAGCTATCCAGGAGAGGCTTAGGATCAGCAAACGGAAGCGTAAGGCCCAGATGTATAAAAAATTGGCGGTTGCAGCTTCCATTGTTTTGATTGCTGGCAGCATATTTTTCCAATGGGATTACATTGATCAAAATGTAAAAACAGTGTCCGCACCAAGGCCCATGACCACCATTGAGGTTGGTTCCGATAAAGCCATCCTTACGTTGGAAAATGGAAATCAGGTAGCCCTTGAGAAGGGAAAACAATATGGGGACAGTAAATTGAAGAGCGACGGATCTGAACTTATTTATTCCACATCATCGGAAGGTAAAAAGCCGGTTAAAGAACTTCAGTATAATTACCTTACCATTCCTCGGGGAGGGCAGTTTTTTGTCCAATTGTCCGATGGAACCGAAGTTTGGTTGAATTCCGAGTCCAAACTGAAATATCCTGTAGAATTTCCAAAAAACCAAACACGTCAAATAGAACTTTTGTATGGTGAGGCTTATTTTAAAGTCTCTCCTAGCACTGCACACAATGGCGCAGATTTTCAAGTACTTACCAAATCCCAGAAGATAGGTGTTCTAGGGACCGAGTTCAATGTAAAGGCCTATAATGAGGAGGATGAAATTAAGACCACCTTGGTCGAGGGCAAGGTCAATGTTCAAAATGGTGGGGAAAGTAAAATCCTTAAACCCAACCAACAATCAAGAATCCTAGCGGGCAGCGATGCAATAACAATAGAGGAAGTTGATGTATATCAAGAGGTTTCTTGGATCAACGGCCTGTTCACTTTCAATGAAAAATCGTTGGGCGAAATCATGGCCACCTTATCACGTTGGTATGATGCCGAAATCATTTTTGAAAATGGGGAGCACAAGAATTTCCTCTTCACGGGTATCATTGAAAGGTCAGAATCCATCGATTATATTCTCAAATTAATAGAAGCGACCAGTGAAGGTCAAGTAAAATTTTTAATAGATGACAAAACGATAACGATTAGATAAAAAAAGGAAAAGACCATAACCTTCCACAGCACTGGCCTTTTTCCTCGCAGATTAATCAAACCTATGTTTAACTAAACCAATACAAATTTATGGAAATTAAATCTATTCAAGGACTTCCTCGTTTTTTTGGGGGGGTTCTTTTGAAACACATTATGAAAGCATTAGTTTTCTTATGGTGTACGGTAGTCTTCTCCTTAGGAACTTCGGAAGCAGAAGCTCAAAATGCGGATATTTTTATTGACAAGGATAAAACGTTAACCATAAAACAGGTATTCCGTCTCATAAATAAGCAGACGGATTATAAGTTTATTTATCGCCATGACCTGATTAAAATGGCCCCAGACGTTATGCTGAACGAAGGGACAATCAAGGTTGGCGAACTATTGGACAAAAGTCTTTCCCCTATCAATTTCAGCTATGAATTTACGGAGGAAGAAACGATCATCGTGAAAAGAAATCCGAACGATCCGGTGGTGGTCGAAAACCTGCAATTCCAGGTAAATGGTACCATTGTTGATGATCAAGGAACCCCTTTGCCAGGGGCCAATGTTGTTGAAAAAGGTACGACCAATGGGGTTACCGCTGATTTTGATGGTAATTTCTCACTGACAGTGGCCAACGATAATGCGACCTTGGTCATATCCTACATCGGTTTTGCCACCAAAGAGATTGCAGTAAACGGTCAAAGTTCCATCAATGTAACCTTACTGGAAAGTGCAGCCGGACTGGATGAAGTTGTGATTGTGGGCTATGGTAGATCGGTCAAAAAGGAGGACCTTACAGGAGCGGTCTCAGTGGTCGGTGTTCGGGACCTTGAAAAAAGCCCCTTGATAAATGTTGACCAGGCCTTACAGGGTCGAGCCTCAGGTGTTCAACTTACTCAAAATTCCGGTGCTCCTGGTGCTGGCTTAAAGATTAGGGTAAGGGGTAGCAATTCCATTACTGGTAGTAACTCACCACTTGTTGTTGTGGATGGGCTTATTGATGTTGATATCAATTCAGTAAACCCTGCTGACATACAATCCATCAGTGTGCTGAAAGATGCCAGTGCCTCGGCAATTTACGGTAACAGGGCGGCCAATGGTGTTATTATTATTACCACCAAAACAGGTGTTCCAGGGAAAACAACCATTGAATTTGGTAGCTTTTTGAGTTTTTCCAAGCCCTCTAACACCATTGACCTTTTGGGTGTGGGCGAATTTATTGATTATGCAAACACCAAAAATATTGGTGCAACCGGAAATCCCATTCCCGTTTTCGATACACAGCAAAAAATAGATGCCTTTATTGCAAACTCGGTCAACTATCAAGATGAAGTGTACAGAACGGCCGTTGCCCAAAACTACCAACTATCCTTTAGGGGAGGGGCTGAAAAGATAAATTATTATGTGTCTGGAAATTATTTTGACCAAGAGGGTATAGCCATTAACTCTGACTTTAAGAGGTATTCCCTAAGATCCAATATAAATGTGGATTTAACGGACAAATTAAGCATGAGTACCTCGCTTAACCTTATTCGTCAAGAAGGACTGAACAATTCCCCAGGATTTGGTGCCGGATTGGCTTTGGGTGCTGTTGGTTTTGACAAAACCACACCTATTTATGATGTCAATGGCAACTATAATAGACAAACTTTGGTTGTTGGAGGTGTTCAAGAGTCTGTTCTTACAAATCCCATTTTTTCTGCCCTGGAAAATAGCCAGGTCAATTCCAACAACAGGGTTCAGGCCAACATGACATTGAATTACAATCTTTTAAAAAATCTGGACTTCAATATAAGCGGGGGTATAGACTATGCTAACAATTCCTATGCATATTTTACGCCTGCCAACAATGATGCTGCAGATATTACTGCTGGGCAGAACACCAACAACAATACCAAAACGCAATATGCCCTTAAGTTGAATTACAACAATACATTCAATGAAAAACACAATTTGGATGCAACCGCCATATTTGAGGAAAGGAAAAACTTGTCAAAAGGCTTTAATGCAGATGGAAGAGGATTTTTCACAGCAAGTACACTTTTCGATAATATAGGTTTGGCCGATACCCAAACGATTGGCAGTAATTATTCTGAACGGAATTTAAGGTCCGTTATCGGTCGCGCCACCTATAACTATGACTCGAGGTATTTGGTTACAGCTTCCATTAGATATGATGAATCAAGCGTTTTTCTAAAAGATCAAGGCGGTTTGTTCAGTTCTTTTGCTTTGGGATGGAACATCAACAACGAAGATTTTTTTAATTCAGAAACCATAAGTACGCTTAGGCTTAGAGGCGGATGGGGACAAACGGGTAATGAACTCATAGGTACCAATGACGCCCTTAACCTATTGCGGAACAACCCTTGGATCCCGAATGGTGGAGCTACAGGGAGTACGGCCATACTACCTGGCACTCGGCTAGCCAATCCCGACTTAACGTGGGAAACAACCACTCAAACCAATATAGGTTTTGACATCGGTATTTTGAATGATAGATTCAATTTATCGGCAGAATACTATATTAAAGAGACAGAAGATCTGTTGCTTACAAGACAATTGCCAAGGTTTACCGGTAGGGTGGATCAAGTGATTAATGCGGGAGAAGTTGAGAACAAAGGTTTTGATCTAACCTTGTCCGCAAACATTATACAGAATGAAAAATTCTTTTGGGATGTAAGTGCAAACCTATCAAGCAACAGGAACAAAGTGTTGAGTTTAATAGGTGATGAAACTGAAGTGTTCCCTGCTTTGACGGTTGGTGGTTCCATTCCAGCACCTGCCATTGTTCGTGTTGGAGAGCCAATTGGATCCTTCTATGGCTACGTTTATGAAGGCGTAAACTCAGCGGATGGTAATGCAGTTTATGCAGAAGAGAGAGCCATTATTGGTGACCCAAATCCGGATTTCACCTATGGGATAAACAACAACCTATCTTTTGGAGGTTTTGATTTGAATTTCTTTATTCAAGGTGTTTCCGGCAATGATGTATTTAATCGTGCACGGGCACTTATCATAGGACGAGACGGAAGAATTCCATTCGGTACTTCTGCTGAATTAAGAAATACTTGGACTCCAAGCAACACATCGGCACCACTACCATCATTAAACGCTACCAATACGCAAAGTCTATCTTCTGAGTTTGTGGAAGATGGTTCGTTTATTAGGCTAAAGAATGTTTCATTGGGCTACACCCTTGATGGGCCTGCCATGCAAGCCATCGGCGCAGAGTCTTTGAGATTATATGTAAGTGCTCAAAACGTATTTACCATTACCGACTACTCTGGTTTAGATCCTGAGGTGAACAACGGAGGCGAAAATGATAGACTATCAGGAGTTGATATTGGGGCTTTGCCCACTTCAATGACATTTACGACAGGTTTAAATTTAAAATTTTAAGAAAATGAATAATACTAGACAAATAACTAATTCTGTGGAAAAGACGCTATTACTGTGTTTTCTTGTGGTAGGCTTCATTTCATGTAGTGGTGATCTTCCCGTGGATACGAGAGGTGAATTAGCAGCAGAGCAATTCTATAGCAGCGTTGCCGATATTGAATCAGGAACCCTTGGTGTATATTCCGTAATGGCCGATAGGCTGTTTGCCAACAGTGAAAACTATTGTCACTTTTGGGCAGCCGATGACAGAACTGCGGCCACAGGCTCCAATAAAACATTTTATCTTGAATATGACCAAATGCAACCCTTGGCCACAAACCCATGGCAAACCAACGGTTGGAATCAATTATGGGAAATAATAGGTGCTGCCAACACCTTTCTGGACAATGAAGAACAAATGCGCAGTTTTGTGCAAGGTGCCGATGTGGAATTATTGGAAAGATCACTTGGAGAAGTGCATTATCTAAGAGGGTTAATATATTTTGAATTGGTTAGAACTTGGGGAACCGTGCCACTTATTACATCTCAAAGAGATGTGACAGGCCAAGAACCTTTGGCGACCTTTGAGGAAATATATGCATTGATAATCGAGGATTTGGAATTTGCCAAGAGCCATTTGGGGCCTGCCCCGGTAAATGGCATTTATAGAGCTACCCGTTGGATGGCTCAATCCCTATTGGCCAATGTATATTTGACCACTGCCGGATTTCCATTGAAAAAAACGGAAAACTATGCCCTTGCGGCAGCTGAGGCTAAAAATGTGATAGACAATGGTCCATTTGAGTTGGAGGAAGAACTGAGTGGTATCATGGGTACACAGGCAACCAGTTTAAGTGATAATGGAAATACGGAAGCCATTATCGCCTTCCCTGCGAACATTGGATTGGATGGTTGGAATGCTGGAAACTTCCAGGCTGAATCTATTTTATTTGGCGATAAGTGGGTGGAAATTGCGTTCTACAATAATTTTCCTGATGGCTATAGAAAAGATTTCACCTTTGATATTAGTGATACGGGACAAATTCTTTATTCAATAGAAAAGTTCGGAGAACAAGATTTCGGAAATGTGAACAAGGACATCAATTATCTACGCTATTCCGAATTATTGTTGATCTATGCAGAAGCCCAGATAAGGGCCACCGGTAACAACAGCGATCCAAATGCACTGAATGCCCTAAACGCGGTAAGGAATAGAGCCGGACTGGCTTCCGTTGCCTCCGCCACTTGGGAGGACATTGTATGGGAAAAAGCTTGGGAGCTAGCAGGTGAATGGACTAGATGGTACGACATTGTTAGAACAGAGACATTGGATGAAGTCAATGCAATGAGGGATCCCTATGACAATGATTTGACTCCCCTCAGCTCCAATCCTGCCATAACCGAGGCATTTCCATGGTGCCCCATTCCATCAAACGATGTTGCGGCAAATCCCAATCTCATTAAATAATTGAGTTGAGTTAGTTTTAAACCTTCGAGTTATTGTTAAAATAACTTGAAGGTTTTTTTAACAATTTAAACGAGGTCCCTAGATGAAACACATTGTTTTCATTCTTTTATCAATTCTATTCGTCGCTTGCCATTCTCCCGAAAAGGATAACCAGTTGTTTAGGCTTAAACCGACCGAAATCACCGGAATTGCATTTGAAAACAAGATAATAGAGACCGAAGAGTTAAATTATTTCACTTATCCCTATTTATATATGGGCGGTGGAACTGCCATCGGTGACTTCAACAATGATGGGCTTGAAGATATTTTTTTCACCGGAAACCAAGTATCCAATAAACTTTATTTAAATAAAGGAGGGCTTCATTTTGAGGATGTCTCCAAAAAAGCTGGTGTTGCAGGAGATAATAGGTGGTATACCGGTGTTTCCTTGGTCGATATCAATTCGGATGGCTGGTTGGACATCTACCTTTCCGTTGCAGGTCTTGATGGGCCCCGTGAAAACGAGTTGTACATCAACAATGGTGATCTAACCTTTACAGAAGCTGCGGAAGACTATGGTATTGCAGATGGTAGTTATAGTTACCAAGGCACTTTTTTTGATTATGATATTGATGGTGACCTAGATCTTTTGGTCATCAATTATTCTCCAACACAATTTAAGTCACCCCCAGAATATTACAGACATAAAATGGATAACATCAATGATTTTGATTCCGATCATTTTTATGAAAACATTGATGGCAAATTCATTGACAAAACCAAAGAATCCGGACTCTCAAACTTTGGGCTAACCATTAGTTCCAGCATAACCGATTTTAACAATGATGGTTTTCAGGATATCTATCTATGCAATGATTTTGGATCCCCTGATTATTTGTACTTGAACAATGGGGATAAAACGTTCAGGGAAGTTTCTGCCCAAGCAACCAACCATACCGCTATGTACAGTATGGGTTCAGATATTGTTGATTTGGATGGGGATGGTTTAATGGACTTTTTGCAATTGGACATGAATCCCCAAGACAATTATAGGTCCAAAGCCAATATGGCCAGCATGAACATACCTCTTTTTTGGGCACAAGTGGACAATGGCCTGCACTATCAATACATGCACAATGTCATGCAATTGAATTCAGGTATAGTGGATGGTATCCCACGCTTTAGCGACATTTCGCAAATGACCGGTATTTCATCAACGGATTGGAGTTGGTCCATTCTTGCCCTTGATGTGGACAATGATGCCAAAAAAGACATTTTTGTCACCAACGGTACCCGCCGGGACATCAATAATCGTGACTTTTTTAACAACCTAAATAGAGGATTGGCTTTTACCACTCCAAAAAGGGTTTTGGAAGAATCCCAAAAAATACCCTCACAAGCCATTCCCAATTATCTCTATAAAAACAAGGGGGATCTAAGCTTTGAAGACATATCCAGTTCTTCCGGAATAGGGCAACCCAGCTTTTCCAATGGCATGTCATACGGGGACCTGGACAATGATGGTGATCTTGATGTGGTGATAAACAACATCGACCAAACGGCTTTTATTTATGAGAATACCGCTTCTGACAACGAAAACAACAATTATGTAAAGATCAAACTTCAAGGAGGTCCAACAAACCCAAGTGCCATTGGCAGCAGAATAAAAATTTTCACCAAAAACGGTATGCAAACTGTAGACCAAATGCCTGTAAGGGGATTTCAGTCAACAGTTTCAAATATTTTACACTTTGGATTGGGAAAAGACAAAACCATTGATTCCCTACAAATAGTTTGGCCCGATGGTGAAATTACGAACCAAACCAATGTGCAGGCCAACCAAACGTTGATACTGAACAAGGAAAGTGCCACTACCAAACCCAATGCCGCCCTTGCCAACAGCGTACCAAAGCTTTTCCAACAAGTTGAAGAACCACTGCAAGTGTTGGACTTCTCCCACAAGGAAAATGATTTCGATGATTTTTCAGTTCAAGTGCTCCTGCCCCACAAAATGTCGCAGTTTGGCCCGGCCATGACCATTGCCGATTTTAATGGGGATGGCCAAGACGATGTTTTTTTGGGGGGGAGTTCAGGAGAACTTGCCGCGCTATTTCTTCAAAATGGGCAAGGGAGCTTTGAAAAACAGGAAAGCGAACTCTTCGAAACCTATAAAATGTCAGAAGATATCGATGCGCTTTCCATTGATTTTGACAGGGACGGTGATTTAGACCTCTACATAGTTTCTGGAGGCAATGAATTTGAGCCTGGCCATTCCAACTACAATGACAGATTGTACATTAATAATGGGGAAGGTGGATTTTCCGATGGATCGGATAAACTTCCGAAAAGTCCCCGAAGTGGCAGTGTTGTTACATCTTTCGATTACGATGGTGATGGAGACCTAGATCTATTCGTAGGCACCCGAATGCTTCCACATAATTACCCTTTTTCAGAAGGCAGTTTTATCTATGAAAACAGAAATGGACGTTTTGAAGATGTAACCCAAGACATTGCTCCAGAATTGATGAACGCTGCAATGGTTACTGATGCTGCTTGGGCCGATATAAATTCAGATGGTAGAGCTGACCTTATGCTTGTTGGCGAATGGATGGAACCCTGGGTGCTACTGCAAGGCGATAATGGAACCTTTGAAAGAGCGGACAACCAAGATTTGGGCCTAAGCGAAATGACCGGATGGTGGTTTTCAATAGAACAGGCCGATTTGGATGGAGACGGGGATACTGATTTTGTTTTAGGAAACTTGGGAGAAAATTACAAGTACCAGGCAACCGAGGAAAATCCATTTAAAATTTTTGCAAAAGATTTCAATGCGTCTGGAAGTACCGATATCGTATTGAGCTATCCCCAGGACGGAAATTACTATCCGGTTCGCGGAAAACAATGTTCCTCCGAACAAATTCCGGAATTAAAAAAGAAATTCAAGGACTATAACAGTTTTGCGCAGGCCGATATCAATACCATATATTCAGACATGGGACTTTCCGATGCGTTGGAGATGAAGGCATCTACTTTTTCTTCGATGGTTCTACGAAACGACAATGGTCACTTCAGTAAAATAAAACTCCCGAGCTATGCCCAAATATCCTCGATCAACGATATTCTTATTGATGATTTCGATGGAAATGGCTCCCAAGATCTTGTGCTGGCCGGCAATCTATATACCTCAGAAATAGAAACAACACGAAACGATGCCAGTTATGGATGCTTTATAACCTTTGATGGAGGTCTGGAAAACATGACCGCCATAAAACCATCAACCAGTGGTCTTTTTATCAGAGGTGATGCCAAAAAAGTGGGAAAAATCAATATTGGAGGACAACACTGTTTAATTGTAGCCATCAATGACGGCCCCATTTCTATACACCATTATAAGTAGTAGGTCAAAATCATTTAAAACCAAAACAAGTGCAAACATTTAAAATCTTAGCAATAGTAGGAACCGTTTTTGGAGTGACGTTTTCGTCACTCGCCCAAGATAAGGTCAAAGTGACAGAAGAGATGTTGGCTCTCCCCACCTATAAGGTCCTTCCCGCTGAAAAGGCCCCTATTTTCTACGGTGGAGAGAACTATCAGGGAGCCAGAAAGGTCATTTATCCCTATGCATTGAATGATGTTATCTCCAACACCATGGAAACCCATGAATGGAAAATGTTGACCTTGGAAAACGATTATATTAAATTGGGCATTACGCCAGAGATTGGTGGAAAACTATACTATGCAACCGATAAATCGAACGGTTACAATTTTATCTATAAAAATAATGAGGTCAAGCCCTCAAACATTGGTATGACGGGTGCCTGGGTATCCGGCGGAATAGAATGGTGCGTATTCCATCACCATCGACCATCGACCATGTTGCCCATGGATTACAGTATTGCGGAAAATGAGGATGGTAGTAAGACCATATTTATTGGGGAAACAGAACCACGTCATCGAATGCGATGGACCATAGGTGTTACCGTAAAACCGGACAGATCATATTTTGAGGCAGAGGTATCCATCTACAACCCCACCCCATATACCAATACATTTTTATACTGGGCCAATGTCGCTGCACATACGAATGAGAATTTCCAGACCATTTTTCCACCCAGTGTGGAATTTGCAACCTTTCATTCAAAAAATGATTTTACACAATGGCCTTTTTCAACGGAAAATTATGTGGGACAGGACTTTTCCGAAGGGGTAGATATCAGTTATTGGAAAAATGTTAGGGGGTCTGCTTCCTTTTTCGCATGGGATTTGAAGGAGGATTTTATGGGAGGTTACGATCACGGTTCAAATAGCGGTACGGTACATATCGGGGATCACAACATTGTTAAAGGCGCCAAAGTCTGGGAATGGGGTTCAGGACCGGTAGGTCAAGCCACTGAGGCGCGACTGACCGATACGAGCGGGCCTTATGTGGAAATTATGGTCGGGGCTTATTCCGATAACCAGCCGGACTATACCTGGATCAAACCTTATGAAGTAAAAAGATGGAAACAGTACTGGTATCCCGTAAAGGACATTGGAGGTTTTAAAAACGCCAACCTAAACACTGCCGTCAACCTTGAAAAGCGTGACGGAAACCGTGTTTTTCTAGGATATCATGTTACACAGAAATTGGACAATGCGCGAATCATTCTCAAAAATGGGGAGAACATTGTTTTTCAGAAAGACATGCAGATTTCTCCCAAAAACGCCTTTACACAATTGATCAATGTAAAAGGCAATTTTGATGTTACCGACTTATATACCGAAATGATCAATGTGGAGACTGGGGAAACCATCATATCCTACAAACCCTTGGAGCGTAAAAAATCTGAAGATTTGCCCGAAGAAGTCAAAAGGCCTCCGCTTCCCGAAGAGATGGAGACGGTGGAAGAACTATACATTACAGGTAGTAGATTGGAGCAGTTTTATAAAAACCCTAATGATTATTACCAAGAGGTTCTCAGGCGCGACCCTACAAATAGTCGCACCAACATAGCGTTGGGTAATCAAAACCTAAAAAATGGGGATTTTAAAGCGGCGCGAAAGTATTTTTCCACTGCAATCAAAAAAATAACCACGGATTACACTAGGCCTAAAAACGGTGAGGCACTATATCTTCAAGGAATAACACTTAAGGCCTTGAAATTGTATGACGAGGCCATAGATACACTGTACCGTGCAACATGGGATAATGCCTATTATTCTGCAGCCTATTTTGAATTGGCTCAGATTTCTTGCATCAAAGGTGATTTTGAAAAGGCACTTCAACAAATTAATGAATCGCTATCCTCAAACACAAAAAATACGCGAGGCATTGGGCTAAAGGCAAGTATTCAAAGAAGATTGGGCGACTTTGATGGCGCTCGGGCCACACTCTTGGCCGTGGCGGACCAAGATCCTCTCAATTTTAGGGTTGCCAACGAGTTTTACCTGATTGGAAAAGACTCAGGACATGAAGCGGAAGCGAAAAAAGCATTGGCTTCAGTCACTGAAAAAATGAGGGGGTTCAATCAAAACTATCTAGAATTGGCCGTTGGCTATCTCAATGAAGGTATGCTGACCGAGGCTGAAAATGTATTGACTCGTTACCAAGGTATGGATCCCATCATTGAATATTACCTTGGATATATTCAAAGTGTGCGCGGAAATAAAGATGAAGCCAAACAACAGTTCCAAAAAGCCCAGAATCTCCCCACCGACTACTGTTTTCCCTACCGTCTAGAAACCATCGAGGTACTTCATACCGCTTTGTCCTATAACAACAAAGATGGGAAAGCTAATTATTACCTCGGTAATATTCTATATGACAAGCAACCTGAAAAGGCCATTGAATATTGGGGAAAGGCAATAAGCAATGAACCAGGTCTGGCCATGGCACAACGAAACTTGGGGTGGGGCTACTATAGGCATTACAACGACCCTCAAAAAGCTATCCCTTATTATGAAAAAGCGCTATCGCTCAATAAGGATGATGCCATCCTTTATGCGGAATTGGACAATCTTTATGAATTGAACAATAGTCCTATTGAGACAAGACTAAAAATATTTGATGGAAATGCAGATGTGGTCAGTAATCGTGACGATGCTTTCGTTCGACAAATTACCGTGTTAACCTTAGCTGGAAAATCAGATAAGGCTGTAGATCTTCTAAAGAACAAGGTATTTAGTTATCGTGAGGGAAATTCAAGAGTCCGTGAGGTGATTATTGATGCACAACTATCCTTGGGATTAAAATACATGACGGAAAATAACCCGCAAAAAGCACTTGAACATTTCTTGTTGGCACAAGTGCCTGATGAAGAAGCGGGCAGCGCACGGTTTGGAAATAGAAATATTCAAGTAAACTATTTTATCGGCAAGGCTTATGATGCATTAAACAAGTCGAAAAAAGCTAAAGAATTTTATAAACAAGCCACCAATGCCGAAACAAGCCGTAGAGTAGGGGTCATGAACTATTATAAAGGGTTGGCTCATCTAAAACAAAATGAAAAAACCCAAGCTAACAAGGTTTTTGAAGAATTGATCGAGGAAGGTGATAAACTATTGACCAACGATAGAACAACGGGTAATTTCTTTGCGATTTTCGGAGGAAGGGAAAGTGCAACCGTTAGAGAATCCAGGGCATATACCTTAAAGGGATTAGGTTATAAGGGCTTGGGCCAATCATCAAAGGCCAAAGAAAACCTGCAGAAGGCCATAGCGCTTTCGGTAAGCAATTTATGGGCGAGCACTGAATTACAAGAACTGAACAATTAAAATCAAAACCATGCATCAAACTGTCAAAAACCCTCTCCTTTCAGGAGTTGTTATTGTGCTTTGTCTATTGGGTCTGGCTTGTACCTCATCGGCCGAAAAGACGTTTACCGTTGAATTCGATAGTACCAAAAAAGTTGCTGGACGGAAATTTGCAATCAAAGACGTTAGTCCGGGATTACCCACAGATTGGAGCGAATACAATTTCGTTCTTCTTGAAATGATGTCTACCACCTCACAACGTTTTCAGGTAGGCTTTACTACAGAAGAAGGTTATAATGAAATACGGGTAATGAGCTACGTCCCAAAGGGATGGATCAAATTGGCTGTGCCTTTACGGTTTTATACCGATTTACCCAATGCCGCCACTGATATTGCAGGCACCATGAACCAACCCCGTTATTCGGGATGGTTTAATCTTGGTGGAGAACGAGGACCACTCAAAGGTGTTGATTCCATAGGTTTTCGAATGCATGTTCCCATTGACAATCCGAGCATTGAGTTGCGTTCAATCAGTTTACATGTAGATGACCCAGGGGATGAATATTTGGGCGAAACCCCTGTGGTGGATGAGTTTGGGCAATCCAACCTCGTGGATTTTGAGGATAAGATTAAGTCTTTGGACCAACTCAAGTCCGATTGGGAGTCAGAAGAGGAAATGCTGAAAAAGCCAGAAAACTTCAATTACTCCAAATATGGGGGATATCTAAATACCCAATTGGAAGCCACGGGCTATTTCAGAACCCAAAAAGTTGATGGTAAGTGGTGGTTTGTGGATCCTGACGGCCATCAATTCCTATCCTTGGGTGTAGATTGTATTTCTCCCGGAAATGGTGGAGATGTGAATCGATTGGATCAACGTTCAAATTTTATGAAAGAAGCCCCGCCAGAAGGAATGGGATTAAATCCTGATAACCCAAATTCGGTCTCTTTCGGCACTTGGAATCTATATCGCCGATTTGGGGAAGATTACGTCTCCAAATCAAATGAGATGATTATTGACAGAATGTCCAATTGGGGCATAAATACCATTGCAAACTGGTCCAGTAGGGATATTATCAATATGAACAAAAAACCCTTCATGCTCCAACTTTATGGGCTTGGCATAGGTGAGGGGGTAATGGGACTTGCAGATGTATACGCCGATGACTTCAAGGACAAAATTGGAAATGTGGTCAAGGAGACCGTTACACCCTATCGGGAGAACCCTTGGCTTATAGGATATTTTACGGGCAACGAACCATCCTGGTTAGGTCAAGAATCGAGACTTTGTGACCTAATATTAGCCGAGCAGGATGATAAACCGATGAAAAAAGCGCTTCAACAGTACTTGGTCAATGGCGACACCCCAGAAATAAGAAAGGCTTTTATATACGAAACCTTTGAAACATTTCTCCAAACCGTGGAAGCTGCTGTAAAACAAAATGACCCCAATCACATTACTTTGGGTATCCGATTTGGAAAAATTCCTGAAGATGGAATTTTGGAAATTTGTAAGGACATATTCGATGTTTTCAGTTTTAACTGCTACGAACTTGTACCTCCGGAAGAGGATATGAATAGAATACTGGAAATTGCAGACTTACCCATGGTAATTGGAGAATACCACGCCGGAACGGTAGATAGAGGAATGGCCCAGGCACTTGTTCAAGTTGAAAACCAAGAAGAGCGTGGTGTTGCCTATAGACTTTACACGGAGCAAGCCTTTAAACATCCAGGATTAATTGGGGTTGGTTACTTTCAATGGTCCGATCAAGATGTTACAGGTCGGGGTTACGACGGCGAGAACTACAATTGTGGCTTGGTCGATGTGACCGACCGCCCATATAAACACATGGTAAGTGCCATAAAAGAAACGGCCAAAAGATTATACGGAGTGCATTCCCAAGAATTAAAGGCCTATGATCAATTACCGTTGAATCCATGTGGCTATGGCCTCATTCCAGATTTATGGAACGAATGATATTCTTTAGAAAAGGTCAGTTTATAGTTAGGAGCAAAATAAACCAGGTACGAGTTTCTTTTTAGTCGCCAAAACCATCAATGGGTAAATTACATATTCATCCAATTCTCGATAAGTATGTCCTATGTATGCCAAAATTCATTGTTTCAACCAATGTCTAGGTTCTTTGTAGTAAAGGCTAACAGATTATGGCGAGTGATACTTGGAACAAGTTGTTCAGGACAATAAGTCAGTTGTTCACAGAAAACCAATAGTGTTTGATTGATTTTGGTTTATCTTAAGGTGACATTCCAGGTTATTCTATGTTTTAGTAATTAATTAAAAATGAGTATTTTAAAATGCTGTTACTAGAATTTCCCCGAATTAACTAATACAAACAACACGATCATGGAAAAATTAAAAAAAGAAGACATCAAACAAGAAGTTTTCGACCTGTATGACGACTACGCCCATAACAAAATACAACGACGGGAATTTATTGAAAAGCTGGGCTTGTATGCGGTAGGGGGAATCACTGTGGCTTCACTGATGAGCTTTTTGATGCCCAATTATGTTGACACCATGTTGGTGGACAAAAATGACCCTAATTTAGAATCCAAGTTTATCACCTATAACTCCCCAAAAGGGGGAGGGGAAATCAAAGCTTTATTGTCAAAACCTAAGGATGCCAAAGGAAAATTGGGAGGTATTGTTGTGGTACATGAGAATAGGGGACTAAATCCTTATATTGAAGATACGGCTAGAAGAGCGGCCCTTGCAGGGTTCATTACCATAGCCCCAGATGCGCTTACCCCGCTGGGTGGTTATCCCGGTAATGATGATGAAGGTAGAACGTTACAACGGCAACGGGACCGTAATGAAATGCTGGAAGATTTTATAGCAGCGTTTGAATATCTTAATGCTCATGACGACTGTAGTGGGAAAATTGGGGTGGTCGGTTTTTGTTTCGGAGGATGGATTTCCAATATGATGGCCGTAAAAGTTCCTGAACTGGCTGCAGCGGTTCCCTTTTATGGAGGGCAGCCCACTGAGGATATTGACAAAATCAATGCCCCATTGATGCTCCAATACGCTGGCTTGGATGAGCGGGTCAATGCCGGTTGGCCAGAATATGAAAAGGCCTTAAAAGAAAATGGCAAGGAGTACTCGGCCTTTGTGTACCCAGATGTAAATCATGGGTTTCATAACACAACTACGCCAAGGTATGATAAGGAGACGGCTGAACTTGCCTGGAAACGAACCATTGAATTCTTCAAGGAAAAGCTTAGTTGAGCAAGCAGACCTTATCCTTCCCCGGTCACAAATAAATAAAAGCAAGCAAAACAAGCTTGCTTTTTTGATATGGATTATTCTCAAAGGAGTTCTTCAACTGTAACATTTGGATTTGCACATTGTCCTTATCACAATTGTTTTAAAAACTACGCTATATGTTACGTGTTGTATTGATTGTCTTGCTCCTGACCCTTTTGTCATGTGGAACGAAAGACAATTTAGATTACCAATTGATCATTACCAATGCCTCTGTATTTAATCCTAAAACCCTTCAAATTGAAGAGGGTCAAAGTGTTTTTATTAAAGACGGTATTATTCAAAAAATACTCAAAACCGAGAATGCCCACAATAGATTTAAAAATGTATTGGATGCCCAACACAAACTCTTAACCCCGTCCTTTGTCGATGTACACAATCACTTGAACTTTATTTTTGGGGATACAACGGTCATTACAGATTCCAGCAAATATGAAGCTGCACGTAGAAAGATGACGGAGCAATATTTACCCTATGGAGTCACTGTCGTCCGCTCTGCAGGGGGAAGGAAGGAACACATTCCTATGATGAAATCATGGATGGCCCCAAGTTCCCAATATGTGGACTATTACCCAACTGGCGGGGCATTGGTCTCCTTGAACACCCAATTTTATAACCACACTTTTGTACCGAATGTAGCTCAGGTCGATTCTGCCGTGAGAGCCTACAGCGCGAATGGATTCAAACACATAAAGGTGTACAGTCTAATCGGTAAAGAGCAGTTGAAAACAGCCATTGAAACGGCCAATGAACTCAACATGGGTGTTGTTGGCCATATTGAGAATGCCATGATATCAATTGATACAGCAATAACAGCAGGACTGCACAATTTTGAACATGTGAAGACTCTATTCCTCGATGTTATTCGGTATTATGAATCCACAAATGGAATTATCACGAATTTACCTCCGGATGACAATGACAATTGGCGCTTCAGGGAATATGAGGTATTCAACTATTTAGGAGATAATGACCCAAAATTAAATTCCTTGGTCGAAAGATTAAAAGAAAACCGAGCTTCAGTTACACCTACATTGACCCTTTATGCGCATCCATTGGGATTGACCGAGAGTAGTCTCAATTTAGAACTTCATAAGGAAGATAGGTTTGATTGGTTGCCCGAAAAATTGGAAAGGGCGAGAAAGGGGTATTCTGTTTTAGAAGCGTTAACCTACAAACTTTACAAAAATGGAGTGAGGCTGAATACTGGTTCAGACACCTACGAGCCTGGAAAAACCATTCTTAGTGAAATGGTATTGTTGAACAGAGCGGGAATTCCCATGATGGAGGTTTTAAAGATTGCTACGCTAAATAGTGCTGAGTCAATGAATATGGATGAATGGTACGGGTCGTTGGAAGTTGGCAAAAAAGCAGATATGATTTTGTTCGAGAAAAACCCATTGGAAAACCCTTTATATCTGTTGTCAACAAAAATGGTTTTTAAAGATGGTGTTCTTTGGAGTCCCACAGGCGAAAACCCTTGAAACGGTATGTTAGTAGTTGTGCAGCGGATGTATTTTGCTTTGCAAACAAGAGGCAAGTAATGTGTTTTTGACGATTCAGTATCAAAATTTATTCATCTATTTTTGAAAGTAAACCATACAGGTGGACTCTCACTTTTTAAATGACCTGATTATTTTATTAAACGCTTTTGGCGTTGGAAACTGTTTTGTGCTTTCCATTGTTTTTGCAAGACATTATCTAAATGGCGGTAAAACTCACGAAATTTGGATTTCAATCTTGCTTTTCGTTCTGGGCTTTGTTACCCTGAATACCATCATTAATGAAACAGGATATGCTGCGCTATTCCCAAAGTATGAACCGTTAAGCAATGCATTTGGGTATGCCATAGCTCCATTACTATACTTGGTGGTAAAATCATTAAGATTTAATTCCAATCGGAAGTCTGACTGGCGACATTTATGGTTTCCCCTTTTCATTTTAGGGGTCACATTAGGTAATCTATTTATCCCGACCGATTTTTTAGTTAAGGAATATTTATCCCTATTCACCCAAGATTCCTTCTTTAAAATTGTATGGAACATCTATTTTGCGACGTATCTGATTTTTGCGTTCCGGGTGATGCCAAAAACGGCCTCAAAAATGAACGAGAAGCTGGTAAGAACCTTATTTTGGGGAGTGTCTTTGATTTGGTTTCTCAACCTTTTAAGTTACATTTTAGGGGAAATACTTTTTCCCAAAACCGTTTTTCTAAGATTAAATGTTACAGTTCTATTTTTTGGTTTGACGCTCTATATTTTTTACGGCCAGCTTTTTTACCCTGGATCGAAGAGAAAAAAATCCAGAAAAGTCATTGTAGAGGGCACAAGTAAAACAGCACAAGAAGAAGATTTTGAAACCATCCTAAACAAGATAGTGGGTCAAAAATTATATCGCGATTCCGATTTGAGCGTGCGGAGTCTGTCGGTTCATTTAGGCATTTCATATACAAACCTTAGCCAAATGATAAATGAGGAAACGGGCGCCAATTTTAATGATTTTATCAATGGACTACGCATTGATGAGGTGGTTTCCTTTTTAAAAAGTGATGCCCATAAGGATTATACCATTTTGGGGTTGGCACAGCAGGTCGGATTTCGTTCAGCTTCCAGTTTTTATGCGGCATTTAGAAAAGTCACCGGAACCACTCCAACCGCGTATATCCATCAACTCCGCAACACATAAAAGTTGTTTGGATTTACAAATCCAAACATGTTGAAATAGCAAAAGACAAGGGTATTTGCTAATCTTGTGCCAAGTCAAAAACAAAATTTCGACTTCATCACATCAATCAAAAACATCTTTATTATGCTTATTTTTTATAGACTTCAAGTAGTCGCACTACTACTATTTCAATTTCTTGGTTTTTCTTCTTCGACAAAAATCGACACTAATAAATTGGCTCACCCCACTTTGAACAATTCCAAAGCGACGGTTTATACAATTCATTGGGATGAAACCCATCCCAAACTGCTCAAGGTCCAGTTGACCACCACACTTACGGATCAAAAATTATTTATGGCTCATGGAGCTGGGCATTTGCCCAATGGCTGGGCAAACTTTATCCATAATTTAAGAGTGACAACGCTTGATGGCGAAACCGTTCCGATAGAGCAGGACGATGGTGCCAATTGGAGTGTTAAGGCAGATATAGGTCAGCAGATACAAGTAGCTTATGAATACCATTTGGACCATGAAGACTACGAATGGAGTGGCGGATTGGATGGGGTGGCGTATACCACTAATTGGGGAAATTTTTATGCCGGTAGGACTGTTTTTGTTCTCAATGGAGAAGAGCAAAAGGATATTGAGGTTGTTTTCGATATCCCGACAAGCTGGAAGGTTACCCATCCATGGGAAACCAATACAAAAGTCCAAAACAGCAGTATAGCCCAAAATCAAACAGAGCTAACACAATCCATGTTCTTTATAGGAAAACATGAAGAATTTAGGGTGCAGGAAGAGGGGTTTGAGTTGATTTTTGCCCTAGGCGGGAGCAGTGTGGTTTCGGAAACCAAAATCTATAAGGATATGGCACGCGGCGTAATGGATTACTATACCCAGCTGATGGGTGGACTCCCTAAAACCCAATTCAAAGACAAAGTAATCAGAAGTGTAGTGATCATAAATGAGGCTGCTACTACTGATGGGGAGGTTTTGGGAAATAACATCAGTATCATGATCAAAAGTGAAGGCGGTCCAATGGACAAAATGTTGGGGAAATTCATTTTTGCGCATGAATTCTTCCATTTATGGAATGGTAAGTCCATCGTTCCTGCGGATGATCGCACCGAGTGGTTCAAGGAAGGTTTTTCTAATTATTACACCTTAAAATCATTACGACAGACCAATTTTTTGGACGATGCAGGTTTCTTGAATGTCTTAAATTCTTTGTTTTATCAGCGATATAGAACCGATGATGGCCTTGGAAAGATTGCCATGGTTCAAGGAGAGGAAAAACATGCGCATTGGGGACTTATTTATGCCGGGGGACTCTTCACGGCAATGGCACAAGACATCATGATACGTAAAACTTCAGAAAACAAACACAGCCTTGATGATGTAATGAAGGACCTATACCAGACCTATTCCGGGACTTCGGATACCTACACTTTGGATGAGTTGAAAAATAGACTATCACAATTAAACAGGGCGGACCAATCAGACTTTTTTAAAAAGTATGTTGAAGGTGCGGAAGTGATACCTATTGATACGTATTTATCGATGGGGCCATTTAACGCCGAAATTAAGGATGGGTCTCTTTTAATACAGCCGAAAGCGAATCTATCTGCTTTGGACACTGAAATTTTAAACGGCTTTTTTGGAAAAATTCAAAGTGCCCAATAATGAAATTGAAAATGGATAAAATGAAGTATCGAAAAAGTTGGGGATTGCTAATTGTATTCCTTTTGGTTGGAATGAACACCTCTTTAGCGCAAAACACATTTGATGCCCATGCGTATATCAAGGCCTATTTTTCATTAGATCAGGAAGGGTTTTCAAGCTTCTTGGATGATAAAGTTGTTTGGAGTGATCCAACTTGGTCAGAGGTAGCCCCCGGCAATAAACCCGTAGAGGGCAAACAAAACATGCTCGAGCATTTAAAAGTGGCTACCGCGGGCCTCAGCAATATGCATTACAAGATAGATTATCAGTTTCAATCTGGGAATATGTATGTTTTTGAAGGAACTTTGAACTATTCATGGACCGACCCAAATGGAAAACAATTCGATTTTTCCATTCGCGAAGTGAGCGTTCTTAAAACCAAAGAAGGTAAAATCATTGAGCATACAGATTATGGTGATTTCAAAACTTGGAGGGAGCAATACCTAAATCAATCGGAAAACAATTAGCTATATTTGACTAAACTTTCACTCCGTAGTTCATAAGATATGGTGAGGGCAAACCTATCTGTAACAATTATACGGAATCAACCAATCTTGATAGGATATTCCCATACACGCATTTCTGATTTAATAGTGCAGTCCATAATAGGTATATTTAAGACCTATGGAAAATATTCTTCAAATAGATGCCACTTTTATTGAGAAAAACACTCATTTTCCCGACCTGATCAATGCTTTGGAAATTGCTTTCTCAGAAAAAGCGGCCTTGGTACCTATGCGACATCATCACGACTTTCCCAACCCGTCCGTTGGAAAAGAGTCCACTTTATTATTAATGCCGGCTTGGAATCCTGGCAAGGAAGCTGGTGTTAAGATGGCAACCGTAAGTCCGGCTAATGGAAAGTTTGATTTACCCGCAATACAAGGAATCTACATTTATTTGGACGCATTGAAAGGAAGTGTTAGAGCACTTTTGGAAGCTAAAAGTTTAACGGTGAAACGTACCGCAGCCGCTTCCGCACTTGCCTCTAAATTTTTAAGTAGACCCGATTCCAAATCAATGCTCATGATTGGAACAGGTGCCCTATCTCCCAATTTGATTAGGGCTCATGCCAGTATTCGACCCATAGAAGAAGTCTATGTTTGGGGTAGGAACTTTAAGAAGGCAGAACATATTCGCCATATTCTGAAAGATGAAAACCTTACCATAACTCCAGTGAGGAATATTGAAGATAAAATTGGTCAGGTGGATATAATTTCAACAGCTACCTTGTCGAGCACACCTTTGGTATTGGGTAAATTCCTAAAACCTGGGCAACATTTAGATCTTGTAGGAGCCTACCGCACAGATATGCGCGAAGCAGATGATGAGGCAATACAGAAATCTGAAGTGTTTGTAGATACTCTTGAAGGTGGTTTAAAAGAGGGAGGTGATATTGTAATCCCTTTAAAAAATAAGGTGTTGCAAGAAAAAGATATAAAGGCCGATCTCTTTGCAATGGCTGGTAAAAAGCACTTCGGAAGGGAAAACAATGAACAAATCACTTTTTTTAAATCCGTAGGACATGCCTTGGAGGATTTAACAGCGGCCACCTATTATTTTAATTTGTTCAAAAACAAAAAGCAGTAAGGTTTGCTACATACAAAGAGATTCTTTTCTCTTTTTCTTTTCCTCCGTTTTTTGAACATACAGAATGGCTATTCCAATACATGCTCCAGCAAAAGCCAATAGGCCCCCAACCACACTTGCATAGTTCACGGGTAGTCCAAAAACCATGGGAAGACCGCCCAAATACGCACCGGATGCATTGGCCATGTTAAAGGCACTTTGATTCATTGAGGACCCCAATTTTTCAGCTCCTTTTGCAGCTTTGATAATGGATATTTGAATGGGTGCGGCTAGCGAAAAGGTAATAACCCCAACAATAAAACTCAGGACAAAAATGGCGATGCTACTGCTGGCCAAAAGTGAATTCACTATAAGAATGGCGGTCATGCTCAGTAAGCTGATGATTACAGATTTTCCAGCTGAAAAAACTTCCACCATTCGAGCTCCTAAAAAATTGCCAATGAACATACCAACACCTGCAACGATCATAACATAGCCTACATAAGCCTCTGGCAAATGGGTTACGGTGATAACCAGAGGGGCAATATAGCTGTACCAAGAAAAAAATCCACCTGTTCCAATGGTGGTTAAAGCAATCAAGGCCCAAAGTTTTTTACTTCTTATGCCCGAAGCGGCCGTTTGACCTTCCTCAAGTTCTTCTTCTCCCAGAGATTGCTTGGGCATCCAGTAGTATAGGCTGGCCAGTGTGGCAATACCCGCAATCCCAACAAGCATAAAAGAAAAGCTCCAATGCCACTCTTGACCGATGTACGTCCCAAGGGGAACACCTACCACATTGGCAACTGTAAGTCCAGAGAACATAATGGCCATAGCTTGTGCGGCTTTACCTGGTTTGGCCAAATAGCCAGAGACTACGGCACCGATGCCAAAAAAAGCGCCGTGGGGCATTCCAGACAAAAATCGGAATAACATCATGACCCAATAGTTTCCTGAAAATGCCGATAGGGTATTGAAAACCGTAAACCAGACCATCAAAAACAATAATGATTTCTTTGGAGTCAGTTTTCCGATGACCTTGGCCATAAGGGGAGCACCGATTACCACACCTAAAGCATAAATGGCAATAAAATGACCGGCTTTGGATATGGAAATGTCCATGGAATCGGCAATATTGGGCAAAATACCCATAATCACAAATTCGGTTAGACCAATCCCAAAGCCACCAACGGCTAGGGACAGCAATGCTTTTGTATTTGTTGAATGTGAAGGTTGGCTCAAGTCCGTAGGGTTAGGTTACAAATAAAAATGAAACTACAAAGGTACATGATAATACTTGACTGGGTTACAAGCATTTTTACCTAATTCTGTATTGATTTATCCTTTGGAGAAGATTTAAAATGAAGTTTGAAAACCGTAGAATATTTCCAGTACAATCCGCTATAAGCCGTATCTTTAGGAAAACTATACCAACTAAAACAAGTATATGTTAATTCTTTCGTGGAACGTAAACGGCATTAGGGCCATCACCAAAAAAGGGTTCTTGGAGAACATTGAAAACCTGAACCCTGATGTCCTTTGTATACAGGAAACCAAGGCCCAAGAGCATGAAACTGAAAAAGAGCTCTCAAAGTTACCCGAGTATGCGGTTTTTTCCAATTCAGCCGAGAAAAAAGGCTATTCCAGTACCGCACTTTTGAGCAAAGAAGAGCCTGTCTCGGTAAAAAATGATATGGGCGTCCCAGAACATGATTCCGAAGGAAGGATTCAATGTGCGGAATACAACGATTTTTTTCTGGTGAATGTTTATGTTCCCAATTCTGGGCAAAAATTGGACCGTTTGGAATATCGTAAAACTTGGGATGCAGATTTTTTGAAGTATCTCAAGAACTTGGAAGCGAAGAAGCCCGTGATAGTTTGCGGAGATTTTAATGTGGCCCACAGGGCCATCGACCTTAAGAATGATAAGTCCAATTACAACAAGACCGCTGGGTATACCCAAGTGGAGATAGATGGAATGGATAATTTTTTGGATGCTGGGTTTGTGGATTCCTTTCGGAAATTACACCCGGATGTGGTAGCTTATACCTACTGGAGTTACCGCTTTCAGGCCCGCGAGCGAAATACGGGTTGGCGTATCGATTATTTCCTGGTCAGCCCCAAGTTAATGGACAAAGTTGAATCGGTGACCATTTTTTCAGATGTGTTGGGCTCTGACCATTGCCCAATAGGATTACATATCAATTTGTGATACCCTGTTGTCTTTAGCGTTTAAATTTTATGGTGTAAGTGGTTCCCTTACCAACTTCACTCTCCACAGCTATGGTGCCCCCCAAGCTAGTCACATGGTTATGCACCAAATATAGGCCCACCCCTTTGCTATCCTCATTGCCGTGAAACCTTTCATTCAATTTAAAAATGAGGTGCCCAACGTTTTCCATATCCATACCAAGCCCATTGTCTGAATACATTAAACACCGTTTCCCATTCTGTTGATTAGATTTTATGGAGATAATGGGCGGTACGCCCGGTTTTGCGTACTTGATGGAATTGGTCACCAAATTCAAAAAAATACTTTCCATAAAATTTTCCTTAAAGGGCACGCTCTCCATTCCTGAGAAATCTACTTGGAATTTGGCACCTGCCTTTTGAATTAAGGCACTAATGGAACTTTGCACTTTTTGGAGTACATCACTAAAAAAAACCTCTTTTAGCACATTATTTATGGTATCATGCTTCACATGGGCGTCTATGAACGCATTTAGTGAAGTTTTTAATCCTTCCGCAGAGAGCCGTATAAGACTGACTATTTCCCTGGTATCAGCATCATCAATTTTGGAAAGGTCGATGAAATTGGTCAGGGACATTAAATTGTTCAAAGGAGACCTAAGGTCATGTGAGGTGGTATAGTTTTGCTGCTTAAGCTTTTCATTTACTTTGTGAAGTTGGCTTAAATGGGATATACGCTCGTTCTCAAGTTTTTTATTGTGGGTGATATCTTTGGCAATGGCATAGATCAATCGCTCATTTTCTAAAGGAATCGAAGTCCAGTGCAGCCAAACAAGTTCTCCAGATTTACACACATATCTGTTCTCAAAATTAACCAAGGGAACGTTGTTTTTTAGTTCTTCCCTGTGTGCCGCAGTACGTTCCTTGTCTTCGTGATAAATAAATTCTGAAATTTTTTTTGAATGCAACTCTTCTTCAGAATAGCCCAAGAGTGCCACAAAAGCAGGATTGATTTTCACAAAATACCCCTCATAATTCGCAATACAAAGACAATCCACGGATTGGTCAAAAAAAGGTTCTAATTGGATGTTCATTCAGTTAAGTTCCTAGTCCTTATTTTAAAGTTTGTGTGACACGGGTCTACCTCTATGCCAATATGAGCATTTTCTTTTTTAATACCAGCACTAACGTATAAAAATAAGCACTTATTAACTACACTTTTAGATTTTACTTTCGTAAAACTGCTTTTGGACCCATGGACGGTTTACATCAAAAGCTTATCCTACAAACAAACCACTTTGGGCTTATTGGGTCGACTAACAAAAGAAGCGTTAATTGAAAGTTAAACCATCGAATATTAATAGTAATACTTTTATATTTGCGAATAACTATTTCAAAATGCACATAAATGGAACAGTTAATGCAATCGCTTCGTATGGGAATAAATGAAAAACTTTACCTAAAGGATCCTGAGTCATCAGACCTTGGTAAAAAAATTGTTGAACAAAGCATTTTGATGGTTAATGAGATGGGCTTTGAAAGCTTCACCTTTAAAAAGTTGGGTGTGGCAATCAATTCCAACGAAAGCTCCATATACCGCTATTTTGAGAACAAACACAAACTCTTGCTCTACCTTGCCTCCTGGTATTGGGGTTGGATGGAATACAAAATGGTGTTTGCAACACACGGTATACCAGATGCCCTTAAAAAGCTAAAAAAAGCAGTTGAAATTCTTACCCAGAATGTTGAGCAGGACAATGCATTCACCCATATTAATGAAGTGGTACTGAATAAAATAGTCATCAATGAATTTTCCAAATCCTATCTCACCAAGGAAGTGGACAAAGAGAATAAGGAAGGCTATTTTTTGGTCTATAAAAGATTGGTGAACAGGCTTACTCAAATGATAATGGCTGTGGATTGCGAATATCCTTACCCTATGAGTCTGGCCAGTACCATTTTTGAGGGATCGCTGCATCAATATTTTTTGAAGGAACATTTTCCGGCCCTGACCAACTGTAATGAATCGGTTACTCCGTTTGATTTTTTTACGGATTTGATTGACCGAACCCTAAATGTAAAATCCAATGACTAAAGACATACTAACAGCATGGCAACGACTAATGGGCATGCTCACCTTGGACAAAAAAGATGTTTTCCAAGTGTTTTATTACGCCATTTTTGCTGGATTGGTAAACCTCTCGCTCCCTTTGGGAATCCAGGCCATCATCAACTTGATACAAGGTGCCCAGATAAGCACATCATGGGTGGTTTTGGTGGTTTTGGTCACTCTGGGAGTGGCATTTGCTGGTGCACTTCAGCTGATGCAAATCAGGATTATTGAGAACGTTCAACAGAAAATTTTTACTCGTTCATCTTTTGAATTTGCCTATCGTTTTCCAAAAATACGCATGAGCCAACTGAGCAGTTATTATCCGCCAGAACTGGCCAATCGCTTTTTTGATACACTGACCATTCAAAAAGCACTTTCAAAAATATTAATTGATTTTCCAGCGGCCTTACTGCAGATCATTTTTGGACTTTTGCTGCTCTCCTTTTACCATCCCTTCTTTATTATTTACGGATTGTTGTTGGTATTGTTGATTTATGTGGTCTTCAAGTTCACAGCGCAAAAAGGTTTGGAGACCAGTTTGGAAGAATCCAAGAACAAGTACAAAGTAGCCCATTGGATACAGGAAATTGCTCGATCTATCATCAGTTTTAAGCTTTCGGGTAAAACCTCACATGCCATGGACAAGAACGATGCTCTTGTGACCAAATATCTGGATGCTCGGGAAAGTCACTTTAGGATAATTGTCATACAATTTATCCAAATGATTGGATTCAAAGTCTTGGTCACAGCTGGTTTATTGTTGATAGGAGGGCTATTGGTACTGGACCAGCAAATGAACATAGGTCAGTTTGTGGCTGCGGAAATCATTATTCTCTTAGTGATCAATTCTGTTGAAAAACTGATTTTGGGTCTGGAAACTTTTTATGATTTATTGACATCACTCGAAAAAATGGGACAAGTGGTGGATAAAGAATTGGAGCCCCAAGAAGGAGAAACCCCTTTCCAGGGATGGGATGGGCTCACCATTGAACTCAACGAAGTAACCTATAAAGTGCCGGGAAGGGAAAAGAAGATTTTGGACAACATATCCTTTACCATTACGCCCCAGTGTTCAATTCTTCTGAAAGGCCCTAGTGGTTCTGGACGATCTACCTTGCTCCGATTGATTGCTGGAATCTTGGAACCCGCTGAAGGAAAAATCTATGTGAATAATGTTGACCTTAAAGGAATTTACCTGAACGAATATCGATCGTATTTGGGTCAATCCCTTACAGAAGAGTATCCATTTGAAGGGACCATGTTGGACAATATTACGTTCGGTGACAAAAACATTCCAATGGAAGATGTGTATTGGGCCATTGAAAAAACCGGACTTACCCAGTTTGTAAAGGAACAGCCTCAAGGACTTCAGACCATACTCTATCCTGAAGGAAAGAAAATCCCCTATACCATTTCAAAAAAGATTGTTTTGGCCCGAAGTATAGTGCATCGTCCAAAACTATTGATTCTTAAAGACCCCTTGGACCAATTTTCTGAAAAGGAAGCTGATCAGATTATGGAGTTTCTGGCAGACGCTTCAAACGGATGGGCTTTGGTTGTTGTCAGCGAAAATCCAAAATGGGTAAGCCTGTGCAACAAAACCATCGCTATTGAGAACGGAAAATTGATTAAAGAAAGTTAAGTCATGCTGAATATATCCCATAACAAACTGAACCAAAAAGTAGACATCACTGTCTACAGGGCAGGATTAAAGGTGTTCCACAAGCGTCACTACAAACAGTTCAATCGTTTTTTGGCGGCATTTTTTATTATCGCATTCGTGGTGCTATTTTTACCGTGGACCCAGACCATATCCGGGCGTGGCTATTTAACCACCTTAACACCAGATCAACGCCCACAGACCATTCAATCCCCAATTCCAGGACGAATTGAAAAATGGTTTGTGAGAGAAGGGGATTATGTGGAAAAGGGAGATACCATTCTTCAGATCTCTGAAGTGAAAAGCGAATATTTTGACCCCAAATTGGTAGAACGTACCGGACAGCAAATCAAGGCTAAAACCATGTCGGTAAGCTCATATCAAGAAAAAGTAGGGGCATTGGGAACACAAATTCAGGCTTTGTCCCAAGAGCGTCAACTAAAACTGGAACAGGCCAAAAATAAATGGACGCAGTCCAAACTCAAGGTAAAGAGTGATAGTATTGACTTGGAGGCGGCCAAGACCAATATCGCCATTGCCCAACGGCAATACGACCGGGTGGTGCAATTGGAAAAAGAAGGTTTAAAAGCCGTAACCGATTTGGAGGAAAAGCGGTTAAAGCTCCAAGAAGCCCAAGCAAAGATCATTTCACAAGAGAACAAGTTACTGGCCAGTAAAAATGACGTCATCAATGCCCAAATGGAAATCAATAGGGTGCAAGCGGAATACACGGACAAAATTTCCAAAGCTCGTAGTGATTTGTACACGGCCCAATCCAATCAGTTCGATTCTGAGGCTGAAGTGACCAAACTGGAAAACGCATACACCAACTACGAAATGCGGAATAGTCTACAATTTATTCGCGCACCACAGAGCGGTTATATTAACAAGGCACTACAGTCGGGGTTGGGAGAAACGTTCAAGGAAGGAGACCGACTCGTTGGAATTATGCCAGACAAATATGATATGGCTGTGGAAACTTACGTAGACCCAATTGATTTGCCACTGATTCATGTTGGAGAGAAGGTGAGAATCCAGTTTGACGGTTGGCCTGCTATTGTTTTTAGCGGTTGGCCCAATGTTTCCTACGGAACCTTTGGGGGAAAGATTGTTGCCATAGAGACCTTTATCAGTCCAAATGGAAAATATAGGGTGCTCTTGGCTCCAGATGAGGAAGATCAAGAATGGCCAAAGGATATAAGAGTAGGTTCTGGGGCGGGTACCATGGCTTTGTTGGAAGATGTTCCCATTTGGTTTGAGCTGTGGAGACAACTCAATGGATTCCCACCCAATTATTATCAACCTCAAAATTCAACCGCCGATGCCAAAAAGCAGTAGGATGAGAGTTTTCTTGTGGACTTTTTTCTTGACCGTCTTGGCTTCCCAAGCGCAACAAGATAGTCTAGTTTTGGGTTTTAAGGAGTATTTGGGGTATGTGAAAAAATACCACCCCATTGCCAAACAGGCTCAATTGACGATTGCCACGGGACAGGCCAATCTTATGAAGGCCAGAGGCGGATTTGATCCCAAGGTAGAAGTGGATTATGACCGCAAGGAATTCAAGGG
Source organism: Allomuricauda sp. CAU 1633 (assembly GCF_017313225.1). Taxonomy (GTDB): domain Bacteria; phylum Bacteroidota; class Bacteroidia; order Flavobacteriales; family Flavobacteriaceae; genus Flagellimonas. The sequence continues at coordinate 165,352 of NZ_JAFLNE010000005.1, read as the reverse complement.
GACTGAATATTGGAACCGCCTCAATACCACCTTTAAAATTCCTACATGGTTTGGGATTGAACTAAAAGGAAACTATCAACAAAATGAAGGGACTTACATAAACCCAGATGAGATCCTACCGGAAGATGGGCTATATTCTGCAGGTGTGTCCATGTCCTTGTTGGATGGTCTTTGGGCCAATGAACGAATGGCCACTTTGCGTAAGGCCAAATTTTTTAGGGAACAGTCCAAGGCAGATCAGGATATTATGGTCAACGAGGTGCTGTACAAGGCATCCATAGCCTATTTTGATTGGATGAAAGCTTTTAGGGACGCTGAAGTTTTTAAAGACTTTTTAGATAATGCAGAGACCAGATTCCAAGGCATTCGGCAAAGCGCATTGGCAGGTGACATAGCCATGATTGATACTGTGGAGGCAGGTATCGCAGTACGGAACCGTGAGCTGGGATACGAGCAGGCCAAAGTGGAATTGATGAAAAAGTCACTTGAAGTTTCCAATTTTTTGTGGATTGAGGATGTGCCGGTTGAATTGCAGCCGGACGTAACTCCAGATTTAGACACCGAAAACGAGATTGATGTGACCTTGGAAATCTTGGGGAAACCGCTGGATAGTTTTAGTTTAGAGAGTCACCCCAAGTTACGATCACTGGAATACAAAATAGACGGCCTTAAGGTTGATAAACGACTCAAGGCCAACAAGCTCTTGCCAAAGTTGGATGTGGAATACAATTTTCTAACAGAATCACCTGATAGAATAAATTCTTTTGTGACAGAAAATTACAAAGCAGGACTTTCATTTCAATTGCCTTTGTTTTTACGAAAGGAGCGAGGAGACCTTAAACTGGCCAAATTCAAACTGATGGATGCAGAGTTTGAGCGGGATAATGCCCAAGTGGAGATTCAGAATAAGGTAATTGCCATTTATAGGGAATTGGATTCGTATATTGTCCAAAACCAATTGATTGCGGATATTGTAAAGGACTACACTACCATGCTGGATGCAGAGGAGCGTAAGTTTAGTTTTGGGGAAAGCTCATTGTTTTTGATAAATTCTAGGGAAAGCAAGTTGATTGATGCCTATCTAAAACGAAACGAAATGCAGAACAAGTTTTTTCACACCAAAGCGAAACTGTTTAAAAGCCTGGCCATTAATCCAGAAAATTTGTGAGCTGACCTTGCATGATGTTTAATTATAAATTCAAAATATTAAACATTTAATATCTTTGCAAAGTAAAATAATGGTGACCCACCAAGTCAAAAATCAATATTTATAAGACGTTGTAATGAAGTGTTTTGCACAATCGGATTTAAATGCTTTGGAAGGTTTATATCGAATGAACTTGATCAATGGGCTCTCTGGGTTTAAATCCGCCAATTTAATAGGAACCATTGATTGGGATGGCAATGAAAATGTGGCGATTTTCAGTTCTGTGATTCATTTGGCATCAGACCCTCCAATCTTGGGATTTATCCATAGGCCGATAAAAATGGGGGGCAACACCTATGAAAATATAAAACAAACTGGATTTTATACCATAAATCATCTTTCAAAAAAAATTATGGAAGATGGTCATCATACATCAGCAACGTATGAAAAAGATGTTTCAGAATTTGAAATGACCAACTTAAAATCAGAATATCTTAATGATTTTAAAGCTCCCTTTGTGATGCAGTCTCCGGTTAAAATTGCCATGAAATATCTGGAGGAATACTCCATAAAACCCAACGACACCATTTTGATGGTTGGTGAGATTATCGCTGTTTATCTGGAAGATGGTCTATTGCAAGAAGATGGATTTATTGATCTCTCCAAAGGAAATGTAATGACTGTAAACGGGCCGGACGGTTACGCCCGTACAAAATTGGACAATAGATATCCCTACCAGTTTCCCAAATCAAAAAGATAGTAGAGGTGCGTCATTAAAAAGCCCCCAAGATTAATTTCTTGAGGGCTTTCTACATTAACTTAACTAAACAATACTTAAAACATACGATTCTTAATTAGTAGTATCAGGAATTAATACACCATCCAATACATGGATCACACCATTGATGGCTTGAACATCAACTGCATTAATTCCAATTCCTGTATTTCCAGCACCATCGGTTACATCTGCAATGTTGTCACCGGTTCCAGGTAAGTTGATGGTAATGGCATCACCTTCTAGCGTGGTGGCCATGATTCCATCGGATAAATCACCTGAACGAACATTAGCGCCGGCCACAACGTGATGCTGTAAAATTGGAATTAAGTCTGTTTCACCTGGAATAGCTGGAAGAGCTTCAAATGCAGCATTGGTAGGTGCAAAGACAGTAAATGGATCATCTCCGTTGCCATCTTGCGCAGAGAGGACACTCACAAAATCAACGCTTGGCGTAAGTTCGGTCAATGCCTGAACCAAAGTGGTGAAGTTGGGATCTGCTACGGCAAATGTTACAACGGTGGGTAGATCAATTACGGCATCTACGGCATGAATCACTCCGTTTGTAGCAACGATATCAGCGGCTACAACAGTGCTCACTCCATTTAGCGTAACGCCATCATCTGTATTAATATAAAGACTAAGATTTTCGTCTGTATCGAATTCCGCTGCAGTACTCACATATGAATTCATCAATCCAGAAGAGAATGCAGATGCTCCCACCACAACATGGTTGGATAAAATCGCATTCAAGTCATTGGAATTGGGATTAGTGAAGGCGCTAAAGGCGTCATTAAGCGGTGCAAAAACAGTAAACTCCTCTTCTTCATTGGAAAGAAGGTCGGTGAAAGTGGTATTACCACCATTGGTCAAAGCAGCAACTAGGGAGGACAAATTGGGGTTGGCCACCGCATGGTCCACAATGTTGGGTAAATCAATTACGGCATCCACTACGTGGACTACTCCATTAAGTGCCTTTACATCGGCTGTCACTACAGAAGAGACCCCGTTGAAGGTGACTCCATCCGAAGTGTCAAAGAAGATACTTATGTTTTCATCTTGTACTCCAGTGGCCAGGGTTGAGGTATATCCAGAACCAAGACTTACTAAATCAGTGCTGTATACTTCACCCGCTATGACGTGGTTCAATAGAACTTGGGTCAAAACATCTGTTGGAATGTCACCAAGGGCAGCACCATCCAAAAAGGCGTCAAAAGCCTCATCTGTTGGGGCAAGTACAGTAAAAGGGCCGTTGCCTCTAAGAACAGTGGGCAAATCTCCATCCGCAGCAATCAAGGCAGCGACCAAACTTTCCAAGTTTTCATTGCCGATGGCTAAATCGGTAATGGGTTTTAGAATAATATCTCCAAGTTCATCAATAATGGCCTGAGGAAGAAGAACTTTATCAATGATATGCACCACACCATTGGAGGCTTCCACATCTGCTGTGGTCACTTGGGCATCCATATCGGTTGCATCGCCTATGAAAACACCACCACTGGTGCTTACTTCCAGCGTTGATCCTTGGAGTGTGGTTAGTGTTTGACCATTACTTAAATCGGTGGACAAAGCTGCAGCACCGGGTACTACGTGATAAGTTAAAATGACAGCCAACAAATCTTGAAGCTCTTGTGAGTTGAAGTCATCTAACGAATCAAATCCATCCAATTGAACCAACAAATCTGCAAAGGCCTGATTGGTGGGGGCAAAGACCGTGAATGGTCCATCACCGCTTAGTGCGGTAATTAAATCGTTGTTGGCGCTTTCATCTGCTTTTTGAAGAGCAGCTACCAAGCTGCTTAAATCTGAGGTAGCTTGGGCTGCCTCAACAATGTTTGTAGTTGTTTCAGGTGGATCCACCATTCCATTGTCATCATCTGAACAGGATGCCAAAATGAAAAAGAAGGCCACCGAAGTTAGTTTGGTTATTCTTAAAAGTGCTTTCATGGGATTGTTGTTTAAAATGTTTAACAATTATGAATTAAAGTTAAACAATATATTTTTTGTTTAATGTTATTTTTTAAAAGTTTAACAAAAATGAAATCAATATGGTCTAAATCCACTATTTTAAAAGCTGAAATAATACTGCTGTATGAAGAATTGGCATTCAATATGTAATGAGGGGAAGTGAGCTCATGTCACTTTCAAAATAATTTTCCTTTTTTTATGTTATAATGATGCCAACTACATTTGGTTGGCGAGTTTAACCTATTGCACAATAATTGAACTAAATGACGATTGATCAATCTCTTTATCAAAAAGTACCAGTGCCCATTGCACTTTTGGGCTCAAGATTGACTTTTGTGGATTTCTCTGATGCATGGTTGGAACAATTTGGTTTATCAAGAGATATTAAAGGAGAGCCATTCTTCGAAATTATGTCCCAACTTCCGGAAGCGTTGAGGTTGGACCTAAACAAGTGTCTCGAAGATGCCAAGGAAAGATTGGGTGCCGGAAGGCTGATTTTTGAAAATGGCGATGCAGTCTGGTATGATTGGAAAATAAATACTACAAAAGATAGCGATGATGCTGTTAATGGAATCATACTTGTTCTTGAAAATGTAACCGATGGAAAGCTTGAGGAGACCCTTCTAAAAAAGGCCCAAAAAGTTGCTAGAATAGGAGGCTGGGAAGTCGATTTGGTAAAGAACAAAATTTACTGGTCCAATATTACCAGGGAAATTCATGAAGTAGCTGAAGGGTATATTCCCAATTTAGAGGATGGCATTTCATTCTATAAAGAAGGATATAGTAGGGAAACCATATCAAAACTGGTGGCAAAAGCTATTGAAGAAGGAAAACCTTGGGATGCAGAGTTACAACTTGTTACTGACAAAAGGAGAGAGATTTGGGTGAGGGCCATTGGAGAACCCGAGATGGTAAATGGAAAATGCGTTAGGATCACTGGAACTTTTCAAGATATTGACAAGCGAAAAAAAGCAGAGATTGATTATGTGAATGTGAGCGAGAGACATGCCCTGGCAACCAGAGCTGCAGGTATAGGAATATGGGAGTATGTTATTCAGGGTAATCAAGTAGTATGGGACCATAACATGTATGAACTCTATGGAATCAAGGAATCTGATTTTGATGGGGTGTATGAAGCATGGGAAGCTTGTGTTATTCCGGAAGACAAGGAAAGAACAGCCCAAGAAGTAAATGATGCCATTGAAGGAACGAAGGATTTTAATACCACTTTTAGAGTGCAATGGCCGAACGGAGAAACACGTTGGATCAAAGCAGAGGCCGCGGTAATTCGGAATGAAGAGGGAAAAGCTTTGAGAATGATAGGGGCCAACGAGGACATCACTGAATTAATGACCACCCAGATGCAACTCGTTAAGAGTGAAGAATCGCTTCAAGGCGCTTTTGAAAATTCATCGATAGGAATGGCTCTTGTTGCCTTGGATGGAACATTTATTCAGGTAAATAAAAGTCTTTGTAAGAGTTTGGGATACAGTTCGGATGAATTATTGAACTTGACATTTCAGGACATTACTCACCCTGACGATCTGGAAATAGATCTGGCATTTCTTGGAGAACTTGTAGATGGCAAACGGTCTACCTATCAGATTGAAAAAAGATATTTTGATAAAGAAGGCCAATTGGTTTACGTACTCCTAACGGTTACTGCAGTACGAAAAATTGACGGGGAAATCTCCCATTTCATCTCACAGATAGTCGATATTTCATCCCGGATAAAGGCAGAAAAGAAATTAAAAAGTTTGCTGCAATTGACCACCAATCAGAATGGTAGCCTTTTAAATTTTGCGCATATCGTTACGCACAATCTGCGCTCACATGCCGCTAACTTAACCATGATTAGTGGATTTCTTTTGGATGAAACACTGGTAGGGGAAGAACGCAAAGATACCCTGAACATGTTGGGTAGAGCTTCCGGAGGGCTCAATGAGACCATCTCTCACCTTAACGAAGTGGTCCAAGTAAAACTTGGCACCGAAAAAGAACTCAATGGGATTTTCCTTAGAAAAACCATAGATAAGGTATTGCAGGATATAAATGCCCTGATCAATGAGAATGATGTAGGGATTGATATTGCTGTTCCAAAGCACATAAAGATAAAGGGCGTGCCAGCATATTTAGAAAGTATTGTGCTCAATTTGGTAACCAATGGAATCAAGTACCGCAATCCCGAAAAGAAATGCCACCTTAAAATTGAAGCATCTGAGCTTGGACAAAACTATGTTTTTTCAGTTGAGGATAACGGTAGGGGCATAGACTTGGACAAGTACGGCCAAAAACTCTTCGGAATGTATAAAACCTTCCATGGCAATAAGGATGCGAGGGGGATTGGACTATTCATCACAAAGAATCAGATAGAGTCCATGGGTGGTACCATAAAGGTGGAAAGCCAAATAGGTGTCGGAACAAAATTTATCATTAAATTTTTAAAGGGTTAGGCCCCCATTTCTCTCTATATGCCATAAATATCCATGGTAAGGTCTGTAGTTTTTAAATTTTAACGATATTTATCTGCATAGAAAAATTTCTGGGTATTGGAATGGCTCAGGAAGGAAGCAACGAGCATCTTTTTTTGTATCAATGTGTTGGATGGTAATGACCAGATGATTCACCAAAATCATAAGAAAAGCAAGCTTTGAGGGTTTTAATGCCCTTGAGCTTTTTTTGTTGTTATTAAGCCGCTTGAGCGGGTCGTTGGTCTAAAAAGTACGGATTCCAAAATGAAAATTATGAATATTAACCATCCACCCAAAATAGGTACAGGCTAAAGATAAAATGTAGATTTTTGATTTTTTTCTTTTTGGTGATGGTACAATAATATTTAATCAGTGTTAATAAGTAGTTTTAAAGCACAATGCAGATAATTGAAGATTCAACGGTCTACGATGCCATAATCGTCGGATCGGGAGCAGGAGGAGGTATGGCCACAAAGGTCTTGGCCGATGCAGGTCTGAAGGTGGCCGTGGTAGAGGCGGGCCCATTCTTTGACCCAGCAGACCCAGAACAGCGGACCCAATTAAGGTGGCCATATGAGTCACCTCGAAGAGGAGCGGGTACAGTAAGACCCTTTGGTGATTTTGATGCAGCCTACGGAGGCTGGGAGATAGAAGGTGAGCCTTATACTCATGTGGAAGGTACTAAGTTTGATTGGTTCCGTTCCCATATGTTGGGCGGTAGAACCAATCACTGGGGTCGTATTTCCCTAAGGTTTGGCCCTGATGATTTTAAACACAAAAGTATTGATGGTTATGGGGATGATTGGCCTATTGGTTACGACGATATTAAACCCTACTATGATCAAGTGGACAAACTAATCGGGGTATTTGGAACCAATGAAGGTTTGCGCAATGATCCAGACGGTTTTTTCCTTCCGCCACCGAAACCAAGATTGCATGAATTGTTCTATATAAAAGGAGCAAGAAAATCTGGTGTGCCCGTTTATCCGGCAAGAATGTCCATGCTCACCAAAAGGATCAATAACGAAAGGGGAGTTTGCTTCTATTGCGGGCAATGTTCAAGAGCCTGTCAGGTATATGCCGACTTTTCAGCAGGTACCTGCTTAATTTTCCCCGCCCAGAAAAGCAGGGGGCAAGTAGATCTCTTTGTCAATTCTATGGTGCGTGAAGTCACTGTGGATGATGAAGGTAAGGCTACCGGGGTGTCATACATCAACAAAGAGGATAGAAAGGAATACAAGCTTAAAGGCAAAGTAGTGATATTGGGAGCTTCGGCATGCAGTACCGCACGTATCTTGATGAACTCCAAAAGCGCACAGCATCCCAACGGATTGGGGAACAGCAGTGATCATGTTGGAAAATATTTGCACGATTCAACCGGGGCAGACCGAATGGCCTTCATTCCAGATTTGATGAACCGTGACCTATCCTACAATGAAGACGGGGTAGGTGGTATCCATGTTTATTCGCCATGGTGGGATTCCAAAGGAAGTGATTTTCCAAGAGGGTATCATATTGAGCCATGGGGCGGTGGCGGAATGCCCAGCTATGGTACCGGGTTCAACGTAAACGATTTTAATAAGTTCTTTGGCACCAAGGCAGGGGGTTATGGAGATATACTCCGAACCGATTTGAAGAAATATTATGGTGCCGTTGTAGGAATGAGCGGTAGGGGAGAATCCGTTGCCCGCAAGGAGAATTATTGTGAAATTGACCCGAATACAGTAGATGAATGGGGTATTCCGGTGTTGCGTTTCCGATATAAATGGTCAGACTTGGAGCGCAAGCAAGCCAAGCACATGCATGATACCTTTGAAGAGATATTGACCAATATGGGTGGAGAACTCATCGGTGAAAAACCAGGAGCGGAGGCCGATTATGGACTTCATGTACCGGGTAGAATCATCCACGAGGTGGGAACAACAAGAATGGGAGACGATTCTAAAACTTCGGTGACCAACAAGTTTCAGCAACTGCACGATGTTGACAATGTCTTTGTTGTGGATGCAGGAGTGTTTACCTCTCAGGCTGATAAAAACTGTACGTGGACCATTTTGGCACTTTCGTGGAGGGCATCGGATTATATTGTGGATCAATTGAAAAAACAAAACTTATAGGCAATGGATAGAAGAAAAAGTTTAAAATCGATTGTTCTGGGGTCTGTAGCAGGAGGATTGGCCCTGAATGGTTGCAAACCATCAGCAGAGGAAACAGAAGAAGTTGCCCAAGAACTTGCACCTTCGGTAAAATGGCGTACCGATAAAGAAAATGAATTGGTGGCCGAACTCCATGCAGAAACTTTTTTCAATGCGCATGAATTGGCAACGCTTACAGTGTTGAGCGATTTGATTCTGCCTGGAAGCGAACAATACAAGAGCGCCTCCGATGCCGAAGTGGTGCCCTTTATGGAGTTTATGGTCAAAGACTTACCTGAAATGCAGACCGACCTTAGAGGTGGTCTCATGTGGTTGGACCGCAAGAGCAATACCGAATTTAATGTGGAGTTTAAATCCGCCACCGAAGATCAGCAAAAGAGCATTTTGGACGAAATTGCTTATTATGATGCCAATATTCCAGAAGATGAACGCCCCTTTGAGGTCAATTTCTTCTCTTTGGTCCGTAATCTCACCATGACGGGGTTTTATACCACCAAAATTGGGATTGAAGAGTTGGGTTATTCAGGTAATTCACCAAATGTATGGGATGGAGTGCCAGATCATGTGCTCAAAAAACATGGAGTATCCTATGATTCAGAATGGATTGCCAAATGTGTGGATCAAAGCAAACGTAACGATATTGCAGAGTGGGATGAAAATGGAAATTTAATCACCTAAGCCCCTGAACATTAAAAAGTAAAGCTTGCCTAATGGCAAGCTTTTTTATTCTGGGTTGTTTTTGTTTCCCGTAGTGGAAATGGAGCGTTCCAAAATATGGCTTTTAACAGCTTCCAGATAACTTCTTCCTATAACATATCGTTTTCCTGCTATCTCAACGCTATTGCCTTCCAGAGCATCTATCTTGTCCATGGAAACCGTGTGTGATCGGTGAATTCTTATGAATTTGTCACTGGAAAGTTCCTCTGTAAAAGCACTCAATGTTTTGTGTACAATGTGGTTGCCTTTTGTGGTAATTATCTTGATGTAATCCTTTAAGCTTTCTACCAGGATGATTTCATCCAAATAGATTTTTTTCATTTTTTTCTTGTCCACTTTCACAAAAATATGCTCATGAGCATCCAATTTGGGATGGTCTTTGAACTTTGCTATGGCCTTGTTCACTGCTTTTATGAATCTTGGAAGGGATATGGGCTTTACCAAATAGTCCAGCACCTCTTGGTCAAAACCTTTTGCGGCATGCTCTGCATGAGCGGAGGTAATAATTACCATGGGTTTTTCATCCAAACTATCAAGAAAACTGAATCCATCAAGGATTGGCATATTTACATCCAAAAAAAGCAGGTCGGGCTTGTTTTCGCGTAAAAAGGCAAGACTGTCTATGGCATTGTTAAAAACGGCCATTTCCTGTAATTCCTTAATCTGTTCCATATAATTTTGAATGACCTTTACCGCCAAGGGTTCATCATCTATAATCACGCATTTTATAGTCATCTGAGTTTGAGCTTTAGTTTCACAATATATTCATCCGATTCTTCATGTATGTCAAGTTTGTACTCATCTTCGCCATACCGTAGTTTCAACCTTTTTTCGACATTCAAAAGCCCTATTCCCCCAGCATATTTTTCTTTGTGATGCAAGTGGTTTTTGGGTTTGGTGTTACTGATTTCAAAGTAAAGAAACTTTTCTTCAATCAGAACTTTTATACTGATACGTACTTTCCTAATATTTTGGTTGGCCCCATGTTTAAAGGCATTTTCAATAAACTGGACCAATAGCATGGGAGCTATTTTTTTTCCTTTGGGGTCTCCTGTTACTTCAAATTCAAGTTGAAGATTTTCGTTGTACCGTATCTTTTCAAGATCCAGATAGTTTTTAATAAAGATGAGTTCTTTCCGTAGACTTTGGTTCTTGTCCTTGGTTTCATAAAGCACATAACGCATCAAATCCGATAATTTAATGATGGTATCTGGGGTCTTGTCGGATTTCTCCAAACTTAGGGAATAAATGTTGTTCAAGGTATTGAAGAAAAAATGGGGAGAGATCTGTGCCCTTAAAAACCGGAGTTCTGTCTCCAGTTGTTCTTTTTCCAATCTCGCAGCCCGTCCTGTTTCTCGAAGCCAATCTATGGTCAGTTTAATGGAAGCCACAAAGGTGATCACATACAGCTCACCCAACATCATTACCACAGTGTAGTTAAGTGTAAGACTATGGGTTTCAGGGCCTTCTGGCCAAACATCTTCCCGTATTAAAAAATAGGTGAGAAGGTATTTAATGACCACCATTATAAAAATGGAGGAGAACAAAATGACTACAAAAAGTATGATTTTCCGCTTGAAGATAAAGCGTGGAATCAGATAATAGATAGTAAAATAGGTGAGGAAAATATGGATGGGAAACCCCAAAAGATTGGACTTAAGAGAGTACACATAATCGTTAAAGTAACTGCCCCATCTCAAAAAATTAAAGGTAAAATAGATCAACCAGAAAATCACATGGTGCAAGGCAGTGATCTTGAACTGTCTGTCCGTATTTACCAAAAACCTATTCTTGACTTGCTTTTGTAGTTGCATCTGGCAGTGAATTACATTTTTTTGAACATTTGGCTTCCCTCAGCTGTCATTGGTCTAATAAAGCGCATAAATCCGGATGAAATTAGGAATTTTTACAAATAACTAAATATTGAATGGATTTATAACCGCTTTGTCGGGTGTCAAATGTAACTAAAGCAAAGGTTATGAATCTTTAGAATAGATTTCGTTAAATGTCAAAAATGTTCCAAAAGATAGTGTTGTGCTTAGCCTTTATAGGTACAGTTTCCTGTACTGGACAAAGTGCGGAGGAGCCACAATCCATCATTGTGTACAAGACCAACGAGCCCATTCTGGTTGATGGTTTGGCCAACGAAACGTCTTGGAACAAAGCCGAAATTTCCAATGATTTTATTGACATTGAAGGGGGAAAACAGCCAACGTACAAAACCAATGTGCGTATGTTGTGGGACGAAACCTACCTCTATTTCTTTGCCGAGCTTGAGGAGCCACACGTGTGGGCCACTTTAAAACAACGGGACACAGTTATTTTCTACAATAACGATTTTGAAATTTTCATTGACCCTGATGGTGATACCCATAATTATTATGAATTTGAAATGAACGCCCTTAACACCGTTTGGGATTTGTTCATTGCAAAACCATACCGAGAAAGTGCTCCCATTGTGGACAGCTGGGAAATTTTGGGATTGAAATCGGCGGTGCACGTAAATGGCACTTTAAATGATTCCTCGGATACGGATAACGGATGGAGTGTTGAGGTGGCCATGCCTTGGGAGGTATTAAAAGAGGCTAGTGGCAGCAATGCTATCCCAGAAGGGGGATTTTGGCGTATCAATTTTTCAAGGGTAAACTGGGATTTTGATTTAGTTGATGGGAAATATGCCCGTAAAAAGGATGCAAACGGAAACTTTCTCCCAGAACACAATTGGGTATGGTCCCCACAAGGGGTTATCAACATGCACGAACCCGAACATTGGGGGTACGCTTATTTTTCACCAAATGTTGCTGGAAACGAAGACAGTTTTCAAATTCCCCAAGATGAACAGATTCGCTGGATGCTCTACCACTATTATCGAGAGCAAAAAAAGTATCGTTCTGAAAATGGTTCATGGGCCACTAGCTTGGAAGAATTAGGATTGGAGCCCATTTTGGTAGGTGGTTCACAAGTGCAACTTGATTTGGAATTGCACCGAATGGGGTGGAGTATTCAAGCGAAGAGCCCATTTACAGGGCATAGGTATGCCATTACGCAGGATGGAAAATACCAACAAATCAAATAAGAAGTACAAATGAGAATACACCACATCATCATATTGCTTCTATCCATGTCCCTATTTTCTTGCATGGACAATATCGGTATGAAACCCAATGCCAATATTGTGTCAAGGGGCAACCAGAACCTTGCCTTTTGGGTATGTGTTACTGCTGATGCCACAAAAGATGATACTTTTTATTTGAATGAATTTAAAAAGTATAGGTCCAACGACTTAAACGTTATTCTGGTAAACACCGGCAAAGATTCCATTTTTATAGATCATTTAGTGGAACTGGCCGAGAGTGAGGGCTTGGAGGTACATACGGCACTTGGAATCCCTTCAATGAATTCAGACGAATTGACGAAAGCTATTGAACAGGCCAAAAAAAATGGAACCAAAAGAGTATTCTTCTTTGATGAGGCCACGTTGACCCAAGAACAGTTCAAAATTATCAAGGCATCTAAAACGGAGTAGGGTTTTTAAGTTTAAAATCGGATCTGTATTGCATTTTTCTTTCCCAAACTCGGAATCGGTTTAAAACCTTACAACAAAAACTGCTTTATTTTATCTATTTCTTTTTTGGTTATGTGTTGGATATACTTTAGTAAAACGAAAACTCCCTTCGGCTTTTCACGTTTGTTGTTGGTCGAAATTTTTTCTGAAATCCTTAACAAATAGGGATTTTCACTACGTATGTTAACTTTAAATTAACGTATTTCTTAATTACTAACGATTCAAATAAACTAACATGATTCAAAAACTTAAGTATGTATTTGTTTTTGCGGTTTTGGTGTCTATCCAAGGGGCCATGGCGCAAACAATTACCGGAACGGTTTCTGACGAAGCTGGTGTGCCGTTGCCCGGGGTCAACATTGTTGAAAAGGGAACCAACAATGGGGTCACTTCCGATTTTGATGGCAACTATGGCATTACTGTTTCTGACAGCAATGCTACCTTGGTATTTTCCTATTTGGGATACCAAACTATTGAAATTGCAGTTTCGGGACGGACAACGATTGATTTAACCTTGCAGGAAGATACCGAGCTTCTTGACGAGGTAGTGGTTACCGCATTGGGAATCAGTCGAGAGAAGAAATCACTGGGGTATGCCGTAACAGAGGTGCAAGGTGATGAAGTATCCTTGGTGAAGGAACCCAACGTAGTAAACTCCCTTGCCGGTAAAGTGGCCGGGGTTGTGGTTTCCAGAACTACATCGGGACCCGCTGGTGGTACCCGTGTGGTTATTAGGGGTAACAACTCTATTAGTGGAAACAACCAACCACTTTATGTGGTGGATGGTGTGCCAATTGACAACAGTGCTCTTAGTGCTCCCGATGGAGCAGGGGAATTTAGTATTCCCGATTTAGGTACTGGTATCTCCGATATTAACCCAGATGACATCGCATCCATTTCTGTATTGAAAGGTCCAAACGCAGCAGCATTGTATGGGTCTAGAGCGAGTAATGGTGTTGTAATCATTACCACAAAAAGAGGATCCGTGAAGAAAGGACTCGGGGTTTCGTTTACCTCAAGTGCTACTTTTGAGAATCCATTTGTTTTGCCAGAGTACCAAAATGAATATGGTAGGGGTACTGATGGAATTTTTCCACAGGTCAATGCAAATGATCCGTTGGCGACCCAAGTAAATACAGTAACAAGTACCAACTCATGGGGACCCCGTTTTGATGGAACCCAACGATTGGAGTTTAATGGACAGCAAAGAGCCTACTCTGCGCAACCGGATAACGTAAAGGATTTCTTTGAAACTGGAACAAGCTTTATCAATACATTGGCATTAAGTTCAGGAAATGAGAATTCTTCAGTACGGTTTTCGTATACCAACTCTGATTTGGATGCGATTTTACCAAATTCCAGTGTAGATAGGGATAACTTTAACCTTAGAGCTTTTTCCAATCTATCCGATAAGTTGAGCTTGGATACCAGGGTGACCTACTTCCTTCAAAAGGCAAAAAACAGACCTACGCAAGGTACTGAGGGTGTCATGGCCTATCTGTGGCCCCTGGAAAGAAACGTGAGTATCCAGGATTTAATGGTTTTTCAAGATGTTGAAAACCCGATAGACCCTGCCAACCCATATCGTGTAATTGCGCCCTCCTCAGCCGGGGGTAACCCATACTGGATTCTAAATCATGATTCCAATACAGATAGGAGAACTAGAGTTTCAGGTTTTGCAAAATTGCAATACGAATTCAACGATTGGTTATCCGCCTTTGTTCGAGTTGGTACGGATGCCATTACACAGGATACGGAGGCAATCACAAGAACAGGACACCATTTTTTCCCTTCGGGAAGGGTGAGCTATGGCCAGAACAAACGATCAGAGACCAACTATGATTTCTTATTGATGTTCAATAAGGATTTGAGCGATAAATTCAACCTTAATGCCAACGTTGGTGGAAATGCATTGCGTTTTTCAACCATTAGCTCCAGTACCAGAGGAGAAAACATAAAAATTCCAGGAAGACCATTCTTGGACAATACAGAGGAACTGTTTGCAGAGCAGAGCGCTTTGATCAAGAAAAGTGTAAATTCTTTGTACGGGGCAGTATCACTGGCCTATGACAATATGATCTATTTGGATTTTACAGGAAGAAACGATTGGTCTTCCGCCTTGGCGGCAGAGAACCGTTCCTATTTCTATAGCTCAGCCAGTTTAAGTTTGTTATTGAACGAAGCATTTGATTTGGGCAACAATATTGATTTATTGAAATTAAGAGGAAGTGTTGCCAGTGTTGGTAACGATACAGACCCGCAACAGTTGGTGAATCTATTTAGGATTGCAGCCAATGGATTTTTGGATAATGTAACCGTAAGCCGTGAAAGTACACTCTTCAGTGAAAGTTTACGTCCAGAAGATGTTAAGTCAACCGAATTTGGTTTGGAGCTAAGAGCCTTCAATAATAGGTTTTACACTGATATTTCCTACTATGACATTAGCTCAAAGGATTTGATCTTTGATGTACCATTGGATCCCGGTTCCGGTTTTGATAATTTCAGGACCAACGTAGGGGAAATTACCAATAAAGGTTTTGAAATATTGGTGGGAGGTACACCTATTAAAACAGAGAATTTCTCATGGGATGTATCTGCAAACGTTTCACGAAACAAAAACAAGTTGGAAAGCTTGATTGATGGGCAAGACTTTTTCGAATTTAGTAGCAGTAACTCAGGAATTGTTTCCACAGTGGCTAGAGTAGGTGAAGGATTTGGAGATATTGAGGCCACTACATGGATGCGAAATGATGCAGGAGAATTGATCGTTACCGCTGAGGGTAGACCACAGGCCACTTCAGAGCGTGTAAAGGTTGGGAATTACCAGCCTGATGCCGTTGGAGGTTTCACCAATACTTTCCGTTACAAGAACTTTACCCTAAACTCTTTGATTGATTTCAGGATTGGCGGGGAAGTATATTCTGGTACCGATGCAGGTTTGGATGCTTCTGGGGTTTCAACTAGATCATTGGAGTTCCGTGAAGGTGGGGTTTTGGTTGAAGGAGTTGTGGACAATGGCGATGGCACTTTCTCACCCAATGCCACTACAATAAGCGCTCAAGACTATTGGGGAGCTGTAAGTAATATAGGATCGGAATATGTGTACGATCAAACCAATGTTAGATTGCGAGAGATTAGCCTTACCTATAACTTCCCAAAGAAGCTATTGGATAAGACCTTTTTAACGGGAGCATCATTGAGCGCAGTTGGAAGAAACTTGTTATTTTTATATAAAAAGGTTGATAATTTCGACCCTGAGTCAAGTTACTCCACGTCAAACTTCAGTCAAGGGGTACTTTTTTACGCACTACCCACAACAAGAAGTTTTGGACTTACTCTAAACGTAAACTTTTAAAAACTTGCTACGATGAAAAAAATGAAATTTTTAGTATTTGGCCTTCTCTGTATGGTCACGATACTTTCATGTACAAAAAACTTTGATGAGATCAATACCGATCAAAATGGATTCCTCGCCTCTGAGGTGAGCGCCAAGTTCTTTTTGACGGATACCCAGTACAAATTGTACTCTCCAGATCGTTTTCCATATTGGAGGGCACATTTGATCCATGCCGATAGATTTGCCGGGCATTTTACCTTTGGATTTAGCGGTTGCTGGTGGGCTGATGATTTGGGCTATACCTATAATGCTGGATATACAGATGCAGCCTACGGCTGGCTTGCCGGATACTTGGGAAATATCAAGGGATTCACAGATTTTGTAAAAGAAGGTGGAGAACTTGAGAATGAGTACATGTATGCCATGGCACTTATTATAAAGGGTCTGTATTATCAGATGTATACGGAGACTTTTGGTATGGTACCTTATACCGAAGCTGGTGTTGAGGGTATTTTAACCCCAAGTTATGACACCCAACAAACAGTGTATAAAGGTGTGATTGCCGAGTTGGATGAAGCTATGACCATTATTGGATCAGCTGAACGCACAGGTGTAGGTGTAAATGATGCAGCTGAGAATGATGTGTATTGCGGAGGCGATTTGCAAAAATGGAAGCGTTTGGCCAATACCCTTAAACTACGTATTGGAATGAGAGCTTTGGGGGCACCCGGAGATGATTTTGCAGCATCTGCAATTAGCCAAGCCCTTGGCGCTCCACTTTTGGATGATACCACAGGGAGCGTAGTTATGAACAAGGATTTTGTAATCAGCCAGTGGGCAGCCGCTGCCTATGGAGACGTTTGGTATAACTTTGGAACAGGTTCAGATTGGACCGTGAGTAGTGCTTTGGTAAATATGTTGCAGGATAACAACGATCCTAGATTGGGTGCTTATGTGCAACCAGCCAAAGGAGGGGTTTTCACTTTTTCAAATAACCCAGATACCCCTGACCCAAACTATCAAGAAAGACTGGACTTTATTGTAGCCGCTCTTGATGGAGCAGGGGCAGAGTACACGCTCACAACTGCAGGTGGTGAAACCACAATTGAAATGCCAGCAGGGCAATATGTGGGACAACCATCCAGAATTAATGGAGATACGTACCCATATGTGCGTTATGAACTTTTCAGCACGCCAAGTGAGCAGGTAATTCAAGCGAAAGGAGCTCAGGTTGATGCATATCCAGAAATCATTTTAACCAGTGCCGAAGCGTATTTTTTACAAGCTGAAGCTGTGTTAAGAGGATTGGAGGGTGCGACTGGTGATCCACAAGAGTTGTTTGCCTTGGGTATTAAGGAAGCTATGAGACTTTGGGATGTACCAGATGGCGATGCCGATACATATATTGCTACTGAGGCAGCTGCTGATATCAGTGTAGGAACCTTGGATGAAAAATTGGAAAAGATAGCACATCAAAGATGGTTGATGAGCTACACAGATGGATTTGAAGCTTGGGCTGTGGTACGTGACACAGGCTACCCAGCAGAATTAGCTGCAGGGGTGTCAGACCAGACCATCTTTGCTTTAGGTACCTTGAACGGAGCTTACCCACAACGTTTACGTTACGGGTCTGGAGCTCAGGACAACCCCAACTTTTCTGCAGTTGCACCTGCACAAGGACCAGATATGCAAGGAACTACGCTTTGGTTTGCACAATAAGCCGGAGATCTTATGAAAACAATCCATGCGATTACTTCATAATTTGAGTTAGTTTAATTTTGAGTTAAGTAAGGTAAAGGAAGAGCTGCTCTTCCTTTACTTTTTTAACAGGTACACAGGTTGGCTATCGTTCTATTTTGATATGTCATTTTTGTTGTACTTTACTTTTCTAATTGTAATCCGATTTTAATACTAGATATTATGATATCACTGAATACTTTGGATGTACTCATCATCTTCGGATTTTTTGCCATAACTCTGGGCATTGGAATCTATGTGTCTAAAAGTTCGGGAAAGAACAGTTCCGAGTTTTTTCTCTCCGGGAAATCCATGCCATGGTGGTTGCTCGGGATATCCATGGTGGCCACTACATTTTCTACCGATACACCCAATTTGGTGACCGATATTGTTCGAACCAATGGGGTTTCCGGAAACTGGGTTTGGTGGGCCTTTTTGTTGACAGGACTTCTTACTGTTTTTATTTATGCACGGCTATGGCGGAAATCCAACGTAAATACAGACCTGGAATTTTATGAATTGCGATATGGTGGCAAACCCGCCCGTTTTTTAAGAGGGTTCAGGGCCATTTATCTTGGTGTAATTTTCAATGTCATTACCATGTCCGCAGTAACCTTGGCAGCAATTAAGATTGGTGGCATCATGCTGGGGCTGGAGCCTTGGCAAACGGTTGTGAGCGCCGGCCTCATTACGGTAATATTCAGTGCCGTTGGAGGATTTAAAGGAGTCGTTTATACTGATTTTCTCTTATTTTTTGTAGCCATGGGCGGTGCTATCGGTGCAGCCTATTATTTGGTCAATATTCCGGAAGTTGGAGGTTTGGAAGCCTTGTTGTCCAATGAAAATGTAAAAGATAAGCTGGACATTTTACCGGATACGAGCAATACCCACACCTTGATTACCTTGTTGATTATTCCTTTGGCTGTACAATGGTGGAGTTCTTGGTATCCCGGGTCAGAGCCGGGCGGTGGGGGCTATATTGCCCAACGAATGTTATCTGCAAAAAATGAAAAACACGCTATTGGAGCTACTTTTTTCTTCAACATTATGCACTATGCCATGCGCCCTTGGCCTTGGATTTTGGTCGCACTGGCCTCTTTGGTCGTATTTCCCGATTTGGAGAGTCTACAACAAGCCTTTCCTATTGTAGCCGATGATAAATTGGGACATGATTTAGCCTATTCCGCCATGTTGACCAAACTCCCATCTGGATTATTGGGATTGGTGTTGGCTTCTTTGGTGGCTGCTTACATGTCCACCATATCCACACAGCTCAATTGGGGTTCTTCCTATATTGTGTATGACTTTTATAAACAACGTATCAACCCAGAAGCGTCCGAAAAGCGATTGGTAGCTGTAGGGCGACTTTCTACGGTTGGTTTAATGGTGTTGAGTGCACTTTTGGCGCTATTACTGCAAAATGCCCTTCAACTTTTTGAAGTATTATTGGTATTTGGAGCGGGCACCGGATTGATTTTTATCTTGAGATGGTTTTGGTGGCGCATCAACGCATGGAGCGAGATTACCGCCATGTTTGTTTCCGGAATATTATCCTTGCTATTCAAACTGACTCCATTGGGAGACTATTTGTTCGCTCCGGAAACGGGACTTTTACCCGATTGGATGGAGTATCCAACCGTGGTCTTGATTACCACGGCAGCTTGGTTGACTGCAACCTACAGCACTTCCCCAGAAAGCACAGAAGTATTGAACAGTTTTTACAAAAAAATAAATCCAGGAGGTCCCGGTTGGAAAAAGATTGTACAACAGGCTAGGGCAGAGGGCAACGAACTGGATAATGGTGAAAAATGGAGTGTGCCCAATGGCATTCAAGCCATGTTGTTTGGTACGGTTTTAATTTATAGCCTTTTGTTCGCCACGGGTTACTGGATCTATGGAAGATGGACAGGTGCAACAATATTAACCGTTGTTGCCTTGATTTCCGGTACGGTCTTGATTTTGAAATGGAGGCAAATCAAAGCTACCATTACCTAGAAACAAAATAGCGCTGAAAGTTAGAATGGCCCAAAAGGCGGTTAGTCTTCCATAGTGAAGATTTTTGCAGCCTTTTGGGCCACTTTTATGCGGACAGCTGAAGAATTTACACGCTCATAAGCCGCTTTGGTCTTAAATACCAATACCGTTTCAATGGCGGGATACACTGTGATATTTTGTCCCATGGCTCCCTTGGCTGAGTAGGCACCTTCAAAACGAGGGTCGCTCACATTTTGCCACAACCACCACATATACCCATAGCCATAATTGACCCCTGTACCACGAAAAACAGGGACATTTTTGTTAAGTTCTTCATGGGATGTACGTTGTTTCAGCATTTCATCCACCCAAGATTCGCTAATTACTTGGGTGTCTTTCCATTTTCCTTTGTTCAACATGAGAAGCCCTAGACGAGCCATATCACGCGTTGAAAACCACATGGGATACGCCAAATATTTTGAGATTGAGGTGTTGCCTTGTTTATGTTGAATGGAACGGTCCCAATCCTGCATGTGTAGGGGATTGGCCAATTGTCGTTCCACCTCGTCATAGATATTTTTCCCAGTTTCTTGCTCAAAAACGTACCCTGCTACATTAAAATCCCAGTTGCTGTACAACCAATGGCTTCCCGGTTTTACCGAACCACGTTCCGGGGCGTATTCCTGCATTCCCCCAGCATACCCTTCTGGGTGGTACACTCCCGACCTCGCAGAAATAATATCTTGAATGGTGGCCGACTGCTCAATAGGAAGAATTCCTTCCACATCATCTATACCCAATTCTTGAATGGTTTTGTTGAGTCGAATGGTGCCATCCTCAACATATTGACCGTAAAGCATGGAAAGCACACTTTTTCGGATGGAAGCAATATAACTGAGTTCCTCAAGGTCACCATAATCAAATACTACCTTACCCTTATGGACGATCATCAGCCCCGTAATTTTTGTACTGTCCACCAAATACTCATGGAAAGCTTCCATTTTGGGGTTATTCCATCCTTTGGCCTCATTTTCGGAAGCATGTTGCCACACCCGGTCTGGAAAGACCTGTGCTTTTGCTCCACTAAAGCAAAGAAAAAATAATAGCGAAAGAAATATGGATAAATGTTGAGGAATTGATTTCATATTAGTCTGTTTTTTTGAACCAAAGGTTTCTTACCCTGCCGTTTGATATGAATACCCCCTCGATTTCCCCCTCAGCGTTACGTTTGAACTTTAGGAAGTTCAAAGGATAGGACCCTTCCAAAAGGTCTTTTCTTTTCTGCTGAAGCGATAATTTCCCATGCCGGATGTGATGGGCATAAAGCGAATCGTTTTGATAATGGATGGTATAAGCCGTTTCTATTTCGGGACTGAAATACGTTCCGATATATTCCTCGGCGAGTTGAGGAGTCAGTTTTTCCTTGAGGAGTTTTTCAAAAACCAAGGGTTTTGCACCCTCTGGGTGAAATAACATCGTACCATCCTTAAATTCAATATGGGATTCATCTTCAGCATCCAAAGCGACAAATTTTTCCTTTTCAATGGGAACATATGTGGTTTCGGAATTTCCATTGCCAAGAAAAAGTTTATCTCCATCACTTAAAATTTCCCGTTCCTGATAGGTCACATCATCCCAATATAGTCCCACATACGATTGCAGTTTTTGTTCTGGAACTTTGATTGTTTTCAAATTTTTGGAGCCATTCGTCTTATCAAAAAGGATTCTTGCAGCAGCTGTTGACTTTGGTGCCGGATATGAGGAAGAAAAATTGGTGAGCACCACAATACTGGTTTTTTCTTCGGGAAAAACGGAAACATGGGAACGAAATCCACCAATGGAACCTCCATGGCTGATTCGCTTTACTCCATGAAGGTCATCCACAATGACCCCAAAAGCATATGGGTTGGCACTTCCATCGTTAAGCGTATCCACGGTCTGCATCATTTTAAAAGCCTTTTCCCATCCTGGAGTGGGTTGGTAATAATTCTTTAGATACTTGGAAAGATCAGCGATAGTCGTGTGGACATTGCCTGAACCTATATAAGCCCAATACTCTACAGCTCTAACAAAACTGTCATTGGCAGCATTATATGATGTAGCATTGTTGGGCATAATCCGGTTATAATCCGGTTCTGCATAGGAGTCGTACATACCAAGCGGCTCAAAAACCTCATCTTTCATATACTCCACAAAAGATTTCCCAGTCACTTTTTCAATAATATTGACCAAAAACATATATCCTGTATTGCAATACATGTATTCGGAGCCGGGTTCAAAATTGAGTTCGTTTTGTTGGGCAATGATTCTGTCCAAATCAGCGTTGGTACGCACATCATCGTCCCGCCATCCTGCCAAACCAAACAAGGCATGAAGACTACGCAGTCCACTAGTATGGTGCAGCATCTGCCGAATAGTGATTTTTTGGCCAAAATTGGGTAGCCCATCCATATAGGTATCTATGGTATCATCCACAGAGAGTTTTCCCTGAAGATGAAGTAATACAATTCCCAGAGCACTAAATTGCTTGGAGACGGAGGCCACATTGAACCGGGTTCCAGTGGTATTGGGTACTAAATACTCCATACTTGCCAATCCGTAAGCTTTGGAAAATAGGATTTTATCCCCCTGCATTATGGCTACGGCACCCCCAGGATGATTGGGTTGGTTCCAATCCAAGAACAAACTATCAATCTGGGCAATTTTGTTCTCGAGCTGGGCCGAAACCAGTCCCACCCATAAAAATGCAGTGCAGAAGAGTAGTTTGGCAAAAATCCGTGTCATGGTTTTATTTTTCAAGCCCTGCTTGAGCCAACGTTATTATAAGGGCCAATTGAATGGATTCAGCCCCGGTCTCATCATTCATATACCATTCGTGAAGGGAGTGTGCCCCGCCACCTTTTCCACCTCGACCGATACAGACGGATGGGATTCCTTTGGAAACAGGAATGTTGATGTTGGTTGAACCTCTTCCCAATGATGGTTCCACACCGAAATACTGCGTGGCCGCCATCGCTCTTTGAATCAATGGGAGGGAAGCGGGTAATTCACCAGAGGGTCGGTCTCCGATTTGTTCCAATTCGAAAGTTACCTCTCCTTTTATGCCGCTGGCATTGTATTCGGCAATCGCTTTTTCCACCGATTTTTTAAAAATAGCTTCAATCTCATTTAGGTTTTTTGGTTCAATGGCCCGCATATCTACTTCCATCCAAGATTCAAACGGAATAGAATTCACCGAGGTGCCACCACCGATTCGGCCCACATTAAAGCTTGTTTTGGAAATATCCCCCGAAGTAAAGACCCAAGCATCCTTGGAAAAAACATCGATAACCTTCCCAAGGGCGTGATGAGGGTTGGCCAACTCAAAATCACCCCAAGAATGGCCTCCCTTACCATTTACGATCAATTTATAGCGTTTTGAACCCAAACCAGCATTGCTAATGCGACCAATGCTACCGCCATCAATGGCAATCCAAGAATCGATGTTCAAACCGGATTCGTTGAACATGTATTTCATACCGCGGAGATCACCAAGGCCTTCCTCACCAACCGTTCCCACAATAAGTAAATCTTTTTCAGTCTTGATTTCTGACCTATTCATGGCTTTTAGCATACTGATGAGCATGGTCAGTCCTCGGGTATCGTCCCCAATTCCAGGTGCTTTTAAGGTATCACCAACTTTTCTGACGGTTACATCAGTTCCTTCAGGAAAAACCACATCCATGTGTGCGTCAACACCCACGTAACCCGATTCACCCGAAGTACCTTTTCGCAAGCCGATTACATTCCCCACTTTATCCGTCCAAATGCTATCTACGCCTGCCTCCACCAACATTTGGGCAAAGACCTTACCTCTTTTATCTTCTCCGAAGGGTGGTGCCAATACCTCAGTCAAGGTCACCAAATCCTTTATGGTTTGCTCTTCCTGTTCAGTGATTAGGCTAAACGCAGTTTGTACCTTTTTGGCCTTGGCCAACTTATCGATTTCTTTGGTGTACTTTTTCTCAATTTCAGGATTTCCTTGAGCCATGATGATAACCGGCATGAGGAAAATGGCCAATAGTAGGCTTGTAACAATTTGCTTCATATCTATTATGTCTATTTTTTTCGTACTATCATTCCAGACCTTACATCATGAAATTCTCCATTGTCCACCGCAAAAAAACCGTTTACAATTACAAAATCAACGCCTTCTGGATATTGGTGTGGTTTTTCAAAAGTGGCTTTGTCCAGTATGGTTTCAGGATTAAAAATGGTAATGTCAGCTCGCATTCCTTCTTTGAGCATACCTCTATCGGTCAGTTTTAAACTCTGGGCCGGTAATAGTGTCATTTTGCGAATAGCCTCCGTGAGTTCCAAAGCCTTTTTCTCTCGGACATAATGCCCCAACACCCTTGGAAATGTTCCGTACCAGCGGGGGTGCGGGTGACCCATTCCGGGTTCCACCAATCGACCGTCGGAACCAATCATAGTCTGAGGATGTTGCATGATACGGGTCACATCTTCTTCTGCCATGGCATGGAATACGCAAGAGGCACCACCATTCAGTTGGGCCTCAATGACCAAATCGGCACCATTTTCAACGGTAGGTTCCAAACCTTTTTGTTCGGCCCAATATTTTAAGGTTTTTCCCTCCAGTTCAGGTTGCCAATCCACTTTGGCGAATTGAATTCGGTCTAAATCAGAACCACCACGATCATTAAGTATGTTGAAAATAATTCCATTTTTAATACTATCCCTGAGTATCGGGTTGGTTACCCTTTCATCAAAGGCTTCATCACCACCTGCTTTGGACCAACTGGGGATGAGTACAGAAATCCCAGTATAGCTTGCGGTATAGGGATATTGGTCCATTTTAATATCCAATCCTTTTGCCCGAGCGGAGTCTACCATGGCCAAAGTGCGTACACTTTTTCCCCACATAGGTTTACCAATGGCTTTGTGGTGGGTCAATACGACCGGAATATCGGCTTCTGCTGAAATTTGGATGGCCTCCTCAACGGCATCGAACAAACCCAGGCCTTCTTCCCTAAGGTGGGATGTATAAATTCCATCATATTTTGATGCTACTTTGGACAGAGCAATGACCTCATCTACTTTTGAGAAAGCTCCAGGGAGGTATTTGAGTCCTGTTGAAATTCCATAAGCACCATCTTGCATGGCCGAATCAATCTGTGCTAGCATTGCTTGCAGCTCTTGTTCGGTGGGAGCACGATTTTCCAACCCCATAATGTTTTCTCGGACTGTATTATGGCCAATGAGATAGGCTACGTTCATCCCCACACCCTTTTCTTGGAGACTATCCATGTAGGATTTCAAGGGCCAGGGCGAATTTCCGTCGGGTCCGCCCAAGGCAGTAGTTACCCCTTGCTGAACATGACTTTCGCAGGAAGACAATTCCATTATGGGCTCTAAATGGGTATGCATATCAATGAATCCCGGGGAAACAGCCCGTCCTTCCGCTTCAATAACCCGAACAGCTTTGGAATCATGCAAGTCGCCCATGGCCACAATCATGGAGTCTTTAATGGCAATATCGGTTTCAATAGGAGCATTTCCCGAACCATCATAAACGGTTCCGTTCAATATCAATATGTCATATTGTGGACCATCGCACGAAAAAAGGACAATGAACGAAAAGCTCAAAAACAGTTTGATCAGGATATTGGCTTTTATTTTCATTACAATACTAATTTTGAGGGTTCCAGTTTTTTGAGATTGGCAAAGGCTTGCTGTAATTTTTGGGTGGTTTTTCCAATCGCATCTGGGGCATGGTAGCTATGTTCACCGAGTTGGGCGATGGAAGCAATTTGTGTGGTGGTACCAGTGAGAAAAGCCTCGTCCATGCCATCAATCTCATCCACTCCGATGGCTTTTTCCATTAGGGGAATGTCCAACTCTTCACAAAGTTTCAAAACAATTTTTCGGGTGATACCATCCAAGATAAGCTGATTGGCCGGATGGGTATAGACCTTTCCAGATTTTACAAAGAAGATGTTGGTGTGCGACCCTTCGGTAATAAAACCATCCCGGACCAAAACAGCTTCATCTGCATTTTCTTCCATGGCTCTTTCATTGGCCATCACATTGCCCAAAAGGGAGGTAGATTTTATATCACATCGCAGCCATCGATTGTCTGAACGCAAAATGGCATATGTGCTTTTTGTGTTGATATGTGGAAGGGAATAGGGCAGAGCATACATTAGTACCGTTGGTGCTACGTCCTTTGGATAAGCATGTTTTCTTGGTGCCACACCTCGGGTTACCTGCATATAGATAAGGCAAGACTTGTTGGTGAGATTGTTGGCCATCAACAGTGGATTCAGTTGCGACTCCATTTCGGCCACATCATATTTGATTCCGATTTTTTCCAGATTCTGTTGAAGCCGTTCCAAATGGGCATCCTTGTAGAAAAGCCCGTTCTCCAACTGTACCATCACCTCATAAATTCCATCTCCAAAAAGAAAACCACGGTCAAAAACCGATATGGTGGCTTCGTTACTTGAAATGAGTTCACCGTTTAAAAAAATCGTATCAGGAAAAGTACCTTTTGGCAGCATAGTTTCGGGGTTGGTTTAAATCACAAAACGTCAAGTTTGACCTTTATGGGCTGTCTGTGAAGGTAAAGGATATTTTTCTAAATTAAAACCGCAAGCCAGATTTCCTAGAGGTATTTTTCAGTTGTTGAAAACATGGGATTTTATAGGAATAAAATTTGAAATATAAACAAAAACGAACAGGTGATTTACACAATTATGCGGAGAGCATATCCTGATTTTTTTGCAATAATTCCGCTATCCTCTTTTTTAAACTTTCAGGTTCCAAGATTTTGGCATAGTCCCCAAACATGAGGTACCATCGTGCAAAGCCATTTTCCAAATCTGTGGTCATAAAGTTCATTTCCACTTGACCATTTTTTGGCTTTTGCGATACAAACCCGTAGTGCTTTTTACTGCCTTGGATGTATTTGGCCACCGTTTTGTTTACCAAGATAGTCACTTTTGTTTTTTGAACTTCATCGTACTTGCTCCGGTGTTCATCAATGGTGCCATGCTGAAGGACAAAATTTTGCGAAGTGCGTTTAATTTGAAGTATCCTATCTGTTCTAAAGTGCCTGTAATCCTTTCTAAGATGACAGTAACCGAGAATGTACCAAAAGTTGTTCTCATGAAAAACCCCAACGGGTTCAATATTCCGTTCTGATGGGTCGTCTTCTCGGAGCGATTCATATTTTAGAAAGACTTGTGTCTTTTCGGCGATACTTTCAAAAAGAATTTCAAGTGCATTGGGAATATGAGCATTAAATAGCTCTTGTCCAGGAAAAATGGATACTTGGGATTCCAAGGCTTCCACCCAATCCTTCTCCTTGCCGCGCAGAACCGATTTCAGCTTAAACATGGCAGATTCATAATAGGTTCCCAACGATTTATCTGTGAATTTTTGCATTAATTTTTCTGCCGCCACAAAACTTCCAGCTTCTTCACGGGTAAACATAACAGGGGGGAGTCGATACCCCTCCATTATGGAATAACCGACACCTGCTTCACTCACAATGGGAACCCCAGAGGCTTCCAAGGTGCGTATATCACGATAGATGGTTCTGAGACTTACATCGAAACGATCAGCCAGTTCCTGTGCTTTTACAATGCGTTTGGATTGTAGTTGAATCAAAATAGCCACAATCCTATCAAAACGTTTAGCGGTATCCATTCCCATAATTGAGCGGCCTATCTCCCAAAGATAGGATTTCAATCCAAGGTAGACAGGTCTATTTTTGTTCATTATTTCCGTTTTTTACCATCACAAAATCCAGCTTTGGGGGATATGCGAGATGGTTTTAGGCTTCAAAATTACGGGTGAGCACTGACAGCCTTTTGTCAACAATAAAAAATTTAACCTTCACTTTTTTCTACTGACACGGGGTTGTCACAACCCCCATTTACCTTTGGTTCCAGAATCAATAAATAAAAACAATGAACCATGGAAAACACAGTAGAACAACAAAACAGCACAGCACAAGTGATTACACCTTCCCAACTTTTGGAGCATTGGCAAGGACATCGAAGGGTAACCCGTCGGGTCATAGAGGCATTCCCAGAAAAAGAATTCTTTACCCACTCCATTGGAGGAATGCGTCCATTTGCCGATATGGTCATGGAACTTCTGGGCATAGCGGTACCGGGTCTTAAAGAAGTTGTTACCGGGGAAACCACTGAACTTCAGGAACATTTTGATCATGGTAACAGTAAGGCAAAACTGTTGCAATGGTGGGATGAGGCCTCGGAGGAGATCAATGTACTTTGGGCAAAAATCCCAGCCGAAAAATTTCAAGAGGTCTTAAAATTGTTTGGGCAGTATGAAGGCACTTTGCACTCACAGGTTTTTTATTTCATCGACAATGAGATTCACCACCGTGCACAAGGGTATGTGTATCTACGTTCTTTAAGCATTGAGCCTCCATTTTTTTACGATCGAAGCTAATTTATTTTGAAATGAAAAACGTATTGGTATTTAAAACATCGGTTACGGGTAAAGATGAGGTGAAAAAACTTCAGCCTTTGCTAAACCGATTGGTGAACCAAAACGGGTACTGGAATTTCGACCTGGAGGATTGCGACAACATCCTCCGGGTGGAAACCCAAAGCCTGAGTGCGCCGATTATCGCATCGCTTTTGCAAAAAAGTGGATTTAATTGTGAGGAGCTCCAATGAGGGTTCAGGGTTGATGGTATGCAATGGGTTGAATAACTTTTTTTGACCTTTTGCTACGTTTTTCCGTACTTCACAAAAACTAGTAAAATGACCATTTTTGTGGATATGGATGAGGTGATGGCCGATGCGTATGGGGCACACCTTGATATATATAATAAAGAGTTCAACGCCCAACTCACTTTGGAGGATTGCTATGGAAAGGAAGCTTGGCAATGTGTACCCAAGGAGCACCAAGAGTCCGTTAGGGGACACAATTGGCGAATAGGATATTTTAGAGACCTTAAGGTGATTCCTGATAGTCAGGAAGTACTTTTTGAATTGAGCAAAAAATACGAGGTCTATATTGCTTCTGCGGCCATGGAATTTCCCAATTCCCTCAAGGAAAAATCAGACTGGTTGGATGAATTCTTCCCATTTATTCCATGGAAGAAACGAATTCTATGTGGTGACAAATTCATTTTAAAAGGCGATGTGCTGATTGATGATCGTAGCAAAAACCTCAAAAATTTTGAGGGGCGAAGTATTCTATTTACCTCTCCGCACAACACTAACACCACAGATTTTGAACGCGCCAACAATTGGAAGGAAATCGCCGATAAACTTTTGTAACTTGGGGCATGCTAATTCGCCAAGTCATTTCCAAGATTGTTCTTTTGGGCGTCCTGTTGTTTCTTGAAGCTTGCTCCGCCCAATCCCAATTGGTGGAAGATGAAGCCCAGACCGTGACCAAAGAAAACCTTCGCTATTATTTATATTATCCTGAGGAGTATTTTGAAAAACCAGATGAAGACTTCGGTTTATTACTTTTTTTGCATGGAGGAGGTGAATCTGGACGTGAACTGCTTCATGTAAAGAAAAATGGCCCGCCAAAATTGTTGGCAGAAGGCAAACAATTTCCTTTTCTGATTTTAGCCCCGCAGAATCCACATCAAAAAAAATGGTGGAACACCCAGGCAGTTAATCAATTGTTGGATTCCATCGTTGATACTAACCGAGTGGACAAAAAAAGAATCTATTTAACTGGACTAAGTAGAGGTGGAAGTGCCGCTTGGGAAATGGCCACCCAATATCCAACCAAATTCGCTGCTATGGCAGTGGTTTGTGGGATGGCGCCAGTGCCTTATGCACATTGGATTGACAAGAATATGCCCATTTGGGTTTTTCATGGGGATAAAGATGAAACCATTAGTGTAGAGGAATCGGATAAAATGGTGGAGAAGCTCAAAGAAATGAACTATGATGTCATTTATACCCGATACGAAAATGTTGGACACAATGCATGGGACAACGCCTATACCACCGATTCCCTATACACATGGATGGCCAAACAAAAACGTATAAACTGATAGCAATGAGATATTTGGTGTTTATTTTGATAACGCTGCTCTTTTTTAATTGTCGGGAAAAGCTGGACAAAAAGAAAATTGAAGTAAAAGAACCAACGGTTGTAAAGGTTGTAGATACCGTTATTGAGCCTGAAAAGAAGTTAAAATCTTTTGATGGGCTAGCCGATACTACCTTTGTTCGTTTGGCAGATTTCAGTGATGATTTTGCATACGATATGCGCTATGCCACGGAAAACAATTTTTTAAAGGCTAAGGTCTACGATTGTGCCGAATGCTACACGAGGGTAAAAACAGCCAAGGCACTGATTGAGGCCAACAAGGATTTTATGGATAAGGGAGCCAAAATCAAGTTTTTTGACTGTTATCGTCCCAATTCAGTACAGTACAAAATGTGGGAGATAGTGCCCAACCCCCAATATGTGGCTGATCCCGTAAAAGGTTCAATCCACAATAAAGGGGGCGCAGTAGATATCACCTTGGTGGATATGGATGGTAATGAACTGGACATGGGCACTGATTTTGATTTCTTCGGAAAGAAGGCTTACCATGATAATTTAGACCTTCCACAAGAAATTTTGGACAACCGTAAATTGTTGAAGGAAACTATGGAAGCCCACGGGTTTTGGTCCATCCGGACCGAGTGGTGGCACTATAATTTATCGGCGGCCTCAAATGATAAGGTAGCCAACTTTAGATGGGATTGTAACGATTAACTAAAAGCAAATAAAGTGAAACATCCGAAACACAAAACAACTCTTGTAATCCTCTTTGGTTTATTGACCATGAGTCTATCCGCACAAGACACCATTATGCCCTTGTGGCCCAACAAAGTTCCAAATCAAGCTGCAGCAACAAATGAGCGGGAAAGTGCGGTAGTAAGGGAGGATGGTGTTCGTTGGATAACCAATGTTCAAAATCCTACCATCGAGGTATATTTGCCTACCAAGAAAATAGCTACGGGTCAAGCTCTTGTGATTTTTCCTGGAGGGGGATACCATGGGTTGGCCTATAATTGGGAAGGGGTTGACGTAGCAAAGGCCTTAAATTCCAGAGGGGTGGCTGGAATTGTGGTAAAATATCGTTTGCCCCTTTCCAAATCTATTACCAAAGAAAAGGAAGTGGTTCCGCTACAAGATGCCCAACGAGCCGTGCGCTTGGTAAGAAGTAAAGCTGCTGAATGGAATATTGTTGAAGGAAAAATTGGCATTATGGGCTTTTCGGCAGGAGGTCACTTGGCCTCAACACTCGGTACCCATTATACCGATGGAGTTTATGAAAAACAGGATGAAGCTGATGACTTAAGTGCTCGCCCCGATTTTATGGCCTTGATTTACCCTGTAATTTCCATGGATAAAAAGACTACCCATTCAGGGTCAAGAGGAGCCTTATTGGGTGAAAACCCTTCGGATGATTTGGAAAGCCAATTTTCTGCCAACAAGAATGTCACCAAGGACACCCCACCAACTTTTTTGCTTCATGCCCAAGATGATGGCGGCGTCCCTGTTGAAAATAGCATTTTAATGTTCAGCGCACTTAAAAATGAGGAAATACCTACTACCATGCATATTTATCCTAAAGGGGGACATGGATTTTCTTTGGCCTTAAAAGATGAGCGTCTAAAAAATTGGATTACCCTTTTGTACGATTGGTTGGATACTTTGGAGTAATTCACTCCATTTTTTTGCATTCCAAAACCATCAAGGCTTCCTTGGCCGTTTTGGTAAAAAAAAGGTAGGTGTCACCGCCATCCTTTATGTTGTGTTTTTTTCGGAGTTCCGAAACGGGCATTGGGAAATTCCTGGTGGTGATATTGGCCTTTTTATGTGCGAATTGTTTTAAAGTGCTTTTGGAGTAGGTCAGAGCCTTTAGTATAGAAAACCGTCTTCCCGGAAAATCTAAATCCCTATCAGAGGTGTACAAGTGCGAATGTTGATGTAATTTTTTTAAACCATATAAGGCTGCCACGGACTTAAATCCTCCCGATTTTAGAATGGCTGCATTCGGTTCATAGAGATAGGTTTTTGGTTCATCAAATTCAATTGCAACATCCTTTTCATCTTCTAGGTTAAAACTAAATACCATTTCCTGATTCTGGGTTTTATTGATAGTTTTAATCACAACGGAATTCTGATAATCTTTTTCCAAAACAAAAAGAACTTCCTTTACTTCATTGTTGATAGCGACCACATGAATCTCTTTTACGAAATTAAGCTCTTCAATTCCCTGTTTTATGTCTAAAAGCGGAGAGGCTTTTACTAAAATGTTTTTGGCTTTTTTGAATAAGAGGGGGAGATGTTCGGGAAGATCGGGAAGGCAATCTTTGAACAAAAACACCTTTCCAATTTTGTTATTTCGTCGAGATGGATCCACAAAAATCCAATCCAATTTTTCATCGGTCTTTTGCAAAAAACCAATCCCTTCTTCCGGGATGCAAACAATATTTTTTTGGTCTAAAACTTCAAAATTATATTGGGCAATTTCACTCAGTTCTTCATTGATTTCACAATGAAAAACAGTGTCAATTTTTTTGGAAAAAAAGTAGCTGTCCACCCCCAACCCTCCAGTAAGGTCCAGGAGTGTTTTTCCGTCTACGAGATCAGCTTTGTAGCGCGCGGTTTCCTCGGAACTGGTTTGCTCAATATTGAGCTTATTGGGATAATAAATGTTGGGTGTATTGAACCAAGTAGGGAGCTTGTCCTTGCATTTTTTTTTGGCTTCCAACTGTTCAACCAACTCTTTCTGGGAAACACCTTCAAAAAGCGGTTTTTTAAGTAGAACTGACACAGTGTCAGCATTCCAATTATTTTTTATAAAATCTTGTACACCAGTATTTAATAGTAATTTATTCAAATTAATACTATAAGTTTTTGGTCAACTTTTTCACAAAGGAATATTCAGCCAAAAACTCTTTTAAAATTACCTTTATGGCGGTATATCCGGGTACGGCCACGACCATTCCTACCACTCCAAAAAGCAATCCGGCAATGATGATGACCAAGAAGATTTCCAATGGGTGGGATTTTACACTTGTCGAAAAAATAAAAGGCTGCGAAAAGAAATTATCAATGAGCTGGCCTATCACCAAACCGATGAAAACATAGAAGGCTTTTGGTAAAATTACGGTGCTAAAATCGGCACCCAAATAGCTGGTCATGGTGAGGGTGATCATGATGACTCCTCCAATGATTGGCCCTATGTATGGAATGATGTTGAAAAGGGCACAAAGGAACGCTATTACGATGGCATTTTCCACCCCAACAATCAAAAGTGAAATGGTGTAGATTACGAAAAGAATAAATAACTGCAACAAGATTCCTGCAAAATATCTAGAGAGCAATCCGTTTATTTTGTCGATGGATTTTACCAGATTACTTTCCTTGTTGTCGGGCACAAAAGTGAGTATCCCGTTTTGGAAAAGTGTGCTGTCTTTCAAAAAGAAAAACGAGATGAAAAGTACCGAGAAAAAACCGATGCTAAAATTACTCAGGGTATTGACAAATGAATTGAGGAAGTTGGGGATAAAACCAAAGTTTAGGTCTTTGAGCATACTTTCTTCAAGATGGGATTCCTTGATCAAGTCTTCCACATTTCCTGAAGTGGCTCCAAAATATTCCAAGATTTGGATGTATAAGGTGTTAATGTCGCCTTTTAACGCTTCAATATCCAAAAGGGATAGGTTCTTGCTTTGTTCCGTTATCAAGGGAATGAACAGTGCCAATATTCCCAAAAAAATGGCCAACATAAACAGCATTGTAGACACCACGGCCAAAGTATTGGGGAACTTTAATTTTCGTCTTAGGAACAAAACAATTGGTCTGCCCAACAAAGCAATGACCGCCGCGATGGCCAAGTAGGCTAGAACTGATTGTATTTTGTACAGAAAATAGGCCAACAGCACCACACCGACCAATATGGCCACCGCCCTTAAAATTCCATTGGCTATCGTTTTTGAGCTCATCATATTAACTTTTAAAGGCGTATTCCACAATATTGGCACCCATTTGCAGTGCTCTTATGTGCACATCTTCAGGATCGTTATGTACCGAGGGATCTTCCCAACCATCACCAAGGTCAGATTCAAAAGTAAATAACAAAATCAATCGACCTTTATCAAAAATACCCATGGCCTGAGGTCTTTTGCCATCATGCTCATGGATTTTGGGAAGTCCATCGGGAAATTTAAACTTCTGATTAAAAATAGGATGGTCAGCTCCCAATTCCTCCAATTGCTTTTTAGGAAATACTTTTTTTAATTCCCTTTCTAGATAAGGAGCCATGCCGTAATTGTCATCAATATGTAAAAACCCACCGGATAGTAAATAAGTTCTGAGATTTTGCGCTTCTTCATCGGTAAAAAAGACATTGCCATGCCCTGTCATGTGCAGAAATGGGTACTTAAAAATGGTAACACTTCCCGTTTCCACGGTTTCTGGCTCGGCAGTAATTCTGGTGCCCAAATTGGCATTGCAAAATTGAATGAGATTAGGTAAAGCTGTTGGATTGGAATACCAATCACCTCCACCGCCATATTTAAGGATGGCGATTTCCTGTGCGGGTACCTTGCTCATCATAAAAAAAGTTAAAAAGCAACAGAATAGGGTAAGTTGTCTCATGAAAAACCGATTAACCAACTAATCAAAAGTACAGTATTCATGTTTAAAAAGATCATATTTCTCTCATTTGCCTTTTTTGCGATGTCACTTATGGCGCTATACACCGTTAAAGTTGAGAATGATCAAATGGCCATTATTGATAGTGGTTCTGAAAGTTCTTTTGTGGTATTGGAACTTTTTACCTCTCAGGGATGTTCCAGTTGCCCTCCTGCGGATCAACTCTTGGAAAAGGTGCAAAAGGAGTTTCCAGAAACGGTTTTTGCCTTATCGTACCATGTGGATTATTGGGATTATATTGGTTGGAGAGACCCTTTTGCCAAAGCAAGACATACAAAAAAGCAGAGTTCATATAATAGGAAGTTTGGGTATCCGAACAACTACACTCCAGAAATTGTGGTTAATGGCCAGGAACATTTTGTAGGGTCTGATCGGACAACGGCCTATGCAAAAATAAGGGGGTACGCTGCAAAAAAGACTACTAATGAGATTACTGTTGAAGGCGTTCAATCCTCTGGTGACAAAATCAATTTTGAATATTCCACAACAGGAGATTTAGACCATAAACTTCTTCGGGCCGTCTTGGTAATTGATGAGCGCACTACCGAAGTAAAGAGAGGGGAGAACAGGAATAGGACCTTGCACAACAGTAATATTGTGGTCAATGAAAGTTATATTGACTTGGAAAGTCAAACGGGAAGTTCTTCTATTACAATTCCAGCTTTGGTAACTCCAACTGATGATTTAACCTTGGTCTTATTGATGGAATCTGAAAATTTGGATATCACCGCGGCTGCAAAAACCCCGGTAAGCAACTAGCTATTGATAATGGCTACGGTAGTACAGGCTACCACGGCAGCAGTTTCTGTTCGTAAACGGGTATTTCCCAGTGAAATGGGAATGAAACCTTTTTCCTTGGCCAAATCAATTTCTTCTTTGGAGAAGTCGCCTTCAGGACCAATAAGAATGGTACTATCCATATCAGCAATTACCCTTCTTTTTAGTTCCATTTTTTCGCCATCATCGCAATGACCGATAAATTTTAATCCCGTGTGTTCTTGTTCCAGAAAAGTCTTCAGCTGTGTTACCGGATTGAGTTTTGGCAAAACGGTTTGTAGGGATTGTTTCATGGCCGATTGCAACACCCGTTCCATACGCTCCAGTTTTAAGGTCTTCCGTTCTGAGTTGTCACAAATAACCGGAGTGATTTCATCCACCCCAATTTCTGTGGCCTTTTCTAGGAACCACTCGTACCGGTCGTTCATTTTGGTAGGGGCTACGGCAAGATGCAACTTGTATCTTTTGGGAATGGATTTTTGTGAGGAAACAATTCGGGCTTTGCATTTTTTTTGGTCCGCAACCATGATTTCTGCCTCAAACGTATATCCCTTTCCGTTGGTGATGTGCAGTATGTCTCCCTCTTTTTTACGCAATACCCGAACAATATGTTTACTTTCCTCCGGCGAAAAGACGAATTGTGTGGCACTGTGATCAAGGGATGGGTTATAAAAGAGCTGCATAGTTATAATTTAGTTTTTGCGTGTTCCAGGCCCAGTTCTATCCAGCGCTGTAATTGTTCTTCGCTTCTAAAACCCTGGGGTGAAACAAAGACAAATTCCTTCATGGGTTTGCCGGTAAAGTCCATGGGTCGAGCATACTCTTGTTGTAAAACAGATTCCATTTTATTTCCCATCACGCGCACCATTAATTCATCCTTTACCACACCAACGGTCATTTTACCGTGGTATAGGAAGGCTATGCCCCCAAACATTTTCTTTTCGGTGAAATCTTCTGGGATTAACAGGAGTGCTTGCTGAATTCTTTTCGCTATTTCTTCGTTATAGGCCAAACTTCAAAATCTAGAATGATAAGTTAGGGAATTAATTGCTCCCAATCGCGTAACGCGCCTTAGCAGCTACACTCTGGTTTGAAAAATTTCCCTTCATAAATTTAAGATACCCCACAATACCGATCATGGCGGCGTTGTCCGTGCAATATTCAAATTTGGGTATATAGGTTTTCCAACCAAGGGTTTCCTCAGCTTCTTTTAGCCTCTTTCTAATACCCGAGTTGGCCGCAACCCCACCGCCAATGGCTACCTGGGTTATTCCCGTTTGTTCAACAGCGATCTTCAGTTTTTCCATCAAGATTTCCAAAATGGTATATTGTACAGAGGCACAGATATCATTGATGTTTTCCGAAACAAACTCGGGATTCTTTTGGGTTTCCCTTTGCAGAAAATACAGAATGCTGGTCTTTAAACCACTAAAACTGAAGTTGAGGCCATCCACCTTGGGTTTTGGAAAATCAAAGGCCAGTGGGTTCCCTTGCTGTGCATATTTGTCCACCAGTGGTCCTCCGGGATAGGGTAGCCCCATTAACTTGGCACTTTTGTCAAAGGCTTCGCCTACGGCATCATCCAAGGTTTCACCCAAAACCTCCATGGTAAAATAATCGGTGACCTTCACAATTTGGGTATGTCCACCACTTATGGTCATGGCTAAAAACGGGAATTTGGGAGCAGTCTGTTTTTCATCGTCAATAAAGTGAGCCAAAATATGGGCTTCCATATGGTTTACTTCGATCAATGGAATGTTTAGGCCGAGCGCCAAGGATTTGGCAAATGAGGTGCCCACGAGCAGGGAACCCATGAGTCCCGGGCCGCGTGTGAAGGCTATGGCAGATAGCTGTTTTTTGTCGATATTTGCCTTGGCCAAGGCTTGGTGTACCACGGGGACAATATTTTGTTGATGGGCCCGCGATGCCAACTCTGGGACAACACCTCCATATTGCTTGTGGATTTCTTGTGTGGCCACCACATTGCTCAGTACTTTTGTATTGCAGAGAATTGCGGCGGACGTATCATCACACGATGATTCAATGGCAAGAATGTAATTTTTTGAATTTGTCACTGGCTTTGGAACAAAATTTGGACATCAAAGGTAAAACATAAAACCCCTATCAAAAAACTTCGGAAAATACTGCTTCGTTTCCTATTGGCTATTTTGCTGATCATGGTATTGGGCTCTTTGATTTTGTCCATGCCTGCAGTACAGACCAAAATGGCAAAATATGCCATGGAAACCATCAACAACGAGTTTGGGACCAATATCCAGATAGACCGGGTAAGCCTTTCTCTTTTCAATCTCAATGCAGGGATCAAGGGCATCTATGTTCAAGATTACAAAAAAGATACCTTGGCCTATATTGACAAATTGACCACTTCGGTGTTGCACCTCAGAAATATGGCCAATGGCAAAATGGAGTTTGGTGATATTGAGATTGATGGTCTTTATTTTAGTCTAAAGACTTACGAAGGGGAATCCGATACCAATTTGGATGTTTTTGTGGCCAAGTTGGACGATGGTCAGCCCAGAGCACCCGGAACCCCACCCTTTTTTATGTCTTCTGATGAGATAGAAATCAATGACGGAAGATTTATGCTCAGCGATGAAAACCTTGAATCTGCGGAAGTCTTGAATTTTACAGATTTAAAAATATTGGCCAATGACTTTCAAATCTTGGGACCCCAGGTCACTTTGAAAATTGAGGATCTTTCCCTAGAGGCCAAACGTGGGCTTCGAGTTAAAAAACTGGCCACTGATTTTACTTATACCAAAGAACAAATGCGGTTTGATTCCCTGCTCATTGATACCGAGCAATCGGAGCTCAAGGGAAATCTAGTCTTCAATTACAATCGTGAGGATTTTGCGGAATTTGTAGATCGCGTACAAATTGATGCCAATTTCACGGAATCTACTGTGGCCCTAAATGAGGTGAATGCATTTTACGATGAATTTGGGCAGGACCGAACGGTTACCCTCACTGGAGATTTTGGAGGAGTGCTCAATAAATTAGAAGTAGACAACCTATTTCTATATACAGACAATACGGGCTTGCGCGGCGATTTTGAGCTGGACAACATGTTTACAGACCAGGCTCCATTTGTTATTCGTGGCGATATTGATAACCTGACTACCAGCTATTACCAATTGCGAGCGCTTTTACCCAATATTTTAGGTAGGAACATACCGGAAACCGTGCAGAAATTGGGACAATTTACGGTTCGAGGTGATGCAGAGGTGACCGAGACTTCACTCGATGTAAAAGCCAATCTCAATACCGCAGTGGGAAGTAGTTATTTAGATGTTCAGATGACCAACATCCAAACCAAGAATGATGCTTCTTATATTGGATTTATCTCACTTATCGATTTTGACCTAGGGGAATTCACGAATGATGATGAGCTGGGCCTTACTTCCATGGATGTGAACGTGGAGGGCAAAGGCTTTGCAGCCGAAAACTTAAATACCGAGGTTATTGGAGAGGTCTATAAAATCCAGTTCAATGATTACGAATACAACAATATAAAAATATCAGGGATACTAAAAGACCAGTTGTTTGATGGTTCCTTGCTCTGCAATGATGAAAACTTTCGTTTTGACTTTAAAGGATTGGCGGACTTTGGTGGAAGGGAGAACAAGTTCAATTTTATTGCAGCGGTGGACTATGCCGATTTGAAGGAGTTGAATTTCATTGATGATAGTATTTCCATTTTCAAGGGCCATGTGAATATGGACATTGAAGGTCGTACGTTGGACGATATGGCAGGGCAGATGCGTTTTTCAAACACTACCTATCAAAACCAAAATTCTACATACTACTTTGAAGATTTTTCCGTGTATTCCTCTTTTGATCAAGACACCATAAGAACAGTGGAAATCAATTCACCCGATATCATTACGGGTTATGTAAGAGGAAAGTTCAAAGTCAATGAAATTGGAAAATTGGTACAAAACTCCATCGGTAGTATCTATACCAATTATAGGCCGTATGAAATTTCGGAAGGGCAACATTTGGATTTTAATTTTAAGATTTACAATAAGATTGTGGACGTCTTTTTCCCAGATGTGGCCTTTGACCCCAATACGTTTATAAGGGGAAACATTGTTTCGGATGAAGGAGATTTTAAGCTCACTTTTAAATCGCCCAGCATTGAGGCCTTTGGGAACAAATTTGATAACATCGAATTAAAAATCGACAACAAGAACCCTCTTTTTAACACCTTCGTGTCTGTTGAGGACTTGTCCACAAATTATTATGATGTCAAGGATTTTAGCTTGATAAACACCACCTTAAAGGACACCCTATTTTTTAGAACAGAGTTCAAGGGAGGAAGCGAGTACAACGACAGTTACAACCTCAATTTCTATCATACCTTCAATGAAAACAATAAATCCGTTATTGGACTTAAGAAATCCGATGTTAGTTTTAAAGGGAACACCTGGGTGTTGAACAAGGATGGTAACAGCCAGAACAAAGTTATCATCAACAGAACGTTGGACAGTATCCGCATAGAGGATGTGGTGATGGACAATAACAATAGGGAGCAGATTCGCCTAAGGGGAGAATTTGCTGATTCCACCTACAAGGATTTGGATCTTCAGTTTAAAATTGTTTCCCTGAGCAAGATTACCCCTGCCATAGATAGCCTAAAATTGAATGGCGCTGTGGATGGCTTCCTGAATATTCTTCAAAAAGACGGTAAATATCTGCCCACCTCCAGCCTAAACATTAGCAACTTTAGTGTCAATGATATTCGGCTCGGAGATTTGGAAGTAGGTATATTTGGAAACAATGACCTTACCCAGTTTGGAGTGAGCACATGGCTCAATGATAATGGAAAGGAGAAGATGAGTATTAATGGAAAGGTCACCAATATCAACAACAAGCAAGAACTAGATCTGTCGGCAAATTTTACGGACTTTAGCTTAGAACCCTTTGCACCTCTGGGAGAAGATGTCATATCCAATATAAGGGGGAGCATTATTGGAAGTGCCAAGATCACGGGTAGTGTCAATAATCCATCCATTAATGGTTCGTTGAGTCTGGTGGATGCAGGCATTGGGATTCCATACCTCAATGTGGATTATAATTTTGCGCAATACTCCCGTGTCCGTCTATTTGATCAAACCTTTTATTTTGAAAATGTGGGCCTTTCAGATGTTGCGGAAGGTACTACGGCAACCTTGGACGGCACCATTAGCCATACAGGCTTCGAGGATTGGTATTTGGGGCTCGATGTGGACACTAAGAACAATCGGTTTATGATCTTGAACACAGAATTTGATGAGGAGTCGCTCTATTACGGAACAGGCTTTATCAATGGAACGGGTAGCATTTATGGCTCTACTGATGCACTTACCATTTCGGTGGATGCCACCACGGCCAGAGGCACATCCCTAAAAATTCCTTTGAGCGATGTTACCAGCGTGGGGGACTATTCCTTTATCAATTTTATTGAAAAAGGAGAATCTGAATCCTTTACAGAAGAACGGGTTTTACAGGACTATCAAGGTCTGGAGATGGCATTTGACCTTGCCGTGACCCCAGAGGCCGAGGTGGAAATTGTAGTGGATAGGAGCTCGGGAAGTTCCCTTAAAGGAACAGGGGAGGGGATTTTGTTGATAGAAATCAATACCAACGGAAAATTCAATATGTATGGCGAATTTGTTGCGGTAACCGGAGAATACAATTTTAAGTATGGTGGTGTAATCGATAAAAAATTCAAAGTGCGGCCTGGAGGGACTATTCTCTGGGAGCGGGATCCTTTGGCAGCACAGTTAAATTTGGAAGCGGTGTACTCCTTAAATGCAAATCCGGCACCCTTGCTGGACAATCCCGGATACACGGGAAGAATCCCCACAGAAGTGGTGGTTCGGTTGGATGGGGAATTGGAAAGTCCAAACATCAATTTTGATATTGATTTTCCTGGGACCAACTCTGTGGTGCAATCCGAATTGGAGTACAGACTTCAGGACCCTACTGTAAAAGAGCGTAATGCATTTTTCCTATTGGCACAAGGAACCTTTGTAAATCCCCAGACCGGTATCAACCAACAAGCCGTTACGGGAAATCTCATTCAAACGGCATCGGGATTGCTCAATCAAATTTTGGGAGGAAGCAATGACAAGTTCAATTTGGGATTGTCGTACGAACAAGGTCTTTTAGATCCGAATGCCGATATCCAAACCGAGAACCGGATAGGGGTTACGGTTTCCACGCAGATATCGGACCGCATTCTTGTGAATGGTAGGGTAGGAGTTCCGGTTGGGGGCGTTTCGGAGACTGTGGTGGCCGGTGATGTTGAGGTCCAAGTATTGCTGAACGAGCAGGGAACCCTTAGCGCCAAGATTTTCAATAGGGAAAATCAGATTCAACAATTTTTGGCCGAACGGCAAGGCTACACTCAAGGTGTGGGTCTCTCGTATCAGGTAGATTTCAATAGCTTTAAGGAGTTGATGCAAAAAGTTTTCAATAAAAAAGAGAAAGTAGCAGATTCTCCGGAAGAGGAGGAATTTGAACAACCTGTGGAAACCATGGGGCAAGATAGTTTGATACTTTTTTTGCCCAAAAAGGAATCACCTTTAAAACGGCCTTAGAAGCAGATGAATTTTTTCACTGTTTTCATTAAAATTCTTACGAAAACGTTTGA
This sequence comes from Allomuricauda sp. CAU 1633, assembly GCF_017313225.1. Lineage (GTDB taxonomy): Bacteria > Bacteroidota > Bacteroidia > Flavobacteriales > Flavobacteriaceae > Flagellimonas. The sequence goes on along the minus strand of NZ_JAFLNE010000005.1, from coordinate 123,343 downwards.
GGATTTCTGGGAAAACAAATAAATTATCAAGGCATTCGTATTTTAAATAAAGTTTCCTAGTTTTGACCCTTTAAAATTTTGAATGGCCTCAGAAATAAAGAAAATAGGAGTTTTTACCTCCGGTGGAGACTCTCCGGGGATGAATGCGGCAATTCGCTCTGTTGTTCGTACATGCGCATATCTGAAAATTGAATGCGTAGGGATTTACAGGGGGTATCAAGGGATGATTGAAGGCGATTTTAAGACTTTGGATGCCCGTAGTGTAAATAACATCATCAATAAAGGGGGAACGATCCTCAAATCTGCACGTTGCCAAGAATTTCGAACAAAGGAAGGAAGGAAGAAAGCTTACGACCAATTGAGGAAAGAAGGTATTGATGCCTTTGTGGTCATTGGGGGTAATGGAAGTTTTGCAGGTGCCATGATCTTCAATGAAGAATATGATTTTCCGATCATGGGAATTCCTGGTACCATTGACAACGATATTTTAGGTTCCTCATATACCATAGGTTTTGATACTGCCATTAATACGGTGGTGGATGCCATTGATAAGATTCGTGATACCGCGAGCTCACACAATCGTTTGTTTTTTGTGGAAGTTATGGGTCGCGATGTTGGCCATATTGCATTGAACGCAGGAGTTGGTGCTGGTGCGGAGGAAATATTGATACCAGAACAGAATTTAGGGCTTGAACGTTTGTTGGATTCCTTAAAGCGCAGTAAAAAATCTGGAAAATCATCCAGTATTGTTATTGTGGCCGAAGGGGATAAAACCGGTAAAAATGTGTTCGAGTTAAAAGAATATGTTGAAGAGCACCTACCCATATACGACGTTAGGGTATCCGTTTTGGGACACATGCAACGTGGAGGTAATCCAAGCTGTTTTGACAGGGTTTTGGCCAGTAGAATGGGCGTGAAGGCCGTTGAGAGCTTGCTCGAAGGTAAATCGAACTATATGGTGGGAATCCGTGATACCAAATTGGTATTGACACCCATAGCAGAGGCCATCAAGGCACACACAGAAATTGACGAAGAACTCATTAGAGTTTCCGATATAATGACAACTTAATGTAAAAACTAAAAAAGAGAACATGTCAAATTTAAAAATAGGAATCAACGGATTCGGTAGAATTGGAAGGTTGGTATTTCGCGCAACCGTAAAAAGAGACAATGTGGATGTTGTTGCAATCAACGACTTGTTGGATGTTGAACATCTTGCTTATTTGTTGGAGTATGACTCTGTACATGGAAAGTTCGATGGAACCATTGAAGTGAAAGACGGTAACTTGGTCGTAAACGGAAAAACCATCAGAATTACTGCCGAGCGTGACCCTAAAAACTTGAAATGGGATGCAGTGGGCGCTGATATCGTTGCTGAATGTACCGGTATCTTCACCACCTTGGAAACTGCTCAGTATCATATTGACGGTGGTGCCAAGAAAGTAGTTATCTCTGCGCCATCCAAAGATGCTCCGATGTTTGTTATGGGAGTGAACCATAAAGATGTAAAAGCATCGGATACCATTATTTCCAATGCCTCTTGTACCACAAATTGTCTTGCGCCTTTGGCCAAGGTATTGAACGATGAGTTCGGTATTGAAGAAGGTTTGATGACAACCGTTCACGCTACCACAGCCACCCAATTAACCGTGGATGGTCCCTCTAGAAAAGATTACAGAGGGGGTAGAAGTGCCTTACTAAACATCATTCCTGCTGCTACGGGTGCTGCTAAAGCGGTGACCAAGGTTATTCCTTCCTTGGAAGGAAAATTGACAGGGATGGCCTTTCGAGTTCCTACTGCTGATGTTTCTGTAGTGGATTTGACCGTTAAACTTCAAAAAGAAACCTCTTACGAAGGAATTAAGGCAGCTATGAAGAAAGCTTCTGAAGGCGAATTGGCAGGTATTTTGGGGTATACCGATGAATTGGTGGTTTCCCAAGATTTTGTTGGAGATGTAAGAACCTCCATCTTTGATGCTGATGCTGGAATTGAGCTAAATTCCAAGTTTTTCAAAGTGGTTTCATGGTACGACAATGAGACCGGATATTCCAACAAATTGGTCGACTTGGCAGAACACGCTGCCAGCCTATAATTTATTATCTTACCACACTATATTCCTGAAAGGGGCTCAGCTCCTTTCAGGATTCACTAACTAAACACTGACGTATGATATTAATCGTGGATAGTGGCGCAACCAAATCCGATTGGATTGCCCTAGACGATAAAGGAAACCAATTGTTCCTTACCCAAACCTTGGGACTTAGTCCAGAGGTTCTTACCCGTGAGGTAATCGAGGATCGTTTGGCCAACAATTTTGAGCTTTCCAAAAACAAAGCAGATGTACGTCAGTTGTATTTCTATGGTGCCGGATGCGGTACCGATAGAATGAAGAATTTCTTGAAAGAAATCTTTAAGGATTTTTTCCCAAATGCCAAGGCCGAGGTTCGTGAAGACACCTATGCTGCCATCTACTCCACAACCAAGATTGGTCGTCAGGGTATTGTTTGTATTTTGGGAACGGGGTCCAACTGTAGCTATTACGATGGCCATCAATTGTTTCAAAAGGTGACCTCCTTGGGGTATATTTTAATGGATGATGGTAGTGGTAATTTCTTCGGAAGAAAATTGTTACGGGATTATTATTTCCATAAGATGCCACAAGATTTGGGCATAAAGTTCGCCAAGGAATACAATCTGGACGCGGATGTGATAAAGGAAAACCTGTACAAGCAACCCAATCCGAACACCTATTTGGCCACATTTGCCCGCTTTATCATTGAAAATAAGGAACACCCCTACTGCAAAGGTGTCATTGAAAAAGGATTCCAGCAATTTGTGAACAACTACATCATGCAATTTGAGTTGGCCACAAAAGTCCCAATTAGCTTTGTGGGTAGTATAGCCCATTTTTTACAAGACGAACTTACGGCTTGTTTGGAAAGAAATGATTTGATTTTGGGTGTGATTCGCAGAAGACCCATTGAAGGACTCGTTGAATTCCACAAAGAAACTATTTAACGGCAATCATTGAGATTTCAACATTGACGAACTTCGGAAGGTTCGCAACTTCTACTGTTTCTCGTGCTGGAGCAGTCTCTGCGTCAAAATAAGTACCGTATACCTCATTAATTCGGGAAAATTGATTCATATCCTTGATAAAAATGGAGGTCTTTACCACATTTTCAAACGTCATATCGGCGGCTTCCAAAATAGCTTTTAGGTTTTCCAAGGATTGCTTTGTCTCCGTTTTTACATCGCCTTTTACCAGCTCTCCTGTTGATGGATCTAGTGCAATTTGGCCAGAAATATATAAAGTGTCCTTAATGAGTACCGCTTGGTTATATGGGCCGATGGGGTCTGGAGCATTTGGGGTATTGACTATTTTTTTCATGGTCTTCTTTTTAACTTGAGGGTATGAAATTATTCAAAATTATCGACGACCACTAAATGGTTGGCTTCTATTTTCCCATTTAAGGTCACTAAGTATGGAACTCTTTATCCCAATAAAAAAGTACCATCGTTCAAAACGTCCGAAGGGCGTCCAATCAAAACTGAGCCTAAAACTGCTTAAATCGCGCTTAAAGTTGAATCGGGTATCTGCAAATCCCTTGTTTTTAAAGTCATATCCCGAATTAAAGCCAATTTCCCATTTGGGAGAAAGTTGAACGTTTCCGGTAAACATCAAGGAGTGGTTGGTGATTTCTTTTTCCCGGTTCCTATTGCTATATGTAGCCACATAGGTTAAACGCATATCCCAAGGAACTTGGGTGCCGTAAATGGGGTTTTCTTGTTCACCACCGCCTTGCTTTTCTTGCTGAAAATTGGACCGACCATCTTCAGCACCTTTCAGTTCAAAAGGGTTGGCACCATAATCGGGGTCTTGCCCTGTCTGCCCTTCCTGTTGCTTTTTGCCCCCCCCTTTTTTGAACATATCGCTATTGATAGAGAATCCTGTGTTCAATCGAGCAGAAGTAAGTCGTAACAAACTACCTCCATTTTTTACATTGAGCGTATTGATGCGCCTACCGTTGTTGTCTATGGCATAGGGGTCAAAAGTGGCGGAAAAGTTTATGGGAACATTTTTAATGATCTCTGTGGCCCCACTCATATTGATGGGGCTTAGTTTGAGGGAATCCGCTTCAAAATTATAGCTTGTGGAGAAGGTAAGGTTGCTTAATATGCTCACCTTTTTTGGTTCCGTTGCCGTGGAATCCTTGTCTCTCACTTTCGCTTCGAGTGTGTTCTGTAAGGAAAAACTAAGGGAGCTTCCCCGAGTCAAGGATGGGCGACCATAGATGCTTGTTTCAAAAGGCGTGTACTGTACCTCTTCACCATCCTCATCGGTGTACGTTTCATAAAATTGCTCAAAGGAAGGGGTGTAACTATACCCAATGGAAGGCCGCATGACATGGCGTATGGCCTGAATTTTTTTATCCTCACCAAAATTAAAGGTACCATAGACAACCGTTCCCAGACTTGCTCCTAAGTTATATCGGTTAAACCTGTCAAAACCTGGAATGGTATCGGTAACAACCTCTTCCAAATCGGTATCATATCTGCGGCGTAGGGTTTCCAAGGTCCAAACATCCTCATAGCTACCGTTTAAGCTCACACTGAGGTATTTTGCCACTTTAAAGTTGGTGCCAATGGGAATCCGGTGCCGGGCACCAATACGGGCATCCTCGAACATTTTGCTGGTAAAAAAGTCCTCTTCTGTGGTGGTAATGCTGTTTTGGGCGTTTACATCATACTGAAAATTGACATTTTGCAAAATTCCTTTTTTTATCCCATCCCTTTTAGCAAAAGGGAAAATACGTTCCATACTGGCCTGTAGGGTAGGCAGCGACATGTTTATGGTTTGCGTCCTGGAGTTTTGGGTGTGGCTCAAAGTTAAACTGGCGTTCACCGATGGGTATTCAGGAAACGTTTTGGAATAACTTATGGATGAGGCAAACGTATTGGTCTGGGAATTGTTCCGGTTTACCTGATTAAGGGAGTTCGTATAGTACTGACTACTTCCTAAGTTCACCGAAGCGGAAAAACGCGAATACGGACTTGCCTTGGGATCTTGGGTGTGTGATATTCGAATATTATAATTGCTCGTTCGACTATAATCATCAAAACCTCTTTGGCTACGGATAAGATTTTCGTAGCTGACATTGACATTCCCTCTAAACCTATATCGTTTGGTGTAAATGGTCTGCCCCTGGAAACCATAACTGCCATTGGTATAATAATCACCTGTGACACTTAGATCTACATAATCGCTTATGGGTAGATAATATCCCCCATTTTGTAAAAAATAGCCCCGTTGCGGATCGTTACCAAAGGTTGGGAAAAGCAGACCTGCCACACGTCCTTGGGTCAATGGAAAATAGGCAAATGGCAGGGCAATGGGTGTAGGGACATCCACAATGTACATATTGCTAAAACCAGCAATGATTTTCTTTTTGGGAACAAACTTGGCCTTGCGTACCCTGATGTAATAATCTGGGTCTACAGTGTCTTTTGAGGTGGTCAATTTTCCTTCATTCAAAAAATAAACAGAATCGTTTTCTTTTTTTGTGATTTTGGCATAGACGTTCATCGCATCGCTTCCCAATGCTCCCGCACCTGCTTGTTGTTCAGTCCGGGAGTTCCAGATAAGGGCTTTTTGGGTGTCAAAATTAAAACGAATGGAATCTGGCCGAACCTCGTTTTCACCTTGCTTAAAGTAGGGGAGTTGGGTATAAACACCCTTTTCATCCTTAATACGCCCAGCATACACCTCATTTTTTACATAATCCATTATAATAACACCTGCTTTGAGCTCGGTATCTTGATAATAGATTTCGGCCTCATCGTACAAATAAATTTTATTTTCTTTTTGGCTCAACCGAACGTAATCTTTGGCCTTATAATTGATTTTATCCAATAGCAGCGGCTGGTTTCCGGAGACGGAATCCACCTCCACAGAATCCACAGAATTGGATTTGTTGAGCATGTCGGCAGTCAGTAAAGGAGCCGTGATGCTATCCTGTGCAGCTTTTATGGGCAAAGGGGTAATACGGTCTTCCTGAGCTGTTAAGGTAAGTTTACCGCAAAGAAGAACAAATAGGAAAACTAAAAGATGTTTGTTTGATTGCAACGTGATAAATCCTATTTTTGTGCTGGGTTGGCTCAGTTTTTGTGCCCAAACTTACATATATTTTTTGTTCCGCTTATTGGGGATTACGATATTTTTAACCAATATTGGGAGACCATAAATAAACAGTTCTTATGAATAAAAGTTGGATTACATTTTTCGTTTTATTATTCATAACCCCACCACTGATTTCATTTAACATTACCAATTTACAAAAAACACCCAATGACAAGTTCATTGTTGTTCTTGATGCCGGCCATGGCGGGCATGATCCCGGTAACATTGGAAATGGGTATTTGGAGAAGGATATTGCATTAAACGTTGTGCTCGAAGCCGGTAAAGAATTGGAAAAGGACCCCACAATTAAAGTCCTTTATACCCGGGATGATGACACCTTTGTTGACCTCTTTAAAAGAGGGGAAATTGCCAATCAAGCCAATGCGGACCTTTTTGTGTCCGTGCATTGCAATGCCCACAATTCCGATGCCAATGGCGCAGAGACTTTTGTACTGGGGCTGCATGCCAATCAGCGTAATTTTGAGGTGGCCAAAAAGGAGAACTCTGTAATTTATTTAGAGGACGATTATGCACAGCGGTACGCAGAATACGACATCAATTCTCCAGAATCCATTATTGGTTTGACTATTATGCAAGAAGAATTCTTGGATCAAAGTATTCTGTTGGGCAAAAAACTGCAGGATAACTTCACCGTAAAGTTGAAAAGAAAAGACCGGAAGGTTAAACAAGCAGGTTTTATTGTACTGCACCAGACCTTTATGCCCAGTGTATTGGTGGAAACCGGTTTTTTGACCAACAAAAATGAAGGAAGCTATCTAAACTCAAAAAATGGTCAACGAGAGATGGGCAAAGCCATTGCCGATGCTGTTTTAGCATACAAGTCTGAGATTAACACTGGAGTTGATATCAGCACCATTTCCACTGAAATAGAAGACACCGAAGTTGCTGTGAATATCCCAGAGGAAACTGAAAGTGTAGCGGAACCCCCAAAAAAGGAGGAGGAAACTCCCAAAAAGGAAGAAACAATCGTTCCATCCACACCAAAAGAAGAAACTAAGGCACCGCCTGTTGTATCCACCAACACAGGAGTGGTTTTTAAAGTACAGCTTTTGGCTAGCGCAAAGAGCATACCCCTTACAGGAGCAAATTTTAATGGATTGGATGTATTGTCCAGGGAGCCCTACAAAAACCTCTACAGATATATGTATGGCAATGCCAGTACGTTGGAGGATGCCAAAAGATTAAAGGCCAATGCAGACGCTAAAGGCTACACCACCTCATATATAGTGGCCTATAAAGATGGTAAGCGAGTGCCTATATCACAAGCAACCAACTAGATGAACATCTTTGACAGCCTTGTCAAAAATATTCCTAATTTTGTTTAAACCATAAACCGAATCCTTTGAAGCTATCCAGGGAAGTTAAGACCGGGGTTATTGTACTCGTAGGAATTTTTGCCTTTGTTTTTGGGCTGAGCTATTTAAAATCCTCCCCACTTTTTGAAAACAATAAAATGTTTTATGCCGTTTATGATAATGTAGGCGGTTTGCAACCCGGTACGCAAGTATCTATAAATGGGTATAATGTGGGCAATGTTACCAGTATTGGATTTAAGGACAGTTCTGGAAAGCTGTTGGTGACCTTTTCGGTGAGCAACGAATTTGATTTTTCCCAAAATAGCACCGCAGAGCTTTTTGATACAGGAATTATAGGCGGGAAAGGTATTCAGATTGTCCCTGTTTTTGATGGAGCTCCCAATGCAAAATCTGGAGACACACTTCAATCAAATATAAAACCGGGGATTACAGAATTGGTGCAACAAAAATTAACTCCTTTGCAAATGAAAGTGGAAGGAGCGGTATCCCATGCAGACACCTTGTTGATGAATGTCAACCAAATTTTGGACGACCCTACCAAAAGAGAGTTGAAGGAAACCATCGTTTCGCTCAACCAATTGGTAAAAGCGTTTAAGGGCAGTGCGGATAAAATAAACCTGCTACTGGAGAACAACCAACAGCAATTGGACAGCTCCCTTAAAAATGTGGGTAATATTACATCCAATTTTTCAAAGCTTTCAGATTCATTGGCTAGTGCAGATTTGGCAGGGACACTTTCCAATTTCCAAGAAACGGTTAACAAGTTGAACGGTATCCTCGAAAAAATTGAACAAGGCGAGGGATCATTGGGCAAACTTCATAAAGATGATGCCTTGTACAATAATTTGGCAGAATCTTCAAGGCAATTGGAACTATTGTTACAGGATTTCAGACTCAACCCCAAACGTTATGTCAACGTATCCGTATTTGGGAAAAAGCAAAAGGAATATACCCTTCCTGAAAACGATCCGGCCGATTCAATACAGACCCAGAACTAGTGTATCATGGAATATTTGCCCAATATACTTTTTGTGATAGCCCTGATTGCAGGTATCGGTTTCTTTACAAGGAACGTTAAAAAATTGTCCCGGAACATCAAATTGGGTAAGGATGTGGATGTTAGTGACAACAAGCCCCAGCGTTGGAGAAACATGGTTCGTATTGCACTCGGACAAACTAAAATGGTGGTACGTCCGGTAGCGGGGCTCATGCATATTTTTGTATATGTCGGCTTTATCATCATCAATATTGAGGTGTTGGAGATTATTTTGGATGGTATTTTGGGAACCCATCGCCTGTTTGCGCCACTAGGTACATTATATGATGTTTTAATTGCTTCATTTGAAATTTTGGCCCTGTTGGTCATTGTGGCTGTGGTGATTTTTTGGATACGACGAAATATCATCAGACTAAAACGGTTCATAAAACCTGAAATGAAAGGTTGGCCCAAAACAGACGGGAACCTAATTCTCTATATCGAATTTGTGTTGATGCTGCTATTTTTGACCATGAATGCAGCCGATTCCCAACTACAACAACTGGGAGCTGCACATTACACGGAGGCAGGCGCATTTCCCATTAGTCAGTTTATAACACCTTTATTTGACGGTCTATCCATTTCCTCCCTTATTGTAATTGAAAGAGCCGCATGGTGGCTTCATATTTTAGGCATCTTAGCCTTTTTGAATTATTTATATTACTCCAAACATTTACACATTTTGTTGGCTTTCCCCAATACCTACTACGGTAAGGTGAAACCACAAGGCCAGTTCAATAATTTAGAATCTGTCACCAATGAGGTCAAATTGATGATGGACCCTTCCGCTGATCCCTACGCAGCACCACCTGAAGATGCACCGGTTCCCGAAAAATTTGGAGCTTCTGATGTAATGGACTTGAATTGGGTCCAGCTTTTGAATGCCTATACCTGTACCGAATGTGGTCGATGTACTTCAGAATGTCCGGCCAACCAAACCGGAAAAAAACTATCACCCCGAAAAATCATGATGGACACACGTGACCGTCTGGAAGAAGTCGGGAAGATTATGGATGCCAACAAAGGTGAATTCGTGGACGATGGCAAACAATTGTTGAATGATTATATCACCCCAGAAGAACTATGGGCGTGCACTACATGCAATGCCTGCGTCCAGGCTTGTCCTGTGAGCATTGACCCTTTATCCATTATTGTGGAGATGAGACGTTATTTGGTCATGGAACAATCCGCAGCGCCGATGGAGTTGAACAACATGATGTCCAATATCGAGAACAACGGTGCACCTTGGCCCTACAATCAAATGGACCGCTTAAACTGGGTGAACGAATAAATTTGGAACTATGAGCGAGCAATTGAAGGTGAAAACCATGCAAGAGTTTATGGCAGAAGGCAAGCAGCCCGAAATATTGTTTTGGGTAGGCTCAGCAGGTAGTTATGATGATCGGGCCAAAAAGATTTCCAGAGCGTTTGTAAAGTTATTGAACAAGGCCAATGTTGTTTTTGCCGTTTTAGGTACCGAAGAGAGTTCCACAGGAGATGTGGCCAAACGGGCCGGCAATGAGTTCTTGTTTCAGATGCAGGCCATGATGAACATAGAATTGCTGAATGGTTACGAAGTAAAAAGGATTGTTACATGTGACCCACATTCCTTCAATACGCTAAAAAATGAGTATCCAGGTTTGGGGGGTACGTATGAAGTTCTTCATCACACCCAATATCTTAAAGAATTAATAGATAAGGGCCGTTTGAAGCTTGAAGGAGAAGCATACAAAGGAAAACGCATTACCTTCCACGATCCCTGTTATTTGGGCAGGGCCAATTCCGTTTTTGATGCTCCTAGAGAACTGCTCGCTAAAACCAATGCAGAATTGGTGGAAATGAAACGCCATAAAAAAACTGCCCTCTGTTGTGGTGCGGGAGGTGCCCAAATGTTCAAAGAACCTGAAAAGGGAGATATGGATATCAACGTACTGCGTACCAAAGATGCTTTAGAGATCCAACCCAATATTATTGCAACAGGTTGTCCGTATTGCAATACCATGATGACGGATGGCATTAAAGCACATGAAAAAGAAGGTAGTGTTACGGTTTTGGATGTTGCCGAAGTATTGGCAAACTCCCTAAATTTGTAAGAATTAAATTGTCCCCTTGAGGTGACTACAGGGGTGTTCTCCTTAAAAAGTATAAAAAAAATGCTAGTAGATTTCAATGAATTGCCAGACCACTCCAGAATTTGGATATATCAAGCCAATAGGAGTTTTACGGAAGAAGAACAAAAGGAACTTGAAGAGGGTTTGACCAGTTTCCTAAAAGAATGGACAGCCCACGGTAGCGATTTACACGCCGGTTTTGAAATAAAATACAAGCGTTTTATTGTTATCGGATTAGATCAAACGAATGCCAGTGCTTCGGGTTGTTCCATTGATGCTTCGGTACATTTTATTCAACGTTTGGAACAAAAATATAATGTGATCTTATTGGATCGAATGAACGTATCTTTTAAACAAGGTGAGTTTATCGCCTATAAACCGTTAAAAGACTTTAAGAAGTTGGCCAAAGACAAGGCCGTTTCCAAAAACACAGTAGTTTTTAACAATTTGGTGGCCACAAAACAAGAGTATTTGGAAAACTGGGAAGTCCCGGCCAGTGAAAGTTGGCATGCCCGTTTTGTATAGATAGAATCTTAAATTATCCTAATTTCTGTGCATTCTTCGATGAAATGCAATATTTTTATGTGCTGTAAGTTGATGTCATAGACAAGATATTTATGCAGATTAAGATCTACCTCTCCTTTTTCCTGTTTTTTTGTTTGCATGCAATGGGCCAAAATCATCCTTTGGTCACCAAGGACTCGCTTGCCCAAACCAATTGGCTTAATGGTCAATACAACGCAATGTCATTGGAAGAGCGGGTGGGGCAGTTGTTCATGGTGAGCATAGCTTCCAATCAAGATCAAGCTTCAAAGGATAGAATCAAAAAACTTGTACGAGAGCAGGGTATTGGCGGCGTGATTTTCTTGGCCGGTGGTCCTGTGCAACAAGCAAAATTGACCAATGAATATCAATCCTCATCCAAAGTGCCACTGCTTATTGGTTCTGACGCAGAGTGGGGTATGGCCATGCGGTTGGATTCCACCTATGCCTTTCCATGGAATATGACCTTGGGAGCGATTCAAGATAATTCCGTAGTGGAAAAAGTAGGCTACCAAATAGGAAAACATGCCAAACGATTGGGAGTGCACATCAATTTTGCTCCGGATTTGGATGTCAATAACAACCCACAAAATCCTATAATTGGCAATCGCTCCTTTGGAGAAGACCCTATAAATGTTGCTGAAAAAGGAATTGCCTTTGTGAAAGGAATGGAGCGGGCCGGGGTTTTATCCTGTGGAAAACATTTTCCAGGTCATGGCGATACCGCTACGGATTCCCATAAAGCTTTGCCCATCATTAATTCGACTCGGGAACAATTGGATTCCATTGAATTGTATCCTTTCAAGAAAACAATGGAAAGTGGCTTAAGTTCCATTATGATAGCTCATTTGGATGTACCTAGTTTGGAAAGTAGGGAAGGGTATCCTTCATCGCTTTCAAATGATATCGTCTACCAATTATTGCAAGATAAAATGGGTTTTAAAGGGTTGGTTTTTACGGATGCCCTAAATATGAAGGCGGTATCGCAATTTGCTCCTGATGGAGAGGTTGAACTCCAAGCTTTTTTGGCGGGAAATGATATGCTGCTGATGCCCGAAAATGTACTTAAAGCCAAAGAAAAATTGATTGAGGCCTACCATACCGGTGTCATTTCCGAAGAGCGCTTGGCCCATTCGGTCAAAAAAATATTGATGGCCAAGTACAAGGTCGGCCTATCCAATTACCATCCTGTTGACTTGGAAAATTTATATGAGGATTTGAATGGGATTGAAAATGATGTGGTCTACGAAGAAGCCATTGAAGGGGCCATTACAGTGGCCAAAAACAACTTTTCGTTGATGCCCATCAGAAAATTGGACAACAAGAAAATTGCCTATGTACAGTTTGGGGATGATTCAGGGGATAAATTTTATAAGACCCTGAACAAATATTTTAAGGTCACTAAAATTGAGGCGAAAGATATCGCTGGGTATAAAAAGGAATTGGCCAATTATAATTTGGTAATCATAGGTTTTCACAAGAGTAATGAAAGCCCTTGGAAAGGCTATAAGTTTTCCAAAAATGAATTGTTTTGGCTTGAGGAAATCTCAAGACTCCGCACTAGCAATACCATATTGACCCTATTTGCAAAACCTTACGCACTCTTGGACGTCCTCAATTTTGATACTATGGACGGAGTGGTTGTTGGATACCAGAATAGTGCGATAGCTCAAGAAAAGGCTGCAGAGGTTATTTTTGGCGCTATTGGTGCAACAGGAAAACTCCCAGTTTCTGCCCACGGTGAATTTCCAGTGAATACGGGAGTGGAAGTAAAACCATTACAACGATTGGGGTACAGCATACCCGAACGCGTAGGGATGAGTTCCTCACAATTGGCCATGGTGGATACTTTGGTACAGAACGGATTGGATTCATTGATGTACCCTGGAGCACAAGTTTTGGTGGCGAGAAAGGGAAAGGTGATTTACAATAAAAGTTTTGGCAAACCTACCTACAACAGCGAGGTACAAATCAATGAAGAATCCATTTACGATTTGGCCTCTTTGACCAAGATTTTATCAACCCTTCCCTTGATTATGAAAATGGAGGAAGAGGGGAAAATTGAGTTGAACGATACGTTCAAGGAACTGGTTCCAGAGTATGAAAACACTGAACTTAAAGATGTAACTGTGCTAAAGGCACTGTCACATTATGGCCGTCTCCCTGCTTGGATTGCATTTTATTTGGATACTTTGAACAAAGAAAGGAAGCCTTCCCCAGAATTTTACAGTCAAAACCCCTCCCAAGACTTTTCCTATCAGGTGGCGGACCACTTGTATCTTACCAACGCCTATAAAGATTCTATCTATGAGCGCATTGGCCGTCAAAGTTTAAAATCAAACCGGTATCGCTATAGTGATGTGGGCTATTATGTATTCAAAAAATTTATTGAAGACACTTATGGAAAGTCTGTGGACAAGCTTATAGATGAGTTTCTTTATAAACCTATGGGACTGCAGTACACATCGTTCAATCCACTGGATAAATTTTCAAAAAATGAAATTGTTCCCACTGAGGAGGACGATTATTATCGGTATCAAACCATACAAGGCTACGTGCATGATATGGGAGCCGCCATGCAAGGTGGCGTAGGAGGACATGCAGGTTTGTTCAGTACGGCCAATGATGTAGCCAAGATTATGCAAATGTATCTGCAAGGCGGCTATTATGGTGGAGAACGATTTTTAAACGAACGTACCGTAAAAAAATTCAATACCTGCTATTTCTGCAATAAAAACGTACGACGTGGGGTTGGTTTTGATAAACCCCAATTGGAAGAAAGTGGGCCTACTTGCGGGTGTGTGTCTCCAAAAAGCTTCGGACATAGTGGTTTTACGGGCACCTATACGTGGGCAGACCCCGATGCAGAACTGGTTTACGTCTTTTTATCGAACCGGACATACCCATCGTCCTCCAACACTTTGCTAATCAGGTCTGGCTTGCGAACCAGGATTCAGCAAGCTATTTATGATTCCATTATAAATTAGACAACAAATATTGACTTAGATTTGTAGTCATGAAAATTGCAATTGTTTGTTACCCCACATTTGGTGGTAGTGGTGTTGTAGCCACTGAATTGGGTATAGCCTTGGCCGAGAGGGGCCACGAAGTTCATTTTGTTACCTATCGGCAACCGGTGCGGTTGGGCCTTTTGGGGAATAATATCCACTTTCATGAGGTGCACGTACCCGAGTATCCTCTTTTTCATTACCAACCCTATGAATTGGCCTTATCCAGCAAATTGGTGGATACCATAAAGCTTTATGGAATTGAATTATTGCATGTGCATTATGCCATTCCCCATGCCTATGCAGGGTATATGGCGAAGAAAATGCTTCAGGAATACGGGATTTTTATTCCCATGATCACCACTTTGCACGGAACCGATATTACTTTGGTGGGCAAACATCCATTTTATAAACCGGCAGTAACCTTCAGTATCAACAAATCTGATGTGGTCACTTCTGTTTCCGAAGCGTTGAAGAAAAGTACCATAGAACTTTTTGATATTGAAAAGGAGATAGAGGTCATTCCCAATTTCATCGAAAAATCAAAATATAGCACTGCATATACCGATTGCCAACGTTCCTTGATGGCCAAAGAGGATGAACGCATTATCACCCACATCAGTAATTTTAGGAAGGTAAAGCGTATTCCCGATGTGATTAAGGTGTTTTATAAGATTCAAAAGGAGCTTCCCGCAAAACTCATTATGGTGGGTGAGGGGCCCGAAAAAGAAAAGGCAGAGCAATTATGTGATGACCTTGGAATGAAAGAAAAAGTATTGTTTTTGGGCAACAGTACTGAAATTGATAGAATCCTTTGTTTTTCGGATTTGTTCCTATTGCCATCGGAAACGGAAAGCTTTGGTTTGGCGGCATTGGAAGCGATGATCAATAAAGTAGCTGTGGTTTCCAGCAATACGGGTGGAATCCCAGAAGTGAACAAAGATGGGATTTCTGGATTTATGTCCAATGTTGGGGATGTGGAGGATATGGCGTCAAAGTCGCTGCAAATCCTTCGGGATGACAAAGTTCTGGAGCAATTCAAACAAAACGCGTACAATGTGGCCTCCAAGTTTGATATAGTCCATATTTTGCCCCTTTACGAGGAACTTTATGAAAAAGCCTATAAATCCCGTTTCAAAAATACCTTTTGATTTATGCGATTTATACTGTTGTTATCGCTTACACTTTGTTTATTTTCATGCAAGGCTCAAAAGGACTTGGCCGGAGAAAAAATGGAGGAAGTTGAGCTTGTAACAAAAGATGGCTATAGTGGTATTACGGAGTATGAAGCCATGGAAATTCGTGATACAAAATCCTTGAACAAGTTCTATTCCCAGATCAATAGGACCCGAAAACCGGGACTTCCAGTGCCCATGGTGGATTTTTCTAAGGAAATCGTCATTGTGGTCTGTATGGGAGAACAAAAAGGAGAAAAATTACCATTGTTGTCCAAAATCAATGAAACAGAAGGAGAACTAACCATTGCCGTTGAGCTATCAGACCAAAAGAGCGCTGAAAATATGGAAGCAGCACCCATTCAATATCCCTTTTATCTATATAAAATGCCGTTGACCGCCAAATTACTGAACTTTCAAAAGGTGGGATGGTAACCCAAATGGAAATATGTACTTCTTATCGAAAATAAAAGCACTTAAAAGTGCAAAACGCACCATTTTATAACAGTGACATACCTTTGTTATTGATAACCTCAAATCATAAATAATGAATATTTCAAAACCAGCTCTTGTGGCTTTGGCCTGTTTCTTCACGGCATCAATCCTTGCACAAGATGTTGAATTAACAAAGAAGGATAGTATAGTACAGAGTTACTGGCTTGTAACCCTTGGGGTCAATGCCGTTGATGACTCTGGTGATGAGTTCGGCGAGTTGTTTGACCTGGAAAAGGGTTGGAACATGGTTCCTTTCCCATCTAGAGTCAGTGTGGGACGTTATTTTAAGAATGGACTCGGTCTTGAGGCCATTGGGTCTTACAACCAATACCAAGAGGGCAAGATTGTTGATAAAGTGGAAATTACGGAGGACATTGATTATTTGGCTCTTGATTTTCGGGTAAGTTATGACCTTAATAAGATTTTGGGGGAAACCGGATTTTTTGACCCTTATATTGGAATTGGTGCAGGATATACTGATGCCAATAATCAGGGTAGGGGGACCTATAATGCTGTTTTGGGGTTTAGGACATGGTTCTCCGACCATTGGGGATTGGACCTAAATACTACTGGTAAATGGGCCATGAGCACCGAAAATGCCACAAATCATATCCAGCATGCCTTGGGTGTAGCCTATCGTTTTGAAGTGGAAAAAGGACTTTCCCGAAAAGGAGAGGAAAAACTTGCTTTGTTGAAAGAAATGGAAGAAGAACAAAAAAGAGTTCAAGATTCCATTGCTCAGGCAGAGGAGGAAGCCCGTTTGTTGGCTGAACGTCTACAAAGAGAAAAAGAAGCTGCTGAGTTGGCTGCTGCCGAAAAGGCCAAAAAAGATGCTGAGGATGCCAGACGCGCTGCCCTTCAGAACAAGATTAACGGATTGGGCAATGTTTATTTCAAGCTTAATTCTTCTTACTTGACTTCTAAGGACAAAGAACTTTTGGATCAATTGGTGGCCGTTATGCATGATGAATCAAACTTGGTCATTAAGGTAACGGCACATACGGATTCCCGAGGAACCAACGAGTATAACCAATGGCTTTCGGAGCGAAGAGCAGAACGTACCGTGGCCTATGTCACTTCAAAAGGAATACCTGAAAGCAGAATCAGTCATGAAGCTTTTGGGGAAACCCAATTGACAAACGACTGTGGAGATGGGGTGTATTGTACGGAAGATAAACATGCCAAGAACAGAAGATCGGAATTTCAGATTGTTGAATTTTAGGATTACACATATATCAAACCTTAAAAGCCATAGTGAAAGCTATGGCTTTTTTTTATGTGCATTTTCCAAAGTAGGATTGATTTCGGCTGGATGAAAATTATTTTTTCTAAGTGTCCTTCAAGGATTAACT
This sequence comes from Allomuricauda sp. CAU 1633, assembly GCF_017313225.1. Taxonomy (GTDB): domain Bacteria; phylum Bacteroidota; class Bacteroidia; order Flavobacteriales; family Flavobacteriaceae; genus Flagellimonas. The sequence continues at coordinate 106,104 of NZ_JAFLNE010000005.1, read as the reverse complement.
CTAAGTTGAATGAAAGTAAGGAGGGCTTTTTACACTATCTGTAGTTCAAGTGCTTAAAACAATCAAATTTCTTAAGAATAGGACTATACAGGACCTTGCAGTTAATTCTTTGTGGCAGATTCCCTTGAATTTTTGGTACAAAAAAAAGCTACAGCATATTTATTACACTGTAGCTCAACCAAAATTAAATTAATGTCGTTATTAACTAACGTGAGGGCATAATTTTCATCAACCCCATACCCAAATAAAGACAGGTCTTATTGTTAAATGCCGGAACAAAAGTCATGTTGTATAAACGCCCTGTACTGCCTTCACCAATACCTCCAATTTTCGGATCCATGGGATACGCCTCAAACGTATGCAATTTGGATAGTATTTGTTTCAGTTCCTTAAAACTGAGCAAACGGTATTTTAAAGTTCTTATAATCAAGGCAAAAACATAAGCCTGCTGTTTACCTTTTAGATTTTTAACCACTCTACCATAATCGGGGTGGGAGCTATCCAATCCTTTGATCAAACCATGAAAATGCTCAATGGCATTGACCATGCCATGAATAAATTTGAGGTTGTGCGCCCGGTCCTTGCTGGTAACAATGGAATTTTCAACCACGATATAGCGGTGGACATCCATGTCCACTTTGGCCATTCTACTGGCCTTAAAAAAGAGACTGGCAGTAAAAATGGCATCTTCGTACAAAGTACCTTCAATAAATTTTACCCCGGCATTCTCCAAAAGGCTTCTTTTAACAATATAGCGCCATGCTTCATTTCTAAAGCCGTACTCGGCAACATAACTAATGCCATCCATGACCTCCACGGGTAAATCTTGTGGGTTTTTTGTCATGGAATCAAAGTCGAGTTCTGAACCTTCCTTCTTTTCCTTGGTTTCGAATTCGAGTACGTCCAAATCATGCCCTGTAGCCAAATCAATCAAGGCTTTCAAGACATTGGTGGCCAAATAGTCATCTGCATCCAAAAAATAGACGTAGTCACCCTTGGCTGCCTCCAAGCACTTGTTTCGAGCCACGCTTGGGCCTTGATTTTGTTGTTTTATGAGATGGATGTTGGCATGCTTTTCAGCATAGTCAGCCACAATCGCAGCTCCTGAATCTTTGGAGCCATCGTCAACAATGATAATCTCATATTCATTTGCTGATAGGTCTTGATCTAATAGACTTTTAAAGCAGCGCTCAATATATTTTTCCTTGTTATAAAGCGGAATAAGTATGCTTAATTTCATTGCAATCTTGATTGGGTTGTGTTGTTGTTTTTATCACTAAAAAATGCAGATTTGAGGACTTTGATACGAATAATGAGACAATTCATTTTTTCATATTGCCCTCAAAATCAGCATAAAACTAGAGCATCCTTCAGTATTGACAAATAAAATTGATTTAGTGCCATTTTATGGGGCAAACTACTTCTATATGTTTAAACGAAAGGAGTTTTCTTTTGTTTAATAGTCATCTTCGTTGAAAGGCTTCAACCATTCCAAAATCATGTTCTCGCCATTAGTGTCCTTGATTTTCAAAACATCTTTAAAAGCACGGATTTTGGAGTTGATTTCCGCAATGGTATCCGCCACGACATAGATTCTGGAATACACCTGTCGCTCGGTTCCTAGCCATTCTTCTTCAACAGTGTCCCCTTCTTTAAATCGTTCCAATACAAAAACGGTATTTGGATCATTTTTTATTTCATCCACACCTTCAATGGACCCAATTTCACCTCCTGTTAGTAGTATCCAAATGGTACAGGCATTTTTTCCTCTGAACCAATAATCATTTTTTTCGGCAAAATCATCTTCTCCCAAAACACCGGTAAAGGCATAATTTACCAGCATTTCCCTATGATCGAATCCGTTGATGTGGTTAATGTGGATGTGTGGTGCCTCACCTTGCAATCTAAAGCCGGGGTCATAGGCATAGACTACGCCATTTTCCACAAAAAACTGAATATTGAGTACCCCGTTTTGGATTTTCAGCCCCTTAAAGAGCTCGCAAAGTTTTGGATGCACTTGATCAATAAACAGCTGGGAATGTTTGGATGGATATACTGCTCCAATACAAACCGGACTGGCATCCCCTTGTTTTTTTGTAGTAAGTCTATCAGATATTGCTGAAATATACGGAACGCCATTTCTAAAAGTATAATACGCAGCCATATCATCGCAGTCCATGTATTTTTCAACTAAGACGACTCCTTTTTTGGAAAATTTCAATGCGGTCTTTACCGACTCATTGTAGTCGTTATCGTCTCTGCAAATCTTCATGCCAACCCCACCACCGCTATCAACAGGTTTTATCATTAAGGGATAGTCCAGATTTTCTGGCTTATCAATGTTTGATGCATCCAAATAAATTCCTGGAATATCCTGAATATTATATTCGGCACAATACCTTTTAAAGCCATCTTTACTGCAAAAGGCCTCAATGGCTTCTTTGGTGGCGTAGCAGTGTATGCCCAATTTTTCACAAATCTCCCTGTAGGGTTTTACCAAGATGTCCGCCACTCCAACCAACACAGCATCCGCATTACGGTCTTTAGCCAATTGCGCAATGCCATCAACATCAAAACCATCAAAGTCATGGGATTCAGCAGCATTTTTTTTGGCTGGCGCATTGGGATTTGGGTCAACTACAATGGTATAAATGCCCATTGCATTTGCCACATCTACCAAAACAGCCGTTTCTGGGTTACCTCCCAGTATAATAAGTCTTTTCATAAATCAAAGTTATTACAACATCGTCTTATTTTGATGTTTCTGAGGTTTCAATTTTAATTGGGTGGGGGATTAATTTTTTTGATACTCAAATTGGTCATTAAAGCCCAAATCCATCAGTAATTTTTTAATGTCCTCTATGTTTGTGTTAATTTCTACAATTTTGTTTGCATCAATGCCCATAAGCTCCAGCTCCTCTTGGATTTCATCATGATTTGTGGGATTGATGGTGGCGATGATCAAATGATCAAAATCATTGTTGTTTGCAGCACTGATGGGTTGTACATGGTTTCCGCCAATACTTAAAGGATGAAAATCCAAGTCTATCCACTTGTCCACCTCAAAAAAGTTGGCCTTGGTATTGGTAGACAAAATATGTTGTCCAAAAGAACCAGAGCTATAAACAACGACTCGCGATTTAGGGCCAACATTTAAAAAAGGATTGAAAATCAAATTGCTATCCTTGTCAAAAATCAACCCCCCGGAGCGAACCAAAATTTGAGAGTACAAATAATATGTAATTTGCTTATCCAGATTTTTTGCGTCAAGAACTGTACTGAGCTTTGATTTTAGAAAACTCATCAACAACCCCAACCTATAGTATTCCATCTGCGGATTCTCAATGGACTTCACAATTGAATCATGTCGCTGTCTATAGTAATACACTGGAACCTTGCTTACGGTAATCTTTTTTGAAATGGTAAGGTAGGCATAGGTTATGGCTGCGTCTTCTCCCATGATTATCTCATTGGGGACATCATACAGAACCTCACTCAACAGCGACTTTTTGAACAATTTGTTCCACACGTAGGTTGATATGCCATGCTCACAGAAACGGCCATTATAGATAGCGTTGGGAAGAATGGAGGATTGTACTTCTTCATGACTATAGGTGCCGGTATCTTTTGGTTTTATGGTCTCTATTTTACCATCGAACTCCCTAAAATGGCCTGTAACCACAAGGTCTGAGTCATTTGCCACCGCAAGTTTGTACAAGGTATCCAAATAAAACGTATCCACCCAATCATCACCATCAACGTATGCAATATATTTTCCACTGGCATTGTCCAATCCTGCTTTTCGAGCACTTAAGAGTCCGCCGTTTTCTTTGTGAACAACCTTTATCCTAGCATCTTCTTTTGCGTAATCATCACAAATTTTAGGGCAATTGTCTGGGCTGCCGTCGTCCACCAAAATCAATTCAAAATCTGAAAAAGATTGATCCAGCAGACTATCAATACATTGAGGCAAGTACTTTTCAATCCGATAAATGGGTACAATGACGCTTATTTCAACAGTATTCAATTGACTCATAGTTTATTCGATTGATTATAAAACAAACCACCACCATAAATATTGCTTTCAGGTGCAGATTTTATGGTGTTTGGAATTCTATTTTCAAAAGTTGAAGATGGGGTCATTCTATCTAAATAAACTCTCCTCCTGTAATTCGCATCAATGAGCCGGTTGTCATTGCTGATTCGTCTGAAATAAAGTACATCACTGCGGGTATGGGGTCCGATGTATTGAGCATTCTACCCATTGGGATGATTCCCGATGCCTTTTCCTTTAGTTTCTCCTCGCTTACACCTTCTTTGTCGCGTAGCTCAAGTTCTCCTTCGGTATTGGTCCAACCCATGACCAAATAATTGGATCTCACGCCATATTTGGCATAATGATGTGCTATATGGGTTGATAATGTATATAAACTGCTTTTGGTCAAGGCATACGGAGCTCTGTCGACTTCGCCATAATCCATGTGCGCCGACCCAAAAAATAGAATGGAACCTGACTGCTGTTCAACCATGGATTTTAGCACGTGTTTCAATAAAAAGAAGGGTGCCTTAAGGTTGATGTTGAACACACTATCATACACGTCCTCCTCTACATCAAGTATTGATGCTATTGAAGTGGTACCTGCATACAAAATCAAAGCATCCACTTTTTTGAAACGCTCTATGGTTTTCTCATAATAGTCTTTAATGTCTTCAACGTCATTCAAGTCAATTTTATGGAAATAGAGTTGATCTTGAGCTTGTGTGGATTCGATGACCTTATGGCCTTCCTCTTGGTTTCGCCCACAAAAGGCTACGTTATAGCCCTTCTTTACACAGGATTTGAGGATTTCCTTTCCTACTCCTTTGGATCCCCCTAAAATCATTACAGTTTTCATGGTTGTATCAGCTTGCCTTAATTTGTCCATTGTCCAAATCTAGGTATTTATTGGTATGGCTTTGATTTTTATCTATAAAGTTGTTCAAACTTTCTTTGAATCGTACATAAGTGGTAGGATGCAGCTATTTTGAATATGCATCCTTGTAAAAGAGGTTCATTGGTTTTTGGTTCCCATGAACCGTTCCATGGTTTGGTCTTCACTGGCCGATATACCATCGCGTTGTACTACTTTTTGCACGGTTTTGACCAAGATTTTTACATCAGTGGCAAAACTAATGTTATTGACGTACCACACATCCAGCCTAAATTTCTCTTCCCAACTTATGGCATTACGGCCATTGACTTGTGCCCATCCTGTAATTCCGGGTTTTACATTATGCCGTTTGGCCTGTTCGGAATTGTAGAGTGGGAGGTAGGCCACCAAAAGGGGTCTCGGTCCAACAATGGACATGTCTCCTTTAAGTACGTTGATAAGTTGCATAATTTCATCAAGAGAGGCACCACGCACAAACTTGCCCACTTTGGTAATGCGTTCCATATCGGGGAGGAGGTTGCCTTGGGCATCCTTCTTATCGTTCATGGTCTTGAACTTGATAATGGTGAAGATCTTTTCATTTTTCCCCGGCCTTTTTTGAAAGAAAAAGGGTTTTCCATTATTTGCCCATGCAAGCAGAATGGTCAATGTTAAAATAATGGGAGATAGCACCAGTAGCGCCACCAATGAGACCAAAAAATCTATTATTCGTTTAAAGAATTTTGAATACATCATGCAATATTTTGATTGATGATCTTGAGTAAATCAGCATTTATCAAGCGGACATCAAACTTCTGTTCCGCAAGTTTTCTACTTTCTCTTCCCATGGCTTCAATTTTACCTGGATGGTCCAAAAAGTAGTTTACGGCTTTTTTAAGAGGCTCCAATTCTTTTGGCGGAATCAAAAAGCCATTTTTTCCTTCCTCTACGGTTTCCCTGCATCCGGGAGTTCGTGTAGTTATTATTGGCAAACCTACCGATAGGGCTTCTAAAATGGACCTTGGCACGCCTTCCCTATAGTAAGTGGGCAAGACAAAAATATCCGCGGCGTAGAGATAAGGCCTAACATCCATTTGCGTCCCATGGTGCACAATTACACCAGTATCATGTAGCTTTTGTAATCTTGATGCCAATGCGGTCAAATCTTCAGGAGGGCTGCCAACCACATGGAATTTGGCGTCCCTATTTTCTTTATGTGCGGATACAGCGGTGTCAAGGAACAGTTCAATGCCTTTTTCAACCATCAATCGGCCAATGATGATAAAATTTACAGTGCCCCCTTTATTGAATTCATCATCAGTTTTAGGGCGAAAGCGATCTATGTTGATTCCAGAGCCGTTCACCACAAAGGATTCTTTGTTTTTGGGCAGAATACCTTGTTCCAAAAAGAGGTTTTTATCATCCACATTTTGAAAAATGGCAACGTTGTTTTTTCTGAGAGCAAGCTTATACAATAGTCGTGAAACCTGACCCAAAAGCTTCGATTTTAGGGAAACCCCGCTGAAGGTAAAACCGAGCCCTGTAATCAGCGAAAAGGTTTTGATTTTTAATTGCTGAGCTGCAAAAGAGCCATAAATAACCGGTTTAATGGTGTAGGCAAACACAAAATCCACCTCAAGGTCTTTCATGATTTTTTTGAGTTCCCTCACACTTTTAAAATCTTTGAAGGGATTTAGCCCTTTACGCTGCAGATTGAATTCAACAGGATGGGCGCCCATGGCCTTAACGGCGTCAGAGTTAACCTTGTCATAATCTGGGGCTGCACACCAAACATCATAGCCTGCTAGAACAAGTTCTTCTATAAAATCTTTCCTGAAGTTGAGCAGGGAATAGGAAACAGAACAAATAATTAAAACTTTTGGCTTTGTCATTGATTGTGGCGATTATTGAATGGCTCCTTATTTTTTAATGGCATCGGTATAGCATTGCAAATAGCCTTCTACCATATCTTCTATATCAAAATCTTTAGATCGTATCATACATTTTTCAACTACGTCTTTATAGTAAACCTCATCCGTTGTCAGTTTGGTTATGTTTACAGCCAATGATTCGTGATCTCCTTTTGGAAATAGGATTCCATGTCCTTGGACCACTTCGGTAAGGCCAGGTACGTCTGAAGCCATAAAAGGTTTCCCCGAGGCAAGGCCTTCAACACAAGATAGGGACAAGCCTTCAAAGTTTGAGGAAAGAACAACTATGTCAACGGTCTTTAGAAGACGGGGCACATCGCTTCGCAGTCCATAGAAATGAACTCTGTCCGATAGCTTCAACGAAGCTGCCAGTTTTTCATGTTCCGCTCTTAGCGGACCATCGCCCACTAGAATAAGATGTGTGGTCTCCGGTAGGTGGAGTAAACTTTCAATCAGTGTTTTTTGGTCTTTCTGCGGTGTAAAACTCGATACCTGTAGCAAAAGCGTGGTGGTTTGGTCAAAACCTAGATCTGATTTTTGGTATGGCTTAGCGGAACTTACCTCATTTAGATTGATTCCATTATTGATTTGATACACCAACTTTCTTAATTTACCAAGATGTTCCTGCAAGTTTTCGTGCACTGCATCTGATATGGAAATGATTTTAGTGTACCGTTTGTAGATGATTTTGTCAATATGTTTTAGTAGGGGATGATTTCTCCTCCGGTTTGTGGTGTTGTGCTCTGTGTAAAAAAGTTTTGCCCGCACATTCCCCAAAAAACTTGCAAACCCAACCCAATAAAAAGATGGAAATAGGTGCACATGCACCACATCATATTGATTCAGCAATCTTTTTAGTTTAAAAATATGCGTCGGGCTGTACATACTTTTTCCCTCGCCCAAATCGTGGATTTTTAATTCGGGGCTAATTTTTGTCAAACGGTCCATGAACGCTGTTTTTTTGCCGTTCAGCAAAGCCAGTTCAACATCCACTCCTTTTTTTAGATAAGCGATACATAAATCTGTGACCAGTTTTTCCGCCCCACCTGAATTTAAAGAATTAATTACCTGTAAAACCTTCATTTAATTGAAATTCTCTACTACATAACGTAGCAAATCAGATTATTTTATTTTTTTCTGAATTTTTTTCTTGGGGGAGACCAACCCTAAAAAAAGGTTTTCATAATTAGACAAGATCTTTTCCTCTGAATATCTGGAATACACAGACTCGCGAATTGCACTTGGGTTCCAATCGTGGTTGATGGACAATTCCAATTTTTCTAAAAAATCCGAATGATCTTTGGCCATGTACCCGTTCACCCCTGGAATAATGATTTCATTGATTCCACCAGGGGCATCAAAAACAACGGCCGGAGTGCCCGTGGCACAACTTTCTACTAATGCATTTGGAAAACCTTCAACATAAGACCCTTGCAAGTAAAGATCGTTTTGCGCCAAATACTCATTGATTTTATTGGTGTGGGAAACAAATGTGATTTTTTCAGTAATCCCCAGTTCGTCAATCAAGCTAACTAAGGTATCCTTATAATCTCCCGAACCAATAACGGTATAATGAAAAGGTTTGTTGAACTCTGCCAAGACTTTTAAGACCCTCTGAAACCCTTTTCGTTCCGTTAACCTACCAATGGTAATGAACCGTAATACATTGTCTTCCGCAAAGATGCGTTCTTTCAATTTGAATTTTGAAGTCACCGGATTATTGATGACGACCATTTTTGAAACTGGCAACCCAAAGTTCTCAATTAGATCATGTTTCATGTCATTGGATTGGCATACAATCTTATCCTGGGACTTTAGTGCCAAGCGATAGGGTAAAGCAGGTCTTTCATGTTCGGTCTTGTCGCCCTCCATACTAAAACTGGATATAGTGGTTTCCCTGGCCACAAATTTTATCCAAGGGAACACAAGGCCAATAAACCCTGTTACCGTGTTTACGTGTCCCATGGCACCTATCACTATTTTTGGTCTGTACATGATCAGAAACTTGATAATTGCAGGGATGGCATGTTTGACCCGACTTTTGTTTAAAAAGGTTACGGGAATGTTTTCTACTTTATATTTCTGGTCCTTGTTGGAGCCCGTAATCAGCAAATGGGAATCAAATAGAGTAGGATCAATGTTTTGCGCCAAAAAGGACATGACCCGCTCAGCACCCCCTGAACGCAATGATGGCAAAATAAAAAGGACATCAATTTTTTTTTCCAATGCTAGGTAGATTTTAAGGTTTGGTTATTCAAAAATTCTTACGGTTTAGTTGTTATGCGCATCATCTGGCCATTGTTTTTAGCTGGAAACCCCATTTAATCAGTGATTGGATTTACATGCTGTGATTCTTCTTCCGGTATTGGAATAAGGCCTTGTGATTCAAGTCCCAATAACATCAGAACCATAAAAAAGGGATAATCTGCAATCAGAAAAATATTGTTGTGAAAGGTTAGGTGTGTAGTATATCCCAATAGACACAGAATAAAAAAGACCCGCATAATGGAATTTGACTTTCTATTGTGCTCCAATAAAAATTTCACCAACATGAAGAGCAGTACATAGCCAAGCAATGAATAATAAATGCCAACATTGATGATACCATGGTGCGACGGTAGGTGCAGTATGGCCGTATGTCCATATTTGTGGTACATATCTTGTTTTACGGTCTGGTATTCTCTTTTGGATACCCCAAAGGGGTAACGCACAGCCGCGGTGACACCGGTTAGCCATAATAGCGGTCTACTGTCTGATTCTCCTTGCGAACTCAACTTGGTCAACCTAGAGTTTTTGGGCAAAAAATACTCTTGTCCCACTACAATGGAGAGGGAAAGGACCAGGCCTGCTATAACCATGGCAGTCTGATAGATGGGTCTTTTTTTATGGGGAATCAAAAAGAAATAACCGCCAATTAACACAAGTTCTCCGAGCAATAATGAACGGGTCTGACTCAGCGCAGAGCATATAAAAACAGCTCCAAGAACCATCAGATAAAATCTTTTCTTGGTCTTTATATACATAAAAAAGGCCATGCAAAAACTGGAAATTGCAAAATAGGTAAATGATATGGTCGACACGAAAGGTCCTGCCATCCTGAATCGGTCGGCGTGCCCACCAGCAATGTACATGCTTTCATTTTCAAGTCCTTGGGAAATCCTACCGTCTGTAGGTGCAGATAATAGGGTTCTTTTAATGTCAAGCATCTGACCTGCAATGGGAGACAATGGGTGTTGCAACAATGAGAATATGCATATCGCAAAATGGCCAATCAATATAATATTCACATATTTTAAATTTTTTTTGGCCGTTAAAAAGAACAGTGAAGAAAAAACAATGAATGAAAGACCTTTGAATACATCTATCAATAATCCTTTTAGCTCTAATTGGTTTTGGACCAAAAGACGAAGGTCCACTACCAACTGTAATACAATAAAGGCAATCAAGAATCTATTCCAGCCTCTAAAAAAACTATTCTCCCTCAATGCTATCAAATAAGGCTTAAAAAGGATAAAAAAGAATACAAACTCCAATGCACGGTCAAAACTAATGATGCCACCCACTCGGAAACGGATAAAGACATTGTCAACTGCCAATAAAAGAGCAATGATTATGTATGTAATCTTAAGATTCATGAATGCTGTGCAAAAAAGTCTTTAAATATAGGTACTCGACCCATATAATTTTTAATCTTTCCGGGCAACGAATTGCTTACGGTAATAAACATGGGGCGATTGTTAGGTGTAAAAACGATATTTTTCTTGCTTTTAAAGTAGAGTACAAATATGGGCAAATATACTATTACTGTTATGGCTAGGTGAATCCATTTTGATGTAATTCCAAAGTAATACAATAGCATGGTTGCCAAAACAAATATGAAATGGAACATGATATTTTTGGACAGGTCCTTTATCAGTCCAATACCTGAAAAATCCAATAACTTATAGAGTCTATATGCTATTTGCACATAATTTATCACTGTAGCCACCAATACCCCTGCTGCAACCCCGGGCAACGAATAGAGCTGCCCACCAACATAGGTGCAAACAAACATTAAAAGTGCAAATATGAGCTGGTAATAAGCCCCCCTGTAAACAATTCCCAAAGATTTAAGGTATGACTTGTTTATCCTGGTTCCAAAACGAAAGGACAGTCCCAATATCAACAATTGCAAGGGGAGTACTGCTGATTTCCATTGATTCCCCAAAAATGCATCGATGATAAGTTCTGAGTTGATCAAAATCAATACGCTTATGGGAATCAAAAGACCAAAACACAGGGTTGTACTAAATGTATAGAAAGACGACAGTTTTTTAATATCGTTTTGTTTTTGGGATAGAATAGGGAACAGAACCTTGTCGAAAATAGTACCAAAAAAACTGGCAGGTATGGAATAGAGTTGAAAGGCCTTTGAATAAAAACCCAATAAAGCGGTTCCTAAAATTTTACCAACCACAATATTGTCTGCTTTCTCTCCAAAAAAATTAAAGATGATTCCCAAGGTGTGTCCCGAACCAAAAAAGAACAAATCCTTTAAAGGCTGTTTTTCCCAACGCAATGAAAATTTGGGCACCTCATAATAGATGGTTAGGATGATGGTAAAGCAAAGTGTAATAAACTGTCCCCAAATGAGTGACCAATACCCAAAACCAAGAAAGGCCATGGCCACTGAAACGATTCCTGAGCCAATGAGGTACGCTATCAACCCAATTTTAACCCCAACATCAAATCTAAATTTTCTACTTAAAAGTGCTTCTCCAACGCTTCCAAAGCTCACCAATGGAAAAAAGATGGAAAAAAACTGAAGGGCATCAAGATCTTTTTGAATATTGAAAAAATCGGCAAACAAAGGAGTCAGCAAATAATAGACAAACCCTAAAAGAGTTCCCAATACAATGGAAGAAGTATACCCTAATGCAATATGTTTGTCAGTTATTACAGGCAATTGAATAAGGGAACTGGCAATCCCCATTCGGGTAATTTGCCGTGTAAAGTTGACCACGATCATTATAATGGCAACAACACCAAATTCTTCAGGAGTAAGTAATCTAGATAGAATACCTATGACCAATAACTGCAAAACAATTTGGACAACTGAACCCGAAAAATTCCAAATAAAGCCTTTAATTCCTTTTTTGGTAAGTGAATCGTTCTTGGAAGGACCCATAAAAAGTTTACAATATTAGTCTATAAAAAGTTAACGGTGATTCAGTCATTTATTGTTGTGCATTGACCATTTTTTAAACTCTGGCGGGGGGTATAGAAATCTATAAAATTATATTGCATTCAAGATTCTACTAGTTCTATTTGGTCAAATGAAATTCCAACAACCGTTTCAATAAATTTTGCGCTAAGGTCTAAACTTTTTTCGAGCCAAAAACATTTTATCATCCCAACTACACATTTTTTCGTTCTAGCATCCATTTTGGATGCTATTAATGGGGTAAAACGCTAAATCAATGTTAAAAAAGTTGATCTAAAAATCCAAAAGAAGATTGCTCCCGTATCTCGGAAGAAAAAAAAATTGCAGCATGCCATACGCTGAGTTGTTATGAATTTTAGTATCGATGAAATAACACATATTTAAAAAAGCATGTATTTCATCGAAAAAAGACAACTTTTAATCGGAGTTTTTCGTTTTTGATATAGTATTGCATACTGAATCTTTAATTGTACCTTTTTTAACCTAACTTATGAAACGTAACCCCACCCCAACTACGTTTATGTTGTTTGTTGTTTCCTTTTTCTTTTTGCTGTTTTCTTCATGTCAGAAAGATTCAGATTTGTTCGCAGAAGCAGTTTTGGATGAACCAGATTCCATAACTGACAATGATAGCAGTTCTGATTCTGATGGAGAAGATGGTTCCGAAGTTGAAACGTCAACCATTACATTGAATGCCATTGATGATGCCTACTTGCAGGATGGTAAAGGTTTTGATGAAGACATTGTCCGTGTTGAAGCCAATGTAAGAACAACATACCTAAAATTTGATCTAAGACCTATTGAAGGAACCATTACTGATGCGTACCTTGAATTTACTACGGATTCCGATCAAGGCCATGGCCATTTAGAAGCTTATAAAGGAGCTGGTACGGATTGGACCGAAGAAACCTTATCCCTTGAAAATGCCCCAAGCATGGGAACTCTTTTAGGGGAGGTAGACAGTGAATATTCGATTGGCTTTGACCAGCGTATTCCATTGGATAGTGAAGCGTTAACACCGTCTTTGACCTCGATTGTATTGAACATTGCATCCGGGAACGATATTTCCATATCCTCCAAAGAGAGCCCAAACAACCCTGGCCCTCGCTTGGTTGTTGAATATACGGGCAAGGTCAATGGCAATCCACAAACAGATGATGAAGATGACGCTGATGACGATGGTACTATTGTAATCGGTGATGTAATTACACTTAATGAACTAAAAGCATTTCCTTCAGCTATTGGAGCAGGTGCTTTTGCAAGGGTAAACCCTTCCAATGCCAGAATCTATGAAGTAACAAACTTGAACACATCTGGCCCAGGCTCTTTTAGAGAAGCTTTTGAGGCATCAGGTTCGCGAATAGTTATCGTTAAAGTAGAAGGTAGGGTAGCAGATTCAAATCCGTATGCAGAGTATGACACATCTAGTGGTGATATTGCTGTTTGGGGTCAAATGGCACCAGGGTTGGGACTTACCATTAGTCATCCCAGAATGTCTTTTACAAGAGCGGGCAATCTAATCTTCAGGTTTATGACTTTGCAATCAGATTTGGGACTACCCTGTGTAGTCAACCAAAACTGTTTTGATGCCCTTAATTATTTACAGATTGAAAATGGTACCAGTAATATGGTTGACCATTGTAGTTTAAGGTACGGTCTTGATCAGACTTGGACATTGAACGTGAGTACTCATAATCAAGGAGGTGATGCATCTAGAAATACTTCTTCTTTCACCTATAACCTGTTGGCCGAAGCTGATCCGGACCATAGTACTGCCTCTATCTTAAACAGGCAAGGAGATACACCAACATATACAGATATTGGAGAGCATACATGGTCAAGAAATATGACCTACAATATATCGCACAGATTCCCAAATTTGAACGCCAATGGAAATTTTGAAATTTACAACAACTTCATTGTCAATTGGTCGGCAAGATTATCCCGGTATAATGTAACCCCTAATGTGGATTATCATAGAAACTATAACATGCAGGGAAACAAAACCAGCAGTTTGGGAGGAATGGACAATAGGGGCAATAAACTAAACTTCACCGAGGATTGGAACGGTAATGAGCCACGCATATTTGCTGGTTACAATTTAACGGAAGGTATTAACATGGATGACACCAGCAGCCTACAATCTAATCTTTATAGATGGTTTAGGTCTTCATCCCAAGAGTTTTATGGAGTACCTGTACGTGAAGATGGACCTGTTCCAAATGAATTTTTCATCACCAGCCAACAATTTTTCTTTAATCCACCATCTGATGGGTATTGGGATGCGGTTGACGTACCCGAAAAACTTATGGCAAGTGTTGGTCACAATAGAGGTATAAATGCTGATGGTACGCCTTATTATGGTTCTGATGATTTGGATAGTTCTTACTTTAACAAGACCAGAAACAATGCTACCGAAAGGGAATATAGACCTACAGGTGCGTGGACACAGACCAGTTTCACCGGAACATCAATGTATACGGATTCAGATGGGGATAACATGCCGGATTGGTTTGAGAACCAACATGCCCATCTTAACCCCAATAATCCAAATGATATGTTGACAACCCATGTGGATTGGACTTTTGCTGATGGATATGCTGTTGTGAACAATGCAGGGTATACCAATCTTGAAATATGTGCTGAATATTATGCGGGAGGGTTTGAGACCATGATTGATGGTACCAATAATCTAAGCATTAGCAACTGATTTTCTTGATTCAGCGTTAATGCAAAAATCAACTCCGCTTCTAATTTTTAATGGACCGCCCTATGAATTTCATAGGGCGGTTTTAGTTTTGGGATTCTTTGATATTGCCAATTTGTAACCTTTGTAAAGATGCTTTCAACCTGAATCAAATGAGGCAAAAAAGGGTTTTTGGTCGAGTGTCTTGAAATACTGGATGGTTAGTTCAGGGAAATTGTTATTTTTAAGACCAAAACCTCCAAAGACGTAAAGAGTCTTCCGGATAACAAAGCATTCTATTTTATGGGAACCAATTATTTGGAGCAGCCTATCATTTTTTTGGGAGCACCAAGGTCAGGCACATCAGTTATTTCTGAAATTGTGATGCGTCATAAAGACTTGGCATACCCGTCCCAATATCAATCTCGGGTTTTAGGAAATACCAATATCAACTATTTGAGAAGACTGGCGGATAATCCGTTCTGGAGATTTCACGGTCAAAAAAAACAGCTCAATAAAGTATCCCTTTTAAATTACTTCATATTTCGCTCTGTGGAAGCCTATCCTATGTGGAATTATTTGGTACGAGATGGAATAAGTTTTTCCCAGGATTTTTTAATCAATGAAGAGGCTACTCCAGAAGAGAAGAAACGAATTGTTTCTTTTTTTAAGAAACTGGTTAAAAAACAGGGCAAGAAAAGATTGGCATTTAAGATAACCGGGCCTTCACGGTTAAACTATTTGTTGAGTATTTTTCCGGATGCAAAGGTTGTCCATATCACCAGAGACCCTATTGCCGTGGTAAATTCATTGATGCGGGTGCCTTTTTGGAAGACTAGGGGTATGACCTCATTTTGGTGGAAGGGGGCCTATAATGATAAGGATTATGATTGGTTGGAATCCAACAAATCAGATAGTGTTCAAATTACGGCCTACCAAGTAAAAAAAGTCACTGAGGTGACCAAAAATGAGATTGATAAACTCAGACCAGATGCATTAAGAGTGGAATATTCCAACTTTATCAAAAACCCTGAAAGTACAATTCAAAAAATTCTTTCTTATACTGGTTTAAGCCAAGACAAGGTATGTTTTGATTATTTTATAAAGAACAAAATCTATAACCAGAACAAGAACAATGAAACTTTTTTCTCTCCAGAAGAAAGAGAAAAGCTCCAAATTCTTTTTGAATAGGCCAAACTAATCCAATGCGATTGGACATTTGGAAAGGAGTGGACCGAAGACCTTTAGCTGTAGTTAAACTTCCTCAAAGAACTGTATGAAAGAACTTTGAAAAGATTTTTGCTGCTTGGCTTCAATTTTTGCATCCACCCATCTGTCTTGGTAGTCTCAAATTTTATGGTGTCTGCCTTTCGGATGCCGTTACCGGCCATCACATGCTCAATGCTAAAATCAGCATTGTTTTCTATTTTATTTATAATATCCGAAAAATCTATCTCCGCCATCTCACCAATTTGGGTTAGAATTTTTCTGGGGTTCTCAATAAAATCCTCATATCTAACCAAAGTTTTATGCTCAACTTTGGATCGCACCAAATTTGTCATTCTATTGATCAATGCCCAAAAAATAGCAGCTCTCCATGTTGGTCTGTTTCTGTTTTGCCGTTCAGCGGTTCTTTTTAGGGACCAGGTCACTGCTCTTCCATCCCGAACAAGATGAACCATTCTTAGGTCAATATCAGGATTTTTTTCCAGTGCCCAAGCCCGAAGTGGATTTTTGGATATGTCGACCAAAACCTCTTTTTTGCTATGCTCTTGAACGGCGCGGAGAAATTCTGAAGTGCTCATTTGATACTTCTTGAATTCGGTACTTTTTTCTCCGATTCCAAAATACATCTTAAACCAAGCCCTAAAAGAAAAAACACCTTCAAACGCGCTCCATTTTTTAAAGCCAGATAAGGTACTGTCTTCTTCAACTTTGGAAAACCAATCATTTACTACAGATGACCAAAACTCACAATTGACCAAAACATTTTGGCATGAACAAATTTTGCTGTCATTGTAGACCTCTCTCATGTTCTGCAATTCTCCTCCTCCAAAAATTTGAGGATGGTTCCCCAAAATTATATTCAAAATGGTAGATCCAGACCTTCCCGATCCGGCAAAGTAAAGTACCTTTATTTTTTTGCCTTGTTCCATCAGTGTTTTACTTGATTAATTTTAGAATTAATGTTCTATAACTCATAATAACCCTTATACCAATCCACAAAAGATTGAATGCCTTCGGCAACAGGCGTATTGGGGCGGTAATTGTAATCAGCGATGAGATCATCCACATCGGCCCAGGTGCGGGTTACATCACCAGGTTGCATGGGCATCATGTTTTTCTCCGCTTTTACGCCCAAACTGGTTTCAATAGCTTCAATAAAATCCATCAATTTTACAGAGCTATTGTTGCCAATATTATAAAGCTTGTACAGCTCTTTCCGTTCGTTCACCGGTTTTTCTATGATACGTTCAACCCCTTCCACAATATCAGCCACATAAGTAAAGTCTCGTTCCATTTTGCCGTGGTTAAAAACGTTTATTGGCTTACCTTGGGTTATCGCTTTTGTAAACAGATAAATGGCCATGTCAGGTCTTCCCCAAGGGCCGTAAACGGTAAAAAACCGAAGTCCTGTGGTGGGTATCCCATACAAATGACTGTAGGTATGGGCCATCAGTTCATTGCTTTTTTTACTGGCGGCATACAGGCTTATGGGATGGTCCACATTATCCTGTACGGAAAACGGAATCTTTTCGTTCAATCCGTACACACTGGAACTACTGGCATATACCAGGTGCTTTATGTTATGATGTCGGCAACATTCCAAAAGGTTCAAAAAACCAACAATATTGCTGTCAATATAGGAAGCGGGGTTCTCCAAACTATAACGAACCCCGGCTTGAGCCGCCAAGTTGCAGACCACATCAAAATCATGATCCTTAAAAAGAGTTGGAAGGGCTTCCCTATCTTCCAAATTCATTTTAACGAAGATCATTTTTTCACCGTGAATGCTGCTGGAACTTTGTACTTTTTCTTGCTGGGCATCCTTGGTGTCGATTCCCAATTGCTGCAAACGGTCGTACTTTAGACTTACCTCGTAATAGTCATTGAGGTTGTCAAGTCCAACAACGGAATGACCACCCTTTAGCAATGCTTCACATAGATGATATCCTATAAAACCAGCGGCACCGGTCACCAATATTCTCATGATTGCCCAATTTTGTAGTATTTAAACCCGATAGAATCCATTTTTTCCTTTTCAAGGATTCTTCTTCCGTCAAAGACGAAGGCGGGTTTTAGCATCAACTCAAATAAGGCAGGCCAATCATAGTTTTTAAACTCGTCCCATTCCGTTAAAATGGCAATGGCATGTGCATCTTTGCAGGCTTCCTTAGGGTCTTTAACCACTTTTAAAAGTTTTCTGTTCTCCTCTGGACTTCTGGTTCCCAGATAATCCAAATCTGCATAAATGGTCTCTTCTGAAACTTTTGGATCATAGACTACAATTTGGGCCTGTTCGTCCAAAAGGGCATCTGCTACATATATAGCGGCAGATTCACGCGTATCGTTGGTGTCTTTTTTGAACGCCCAGCCGTAGAAACAGATTTTTTTCCCTGAAACCGTATTGTACAGTGTGGAAATAATATTGTCGGCAAAACGTCTTTTTTGGTAATCATTCATGATGATGACCTGCTCCCAATAGTCGGCGACTTCGGTAAGCCCATAACTTTTGGCGATGTATACCAAGTTTAGAATGTCTTTTTGGAAGCATGAACCTCCAAAACCAACCGAGGAGTTCAGGAATTTAGATCCTATTCGGCTATCAAAACCAATAGCTCTGGATACTTCGGCCACATTGGCATCAGTTTTTTCACAAAGCGCAGAAATTGAGTTAATGGAAGAAACCCGTTGTGCCAAAAATGCGTTGGCCACCAATTTGGATAGCTCGGAAGACCAAACATTGGTTTGCAATACGCGTTCTTTGGGCAACCAATGTTCGTATACCCAACTAAGGGTGTCCTTGGCATCTTGACCGGATTTGGTTTCATCGCCACCGATCAAAACTCTATCAGCATTCAATAAATCTTCAACAGCAGTACCTTCGGCCAAAAATTCCGGATTGGAAAGGATTTCAAACTTGACTCCTTTACCGGTATTGTCCAAAATACTTTTAATGGCTTCTGCGGTCCGCACGGGCAATGTAGACTTTTCAACTACAATCTTATCCGTTTTGGCCACTTTAGCAATATTTCTTGCGCAAAGCTCAATATATTTAAGGTCGGCCGCTAGGCCTTTCCCTTTTCCGTAGGTCTTGGTAGGTGTGTTTACCGAGATGAAAATCATTTCAGCCTCATCGATGGCCTTATCCACTTCGGTTGAAAAAAATAAATTTTTCCCTCTGGTTTCGTCAACAATTTCTTTTAGACCGGGCTCATAAACAGGAAGAAGGTCAAGATTGTCGTGGTTCCAAAGGTCGATTCTTTTTTGGTTGATGTCTACCACGGTGACATCAATTTCTGGGCAATTCTTTGCTATTACTGCCATAGTGGGGCCGCCTACATAGCCAGCACCAATACAACAAATCTTATTGATTTTTTTCATTAGGGATTTAGGTTTCTTTTTTGCAAATGTTATAATAACTTTAAAAACTTTCCATTATTGTTCGCAAAAAAGGACATACTACCTACTTATTTCGTTCACTGACACACAACCAAAGAATGTTTATACAAATTTCACTTTTAATATCCCTTTAATCGATAATTTTAAGTCTTGAACGAATTATGGCTTTGGCTAGGACGCAGATGGCTACATTTGATTCCCGAATAACCTTAACTAGATTCAATTTTGATGACAAAAACCAAAATATGGTTGTCTTCACCCCACATGGGAGGAACCGAACAGCACTATGTTAAAGAAGCTTTCGACACCAACTGGGTAGCTCCTTTGGGGCCAAACGTTGATGGTTTTGAAGCCTCAATATCCGATTACTATACTAATGAGGTAAATACTGCGGCATTGAGTTCAGGTACTGCAGCAATTCACTTGGCACTAAAACTTTTAGGCGTTTCCCATGATGATGATGTTATTTGTCAGAGTTTTACATTTTCAGCTTCTGCAAACCCAATAACCTATTTGGGGGCGAATCCCATTTTTGTTGATAGTGAAAAGGATACATGGAACATCTCTCCAGAATTATTGGAAGAAGCCATTTTAGACGGTATTGAGAACGGGAAAAAACCCAAGGCGATCGTGGCGGTACATTTATATGGTATGCCCTATAAGACCCAAGAGGTCGCTGAGATTTCCGCGAAATACGGAATTCCAGTAGTGGAGGATAGTGCTGAAGCCCTGGGCAGTTCTGTAAACGGACAAAAATGTGGAAGTTTTGGAGACATTGGTATATTGTCGTTCAACGGAAATAAGATCATTACTACCTCTGGCGGTGGTGCACTGCTCACAAAAGATATTGAGATAAAGAAAAAGGCAGTTTTCTTGGCCACGCAAGCCAGGGATAACGCCCCACATTATGAACATTCTTCCATTGGACACAATTATAGAATGAGCAATATTTTAGCGGGTATTGGTCGTGGACAAATGGAAGTTTTGGACGATAGGGTCACCGCAAGAAGAGCAAATTACCAGTATTATAAACAACGATTGGGTCACCTTGAAACAATTCAATTTTTGGAGGAACCCAATGGATTTTACTGTAATCGCTGGCTTACCTGCATCCTAACCCCATCTTATGAGGTGAGGGAAAAAATTAGGCTTGCCCTGCAAGTGGAAGATATTGAGAGTAGACCACTTTGGAAGCCCATGCACGAACAACCCGTCTTCAAAAATTTTAAAAGTTATACCAATGGAACGTCTTCTGATCTTTTTAAGAGAGGACTTTGCTTGCCCAGTGGCTCTAACTTACTTGAAGAAGATTTATACCGAATAACCTCCCTAATCTTAAACAATCTAGACTAATGCTAAAAAAATACATTTTAAAGAATTCACACCGATATGCATCAAAATGGCTGGTTCTGGCCATTGACACTTTAGTGATTGCATTTTCTTTTGTGCTTTCCTATATCATCAGGTTTAACCTTTCCTTTGATTTTGACGTGTCGAAGCTTTTGGTGCAATTACCCGTTGTGATGTTCATGGCAGCCGCTGCTTTTGTGGTAACGGGATCTCACAAGGGTTTTGTTAGACATACGGGAATCAAGGACATTTACAATATTTTCAATGCCATATGCCTATCCAGTATCCTAATCATTTTTATAATTATTCTCAATAGGCAGTTCGAGTATGTTGATGGTTTTACCATACCACTTTCCATTATAATAATACACAGCCTTATCAGTTTTGTGGGACTTACCGCATCAAGATATATTTTTAAGGCCATGTACCATAATATGGTCGCGAAGTTCAAGGTTTTCAAAAATGTGTTCATCTATGGTGCGGGAGAATCGGGGATTATAACCTGTAATGCACTTAGCAATCATACTGCTACCAATTCCAAAGTGGTTGGTTTTATTGATGATGATAAGAAAAAAGCCGGAAAACGCATCAATGGTCTTCCTGTACATTCAAGATCGGACTTGACCGAGTACTTGATTGATAAATACAACATAACCGAGATTATTGTTGCCATTCATAAGATTGACAACATCAAACTTAGAAGACTGGTTGAAGGCTTGGTTGATTTACCGGTGCAGGTTAAGATCGTACCGCCTGTGCAAGATTGGATCAATGGAGAGTTTAAAGTATCCCAGATCAAGAATGTACAGATTGAAGATTTGTTGAATAGGGTACCAATCAGCATTAGAAAGTCCAAAGTCTCTGAGGAGCTTAAGGGCAAGACCATTATGGTGACCGGAGGTGCGGGTTCAATTGGAAGTGAGATAGCAAGGCAAATTGCAAACTATGACTATTCGTCCTTGGTGATAATAGATCAGGCAGAGTCTGCATTATATGACCTTCAGCAAGAATTAAAACAAGCTGGGCACCATAATTTTATCCCCATTGTAGCTGATATCAGGGATAAAAATAGGATGAACCACTTTTTTGAAGAGCATAAGCCAGATATTTTGTTTCATGCAGCGGCCTACAAGCATGTGCCTTTAATGGAGTACAATGCGTATGAAGCCATCAAAATAAATGTGGGAGGTACCAAAATCATTGCAGACCTTTCCATAAGCCATAATGTAGAGAAGTTTGTTTTTGTGTCCACAGATAAAGCGGTGAACCCAACCAATGTAATGGGTGCGACCAAACGTATCGCTGAAATGTACATTAGTTGTAAGCAGCAGGAACAGAAAACCAAGTTCATAACCACCAGATTTGGAAATGTATTGGGTTCAAATGGTTCCGTAATACCGCTTTTCAAAAAACAAATTGAAAAAGGTGGTCCGCTTACGGTGACCCATAAAGACATTACACGTTATTTTATGACCATTCCAGAAGCATCCCAATTGGTATTGGAAGCTGGGGCCATGGGAAAAGGTGGCGAGATCTTTATTTTTGATATGGGCGAGTCGGTTAAAATCTTTGATCTGGCCAAAAACATGATCAAACTTTCCGGACTTAAATATCCTGAAGATATTGACATAAAAATTACAGGTCTGCGACCTGGTGAAAAGTTGTATGAGGAATTGTTGGCCAATGGCGAAAATACATTGCCTACCTACAACAAAAAGATTATGATTAGCAAGGTTAGGGACTTAAACTATGAGTTTGTCCGTTCCAAAATCGATGAACTTTTTGTGTCCAATATGTTCTTTAATGGTTCCATCGTGCAAATAATGAAAGAAATAGTGCCGGAGTATATTTCTAATAACTCTGATCTTTGTAGATTTGATAAGTCCAAAACTGCCGACAAAGATGAGATTGAGGACAAAAAAATTATGCATTCTTAATCAATACAATAAATCAACTTCAATGGGAATTTTAAAAAAAGCGAGTCATCATCTTGTAGTGTTGGCCACAATTGTTTTGTTGGTGGCGTCATGTGCATCACCGAAAGATGTGGTTTATTTTCAAAACTCAAACAACTTTGAAACTTTGGTTGATAAAAACACATTTTCACCTAAGTTCAAGGTTGATGATTTGGTCGGAATCCACATATCTACCCTGAATCCAGAGGCCAGTGTACCATTTAACCTTTTTAGGGGGTCACAGGAAGACGGTATGCGTCCCGAGCAAGTTGATTACTTGGTGGACCAAGATGGCGAAATTGATTTTCCGGTAATTGGAAAAATTAAGATAGCAGGTCTTTCCCCAGAAGAGGTGAGAGTACTTTTACGGGAAAGGTTGAGCGATTATTTAAAAGATCCCATCATTAATATTCGATTAAAAAACTTTACTGTAACTATTTTGGGGGACGTCAACAATCCTGGAACATACAATGTTGAAGGAGAGCGTATTACAATATTGGAGGCTATAGGGCTTGCAGGTGATTTAACTATTAAGGGTAGACGTGACAATGTAATGGTCATCCGCGATTTTGATGGTACCAAAGTCTACACCAAGGTCGATTTGACCAACAAAGAGGTCTTGAGCTCGCCGGTTTATTATTTGACACAAAACGATGTGGTCTATGTAGAGCCCAACAAATCTGCTGTAACGGCCTCAAGCCTGGATAATAGGGCCGGAATTTATGTGTCAATTGCTTCAATATTAATTACATCAACCATTATTCTTATAACCAGAAGTTAGGTTATAATTCTATTTACAACATTTGGTAATGAGTCAAAATAATACTAGTGACTTTAATTTTAGTGATGAAATAAGAAAGTATACCAAACATTGGAAGTGGTTTGCCCTATCTTTTATCATTGGAGTTATTGTTGCCCACCTTTTTATTCGATATTCAACACCCAAATATCTGGCGAAAGGAAAAATTCAAATTATTCAGGAAAAATCAGCGAGCCCTGGGGCTAGTCTTTTGCAAGACATAGATGTTTTTTCAGATATGGAAAACAATGTTGAGGATGAGGTTGAAATCATTACGTCTCGTTCCAACTTGATTGAAGTAGCCAAGAAATTGGGCCTTAACACCAAGGTTTACTCCCTGGGCAGTATCCGAAATACGGAACTTTACAATAATTCACCAATAACCCTGAACATCATAGCTCCGGATTCTACCATCTATAAGGCAGAATTTGAGTTTTATTTGGAACTAAATTCTTCTACAACAAGCTTTGGATATTCTGTTGAAGAAGATGAAGCACCCAAAAATTATGCTTTTGGTAAGAATATTACAACCTCTATTGGGGATATAGTCATTACGCCCAATGCAGATTATATTAGCAAGCACTTAGGGAAAAGACTTAAAGTTCAGGTGTTGCCCCTTTCCACAATTGCGACGGTATACCAAACTGAAATCATTATTTCCAAGCCAAATGATTTTTCAAATATTCTTGACATTAGTTTACAAGATCCCGTGAAAGAAAAGGCTAGGGATATCATTAATGAATTGGTGGCCATTTATAACAAGAACGCCATTGAGGATAAGCAACAGATTGCGGATAGAACCTCAAGTTTTATTGAAGGGCGGATAGCCGATATATCATCGAGCTTATCCTCAGTAGACCAATCTGCAGAGGATTTTAAAACGGGTAGAGGCGTAACTGATATTGCTTCTGAAGCCAATCTCAACCTCAATGTAGGGGCGGCCAATCGACAAGATTTGGCCAATGCTGAAACACAATTGAACATTGCCTCCTCCATGCGGGATATGGTGGACCAGCAAGAAAGCTTTGAAGTGCTCCCTGCCAATTTGGGACTATCAGACCCTACCATAGCCAATACTACACAGCAGTACAACCAATTGGTTCAAGAAAGAAATCGTCTTCTGGAAAGTTCCAATGAGAAGAACCCTGTCATTGTTAACCTTGACCAGCAATTGAGTAGCTTAAAAAGGACAATGCAGGCAAGTTTAAACAGTACGGTGAACAACTTGGGACTACAGGTGAACACCTTGAGCGGGCAACAAGCCATCATCAACTCAAAGATTTATTCAGCGCCAAAGAACGAAAGGGCCCTGCGGGACATCACAAGACGCCAACAAACCACAGAATCCTTATACCTGTATCTCTTGCAAAAAAGGGAAGAAGCCCAAATTACAGTAGCTTCAACAGCACCAAAGTCTAAATTGATCGACAGTGCGTATTTTGAAGAACTACCAGTATCTCCAAGAAAGAAGATAGTTTATTTGGCCTTTGGGATTTTAGGACTTTTAATACCCTTTACCGTAATCTATGGTAAAGACTTATTGGACAACAAAGTGCACAATATGCACAATTTGGAGAAAATCGTGCACAGCAGTGTGCCCATACTCGGCGAGTTACCACGACTTTCCAAAAAAGAGCAAAAAGTTGTTACCAAGGATGATCGCTCGGTTTTGGCCGAGGCACTTCGTATTATTAGGGCCAATTTGGACTATTTGATAAAATCCAGGCCCAATAAAAAATCTGATAACATTATTTACATTACATCAAGTGTGCCAGGTGAGGGTAAAACCTTTTTATCGGTGAACCTCTCCATGATATTGGCCAATACCCACAAAAAGGTTTTGTTGATCGGGGCCGATGTACGTAACCCTAAATTTAAAAGCTTTTTTACCGGAAAGAATGTTGATAAACTTTCCGTGGGGCAGAATAAATCGGATTATGGATTGACCGAATATCTGCATGACCGAAATATATCTTCTTACAAGGAAATTGTGAATACCATGCTGGTACATGACAACAATTTTGATGTAATTTACTCAGGGAGAATACCCCCAAACCCTTCAGAACTTCTTATGAGCGGGAGACTAAAAGAGCTTTTGGATGAAGTTTCGGAACGCTATGATTATGTCATTGTTGATACAGCACCTATGATGTTGGTCTCAGATACACTTTTGATCAGTGAACACGCAGACCAATTGATTTACGTTACCCGAGCTGATGTGACCGAGACCAAGGCACTTGATTTTCCATTGAAATTACTGAAAGAAGGTAAAATAAAAGGACTTTCCTTTGTGGTCAATGATGTGAAATTGAATAACTTAGGGTATGGTGGCAAATATGGCTACGGTTATGGAAAAGTCGCCAAAAAATGGTGGAAATTCTAAAATCCCCCATTTTTTATAAAATAATCTTGTTCAAGAGAATTTTTATCGGAAAAAAACGCAGGTAAATCCTGCGTTTTTTTTTGTTCTGCACTGCTAAATATGCGTCATTGTATTTTATCGATAAAGAAATAGGATTGAACGAATAATACATAGACAATCCGCTGGCTTCATATGCATTAAAGTATCTTTAGACCTTAGTATTGCCAATTTTTACCGTATAAAAAAAATGGTTGAAAACACTTTTACCGTTATGAAAAGAAATTACCCCAAATTCGTATTGTTATTTTTACTTTTTGCAACAATATGCTCAACTAAAGTACAAGCACAATTAAGTTTTCTGGAAAGTGAGTTGGATCTAAATGGACAGGGAACATTTACCTCAGGGATTACGTCACTGACCTATGGTCCGGATGGGAGGCTTTATGCCACTGAATATACCGGTCTGGTTCATGTTATGACTATACAGCGCGATGGGACCAATGACTATAAGGTAACTGCCATGGAAACCCTTACAGGTGTCCAAGGAATCCAGAACCATAATGATGATGGTACCAATAACTCAAGCACTCTAAGGGAAACAACAGGTCTGGCCGTTGCCGGAACTGCAGCTAATCCTATTATTTATGTGGCTTCCAGTGATATTAGAGTAGGTGGGGCTACTACTGGTGATGGAGACACAGGATTGGATACCAATTCAGGAACCATTACCCGTTTCTTTTGGAATGGAAGCTCTTGGGATGTGGCCGATCTGGTAAGGGGATTGCCTCGCTCTGAAGAAAATCATGCCACCAACGGTTTGGAGTTTGTAAACATTGGAGGTACAAACTACCTAATCGTGGCTCAAGGGGGAAATGCCAATGGAGGATCACCTTCCATTAATTTTGCTTTATTGGGCGAATATGCACTTTCTGCGGCCATACTGGCAATAGACTTGGATGCTATAGAGGCCATGACAGATAAGTTTGACAATGGAAGAGTATACAAATACAATCTGCCAACATTGGACGACCCAACCAGAGCCAATGCAAATGGTGTTACCGATCCAGGTGCACCCGGTTATAACGGTATTGATGTAAATGACCCCTTTGGGGGAAATGACGGATTGAACCAAGCCAAGGTTGTTGCTGGTGGCCCTGTGAAAATTTTATCACCTGGGTATCGAAATGCATACGATTTGGTAGTTACGGAAAGCGGCGCACTGTATGTCACGGACAACGGGGCTAATGAAGGGTGGGGAGGACTCCCAGAAAATCAAGGAACAGCCAATGTTACCAATGCCTATCGTCCTGGAGAACCTGGCGGGGATATTAACACCAACACAGAGAATGGTGAAGGTATGGACAATGAAGATCATTTGGAACTAATTACCACTGATATTCAAAATTATACATTTAATACATTTTATGGTGGGCATCCCAACCCAACACGGGCAAACCCAACGGGTGCAGGGCTGCTAACCTCTCCTGATTCCAATCCTAATAATGCTACGTATAGGACGTTGATTTACGATCCTTCAAGTCCAGGAGCTGGATATACGGATGATCCTTCTATCGCACTTCCTGCGGATTGGCCACCAGTTGAGGTAGCAAACCCAGTGGAAGGAGACTGGCGCGGCCCGTCGGTACCTAATCCTGATGGTCCGGATGATCAACCCATTGCAATTTTCCCAAGAAACTCCAATGGCATTGATGAATATACTGCTAGTAATGGTGGTGACTTTTATAAAGGGAACCTTATTGTAGGGAAGAACAATGGTATTTTACATAGAGTCGTACTAAATCCTGATGGCAGTTTAGATGAACTGGAGCAATCTTGGGCATCTGGGTTAAATGCCGGGGGAGCTGGCAATGCTTTGGGGATATCCTGTAATAGTGATTTGGATCCTTTTCCAGGGACCATTTGGGTAGGTCTTTTTAATACTTCTACCGGAGGCATCATTGTTTTGGAGCCCCAAGATTTTGTGGAGTGTTTAGATCCCAGTGATCCAGAATATGATGCTAATGCCGATTACGATTTTGACGGGTTTACCAATCAAGATGAAGAAGATAATGGTACCGACCCCTGTAATGGTGGTTCACAGCCTAGCGACTTCGATGACGATTCAATTTCCGATCTTAATGATAATGACGATGATGATGATAGTATCTCTGATGCCAACGACCCGTTCCAATTGGGTAATCCCAATGTAGGAGGGAGTGATGCCTTTGAACTACCCGTTACCAATGACTTATATTCTGACACCGGGCTTGGTGGTTACTTAGGTCTAGGATTGACAGGTATGATGAACAACGGAGACACAGCCAACAACTGGTTGGACTGGTTGGATAAACCCGGTCCAAATCCTGATGACTTACTCGGTGGAGCCATTGGTGCCTTGACCATGCAAATGGGAGATGGAACAGCTTTTGAATCCAATAACGACCAAGAAAAAGCATTCCAATACGGTGTTCAAGTGGACCAATCCATGGGAGGGTTCACAGTACATGGTCAAATTAGAGGCTTTGACATAACCCAAAACCAATTATACACCAATGCAAATACACCAAACGGTGAGTTAGGAATTCAGATTGGTGACGGTACACAAGACAACTACATTAAGTTTGTGGCCACGCCTTCGGGCCTTGTAGCACAGCAAGAAATAGGGGATAGTGCACAAACACCTATAACCTTTAATATTCCTGTTCCTAGCAGACCTAGTTCCAGTATTGACTTTTACTTTGTGGTCGATGCAGTTTCAGGAGATGTTTCATTACAATATGAGTTGGATGGTGGTTCCCGAACCATTTTGGGTACCATTACGGCAGAAGACGAAGTTTTAGATGCCATTCAGCTAGCCAATACTGATTTGGCGGTTGGGGTTATCGGTACATCCAACGCTTCTGGTTTTGAATTGGAAGGTACTTGGGAATTTTTGTATGTCAAAGCGGAAACCCCTACAGTGGTTCAAGGCATACCCGATATTGAAAAACTGATAGATTCAGTCGATGAGAATATCAACTTGGATGTTTATTTTGATGACGATAATGGCGCGGCCAATCTTACCTATAATGTTCAAGGCAATACTAATAATCAAATAGGTGCCAGCATTACGGACAATATCTTAACGCTTTCATTTCCATCCACGGCAGAGGTATCCAATATTACCATCAGGGCAACAGATCAGGATCTTAATTTTGTCGATGATACCTTTACCGTAACAGTAACCGAGACACCACCTATTTTATATAGGGTTAATGCAGGAGGACCTTTGTTGTCCAGTATTGATGGCGATATAGATTGGGGTGAAGATACTAAGGCCAATAATTCAATATACTTGGCAGTAGCAGGTACTAACAGTTCGTCTAACGGAACAATTACAACCACAGATGGTTCCGTAAACACAACCACCACACCTGATGCGATTTTTGATTCAGAACGTTATGATAACATTCCTGGTAGCCCTAACATGCTATATTCCTTCCCTGTTGCTCCACAACCGGGCAACTATGAAGTTCGCTTATACATGGGTGATGGATTTGCAGGAACTTCACTACCGGGGCAACGGATTTTTGATGTATCCATAGAAGGCGTTGTTATGCCTTTGCTCAATAATGTGGACTTGTCGGAAACTTATGGGCCTAATACCGGTACCATGATCAGCCATATTGTAAAAGTTACCGACGGTGTCATAAATATTGAATTCCTGCATGGGCTTGAAGAAAACCCATTGGTTAACGGTATTGAAATATTGGATGCTTCCGATTCTGACACACCTATCTATGTAAATCCAATTGCAGACCAATTGGGTTTTGCTGGTGATGATGTTGATGGAAGTTTTGCACTATATGCAGCTGGTGGTGATGGTAATCTTGATTTTTCAGCCACAGGTTTACCACCAGGTGTGGATATTGAGCCTACCAATGGCCACATTTTTGGTACCATTGAAGAGGGTGCTTTCTCAGGTAGTCCCTATAACGTCACGATTACGGTTGATGACAGTGATGGACTGACCAGCGATCAGGTAGAAATTAATTTTGTATGGGAGATTGTTGAACCCTATATGTACCGTATCAATGCTGGTGGCGTTCAAGTTGTAGCTTCTGATCTAGGTGCCAATTGGGAGGATGATTTGGGCAATGGTGCCCAGACGGGAAACAATTATACAGTGAACACGGGACGTACGGAAGACTATGAGGTCATGTCGTTCAACACTAAAGATTCCTCTATCCCGGCATACATAGACAGTAGTACATATTTAGGCATTTTTAATGAAGAACGTTATGATTTGGCCGCAGCACCTGAAATGGAATATGTGTTGACCGTTGAAAATGGCGACTATATGGTCAATCTCTATATGGGAAATAGTTTTGATGGTACAGGTACTATCGGAGACCGTGTTTTTGATATTTTCATTGAAGGAGCGTTGGTTGAAAACGATTTAGATTTGGTTGAAAGATTTGGCCAACAAGTAGGCGGAATGATTTCCTATCCGGCAACAGTCAATGATGGCGGATTGAACATCTCTTTTGGCCATGTAACAGAAAATCCGTTGGTAAATGCCATTGAGGTATATGCAGTGGATACCGGTAATCCAACATTGACCTTGGCAAGTATCCCCGATCAAGACAATGGCATTCTGGATACGGTCGATTTCAATGCTTCTGCAAGTGGAGGAGATTCCGGAGAAAATATTACCTATTATATTTCTGGCCAACCCCAAGGGATAAACATTAACCCTTCAACAGGTCAAATATCGGGTACTATCAATGCGGCTGCGTCTACAGGTGGTCCCAATTCTAATGGAACCCATGCTGTGGTGGTCACCGCTGTAAAGCCTTTATCAGCTCCATCCAGTCAAGCATTTATTTGGAATGTGGAAACCCAGTTTTTATGGACGGACAAGGATGAGAATGAAAACTATACCGCAAGACACGAAAATTCTTTCGTACAAGCGGGTGATAAGTTTTATTTAATGGGTGGCCGCGAAGAAGCGCAAACCATTGATATTTACGATTATACTACTGATTCATGGACTTCATTGACTGATTCGGCGCCTGAAGAATTTAACCACTTCCAGGCTACCGAATATCAGGGTCTCATTTGGGTTATTGGTGCATTCAAAGACAATCTATATCCCAATGAAGTGCCAGCTGAATACATTTGGATGTTCAACCCAGCTACCCAAGAGTGGATTCAGGGACCGGAAATACCTGCGGGTAGACAAAGAGGATCCACAGGTTTGGTGGTCTATGATGATAAGTTTTACATAGTAGGTGGAAACAATGATGGGCATGATGGGGGCTATGTGGCTTGGTTTGATGAATACGACCCTGCTACGGGCACTTGGACACCTTTAGCCGATGCGCCAAGAGCAAGGGACCACTTTGCCGCAGTAGTGATCGGAGACAAATTATATGCTGCGGGGGGTAGACTTTCTGGCCCTTTCCCTAATGATGTTTTCAAGCCTGTTATCCCAGAGGTTGATGTATACGATTTTACCTCTGGCACTTGGAGCACTTTGCCAAACGGGCAGAATATCCCAACACCTCGAGCAGGAGCCGCTGCGGTAAACTTCAACAACAGACTGGTTGTAATTGGGGGTGAGGTACAAGACGAATTGGTCTATGGGGTCAATACAGATGATGCCTTGG
Organism: Allomuricauda sp. CAU 1633; assembly: GCF_017313225.1. GTDB lineage: Bacteria > Bacteroidota > Bacteroidia > Flavobacteriales > Flavobacteriaceae > Flagellimonas. The sequence continues at coordinate 74,634 of NZ_JAFLNE010000005.1, read as the reverse complement.
CCATTACAGAAGAATACGACCCAGTGACCCAATCGTGGGATCGACTGGCCGACATGAATTTTGAACGACATGGGACACAGGCCATTGTCTCTGGTCCTGGCGTACATATCTTGGGTGGTTCTCCCAACAGAGCAGGTGGAAACCAAAAGAATATGGAATTCCTTGGGGAAGATAGCCCAGTAGGGTCTCCAAGTGTCGTTAGTGTACTGTCTTCAGAAAATACCGTGGTTATCAATGATGGGGAAACCGTAGATGTTGACTTAAATGTCATTGACGGTAACATTGGAATTTTTGTGACCTCCATGGAAATCACTGGAGCCAATGCAGCTGATTTTGCTATTGAGTCAGGTGAATTAACAAATGCTTTGATCAATCCAAACAGCACACATTCATTAAGTGTTTCATTGTCAGGTACTGGCCCAGATAGGATTGCCATCTTGACCATTAACTATGATGACTCAAGTACTTATAGTATTACATTGACTAATAATCCCGATGCTAGCTTTGGAGTGACAAACCCCGGAGATCAGTATAACTACGAAGGGGATGTGGTATCGTTGCAAATTCAGGCAACAAGTCCGAACAACACTTCGTTCAGTGCTACAGGATTACCACCAGATTTGACTATAAATACGGACACAGGTATCATAACAGGTACCATTGATGATGGCTTTATCTCTGGTAGTGGAGATAATTTTATAGAAGAAAACGGATTGGTGGTTATTGAAGCCGAATCAGGAGATACCACAGGATGGGATATTACCAACTTGGATGGAGCAACTGGTATTATAGCCAATACGAACAGTTTTAACAATATAAATGCAGGTACCATACCCTATGAAATCACGATTACCCAGGCTGGGGTCTATCGTTTCAACTGGAAGAACTTCTTTTCAGGGCCTGAGCCAGCTGACGAAAATGATAGTTGGTTGCGTTTCCCTAATAATGATGATGTTTGGTTTTTCGCTATCGATGGTACTGTGGGCAACCCAGGAACTGAAGCAGATATTATTGCAAACCTTCAAGGCGCACAATCAGAAATTGTTTTCCCTATTGGTAGTTCAAGAGTAACACCTGCTACCACACCAGACGGTGCAGGAGCTGACGGTTATTTCAAAGTGTATCGAAGTGGTGGAACCTCTGAAGTGTATGATTGGCAGGCCAGAACCTATGATAACGATAACCATGAAATCTTTGTTTGGTTTGTAAATCCAGGTACCTATACCATGGAAGTTTCAGAGCGTTCTTTAGGCCATGCCATTGATCGAATGGTATTGTATAAAGTGGACGAGTGGGGTTACAATAACAACACCAATGCGGTTCTTAACGCACCAGAATCCCAACAGGGTGGAGGTGTGAGTGGCCCTGGAGCTGCTGATGACAGCCCCTATAATGTTTCCGTAACGGTTACCGATGATGGCGATCCTGCAGGAAATGAAACCATCGACTTTGTATGGTACATTGGAGAACCTGGCGATCTGATCGCGGTTCCACAAGCTGACGTAACCAGTGGTTTTGTACCCTTGACCGTCAACTTTACAGGAAGTAATTCCTTGGATGATGTAGGTGTCACCAGTTATTTATGGGAGTTTAATGATGGTACAGGTTCTACTTCTGATCAAGCGGACCCAACTTATGAGTTTACTCAAATAGGAACCTATGTTGTGGATTTAACCGTTGGTGATGGCGATACTTTTGACACAAAAAGCATAACCATTGAGGTTAATGGAACAGGAGTTGCTCCAACGGCACTGGCATCTGCCATCCCAACTGAAGGCGATGCTCCTCTAGAGGTTGTTTTTGATGGAACAGGTTCAACCGATGACTTGGCTATTGACACCTATTCTTGGGATTTTATAGACGGAGGTACATCAACCGAAGCAAGTCCTACCTATACCTTTAATACACCCGGAGTTTATAATGTGGAACTTACGGTTACGGATGTAGAAGGACTTACGGATACCGATGTAATAACCATAACGGTAAACCAGCCCAATCTGCCACCTGTGGCGTTGGCAACTGCTTCTCCTGAATCTGGAATAGCACCTTTGGAAGTATCTTTCATAGGAAGTGGATCAACAGATGATGTGGGTATTATTACCTATGCTTGGGACTTTATGGATGGAGGAACGTCAGCAGAAGCGAACCCAACATACACCTTCAATACACCGGGCACCTATGATGTTGAACTTACGGTTACCGATGGCGGTGGCTTGACCGATACAGATGTGGTTACCATAACGGTTTCACCTAATGTAGCTCCAGTGGCTGTGGCAACAGCGACCCCAGAAACGGGTACAGCACCTTTGGAGGTTGCTTTCATAGGAAGCGGTTCAACTGATGATGTAGGCGTGGTAAGCTATGCTTGGGACTTTATGGACGGTGGAGCTACCTCAACGGAAGCAGATCCAACGTATACATTCAGTACACCGGGCACCTATGATGTTGAACTTACGGTTACCGATGCTGGTGGCTTGACCGATACAGATATAGTGACCGTAACGGTTTCGACTAACGAAGCCCCAATGGCTGTAGCAACAGCTACCCCAGAAACGGGGACAGCACCTTTGGAGGTTGCTTTCACAGGAAGCGGTTCAACTGATGATGTGGGCATTGTAAGTTATGCTTGGGACTTTACGGATGGTGGAACATCCATCGAGATGAATCCAACATACACTTTCATTACAGCAGGAACCTATGATGTTGAACTTACGGTTACCGATGGTAGTGGATTGACTGATACTGATATTGTGACCATTCAGGTTACTGAACTAGGTGGCAACCAAGCTCCAGAGGCAGTTGCTTCGGCAATACCCTTGAGTGGAGTTGCACCCTTGGAAGTTGCTTTCACAGGAAGTAATTCAACCGATGATAATGGAGTGGTAAGCTATGCCTGGGACTTTATGGACGGTGGAACATCTGATGTGGCTGATCCAACCCATACATTTGATGCACCTGGAACTTATGATGTTGAGCTTACGGTTACAGATGGGGAAGGGTTGTTCGATACAGTTCTAATTTCCATTAACGTAACGGCACCCAATAATGAAGCTCCAGTTGCAGTGGCGACTGCCACTCCAGAATCTGGAGAGACACCCTTGGAAGTGGTGTTTACGGGCTCAACTTCAACAGATGATGTAGGCATAGCAACCTATGCTTGGGATTTTAATGATGGAGGTAGTTCGGCAGAAGCCGATCCAACACACACCTTTAACGTGGCAGGAACTTATCAAGTCACATTAACGGTTACAGATGCTGAAGGATTGATGGATACGGCAACCATAACCATTGAAGTGACCGGTAATGAGGCTCCAATTGCTGTAGCAACGGCCTCACTGGAATCCGGAAATGCACCCTTGGAAGTGGTGTTTACAGGATCAAACTCAACAGATGATGTTGGCGTAGTAAGCTATGCATGGGATTTTGATGATAATGGGGCCAGTTCTACAGAAGCCGATCCAACTTATACGTTTGAGACAGAAGGAACCTATGAAGTCACACTAACGGTTACTGACGCTGAAGGAGCGATGGATTCCACAACCATAACCATTGAAGTTGGTTCTGGATTGGAAATGGAAGCCATTGTGGCGCCTAACCCGGTCAGGATTGAGGATGACTATGCCAGTCTTAGAGTAAGAAATTTAAACGGGGCAACAGTCACCAAAATCAATCTGCATGATGCCATTGGAAGGCTCATGGAGTCACATGAACCAGCAGAAGTACACGTTGATGGAACTAGTGGAGATTATGCAATTCCAATATTTACACTTAGGGACGGGTTGTACTACATCACAGTAGAACTGAGTGAAGGTGACCCTATAGGGGTTGCACTACTGGTACGAAATTAAAGTTCAAAGTGTTTTTAAATAAGAAAGCGGGCGATTATCGCCCGCTTTTCATTTTAGTATATTCATGAACCAAATCAATCAATAGAACTGTTCAATGGTATTATTGACTATCGAATACAGCATTTTACTTGTTTTTTTGGTAATGGTTGCCTCTTTTAGGGATTTTAATTGTTGCATGTTATGAACATCACTACCAACAAAATCTATAAGATCGTTTTCCATAAGTTTAACGGCTTTTGCTTTTACATCACTACCATAATATTCGGCCAGCGACAATAGGTTAGCCTGAAACAGAACCCCCTTTTCCTTATAGCTTTTAAGACGGTTGGAGGTACTGCTCAAAAATAAATACCGCTCTGGGTGGGCCAGTACCGGGAAAAATCCTTTGGATATGATCTTGTCCAAAGCTGTATTCATATTTATGGGAGGTTGCAAAAAAGACATTTCAACCAGCAAATGGTACTTTCTAAGTGGCATGGTCTGATTGTTGTGTAGCAATTGTTCAAAGTTATCATCGATCATGTGTTCAGCAGCCTTGTCCAATGACACACCATCCATACCTTCACTATGTAATGCATTTCTCAACTTTTCAAAGGATTCTTGAATGGTTTTCGGTGTATTGGGATAGTAATTGTGCATAATATGCGGTGTACATACAAATCTGGTTACGCCAAATTCACCAAACCCTTTGATCAACGCTATTGAATCATCAACCTTCTTTGCGCCATCATCAATGCCAGGGAGGATATGGTTATGGATGTCCACAAGACCTCCCAAATGATCAATAAGGTACTCCTTCTTCGAAAAAAAGTTCAACATAGAAAACGCTTTGTGCAAAAATAGGCGGAAAAAATCTTTCTGAACCCTAAAACAAAAAACTATACAACCCTCTCAAAACCAGTAGTTATATGCATAAGACGGTAAAATCTTACACGTAAGGGTAATGCACTGCAAGTCATATGAATGTCCAATTCTGACGTTCACCGAATTTTATGGTAATTGGTCTTAATTGGCACAGTGTAATGGTTCAAGTTAAAACATGTGGTATATATTCGTATCGCCCCCCGTTATTACTAAAAACAATCAATATGAAATAATAAACATTTCCGGGATTTCCCGTGCTTTTTACATAATTACTTTTTAGCCCATATAAAGAACAAATATGATACAACTTTACCCCACAATACATAGGTGTATCCGACTTCTATGTGTAACTTTTTTATTTTTTTTATGCAGCTCGACCTATGCGCAGGTCAGTTTTTCATTAAATGAACTCAATTTAAATGGATTTCCATCCATTACCAACGGAACTTCCATGAAGTTTGGACCGGATGGAAGGCTCTATGTCTCCGATTATCGCGGACTTATCCTGGTGTTTACTATCGAAAGAAATGGACCAGGAAATTATGTGGTTACAGCCACGGAAGAATTAGATGCCATTACCACGATCCAGGACCACAATGACGATGGAAGCCTATTTTTTAGTTCATCCCGGGAAACCTTGGGAATTGAAGTAGGTGGAACCGCAGAGAACCCCGTAATTTATGTAGCCTCCAGTGACTTTAGGATTGGAGGATTTGGTAGTGGAGGTAATGGTGATAGCGGCCTCGATACAAACTCAGGGATAATAACCCGTATTTCATGGACAGGCTCTGAATGGGAAGTTGTGGATATTGTGCGAGGGCTACCTAGATCCGAAGAAAATCACGCCTCAAACGGTTTGGAATTGGCCCAAATCAATGGCCAAGAATATCTATTGATTGGTCAAGGTGGACATACCAATGCAGGGTCGCCTTCCAGGAATTTTGCCTACACCGGCGAATACGCGCTTACCGCTGCACTCCTTTCGGTTGATTTGGATGAATTGGAAAGTATGCCTGTTCTGGATGATGATGGCCGCAGTTATATTTACGACCTACCCACGTTGGATGATCCAAGTCGCCCTAATGTAAATGGCGTAACCGATCCCAATCATCAAGATTATAATGGTATTGATGTAAATGATCCTTTTGGAGGTAATGATGGTTTAAATCAAGCGATGTTGGTATCGGGAGGCCCTGTACAGATTTTTTCCCCAGGGCATAGAAACATATATGATTTTGTAGTTACGGAAAGTGGCGCTGTTTATATTACGGATAACGGTGCCAACCAAGGTTGGGGTGGATTCCCATTTGGAGAGGGAACAGGTAATGTAACCAATGATTATAATCCGGCACAACCTGGAAGCAGTTCAGATTCTGGTGGCGAATCGGTTAACAACCGTGACAACCTTAAAATGGTCACCAATAATATTAACACCTATGTTCCTGGAAGTTTTTATGGGGGACATGCCAACCCCGCCCGCGCCAATCCTTTTGGGGCAGGCTTGTACACTAACCCATCGAGCGATGGAACAACCAATGGAGCGGTATTTAGAACAATGGTTTATGATCCAGATGGCTCTACGCCAGGTTCAACCACAAACCCAGATTTGGGATTGCCCGCAAACTGGCCTCCAGTGCCTGTGGCCATGGCTAACCCTGTGGAAGGCGATTGGCGTGGACCGGGCATAAGCAACCCAGATGGGGATGATGCTGAAATTATTACCCTTTGGGGAACCAATACCAATGGTATTGACGAATACACAGCCAGTAATTTTGGCGGTGCCATGCAAGGCGACTTAATTGCAGGGGTAAATACAGGGAGATTGAGACGTGTTGAATTAAATCCGGATGGGTCATTGCAAAACCTGACCAGTAACTTTTTGTCTGGACTGGAAGGAAATGCACTTGGCGTAACCTGTAATTCTGATACGGATATCTTTCCGGGGTCTATATGGGTAGCAACTCTGGAAGGGGGTATTTACGTATTTGAACCACAGGATTTTATCATTTGTAATCCACCCAGTACACCCGGCTATGCAACGGATGACTATGATTTTGATGGGTATACAAATCAAGATGAAGACGAGAATGGGTCTGACCCGTGCAATGGTGGATCTCAACCCAATGATTTTGATAAAACAGCTGGAGGAACTTTGGTTTCGGATTTAAACGACCCTGATGATGATAATGATGGGATTCCAGATGCTCAGGATCCATTTCAATTGGGAGATCCCAAAGATTCTGGAACCGATGCCTTTAGTATACCGGTGATCAATCAAATGTTTTCAAGTAATACCGAACTAAAGGGATATTTAGGACTGGGCTTTACCGGAATGATGAATAATGGGGACGCCAATCCCAATTGGCTACAATGGTTGGATCGAAGGGATGATCCCAGCGACCCAAACCCCAACGATATTCTTGGCGGGGCCATTGGGGCCATGACCATGCAGTTGACCGCAGGTACAGCTTTAGGAAATGCCAATAGTCAAGAAAAAGCTTTTCAATATGGAGTGGAGTCGGACATAACCACTACTCCCTATACCATTGTCTCAAGGCTTATCAACTTTACGGACAACTTACAACTATACCACGCAGCCAGCCCAGCAAATGGTGAATTGGGCATATTTATGGGCGATGGAACCCAGAGTAACTACATTAAGTTTGTAATTACCCAAGCAGGATTGCAGGTACGTCAGGAGATCGCAGATTCAGAACAGACGCCAATAGAATTGGCCATTGCCCCTGGCAATCGTCCTGGGGCCAGCGCCATTCTTTATTTCTTGGTAGACCCATCCACAGGCGAAATAGGATTGGAATATGCCTTTGATGGTGGACCACGGCAACTTTTAGGCTCTATTACAGCCCAAGGAGCAGTTCTTGAATCAATCCAACAAACCGGGAATCCACTGGCAGTTGGACTTATCGGAACCTCAAACACCACAGGTGTTGAATTGGAGGGAACATGGGATTATTTGAATGTTATTGGAGGAGCACCAACGATTACGGGTACCATCTCAGATATTCATACCTATATCAATTCTGGATCCGATACCTTTAATTTAAACAACTATTTTGATGATGATAATGGAAATCAAAACCTTGTTTATTCGGTATCGGGCAATACAGACCCCAGTATTGGCGCCCAAGTAAATGGAAATATTTTAACGCTTAACTATCCAGCAACAGCGGCAAATAGCGATATTACCATCAGGGCAACTGACCAAGACACCAATTTTACTGAATTTGTGTTCAATGTGAATGTAGCGGCATCTCCTGTTATCTATAGAGTGAATGCTGGTGGTCCGCAAATAGCGGCATTGGACGGAGGCATTTCGTGGGCTGCTGATACCAATCCCAATCCCAATGAATACCTTATTCAGTGGGAAACCAACACAGTGGGAAATGTACAGTCCATGCAATCTTTTGATGCTTCGGTGGATTTGTCAACCACACCAACCGATATTTTCAACACATCACGATACGACACTTTTGAATCCATTCCCCATGTTACCTATTCGTTTCCAGTGAGTCTTCAGGGACTTTATGAAATACGGCTTTATATGGGAGAGGGATTAAACGCTACTTCCGAAGCTGGGGAAAGGGTATTTGATGTTGAAGTTGAAGGGAATATTTACCCAAACATGGATGATATTGATTTATCCGGGACGTATGGTTTTAGAAATGGTGTAGTGCTATCACAAACGATTGAGGTACTGGATGACTTCATCAATATTTCGCTGATCAACTTCAACGATGGGGATGCCGTAATAAGCGGTATAGAAATCATAGAATCTTTTGATGCCAGTAACCCTATTGAAATACAACAACTGGCTAATCAAACCAACCAAGAAGGAGAAGCTTTGAATGGAAGCCTGTTCGTTCAAGCATCCGGAGGGGATGGTAATCTTCAGTATTCTGCCATAGGCCTTCCACCAGGAGTAACCATTGAGCCTACAAATGGTCAGATTGGAGGAACTATAGAAATGGGTGCGGCCACTGGGTCGCCTTACAATGTTACCATCATTGTAGATGATACCGATGGAGATACCGAAGATATAGAATCTATTTCCTTTCAATGGGTAATACTCCCTCAGGGTGCATTTGAACTCAACATCAACGCAGGTGGTCCGGCCCTAACCCATAATGGAGTGGATTACCAACAAGATGAGTATTTTGTTGGTGGTAGCACCTATGAAAATTCTGATGCAGCGCTTCCTCCGTTGTACCAGACGGAACGTAGTTCCTCTGATCAGTTTTATAGCTATGAGATTCCTGTTCCCAATGGTGATTATATTGTACAGCTGCATATGGCAGAACTCTATTGGGGAGCCACTGGAGGTGGTACAGGAGGTGAAGGACTGAGGGTGTTCGATGTAACCCTTGAAGGCTCCTTGGTACTTGATGATTATGATATTACGGCCGACGTTGGTGCTGAAACACCCACAATCAAGAGTTATCCCGTTACAGTAAATGATGGGATACTGAACCTATACCTATCTGCACTGGCTTCTGATGGAGGAGTAGACCAGCCCAAGTTGTCCGCTATACAAATTAGTGGTGGTACAACTACAAGTTCTCCTCCCACTGCTTTGGCAGAGGCAACACCGGAAAGTGGTGATATGCCACTAGAAGTAAGTTTCACAGGTAGCAACTCCACGGATGATGTAGCAGTGGTGCAATACGAATGGGACTTTGGTGACGGTAGTCCAGTATCGAACGAAGCAGACCCTATGCATACCTATACGGAAGCAGGCAACTATGATGCAGTACTGACGGTGACGGATGGTGATGACCAGACAGATACCGATACAGTGACCATTACAGTAAACGCAGTACCAATAGGTACGGAATGGGTTCTTAAAAATGAGGACCAAAATTATACAGGAAGACATGAATGCTCTTTCGTTCAGGTTGGGGATAAATTTTACCTCATGGGTGGCCGTGAAAGTGCTAGAACATTGGACATTTATGATTACACAAGTGATTCATGGACATCCCTTGTTGATTCTGCTCCTTTTGAGTTTAATCACTTTCAGGCAACAGAATATCAAGGTCTTATTTGGGTTATTGGAGCTTTTCAGGCTAATACGTTCCCAGAACCCCCTGCCGACTTTATTTGGGCTTTTGACCCTGTAAATGAAGAATGGATACAAGGTCCGGAAATACCTGAAAGTAGAAAGAGGGGATCTGCAGGCTTGGTAGTTTACGATGACAAGTTCTACATCATAGGAGGAAACACGTTGGGTCATGCTGGAGGTTATGTGCCTTGGTTTGATGAATATGATCCATCCACAGGCACTTGGACGCCTTTAGTTGATGCACCAAGAGCAAGAGATCATTTCCATGCAGTGGTCATCGATGATAATTTATATGCCGTTGGTGGAAGACAATCCGGTGGAGATGGAGGTGGTTTTAAGCCTGTATTGCCAGAAGTTGATGTTTTTAACTTCACAAGTGGATCATGGAGTACCCTGGCAGCTGATCTTCCCACACCAAGAGCTGCTCCGGCTGTAGCAAACTTTAATGGAAATTTGCTGGTTATGGGCGGAGAAGTACGCAACGAAATAGTTTATGGAGAGAATGTTGATGATGCCCTTCGAATAACTGAATCATACGATCCATCCACAGGGTTGTGGACAAGATTGGAAGATATGAATTTTGAACGCCATGGCTTTCAGGCTATTGTATCAGGTACTGGTGTATACGTTGTTGCTGGATCTCCAAGTCGTGGAGGAGGTAATCAAAAGAATATGGAATATTTTGGTACGGATGCCCCAGTTGGAGTTGCTGGTACCGAAAGTATCTTGGATGCACCTTTAACTGTACAATTGACTTCGGGTAATAATGCGTTGGTAGATGTGGACGCTTCAGGAGGTAATACAGGTGTTTATGTTACTGAAATGAACATCACCGGACCAGATGCATCAGATTTTGCCATTGTATCCGGAGCGATGAATCCCGGATTCATAAAAGCAAATTCAACACACCAATTATCATTGATCTACACAGGCTCATCTAGCGATGCAACAGCTGATTTAGTGATTGATTATGGCATTGGAGAGACATTGACCATTGGATTGGAAGGGAATGAAGGCGGTGTCTCTGGAACAATATGGCTGGAGGACTTTGAGGACCTGACCAATGGGGCCACCGTGGACAACGGGGCAACAGCCTGGACCTCGACACGTGATGGGGGGACCTTTGAGGTTCTCGATGGCCAATTCATGGCCAGGGGCGCCAGTGATACCCCTGGAGTGTGGACCTCCGAGGTCATTGCAATAGGCGGAACGGTCTCTATATCGGTAGATGTAGACGATGTGAACAACAACAAGGAAGGCGATGATTTTGTGCGAGCCCTGTACATTTTGGACGGTGGCACCCCTGTGGAGTTCGGTTCTGTATCGGACGACATAGACCCACAGACCTTTACGGCTAGTGGCCTTACGGGCTCAACTGTGCAGGTCGTGGTAGAGATAATCGTCAGCGGGAACCCAGAATTTTATTTCATTGACAATGTGACCGTAACGGGTGAATCGGCCGGGGGCACAACCTATGCGCTTACGGTGAACAGCGGAAGCGGCGATGGAAGTTATGAATCGGGCACGGTGGTGAACATTGTTGCCGATCCGGCCCCTGTGGGCGAGCAGTTCGAAGCCTGGACGGGCGATGTGGGTGCTGTCTCTGACGTTAACAGTGCCTCAACGACGGTTACCATGCCATCTTCGGCAGTGAGTGTTACCGCCACGTACAGCCCAATAGGCGGTACAACGTATGCACTTACGGTGAACAACGGAAGTGGCGATGGAAGTTACGAGTCGGGCGAGGTGGTCAACATTACAGCTGATGCAGCACCCTCGGGCCAGCAGTTCGAGGCTTGGACGGGCGATGTTGGAGCTGTCGCTGATGTCAACAGCGCCTCTACCACAGTAACGATGCCATCTTCGGCAGTGAATATAACGGCCACGTATGGTACTATCCCATCAGGGGGAACGATATGGCTTGAGGACTTTGAGGACCTGACCAATGGGGCCACCGTGGACAACGGAGCAACAGCCTGGACCTCGACACGTGACGGGGGGACCTTTGAGGTTCTCGATGGCCAATTCATGGCCAGGGGCGCCAGTGATACTCCTGGAGTGTGGACCTCCGAGGTCATTGCGATAGGCGGAACGGTCTCGGTATCCGTTGATGTGGACGATGTGAACAACAACAAGGAAGGCGATGATTTTGTGCGAGCCCTGTACATTTTGGACGGTGGCACCCCTGTGGAGTTCGGTTCTGTATCGGACGACATAGACCCTCAGACCTTTACGGCTAGTGGCCTTACGGGCTCAACTGTGCAGGTCGTGGTAGAGATAATCGTCAGCGGGAACCCAGAATTTTATTTCATTGACAATGTGACCGTAACGGGTGAATCGGCCGGGGGCACAACCTATGCGCTTACGGTGAACAGCGGAAGCGGCGATGGAAGTTATGAATCGGGCACGGTGGTGAACATTGTTGCCGATCCGGCCCCTGTGGGCGAGCAGTTCGAAGCCTGGACGGGCGATGTTGGAGCTGTCGCTGACGTTAACAGTGCCTCAACGACGGTTACCATGCCATCTTCGGCAGTGAGTGTGACTGCCACATACAGTCCGATCGGCGGTACAACGTATGCACTTACGGTGAACAACGGAAGTGGTGATGGAAGTTACGAGTCGGGTGAGGTGGTCAACATAGTAGCTGATGCAGCACCCTCGGGCCAGCAGTTCGAGGCCTGGACGGGCGATGTCGGAGCTGTCGCTGATGTCAACAGCGCCTCTACCACCGTAACGATGCCATCTTCGGCAGTGAGTATAACGGCCACATATGGTACTATCCCTTCAGGGGGAACGATATGGTTGGAGGACTTTGAGGACCTGACCAATGGAGCCACCGTGGACAACGGGGCAACAGCCTGGACCTCGACACGTGACGGGGGGACCTTTGAGGTCCTCGATGGCCGTTTCATGGCCAGAGGGGCCAGTGATACCCCTGGAGCGTGGACCTCCGAGGTCATTGCGATAGGTGGAACGGTATCGGTATCCGTTGATGTAGACGATGACAGGGACAACAAGGAAGGCGATGATTTTGTGCGAGCGCTGTACATTTTGGACGGTGGCACTCCTGTGGAGTTCGGTTTTGTATCGGACGACATAGACCCTCAGACCTTTACGGCTAGTGGCCTTACGGGATCAACTGTACAGATTATTGTGGAGATGATCGTCAGTGGGAACCCAGAATTTTATTTCATTGACAATGTGACCGTGACAGGTTCTTCGCCAAGCCTTACAGCACGACTAGTGGATAATGTAGCGATTGACCTGGATAGTAACGTGCAGATTGTTCCGTATGAAATTATGTTATATCCTAACCCTGGAACAACAGAAGTTACGCTTTCAACCAGTGATAGTTCAGGTTTAAAAGCGATACAAATTTTTAATTCATCTGGACAATTGGTGGGCACTCATAATGCTTTGGAATTAATAACGGGTTATAATACTTACGTTTTACCAATTACTAATTTACAAAGTGGGGTATACCATTTAAACATATTGACTGAGGATGGAGAGATATACTTCAAGCAATTAGTGGTTAAAAAATAATATCGCCATTGAACTGAAATAAAAAAACCGACCAAAAAGGTCGGTTTTTTACGTTTTTAACGGATGTTATGCTACTTATAACTAACTAAACTCTGAGACTAAAGTAAAACATAGATGAATATGGAGCGGTTAATGAAAGAACAAAAAGATTAATGAAAGATTAATGAAGCCAACCAATAGGTTAAATGCTTCAGATTTTTTGTTTACTTCGCAATATGCTGACACGGAGAAATGTATACGTCATTGTTTTTGTGGTATCTGTTATTGGCCTTTTGGTGGTACAGTACCAATATCTTCGGGTTGGTTTGGGGCTTGCACGAGTACAATTTTCAAAAAAGATTGATGAAGCAAGGGAAAATATAAACAGTGAACTCTCCGAACTCAATTCCCTTTCATACACTCTTGGTAGTACCATAAAAAAAGATACCTCTGAATTGCAGGTCAGTTTGGATAGCCTGCAAAGGCTCTCCCAATTTTACCTGAACGATTACATTTCGTATCAATTGGGGGTTTCGGGTATAGACGCACCGTTTACCTATTCATTGTACGCAAGGGATTCCACACAATATCTTACGTCTTTAAAACCACATGTAAAGGATGATGACATCCTTGTGTATCCAGTTAAGATAGAAGGGTATTTGCCCAATCTTTTAAATAAGGAAGTAGTTCTTGAATTGGGTTTTGAAGACATCAACAAGTATTTTTTAAGTCAATTAAATGGGTTGACCATTCCAAGTGCTATTTTTCTGCTAGCCATAATTGTGGTTGTATTTTGGGTGCTACGATCGTTTTATTGGCAGAGCAGTTTGATCACAACCACCAATGATTTCATCAATAATCTTACCCATGAGTTGAAGACTCCAGTTTTCTCCATCGGCCTGGCCAGCAAAATATTGGAAGAGGATATATCCGAAGAGAAGAAACCTGTTTTGGAATTGATTCGGCGGGAAACCGATAGGTTACGAAGGCATATTGATAAAGTACTGGAATTGGCAAGCTTGGAGTCTGGTAAAAAAATAATGCAGTTTACAGAACTGGATTTTAAAACTGAGCTGCAGCGGATATGTGAAGACTTTAAAACACTATCGGAATATGAAGAGGTCGATTTTGATTATGATTTGCAAGGAGACACTTATCCCATTCGGGCAGAAAAATTTCATTTGGAAAATGCTATTGGAAACCTTTTGGAAAATGCCAAAAAGTATTCAGATGACCCAGTGATACGGCTCAATGCGCATATCCAGAAAGGAAAGCTACTGATGGCCATTTCCGATAATGGTCCGGGCATCTCACAAAGTAATATAAAAAAGATTTTCAGAAAATATTATAGAGTTAAGAACGGCGATGTGCATAAAGTAAAAGGGTATGGTCTTGGATTATCCTATGTGCATAAGATTGTAAGCATGCACCGTGGCAATATTACGGTAGACAGTAAATTGGGAGAGGGTACAACCTTTATAATTTCCCTAAAAATAAGTGACAATGGACAGTAGTTATAAATTGATTTTGGTGGAGGATGATGCTTCCTTGGGGTATTTGCTCTCTGAATATTTGGGTATGAAGGGATTTGGTGTCACTTGGGCAAAGAATGCACAAGAAGCAATCCAAAAAACGGAAACCAATGTGTTTGACTTGGCCATCTTGGATGTTATGTTGCCCGATATGGATGGGTTTGCACTTTCACAAAAGATAAAAGCCATAAATCCAGAACTGCCATTTCTTTTTTTAACCGCACGTTCCTTAAAGATTGATGTGCTGAAAGGGTTTTCCCTAGGAGCTGTAGATTACTTAAAAAAACCCATAGATGAAGAGGAACTTGTGGTCCGCATCAATGCTCTTCTATCCCGGTTGGTTGCCGAAGAAAACAAAGAACCCCAAGAGACAAGTTTTATTATTGGGGATTATACCTTGAACACAGAGAGTTTTGAACTTAAACACAAGGGAGAGAGCGTAAAATTAACAGGAAAAGAGTTCGACCTACTCACCTTATTGGCCATGAACATGAACCAGTTGTGTACCCACAAGGAAATATTAACCACCATTTGGGATAAAAATGACTACTTCAATAAAAAGAGCCTCAACGTTTTTATTTCACATCTACGAAAACACCTGAGCAGGGATTCCAAAATAAGTATTGTAAATGTGAACCGGAGAGGGTTTATGTTGAAGGTGGATGATTAGGGAGACCTTTTAAGTGTGTTGTGGACAATTATGGCTTGGTTTTTGTGGTTTTTGGTGTAACCAACCAACAACATATTTAAAATGTTCAAGTTTATACGTAAAAAGCCCAAAGAAGTTTCATTGTGCCATTTGGATGACCTTTTTGTAAAGACCATATCCAAATTATCGGTCAATGAACAGATTGCGTATTGCCATAGACTTATTGAAAGTTCAAAATTTCAATTGGCCCAAAATTGCCCAAAGAAAGATTCAGAGCAACTCAAAAATCTAATTGTTGCCGCCAATATTGAAATTCAACGATTGGATTCAAAAGGGAGTGCCTAATACACTATAAAAACCTTCATTTCACTCTTGGTAAATTAGGAAATTAGTAATTTACAGGCAAAGTAAAGACCTTGCACACAGCAGAACAGAAACTCAAGGAGCGCATTAAGGAATTGACTTGTCTCTATGAAGTTACTTCCTTGATCGTAAACAGTGATTACGAGCAGATTGAGGAAGTATTGAGGGCCATAGCCAATTGTTTGCAGCGGGCGTGGCAGTTTGATGAAGAGACGTATGTGGAACTGGAAACCCCGATAATTTCAATTCAAACCGAAGAAAGGGGAGAGGCCTATGTTTTTTTGGAATCGCCCATCAAGGTCTTTAATGAGCCAAAAGGTGTAATACGTGTAGGATATCCCACACCAAAATATACTTTGGAAGATTTCTTGGTGGAAGAACAACAGTTATTGGACAACGTTTGTTTGGAAGTGGGGAATCTCTTGGAGCGAAAGGAAATAAAGGATAACCAAGAAAGTATTCGAAGACAGGTTGAACAGGCGGATAGGCTCCGGATTTTGGGAGAGATCACTGCCGGTATTGCCCATGAACTGAATACGCCATTGGCCAACATTTTAGGATTCTCGGAACTTTTACGGGAAAGGGTAGAGAACGACACAATTGCCACAAAGGATTTGGATAAAATCATTTCCAACACCATTTTTTCAAGGGAAGTGGTAAAAAAGCTCATGTTCTTTGCTTGCGAAATGCCGGAGGAACGTACCACGCTCAACATTGTGCCCATCATAAAGGACGCCATTGATCTATTGCGAACCACACTTGCCAAAAACGAGGTTTCCTGTGAGTTGGAAGTCAATACTGAGCATATTGAATTACGGACCGATAAGATTCAACTTACCCAAGTATTGTTTAATCTTATTGTAAATGCCATTTATTTTTCACCACCACAAAGTAAAATCAAAGTCAAAGTCACGGATAAAAAGGATAAGGTTATCATGGTCATTTCCGATGAAGGTTCAGGAATACCCAAGGATAAAGAAAATAGTGTTTTTGACCCTTTCTTTACCACCAAGCCCGTGGGCGAGGGGAGTGGTCTTGGTCTGAGCGTGGTGCATGGTATCATACAAAGCCATAAAGGTAGTATAACCCATGCCACGAACAAGCCCAGAGGAACTGTATTTACCATTGAATTTCCCAAACTCAAATAAGCGCCTATATGCTGAAAAAGGAAAACATTCTATTGGTGGATGATGACATCCAAATTTTGGAACTGCTCCAAAGGCACCTCAATGGGATGCATTACCATACGTACAGTGCCGTATCGGTTAAGGAGGCCCTTTATATTTTGAAGGATACGGAGATAGACCTTTTGATCACAGATATCAATATGCCCGAAATAAATGGCATACAATTGATAAAATACACAGCAGAGCATTTTCCGGATATGCCCAAACTGGTGGTTACGGGCTTTCCTTCCATTGATGATGCCATGAGTGTCATTAAATCTGGCGCTACGGAATATCTTACTAAACCTTTCACCAAAGCTGAACTCGAAGATGCCGTTGCAAAGGCGCTAAAGACCATTATTCTAAAGAATAGGGATATAAAATCGACACCACAGCTCCCAAGGGTATACGGAGAAATGATAGGTGCCTCGGAAGCTTTTGAAGACATTACGGAAATCATCGAGCGGGTAAAGGACAACCATGCCACCGTTCTAGTTCAAGGTGAGAGTGGGACAGGAAAAGAGCTTGTGGCCCGTGCCATTCACTATTCTGGCACATTTTCCAGAGCTCCATTTATTGCGGTCAATTGTGGTGCCATTCCAGAAAACCTTTTGGAAGCCGAGCTTTTTGGATACACCAAGGGAGCCTTTACCGGTGCCAACGAAAACCGAAATGGTTTTTTTCAAGCGGCAAATAATGGGACCATTTTTTTGGATGAGATAGGGAATGCTTCGCTTGCCGTTCAAGGTAAATTATTGAGGGTCCTTCAAGAAAAGGAAGTAATTAAAGTGGGCTCCCAAAAGCCCGAGAAACTCAATGTCAGAATCATTGCGGCCACCAACAGCAATTTGGAAGAAATGATAGCGGGGAAGCATTTCAGGGAAGATTTGTATTACCGTTTATCCGTAGTGTCGATAAAAGTACCACCATTGCGTGAGCGAATTTCAGACATTCCGCTATTGGTCAATAAATTTCTTCAAAAATATGGTGTGGAATATAGGGACAGATTGGTGAGCATTACCCCAGAGGCTGTTGAAGTGCTAGAGCGGTATTCGTGGCCAGGCAATATCCGGGAGCTGGAAAATATCATTCAGCGAGCGGTAATTATGTGTGACGGACAGGTAACCGTAAAACATTTACCCGAACAAATTAAATTTAAAATTGACTTCCCAGAGGAATCCTTAAAGTCCTTAAAGCAGGTGGAAAAGGAATACATCCAAAAAGTATTGGTCTCCACTGGAAACAACAAATCAAAGGCCGCAAAAATTTTAGGCATAGATCGTAAAACACTTCGAGAAAGACTTAAATAAGTGGGTAATATTTACCCATACGGGTAAAAAACACCCACTTCTATTTCCCCATCACTTCTTCCATATTACAATAAATACCTGATATTCAGTTAATTAAATCCTTTTCAAATTATATCGCTGTTTTTAGGCACAGGCTTTGCCTTGAATAGGGCAAATGGAATAGCATGTTGATTTTGGTGCCATTTATAAGAAGTACAACACCTAAACCCAAGTCATGAAGTTTGGAGATGTGATTATAGAGAAGACGGATTATTTGGCCCTTAAAAAGATATTGAACTTTCATAAGTATTACCATGACGATCTCCAAAAAGATGCTTTGGATATACTTAAAGTGAGTTTGGACCATGCGAAGATCTGTGACACTTCAGAAGTGCCGGAAGGTATTGTGCGGCTGTATTCCAATGTAACGGTGACCATTTCTGGAAAGAAACAAACGTTTCAATTGGTGCTTGAAGATGATCACACAAATAATGACAGAAAGGTATCGGTACGGAGCATTTTGGGTGCGGCATTGATAGGTCTTTCAGTAGGAGACCAAGTGAAAGTGCCCGATTGTATGGCCCCGATTGTCATAGAACACGTGGAATGGCTTCCAAAAGATACGATGAGGTATTCCCTAAAAAATGAATAGAACAAAAGTTTTGTATAACCCTTAAATAGTTTTAGATATGAACAAATACATTTTAGTAGTAGCGTTTTTAATTGGTGCTTTTGGCCTTAATGCCCAAGAGGTGTCTGTAGGTGATGTTTTTGAAATTGGACGACCCGATGCCCCACAATATGAGCACATTGATTTTCCAAGAGCCAATTTCATCATAAAGCGTGGTGGAATTGCCAACTATAAAAGGGTGGAAGGCAATAAAGTTGTGGTCACAGCTGTGAAGGAAAAAAAGGATGGCACGCTTACCGTGAGAATCAAGCGAACTGATGGCAATCGTTTTTTTGGAAGCCATTGGCAAGTAGCAGCAGATTTTAAGGAAGCAATGGCCTCCGGAGAATTGATAAAAGCTTAAGTAGTAGTTAATTGATTGGTGTTTGGCCCAGCTTCATTGTTCCAAGATTTGCTCGATAGGTAGTATTGAGGCTGGGCTTATTTTTAGAATTACAAAAGAATATATGCGATAGGAAGAACAGGATAAAAGTGTTAAAAGCGGTCATCATATCCAAAAGTTCCAGAAGAAAGCAAAGATCCCGCTTACTTTTGGTTTTGGCAATTTCATTTGTACTTATAATGATTGCCAATGTCATGGACTATGGATATATTCTACGAACCCAAAATACCGTGAACTCGGTGTACAAAGATCGCGTGGTTGCTCAAGATTATATTTATCAGTTGAGTGGGCTGTTTTATCAAAAAGAGTTGTCCCTTGGCGGGAATACAGTTTTTTTTGAGCCCAAAAATGATTCCATTGCTAGTCTGATGTCGCGCTTTGGAGAAACCAAATTGACCCGAAGTGAATCGGGATTCTACATCGATTTGAGAAAAAATTATGCACAATTGATTTCCCTTGAGGAGAAGCTGGAGCAACAAACAGAGACTACGGGGAAAACCCGAAAACATATTCAGCTTGAACTACAGGAGATAAGAAAAAACTTGGATGATCTGGAAGGAATACAATTTACCGAAGGTGCCCAAATGACCCAACGTTCCAATAGGGCATTGGGGATGAACACCATACTTTCACATGTAGAATTGGTCTTCCTCGTAATCATTGGCTTTATTGTTATGAATATGGTCCTGTTGGGGACCAATACTTTACTAAAAGTCAAATAGCCCGGGTTCAAAAAAACAGTTATTTTCTACGTTACTTTTAAGCTTGATGTACTTGGGTTAAAATTACCCAGTAACGGGTATTTGTAATTAACAAGATTTTGCGAAATTGTTGATTGTTAACCAAAACCATCAACTTCCATGATAGCTTTTAAAAGTATTGCCCCTGTTTTACTCCTAATTTGTATTCTCGTTCAACCACAAAATTCCTTTGCCCAGAAAAAAACCGTCGAGGGCAAGAACAACGATGTGCTTGTCCTTAAAAAAGTTGGCGGGTTTGAAGAATACAGCTCAACCTTGGATTTAAACGACAGTAGAAGACAGCTTATAATGGCGGGTCAGAATTATCAAACCAATTATGGTATTTATGTTTCGCTGGAAATAGAGGACTCATCAATGGGATCAAATTTTAAAACCTTGAAAAGCGTAGAATTTGAGATCGTAAACTACAAACCTACCTATTTCATTGGAATCGATTCGGTGGTCGTGGCAGCAGAAAAGTCAAAAAGTGAGCTTACCTTCAAAATATATACTCGGGCCCTTTCCAGTAATAGAACCTACAGTTTAACAAAAAATGAGCTTAAAAGCATTCATTTTGAAAATGGCAGTTATTTGCATTCAGAGCGCTACCTTAATCCCATGTTTCCAGAAAAGGATGCTAATGGCAGGGTAATTTTTGATTCTGATGGACTGATTTCGTGCCAACCTGATAATAAAGAAGCATTTGATTTTGAGTTTTTCTACAAGGATGGAAGACATGTAGTGAGAAAAGAGGATTACGACCAAGAACAATTGCCACAGACTTACAAAAATGAAGTGTCCTTGACCTTACCGGGAAAAAGGTGCAAACAAAGTTTTAATAAAGTGGTATTTTGATCAATGGGCCGACTAATACCTTTTTTTATTTTTTTTATTTCAAGCTATGTATGTTCAGGTCAGTCAGACCTTGAAACATTCTTCAATCATACCAAAAATCATGATTTTGTGGCTGCGAAGAACTTGGCTGTCAAGTTTGGTGAGGAAAAAGCAAAGCCTTACGTATTGCACTTGGCCGAAATATTGATGTACAAAACCGAAAAATCAGTTTTGCCAACCAATGAAAACAGTTCAAAGGAGATTCAATTTTTAAATGGACTTATTTCAGGCTATCAGAGTACCTACGCGGTAAAACGAAATAGCTTGGAAGCGTTCAAAAACTTTTCAGAAGCCCTTAAAATTGCTGAGCAACTGGATAAATCGTATTTGATCAAAGCTGCTTTGATCGGTTTGCTTGATTTGTTCAGTTCCGAAATCTTTATTGGAGGAAAGCAATACGCCCCATATTTAGAGAGATTCATTGAACTTAAATCCGACCTGACCGATGAGACGTTGATCATCATGTACAGCCTGATCTTCTTTTCAAAAGCGGATGACAATGTAAATGCTGTGGACAGTCAATATTATAAATATTATGAAAGGTTGGATTCAATTTTTGCCTTATTTCCCAAGTCACATGACCTTTATCCCAGATACTACTACGAAAAAGGTATTTTCTACAAAATTGAGGAGGATTTCAAAAAAGCAGAAGATTTTTTTGTAAAAGCAGACAGCCTGTCCCTCAACAAACCGTATTTAGAAAGCTTTAGAGGAGATATTGCTTGGCAATTGGCTTCATTGCACATGCAGAACAACAAACTGCAACAAGCCAAGAACTATCTAAAAGTTTCCAATAATTTTTCCTCGAAGCTCAGGGACACGTTCTACAATGATCGTTTGGCCTCTTTGATTTTTCAGAAGGAGGGAAATACAGATTCAGCGTATTACTATTTAAGAAAGTCCGTGGACATTGAATACAGGCTTGGTTACAAGAACAACACCTTGGAATCGTCCATATTAACAGTTCAAAACCAAACAGACAAATTAAAACTGGATGCATTGGAGCTCGATGCCCAGAACAGAAAGAACCGAAATTTAGCAATAGCATTGGGGTTATTGTTGGTATTTGGTTCGGCCATAGCCTTTTTGGTGAACAGCAATGCCAAACGCAAACAACTTGTGGCCGAGCAGCAGAAAACCTTGCAAGAGCAGAAAGTGATCACATTGCTCAAAGAGCAAGAACTCAACACCATAGATGCCATGATCGAAGGTCAGGAAAAAGAACGCCAACGCATTGCCAATGACCTTCATGACGATTTGGGAGGATTAATGGCCAATGTAAAGCTCTTGTTCAATTCATTGCAACCAAAAATCAAGGATGATGTTGACAAGCTCTATTCCAAAACGAATGCCTTGATCGATGAAGCGTATCATAAAATTCGGGCCATAGCTCATGCCAAAAATTCGGGGGTAATAGCCAAACAGGGACTTTTAAAAGCTGTTGAGCATATGGCTGAAAAGGTTTCCGCCGCAAACAATATTACAATTGAGGTAAAAGATTTTGGATTGGACAATCGTCTGGAAAACAGCTTGGAGCATACTTTGTTCAGAATTATACAGGAATTGATTACCAACATCATAAAGCACTCCAATGCAACGTATGCCAATATCCATATCACCAACCACGGTGATGCCCTAAATATTATGGTAGAGGACAACGGAGTAGGTTTTCAGTCGGACAAAATCATTTCTAAATCAACAGGAATGGGTCTTAAAAGTATAGATAAAAGAGTGGCGCACCTAGAAGGTACATTGCATATCGAGTCCGAAATAGGGAAAGGGGCCACGGTAATTATAGATATTCCCATATGATACGTTTAGCCATAGCAGAAGATCACCAATCGTTGATAGACGGACTCACCCTTCTCTTAAAATATGAGGAAGGCATACAAATTGTTGGCACCGCCAATGACGGTGATGCCTTGCTTCAACTTGTAAAAAGGAAAGAGCCAAATGTTGTGGTTACGGATATACGCATGCCAAAAATGGATGGAATCCAAGCAACTAAAATCATTAAAAAGGAATACCCGCACATCAAGGTACTTGCCTTTACCATGTTTGATCAAGAAGAGGCTATAAAGCAGATGATCCGAGCAGGAGCATCTGGGTATATTTTAAAGAATACATCGCTCAAAGAAGTACTCAACGCAATATTGGTGGTAGCCGAGGGTAAAATCTATGTTGACCCCAATATCAATGTGGATGGAATAAATCCCCAAAAAAAGGATAATAGAAAAGGAATACTCACCAAACGGCAAATGGAAATACTGGCATTGATAGCGCAAGGTAAAACCTCTCGTGAGATAGCAGATGAACTTTTTATAGGATTACATACGGTGGATACCCATCGTAAAAACATGATTCGTATCTTGGGGCTTAAGGGAAAAGGTGAATTGTTACGATATGCCTTGGATAAGAAATATAAGTTTTAACCCTATTTTTTAATCTGAGCTTAAAAGTCCTTTTCCAGTAAAAGAAAGACCATGAAAAAAGCAACATTTTTTTTAAGCGCACTGTGTTTGTGTGCATCGCTCACAAAAGGATTTTCCCAAACCGAAGACTATTATGCCCAAGGTAAGGAAGGCATAATAAAAACTGAGTTTGAGGACATAACGCACGAACTAAAATTTGTCTCCAAGGAAAACCCAGAAGATGCGTATACCATTGGATGGGGAAAGCTCGTGGCCAAGATCATTCCATTGCTGGTTGACGGTGCTTCCAAGCTTTTTTATAATCCCGATAATTTCAACAAAGAGTACTTTGCTACCTATTCATTTTTTGATGAATCTAAGGGTTTTGAGACTTTGGACCCAAATAAAACCCTGGTTTTTGATCATTTGGGCACCAATAATTCCGGTGAAAAAGAACGGATTGCCCGTTTTAAATTTGAAATCGGTGCCGTTACTAATGTGGAAGGATATCATTATATAGGACTAAAAGAATATGAAGTTAACCATTCGTGGGCCAAGCTAAGCTCACTTGGCAACCAAATCAATTATATATTGGACATCGGCTTTTATTATTTTGATGATGCTGACAAAGCAAGAGAATTTCATATCAATCCCATCTTACTGGATTCTGTGCTGATAGATGGTACATCTATGGTGATTGAGGACCCCAATTTTCAGGTAATACCAAAAATGAAGGTTTTGCAGAACATTCAGGTGCGCATACGGGAAGTCAATAGCAAAAAACAAAACTGGGACCGGTATTTGGAACTCTATCAGGACAATATGGGGAATATTTCCAATTTTTTGATTCGTGCATTGCCGAAATAGATTGTTAAATTGCTTCAAATTCAAGCTGGAATCGATTCTCTTGACATGGGCGAATTATTGAGTGAGCCAAAAAAACAATTTTTAGGATGAAAAATAGTATTGTTTTCGCAATAACCCTTTTACTTGGCCTATATGGAAGCGCTCAAGGTTTCCAGAACGTGGTCATTGAATCGGTTGATGATTTGTGTTTTGGCAATACCAGTCAATCTGCCGACCCCGAAGCAGAAGCCATTGTCGATGAAATTATGGGGCAGATGGGACTCAACAGAAACTTTAAGCTTCGTAAATGTGAAAATATAAAAAACGCATTGGCCCATATTGAGGAAGACGAGAACAACAATTTAGTGCCCTACATCCTGTATGATCCCAAATGGTTGGGTCAAATGTCAAAAAACTCCCAGATGGATTGGGCATCAATAGGTGTATTGGCCCATGAAGTAGGCCATTTTCTGTTGTACCACTCATTGAACAGGGGCGGAAGCAACCCAAGATGGGAACTAAGTGCAGACAGGTTTGCCGGCCATACCCTGGCAAGAATGGGGAGTACCCTTGAAGAGGCACAGAGCATGTTTGCCAATGTTCCAGAGAAAGGAAGTTCAACCCATCCCGGAAGGACCGAACGCTTGGAAGCCATTAAAATTGGTTGGATGAAGTACAATGACCCCAACCTTAAAAAAATCATTTTGGATGAGGACACAGCCGAAAGGGACGTCACCCCAGAACTGATCATAAACAGGTATTACAGTCAATTGGGAGGTATTAAGGAAGTGGGTCAAATAAAACAGTTGAACTTTAAGGAAACCATTTCAGAAACCAAAGGCGAGAACTTTAATCAAGAACCTGTTGTCTATGTTTATGATTACCAACAAAGTGTCAATACCATTGCCATTTTGCATAAAGAAAGACAAGAGCAATACCTCATTAAAAATGACTCTTTATTTTGGAAGTATACAGATCAGGACCAATGGCGGAACGGAGCCCCACCCATTGGAACAAGCTTAAAGCAAGACTCTTACACCTTTAAAAGGGAGCGAAAACCAGCTACCCAATACTTTTTTGATGATTTTTTGTTGTTGTCCAACCCTGAAGTGGCACATTACAGAGGAAGAAGACGAATGGGTAACGAAGAGTGCTTTCTATTGGAATTACCTCAAGAAACCATTGAAATTGGAAATCTTAACAAAAAGGGCAAACGAATACAGCTTACCAAGCACTATTATTTTAGTACACAATCCGGGTTGCTTTATGCAATCATGGAAAACGAGAAAACAGAGCATTTTAGAAAAGGAAAAAGAAAGGATCAAAAGACCATGGAGATTAAAAAGATCATCTCTGAATATGACCTTCATGACCAGACCTATTTCCCTAAAGAGGTTCAAATTATTGAGACGGAACTTGAGTATGATCTACCAAAAGGGGACCGATTATATCAACAACGTTCAATTTCTGAAGTTGAGCTGCTCAACGAAGTAAAGTAAACAGCTCAAAAGCGATTATTCCCACATCCAAAATAGGTTATTCTTAAACCTATTTCTAGTTGTTTATCAAGTATTTAGGTGTAAATACCGTGTATTGGGTATTTTCTCATATCCCATTCGTAATTATTTTTGAATTATTCGTTGAATTCATCAATATATCGATGTAATCAACAAAATGCTTAAATGATATTAAAAATGTTTTGATACATTTAAAATCTTGACTTTTAGACCTCAACCAGACCAACGAATGCGAAACAAGTACATTAAGTTTCTTTTTTTTCTAATTGGGCTTCCCCTCATTTCATTTTCTCAGACCTCACAGGGTTTTGCGTTCGACAATTACAGTGGTATTTATGGTACTGTGGCCAACCCTGCCAACAGTGTAGATTCCAAATACGAATATCATATCAATGTACTTTCATACAATCAAATGGGGATATCGGATATTGGCGCCCTTCCCAATTTTGAAGTGGAAACAGCACCAAATGGATTCAATGGACTTGAATTCTCCACCAACTTGACCCATGGGGAGAACGACGGGTATTCGTTTGGACATACGGATGTTCTTTTGCCTTCAGTAACGTGGGACTTTCATGACCGTTTTGCTGTGGGACTCCTGCTGCGTTCACGAACTTTTTTTGATTATAACAACGTGGGCAGTTCCTTGTTAAGAGGGGCAAACCAAGGTTTTTCTACTTTAGAGCAAGGTTTTGACCATGAAAATAGCGACCTTAATTCTACTTTTCACTCTTGGAAAGAAGCAGGCCTTAACGTTTCAGCCGTTTTGTTGGACGGCAATTTTCATTTTTTTAAGCTCGGAGGCACATTCAAATATTATGTAGGAAATGGTGCTGTGGAGACTAGAGGTAGTCTCAGTAGCAGTTATGATGGAAATGCACTTACGTTGAATACTGGTGTTGATGCCCCCCTCATTGTACTTAACAGTTTTCAAGAACAAGCCGATGAAGACTCATCGAAACTATTTATCCAGGAGTCCTTTAATTTTCAGAACAATGGCTCGGGTTACGGAGGAGATATTGGGATGGTCTACGAGTGGCGCCCCAGAGAGACCAATCGTGTGGATGTCCGTAGCAACAGCGGAGCTGTGAATAAATATAAACTGAAGATAAGCGCTTCAGTTTTGGATATGGGGACCATTAAATATGCTGAAATTCAGCAAGATACTATCTCAGTGAATAATTTGGTCATAAATTCAAACAGTTATGATGTAACTAATGGCTTGATTGGCACCATCATGGATAGCGAAGGCGAGGAGGTCACCATAAATCCGGCCAGAGGCGATGTAAGTGTAGCATTGCCGATGTCGGCTCACCTAAATTTGGATTATCTCTTCAAAAACAATTACTATATCAATTTTAATTACATAAAAGGGCTTACAAGTGTCTCGGACAACTATGCAAATACGCAACCCGACCTCATTACTGTAACGCCCCGATATGAAACACGAAAGTTCAGCGCATACCTCCCTATAAACTTTAATCAGAAAGCGGGAATTTTTGCAGGACTTGGGCTTCGCTATGGACCGGTTACGGTAGGTTCAATGGCATTGAGCAGTATACTTACAGAAGGCAAAGTAACCCATCTGTATGTTGGGGTGAGCATACCTTTTATGAAAGAGCTATATCGATAGATTGCCTGCATTTGACAGGTTCAAATGAAAGAAAATGAAAAGAGCACTACTTCTAATTATAGGATTCTTGTTAACGGGTTGGTCGTATGGACAATATACGTCCATCCCAGATTCCAATTTTGAACAAACCCTCATAGATCAAGGAATTGATACAGAAGGGGGAGCTACCGATGGTCGTGTGCTGACCGCCGACATCTCCAACCTCTCAGAATTGAGCATCTCCGGTTATGATATCAGTGACTTTGATGGTTTACAAGCTTTCTCCTCTCTAACGATTTTTAGTCTTATCGACAATCAAGCGGCGACCATACAAGAAATTGATTTTAGCGGAAATTTACTTTTGCAGGAAATCGTGATCATAAACACCCCTAACTTGCCAAGTGTTGATATTTTCCAAAACAATGCTATCACTGAATTATCAATTGTTACCCGTGGCAACTTATTTTCCAGTATTGACCTTTCCGGGAAGAGTGGACTGACGGTATTGCAATTGGCGGACAATCAAATTTCCAGTATTGATGTAAGTGGTCTTCCCAATTTAGTGGACTTAAGCCTAGCCATAAATCCCTTGACAAATTTGGATGTTACATCTTTGTCCGCGTTGGAGACCTTGGCTACTTATGAATCGCAGATTGCCACATTGGATTTGTCTCAAAACACCAATTTATCAATTTTAAATGCCGATAATGGAGCACTAACTTATGTGAACCTTAAAAACGGGAACAACAACCTGCTCACTTCCGTAGAACTCAATGGAAATTCAAATCTTAATTGCATCCAGGTGGATGATGTTGTTTTTGCAGATCAACAAACGGCGCTTGGAAATTGGATTAAGGATATAACCGCCAACTATAGTATAGATTGCGGTTATACGCTTATTCCCGATGCCAATTTTGAACAGGCCCTGATCAACCAAGGCATAGATTCTGAAGGTGGCCCAACTGATGGTCGTGTTCTAACATCGGATGTAACGGGTGTAACCAATTTAAACATATCAAATGCTGGAATTAATGATTTAAGTGGTCTGGAAGCGTTTGCATCATTACAAATATTAAATGTAAGTGATAATGACCTTAATAGCTTGGAATTACAAAACCTCAGTCTGGTGGAAATTTATGCCACCAACTGTAACCTTGGGGGAAAAACCATACGGTTTCAAAACGACCCAGGAAATGGCGGCTCCTTTCTCACAAATGTCACCACGCTGGAGTTGCAATACAATGGGATAGGCAATGGCGGGTCTACCATAAATTTTGGGGGTATTCCCAACGTTACCTATTTGGACGTGAGCAACAATAATTTTGGCACCATTCAGCTCGGCGCAACCACATCTGTTGAGGTTTTATTGGCAAACAGTTGCCCAAATTTGGCCACTCTGGCAAATTTGGATTTATTGAGTCAACTGGTGTCCCTGGGAGTTTCCTTCTCCAATCTTTCCACTTTAGATGTGGGTCAAAATTTGCAGCTTTCTTTTCTAAATATCAGTGGTAATACCTTAACCGACCTAAATCTCACAAATAATAACCAATTGACCAGTGTTTATGTAGGGGACAACAACCTAAACAGTATTGCACTGCCCAATACCAACACAACAACCGAGCTTTTTTTAGAGAACAATGATCTAATGGAGTTAGATATCAGTTCCATGGATCAGAACCTTACCGATTTTAACGCTACGGGAAATTCTTCATTGAGTTGCATTCAAGTCACGGATATTGGAAATGCCGCATCGCAGGTAAATTGGCAAAAGGATGCCAATGCAGAGTACCGAACAGATTGCAGTGCACCTCAACCTTTTGTGGTTACAGCAACTATTTCCGGAGCGACAGGGACAAGCCCCAATTTTGAAATAACCGAAGGCCAGTCTTTTGAACTTAACTTTGATACAGCTAATACCGGAACCAACGGGATAATCTATGACCCGGTAATCAGTATTACAAAAGATGGGATTGAAAGCACCGAGGATTTCACTATAGATAATTTAAACAAAACCTTTACTATAAGTGCCCAGAATCCTGATGGCAGCATAGTTTTTACCGTTAATGAAGACGGGATCAATGAAGGGGATGAAACCTACATCATCAATATCACTTCCGAAAACACCTCCAATTATACGGTAACACCAACATCCTTTACAGTAACCATTGAGGATACAGACCCAATGATTGTAACCCCTTACCTTAGTTTGCCTGTGGGAAACCCTGCAGACACGGTTGAGGAAGGGCAGCAGTTCCGGATTTATTTTGAGGCGGATAATTCGGTATTGCATGATGAGGGATCATTTGATGTTGTTTTCAATTCCAGTGGCAGTACAGCCCTATTCGATGAGGATTATACGCATGGGAACAGCCCAGTATCTTTTATAGCCAGATATCAACAGGATGCCATTGAGTATTTGGAAATAGAGGTTTTTGTTGATGATTTCGATAATGAAGGTGAAGAGATTGTGATAGTTCTGGAAAAAGATCCCAATGATGTCTACCAATGGGAAAATGCAAACCCAGATGGTAGCAAGGAATTTATAATCACCATTGCAGATGAACCCCAAGTTATTTCTGATCCCTTTTCCTTGGAAGCAACAATCAGCGGTGTTGAAATTGATAACGAAGGAAATTTGAGTATCAATGAAGGGGAGTTTTTCTCCATTGGGATTAAGGCTCAGCCTCCAGCTGCGGTAACTTATGAATATGAAGTCCGATATGATTTGACTCCAAGCTCAGCAACCATTAATGATGATTATATTCCTGATTCAAACCCCAAAACATTTTATGTTCAGGAAAATGTTTCCGAAGACGGGTCCCTGGACTTTTCGATCATAAGAGAAAACAATCAAGCTGGTTCAGAACCAGATGAAACTTTGGTGATCGTATTATATACCAATGAAAATGATATCTATGAATGGGCAGATAGCGCCAATGCTGTGCTAAATGAAGCAGATGGAACACTTACCTATACGATTACAATAAAAGACGTACCACCAATGGTTTCCGATGCCATAACGGTAACAATAGACAATACGGGCGGTGTTGAAGGAGGTATGGATACTTTTACAATTTCTTTATTTGATGCGCAAGGGAATCCTTGGACGGATCATGGCAATTTGGAATTCCCAGTGTTGTTTAACAACGAGATAGTAGATCCCTATCTTGAAGAATACTTTCAAAATAAAACCAATTTTGCAAGAGTTGCCGAAGAAGGTAGTTACGTGTTGCAAGGCGAAACACAAAGTCCGACAGAATCTGTAATAATGGTAATGGAAAATGAATCTGTTGGAGAACTAATTCTTATCTACCCTCAAGAAGTCATTGTTGATAATCATAGTGAGTTTTATAGCGTTACACTGCAACAACCCGTGTTGGGCTCAATGGAATTCTCATTACCAGACCCTTTACAGGCCAATGTTCGGGACGATGAGGGCAAGATTATCATTTATTTGACCATAGATGAATCAAACCTACAACAATTGGATGGTCCGGGGCAGGGTTGCTGTGCATATTATTCAATTGAAGAAGGTGAATCCATACGGTACTCGTTCAATGCGGAAAAAGGTGTTGGTGGTTCCGATATCTATGAGGTGGCCTTAGAATTTAAAAATGCAGAAAACCCTTATGCGATAAATCCAGAGGATAATTATCCACAAGCATCCCCAGATGATTATAGCGCTATTGGAGACCTTCCCATTAGAGGTGTGCCCAATGATACAGAGGGGTCAGAGTATAATTTTCAAGTAAGAACTATCATCAATGATGATAATGGAGTAGATCCAAGCTCTGAAGTATCCGAGAAGTTTGCTGTTTCTTTTAATCCAATTGACAGCGATAAGTTTGTGTTGGTCCCCACAAACATTTTTGATATAAACAACGTAAATGATGATACCATTGAATATATCGATACCGACTTTTATATCCTTGAATCCATACAGGCATCACTAAATAGTATTGAAAATAGAAAAATTGCCCGTGAATTTCCGCTTGAGAATGCCTCACTTCAGGTAGAACTCGAAACCTTGAACAATACAGGAAATGATATGTTAATCTATTATAGTATTAAGGATGCGCAAGCAGAAGGGGCAGCGACCCCAGGCTTAGATTACACAATTGACAATCTAGACCTGAATACCTTGGAAGGTTTTGTTACAATTCCGAATAATGGGCAAAGTGCAGAGATTGTAATAAACCCATTAAATGACGATATATATGAACTTACGGAAACAGTTACCATTGAGTTAATAGATCGCAGAGGATATTCCTTGGACAATAATTTCACCCAACAAATTACCATTGAAAGTGATGATCCCTTTGAGTACACCGCTACCATGTTCTCGGGAGCGGACAACAAATCAAGAGAGGCAGATGCCACCGATTTTGCCGAAATGATCATTCAACTGGACAAAGTACCAACCGAAGATATTGAGGTCTTTTTCAAAGTTTCTGGAAATACGGATACAAATCAAGTTATTGAATCAGATTATGAAATATTTCAGCAGGACCAAACTACCAGCATACCCCTAAATGATGCCAAGGTTCTTTTTGAAGCAGGAGGTACAGCCACCAAAAGCATTTTTATTAAAGCATTGCCCGATGATGTTGTTGAAAATAATGAAAGTCTTTTTCTTACCCTGGATTTTGGTGTAAACTATATGATTGGCTCCCCAAGTCTGGCAGAAGCGGAATTGATCAGTTTAACTTCAGATGTTTCCACCTTTGATCCCAGTACGATCAACATACTGGTCAAAAGCCCAAGATGTCCTGGAACCGACCAATTGGGAGAAATTTACCTTGAGAACGATTCACCTTTTCCG
Organism: Allomuricauda sp. CAU 1633; assembly: GCF_017313225.1. Taxonomy (GTDB): domain Bacteria; phylum Bacteroidota; class Bacteroidia; order Flavobacteriales; family Flavobacteriaceae; genus Flagellimonas. The sequence continues at coordinate 42,403 of NZ_JAFLNE010000005.1, read as the reverse complement.
TTTGAGGTAACGGTTGTTGGTAAAAATGATATCACGTATACCGACACAAAAGATTTAGACAAAAATGATTCAGAGGATAATTCACAAGTGTTCGATGAATTGGCTATTGGCAGCTATGAAATAACATTGGCTTTTAAACCAGTGGCCGATATCACGTATCCTGACGTATTATTGCCCAACTATGTGGTCCGTGTTACTGAATTTGACGGCATGACCGCTGAGGAAAATGGATTCGATGGAGATATGGTCAGTCTAAAGGTTTCCGGAAGTACAAGGTATTCGGTCTTAACAGATAATAGTACGCATCAATTTGAGTTTGAAGATGATTCCGAACATGTTATTGATGTTCCGTTAAAAAAAGGAATCAACAATCTTATTATCAGTGGCGACTCAGATTGCAAGGGGATTATTGAAAAACGTATTTTGTTCAGCGATATACACTATTATCCCAATCCAACAAAAGATGAATTGACAATAGATGGTGGCTCGTTTCAAGGGAAACTGGACATTCAACTTTTTGATTTTGCAGGAAGACTGGTCTTTAGACAAATGTCCAATACACAAACAGATGTTGTTAGGCTGGATGTTTCAAGTTTGGAACAAGGAACCTATTTGGGACTTATTATCCCTGAGGGTGAGGAGATGATCCAATTTAAACTATTAAAGAACTAAGGTTATGAAAAAGATCTATCTAATTTGGGTTGGTTTAGTTGGTTTTGCCCTTTTAAGCTGTGATGGAAGTTTTGAGCCCGACGAATTTGCCATAAACCTTAAATATCCAGAACCCAACTCCAAGTGTGAGGAGGGAACTACGGTGGGAGGTCGAATTTCAATTCCTTTTAGATGGGAACTCCAGGGTAATATTTCCAGTTTCGACTTGGTTCTCAATGGCGAAACAATAGATGCGCAACCCGTATTGATTGATGGCACCTATCAGTTTGACTGGGAGGTTGACTTTAGTTCGGACTACAAGTGGAAAGTGGTGAGTGATTTGGCTTCAAGTGAGGAACGTGTGTTTAGAACGCCAAGTGCATTGCCCAACGACAACAATGTTCCTTTGGCCGTAAAGTTTAATGAAACGGTGTTGGTTTCAACCTCGGGCGGTACTACGCAGATAACTGTTAGGTGGACCGGAGGTGATCAAGAAAACGATGGCAATTTAAAATATGATGCATATTGGTCAAGAGATGCAAACATCAGTCCTGAAAACGAAACCAATGGAGGGGAAAGCAAGGATTTGGTAAATACCAGTGTAACGTTTCAAATCCCAAATTTTGATGCCAACGAGTACTATTACATTTTAGTGGTTGCCAGAGATTTGGAAAATGCAGCATACAGCACTTTAAAATACTGCCAGCTTTGCTCAGATTAATCTGTGGGATGATTAAATTTTAATTGGATGGGGAAGGACTGCAATATTTGAAGTCCTGGCAGATAGCCTCCCTTATCTCATCTTCCGAAAATCCCAGTAGTCGGAAGGCCTTTACGATAGCTTCAATTTCCTTCTGTAATTTTTCAAAGTCTTCCTTGTTTAAAACATTTAATTGATTGAATTTTAATTCGTTCAAATTTGGAAAGGAAGATGTTGCAACGGTCCATTCATAAGATTGACCCACTTTTAGCAGGGAATTATCTAAATGAAGCAGTATGTAATTGCCTTTTGTTCCAATTTTGGTCAAATGTCCTGTCTCCAAATCTTTCAGTAAAAAGAAAACCTCTTCTTGGTCCGTTTTGTTATTCCACGTAAACCGAAGCTCGGGTGAAAACACTTTGGCACTGTCCACAGGAAACTCCAATTTTATGAATCGGTCCTCTCGATATACCACACCGGGATCTTGTTTACTTTTTATTTGGTTGGTGAACTTTTTCCATACATAAGCAAAGTATTTCTTGGTCATGGTGTTTGACTCGAACTTTTTTTTATGGTCTTTGATTGCTGAAAACAGATAGCTGTTTGGCATGTCCATTTCAAAAAGTTCACCAGTTTTATTAAAGAGAAGAACGTAGTCATTTAGGGATAAATGCAACGTATCAATTTCTGATAAAAGGCTTCCTCGATTCAGTAGTTGGTCCGCATTTATTTTAGGTACTCCTCTTTTGTTAAAAACAAAATAGCCATGTTGCCCAAAACTTGGGCCTGTACTAATGAATAACCCAATGGCTATAATTACTCTTGAAAGAAGTACCCGTTCCATTTATATTTTTTATGCAAAATATGAATCACCTTTTTATAGTACCCAATAAGACCTATACTAAAGACCACTGTGGCAATAACACCAGCCGTTTTTAGTAAGATTCCTTGTCGGAAAAGGGCTAGGGCCAACCAAATAAGAAGCACCATAAAAACCAATCTTATGATATTCAATCTTAAAATGTAGCTCGCCAGTTGTCTTTTGGACAACCAAATGAAATAAGCCAATGCAAGATAAGTAAGGATAAGGGTTATTATGATCAAGGCCCATTGGGGTAACACGCTGATGTAATCATTTTCCAATATCATGCTTATAATGTTGGCATGTATGATCAGGCCAAAAGTGTCGGGAGCGCTTCTTCCCACAAACTTGGGGTTCATCGGAGTGAAATGTTTGTCTTCCATATCAAACTCATGCCTGTTTAAATCTCCCAAATACCCCAATAAAACAATCTTGTCCTTGAGCCATGGAATACTATCTTGACCTAAGATGTCCTCGTTTTCCAGGATTAAAAAATCATCCCGATTGCCTCTGTAATTAATAGGCCTTTCTTTTAGAAAATAATTGTCCCGGGATTTGTTCCATTGGTTTCCCAAGTATTTTTTGGCCACAGCAAGTGCAAAAGAAGTTTGGACGGTATCGTTTATTTTTCGTTGCCCCAAAAAGTTGCGGACTACTGAGGATTCGAAATCAAAACTAAAATTACTGTATCCACTAAGTTGGTTTGGCTGTGCAATGTGGTTGGAAGTTGTTATTGTTCCAATATCGGTAATGGTATAAGTTGTAACCAAGTTTTGCAACTTATGACTTTTGGCTAATGCCTTGTCCCCATGAGGGGTTTTCTCCTTTTCAAAAATGACATCGAGGCCTATTACTTTTGGATGCTGCTGGTTAATTTTATTGAGCAATAGGGCGATATCTTCTCTGTTTAGACGGTCAATGTTCACCAATACTATCTTTTGATTGATATGGCCTTGGTTTTCCTCCAACTTTTCAGAATAATAAAGGTCCAAATAGCTGAAATCTTTAAAGGCATTGTTGAAAGGGGTAAAAAAGCTAAGGTTAACGCCAATAAAAGTCACCAGCCCCAAAACAATAAAGGAAAAAAGCATGCAAAAAAAGGCTTCCTTGAAAAGAAGCCGATTTACCTTAGGGAAGCGTTTTTTATGTTTAAAGGAAAAACCCATTTTGCCAGCCAAAAAACTAAAAGCTCTTGAAATACTCCAAAAGGCTCTCGGAAATTGTAATCACTTTTTGTCCATCTAGATTGATGAACCCCAATTTACGGTTTTCTTGATCTATCAAAAGAACAATTCGCCCGGTCTCATTTCTAATTAAAAGCTGTTGGGAGGCATTGAATGGGGCAGTACCTTTCTCCATGTCCCAAACGTATGACGCATCATTTTTAATGTTGGTCAGCAATCCATCGGCCTTTTCCAAATCAAGCGTATCCTTGAGCACAATTTTGTTGGAGTATTCGTCAACCGTACCTTCTATTAACTTCTTTTGAATATCAAAGACCACCACTAGATTGGCTGAGGTGATTATGTCAAAGTTTTTCTCCGTTAAAAACGCTCTGATTTTCCCGCTGGAAATAGATTTTTCGCTAACGACCTCTTTAGTTTTCGGTGTTTTTTGACAATTGCACGATAGTAGAAAAAACAAAAAGGCGATAATTGAAAAAGATTTGAACATGGCTTTATGTTCTTTTAATATCCAAAATCATCATAGCCATGGATCCTTCAGAGAACTCTGCCGTAAAGCCCATTTTTTCTTCCATGAGTTCAACCTCGTCCTTGTTGATCAACTGGTCATTGAAAATGATATAAAGCTTATCCAACAAATCGCCGTTCATCTCATCCAGTTGCTTCTTTACAGCAGGCATGTCAATTTTTTCAAGTGAAAAGATAACAATGGAGTAGTCGGATTCAACCTCTTTGTTTAACCTAAAATAGGCTTTCTGGTTGGGTCCGGCATAAGGGATGGTAACCTGGGCCTTATCTGAATTTATAAAGGGACTTACAGATTCATCATAGGGAAATAAGAGTGAATTCTCATTGTCCGAATCGGCACCCAACACATAAACGTAAGCCGGTTGATTCACCTTAGTGATCATTTGATACCGGGTCTCGGTGGGATAGCTGGATGTGGTTATATAATCACCAATACTTTGCGATTCATCTTCAATGACCACATCTTGAAAACCAAAGACAGAGCCTTGATAATCGCCATCACCCTTGCTTACTTCCATTGTGGTATTGTCCCTTAACCGAAGTTCCAATTCACCAGCCAGTACGGTTTTTGTTTTGGGCTTGGATACTTGTGGAATCATTTCAAACGCATAACGGGTATATTCCACAAAATCATTGTATCTGATCCACATAAAACCATCGTTGCCCCATGATGGTCCCCAACTGTTCACAATCTCAAATGCGCCACCATACTTATCATCATCATAACCTATTACGCACATGGCGTGTCCCCCCTCGGTTCCCAAATTATCAGGCTCATACACGGTTTTGGCACTAAAAAAGGCATTCTCAATTTTAAATCCTATAATTACTGGATTTCCGTTTAGCAGCGAGCGTTTTATACCATCAATCTTAACGTCTTGTGGCTCATCAGATCCAAAGATTCTTGTATAGTCTTTTATTTTGTGCTCTTGGGCATTTTTTAAAACGGTTTCAGGTATGTTGGTTTCGCACATTACATCGAAATCCTTGTAATATGGAACACCCAGATCTATCATGGCTTCCATGGCCCGTCCGATAAATGCGCCCCCTTGGCAATTGTAATCATTTTCAACATTAGAGTGCAAATAGGTAAATACAGGTGAAAAAGTGTTCTCATTGATTTGAATTGAATCTTCCTCATTCGTTAACCGAGCTTCTAAAATTGTTCTGCCATAATAAGCACTGGACCAGCCAACACAGGTGCCATAACCACCCTGGTCTTTTATATTGGGAACAAATTGTTTTAACGTGGCGGATCTAAATTCGGTTACAACATCTTGAAAAGCAACATTTTTTGCTTTGATGGGTGTTCGCTCATAGGCCTCATCATCAAAAAGGAGACCTGTACTTCTCTGATTTTGGCCAAAAGCGAATGAACTGAATAAAACGAATGCTAATAAGAGTGTCCTCATAACTAAAAGAGATTGATTGGAGAACAATTTAACATATATTTTGTTAAACAGGAATACCCGATAAAAGGTATATTGGGTATTTGTCCAAATCTAGGTAAAATGCAGGAAATGAGACTTTAAACCCGAGGTGTTTACCTACACCCATTGCACATGGCCGGTAATTTTTGATTGTGAAGAGATATGAGTCGTTAGACTGGTAGGATCAAATTTCCATAAATTAGGTATCAGGGTTACTTCCCGATGCAGAAATTGGAGAAAATATTCCCCAAAAGATCATCTGTGGTGACGCTTCCAGTGATTTCCCCTAAATGAAATAGAGCTTGACGAATGTCAATGGCCATAAGATCACTGGCCAATCCCATATCCATGCCTTCTTTTACTTTCTGGATTTCCTCCAGCGCCTTTAAAAGAGCATCGTAATGGCGACTATTGGTAATGATGGTTTCGTCACCACTCAATGCACCAGAATCCACCAGAGCAAGTAGTTTTCTTTCCAATTCTGGGATGCCTGTTTTGTTTTTGGCTGAAAGAAAAAGAACATCTGGAATTTCCTGCCGCAATTGTTCTATTTGGAATTCCTCCAACAAATCCACCTTGTTGCAAATAGGGACCAGTTGTTTATTGGGGTATCGATTTTGAATCCGCTCCAGCTCCGAACGGCCAAAATCCATATGATCAAAAAGGAAGATAATCAACCTGGCTTTTTCAATTTTATCAAAAGTCCGTTCTATCCCAATTTTTTCAACCACATCCACCGTTTCACGGATGCCAGCGGTATCAATAAATCTAAAATTGATGCCATTGAGGCTGATTTGGTCTTCAACCGTATCCCGGGTGGTCCCAGCGATATCACTTACAATGGCCCGTTCCTCATTCAGTAAAACATTGAGTAGGGTGGATTTTCCCACGTTGGGTTGCCCAACAATGGCAACAGGAATACCATGTTTTATGACATTCCCCAAAGCAAAGGAGTCAATCAGTTTTTTTAGGACTTCACTAATGCGATTCAACAGCTCGTTGAATTGGGTACGATCCGCAAATTCAACATCTTCCTGTGAAAAATCGAGCTCCAATTCAATCAAGGAAGCAAAGTTGAGCAATTCTTCTCGCAATTTTTGAATTTCATTACTAAAACCGCCCCGCATTTGCTGCATGGCAATGTCGTGGGCCGCCTTACTGTCACTGGCAATTAAATCGGCCACCGCTTCCGCCTGACTCAAATCCATTTTTCCATTTAAAAAAGCACGAAGGGTAAACTCACCAGCGGAAGCAGTTCGGCACCCTTTTCGCAAGATTAATTGGATAATCTGTTGTTGAATATAGGGAGACCCATGACAGGATATTTCAACCACATTTTCGCCAGTATAGGAGTGCGGCCCCTTAAAAATGGAAACGAGTACCTCGTCCAAGATTTTGTCGTCATCCATAATATGCCCCAAATGAATGGTGTGACTCTTTTGTTTGGACAATTTTTTTCCTTTAATCGATTTAAAAATGGAATCGGCAATCGAGATGGCATCAGGCCCAGAAATGCGAATCACCGCAATGGCCCCGGTTCCTGAAGGGGTAGCTAAGGCAACAATATTATCCACGTATGACATAGGCGCAAAAGTACAAATTAGCGGAAAGCTGTAACATTTTACGTAAATTATATACTCATAAGGTACATCATCAAAATCAATCGAAAAATGGAAGTTGTTAATCAAAATGTTATGCGAAAGGACAACACGCTGTTGTCCATCACACACTTGACCCAGTTATTATCGTATGTTATTGGGTTTGGAAGTCTACTAGTTCCTTTGATCATCTGGTTATCGTCACGAGATAAGGTAGAGGGGATGAATGAACATGGAAAGGCCATCATCAACCTGCAGTTAAGCTTGATTCTTTACATTATTATAAGTATCCCGGCCATCTTGCTTTTGGGCTTGGGAATTCTGGGTTTGATTGCAACAGGTATTCTAGGTTTTATATTGCCCATAGTCAATGCGGTAAAGGCTTCCAACGGTGAAGCACCATCTTATTTTTTAACGATACGGTTTTTATAAATAAAAAAAGCTGGAACATAACGCTCCAGCTTTTTAAACGTATAGTTTGAGTATTTAGTTATTTAACATCACAGGCATTACCAGCATAGTAACATGTTCGCCTTCATCCAATCCATCGATGGGAGTAAGGATACCAGCTCGGTTGGGCAAGCTCATTTCTAAAGAAACATCATCAGAGGATAAGTTGTTGAGCATTTCCAATAGAAAGCGTGAGTTGAACCCAATCTGCATATCGTCACCTTGATAGGAGCAGGAAAGTCGTTCTTCGGCCTTGTTGCTATAATCCACATCTTCAGCAGAAATATTTAGCTCGGCACCTGCAATCTTCAACCGGATTTGGTGCGTGGTCTTATTGGAGAAAATGGATACCCTTCGTACCGAACTTAAAAACTGATTTCTGGATATGGTCAATTTGTTGGGATTTTCCTTTGGAATGACCGCCTCATAATTGGGGTACTTTCCATCAATCAATCGACAAATCAATTCTGAATTGTCAAAAATGAACTTTGCATTGCTATCATTGTATTCAATGGTCACCTCAGATTCAGAACCGGCCAAAATCCCTTTCAATAAGGTCAATGGCTTTTTGGGCATAATGAATTCCGCCACTTGCGAAGCCGTAACATCTTGCCGTTGGTATTTTACCAATTTATGTGCATCTGTGGCCACAAAAGTCAAATTCTCTGTAGAAAACTGAAAAAACACGCCGCTCATCACCGGGCGAAGGTCATCGTTTCCGGCGGCAAAAATGGTCTTATTGATGGCCGTGGCCAAAATATCGCCCAATAGGGTAGTGGAGCTCGGATTGGAAACCTCCACTGCTTTTGGGAATTCTGCCCCATCAGCATACGCTAAGGCATATTTACCATGGTTGGAGCTGATTTCCACCGTATTGTTGTCCTCTACCACAAAGGTGAGGGGTTGCTCAGGAAAGGTCTTCAGGGTGTCCAACAACAAACGTGCTGGGACAGCGATGGTGCCTTCGGCATCAGAATCCACTTCAAGCACAGAGCTCATGGTAGTTTCTAGGTCGGATGCAGAGACCGTAAGTTGATTCTGTTTTAAATCGAACAGAAAATTATCTAGGATGGGAAGCGTGTTGCTATTGTTAATAACTCCTCCCAAAACCTGTAATTGTTTCAATAAATATGTACTGGATACAATAAACTTCATCAAAGAAATCCTTTAGTATTGCGGCCCAATCGACTTGAGGTCATTAAAACTGGGCTTGTAAATCGATAAAAGCAAATATATCTTAAAACGGCGAAGCAAAGAAACAAATTTATTAACACTTAGGCTGCAAATTTGCGCTTTCGGTAATAGCTGAAGAAAACCCCAAAAAGAAGTGTCAAGAATACGGGAACCCCAATATTTATGATTTGCCACTTGGTTTTCTCGGCAGCAATTTTCTTCACATCCAATAACGGAATGGACACTTTTTTACTTCGAATGTTTATAAGTCCGGTGTTGTCTAAGAGATAATTGGTGCAATTGACCAAAAATTCCTTGTTGCCATAGAAACTACTGGTCCATTTATCATAACCCAATTCTAATGGTCTGCCGTTTCGCAATTGGTTTTTGATGACATCCCCATCCGAAATGACAATCATTTTGTTAGCTGGACCTTCTTCTGTGGTATTCTGTAACTTGAGAGGCTTTACGCGGTTTTTGTACATCGATACAAAATCACCCTCAACCAAAACAGCCAAAGGCATATTTCCGGGGGTATAGCTTTCTTGATTTGGAGGGTTGTTCAAAATGTCCAAACTGATTTGTCGTGGAGTACCATCGGTTTTGGACAGCGGAGAACTCTGTAAAAGAATGGTTTTGTCATAATCATTCTCCAAAACATCCATAGGACTTGCAAACTGATAGCGAACCGCCTCAATATTGGTATTGATGGGGTGGTTGTTTTTGGAAAACACCATGGGATTGTAATACCACGGTACAGGGTCGAACTGGGAATCGTTTCCCTCACCAGTCGCCAAAACAATTTGAGTAAAGTACATGTCATTGACCAAAACAGGATTGATTCGCACCCCATATTTAAAGAAGAAATCCTTTAGGTTGAGTTCGCGAGGTAGGGCAAAAGCGCTTCCACCACCGGCTAGAATGCTATCCATTTCCATGGCCACCTGGTCGACCAACCAAATGGATTTCCCTCCGTTCACCACGTATTGGTCCAGCACATATTTTTCTTGGTCAGAAAATGGTTCGGTGGGTTTGGCTATCAAGGCCATATCAAAACCCGCCAGTTGGTCCAACACCTTTTGTGGGTTAGACGCCACAGAGTCCAAGGTAATGGCGGCAATGTTGTAATACTCCCGAATAGTGGTCAAATAATCCGCCAAATACATATCGGAGAGTTCCCCATTTCCTTTGATGACGGCAATGCTTTTCTTTTCGGTGATGTTCAATTTGGTAAAGGCATCAGCAAAAGCATATTCCAATTGCTGTACCGAATTGTTGATGCGTTCTTCTGCAGATGACCCAATTTTATTTTTGAGCAATGCCACTTTTACGGTCCGATTTCCATGATTCACCATGGCCCAAGGAAAGACCAACTCTTGGGAAACCCTTCCGTTTTCCTCAACGGTTACACTGGCAGGTTGGAGGCCCAAACTCTGTAGCTCAGCAACAGTCTGTTGGGCTTGACTTTCATCTTCCAAGGGATTTACCAGGTTATAGGTAATGTTTTTGTTTTTGGAAGCAAAGGATTCCAACAATTGGATGGTCTCTGTCTTTAGTCTTGAAAATTCTGGAGGAATGTTTCCATCCAAAAGTACATCCACTACAACAGGAGACTTAAACTTTTCGGCGACCTCAATGGCAGGTTCCGATAGGGTATACCGCTGGTCTTCGGTGAGGTCAAAACGAGTGTAAGCAAAGCTCGCCAGGATGTTCAACACCAAAACGGCTACGAGAGCCACGACTACTGAAATGAGAAACTTCTTCATCGGGGCAGTTGTTTTAGACGTTGAAAAGTGAGGTACAAAAAGAGCAGCGTCATCGAAATAAAATACACCAAATCCCGAGTATCGATGACCCCTCGGGCAATACTTTCAAAATGTGATTTTGCTCCAATTCCTTGAATCAATTGCTGAGACTCTCCATCCGAAAACAGCGAAGAAACCGCATCAAATCCGTTGAACACCAAAAAACACAGTAAAATACCCACCAAAAAGGCAATGATTTGGTTATCAGAAAGCGTAGAAGCAAATAGGCCAATGGAAGTATAGGTCGAAATCAAAAATAATAGCCCAAAATAAGAACCGAGAACCATTCCGAGGTCATAATTGCCCTCAATCATGCCCAAACTTGAAATGGCAAATACGTAAACAATAGTCGGAATCACAGCAATAATACATAGCAGTGCCGCACCCCAAAATTTACCCAATACCAATTTCCATACAGAGATGGGTTTTATGAGTAACAACTCCAAGGTTCCCATTTTGCGTTCTTCAGAAAAACTCTTCATGGTGATGGCCGGGACCAGAAAGATAAAGATCCAAGGAGCCAGTAAAAAGAAGTTTCCCAAATCGGCAAAACCGTAGTCAAATATGTTGTACTCGCCTCTAAAAACCCATAAAAAAAGACCGTTGAGCAACAAAAAGGCACCCACGATCAAGTACCCAATGGGCGAAGTGAAAAAAGACCGTACCTCTCTTTTAAAAATCGCGAACATTAAGATGGGTTTGTAGTTTGCACTTTGTTGACGCTCCAAGCTTCGGGTTTTTCACTGAAAAGTTGCTTGGTGGTTCCCCACACGCCTTTAAAAAAATCTGATGTCCGATATCTTTCCAAGTCTGATTCCTTTTCCCAAAAACTATACGTAAAAAACACACAAGGATTTTTGAGGTCTTGGTACAGCTCTACCAAATTACAACCTTCAAACGCCAAGATTCCGTTTTTTGATTCTTTAAAAATTCGTTCAAAACTAGGAATATTTTCGGGTTTAAAAGTGAGTTTCACGATACGTATCAGCATTTACAGAAAATTTATGGTTACGGTATCCCTATAATTCAGGCCTAAAAGGGAAGAGGCTCCTCCCACGGAATTCAGGTCACTTTTATAAATGGCGAGCTCAATATATCCTGCAGAATTGAACAGGGCCAATGCATCACCGGGGCCTTTGCGTTGATTTTTATCCAAATCAAAATTGATGATGCCATTATAACTGTCATGGATTTGACTGATTTTGGTGGTACGCGCATTTATTTCAAAAGCTCTACCATTTCTATAGGCGTTGAACAAACTTCTTTGGATATTGGTCACCACATTGCCATAATTATCAATATAAATGACATTTCCTGAAATGGTTTTTCCGTTGTTGATGATTCTTGGCTCGAAGTCGCGCAGTTCACGCAACTCATCAAATGGTTTTCCAATTACCTCCAATTTTCCACCACGGGCAATATGGCAGGCCACCTGAATAAAGACATTCAAAACGGGAAACGACCCTGAAATGATATTCGGAATCTTGATTTCCACTACTTTTTCAGGTTTCACTTCAGAAGTAATCAACGAAATCACCCCACTATTGGCACTCACAAAATAATGCCCGTCCACCTGCACCACAATATGTTGGTTTTCGGGTGAAAGTTCAGAATCCACACCTACAACGTGTACGGTTCCTTCAGGAAAGGAACGATAGGCATTCTTAAGGATATAAGCGCATTCTTGAATGTTGAATGGGCTGATGGCATGGGAAATATCAACAATGTTCACATCGGGAAGGTTGCTCAGAATAGTCCCTTTCACGGCACCAACAAAGTGGTCTTTAATTCCAAAATCCGTAGTTAAGGTTATGATTGCCATGCAATACTGTTGATATGTTTTTGCCTGCTCAAATTGATTTTTGGTTAAGTTTGTGAAGTAAAATTACATTAAAAAAGAAAGAATACAATTCTTGTAAAAAACAACATAAAAATACCCCACACTTTTTGAACGAACTCATCATAGAACTCACGGATATTAGCCCACAGGACTTTTTTGGGCAGCAGAATGAGAATATTGAACTTCTAAAAAAATATTTCCCAAAGCTAAAAATTGTTGCGCGTGGCAGCAAAATTAAGGTATATGGAGATGAAGAACTCTTGGAAGAGTTTGATAAACGGTTTGATATGCTTACAGGTCAATTTGCCAAGTACAACAAGCTCGATGAAAACATGATTGAGCGTGTCCTTACCGCTAATGGGCAAGAGGAAACGGCATCCAAAAGCAGTGGTGATGTTTTGGTACATGGTGTCAGTGGACGTTTGATTAAGGCGCAGACGCTCAACCAAAGAAGAATGGTGGATGCTTGCAAGGTGGATGATATGGTCTTTGCCATTGGCCCTGCGGGGACTGGGAAAACCTATACCGGAGTGGCTTTGGCCGTAAAAGCGCTGAAGGAAAAACAGGTTCGGCGAATTATTTTAACCCGACCTGCGGTGGAAGCTGGGGAAAATTTAGGTTTTCTTCCTGGAGACCTCAAGGAAAAGTTGGATCCCTACATGCAGCCATTATACGATGCACTCCGTGATATGATTCCGGCGGAGAAATTGGCAAAGTACATTGAGGATGGTACCATTCAAATTGCGCCAATGGCCTTTATGCGTGGTCGTACACTGGACAACGCCTTTGTGATTTTGGATGAGGCCCAGAACACTACCCATGCCCAAATGAAAATGTTTCTGACCCGGATGGGAAAGAACGCCAAGTTTTTATTGACCGGTGACCCTGGCCAAATAGATTTACCAAGACGTGTGATTTCAGGTTTGAAGGAAGCTTTGCTTATCCTTAAAAATGTGGATGGCATCAGCATAATTTATTTGGATGATAAGGATGTAATTCGTCACAAACTGGTCAAGAAAGTCATTGATGCATACAAGAACATAGAGCACCAAAACCAATTCTAAGATGGGGCAAAATACGCTTATGGACACGGATTTTCATTTTCCGGGTCAAAAATCAATATATAAAGGAAAAGTAAGAGAGGTCTATACCTTGGACAATGATATTTTGGTGATGGTGGCCACTGACCGGCTTTCTGCTTTTGATGTGGTTATGCCCAAGGGCATTCCGTACAAGGGCCAGATTTTGAATCAGATTGCCACCCAAATGATGCAGGCCACGGAGGATATCGTGCCCAATTGGTTGATGGCTACGCCAGACCCCAATGTTGCCATCGGAAAAGCGTGTGACCCCTTTAAAGTTGAAATGGTGATTCGGGGGTATCTTTCTGGGCACGCTGCGAGAGAATACAAAGCTGGCAAAAGATTGCTATGTGGTGAACCCATGCCCGAAGGGATGAAGGAAAATGATAAATTTCCGGAACCCATCATCACTCCGGCTACCAAAGCAGAAAAAGGAGACCATGATGAGGATATTTCCAAAGAAGATATTTTGAAGCGTGGTATTGTCTCCAAGGCCGATTATGCAGTTTTGGAAAAATATACCAAAGCCCTTTTCCAAAGAGGAACAGAAATAGCTGCAAAACGCGGACTGATTTTGGTGGACACCAAATACGAATTTGGGAAGACCAAGGAAGGGAAAATCGTGTTGATAGATGAAATCCATACCCCAGATTCTTCCCGCTATTTCTATGCCGAAGGCTATGAAGAATTGCAGGCCAAGGGCGAACCGCAAAAGCAATTGTCCAAGGAGTTTGTTCGCCAATGGTTGATTTCCAACGGATTCCAAGGTTTGGAAGGGCAGACCGTCCCAGAAATGAGTGATGCATATATTGAATCTGTCTCAGAGCGTTATATAGAATTGTATGAAAGCATCACCGGAGAAGATTTTGTAAAAGCAGATGTCTCCAACATTCATGAACGTATCGGGATTAACGTTTCAAATTATTTGAACGGTATTTCTTAAAAAGTGTTGCACTTTCCAATTTTTGGTGGTTTTTTCTGAGGATTTCATATATTTCTTCAATCAAACCGAACAGATGGACACAGACCTTCGCAAAAAGTACTGGAAAGAAAACCTAAAATACCTCTCAATTTTACTGGCAATTTGGTTCCTGGTCTCTTACGGCTTCGGAATCCTATTGGTGGATGAGCTCAATACCATCCGAATGGGCGGCTTTAAGCTGGGCTTTTGGTTTGCCCAGCAAGGCTCCATTTATGTCTTCGTGATTCTCATTTTCGTATACGTTCGGCTTATGAACAAATTGGACAAGAAATACGGTTTCAACGAAGAGTAACCAATCCCTAAAACCTAATTATGAATGATGTTCAAATTTGGACCTATGTGTTGGTCGCGTTATCCTTTGGTCTGTATATAGGAATTGCCATTTGGTCTCGGGCCGCTTCCACCAAAGAATTTTATGTCGCCGGCGGTGGGGTTTCTCCATTGGCCAATGGAATGGCCACGGCAGCAGATTGGATGTCGGCAGCCTCTTTTATCTCTATGGCCGGGATTATCTCCTTTGCGGGCTATGATGGAGCTGTATATTTAATGGGATGGACTGGAGGATACGTTCTTTTGGCTTTACTATTGGCACCCTATCTTCGAAAATTCGGAAAGTTCACCGTACCAGATTTTATTGGAGAACGGTATTACTCCAAAACAGCCCGGGTAGTAGCGGTTTTTTGCGCCCTTATTGTTTCTTTTACCTATGTAGCGGGTCAAATGCGAGGTGTGGGCATCGTATTTTCGAGATATTTGGAAGTTGATATTAATACAGGGGTGGTCATCGGTATGGTGATTGTTTTGTTTTATGCCGTCCTCGGTGGAATGAAAGGCATCACCTATACCCAAGTAGCGCAATATTGCGTATTGATTTTCGCCTTTATGGTACCTGCCATATTCATTTCAATTCAGATGACAGGGAACCCCATTCCACAACTTGGTTTTGGTGACACCTTATCTGATGGTTCTGGAACCTATCTTCTGGATAAATTGGATGGACTCTCCACCGAACTTGGTTTTGCGGAGTATACTTCTGGTTCAAAAAGTACGATTGACGTATTTGCCATTACATTGGCATTGATGGTAGGTACGGCTGGTTTACCGCATGTAATTGTTCGTTTTTTTACTGTGAAAAGGGTTCGGGATGCCCGAAAGTCAGCAGGTCTGGCCTTGCTGTTCATTGCTATATTGTATACCACGGCACCAGCAGTGGCTGTATTCGCAAGAACAAACCTAATTGAAACGGTAAGTGGAAAAGAATACAATGAAATGCCTGAATGGTTCAGCCGATGGGAAACTACTGGACTCATTGCCCATGAGGATAAAAATGGCGATGGTAAAATTCAGTATGTCGCCGCCCCAGAAATAAATGAACTAACAGTTGACCGTGATATCATGGTGTTAGCCAACCCGGAAATATCGGATTTGCCGGCTTGGGTAATTGGTTTAATTGCTGCAGGTGGACTGGCAGCCGCCTTGTCAACCGCAGCAGGATTGTTATTGGTAATTTCGGCGTCCGTATCCCATGACTTAATTAAAAATGTCCTTAATCCGGGCCTTTCCGAAAAAGGAGAGCTTTGGGCAGCGAGAATTTCAGCTGCAGTAGCTGTGGTTGTTGCAGGGTATTTTGGAATCAACCCGCCAGGCTTTGTGGCCGCGGTGGTAGCACTAGCCTTTGGTCTGGCGGCAGCATCGTTCTTTCCTGCGATAATCTTGGGCATCTTTTATAAAAAGATGAACAGTCAGGGAGCCATCTCAGGAATGGTGGTAGGACTCTGTCTCATGCTTTTCTATATGTTGAAGTTTAAGTTTGGAATTTTTGATGGAGGACAGGAAGCCGTTGCTGGTTTACAGGATGATTGGTGGTTTGGCATTTCGCCAGAAGGGTTTGGATCCATCGCCATGGTAGTGAACTTTATAGTGGCGATAGTGGTTAATACCTTTACCGAAGACCCTCCTGAGGAAGTACAGGAAATTGTGGAAAATATCCGCATTCCAAGCGGGGCAGGAGACGCTATTGACCACTGATATCCTTAATTAATTGCCCCCTTTTTCATAATTTTAAAGCCACATAAAAATTTATTCAAAGCAATGAGCAACTACCATATTAAACATTTGGAAGAATATTTTCAGGTCTATCGTAAATCCGTAAGAAATCCAGAGGCGTTCTGGGAAGAAGTGGCGGAGGAGCACTTTTTCTGGCGCAAAAGATGGAATTCGGTGTTGGAATGGGATTTTACAAAGCCTGAGGTCAAATGGTTTGATGGTGCCCAACTCAATATTACCGAAAATTGCATCGACCGTCATTTGCGAAGTCGTGGTGATAAAACCGCCATTCTTTTTGAGCCTAATGACCCCAATGAGGAATCGGAACATATTACATATCATGATTTGCATGAACGAGTGTGCAAGTTTGCCAATGTACTCAAGGAAAAGGGCGTGAAAAAAGGAGATCGTGTGGTGATTTATTTGCCGATGATACCGGAGTTGGCCATTTCTGTATTGGCCTGTGCCCGGATTGGAGCCATCCACTCTGTTGTATTTGCAGGATTTTCATCCACAGCATTGGCCACAAGAATCAATGATTGTGATGCCAAAATGGTAATTACCTCTGATGGTTCGTACCGAGGTAGCAAGACCATCGACCTAAAAGGAATTGTGGATGAGGCGTTGAAACAGTGTCCGGGTATCGCAAGTGTTTTGGTCGCCAAACGAACTGGAGAAAAAATCGACATGATGGACGGACGTGACCATTGGTTGCAACCCTTGTTGGACAAAGCCTATGCTGATTGTGTTCCCGAAATCATGGAAGCAGAAGACCCACTTTTCATTTTGTATACTTCAGGTTCTACGGGTCGACCCAAGGGAATGATGCATACTACGGCGGGATACATGGTTTATACGGCGTACACCTTTAAAAATGTGTTCCAATATCGTGAAGAAGATATTTATTGGTGCACTGCGGATATCGGCTGGATAACGGGCCACTCCTATATTGTGTACGGACCGTTGGTCAATGGGGCCACTACTGTAATGTTTGAGGGAGTTCCTTCCTATCCTGATTTTGGCAGATTTTGGGAAGTGGTGGAAAAACATAAAGTCACCCAATTTTACACAGCGCCTACCGCCATTCGTGCTTTGGCCAAAGAAAATCTGGACTTTGTTACCAAATATGACCTTTCTAGTTTAAAAGTTTTGGGTACGGTAGGAGAGCCTATCAACGAAGAAGCATGGCACTGGTACAATGACCATGTCGGAGAGAAAAAATGCCCCATTGTGGATACCTGGTGGCAAACGGAAACCGGTGGTATTTTAATTTCTCCCATTCCTTTTTCAACCCCAACAAAGCCCACCTACGCAACCTTGCCCATGCCTGGGGTGCAACCCGCATTAATGGATGAAAATGGAAAAGAAATCAAGGGCAATCAAGTAGATGGGCGGCTTTGCATTAAATTTCCATGGCCTTCCATAGCACGGACCATATGGGGAGACCATCAGCGCTATAAGGACACCTATTTTTCTGCTTTTGAAGGAAAATATTTTACAGGAGACGGTGCTTTACGGGATGAAGTCGGTTATTATAGAATTACCGGTAGGGTGGATGATGTCATCATTGTTTCGGGACATAACCTGGGTACGGCACCCATTGAAGATGCCATTAACGAACATCCAGCAGTGGCGGAGTCTGCTATCGTTGGATTCCCACACGATGTCAAAGGAAATGCCTTGTATGGCTATGTCATTTTAAAGGAAACCGGAGAATCCCGAGATCGCGATAACCTGAAAAAGGAAATCAACCAAATGATCACGGAGCATATTGGTCCTATTGCCAAGTTGGATAAGATTCAATTTGTGCCCGGATTGCCCAAAACACGAAGTGGAAAGATCATGCGTCGTATTCTCCGGAAAATAGCATCCAAGGAAACTGATAATTTAGGAGATATTTCCACCCTTCTAAATCCCGAAGTAGTGGAACATATTATAAAGGAAAGCCTATAGATTTCATTCCTTTAATCAGCAAATAGAAAAGAAAAAGACCATTTTGTAAAATGGTCTTTTTAGTTTGCGCTATTAGCTTTGGTATTGATGATTTCTCGCTTTAATTTTTGTTTGAAATTTAGTAGCCTTGGATTGAAGGTCCTTTTTCAAGTCTTCATCACTAATTTCTCCGCTATTGAAGTTCTCATAGAATGAGGGTAATGAAAAAGTATCGGTGATGCTGGCTCCCATAAATGGGAAGTAGGTACTTGCAGATTGTAATACGGTTGCTCCGCCTCTTGCTCCCGATGAGGTTGCCATTAGCAGCATGGGTTTTTCTCTCCATATTTTCATGTTTGCACAAGATAACCAGTCTATCGTGTTTTTGAACACTGCTGCATACGACCCATTATGTTCTGCGAGAGCTATTATAAATCCATCGGCAGTATCAAATACTTCGTTTAGTCTTTTAACCGCTGTCGGAATTCCATTTTCAGCTTCAAAATCAACACCATAAATAGGCAATACATAATTATTTAAATCAATTGGGATAATCTCTACATTTTCCAAAAAGCTATGGGTATAGGTCAATAAACTTTTATTGATGGATTTTTGACTATTGCTCCCTGCTATTGTGATTATTTTTTTCATGATTATTGTTTTTTAGCGATTAAATTATCTATGGACCATTTTCCACTACCATTGACTAATATGGTTAGGGCGAGACCGATAACAAGAAGGGAATATTCGTAACCTTCACCAGCTTGATTGCCGAACCAGTTCATAAAAAAACCATGTTCCACCTGCGTAGTAAGAATGATGCCTATAAACATTCCTATAATTGATACTGCCCAGAACCTACTAAGGAACCCTAGAAGTATGGAAATAGAGCCAAAAAATTCAATCATTATTATGGAGAAGGCTACAATGTTTGGCAATCCCATTTGTGTTGTGAATGATTCCATTGTTGCTGAATAACCAAAACCTCCGAAAAGTCCTAATAATTTCTGTGCGCCATGGGGAAGTAGTACCAAGCCAAGTGTTAATCGTGCAATACTAAATCCAATGTTTGGGTTTGTCTTCATAAGTGTTTTCACTAATTTTTTCATACGGTTTAAGATTTAAAATGGTTTAAAAAGTTTTTCGGTAATACATACCAAATGATGATATAAGTATTGGGTTGGGTCCATACTGGTCAAAGTCCACACCAAGACCAAATTGGTGCCCATGGAATGTTACGCCTGCACGTACTTGCTGAAAACTTCTGGAATGCGTCCTAAATTCATCCCAGACCGTTAAAAACTGTCCATTGAGCCCTATCGATATCTTATCACTGATAGGCGTATTAAACTGGACTTGGGCAAAGGTTTCAGCATATGCATTTTTTGTTTGTTGATAGCGTCCTACGGTAGGAATGACCACAAACAATAACCTGGAACTCTTCAATGTAAATTTTGCCGACAAACGCCCTGAATACCCTGAAATACTATTGTAATAAACCGAGGGGCCAACTGAAATGGTTTTATTGATATTCCAGAATAAGGTGGGTTGAACGCCAACCTCATCAAAATCCTCATTCTCTTTTTTATTGAATTTTTGAAAGAATGCTAGGGTTGCAATGCTCAGTGTTTTTTTGGTATTTATTGGATAGCTTGCATACAGCGTAAAATCCGTTTTATCCAATCCCGAGAACAGTTCTATCTGGGTGAATTGCGCCTGCAAATAGTTTGCAAAACCAATGGTAAAAAGAGATGTTATGATGAGTATTTTTTTCATGCCTCAAAATTCCGAGAGGAACACATGAAAAAAAATGAACTAGTTTAAGACTTTTACATCCTGTTGACTTTCGAGATAATTTTGCTCATAAATTCTGGAGTAATACCAATGTAGCCCGCCAAGTCTTTCTGGGTAATTCTATTGACAATTTCCGGGTATTTCTTTTTGAACTCAATATATCGTTCTTCTGCCGTTAAGGATATGCCATGATTAGAACGTCTTATATAATTTATGAGTGACCTTTGATAAAGCATACGATAAAATCGTTCAAATTTTGGGATTTCTTGAAAAAGTAAATCATAATTAACCCTGGAGACACCTAATAATTCTGAATCTTCCGTGGCTTTAATGAAATAGCGTGATGGTTCTTTGGTAATAAAACTGGCTAGGTCTCCTGTCCAATAATCTTCAACCGCGAACATGGAGATATGAGGTGCGCCATCTTCATCCAGCGTGTACACTTTTAAACAACCTTTAGTGATAAAGTATTCGTACTTGGCAATTTCGCCGGCTTGCATCAAAAATGCTTTCCTTTTTACTTTTACTGTGGTAAGTAAAGAAATATACTTTTGTTGTTCAAGCTTGGTTAAATCAATAAACCTACTGACGTTATCAAGAATTAGTTGATATGGACGCTCCAATTTCAAGATGATTTTACACTTTCTTTAAATTTACGCTTTTCCATTCGCATTAAGACAAAGACATTTTCAGCTTTCAATTGCCATTGGGAACGATAGAAAAGTTCAAAGAAGCAGGTGAGGTTATATGACTGTTTAAAAAGCTGGGAAAATAATGGACATAAAAAAAGACCATTTCACAAAATGGTCTTTTTTTGTAGCGAGAGAGGGGCTACTTTATCAGTGGTATATCATATTTTATCATTGTAAACCCCTGTATTTACGTTTCTTTGGTATAGTTTTGTATGACCGCTAACCGATTTGGTTGCACAACTGTTGCACACATGAAAACTAAATTCTATATCCGCTCAAAGGGGCGTACCGTACCCGTGTACGTAAGGGTGTCGATTTCAAGGGAAAAACTGTTCCGTAAGAAAACCCGCTTTATCTGCAATTCAGAGAACTGGCACAAAGATAAACCTTTACAGCTCAAACTCCGAAAACTACAGAATGAAATAGAGGAAAGTTACAATGAAGTGGAGGTGCATAATGATAAATGGATTGAATCGATATTGTCATCTGAGAACAACGAGGAAACTGTACAGTCGCAAATTAATGAAATATTGGCGACATCCCACACACGCAAGAACAGGAAGGGGGGCTTTGGACTTTCCGAAGGACGCATAAAACTTTATAAGAGCTTCAACAAACTCATAGACAAATACCAAGAGAACATTCCACTGGTCAGGGTGGATGCAAAATTTGCAAGGGACTTCCAAAAATGGCTGTTCGATAAAGGGGATTCATTGAACACGGTGGGGAAGAACATCGAGCTTTTAAAGACGGTTTGCAGGGACGCGGAAAATGTGGGAAAGAAAATAAATCCTGAAATAAAGAAAGTCCCCAAACTTTCCGAGAAGAAGAAAGAGCTTGTTATAGTGACCCCAGAGGAACAAAAAAAAATAAAGGGACTGGATTTACTGCCCTATCTGGATAATGCACGTAAATGGCTCCTATTGGGATGTATGGTAGGGCAGAGGGGAGGTGATTTACTATCGTTGAGATTAAAGGATTTAAAAGAGGTCAAGGGAACAAAGTTTTTTGAGATAAGACAGTCCAAGACCGGAAAGGATATAATTTTACCTATAGTTAAGGACATTGAGTGGATATTGGAAGATTTTCCACATCCGATAAGTTTGCAAAAACTAAACGATTATATCAAGTTGGTATGCAAGGAAGCGGAACTTGAACAAAAAGTATATGGGTTCAAGCGTGGCAAGAAAGGAAAACCCAGCAAAACGGGTTATTTTCCAAAGTGGGAAATTATAGGTACACATGATCTAAGGCGAAGTTTTGCCACCAACTTCTTTGGCAAGATACCTACCCCCGTGTTGATGGGAATAACTGGCCATAGTTCAGAGGAAACTTTTTTAAAGTACATAGGAAAGACAAGCATGGACAAGGCACTTGATTTTATATCGCACTTTGAAAGGCTTTCTTAAGCTCTTTTGGGCAATATCTCACACGCTTACCATTGTACTTCTTTAAATGAGGGTTCTGCCTCGTGAACTCATCAAAAGTTGATAACGGCATATCAAGATACCTCGCTGCCGTTTCCCTTCTCAAAAGGCCTGGGTCAAAATAGAACTCGACCATTTCCTTAACTTCTTCCTTTGTTACCGTTTCTAAAATCATATCAACTGTATCTCCAATGGTTCCTCTCGGTTCATGGTTATTTACTTTCGTCCATTTTTAAGGTTTCGTCAATCCAGCTTTGGTCTTGGATAAGTCTATAAGTCCTTACAACCGCAAAATTTGTAATCTTAAAATACTCGAATTTTAAACCATATTGATGTGTGTTGAGTTTTTCAAACACGTTCTTCTGAAGTTGTTTTGGGGTAATATCTATCAAATCCTTGGAGTAGATGTAATCTGAAATCTCACTCATAACGATATTGGCTATGGTGGTTTCGGGATGGTAGAGTGTCTTATATAAATCCTCAATCGATTCTATACTGTAACCAACTGAACCGTTAAGAGTGATTGTCTTTAAATCCTTTGTTGTCAATGTCTGCATGGAAAGCGGTGAAACCCTCAACCTAGATTCTTGGATATAAACCGAATCAAAATAGGGTATTTTAAAATACACTCCCTTTTCTATCTTTCTCACATTCTTTCCAAATCTAACTATCAACCCCGTTTGCCAAGGTTGTACAATTACCCAAAACTTAACGCTTTGAAGTATGTATTGAATAAACTCTTGAATCTGATTCATATCAAAAAAACCTTTTTCTTTTCCTTAAATTCCTCTGCCACTTAACATCAAGACTTATCCCTATAAGCAGATAGGTCTCAAAACGCCATCCACCACCGTTCCAATCTTGACTGTTTCTGTAACTGTTGTCAAAATCAACGGTCAGCCATGTTCCCTCGTCGATACGTACGGCGTTCCTAAGTCCTACAATCGGGTGGATGTCGTGTTCGTCAAGGTTCCATCCCGCCCCTGCGGAAATCTCACTTCTATAAATCCTCTCTTCCACCATCCTATACCTCACATTTCCCTCGAGTGTAAAGTACCCGTCCCCTTTTATCTGGGTGCTGCGGAAGTTTGCCCCTATGCCCACTCTTTCAAAGAATTGCGAATAGCCAACGTCCCAAGCCATTGTATTGCCGTCCAATCTATCTTGGATGTCAACTATGCCTATATTCAAATGAATCTGCGCCGATACAAGGAAAGGGAACAATATGAGGGTTAGGGTTTTCATAGCAACCCTGGATTTTCATGGATGTTTCCGATTATTGCCCCGTACTCAATGTTGAAAGGGTTCATATAGGAAGGATGTTCCCAATGTTTATATTTAAACCCCCAACCGAATTGGTGCCAAACTATTTCAAAAGCTTTATTATCTTCATCTTCAAACTGATATTGCAGAATATCCCCTTCAAAAATCTCACTTCCGTTCTTGTCCTTAAGGCCTGTCCAATCATCAATTGAAATGATTTTTTCAATGTTATGTGGCTTTCCATATTCCAAAAGGTCTTTAAACGGGTAAACCCTCTTTATAATTTGCTCTGGGATATTGCCCTGCGCCTCTTGATGATACCGAACCCTAAATTTTCGTTCCCTCATAACACATCCTTTATATGTTTCTTAAATCTTGTTTCCTTGTTTTTTGCTAACCGTTCTTTTGCTTTCACCTTCCCATTTTATCATGTGGAACATTTCAGGTAGCCTATCAAAGACCCTTGCACCATATCTTTTTCCAATTTCAGCAGGGGTCAGGTTTGTTGTCACCATCGTCAAAGCCTTGTTTCGGTGTCTCTGGAACAATATCTCTTCCAAAAGCTCATATTTGTTGAAGCACAGTTGTTCCGCTCCCAAATCGTCTATATAAAGTTTTCCCCTGTGGTAGGTTGCTATATCAAAACTCCCCGTATAGCCTTCCTCCACGCTCCTCATCCTTTCACTGACCAACCAAGGGGCGGTGCATTTTGTGAACCAAAGCCCTTGGAATCCCTGTGAAACGACAAGTTCCTTTGCCATTGAGTGGATTATGTCGAATATCATGGTCTTGCCCACCCCTAAAGAACCGTAAACAAGAAGACCTTTATCGTACCCTTTTGAGTACAGCTCCCTGAAATAGTACTTAATCTCCTCAACATTGAAATTTGTCTCAAAGCCTTGGCAGAGTTTTTTTGAATGCCTTTCAAAAAGCCCATCAAAATCAACCACACTTCTTTTCACCTTATGGGTTTCAGGTGCTTTATAGACATCATGCTTTACCTTTTCCCGTAAGGACTGCTGAAAATCCTTCAGTTCAGCCCCAAATCCCTTTGCTTCATCCATATTTATTGAAATCTACCTGTATCAATTTTGGTTCGTTCACTTTTGTTTCCCTAATTTTAGGGGTGTTCCATTGTTTTTCGTTTTTTGCCCATCTTCCCAATCTCCTTCCCATTGAAAAATACTTTTCCCCCTCAAAGCGCATCACGTTCTTTTTCTTTCTGTCCAGTTCAGTCCAGTACCCGATGAAATCTGAAATCATTTCATCCGAATATTTGTTGAGTGCCGTTGTATGTACTTCAGCGATAAATTCGATTTTGCGCTCTTCGAGTGTCATTACAGTTCTATTTTCTTTGTCATGTTGTAGTAGTTGTGTATCTCGATTTTCTCAACCGTTCTCAAATAATGGTTCTTTTTCAGCGACATAAGGCTCACAGAATTTATGTTCTCGCAGATTGCCACCTTTATCTCAACACCGTCCTCACGGAATATGAAGCACTCCTTATCGGGGCGGTAAAGGGAAGGGGCAATCCAAAATTTCATTTCAGGGAATACCTCGTTCTCAGACTCCCGTCAACATCTTTGTGCCTGTCCACTATCTCCACAAGGCTTGATTCCCGCAACTCCTTCATTCTTCTATTGACGGCGATGTAATCAAGTTTTCTTGTGCGCTCCCTTCCGTTCTCCATGACCTTGTAAAAGGCACGTTTCGCTATACCGAAAGCGGTCAATCTTCCATAAGTGGAGAGCACCCACAGTATTATCTTGTGGTCACGCTCCTTTTTTCCATCGGCACGATATTTATCGTAGGCCAGTGTGCTTGTCTGTTTAGTTTCCATTTTCAAGTTCCTTTATACGTTTTTTACATTCAGTCCTTAGAGTTTTTCAATTTCCTTTCTGACCGCTTGCCAATAATTGATTCCCAATTCTTCATCTGGAAGCCAATCTTCAGCTCCAACATCTTTTAGGATTATATCAACAGCAACCAAGGCACATTTTTTTCGATGGGAGTTCTTCACCCGAAAGCCCTTCATTTTATCATAGATTTCCTTTGCTCTTTCTTTAGGCTCCATTTTGTAATTCTTTAATTCTCCGTTTACATTCAGTCCTTATTTCTTCCAGTTCTTCCAAAGTCCATTTCTTAACCCTTTGTTTTGACCTTTCCGCCCTTTTGAGCAATTCTGCGAAACGTTCCTCTCCGATTCTATATGGAAGGTTTATAGCATAGTCCTGAAAGTTCCCGTCCTTCATCCTGTTTCCCTGGATGCTCTGCCCGTGGCAGTTGTCAAAATCAAACCTCAGTTCACTGTACTGTTTTACCGAGAAGAAATGCCCTGCATCAAAATCGTTCTTCCATGCTATCCCCTCCGAGATACAGGGCAATCCAACATCCCTAAGCCTTATATATCTATTGAACACCTCCTGCGTTATTTCCAAGGCCTTGGGCAATCTCATGCGTTCCTTATGCTCCCTTTCGGCCTTTTCAAGTTCCCTTCGTGGTTTGGTAGCCTTCAATTCCGCTTTCTTCATCTTTAGTTTTCCGGCTTCCGTGTTCAAGAGCCAATCTTGGTAACAGCCACAATCCCTGCCCAATCCATACGTTCTGTAGTATGTTGGTTTTCCACATCCAAGACCTTTTGTGGTCGGTTGGATTCCTTTACAGGGTTTGGGCTTTTGTTTCATCAATCCAATTTTCCCTTAAAGTGGTTTATCAATTCCTCCATCTTCCTGTTGTAGAAATCATCGAACACCTTATAACCAAGATTGTCCTGCTCGAAATTCTTATAGAGTACCGCCCTCAAACGTTGGCTCTTTGATTTCCCTTTGTCTTCATAATCTGATTTAAGGCCGTTCAACACTTCCAGTTCATCGGTCTTGAAATTATCTTCCTTAAAGGCCAGATAACCGAACTTTTGGGAAGCCTTGGCAATCTCGGTCAATTGCTCAGGGCTTGGCTCCTGCGTCTCAAAACTGAGCTTAAGGGTCTTGTCCTTAAGACTTCTGTAACTCTCCAGTTGTGCGCCTACTATCAGCATCAAACAAGTTCCTTTTCAATTTTCTTTACGGATAAGGTATCTGGTGAATAGACCACCTTGACACTTGAAACATCTACTTCCTCTCCGGTTTCCTCATCGAACATCGCCATGTTCTTCTGCTTCATCAAAAAGGCGGTTTTATACTTATGTTCGGAAGCCTTGAAGCCTTTCCATTCCTCCGTTGATTCCGCAAGGATTTTCTTTTCCTTGACCTCTGGAACATCGGTGAAATAATATCTGGTCGAACCTGACCTTACCGTAAAGGCGTAGCCATTGCTCTTATAGTTCTTTTCATTCCCCTCCAGATAATTGTGCTTCAAGCCGTCCACTGCAACGCCCCGTATCTCCGATATACAGGAACCGAGCCTTTCATCGATTCCCGATTCCTTTATCAGTGCGTATGCCTCGTGCGGTTGGATGTCCCCCGAAACGGCGTATTTCCTCAAACCATCTATGCACCTGTCCAAATTCGCTATGTAATTCTGAATGCTCATTTTCCCTTAGTTTTAAAAATTGTTCTTTACTCCCTTCCATCAAAATGGCAAATCCGATTCGTCATCTTCTTGCACTGCCAAAACCGCATCTTCCTCAACTGGTGGGGTAGGTGGCATGTTCTGTTTTTCCTCGTAGGCATCCACCGCGCTTTCCAGTTCCTTTTCGACTTGGTTCGATGCTAGATAGGCATCCATGTACATTTTGATCACGGCATACACTTCCTCTGCCTTTTCGCCCTCTGTTGAATTAAGGGATGTGTTGAACACGAATTGTGGAACGGTGTACTTGACGCTTCCGTTCTTGCGGGCATCCGCCCCGACCACTTCTACCCATTCATCCTGTAGCCGTTTAAAGGTCTTTTTGGTGAACTCGTACCATTCTTGCGCTTGGCTTCCCTTAAGTTGTAGGTTGGCCAATGTGCCATCCTCCAGCATGATATAAACGCTCCTTACATAATGCCCACCGAAATCCTTTACACGTGCCTTGATGTCCTTCCAAAGCCCCTCGGCAATCTGTCCGCCCTTGAAACTCCTTACGTTCATCTTTTCCTCGCCAATCTTATCGACCTCGTTGGAATAGATGCCGCTCTCGCTTGAATTGCTCCAACCTTTCACGGTGTGGAGTTGTTTGAGAAAAAGAAACTTAAAGGGCATCTTCACCGGGACATTGGTCTCGGATTCCCTGTCCCAATACTGGAAACATCCATCGTTACTGTTCCAGTTCAGGAAGATGTTGCATGGGTTTGGGTTCTGGTTCTTAAATTCGTCCGCTCTGCTCATTTTTTAAATGTTTTGAAATACGTCAAATGTTGCCGTTGACGCTTCGGCTCTATTTATATCTGTTTTACAGTTTTATACTATCTTTTTGGTGGTTCTATTGGTGTCCAATGGGTCACCCCCAATATTTTCCTACCGTTGCTCTGATAGAACATGGTATTTCCATATTCTGTGACTGAATAGCCTGAATAATACCTTTCGTTGTTTGCCCTGAAAAAATATTTGAACGCCCTTTCATCATTCGGGTCATAACCGGGTAATTTTTCTTCTACGCTAATCCACTTCATCTCCTTGGTTTTTTGTTCCCCTTTATCTGCCAGTACCACACAAGGCACATCAATATGAATCCGGGTATTGGTAATAGGTTTATCATATTAGTTTGCAAATGATTCCCATCTGTACATCAATTCCTCCGGCACGAAACTTGGCCTCAAAAATTTCAACGCTTCCTCTGCATCCGTAAAATCCGCAGAGTTCTCTATCAGATAGGTGGTTCCTGTAGATGGGCATACTATCTCGCTCCAACAATAGGGCTGTCCCATGTTTCCGAACCTGTCCTGTAATATTTCATAGGATTCTTTGGTCTTGTAGAGCCTCACCGTTTCCTTATATCCTTCAAAATGCTCTATCGCCTTTTCATCCACCACTGTTGCCCCAAGAAAGTCCAAAAGCCCTTTATCTCCTTGTCTTTCCTTTACAATGGTTATCATAGCGGCCTTTTTATCCTCGTTCTCCTCGTTTATCAGGTCGATTTTGGAGAAATCTTTTTCAATTAGTTCTTTTTCGACCTGTCTACCGTTGACATAGTAGCAATCAAACCTTGTAGCATCAGAATACCGTCCCCATTCAACTGCGGGGCCATCTATGCAGTGCATATCATTGGATTGGTTTCTCTTGACCTGTTTCGGGTATTTTGAAAACACGCATACCAATTCGGAAAAAATGGCAGAATAAATACCCGATTCTCTTTGCAACCTGAATGTTTTTTGAAAAAGGGCGTCAATATCCTTTGTGAGTGTAATATCAAGTTCTTTTCTCATGAACTCGAACCAACTATAATAACAATCGGAATAGACGTTCAGTGTGAACAGATAATCAGAATTGTATTTGAACAGTTCGCTTCGTTGCGAACCCAGTTGCGAATACAGTTGCGAACGCAGTTGCGAATACAGTTGCGAATACAGTTGCGAACCCAGTTGCGAATACAGTTGCGAATACAGTTGCGAACGCAGTTGCGAACCCAGTTGCGAATACAGTTGCGAATACAGTTGCGAACGCAGTTGCGAACCCAGTTGCGAATACAGTTGCGAATACAGTTGCGAACCCAGTTGCGAATACAGTTGCGAACGCAGTTGCGAACCCAGTTGCGAACCCAGTTGCGAACGCAGTTGCGAATACAGTTGCGAATACAGTTGCGAACCCAGTTGCGAACCCAGTTGCGAACCCAGTTGCGAACCCAGTTGCGAATACAGTTGCGAACCCAGTTGCGAATACAGTTGCGAACCCAGTTGCGAATCTCCGAACAACATCTTAGTGTAATTGAACAACAATTGTGCTTCAAGGGGATTTTCAGCGACCAACACGAACGGTGCTTTATAACCACATATCTCGTAGTTGTGGGCAACCGCTTCAACAGCCTTTTCCAATGAAAAATCATTATATCGCTGCCCGTCAAACACCCCTTTCAATCCGTTTTGGATGTATTTTGGAATCTTCGCCTGTACTTCCGGTGTAAAGTCCTTTAAAGTTTTCATCAGTCTATCACGTGTTTTTTGATGTTCTCCAACGGGTCAAATCTGTTTTGTATACCAACCACATATTTGCCTTTTGGTAATACAGAATGTCTATGGTCTTTCTTGGGAAGGACTTTGGCGTCCTCCATTGAGATACCGTTTTGTGCAAGGATGGATTCCAATGAGTGATTGAGTACACACTCCTCTTTTGCATCGATGACAAAACCCCCGTCCACTTCGTACATGTCATAGTCCCCAAAAAGTGCGTGGAAACTTCCGCTTCGCTCCGATGCGGCTATGTATTGCTTATCGACTTTTTTGGCATTGCAGGGGATTTCATCGATTGTGAAGATTTGCGTATCACCTTGATGCCCGAATTGTTTTAGAATTTTCATTTTATCTATTTTTAATTGTTTACGTTTTACTCAAATATTCAATTGCCCTTGTTATAGCGAAGTCCTTGGAGCATACATCACTGCTGATGGGATGCTTGGTGAACCATTCAACCAACCCCAATCTCTGCGGCTGCGATTTTCTTTTTGTACTGTTTCGTGAACTCATATATCAGGTTTATAAGTTTTTTGTTGCTGGGGAATATCCCCTTGTTGAACCAGTTGTTCTGGATGCTCGTCCATACCCTTTCAAATCCCCTTTTCTTCAGGAAGAAGTGAAGGTCTATGCAATACCCCTTCTTGTCGAAGTGATCGGAATAGAAATCAAGTGCGTATTCCGTTTTTTCCCTGTTCGTCATATATCATTTGCTTTACGTGCCACTGGTAGTTCTTCTGTTCCAGTCTTTCAAGGTCATATTCAACTTCTATCCTGGTGCTTGATGAATCTATCTTTAGGATTTTCATACCGCCTGTAAATCAGCTTTAATTAAGTTCAATCCCCATTTATCCTCTGTCAGTTTTAAGGCCTTTTCAAGTCCAATAGAGCTTTTTTGTCCCTCCTTAAAGTCTCCTGACACACCGTTCAGGAACACAAAATCTTCAGTAAAAGGAGTTTTTATGTACATGTCCAATGAAACAAAGTTTTTGCCGATGGTTGGATGTATACGGTACTCAAAGCGTCCGCTGCCCGAAAAGTTCTTCAGTATCGGTTTCATGCTTCCTGTAGTTTGTGTTCCATGTAATATTCCATTGCCTTTAGATAGTTGGCGTGGTGGTCTTGCTGAACCATATAGTGTTCAATTACCCTATCAACCTTTTTTGCCTCCTCAAATTCTTCCTGTATTTCAAGGAGTTCCTTTTTTCGGGAACATTTTTTGATTTCTTCCTCGTAGTGGGAAAACATTTGTTTTGCCTGTTTCAATGATGCTTCCATTATCCCAATGCTTTAGTTAATGCTGATTCCATTTTATTGAAGTGCTTTCTCAGATACCAATTAGGTTGGTGTTCCTCTAGCAAGTCATATACATCTTTCAAAGCCTCCAATAAGTCAGGTGCTGCTGCAATTAGTTTGGCGTTGGCCTTGGTTTCATCTGGATTTATTTGAACCAAAGAGGCAACCTTAACGAGATCGAACGGCTCTCCATTTTTATAAATTGAAGAGTATACCTCACTTTGATTTTCTTTCCACTCCCCTTTTGTTCCTTTAAACTCTTCCATGTCTATTCTATGTTAAATGGGTTCTCGTAATGTTTGACAAGTATCTTGATAAGCTCCTTTTCATCTTCCCAGGGAAGTTCAACAAGTTCTTCGCCCACCCATATCTCCTTGATGTCGTTTATGGATACATCGTTATGCTCGCATCCCTCATAAGACTTAATCTTTAAATGGAATATCAATACGATGTCATCAAACTCAATCTCATGCTCTACGTTTTCATAGGTGGAATACTCCCGCCCGTCATCATCCCCAAAGCTCCAATCCCAAGAGATGCTGTCAACCGGAAACATCCCCGTCACCTCTTTTTCCTTTATTGTTAGCGTTCTGTGCATTATCTTTGGGTGTTTTAGTATTATTATTACAATACGAATATCGAAATAAATTTCCATAAATAGAAAATAATTTTGTTAAAATTGGAAAATTTTTCGATTTTTACACCATGATAGTAATGGAGGAGATAGAATTTTACACTAAATTCAGGGAACTGAAAAAGGAGAAAGGCCTTAAATGGAGTGCTTTTGGCGGCCTTTTGGATATGTCGGACGCAACAATACGTATGGCATTTGCCAATGAAAGCCTAAAGGATTATGAAAAGGAAATAATAGAAAACCATTTCTATGGAAGTGGAAAGAAAGTTTCTTTCAATGATGGGGAACTTTGTATTAAAAAAGATGGTGTTTCTGTAACTTTAGATGAAATTTCGCTTTTTGCGGGGAAGAACAAGGTTCAATTTTTCCAACATCCATATTTTTTGGAGGTCATTGAAAATAAAGTACTGAAGAAAGTCAATTATCTACTGAACAACCCGGAAGAACTGAAAAAGTTTTTAGATTCCTAAGAATAAAAGTAGGTCGGGGTTGTCCTTAAGGATTTTTTTTACCTTTTCCTTTTCCTTTTTATTCTCTGTTTTCTGGTCCATAATCATTTTTGAAAGCTCATCGTTCAAAGCCCTGAACTCGACCAAATCATCAACTACCTTTTTCTTATCCTTGTTTGAGAGCATCCCTTTCATTTTTTAAAGTGGGCCACATTATTTCTTCTTCGTATTCCCTTTCATTCTTAACATACGGCTTCACATCCTTTATAAGGACACCGTTCAACATTCTTATAATCTCCATATATAAATTTGTTTTGGAGAAATAGTACTTCATAAACAATATTATAGATGTTCCCATGAACAGTCCGATTGAAAATATTGTCAATCTATAGCCTTTTATAGGTATGTCCTGCGCGGGCCAAAATGAATATGCCTGTTGATAGGTGGTCATGGTGTATCCTGCCAATTGAAAGAATATCAGCGACCAGTACAGAAGCCTATCCTTTATATTGAACGCAAAAAAGAGAAAGGAAAACGATAGCACGAAAACCACATATGGCAATCTCTGCCCCCAACCGTTCCAAAATGAACGCCATGTCTTCCATCCGAAAATCCTTTCGGAATCCTCTTTCTTTTCAAGAAGTTTTTCATTGATTTTTATCTGATCACTTCTTTTGGGCAATAGGTCATGGAATATAAGTGAGTACGCTTCATCGCCTGTAATCGCCCCGTTCTTATAATCGTTATGGGCTTTCTCCACTTGTTGGTCAATGAGCCAGACCTTTGCATCCAAATCGTTTTCGTAAGCATCTACAACTGGATTGGATTTAGGAAAGACTATATGGAAAAGAGGGGCGAACATTAGGATTGCCGCCCCCAATAAAATCATAAGGATGATAAAAGGCCTACTCGTCCTTGTCCTCTTCTTTGTCCTTGTCCTCTGCGATTGTGACATACTCTTCGTTCTCGTCTGCCGTACAGGACGTTAAGATGATTGGTGTCCCGAACAACAAAAACAGTGCAAAAATTAATTTTTTCATATGAAATAATTTAATGGATTTAACCATTAATCTACTTCATATTCAGATGTTTAAGGGCTTTGGCAGGGGAAACTTATCAAATACTTATCAAACGATAAAGCCCTCTAAAATAGCCCTTTTTTCTTTATCTACATTGTGGAAAAACCTTAAAAAAACTATGGATTTTCCGTAAAATTCCATTTTTCTTGACATTTGTCAATTGAATTTTTTATTTACCCCCTCTTTTAGGGTCAAGCATCAGTCTGTCGTAACTCCCTCTATCAATTACGTTTCCTAGAATCCTAGCCTTCCATCCTTTTTCTGGCGGCCACTCAACACCCAATAGTTCGAGTCCTTTCTTTGAATATCCCCCTGCGTGCGTTTTTAAGCTTTCAATCAACTCATAGGTTATCACAATTCCATTTTCGGGATCCTCTACCGACACCTTTTTTATTTTTAAGGCTTCCATTTCAGCTTCCCCGGCGACTGATATCGAATATTTCGATTGCAGCCTTCTCAACAAGGAATCCCTGTCCTCATTTTTATAACCTCCCTTGACCCATCTTGAAAACTCCTTGAAAACATTTTCCCATAAGGGGTCTATTCTCTCAATTGGCCTGATCTCCACATTGGATAGGTCACCACCTGACGCAAGCACATCAACGAACTCGTTCATGTCATTGCCTGAATGGCCCTTCACCCAAACAAGCGTGACATCCTCATGGTTATCGTACAGGGTCTTCCATATATCAAGGTTCTTTATTTCCCCGCCTTTCTTCGTCCACCCTTTTTTCTTCCATGAATGCATCCAGGAATTGAAGCCGTTGACCACATATTGGCTGTCAGAGTAAATCCTCAAACTGTGAGAGGGAAACTCATATTTGACATAAGCTATTGCCTCGGCCACTGCTGTCATTTCCATTCTGTTGTTTGTGGAATGCTCACTTGTTCCACTTTTATACTCTTCCTTATTCAAAGCAAATGCCCAACCTCCCTTCCCGGGATTTGGGTCACAGCTTCCATCTGTCCAAATTTCAATCTCACCCATACTTTTGTTGATTTTTGAAAAGAGCCATCCCCTTTGGTAATACTCCACTTTCCTTATTCGACTGTAAGACAAATATTAAGAAAAAAGAGTAAAAACCATTCAAAACCTAGAAAAAGGTCGTTTTAGCGTCGGTGAAATACCCCATTCTTCAACAGGGCGAGACTTAAGTATTATACCAATGTCGCTGGTTACAGGCTCGGGCATTGCCAGCATTGCTCATCACTTCAACTGTATTCTATGGACATTTCCCCTACTATCATCTATTTCTGGATTATCCATAAATGTCGTTTGAGTTTGGGTCCAACCGTAGAAAACACCCGGGCACTAAAAAGCCCCTGAACGATTGTATGGGTCTCGCTACAGGGGCCTATGGGTTCACTACTGCCACCCTTAAATTTTCCCGTTGTTCCCATACAACTACAATTCAAAGATAGAAATAAATTTCCAAAAAGAGCAAATAAATTTCTTTAAATCGAAAATAATTTCTACATTTGTTCCACAGTCGTTACCAAAAGGGGCTTTGGCCGTAGCGACTAAAGTGAGGTTTTAAGTTTTTTTGGTTGGTTTAGTTAGTTGCCCCCTTTACTTCCTTTTGGTACTGGGGGTTTTTTAAAAGAAAAAAGAGATGGAAATAATTAAGACGGTATTGGTCATATTGATAATAATCCAAACAGTTCTTATTGTAGCAGGAATACATTGTGTAAAGAAGGGGAAAGTGGATTTTGGATTGATTATATGTATTGTCAATTCATTCTTTCTAGCGGTCAATGTGACAAACCTGACAGGCTTATAACTCAATCATTATGGCAAAACCAACAGAAAACGACCTAGAAAAAATGGGCTTTGATTTCATCAAGGCCTACGACCACGATGAATGGTATACCAATAGATATAAAAAAGGCACAATTGAGGTGGAGTTCACCTATAGATACGATACCAACGAACTGGAAACATTTGACATAATAATTGATGAGACATTCATATCACCCTCAAAAAAGGAACTGGAAACTCTGGACAAGATATTGAACAAAAAAACTGACCATCCAAGTAACGAAAGACCCTAAAAAATAGGGTCTATCCAAACATAAAAAGGAACATTTTAAAACAGATATACGATGTACGGAGAAATTAAAAAAGAAGAATTATCAGCATGTAGGGAAATCTCATTAGGAGAACAAATATTCAATATGCTTGATGGGTTATCACCCAAAGACAAGAGAATGGCCCTAAAGGAAGCTGAAGAACGGGTCCACCAAAGTTTTGACAAAAGAATGGGAGAACTCAAGAAAGAGGCCGAGCTAACCGAATCCCAATGGAACGAGTTCAAAAATTCCTGACCAACACATAGAACACATATAGGAATGGAAGCAAAAGACCTTAACACAAAATACACCAATAAAGAACTGGTATTTGATTGAACATAGTAACGGGAGTGGTGAAAAAAGGTCTAAGCAGAACCTTGAGACGAGTGTATAAACAATCTGTTGAGAAAGCTAGCGCACACACTAAACACCGCCACTCCCAAACTATAAGAGCAATGGCACTGATGCAAAAAATGAGCAGTAAAAGGAACAATGGTAATCCACCCCAACGGGGGAGCAAAGCGAAATCCCAGTGGTCGGGACGAACAGCACTCAATACCTAAGAGTTGGACTAGAATCTGTAAAAAAGACCACCAGTGCCATTTTAAAGAGCAAACATTAAAACAGGAATATCATGGAACACTATATCAATATAAACAAGATTGTTGAGGCTTTTATTCAGAAGCCATCTAAAACAGATGATGAATTGCCTTTCAGTGAAGAACATGGATGGAGAGTTGTGATTGTAACCGAAAACATGAGACAAGGTGATTCCCCGATAAAAATCAATAAAGACAACAAACAAGCTTGTATCAAATTTATGGAACGTCTAGGGCTGACTCAGCTTTGATTGACCAACCCCTACAATAAAACAAAGGACAGATGAATAAAGTGAGCCTTATCAGTTGTGAGTGGAATAATTACAATGGATTTTTCTTAGAGATACTCAATATAGAATTGGGAGATTTTAATGGTTGCTTGTTTGGATTTGAGATTTCAAGAAGTTTTTTCAACCTCCATTTACTGTTCTTCTACATAGAGATCAAAGCCCCATATAAAATAAGAAACCTTTTTAACACGCAAAAAAATAGGCAATAAAATCATGGCAAATCAAGAGAACATAGACAGAGCTGACAGGTTCTTCTCGGGAACCGACCTGGGGGACGAACTTTTTTTGAGTGACAACCAGAGGTACAACGAATTTGTGAACGTAATGGCCGACTTTTTGGAAGACCCGGACAGATTGGAGCACCCAACGGACTACGTGGCCGAAAAGAACTGGAAGACCTTCTATTTAAGGCACAGGACTGCGATATTGTTGATAATGGGATTTTTGATTGGATTGATATTCTAGGGACATGGGAACTAAAAATGAATTTTTTCGGGTTGATTACAATAAAGGCAAGGACGTTGACGGTGATGATTGCGTAGTACCAACAGTTTGGTTTGGAAATCAAGGATTCAATCTCACAGCTCAATATAAGCAAGGGGGGCAATCTGCACAGGAACACGCTGAATGGTATGCCTCAATGTTCAAAAAAGCAATTGACGGATTTGCATCCCAACAAACCACCTCCCAAGAGCAGACCATTGAAAGGCTTAGAGATTTTGTCAGCGAAGTTAAATTTCATTTGTTGAGCGAACAATTTTCTGAAGAAGGTTTGAGTGAAAAGGAAAAGAAATTATTCACACAGGCCAAGCAACTTTTGAACACCACAGAACCAATAGACCAATGAAAATAGCAGGATGCATTTTCCAACAAAGGAAAATAACCGAATACAGTAAAAAGCATTTTGAGGCTGAATATAAAGGGCATTCAATTTATGTCACACGTGACCACGGCTTTGGTAAGTCCAAGGAGTATGGAAAGAAACGATTCTACATCAACGTAGAGGATTTGAACGCAGACAGTTTTACTACTTGCTGTGACACATACGATGATTTTGAAAACATTGAAAAAGCCATTGAATATGCTTTACATGGCGCAATGCTTTTACCTGACCAAAGAAATTAAACTTTTAGACCAATGAACATGGAAGAGAAACTGGAATTGAATAGCCTTTCAAATTTCTTGGACAAGAAAATATTTGAGTTGGAACTCTTAAAACTAAAATTAACCTTAAACATTGAAGAAAATGGGAAAAGTGAATGAATCAATTTTTGACGGTAAAACAGCCGTTATTCCAATGGCAGACGTGCAGCATGTTGAAAAAGTGCTTTACAGGCAGGATAACGGCGCAATAGGAGCAATAGAAGGAGAAATTGCAGGGTACGCCGTTATAACAAAACACACTAAATGGGATTCTGAAATGGACTATTGGTCAAACAACATCTACCTAACAAAAGAAGAAGGTCAGAATTTCCTTAAAGCATTCTGTAAATTCAGAAGCGAATTAGAACATGAAACTTTAGCCCTACCAATAGACCCAAAGTAAGCAACAAAACAATGTACAATGGAAAATAAATTTTACGGAATCTATCAATTTTTGGTAGAAGCAAGGAATAAAGAATCAAAACTTTTAGTAGGTAAAGTGGTTGCTCAAAGCGAGGAATCAGCTATTGATGTGTTTTTAGATTTAGGAAATCCATCTAAGGAGCAAAGAGAATTTATCAAAGGGTATTTGAGCGCAA
Organism: Allomuricauda sp. CAU 1633; assembly: GCF_017313225.1. Taxonomy (GTDB): domain Bacteria; phylum Bacteroidota; class Bacteroidia; order Flavobacteriales; family Flavobacteriaceae; genus Flagellimonas. The sequence continues at coordinate 4,716 of NZ_JAFLNE010000005.1, read as the reverse complement.
TCGAAACCGATGAAGAAGGGTTTAAACTTGAACAAAAAGAAGAAATCAAGAAAAACGCTAAACGATTAGGCGTGTGGAATCTTTAACCAATAACCTTATCTACAATGGACTTTGATAAAGATTTTTATGTGTGTAGGGCAATTTCAGCATGTAAAGAACAATGTATGCCTTGCAAAAGAGAAGAAGAAAGAGTTATTGACGGTTTGGAAAAAGTCAGCAATAAAAATGCTGAACTAAGAAAAAGTTTCAAGACAGATGCAATATCAATGTCAGCACAAGTAACCACTAAACCGTATTTGAACAATGGAAGCAAGTGAGAAGAAAGAAGTAATTAAAAGTGGTCATTGCCCATACTGTTTCATTGGGCTGAACAATCAAGAACAAGTACTAAAGCATTGTAAGAATTGTGGTGAAGATTTTAATGAAGACTGAACCCCACAAAGCAAAGCAAGATGAGTGATAACGCAAAAGAATATCTAAAAAGGCAGGAATTTGAGTTTGACCACTTTTTTGAACTTTCAAGAACGAGTATAAACCCAAACTATAAAACAATATCTGAATTTGCTGAATCCTACCACAAAGAGCAAATGGAAAAGGTGTTGGAAAGGGCTGAAAAGGAAATTTACAAAATGAACGAATATCATGTGATTCAAAATCCAACCGATTATGATTATCGTGACGTAGAGGGTGCAAGAAAAGTGTTTAACGGCGCAAAATGGCTCCTGGAACAACTAAGGAAAGAACTGTGAGGAAATTCCAGACAATGACATGGGCAATAGACCCCAAGGACGGCAAACTGAAGAAATGGATAGGCCCGCGCATCGAGGCAATTTCCCGGAAGGACGCGGAGGAAAAGATAAAAGGGTTCGGCTATCTCCAGGTAACGGGGGAACTTAGGTCAGAAGTTGATGAAGAATCCGGGAAAGAAAAAGAACTGCACAATTGGAATTGAAGTAAAAAGATAACAATGGCCGAAAGCACACAAGAACAGGTTAAAATCATATTTTGTAATTTTTTGGACCAAAAAGGGTATCGAAAAACACCAGAAAGACTTGCAATATTGGAAGAAGTCTACAATCAAGATGGAAATTTCAAGATAAAATCCATTTACGATAAAATAATCAAAAGATTTCACGTAAGCCTTAGTTCCATCCACAACACAATTGATCTCCTAATGGAATGTAAGCTTATCCACAAAGCACATTTTGAAGATTATAGGGCGCAGTTCGAGGAATCAATGTTCAATGAAAAGGACAACTACATAATACTTACCGATACAGGGGGAAGAATAAAGTTCAACGACTCTAGGATAAAAGATATTCAGAGGGACATTGAAAAGAAATTTGATGTAAAAATAAACAGCCAGTCAATTTATTTTTTTGGGAATAGGAACAAATAAGAAATGCGACGATACTACCAACACAAAAAGAAGAATGAAGTAATATGCGAGGTTATTTGTGGTGAAGCCAGATTTGGAAGGTGGAAATGGAGTTTGAACGTCTGCACTGAAGAATATACTTTTAAAAAAGTAACAGATGATTTAATATCCTCCTTTAAAGAAATTGAACAGAGCGAGTTTAACAATATCTGGGGCAATAATTTACAAAAAGCATAGTTGCATATGTTACAGATTATCACTATATTTGTAAATAACGGTTATAATATGTAATCGAAAATGTCAAGAAATGACAAGTTTTATAGGAAGAGTTGTGGTATCTGCTTTATAGAGATAAGCAACGCAAATGAAGTGGAGGCAAAACTTTTAAGGGGAATACTCGACAACGAGGCGAAGAAGATAAACCCCGATATTGAGATAAACTTCCACGATGCCAGATTCCTGTACAACGAACCTAAGAAACTTCACCAAGAGATTGATTGATGGGGAAAAACAAGTACATAGAAACCCCAGAAAGAATGTGGAAGCTTTTCCAATCCTATAAAGAAGAAATCAACAGTAATCCATTAAGGCAAAAGGATTGGGTCGGGAAGGATGCAACCACAGTTCAAAGGGAATATACCCGGGCATTGACCATGGAAGGATTTGAGTGCTTTGTAATGGACAATACCGAAATAACCTATCCTGATCTTACTGAATATTTTGAAGGTAAGAATGAATCATACAAGGATTATTTCCCCATCTGTTCGCGCATTAAGAGGGAAATTAGGGCCGACCAGTTGGACAAAGGGTTTGCAAACCTTATAAATCCAAGTATCACACAGCGTATGAACGGCCTTACCGACAAACATGAAATCACCACAATTCCAGAGAGAAAGATAGTTGATATGTCGGGTCATCAAAAAAAATAGGCCGTGCCAGTCGCCTACACCACAACATATTACAAGATAAAGGAAATGCAGGCCCCCATCAAACTTATACAGGGAGGCCAAGGCGCCGGGAAAAACATCGCTACAGAGCTTCTTATAATGGACGACAGACCCAAGGCAAGGGTCACCACCATACTCACCGATACATATCCAAACCTTAAGGACGGTCCCATATCTGATTTTGAATTTCTTTTCGAGGAATGGGGCATGGACTTCAATAGGTACTTCAATAAATCGGAACATGTGTTCTATTGGGGCGGCAGGAAGATACAGTTCCGCCACGCGGACGACAACAAGCCATTCAAAGGAAAAGGGCCGCGTAGGGACCTGCTTTACATAAACGAGGGCAATAGATTGGGTTGGCAAGCGGTCGAGCACTATATTGCCCGGAGCAAAGAGGTAATAATCGATTATAATCCCGACACAACGTTTTGGGCGCATGAGGAACTTGAACCACGTTCTGATTGTGAAAAGATAATCGTCACATACAAGGACAATGAAATGTGTCCAGAGAACGAAGTCAGGTACATAGAGAGTCGAAAGCACAAAACGGAGTGGTTCAGGGTGTACGGTCTTGGATTGGTCGGGACGTATTCGGATAGGCGGATATATGATTTTGGGGTGGTCGATGAGATCCCAAAGGATGCCATACGGATTCCAAGTGGAATGGACTTTGGGAAAAGCCCCGATCCCACAGTGCTCATTGACTGCTATATCAAAGGGGTATCGCTCTATGTTGACGAGGTTTTCATTGAGAACAATCTAATGCCGGAAAAAATTGAGGGGGCCGAGCGGATGTCGATTGTGGACAAAATGGAGGAGATAGGTTTCGAGAAGAACCAGATGATAATAGGCGATTCTTCAGGAGCAACGGAACTTAAAGATTTGAACGCACATGGACACAATGCCAGAGGGGTAAAAAAGACCTCTGTACTGCTTGGGATGAAGCGTTTGGGCAGTTATGACATCAAGGTCACCAAAAGGTCAACCACAACGATACAGGCATTATCGAACTGGCTCTACGACCTTGATAAGAACGGCAAGATATTGCCACAGCCACCAAAGGCCCATGAACCGGACACAATCGCTGCAATACGGTATGTTTCAATGGCAAGGCCGTTATGGGAGTATTTGGTGCCGAAGGTTGAAGAAAAATGATTGAAACACTTGAATATACGTTTATTGTAAATCGAGCCAACTATGATTGGGGAGTTCAATACCATGTAATGGAGGAAAATGGAAGGGGTTTTGGAGAGGCATATTACCATCATGACGAAAAAGAATCGTTTACGCTCCAAGGGTTGATTAATGATACTTATTAAAGGGATAAAATTACCATTCATAATTTAAATGAACTGAATAGATACCTCCGATATTGGAAACCTCAGAATCTTCAAAAAAGGACGTTTCATCCACTATTTTACCATCTTTTTTAATATAGATTCTATCAATAAATTCCCTATCCGAAATATCATCCAAAAGAACAAAGGCCTCCATTCTTTTAGGTTTGTAATCATCTATTGTTATCACCAATGGAAGTTCGGCATCAAATATCTCCCCAGGCGAAGTTGCATTGCTCGAACCATCAAATGCATTGACGGTGTACTGAAGCTTGTAAATAGTACCTGTTCCTTCGACATGATAGGAAACAACAGAGGTATTAACTGTTTCCCCATCATTGCTCTTTGAGCAGGAAACCGCTAAAAAGAGCAATAGTAAAAGTCTTTTCATCTTTTCGTTTTTCTTAAAGTTAAGGGGGAAGTAATAAAACTATCCAAATGTTCGGTGAAATGCAAAAATAATCCATACATTGCCCATATAAGTGGGTATAATTCCGTAAATTTAATGGACATTAAGGATGTAAGGAAGGCTTTGGGCATCGACAATGAATGGATTGCGAAGCGTCTGGGGTTCAAGAACAAGAAGACCTACCAGAACAGCAGCGCAAAAAAGCGTTTCGACAACCTCATAGTTGAACTTTACAAGAAATTCAAGGAGAATGAGCAAGTTTCAAAACAGAATAGACGGCAAGATAAGAATCAATGAACTTGAAAAAGTGTTCATAGATGCGATTGAGGATTTCAGTGACAAAAATCCAGACTTGACCCAATATGAAGTTGGAGCGGTCTTGTTAAAATTATTGAGCGATGCGAACAATAAAGAACTGAGAAATTAATGGGAAGGATTCTGTACATCCAACAGGGAACAGGGCTACTTTTCGAGAACGGGAAGAAGGTAGGGGAAACCATTACCAAGGCCGTGGATTTAGGGAACTATATATCACTTTACACAGGACCAAAAACTGAGCGCAGATGAAAGGGAAGGTTAATCTTTATTTTGTGCTTTGGGTCGTAATGGTGGTTCTGTATCTGCACCTTTTATGGATTTTGG
>NZ_JAFLNE010000004.1 GCF_017313225.1 Allomuricauda sp. CAU 1633 | reverse complement strand
AATATAGGGTGGCTGACTGCTCAAACAGAACCAATTGAAGGACTAGATGAAGCAGGAATTATGGAAGTCGCTAGGCAATCCGCTAGAGGGCTTGGACTTATTTAATTTATTTGCCTCGGTTTTTCAATGGAGAGTGGGGATTTGTAAATGAGATGAACAGAGAGAATTTAATTTCAACGGTGAAGCACGTCCACCAACTCCAAAACCTGTATTTCGCATTGACAGGAGAGGAACTGACCATAAAAGAGAAGGCAAATGAAAAAACTTAGGCATATCAGGTATTGGTTGGCGGTACACACGCCTATTAAACTCTTGAACAAAGAGGAAAGAAAAAGACTGACCATTGCAAGGTTCAGGGCGACCGCATTGCTATTTGGATGCAATACCTACCATCTTTCAAACGAGAAACTATTGGAGAAGGTTGCTGAATCTTCCAAAACAATATCAAGAGCAGGGATTACAGTCGAGGAACTGGGCAAATCCATAGCGATGATGGGGAAAGCTGTAAAAGAGAAGGTATGAATATAGAATGTGATAAATGTGGAATATCGGTTAGTTTAGACATTGGTGATACGCCTGATTTATGTGATAAAGATTTTATAATGGAATGTGATTACTGTAAAAATGAGAAAAGCCAACAAAATATATCTAGAGAGGTTGAGGACAAACCTTACCTGCAAATGTAATTATTACGAATCACCACATGGAAACCTAAGACTTAAGGTAACGGAATGTGATAATTGTCGAAATAGGCGTCTTCAAAAAGAAAACCTATTAAATGGACAAGGTGTTAACAATACATAACCAAAAATCGCTAAAACACTTCTAATTTGGAATTAGTCTAAGTAAAAATACCTTATTTTTGTAAGTGTCCATCAGTAATCCCTTTACGGGAGTTACAGGTGGGCATTTTTACTTGATGGACAAAAGAAAACCCTCCCTGGCACCGTAAGGCTTTAAACAGAGGGTTTTTTTAATGGCATTCGGTATAAGGATAGGAAATTCTTTTTGGGGCAAATGGACAATCAGTGATACACTTCGCTCTTTGTCCGGCATTCCCACATCCTCACAACTCATCATAAACGACGGGCTCCCCGTTTGGCGCGACCTCTCCACAATGAAATATCTATTGGACTGCTACCAAGAAAATCCAGTGGTACAGGCCATAATCAATATCAAGGCCGAGGCATTCGCCAATATAAAGTTCTCGGTCAAGGATCTAAAAAGTGGTGAGATACTTCCATTGGAGGAATATACTTCCGACAAGGGAAAGCTTCAGTCCCTTCTTTCCTCACCAAACCCCCTACAATCGACATACGAATGGTTGAGACAGCACAAGGTGAACCGTGAGGTCTTTGGCAACGGGTATGTCCATGCATCTGTTCCCATCGGCTATGAAAAGGGAAGGTTCACCTATCGGGACATCAATGTGATGAACAACCTTCCCCCTTACTGCGTGACACCCGTGCTAACTGGAAAATGGCTTTCCGCTACCGAAAAATCCGAAATAATCAAGGAATACCGTCTGGAAAAGCAGAATGGGAAACACGAGTCCCTTCCAGTTTCAACGGTGATGCACACCAACAACGTGAACATACTCCACAACGAGAATTTTACGCAAGGAGCATCGGAACTGGTGGCACTGGCAGCGCCCATAACCAATATAGATAAAGCATTTGAGAGCCGTAACGTGCTCATCAGAAAACGTGGAGCTCTCGGGGCGTGGACATCCGATAAGAAGGACGAGGCAATGGGCAGCGTTCCGCTCCGTGATGAGGAAAAGGAACAGGTTCAGGAGGATTTCAAGAAGTACGGACTATTGGACGACCAATGGCAACAGATAATCACCTCACATCCATTGAAATGGCAATCAACTGCGATGAAGGTCAAGGATTTGATGCTGTTCGAGGAAATTGAGGCGGACGCAATCGCTATTTCAAACTCTTTCGGGGTGCCGGAACTATTGGCAAAATACTACCTGAAGGGCAGCACCTTCAACAATCTTGACGCAAGCGAAAAAAGGCTCTACGACTCGACCATCATACCTGAATCAAAGGACTTCATGGTGGCACTCAACAACTTTTTGAACACTAAGGAGCACGGTATCGAACTGTTGGGCACCTATGACCACCTAAATATCCTACAAGAAAACAAAAAAGAGGAGGCAGAGACCCGAAGGACGAACCAAGAAACGGCATTGGCGGCATTCAGGATAGGGGCGATAACCTATAACGATTACCTGAACGCCATAGGACTTCCCAACAATCCGAAAATAGGTGAAAAGCACATTTGGGAACTGGAAGAGAACATGCTCCGTGCAATCGGAGTGTTGAAGAGTGAAATATCAAAAGAAGAGGCTGAGAAGAACGCCCTTAAAAAACTTTTGAACTGATGGAAAAGGAAAAACTTAAAAAAATCAAGGAACTGGACGGTGAGAAGCGCAAGGCCACTGAAAAGGGACAAATAATCCTAAAAAATGAGAGTGAGCGACCCCGACATCAAGGACAGGAATAAACTGTTCGCACACTTAAAGGCGAACAAGGACCTATTAATGGCGCAGAAGTGCTCTGCACAGGTGACCAGTGACAATTTTGATTATGGATGCCTTGAGCTTCGCGCCAAGGATCTTTCCTTTTTAGGGAAGTCCGTGACCAAATCAAAAGTGGTCAAGGAAGATTTAGGGGAAGATGAGATACAGGTGGACGCGATAGCGAACATGGCCGGGTGGTGCGACAGTTACATGGACGTTCTGATCCCGGATTGTTGGGCAAAGACCATCCGTGAGAAAGGGGCCAGCAACAAACAGCTCATATACCACCTGAAGAACCATGACTACACCACCGATGCGATAATAGGAGGCAACGTCAACATGTCATCAAAATGGGTAGACCTATCCATGTTCAACATCGAATCCGACCTCACACAGGGACAGGCCCTTATCGGCTCATCAACCGTACGGAGGAAATATGATGCCAAATGTTACCACCTGTACAGTGACGACGAGGTGAAACAGCACAGCATAGGGCTTCGGTACATAAAGATATACCTGTGCATGAACTCCGATGAGGACGAATATCAGTTCGAGAAGGAAAATTGGGACAAGTACTACAAGTTCATCATAAACAAGGACAAAGTTGATGGCCGCGGATATTTCTGGGCCGTCACCGAAATAAAGCTATTGGAGTACTCAGCGGTGCTCTATGGCGCAAATGAATTAACGACCGTGCAGAGCACAGGGAAGAACGGGCCGTCCGAGGACACCCAAATGGAGCCGTTGGAAAACACTCTTGACTACGCGAGCCTGGCAGCACAGATTTAATAAACATTAAAATGACTGAAAAAGAGAAAAAAGAACAGGAAGAAGCCTTGTTGGCCAAGATAAAGGAGCAGAACAAGGAGCAGATCGACTCTTTCAAGGAAGAGTTCAAGAATCTGATGGTGGAGAGCAAGACCGGGCAGATGTCCAAGGAGGAGTTCGACACCAAGTTTGAGGAGATTTCCAAGAAACTGGAAAACTTTGACCCAGAGACCTACAAAAAATTCCAAGAGACCTTGGAGGGCTATGAGGAAAAATTGAAGGCACAGGGAACGGAGATCAGCAAAATGAAGGACGGTGGTAACACCGGAAAGGGAAATTCCCTTAAATCCAAATTGGAAGAGGTCGTAAAAAGTGACGATTTCAAGGATTTCGTTGAATCGAACGGTAAAAAGAAGGCATCCTTCAGCTTGAAGGCGGTTTCCGTTACCGATGACTATACCGGAACATCCTTGGTGCACATCACATCACGTGACCAACGAGTGGTCGACCATCCACAGGTGACGCGGTTGAACATCCGTGACCTTTTGACCGTTATGCCCGCTGACCTTCCCTATCTGGCCTTTATCGAAGTATATGATTGGGACAGACAGGTAGGTGTCAACACTGAGAACGGCGAACTGGCGGAATCATCCTTTAAGGTTCGCGAGGCCACCGTTGATGCCAAGCGTATCGGGACGCACGTGGCCATTTCAAAGCGAATGATAAAGTCCGCCGCTTTCGTGGTGAACCATTTGGCGCAGAGATTGCCCGCACAGGTACGTTATTATGAGGATTTCCAATTGTTGCACGGTGATGGTGCCGGGAACAATGTAACGGGAATCTTCAAAGTGGCAAGCGATTTTGCAACGCTCATCGACACAGCCATTACGGGAACTGCAGGAGCGGTCGCTTCAGTGGCCACCTATGATGGAGGAGCCAAGGCACTCATCACCTTTGCCGCGAACCAGAACATCGACAATGGAGCCACGATCACCATTGCGAACGCGACGGAATCCACTTACAACGCGGCCCATAAGGCACTCGTGCTTAGTCCAAAACAGATTGTAATCGACCTTACCTATGTAACGGAGGCCGATACATCCGCATGGACGTTCACGGTTTCAAGTCCATTCAAGGACGCCATTGATGCCGCACAGGAAATTGACGTGTTGAAAGTGGCCAAGACCTTGGTCACCGTTCAGGAATATACCGCCAACGGTTTTGTATTGAACCCTGTGGATGCGACCAAGATTGAGACCCTTAAGGGAACCGATGAGCACTATATCGATGTCCAGCGTTTGGAGAACGGTGTGCTCACCATCGGAGGCGTTCCAGTGGTCGAGACCACGGCAATGCCCGCAGGCAAGTTCGTTGTGGGTGATTGGGCAATGGCCGCAGCGCTTGGGCAGTTCTCCGAGCTTGTACTTGAGTTTTCAGAGAGCACACAGGAGAAGTTGAAGAACAGTGTGGAGGCTATAATCCAAGAGGAGGTGCTTTTCCCGATCTACAACAAATACATGTTCGTAACAGGCGACTTTACAACTGGTAAGGCCGCATTGGAAACCCCATAATATGGCGAAGTTGATAATTGAAGGGGATAAAAGGCAATTGGAGGTCATAGTGCGCGAAAACCGCACAAGGGCCTCCAAATATGCCCTTTCATTCTCTTTTGGCGATAAAGAGGAAAAACCCAAAAATGAACCAAAGCCAAAAGCTGAAAAGCCAGAGGCAAAGCCCGAAAACCAAAGGGCAAAAAGTGGTTCGGATAAACCAAAGGGCAAAAAGTGATAATTGACAAGACATACTTCATAAACGGTGAGCTGTACATCCCGAATGCCAATGATGGCAACGTGGGAAGTGTAAGTACCAATAACCTTGACACGGTGATTACGAGGTATGAACGTCAATTGTTGTTGGACGCCCTAGGGGTTGAACTCTACAACGGGCTTGAGACGGCAATGGGAGACCTTGAAAGTGCCGCCCAGAAATGGAAGGACCTTGTGAACGGCTCTGATTATGCCGTTGACGGGGAATCCTATAGATGGGACGGATTAAAGGGCAATGCAAAGGACGGGCTATTGGCCCACTATATCTATTGCATGTACCTGAGACAGGATGAGATTGACTACTCCACAACGGGAATGAAGCGCAACGCCGTGGAGAACGCCGTAAGGGCAAGCTACACGGAAAAATACGTTACCGCTTGGTCGAATTTCATCAACATGTACCAGGGCGAGAACACGGTTAGACGGTCTTTGAGGCAGTTTTTAGAGGATAGGGAAAGTGATTTTCCAATAGGGGCCTTCAAGTGTTATGGGAACGTCAACAGGTTCGGGATATGATACAGTTCGAGGACATAGTGTCGGGATTGGTCAACGGACTTGACCCGATATCTGGGTTCAATGACGGGATAGAGAGACAGCCAAGATCCTATTGGGGGACACAAGATGACCTCCCTAGGTTCCTGAAGGAGTTCAAGGAAAACGGCACACCACTGGCATGGTGCGTATCCAAACCTGATACCAGGACACTGGACGGCTATGTAAGGGATGCCGAGATCGCTTTCTGTACAAGGGAAACCAGGGAGCTATTGAACACCGACCGGATGGAAAAGGCCTATAAGGTTGTGCTGATACCGTTTTGGGAAGCCTTTGAATCAGCGTCCAACCTATCGCAGAACATAGTTATAGAAAAGGGCAGTGAGGTCTTTGAGAAATTTCCCAATTACTCCGTGGACGGTAAAAAATCAAATGCCGCACAGGAGATATGGGATGTTTACAAGGTGAGCTTCACGGCAAGATTTTACGAGAACAATAATTGTTAAAAAAATAAGAAATGAGTTATTCAACAGTATGTGATGCTGAAGAGGCCGGAAGGCTGAAAGGGACCGCAAGGGCAAGCAAAGCGCAATCGGGTGCGGAGCAGGAACTTTTTTGGTCGCCCAACGACTTCAGTTTCGCTGATAAGGATTCGGCCACCACACTGGCCGATTGGAACACTGCCGTTGCAGCTGGGAACCTATACTACATAGGGGTGATAGAGGAATTTGATTCCAACGATACCGAGCCTACGTACTATGAGTCCCCAAATGGAAATTTAAGATTGAAGACAGCCAACGCCAAGCGTGTGCGACAGTACAGATTGGTGGAGTGTGCATGTACACACGCCGCCCTTCTTTCGTTCGATGCGCAGAACGGGCGACTGTTCATGCGAACCTCGAAAGGTTACCTAAAAGCAAGATTGGAGGACGATGGAACGGTAAGGGGGTTCAAGACCACACAGTTCGATGTTGGGCTGAGGACAGCGGCCACTGCGGACGCACCCGGATTCACTCCCATCGACGTGACCTTTGAGACACCTTTCGACGATGACAAGGATATTTTCGAGGACAGCATTGATTTTGAGTTCAGCCAAGTTGACCAGATCTACAACGCTGAGTTTGCGATAAGTTCTGTGGCAAGTGACGGGTCCAACCTGACCTTCACACTTACCGCCACCAAGGACTGCACGAACGTTGCATTGAGCGGTCTTACCACTTCGCACCTGATATTCAAGGATGCGAACGGCGCGGAACTGGCAACGGTATCGATGCCCGAGACCGGAAGTACGGGGGTCTATTCAGTGGACATCACCACAGCGGAAACAGTGGCGTATGCGGAAATCTATGGGGTACAGACCGTATCGAGCATCAATTATGTTTCAGACCAGTATAAAGCAAGTACTTAATGGGAATTAAGGTAAATGGATATGAGTTCTCCCCCGACTTCAAGAAGATGTCGGAGGGGGACTTTATAGAGGAACTCAGAAAACGCTTCAAGGCCACCAAGAAGGAGGCCAAGGAAGTCTATAACGAACTACATGGCAACAGTTCTCCAAGTCCAAAAAAGGATAAGTCCGCTGACAAAAAAATCAGTTCTAGAGACGATAGCGTTCCAGGAACTCAAGAAGCTGAGGGAGGTACTGATAAAGCTGCAGAAGGAGAGGCTTGATAAAGGACTTGACACCTCAGGAAAGGTAATCGGGACATATTCCTTTTCAACAGAGATAATATCAAAGTCCAAGAACCCGATAAAACCCAAGAAGTTCGGTCAGCCATACAACTTTCAGGACAGTGGGGATTTCTTCAAGGGAATGGAACTCCTTTTTAAACCAAAGGAAGCTGTCTTTATAAGCAAGGATTCAAAGCAGGAACTCCTTACATCCAAATATGACGACCTGATGGGGTATACGGACGAACAATGGATTGAATTTCTTAGAACAAAATTACAGCCTGCATTCATGAAAGAATTTAGGAACAGGGCAAAACTATAGCGGGAAGCCGAAAACGCACCAGAGTAGGCAACATATAAATATATAGAGTTATGTACACATTGAGAACATTCAAGGACAAGGGGAAAATTGACCGTTTGCAGATTTACTTAGGGGATTGTTATTCAGTCTTGCAACCAAGCAAGGAAGATGAAAAAATCGGGATAAAGCTCAGGGTAGTAGGCAACTATGATTCCACTACAAAGGACGGTCTTGCCGTCCACAAGGATGAACACGCATACATCATGACATCTAGAGGGGAAACATTTGAAACACTCAACAGGCCTTAACAAAAACCCCCTCGTTGGAAAGGGGGCTGTTCAACCCAAAAGGGCTTCATAAAAATGTTCTTAAAGATAATAAAAACCAGTGGATTACGACACTTTTCCGTTCAAACTTTTTTTCAGGATACTACAGGATGAGGGCAATGTATCATTGATTGGAAAATCCAAGGACGAGAACGAAAAGATTTGGGAATCCATCAAGGCGGAATACCGTGAGAGGCACCCCAGCCCAAGGGAAAGAAGATTGGTGCAGGCGTATAAAAAAGTCCTATCCGAGAGCATCAGGGCCAACAGGGACATCACCCTTTTGAGGTATCTGCTCACAGAACCGGAAAATTTAGAGCAGTTGTACAAGGAACTGAAAATACCTTGGAAACCAACTGTTAAGGAAAGAATAGAATATCTGACCCTTGAGATAGATAAGGGGAAGCAAAAACTTGAAATATCAAATGCACGCCTCAAGCTCATCGAGGATGAAATTGAAGAGGCGAGGGAATCGGAGGAAATAAACATCGCAAAACTCAATGAAGCGATAGCCTCACTGACACTGTTCGGATTCCCCATCAATGATTTTGAAAAATTGACCTGTGGGCAGTACGATGCCTATAGCAAGGTCGCACAACGCAAGGCAAATGGCGCAAAATGACAGGATAACGGAGGTTGTATCACCCAAGGCGCAGGAACAGGTCGTAACGCTCGACAAGAACCTTCGCAAGATTCTGGCGACCTACAATGAACTGGCAAAGGCGGCGCAGAAGATAACCACCCCCAGACAGGCCAACGACGTACTCCAGACCCGCAACAAACTCGACAAGGAGGCCATTGAGATAAGCACCAAACTTGCAAAGCTCAAAAAAGAGGAGGCGAACGCCGAAGCAGCAGTTCAGAGAGCTATCAAGGCCACTAATGCAGCTCAAAAATCAGCTTCTGGAGCAAAAAGCACCAACCTATCACAAATTAAATCTTTGAACAGTGCCTACAGACAAGAAAGTAGGCTCTTAAATGATTTACGAGACAAATATAAAAGCCTTGCCGTACAGCAATTAAATGGAGTCAAACTTACCCGGCAACAGGCCAATGAGTTCAGGGCATTGGGAACACGGGTAAGGGAACTTGATAGGAACCTTAAAAAAGTCGACGCACTTGCTGGACAGTTCAACCGTAATGTTGGTAACTATCCAAGGACAATGTTGTCCGCGGCACGAGGACTGAGGGCATTGGCAGGGGCTTTTGGGTTCACGAGCGGCATAATCATTTTTGCCGACATAATAAGAAAGGCCGGAAGGACAGTCGCGGAGTTTGACCAAGCGCAAGCTGACCTAGCGGCTATATTGGGAAGGTCAAGGAGCGAGATAACCTTATTGACCGCCCAGGCAAAAGAACTCGGGGCGACCACAGCGTTCACCGCGACACAGGTGGCACAGTTACAGTTAGAACTTGCAAAGCTCGGTTTCAATGACGAACAGATACTTGCGGCGGCACAGGGAGTCGAGAATTTAGCGATAGCGACCGGGGTGGATGCTGCACGCGCGGCAAAATTGGCAGGGGCAGCCATTCGGGGGTTTAATTTGGATGCAAGCGAGGCAAACAGGGTATCTGCGGCACTCGCTGTATCGACCACAAAATCGGCATCATCATTCGATACATTGGAGGTTTCCCTTCCAAAAGTTTCCGCAGTGGCAAAATCATTTGGATTCACACTGGAGGATACCGTTGCTTTATTAGGGTCACTTCAGAACGCAGGGTTCGAGGCCAGTATAGCGGGAACATCTCTTAGACAGATATTCCTACAATTGGCGGATGCCAACGGGGCACTTTCAAAAGAATTGGGCGGTCCAGCGGAGGATTTTGACGATTTGATAGATAAGTTCAAACTACTTGAAGAGGGCGGAATTGACCTTGCCACAGCTTTTGAACTTACCAACGCGCGCAGTGTCGCAGCCTTCAAGACATTTTTGACCAATGCGGAATCTGTAAGGGAGCTAAGGAATGCCATCGTGGATGTCGAAGATGAACTTGATGAACTGACCGAGACAAAACTTGATTCCCTGTTGGGAAGGATGACGCTCTTGAACTCAGCATGGGAGGGGTTCATTTTAAACCTTGAGGACGGCAACAATGTCCTTGGGAATTTCCTAAAAAAGGCACTGGAACAGGTCACCGCCAATATTGACGACTATAGGTTCGCACTGGACGACAGTATCTCCGCATTTGACAGGTGGAGGATTTCCATGAACATTTATTCAAGGACATGGCAGAATTTCCTTCCTTTCTTAAAGGACGGTGAGGGTCTGTACGCCGAGACCACCAAAAGAATCATAGAGGATACCAAGGAAAGGCAGAAAAACGCACTTGCGATACAGGCACAGACCGATGCCTATATAAAGATGCATGGTTCACTGGCCCCGCTTACTGAAGAACAGCAAAAGCTATCAGAGGGAAGCGGCTTCTCGATTTTCACCAATCCGGCCAAACAAAAGGAAGAGGTGGATGATTTCAAAAGGACCCTTGAGTTCGTGAACGAGGAAATAAAAAGACTGCGTGAGTCTCAAAAAGGCCTAACAGCCGAAGATAGTGAGCAAATTGAATCGATTTCAAACAAGATAAAGGAATTGGAAAAGGAGAGGGATGCAATCCTGAACGTGGCCAATGCCAACAATAAATTATCCAATTACGTAAAAGGCTCGATTGGCTATTATGAAGCATTGATCTCAAAGGAACAGGAGTTTCAGAAATCACAGGCAACCACCCAAGATGAGATTGTGGATTCCCAAAGAAAAATCAATCAATATACAAATGAAGTAAACAAACTGAAAGAGGCTCTTATCCAATTGAACAGGGTGGATTTGACCATATTTTCAAAAGGAACAACGATTAAGGAGGTAGATAAATTCAAAAGGGAAGCCGAGGAAATAGCAAAATCACTTTCTGGAACGGAACTAGGGGAAGGTTCAACGGTACAGTTTGGGGCTGATGCCATTGAGGCCCCAAACACTGAGGAGATAAATGACGGGCTTCAAAGAATAGCCGACAAGTACAAAGATATTACCGAAGCTGCAAGAATATCAGCGGAGGATCAAAAGGAGATATTTGATGGACTGTTCGACACCTTCAGTAATTATTATAGGCTGGACCTAAATGCATTCACAGGGTTGATTTCAGGGAAAGAGGTCGAATTACAGGATTATGTGAACTCAGCTAAATCTGTATCAAACCTACTACTTGACAACCAACTTATTAGATATGAAAATGAAATAAGGGCCAACCAAGAAAGACTCGACCAAATACTTTCAGATGACAGCCTGTCAGAGGAGGAAAAAATCAAGGCTAGGGAAGTGGCTGATAAGAAAGAAAAAGAAATACGGAACAAAAAAGCTAAGGCGGAACGCCAAAATGTGC
This sequence comes from Allomuricauda sp. CAU 1633, assembly GCF_017313225.1. Classification (GTDB taxonomy): domain Bacteria; phylum Bacteroidota; class Bacteroidia; order Flavobacteriales; family Flavobacteriaceae; genus Flagellimonas. The sequence continues at coordinate 463,334 of NZ_JAFLNE010000004.1, read as the reverse complement.
TCATCCAAATAGCGATAGACACAGCGGCGGCGGTGGCCAAAGTGCTTGCACAAACAGGAGTGGTAGGCCCTTTGGTGATACCAAGTATTATCGCCCTTGGAGCGGCGCAGGCGGCCTTTGTGGCCGCGCAGCCATTGCCACAGTTCTTTAAAGGGAAATCTCCTTCCGATAATTACGAAGGGTGGGCAACGGTGAACGAACTTCCCGGACAACGTGAGATAAAAATCGACAAGCACGGCGGGGTGACCCCATATAAAGCGGGAATGCAATTGGATTATGTGAGGAGCAGTGACATCATAGTCCCGAGCATGACCACGTTTAACAGGGAACTGAAAGACCCATCATCCGATATTTTCAAAAGACTTTCATACAGGCTCAACCATGAAACCGCTGAAAGGATTCAGATGGTGGCCGTCCACACCGAACCTTCAACAATAAGCACGGAGGGAATCCGAAGGGAAATCAGAGAGGGCATAAAGCAAGGTTTTAAAGGAGTAAAGTTCCCTAAAACAAGATTTGATAATTACACACAATATTAATGGACCCCGGATATTCAAATAACGTAGAATACGAACTTGTCTCCCCGACACTGTTGGCGCAGGTAAAGGCAGGGACAATGGATTCCCTTGTAATTCCCGAGCCCATAAACTACGATGACGGCATACGGAACATATATGAGCGTGACAAGGATTCCAAGGGGGTTTTAAAGACCAAATCAAATGACCTTGAATTTTATGGTCTTGGAAGGGAGAACCTTATCAAACAATTGGCATCAAAAGGTGTGGCAGAGGACATTTTCCTTAGAAGGAGGATAAAATCAAAATATAGATTGGATGAAAGGTGGAGGACGATTTCAGAAACATTCCTTGACATGGGCGAACTTGACTATGACGACAGTACGGCAAAGACAAAGGCGACCCAAGGTGGGATGTACAAGGTTCTGGACTCCAAGAAATCGGACGAAATCGACCTTATCTACAATAAGTCCGTTAACGGAGGGGATATTGGCGAACTACAGAGGGTGAGCGTTCCGGTGGACGGAAGGGACATTCTCAGGATAACCGAAATGAGCGTTCCTGACGGGACAAGGGTCAACCACCCTGTTTCTGGTGGCGACACCACTGAAGCCAAAGCGGTCCCCTTTAATATCGATGTAAACTCGGACGCAGATGACATTTACAGTGCATTTGAGGTCAGGTGGGGGATAGCAAGCGATACATGGGCGCAGAACGTCGGGGTTGACGTTTTCAGTGGGTTTTGGTACAGGAATGCTGATTTTAACACCGTACTTACACTTAACGGAAGGATACAGCTTGAAATAGTTGGCACGCCGCATTCAGGGACATTGACACTAGATATTATCAGGTACACAGAAAAACCGGAGGGCGGATTCTCAAAGAGCGAGGTGATAAACCTTGACACCATCAGTACAGCGACACTTGGTAATACTGCGGAATACGACTTTAATGATTACATACTAAACATATCACAGGGGGATTTTATCCTTTTCGGGGTCTTCAGCGACACGACCGACGGTATAAAATATGAATACTCAAACACTCAATTGGAGGTAAGGGAGGATTCCACTTACCCAGCAACAAGTCTGAACGGACTGACCTATAAAACATTGGGCAAAAGATTGGTCGCGAGGCTAACCGGGTCCACTGATGCCTTTAGGTCGTCAACAATGGAAGAAGGGGGAGTTTGGGAGTCACATATCGTCACAAGCGGTTTTTGGGCAAGGGGGTTCCCTGATGTCATCCAAGAGGGGACTGATGAGGAGCGGAAGATACAGTTCATCACATCATTGAAGGATTTTCTTGAGCACCTGTACGCTATAAGACCGATTGCATGGTGGGTGGAAAAAGAGGGCAACAAGGAGGTTATGCGGGTGGAACTTCTGACCTATACCCAACAGAATTTCGTTGGCATAAAGTACGCCGACATAAAGGAGGATGAATATGGTAAAAAGACCACCACCTATATCCAGCCCTCATCAAAGGTCAAACGTAAAGCGTTGAAGGACAATTTTTATCGAACAATCATATTGGGAAGTGACAAGGGAGGCAGCAAGTATGAAGAGGTGGCCGGATTACAGTCAATTTCCGGAAGGGCCAGCTGGTCAACAGTGAACAATAAAAGTGAGGCGGAATACAAAAGATTAAGCCCTTATAGGTTAGGGGATGTAGATATTGAACTTGCAAGGAGAAAACCATACTCCGATTTCCCGGATGTTGACACACAATATGACAGTGATCTAATGGTGCTGGACTGCAAAAAAGTTGGAACAGGGTATTATTTAAAACTTTGGCAAGATGTTTTTGAGTCCGCACCAAAGAACGTCTACAGGGTCGATACGGCCTTCAATCTTGAATTTACCCCTGCAAGGTTCTTTCTCAACCACTCATCCGAGATAAATGTGGGGCTCTACCACCACAGCCAAGAGAGCGTCTACTTTGATTCGAGCAACTGCAACAGTTCATTTGAAAGTAAAAAATCAGGCGAACTCTTGTTAAGGGAGGACGCGCCCATACCACATTCAAGGCTCGACCTTCCAAAGATACGTCCGGTAAGTGTTGATTTTAACCTTGAAGTGGACGAAGAGCTTGAAGAAAGGATATTGGGTGAAACGGGCGGTATCCCCAATTGGTTCGGGGTGGTTGCTGTGGATACGGGACTTGGCATCGAATATATGAGATTGGTCATGGTCGATACCAATAAAGAAGGAAAACATAAACTGGTAGAGGCATTCCTATGAGCACTATAAAACTTACATTCCAGACACAGGCACTTGATTTCAGCCCACTGACCAGGGGCAGTGTGACCATTATCCACAATGATGGGAACATGGACATCCCATTGACATTGACCCTTGACAGCATCTCGGTTTACAAAAGGTTTTTAGAGGTCGCTTGGGTGGACGGGATGAGTGAGGAGGACGAAGATCAGGCGAACAATTATCGACTGTCCTTCAACAGGGACTATAAGGATGTCGGAGGGGTCAAGAACCTTGGGGCAACTGTGGACGGGAACGAAGTGACCATAACCGCAAAGACAGGGACCTTTTCGGCCGGAAGTTCATACTCAGGGAATGTTCTGATAGTGAATGGGTTCACCATTGACAACACAACAACGGTATTGAATCCTATTATAACAGCAAACCTTACAGGGAACGGTGACTGTACCAATGTGGAGCACTCATTGACGGCGACCGAAGGGACATCTCCATATATTTTAAAACAGGGGACTACGGTAATAGATGCCGCTTGGGACGGCACTGAAGAGCTTGTCGATGTTACAAGGGAATCGGGACAGGTGTCTTTCAGTGTAACTGACTCGAATGGATTGGTTACCTCAAAGACTGTCATTGTCCCCAGAAAACTGAAGCCCGGAGAGTTCAAGCAGAGGATAACACAGGGAATAGGTTCATCGGATGTCCTGATAGAGTCGGTAAATCCCGTGTCCAACACTGAGCCCATAGAATACTCATTGGATGTTCAGGGAACATTGACGGGGGGCAATTACCAGTCGAGCAATGTCTTTGCAGGGGTGTTGCCCGGATTTTACGAGCTGTTCATCAAGGACAAATATGATTGTGAGGTAACCAAGACCATACAGGTCACTTCTTATCAGGATGCCACCGAAGAGCAGAACCCTAGATATTTTGATGTTCCAAAGGGCAACTCAATCATCATGTCCGAGTGCGTTGCATTTGATAAAGATATAAGACCCAACTACAACAACACCCTATCATTAAGTGAGCTTTCGGACATCAATTATAGGGTGGTACAATATTTCGACCCAACAGATTTTGAGCCGATTCAATTTAAGTCAAGTTATCCGTACCATGTGGCAACGCTACATAAATCCAATGGAACGAAACAAGACCTCTCCATAGTATTGGTACAGGAAAACCTAGGGAGCAAGGAGAAGGTCGATTGCGAGCTTTTCCCGCTTGACGGTCGGACAGCGGTGTATTTTGACGGTGGCAACGAATACGAACCCGATACAACAACGGTCATAGGAGCATCCGATTATACACAGTTCCTGCCTTCGTGGGCAGTGGAGGGCCAATTGGTGACAATAGACGGACTTGGAGTGAACGAGATTGTTGAATTGGGCTATGATTCCACATTACAACGGGGGTATTTTGTAATTGACGTCTATACGGCATCCTCGACCAGCGGACTTGTACAAGTGGTCTGGAACATACAGGATTACAATGTGTTCGAGGTGTACGTGCCATTTGACAATATGGTCAGGGGCAGGGTGACCATTGAAAAAGGGTTTTCCTTTTCTGAAATCGACGGGAACAAATGGATAAGTGAATTGCTTGAGGCTAAAGAAGTTGAAAAGGACGACCTATTGATTGAATGGAGCAGCACCAAGAACCAAAGCGATATAGTCTTTTTCTCAGGGGTAAAGTTCAAAAAAAGGATAAAGGGAAAATTCAGGCCGATTTTCCCCAATTCATCAGAAATATCGGAGGGAGATTCAAGGGCCTATTCACTTGACCAAGAACTGTATCAGCACTATAGGTTGGAACTCCAAAAGCTCAGCGCAAGGGAAATTCACCAAATCCTGATAGCCAGTAAAACGGACGGTTTCAAGGTGAACGGGGAAAACTTGATAAAGAAACAGGATGTCGAGCCTGAGATATTGGGGGAATCCAATATGTACTCATTTACCTGTGATTATGCGTACGGCGGAAACAATGCAGCGGTTCAACCTGACTCACTTGCACTCAATAGCAGTACGGGAGTTGTTGGGGGCGGAGGAACCGGAAAACCAGGGGCACCGCCAACCTATGACGACAAGTTAAGGGTCAATATCGGAGGCGGATTCATTACGGTCTCTGAGGATTTTATCTCCGTCGATGAATAAGGTTCGGTTGTCGTGGTAGTGGTGGTGAACCGAGTTATCGATGTATTTGGAAGGTCGGTAAAAATCATCTTCCTGTTTTGTGAACAGATCAAAAACATAGGTAAAAAGGAAGTAACCAAGAACACCTCCAGAGAGGATAAAAAGAAAAATAAGGACGAGTTCTATCATAACAGGTCAATGACTTGTAAAGATATGAAATAAAACTGTTTAAAAACTAATTTGGAATTAGTCTAAGTCCAAATAAATTAATTTTGAAGATATGGAGATTTGGAGGAATATAACTGGTTTTGAAGGAGATTATCAAGTTTCCAACATGGGCAGGTTGAAGTCAATAAAATTCAGAAAAGAGGTGATATTAAAGCCCCGAGATAGAAAAGGGTATGACAGTTATATCCTTTATGGTCATGAAATTCCTAAAACAGTAAACGGACATGTAATTGTCGCCAATGAATTTTTAGATAGACCAAAAGGTAAATTCATTGTTGTAGACCATATAAACAATAATAAAAAAGACAATAGGCTAATTAACCTGAGATATGTGACCGCTATAGAGAATGTAGCAAGATATTACAGGAAGAAAAAAGGTTCTGTTGGTGGGCAAAAACATTCTTCAGGAAAATACCAGTCCACGATTTCATTTAATGGCAAAGACTTCTATTTAGGCATTTTTAAGACAAAAGCAGAGGCTGTGGCCATATACCAGAAGAATTTAGAAAGGGTTAAGAAAGGCATAGCCCCATTACAAACTTAAAAAAGATAAAATTGGCAGCGACCCCAGAAGAAAAGGCGATAATACTGAACAATCAATCATTGATTCAGCAAATAATGTCGGGCACGGTGGCAATTACTGCACTTTCCGGCACACAAAAAAGACAGGTGATAGAGAACGTTTTCCCCAACGGGGTGGCGATAGACGTGAACGACCCCAACATCAAGGTAGGGGATTCCGTGTTCGGTGAGAAAGCGGGCATCAACTCAGGGAAATGGTTCTTTGGGGTGGTCACCACCGCACCCCCTACGGCAGATGGGCACATAACCTTTAAATACAGGGTGATATAATGAAAAGGATATTTTTAATAGCGGTCTTGTTGGTTGGATTTATTTCCAATGCACAGTATTTCGAGGACGGGCATGTCGATGTGCCGATGACCACAACGGAAATGAATGCCATAGCCAGTCCTATTGAGGGACAGACAATCTCGAACTCAACCACTAATTCAAAGTGGGTATACCTGAACGGTGAATGGCGGGAAGCAGGGGGAGGAAGCGCAACGACCGACGCATCCGAACTCACTTCTGGGGTATTGGCGGACGGAAGGGTACAGGAAACCAATGTTACACAGCACGAGGCGGCGATTTCCATAACGAAGAGCCAGATAAGCGATCTTGGGACGTACATCCCCACTTCCGATATAATAGACGAGGACGACATGACCTCGGACGATGATACAAAAGTCCCCACACAACAGAGCGTGAAGGCGTATGTCGATGCAAATTCAGGGAGCGGAACAGCGGAAAATGCCGTTGTCAACATATTGGACGGAGCCACCATTACATTGAATTACAGTATTTATGAAGAGGGGAATGCATTAAAAGAATATGTTCTTATAAAATCAAATACTGGAACTGCATCAACATTTACAATAGATACATTTTCAAATGAGGCTTTTCCAAACGGCACAAGATTTACCGTTATAAATAATGATGATGACCCGCTTACATTTGACCCTGTTTCAGGAGTGAGCATAATAGGGCCTGATGGCGCAAATCTAGGCGATGGAGTAGCATATAACGCCCCAGCAAACTCAACTGGTATATTGACAGTATCTGGAACAAATGTTTGGACTTATCAATACACAGGGCCAAGTACAGGCGGCGGCTCCGGTGATGTTTCAGCGGCATCCAACTTCGGAACGGACAATGTGCTCATAAGGGCCGATGGGACAAGTAAAGGCGTTCAGGCATCGGGGATCACGATTGATGACAGTAACAATGTGACAGGGGCAACAAATTTAGCAACGCTCACAGGCTCACAGACATTGACCAACAAGACATTGAATGCCGCCAACAACACCATATCCAATATAGGGAGTGCGGAGATAACCAATGCTAGTATTGCGGTCGCTGACATTGCCAATGGGACGCATGGACTTTTGGGATGGGCATCGGGAGGGGCAGCATTTAACTACACAATGGCAAGTGCTTTTCAATCTCTTTATTCAGAGGCTTCGCTTTCCACGTCAGCCCCCGCTGCGGCCGACCTTTTTGTTTGGAGACAGTCATCGACCCCTTCAAATGTCAATTTTGCGACACTCACACAGTTACAGACCATAGATGCAAGCGGATTTGTTGGAAACCTCACGACCGATGACGACACCCTACAGGAGATAGCGGATGCGGTGGATGCATTGGCAACGGGCGGAACGGACGACCAAACTGCAAGCGAGGTCAACATAACCGATTCAGGGGCACACTACACGGGAACTACTGTAGAGGCAATGGGTCAGGAAATCGGGGATTCATTGGCAGTCAAGGTCACCATACACCCTGATAGCGGGCTTGTCCCAAGGTTCGGACTTGGGGACGATACGGATTTGGCAGGGGCGACCATAGAGGACAGGGATGTTTTTTTCTGCACCACCTGTGATGTAACGCCAACCTTTTCAGGGACAACAATACCCCTTAACAGCAACCTCCAAAAGGACGATTCGACAACTGACACCGCCACTTGGACATTGGGGTCGGATGTGAGGAACGGGGCAACGGTCGAACTTGTGATAGATATTGCAAGTGAACCCGCGCCTTTTTCAAGTGACACAGGCGTTACGGAGATACCCGGTACAACTGGATTCCAAGCAAACACGCTTCAAGTGCTCACATTAAAGGTGATAGCCGATACGGTCTATTATTTCTATACATCTTTGGAATGAGAAACATTGTCTATATAACATTTTTGTTATGTGCTTTTTCCCATGCACAGGTTCCAGACCTTTTATTGGCGAGCCAGCAACAGGCAAGCGCTTCCAGTTATGTGTACAATGAGCAGGATGCTGCGGACCCTAACAATGAAACTGATTCTGTAGGGGCAAATTGGAGTAGCGACCCCACCATAGACATCACAAGCTCAACAGGTCAGGCAGACAATGGGACGTACTCCCTTAACATAGACTGTAACGCAACCGCTTCATTGGATGTGGCCTCGTTGACATTGGTAAATGTGGACAACGGGGACAACGTGACCATATCGGGAAGGATATATGAGAACCAGGGCAACTGGACGGTAAGATTGGAAACCGCAAACGGATGGGACTCCGCTGTCAACGATTCAGGTTTCACGGACAATACATGGGTGGATTTCTCGGTAACGGGAACGGCAGACCAAGACGACCCTGTTGTGGATTTCAGGGCACCTTCAACGGCTGTTTCCGGCTTTGATATTTTCATTGACGCGATAACCGTTACAAAAAACTGAAAAATGAGGTATTTACTTTTCTTTGTTCCATTTATCTGTTTCTCCCAGTTCTATACAAGTTCAGGGGAGAGGTTACAGGTCTATGGAAGCAGTGGAAGGGTGTCAAGTTCATCGATTTCCTATACCGTTCCGCCATCAGGCCCGACACCGGGAGCGGCAAGAACCGCGATACCCGATTACACAGGGCTTACCATAGTCGATGTTGCGGCGACCTATGGATGGAGCGCAGGGGACATGACATCTGCGATAAATTCAGCGATAGCGGCCAATGATTCGCCCGGAACACCAGTCGTTCTGAAATTTGACACCGATAACGGCTCAACTTGGGAGATAGATAGTCCTATAAACGTCTCTGACGTATCAGACCTATATTTTCAGTTTGACAGTGGCCTTACCCTACAACAGGGGGACGGGGAATGGGGAGCTGGTTCCCCCGATGACCTTTTCAGGTTCGATGATGCCGATAATTTACGGTTTTATGGCTACGGCGCGACACTCCACATGGAAAAGACGGATTTTACCTCTGGCGAGCACGCACACGTTTTCATAGCCGATAATGGAAACGATGTGGAACTTTGGGGGCTTACCTTGGAAGATTCCGGGGGTGATGGTATCTATGTGAACGAATGGACGAACTTTAAGTTGATGGATTTGGTATCCGACAACAACTCACGTCAGGCACTCAGTATCATAAGTGGGGCAAACGGGGAGGTCAATGGATGTTCATTGCAGGGAACCCAGCCCAACGGAGTGGGGGCTGCAGCAAACGGCCCTTGGGACGGTCTTGATTTTGAGCCAAACCCGACAAGCAGCACATTCGATAATATCTTGGTAAAGAACATCGATATGATTGACAATGATGCGGCCTTTCTTGATTTTGCTTGGGGCAACTATGACGGTGACGGGAACGCACTTGATATAACCATAGAGGACTGTTACGCGAGCCTGAACCACCAGAACCCTTGGACAACGGGAACAGGGGAGATACGGTTCACCTGTGCTTCCGACATGACGGGAACGGTGGATTTTACAAGGGTGTTCATTGATGGTTCAACCTATCCTGGAATCTACTCTATAATGGAAGCTGATGGGCCTTCGTTCACCTATGAGGACGTTGTACTGTACGATACCAACTCAACGGCCACCACCGCCTCTATAAGGTTCAGGAGGATAGGCGCGCCCTGTAGCGATGAGAATACCCTTGGGGGGTTTTTCTTCGATAACCTTACCATCTACAACAATGTGGATGATGATATAATTGATGTTGGCGACCTTGGAGGCGGCGATGTTTTCAAGAACGTGACGGGGAATATAAAGGGGATCACGGACTATACCTCAAACACGATAAGCTATAAGGACTCCTATGATTCGGGCAACAATGTGAACGTAACGTTATCATTGGACATGGACTCATCCCCACCAAGTACTACACTCAGTATAGAAGCGACCACAGCGATAGGTGCGGAAGATACCCAGAACGATATTGTGTTCACGGTGACAAGGACTTCGAGCGAGGTTGACTATGCACTTCCGTTCAGGGTGGCTTATTCCGGAACTGCCGATAACAGGGACGATTACCACGGATTACCGAGCGGTTTTGTGATACCCGCAGGGGCGAGCACCTTTGAGATAACGGTAGTACCAAGGAACGATGAATGGACGAACCCTTCCTCTGAGGGAGATGAAACGGTGATAATAACATTGCAGACAATGACCGATGCCTATACGATAGGAACGGCATCCGATACTGCAACGATAAAGGAAACTTTGTAATGTACGGGACAAGGCTTAGAACGGTTGTATTTGCGCTTTGCGCCATCTGCTTTGGAGTGGCAATGGCAACACTGGACTATGCGGGCAGTTGGTCGCAGTACGCACTTACTGCACTTGGTTTTTTACTTGTCATAACATTGCTGCCCGTGGTGTTCATGTTTTGGGAAAGGGCGTTGCAGCATCCACGGAGATATGATGTTTTCTATAAGATTGGTCTGAATATAAGGTTGGAACATCTAAATAGGTTCACGGCAATATGTTTTGGATTGGTATTGGCGACACCCGTCACCTATACTGAAATGTTCGACAATTGGGTGGGGATATGGATAACGAACCTCCATTTACTTTTTACTGGACTGGCGGTGGCGGGGATATATTTCGAGGTGATAAGGTATTATAAAGGGGCTGGAAAATGGTTCTTTTCGATAATGATGAACCTTGCGGTCTTCAACTTTATATGTGCGCTCTGGATTAGGCACATGAGTGTTGGATGGGGCGAGACGATTATAATGGTGGTTGCGGTGATGCACTACCTGAACACCAATAAAAAAGAGTGATATGACGAAGATAAAAGAACAATGGGGGGATTACTCCTTTAGGGAAAAGGTTGCGATAGTGATAGGTACGGTAGGTTTGGGGATACAGGTCTTTAGGTATGCTACTGACACACTTTCAGAAAATACAAGTGTCGAGGTCTTTGCCTTTGTCGCCTGTTTTCTATTGATGTTCGCCCCTTATGTAATAGTGAAGATAATCAAGGCCAAGAAAGGCTTAAAGGACGAGGAATAATGGAAAAGTTGGGAATTGCATTGATTGGATTATTGGGCACGCTGTTATCGTTCATGATTGACAACGGGGACATACTTTTCAATTCCGCAAGATGGATTCCCGTAACGCTTTCCACGCTCTATATCATTTGGAAGTGGAACAAGGAAAGGAAAAAGAAATGATATGGTAAAAGGCATTCTTATACGGCATACGCACGAGGATAGGCAAACATTGTCCAACCTTTTCCTGTTCGATGGTGACGGGCTTGATTTTTCCTGTAAGGCACTTGAACTGCCCGATGAAGGGAACGAACGGAACGTAAGTAGGATTCCTTCGGGAAAATATACTTGTAAGAAACGCACAAGCGATAAGTACGGCCAACATTACCACGTCACGGATGTTGACGGACGCAGCCTTATCCTCATACATGCGGGAAACTATTACACACAGACAAGGGGCTGTATTCTCGTGGGACAGGACTATTACGATATAAACAACGATGGGTATATGGATGTCACCAGCAGTAAGTATACCATGAGGCTTTTGTTGGATTTTGCGTTCGATGAATTTGAGCTTACGATAATCGACCTATGATAGACGAACTGGAGGACATAAAATGGCAGTCCTACCAAGAGGGCGATGAACAAGGGGCTATGGCAATACAAACAGCCATTGATGAGATAATGACAGAGAACCGTTATGCAGTTTAAGGCAAAAGTTACACCAGTCCCCAATAAAGAGGACTATTACGACCTTGATATCAGAACCTATAAAGGTGAGATAATCGGAAGGTTCGAGAGGTCTGAGATAAGGCACTTAATGGAAATCCTTGACAACGGAATAAATGTCGGGTGCAAATAAAACACCCCGTATAATGCTTTCCGAAGAGGAATACGACCTTATACAAGGGATACGCAACGCAGGGAAGGAGCACGGGATTGGACTCAACCATATCCCCGATGGATGGCTGAAGAGCAAGAAATCGTCCCTCCGCTTCAAGAACCCGATGTACGGCCTTGAAACGGACTTGGAAACGGTAAGGGAAGCCCTTAAAGGTGAATTTACCAAGACCTATGAATATAGGGAAAGTTCCTTTAAAAAAGGTGAAGCCGCGTTAAAATGGGCCGACCTTCATTTTGGGGCGTACATCAGAAACTTGGTATTGACACAGGACTTTGATTCCGACATTCTCTATAACGGACTGATGGAAAGTGTGGATTATGTCAATACGATGCTCTTTGAAAAGGTTCATGTACATATAGGTGGGGATTTGATAGAGTCCTTTAGCGGCCTGAACCACATAAACAGCTGGATGAGCATGGACCCGTCACAGATAGGCGCAAACTCCGTTAAACTGTGCTGTGAGATGCTCGATAAGGTTCTTTCACAGACATTCAATTTGGGAAGTATAAAGATAGTGGCCGGAAACCATGACAGGACAAGTAAAAATAACGATGAGGATGTAAAGGGCGGTGCGGCCGAACTCATCGCTTGGGGACTTCAATTAAAAGGCTATGATGTGGAGTTCCATCCCATGATAATAACGCACGAGATCGAGGGCATAAACCACATCAATCTCCACGGGCATTTCGGGATAAGCAAAAGGCCAACGGAGCAGATACTTTGGAAGTACGGAAAAAAGGGAATGTTCAACTATATCAGCGAGGGGCATCTGCACAGTATAATCCAAAAACTGACGACCAACCAAAGGAAGAACTTCAAGACGCTGAAGGACGATGCGATTGACCATAGGAGAAGCCATTTGCCACCGTTCTTCACGGGAAACTATTACTCGGAGACATTGGGATTCGACACCAATGCGGGATATGAGGTCGTATGGGACAATGGAAAAGGCAAACCAAATGTGTTCAATGGAAGTGTATAGGGTATTTAAACGATTTTTTGTGTTATCGCTGTTATTGGCGATAGTGGGCTGCGGCTCAAAGAAGAAGTCATTGGAGGTACATAAAGAGGAATCCAGGGAGAAAAAGGACTTGAGCGTTTTTGAGCGGAAGGATGTAAACTCAAACGTTTACTTTTCGTCTGATCTGTCAACCTATAGGTTTACACCGGTAGACCCAAAAAGACCCATCAAGATAAACGATATGGAGATTGATAATGCAGTTGTGGAGGTTTCAAGGAAAAAGGACACTTTGCAAAAAATGCAAAATACTAATACCACAATAAAAATGAGCGACAAAGGCGAAACTAATAGCTCAAAAGAAGAAAAGAGAGTGAATGTAGAGACTGAGGGAGCGGATGAAGTGAGCAATGACATCAAATGGAGTGTTTGGGGGATTGCGTTTATAGTTCTGTGTGTTTTATTGGTTATGTTCTTTGGTAGGATAAAATCAGGTGTTAAAAAGTTCAGGGAGTGGTTTTAAATTGGCACCTATATACAATATGGGACAGGATAAAATGATTTTCCTGTGTTTTACCGTGAAGTAATTTTTTTTGGCGGAACCTCCCTTTGTGGTTAGATGCCCACTGATTCAGGCAACCAGAGCAACGGGGTAACCTACGTACCCTACGAAGGGACTACCGCATTTTAATGAGCGTTGCGACACTTCTCCAATTCAAGCTAACATTGGTCAGTTATCGCCCTTCTTCTTATCAACGGATACCTTCAGTACATCTTCCAACGTTCCGTTGATCTTCAGCTTCTTTTCGTACTTTTTCTCTTTATTTGTTTCTTTCCTATCGTTATCTTTCTTCTTTTCTTCCATACGTCTAATTTACGATCTTCACAAATATTATTGATAACTCTTTGATATTTTGTTTATCAATTGTTTTTTATTGTTGCTCCCTATGTTTATTTTTGGTGTGTTCTTGTCGTTTTAGTTCCTGACAAAACATTGGTAGGGAAGTGCCGTTTCCCTTACTTAGGGTGTTAAAACGCAAACAAGTAGACCCTTATACTTCATAATTGCGTAGCACCCAAAACATTGAATCAAAAGCCCCAATAAAGGGGCTTTTGTCTTTGTTGTTATAAAGTAAGTCTTTTATATGAAAGAACTCTTTCCGCATCTTCCAAGAACCCGTCAAACCTTTCCTGCGGCGTAAGTTCCCTAGTATTGAACCTAGCGGCAAATTCATCAAGGTAACGGCTTACGTGCTTATCACTTACTTGATGGTAGATACCATAGATACCACGCTTTAGGATGCTCCAAAAGTTCTCGATTGTGTTCGTGTGTACATCACCATCGACATATACATTAAGGGCATGGTTAACGCTCCCATGCGTATAGGTCTTATGTAATTTCTTGTACACTGATGATTGGTCGCTATAAACAGTTGAACCTTCGGGAACGTGCTTTTTGATGAATGATACCATATTCTTGGCATCTGCTCTAGGCACATACTTCAAAATAACTTTACCGTTGCGCTCGATAAGCCCTACGATCACTTTTTTGGATTTATACGGCTTACCCTCGTTTGTAAAATTCAAGTCCTTGTCAGAGCGTCTTTTGTTGTGGTGCTTATTCTGTTCCTTGCCACCGATATAGGCTTCGTCAGCCTCTACCATTTTGCCCTCTCCCAACATATCAGGGGATTTGCTCTTTAGCATTTCACGGATTCTATGAAGAACGAACCACGCAGTCTTCTGGGTTATGTTCAATTGTGTTGCCAATTGTACGCTGCTTATACCTTTCTTACTAGTGGTGGCCAAATAGATGGCAGCGAACCAAATACGGAAGGATATTTTACTGTTCTCAAAGATGGTTCCAACTTTAACGGTAAACTTCTTGTGGCATTCCTTGTCACGACATTTCCAACCCCTGTTTGTCTTATATGGATTGGTACAGCCACAATGCGGACAGGCAGGCTCATTGCCCCAACGCAAACGCTCATAATATTCTATGCAAGTTTGTTCGTCCTTGAAGTAATCTAAAAGCTGAATGAGTGACTTGAAATCCATCTGTTTTAATTATATATACAAATATACTCGAATATATTGATATATACAAATATTATCGAATTATTTTGTATTTTTGACCTATGGCTACATACAAGGAACAGCAAAAGGACAAAAAATACTATGTTCTCATTGAGGATGGTGTACCTTTAGGTACGTTCGGGAACCTTAAAAAGGTTGTTGAGTTTATGGTCGGGAAGGAATTTCCCAGTTATTGGACGTTGGTAAGGAAAGATGAAAATCCAATACATATCAACCAGTACTCAATCTACAAAGTACCACATCATTAACTACTTTACCTTTTGGAAATAGTAGCTTTTCTTTAAATGGTCAATATGCTCAATGACCTTCTCATCTTTAAATTTCTTTTGATAGTACGGATAGCTTTTAACCTGAGTGACAAGTTGGCTCATGGTTCGCACGAACTCTGATAGCGATGTCGAAGCGTGTACCACTTTATTGTCATTTATAGCCACATACAGGTTTCGTACTTGTTTGTTCATTTGGTGGTTAAACCAACAAAATTACAAATTATCAAGATATTTAATAATTATTATCATATATCTTGATATTTAATATTATTTTGTTGTAACTTTGTGACACAACAATTTGGATATATTGTTGTGCGTTCTTTATTTTTACACCCTTCGTGTCATTTTACACGTTGGTTTTGGAAACAAAAAAACCCAGTGCTGACACACCGGGTTTAAATAAAGAGGGTTGAAACATGCTAAGCCTCAGCTAGGAACAGCTAATGAGACTGCCTTCGCCCCCTCTTAAAAAAGGTAGACTGCTTATGGAAGTTGCTTCAAACACAAATTGAGCATTGCTTCTTACACAGTCCACCAAACTTAATGAGCGCCCCCATACAACAGGGGCAATGGTCTAAGCAAAATACTATTGTTCAATTGCTTAGAGAACTGCACCTACCAAGTGTAGGTTGTGGTTTGGGTTTTAACCTTCACTGGGGCACTTTTAGTGCCTCTTGAGGTTCTTACCCTAACACGTACAGTTTTCGTAGATGTCCTGGTCGACTTACGCATAACTAAAACGGGTTTTTTAAATTGGACAATGTCGGATACGGACTTTCCGCATCCCTTACAAATGGGTACGCTCCAACGTGCCCATTTGCATTTTATAAAGAACACTTCATATCTAAAGTGTTTAATGTTAAGCTTGAAATTTGCCGTACCAAGCTAGACCCTGATACAAAATTTAGAAAAATTTGTTAAATCTTAAAGGGTGTTTTGTCAAAACGAGGACAAAGTTTTTAACACGTGCTGTTGAAATCTTGGGCAAGCCATTATTTTAGTTGGGTTCAGTAGAAATGGGAGTTGATAGATAAATGACACTGTTTTTTAAACATACCTTTCGGTATTGTATAAAATACCTCCTAACCTGTATAAAAAATCAATAAATTCGAGGACATTCATTTGTTATGTCCAATCACACCGAATTGTTATCCGCTGTATTTGAAGCCGTAAGAAAACATGGAAAAATGCATTATACTGAACTACGTACAAAAGTGGAAGGTTATAGTTTGACGGAAATTGATTCAGCACGAACGGAATTAAGGGATAAATACAAACTCTTCAATATTACAAACCAAGACATATTGCTTTCTGCTGAAGGTGAGAGATATAAATCCTTCAAACAATATCTGAGGACAAAAAATAGAAGGTTCACACCATATCAAATATCATATCTTACTTTTTTTGTTCTTTTTGGACTATTTGGTGCCTACCAAACCTTTTTCGCTACCCCATCCCTGAAAGAGTTCAATTCTTTGAAAAATGATGTAATCTCTCTAAGGACTCAGCTTGATCTGCTGAGTGCTGAATATGATTCTGTTTTATCTCGCTTAGATTCTCTAATTTCTTCTTCAATCCAAGACCCCAAAAAAGAAACCATATCGCCATAATCAAAGCGGCATGAGCCATTACAAACCAAAAAGTCACCCTTTCCCCTAAAAATCTCCTTTCATTTTCCATCATCTAACATTTAGTTTGTCCCATATTGTATATAGGTGCCTTTAAATTGTTAAAAAAAATAACAACACCCCAAGCAATATGGATAAAAAAGCAGACGCAATGGTTGCTGTTTCCGGTGAATTATATTTAATCAAAATTATGTTGTTCAATTTATGGATACCAACACATCCTAAAAAAGCACCAAAAATAAGTATGAATGTGTAAATAATTTCCATAATACCTATTGTTTTTCCATTTAATTGCAATCAGGGTATCTGCAACCATTGTACAAGGGACAGCTTTCCCCAAATCTTTTTATGTGGGAACAACCATACAGTCCGTCCCTTTCGTCTTCCTGCATGATCTCTATCAATAATTGTTTTTGTTCTTCCTTTTCCATGTTGTTATCCCTGTGATGGGGAGTTAAAAGTTATTTCCAAATAACATCTTTTTTCCAGTCTCCTGCCATTATGCACCCGTAGGGCATTATTCTATCCACAACCTCTCCCAACCCAAACTTATTCATTTGCTCTTGTACATTTTCAGCATTCTTATAAGCTGAAGGAAGTTCTGTAATATCAATGTTGCCACTAAAAAACCTTACATCCAATCCTTGGGTTTCCTCTTTAAAAATACTTTCTATAGTTTGCCCTGATTTCTTTTCCTTGTGGGCTTTCCTACTAATATTTCTTCCCGCGCCATGAGGGGCGAAACCTAAGTTAGTATCAGTGGAATTTCCTTTTACCACTAAGACTGGTTGGCTCATATTCAATGGAATCAATCTCAATCCATTATATGAATCAGGAACAAACTTGTCATCCAATGGAGTTGCTCCCTTGGCGTGATAAAAATGTTCACCATCCTTAAAAACTGAATTATGTTCGTTCCAAAAAGTTTCTTTTGTTTGGTGTTTTACTTTGTCAAGGGTTTTGTTGTGTATAACCGAATGGTTCAACTTTGTCCAATCCCTGATTATTTGAACGGCATCCCAATATAGCTTACCTTCTGTTTCAGTAAATGGAATCCAAGCATTTCTTTTTAAGGTTCTTGGCGATAATTCTTTTCTGTATCGTTCAGCAATTGACATACCTTTTTTATATACACTTGCACCAAATCCCCTAGAGCCGTGATGCGTTACCATGTATGTATCTCCAGTAGTTTCAGAAACCCCAACAAATAAAAAATGGTTTCCATCACCTTGTGTGCCTAAATGGGCACACGCCTTTTCAATATAGTCCTTAGTAAAGAAATTATCTAAAATCCGTTCATATAAAGAACTATTCTCTAAAATTCCTGAAAAATCCTTATAACCTTTCCTTCCTCCTGGGCCAAAATGGGTTATTGAATGTGCTGCGTCAAGAACTTTCTTAGGTTCTATCTTTCCGAAATTTGTAGCAAAAACAGAACAGCACATATCAGACGAGTGCATTGATGGATGTATTGCGTTTTTAGCAACGGCAACTCCGCCAACAGGAATCTGCCCTTTTTCTCCAGTAGGACAAGCATCAGGCATAATTGAGCCGTTAATCAATGTTGGGGTCTTCATTAACTCATCCATTGTCTCAATAACTTGATTGATATTATCAAGCTCCTCTTTATTATCAGCTTCTATATTTCTATAATAACTAACAGGCTCGTTAAACGGATGCACAGGAGCAGAGGGCTTAACTTCCTCAATTAATGAAATAAGGGAATCCCCGCTTAAATTTTTATTATTGGCCTGTTCAATAACATAGCCAAACCATTTAGCGGGTTTATAACCCATTCCAATCAATGTATTCCCGTCAATCATAACAGTTAAAAATACAAAAAAGCAGGGAGAAAAAGAAGGAAAGTTTCACAAATGTTGCACAAAAAAACCCTAACTGTCTGATAGTTAGGGTATTTCCGTAGCGAGAGAGGGACTTGAACCCTCGGCCTCCGGGTTATGAATCCGACGCTCTAACCAGCTGAGCTACCTCGCCTTATCATGGGTTGTTTTTAAAAATCGCCAAAAAGAGAATCTGACGCTCCCTGCCCGAACGTGCCGTTCGGGTAACCGCCTGAGCTACCTCGCCATGATTCGTTTTAGCGGGTGCAAATATAGAGTTTAATTTTTGCTGAATCAAAATTCAGGATTAATTTATTATTTGATATTTATTTTTTTATCTTCCCAAATTATATCTATTGTTGAAAAGGATTAATTGCGCGCTACATGAGTGATAAGGTTAAATTTGAAATTGAATTTGTTATCCAAGCTTCCCCACAGTTGCTTTACCAATATATTTCCACCCCATCCGGTTTATCTGAATGGTATGCCGATAATGTAAATTCTCGAAGCGAAATATTTACATTTATTTGGGATGGAGCCGAGGAGCAGGCCAAAATGCTAAAACGAAAAAGCGAAGAGTTTGTAAAGTTTACTTGGATTGAGAATGAGGATGATTCGTTTTTTGAAATGCGCATTATTGTAGATGAAATTACCAAGGATGTTTCCTTGTTCATTACCGATTTTGCCGAAGAGGATGAGGTCGATGAGGCCAAAATGCTTTGGCAGAACCAAATTTCGGATTTAAAGCAAGTCCTGGGTTCCACCTAAAACGGATTCTCAACTATACCGTATCTTTGATCCCGATTAAAATCGGGATTTTTTATGATCAATTGTAATGGCTCGCTCTTTCCAGAAGAAAAGGAAATACTGACCTATGCTAATAGAGGATTAAAATACGGTGATGCGCTTTTTGAGACGTTACGCTGTGTAAATGGAACTCTTTTCTTTTGGGAAGACCATTATTTTAGGTTAATGGCCTCCATGCGTACGCTTCGTATGGAGATTCCCATGGAATTCACCTTGGAATTTTTGGAAGAAGAAATCAAAAAGACCATTACCAAAAATGAGTTAGAGAATAAGGCTGTCCGAGTAAGATTGACCATTTATCGGAATGAAGGTGGATTGTATTTGCCCGAAACCAATGCTATTTCCTACCTTATTGAGACCACTCTTTTGGATTCTCCGTTTTATATCATCAATGAAGGAGATTATGAGGTGGAGCTCTTTAAAGATTACTATGTAAACAAGGATTTGTTGTCCACGCTGAAGACCACCAATACCATTTTAAATGTGGTAGCCAGCGTTTATGCCAAGGAGAACGGTTATGCCAATTGTCTTCTCGTGAATACCGACAAACAGGTGGTGGAAGCTATTAACGGCAACCTTTTTGTAGTAAAGGGAGATACTATAAAAACCCCTCCTTTGGGTGATGGTTGTTTAAATGGCATTATTCGTAAAAAATTAATGGAGGTTATTGAGGCAACCGAAGAATTTCAGATGGTGGAAGAATCCATTTCACCCTTTGAACTGCAAAAGGCAGATGAACTTTTTATTACCAATAGTATTTTGGGCATTCAACCCATAAGCAAATACCGGAAGAAACAGTTTGCAAATACAGTGGCTAAAAAATTAGTGGGAAAATTAAATGCAAAGGCCAGAATGACCTAGTTAATTAAGGGATGGATTTTCAGGGGAATTGGACCACAATAAATAATCCCCGCCCAATTCAACCATTTTTTCTTTCCAAAAGGCTATCGATGATTTCTCAATGATACCACTTTCATATTCATTTTTCACCACCACCCATGATTTGGATAGTAATTCTTGGTCCAACTGTTGCGAGCCCCAACCCGAGTAGCCCAAAAAGAATCGGATATCCTGTTCGGTGATCACCCCATTATTGATGAGCTCAACGGTTTTCTCAAAATTGCCTCCCCAAAATATCCCATCTGAAATCTCGATGCTGTCATGAATCAGGTCGGGAACCTTGTGGATAAAATAGAGATTATCCTGTTCCACGGGCCCTCCATTAAATACTTTAAACGGGATGGTAATTTCAGAAATAAGGTCACAAATGGTGTAATCCAAAGGCTTGTTGAGGATAAATCCAACAGAGCCCTCATGGTTGTGCTCAGCAAGTAAAACCACAGACCTGTTAAAGGAAACGTCTCCAGTAAGCGAAGGTTCCGCAACAAGTAACTTACCTTTTTGGGGCTTATGGCTCACCATTTCCATAGAGTTAGTATTTCAAATCGTTGTATAATATACAATTTTTCCAAAAAAATTGAAATGTCCTAAAATAAAAAAGCACTTCTCTGCGGAGAAGTGCTTTACTTATAGTATAAAAATAATTGATTAGTTTACTGCACCGCTCAATTCTGCTCCTGCCTTGAACTTTACAACGTTCTTAGCTGCAATTTTGATGGTTTGTCCAGTCTGTGGATTTCTACCTTCTCTGGCGCTTCTTTTGGAAACTGACCAAGAACCAAAACCTACTAGAGAAACTCTGTTCCCTTTTTTTAGTGATCCCTCTACATTTCCCAAGAAAGATTCCAATGCCTTTTTGGCTGCTGCCTTAGTGATGCCAGCATCAGCTGCCATAGCATCGATTAATTCTGTTTTGTTCATAATGGAATTAAATTAATTGTTGTTAAAATAATTTTAATGCTGAACAAATTTATATGGATTTGCTATTAACGCAAGTAAAACCTAGGGAAATAGGGGTTTTTGTTAATAACTTGAAACGTTTGTTGATAAAGTCGGAAAAAAACGACAACTTTTAGCCAGCCCAATCATAGCAAGGGGTTAGCAAAGGTGTGCTGTTTCATCAAGGTCAAGACCATTTAAAACCGCTGAAGTTTCCATTTTTCGTTTCCCGGGCAGTTGTATTTCCAACAAATGCAAATAGCCATCCGAAACTGCAACCTTGAGTGTTTTTTTATCAGCAATCAGCTTTCCAATTTTAGCATTGTGCCGAATCGGTTCTTTCTGGGTTGCATAGATTTTGATGGACTCCTTTTTACCATGGTTTTCTAAAAAGGTCCAAGCAGTTGGGTATGGACTCAATCCCCTTATGAAATTATGGATGGTGTCCAGTGAAGCATCCCAATCTATTCTGCATGTGTCTTTATGAATCTTTGGAGCGGACTTCAAATCTTCAAAATGCTTCTGTGGCATACTGGATACTTTGCCCGAAGCAATCTGTTTACAGGTTTCCACAACAAGTGCTCCACCGAGTTCCATCAAACGGTCATGCAAACTACCCACATTATCGTCTTCGGTGATTTTCTCCGTCTTTTGAAGAATAATACTGCCCGTATCAATTTTCTCGTCAATAAAAAATGTGGTCACACCCGTTTCTGTTTCTCCATTGATGATGGCCCAATTGATGGGAGCTGCGCCGCGATATTGGGGAAGGAGGGAAGCATGCAAATTAAAGGTGCCATACTCAGGCATCTGCCATACCGCCTTGGGCAACATGCGAAAAGCCACCACTACCTGCAAATTAGCCTTAAGGCTTCTGAGTTCTTCAAGAAAGCTTTCGTCTTTAAGATTGGTAGGTTGCAATACCTTTAAGTTATGCTGAACGGCAAATTGTTTTACCGCAGACTCCTGTACTTTTCTGCCTCTGCCCGCAGGTCTGTCTGGGGCGGTGATGACCCCTACAACATCAAAACCTGCATCAACGATGGCCTTTAAGCTCGCCACCGCAAAATCCGGGGTACCCATAAATACGATTTGCAATGGATTATTCTCTGAGGGTATATTCATTCATTTCATTTAGTTGGACCACTTCGTCCTCAAGTAGTTGTTGCAAGACTTTTAAAAGTGTCTTTTCATCTGCTCCTGTTGCTTTTTCCAATTTTCTGGACGTACTCGGGGCAATCCGCAATAGACCTATCACCCGTTCCTCCAGTTTAATGGGAGAGCCCTGCTTTTCTTTCTTGGTGCAAATATCGCATGTACCGCATTTTTCAGCAGCGTTTTCACCAAAATATTTCAACAAGTATACACTTCTACAGACCTTTTTGTTTTTAATATAGCCCAGCATGGCCGCCATATTATTTTGCTTCACCTGATTGAAATCCTGCACCTTTTTGGCAAAAGGGTTTATGGTGTGGTCATCCTCTCGGGGAACCAAAAAGGTGATTTCCAAATCACTAGTTGTGTTTTTATACTCGGCAATGCCGTCCTTTTTAAGTTGCTTCAGTATTTTTTTGAGGGATTTTTCATTCTCACCGGTCTTCTTGGAAAGGAGATGAAGGTTGATTTTGGTCTCATACTCCGTAATGCCCCCATACGTTCGCAATATGGTTTGAATGATGGGTGCTGTTTTGCGGTTTTTATCCAAATACTCAAAAATGCCTGCTTTTGAAGCCACAAATTGCAAAGTGGTTTTTTCTTGAAAGTTCTCCGATAAGGCAATGACTGAGTTCTGGTCCAAAATACGAAGCGCATTATAAGCCATGTTTGGATTGAACTCATATCGTTTACAAAACGCATTGAACTTAAAGGCTATGGGCTCCAATACCAATTCCCCGTAGGAAATCTGAAAAAAGGTATTCAGCTTGGAATATACTTTTTTGATGAAAGCGATATCGGGCAAGGAAGATAAAAATTGTTGTTTGGCTCGTTCCTCATCCTCCTTGGTAGTGATAGTAATAGCGGTGGATGGTTTTCCGTCTCTACCAGCACGTCCAGCTTCTTGAAAATAGCTTTCCAGACTATCGGGAATTTGATAGTGGATTACCAACCGAACATCAGGTTTGTCCACGCCCATTCCAAAGGCATTGGTGGCCACCATTACGTTTACCTTTCCTGCCAACCAATCCCTTAGTTTTTTCTCTTTTTCAGATTTTGAAATCCCTCCATGGAAAAAAGAAGCTTTAAAACCGTTCTTGTTCAAAAATTCTGAAAGGGAAACTGACATTTTCCGAGATCGGACATAAACAATGGAACTCCCAGGAATCTTACCCATGTATTTTTTAAGCTGATAGAGCTTGTCTTCCGTCCGCTTTACTTTAAATACAATGTTAGATCTGGAAAACGAATCTTTATAAATGCTAACATCTTCCAGTTTTAGATTTTGAACGATGTCATCCACAACTTTGGGCGTTGCTGTGGCCGTTAAGGCAATCATGGGGATGTTGGGAATAAGCTCCTTTAAAATGGAGCACTCCAAATAAGCGGGTCTAAAATCATTGCCCCATTGCGAAATACAGTGGGCCTCATCAATGGCAATGAGGTTGACGTCCATTTCCTGTATACGCTCTTGAATCAGGGATTGCTGCAATCGTTCCGGTGAAAGGTATAGAAACTTATAATTTCCATAGAGACAATTGTCCAATAGGTCGTTGAGTTCCGTAAAAGGGATTCCACCGGTGAGGGCAATGGCTTTTATCCCCCGAGCCTTTAATTGATTTACCTGATCCTGAATCAATGCCACCAATGGAGAAACTACAATGCATAGACCTTCCATGGAAAGTGCTGGAACCTGATAACAAATGGATTTCCCACCTCCGGTGGGCATCAAGGCCAGAACATCTTTTCCAGAAAGTACCGTATTGATAATGGTTTCTTGAGATCCCCTAAAATCATCATGACCCCAGAATTCCTTTAAAATAGCTTTGGTTTCTTTCCGCACTAAAGTTGATTAAGGGTTTCCAAAACAAAGTCAATCCGTTTTTGGATTGCATCTTTTGGCACTGAGATGGGGTGGTAGCCAAATTGGGTATAGGTGTTCATCAATGCATGATGTATGCGCTCTGCCTCTTCATAGGTTTCAAAACGTTCTCCATCAGACACATAAATTTCCTCCCAGGGCGGTACTATGAACACGATATCATACCGATGATCTATACAAATATCAATAAATTCCTTTCCATAGGTTTGTCCAAAAAAATCCATATAAGCAAGAACATCAGGAATACCACGGTCAAAAAAACTTATGGGAACCTTGGTGCCCAACGATTCTTTATAATGTTTGGCCCTGCCGTGCAGCAAATCCCTATTGAACTGCATAGCGTCATCAACAAAGACCAGGGGATTGGACACAAAATCAGTGGAATTTCCATCCTGTTTGGCCTTTGAGGTCATGTCCCGAATAATTTCATGGAAACAATGAAACCCCCTATTCTCCAATCCAGTTATGATGGAGGTCTTACCTGTTCCCGGAGCCCCTGTTATGACTACTTTGTTCTTTCCCAAACACATTAATTTAACACTACAAAGTAATGAAATAGCCCCAAAGAAAAAAAATTGCAGGTTAAGCCATATATTTGTAAAAAAATAGGCATGGCGAAGGAGAATACGGATGAGTTTTATGAGAGGCTTAGAGAGCAACTGTTGGAAAATACCAACTGGCCTTCAAACTACCTTTATAAATTCATTGTTCCAACAGATGAAGATCGTATTGCACAGATTCATGATATTTTTGACAATACTGGCGCAGTAATCGAGTCCAAAAAATCAAAAAAGGGCACCTACACCAGTCTTTCCATAACAGTGCATCTAAAGAATCCGGATGAGGTAATCTTAAAATACAAGGAAGTTGCTGTTGTGGAAGGGGTAATTTCCCTTTAAATCCGCAGATTGCCATAATTTTATTATTTTGCAGACGTTATCGGATAGACTTCCCGTTAATTTAATTTCATAAACATTTTAATTTGAATACAGTAGAGAACTTAGAATATAATACAGAACGTTCACAGCTTATCATTCCTGAATATGGCCGTCATTTCCAAAAAATGGTGGACCATGCTGTTTCCATTGCGGATAGGGATGAGCGCAATAGAGTGGCTCAGTCTATTATCAGTGTTATGGGGAATCTTCAGCCCCACTTGAGGGATGTTCCTGATTTCCAGCATAAATTATGGGATCAATTGTTCATTATGTCCGATTTTAAATTGGATGTGGACTCTCCCTTTCCCATTACTTCCCAAGAAGTACTGCAACAACGTCCCGAGCCATTGGAATATCCACAGAATCATCCTAAATACCGATTTTATGGAAACAACATCAAACGGATGATTGATGTGGCGGTAAAATGGGAAAAAGGTGATATGCGTTCCGGCTTGGAATATGCCATAGCCAACCACATGAAAAAATGCTACCTGAACTGGAACAAGGACACGGTGGAGGATGTGGTTATTTTTGGACACTTGAAGGAGCTGAGCAACGGCGAGATTGATTTGGCTGGTGATGGTGAGAACTTGACCGAGAGTGGGCAATTCCTGAAGAACAGACAGTCCAAGTCCAACCGAAGCAACAATGGACAAAAAGGAAAACGCGGCAGAAAAAAAAGGTATTAAATTCCAAAGCAATACATGGGAACATTTCGAATAGAGGGTGGACACCAACTTCATGGTGAGATAACACCCCAAGGAGCAAAGAACGAGGCACTTCAGATTCTTTGTGCCGTACTGCTATCCGAAGAAAAAATCACCATAAACAATATTCCAGACATCCTGGATGTCAATAAACTCATTTCCCTTCTGGAAGATTTGGGGGTCAAAATCCAAAAAAAGGGTAGGGGTTCCTACACATTTAAGGCAGATGACATCAATTTAGAGTACCTGCAATCCTCAAAATTCAAAGAAGATGGCCGTGGTTTACGCGGTTCCATTATGTTGGTCGGTCCCCTTTTAGCCCGATTTGGAAAAGGATATATTCCAAAACCTGGTGGCGATAAAATTGGGAGACGTAGACTTGATACCCATTTTGAGGGATTTATTAAACTAGGTGCAAAATTTAGGTACAACAGGGAAGAGTACTTTTATGGTGTGGAGGCCGACAAGCTTAAAGGCACCTATATGCTTTTGGATGAAGCCTCTGTGACCGGTACCGCAAACATTATAATGGCTGCGGTTTTGGCCGAAGGCACAACCACCATCTACAATGCGGCATGTGAACCCTACCTGCAGCAATTATGCAAGATGTTGAACCGAATGGGAGCAAAAATCTCAGGTATTGGCTCCAATTTGTTGACTATAGAGGGTGTTGAACAATTGGGAGGTACAGAGCACACCATGCTGCCCGATATGATTGAAATAGGCAGTTGGATTGGTTTGGCCGCCATGACCCGAAGTGAGCTGACCATTAAAAATGTGAGCTGGGATGATTTGGGGCTTATTCCGGCGGTTTTCAGAAAGTTGGGCATTAGTGTAGAAAAAAAAGATGACGATATCTTTATCCCCAAACATGAAAAAGGATATCAGATACAGAATTTTATTGATGGCTCCATCCTTACCATTGCAGATGCGCCATGGCCAGGTCTGACCCCTGATTTATTGAGCATCATTCTTGTGGTGGCCACTCAGGCCAGGGGAGAAGTGCTTATCCATCAAAAAATGTTTGAAAGTCGTTTGTTCTTTGTGGATAAACTGATTGATATGGGAGCGAAGATTATTCTTTGTGACCCACATCGCGCTACGGTTATCGGGCACGATTTTAAATCGACTTTAAAGGCCACAACCATGGTATCTCCAGATATTAGAGCAGGGGTTTCCTTATTGATAGCAGCCCTTTCGGCCAAAGGCACATCAACCATCCATAATATTGAACAGATAGACCGTGGCTACGAAAACATTGACGAGCGCTTAAGAGCCATTGGTGCCAATATTGTTAGGGTATAGTTTAGTGTGATTCAGTGTATTTTTTGAAATTGTTTAGAATGGCCTGCCAACCATCTTTTTGCATGTCGATGGGGTTTTCCTTCTCAGCATCAAAAGTTATGGTCACTTTGGTTTTACTATTGGATTCCTCAAAAAGAATAATCGTTTTTCTTCCATCTCCAAGGGTGAAAACTATCTTATTTTTAGGAACGACCTCGTTATAAACAGCTTCAAAATCAAATCCGAAGCTGCCATCCTTGGCTTCCATTCGGGCAATGTATTTTCCACCTTTTTGTAAATCATTCTTAGCCGATGGGCAATGCCAGCTGTCATCGGCAAAATTCCATTGCGTAATGTGTTCAGGATTGGTATAAAAGTCCCAAACCTTATCCAAATTGGCAGTTATGTTGGTGTTTATGGTAATTTGTGGTGTTTCCATTTTTTCTGAATTAAGAGTATATGATTGGTCGGTATTTGGACCAGTTTTCAACGATAACCCATAGGTTAATAGCGGCAAATATGAGAGCTATGGGCAATCCTGAAATGTGGGTAATAGTATTTGTCAACAATATTCCCACCATTACAGGGAGAATAACAATGGCCCCAAGTGCCCTGGTTTTGTCGAAAATAAACAGGAAGCCACCTACAATTTCCACGAGGGCTACCAAAGGCATCAACCAACCAATGGTCATAATGGCCTGCATCATTTGCATAAGGCTTTCCGGGAGGTCTTCTGGAACGGGCATGTAATTAAAAAATTTGTTCAATCCTGCGTTAATGAACATCAAGCCAAACAATATGCTGAGTACTTTTGTTATTTTTTGTTTCATGGTTTTATAGTTTATGAATTTGACAATACCGTATCCAATCCAGACAAAGCCATAGAAAAGCCTTCTTTGAAGCCCATTTCAATTATTTTTTCCAAATCTTCCAGACTTTCGTGCGTAATGGTAATGTTGACCAAGGTGCTGTTTTCTTGATTCTCAAAATCCAAATTCCATTTGGATTGGGGAAATTCATCATTTTTGTTTCCATCGGAATCGCAAAATGCATCCGTAAACTGAAAATTGGTTTTAGGAGAGATGGAAGTAAAGTCGGCCAAAGCCCAATGCTCCTCACCATTAGGGCCACACATGGCATAAAGTCGGGTTCCCCCAACTTCAAAATTCATGGATTTGGTTTTTGACACCCACGGTTTTGGAGCCCACCATTGATCTAAAATTTCAGGTATTGTAAAGGCATCCCAGACCACATCGTTCACTGCGGCGAACTCTCGTTTTACGATAACCGTACTATTGGTCTTGTCGACAGTAAAATCAAATAACAGATTTGTGTTCATCACATTGGTTTTTGTTTAGATAAATAAGTTGCAAGTTTTTCTAGGTTTTGTTTTAAGCCCTCATCCGCTTTATGCGCTTTAATAACAGTTTGGAGCATTTTAGCCGTATCGAACACTACTGTCCAATCAATTATTGTTTCCTCTTCCTTGGCTTCAAATAACACAGTTGTTATAAAGTGGGGATTGAAATGTTCATAGACAATTTTTTCAAAGGGGACAATTTCCTTAAAAACACTTCTGTTCGGATAATTTTTGCCATCGGGCCCATGCATTATAAAATTCCACTCACCACCATCCTGAAAATCCATTTTGTGGATGGTATTGGTAAAACCACTGGGTCCCCACCATTGTGCAATGTGCTCAGGTTTTGACCATACTTCCCAAACTAATTCAATAGGAGCTTGGAGCGTTCTTGCTATATGTACCGACCTATTTTGTGTTTCCATTTTTTCTTTCATTTTGAATTTTAGCTAAATACTTGTCAAGGTTGTCAAATCGGTCTTCCCAAATCTTTTTAAACTGCTCCAACCACAGATCAATTTCCTTCATTTTATCAATCCTCAACTCATAATGAACTTCTCGCCCTTCCTGATTGGAGGCTACAAGATTACATTCGTCAAGTATGCGTAGATGCTTGGAAATGGTGGGGCGGGCTGCATCAAAATTCTGTGCAATTTCCCCAGCCGTCATAGTTTGGGTGGCCAATAACACCAAAATAGCTCTCCGGGTTGGGTCTGCTATGGCCTGAAAAGGATCTCGTCTAAGTTTCATCATGAAAAGTTATAGAAATATGAAGCTATATGGCTACAAATATATACGAAGTCATTTGGCTACACAAATTTATTTACTAAAAAATTTTTGATGATTAGAGATGATGGGGGGTAACAAGATATAAATGTCTTAATCCTTTGGAATTAGAATAGTAACCTTGGTACCGGTTTCTTTTCCATCATTCAAGTTTTCTACCCTGACCAATTCTTCATTGGAGAACTTTTTAAGCGCTTCAATTCTTTTGGCGGTAATGGACATTCCCCGAGATTGCTTTTCTGATTTTTTCTGATTTTTTTTCTGGCCAATTCCCACGCCATTGTCCTCTATCATGCACATGATGTGTTCCTTTTTATCTTTGAACGAAACCGATAATTTCTTTGCTCCTTCTTTGGGTAGGAGGCCGTGCAAAATGGCATTTTCTATATAGGGCTGCACAAGGAGCATGGGAACTTCATATTGGTATAGGTCTAAGTTTTCATCAACATTGAAAGTATAACTAAAAGAATTGTCAAAGCGTAGGGCTTCCAATTCCACATAGATCTTGAGCAGCTCAATTTCCTCATGCAGTACCAAACTCACATTGATGGAGGTCTCCAAAACTTGTCTAAGCAGTTTGGAAAATTTGTTCAGATAAGACAATGCGGATTCTTTGTCATCTGAACTCACAAGATACCGAATGGAGCTTAGGGAATTAAAGATAAAATGAGGGTTCATCTGGGCACGAAGCATGCGTTTTTCCAATTGGGTGTTCATGTCCTCAATGACCTCTTTTTGTTCGGAGATCAGCTCATTTTTCTCCTGAAGGACCTTATTTGACCGCTTCTTGCTTCTGTATCGGAAATAAAGCAAACCAGCTGAAAAAACCAACAATATGGTAATGATTACAAGGTATGTCAACCGCTTGTTGTTCAGTGCCACACGAGTATTCAGTAGAGCAAGTTGCAACTCATTCTCTCTAATCTCTTTATCTTTTAGATAGACATCGTGCTGTATTTGTAGGTCTTGGATTTCTTTGATTTTGGTCTCGTTCAAAAGACTGTCTCCATAGGCCATGGTTTGGTTGAGATGATGAATGGCCTTGGGCAATTGACCTGCGGCCTCATAGATTTTATAAGCAATTTCATGACCGTTCTTTTTTTGCTCATATCCTCCCATATTTTCCAGGGCATCAAGACTTTGATTGGAGTAGTGGACTGCTTCCTCAAATTTTTTCTGCCGAAACATTAGGTCGGCAAGGCGGTAGTAGGCCGTGGTGATTTCCTGTTTTATGGAGAGCTGTATGGCAAGGTCCAATGATTTTTGTAGATACTCATTGGCCAGTCTCCATTGTCCCAACTCTATATAACAACGCCCAATTTCAGAATAGCTATTGCATAGGTCAATATTATCACCTTGTTTTTCATCATAAGCAGCTACTTTCAGGAATTTTTCCAAAGCCTTTTCGAAATTCTCATTCTTAAAATCTATAAGTGCCAAATTAATCAGCACCGTACTTTCCCTTTCTTCTCGTTCATCCCCTTTATAGACCTCCAATGCCTTTTCATAGCTTTCTATAGCCTTGTCCTGTTCCCCCATTAAATCATAAAGCACTCCCAAGTTAATATAGGGTGAAGACGTATCTTGATCTAAATCTAATGAATCAATGAGCTTAATGCGTTTCAGGTAGTAGCTTTGACTGGTGGGATAGTCCCCAATGCTCTTATATACAATCCCCATGGAATTATAGATATAATTCATTCTTTCATAATCTTGATGCTCTTTGGCCAAGACCAAGCATCTATTCAAATAATCAAGGGATTCGGCATAACTTCCTGTCATACCATGGGTCAGGGCAATGGAATAGAGTCCCTGAATTTCTCCTTGGGCAAATCCAATCTGTTTGGATTTTTCCACACTTTTATGGAGATATTCAAGGGCTTTCTCTTTATCATGGGAACGCAAGCGGGCCCCAAGGATATTCATTGTATTGATTTCTGTGGTATCCTTGGCGGTTGTCAATACGTTTTGAAGGCTATCAATTTCATGGGTTTGGGCAAAACCTGTTTGTATGGCAAGCCAGCAAATGATAACTAGGCAGGAGGATGATTTGAGCAACGTCATACCCATATTTTGCCTATAAGGTAAGATAAACCAAATTAAATTGCTGCTTGAGGTTTATAGATATTGGCATAGTAAACCAAAACTGAAGGTTTCTCTTTAGCCTGATGTATTAACTTCTGACAAATTCAATCAATGCTTATTGGAGATTGGAGGTTGATGCGGTTTCGCAAGCTTTCAATCACCCTTTTTCGACCAATTTCCCGTCTGGATAAAGCGCAAAACGGCCTTTTTCCTTGTCGTGTACATTATCTGGGTAGGGCCAAGGCCAACCACCAAACTGGGTTAAGCGGTATTCTTCCATGGCTTGTTGGATTTCTTGTTCGGTGTTCATTACAAAAGGACCGTATTTGGCCACCGGTTCTTCAATAGGTCCGCCTTGGAGCAGTAGAAAATGGGCTTTTTTATCCCCCACCTTTAGGGCAACTTCTTGTGAAGAATCCAAGTCAACCCCAAAATTGGGAATGATTTTTCCGTCTTCAAAGAAAACTTCAGAACCTTCATAAAAATAAAGGGTACGATTTACCTTGGAGTCAGCCTTTGGGAGCATGTATTCAGAATTGGCCTCTACATGGATGTTCCAGATGGCTACTTCATTATCGAGATTGGCTGCCCAGGAATCGGGAGCGGGAGCGCTGGCTTGTTGGCCTTTATAATTTCCTGCAATGACTTTAATTTGTGCATTGTCTTCTTCAACAACAGGAATATCCTCATGCCAGAGCATTTTAAAATGGGGTTCCACAAATTTATGGGCTTTGGGCAAGTTGAGCCAAATTTGGAACAATTCCAGAGGGTTTTCCACATCGTCATGGAGTAGGGGAAACATTTCGGAATGTTGTACACCTCTACCAGCGGTCATCCATTGCACATCTCCTTCACCAAATCTTCCTGCTGCCCCCAAGGAATCAGAATGATCGCAATACCCTTTATTCACAATGGTGATGGTCTCAAATCCCCGATGGGGATGATACGGAAACCCAGGAATGGTCTGCCCGTGGTACATCCGCCATTTAGCTCCGGGATTGAAGTCATTTCCCAAACTTCGATCCTCAAGTAAGGATGGGTCTGGACCCATGTTTCCATTTCCATTGGGATAATGATCTAAATGGTACACACAAAATAAAAATGGGTCTTGGGTCTGCCAAGGAAAACCCAGTGGAAAAGTCTGTAGAATGGGGTTGCTCATAATTAATGAATTGCAGTGTTTATTTCAATCCAATAGCCTTCAGGATCTTGAATATAGATTTGTTTTACACCATCGGAACGGTCCGTGATGGAGCTTTTGTTTCCGGGCCAATCATAAAAATCGATATCATTGGCCATTAAATGTTCTATGAATTTTTCCAGATCTTGTGTGGCCAAGCAAAGGTGCATGCTTTTATTTTTGCTGAAGTCGGCCACTTCTTTTTTGATAAGATGTATTTGGGTGTTACCCTTTATCTGGAACCATCGGAATCCTGGAGCTTTATCGGGATGGGGAATTTCAGTCAAACCAAGAATATCTCGATAAAAATCACCGGTCTCCATAAGTTTGGTCACCACAATGGAATAATGGTCATACTGAAATCCAAAATCGAATGTATTGGCCTTGAACTGGGTTTGCAAATAGGTTTGCTTCCAAGCACCATCTTCGTAACTCCCCACAGTAAAATCATAGGTGTTGGCATCCACATATTTCCAGTAGTCAGTGACCATGGAACCTCCGTAATCATACGTATAGATGATGTCTCTTCCTTTTGTGGCAATAGTCCCCTGGGTAACGCCACCAAAAACGTCAAACTCCCAAAATTTCAACGAATTGCTTTCAGAATCAAATTTGCGAATTCCATGGTTTCTTGGTCCGAAAGTAGTTTGTTCCTGATTGGTGTATCCTTTGGATTCGGCCAAAACAAGGGTGCTATCCAAGCTATACGTGAACACGGTCTCTTGCTTGAACTTGGAACCATCTCCCCAAGAACCTTCGGCCTTCCATGTTTTGCCCAATAGCGGTTCAAAAACAGCAAGTTCCGATTGCTGCGCCTCTAGGTTGAAAAAGCCTGCAAGGAGCAGGCTTATTGACAATATTTTTTTCATATTAATTTTATTACCCTCCAATTCCATTGATTGGAGGTGGGCCATCAATCATGGGTTCATATTTTTCATCCCCTTTTCGGGTTTTGAATTCTTCTTTCACCTCTTCAACCAGCTTGGGGTCTTCAAAAAGGTCCAGCATGGTCATGGCCATGGCTTTAGAGGCATATACCAACCCTTTGTGACCAATACTCATACTTCCGCAGGCTACAACGGCCCAGGAATGCCAAGGGGTATCCTTTGGTGCCACGGTAACGCTTAGGTTGATGTTGGGTACATTCCAACTTACATCACCCACATCCGTGGAACCCCCTCCAGGAAGCTCTTCGGTTTCTTTTAGGGGCTTGATTTCACTGTCCATGCCCACCTCGGGTTTTCCAGTGGCTTTTTGAATTCCTTTTCCAAAAGCAATTTCTTCATCGGTATAGGTAATTGGGCCCAATAGCTCCAAGTTTTCCTGCATAATTTTACCACCGGCACGATTTACCAATACTTCATAAATTCCTGATACCAACGATATTTTATAATCTACATTGGCCATGATGGCAGCCCCTTCGGCCATTGCTTTAACCCTTTCGTAGGTTGGTAGCATCACTTTCCGCTTGGGGTCACGAACGCGTACCCATAATCTTGCATAGTCTGGCACAACATTCACTACTTGTCCGCCATCTTGAATATGATAGTGAATCCGTGAAGTTGGTTTTATATGCTCACGGTAGTAGTTGATTCCTGTAGTATATAGTTCCAAGGCATCTGAAGCACTTCGGCCATTCCATGGGTCACCGGAGGCGTGGGCTGCTTGTCCGTAGAATTCCACTATAAAATCCACCAAAGAAAGTCCGCTTTGTACATCTGCTTCGATATTGGCGCCAGGGTGCCAGCTTACATTTACATCAACATCGTCCCAAAGACCAGCTTCTACCATCCAAACCTTGGCAAAGTATTTTTCTTCAGCGGGAGTTCCCAAAAATTTGACAGTTCCTTTAATAGTTCCAGCTTCAATTTGCTCTTTTATGGCGATTGCAGCTCCCAAACTTGCAGCCCCAAACATGTTATGACCACAGCCATGGCCAGGAGCTCCCTCAATTCTTGGGTCTTTGGTAGGCACCGCTTTTTGGGAAAGCCCTGGAAGTGCATCAAATTCACCCAATACACTGATAACGGGTTTACCAGAACCATAGGTAGCAGTGAAGGCCGTAGGAATATCAGCAACACCACGCGTAACGGTCATTCCATTTTTTTCAGCATAATCAGCCAAAAGTTCTGCAGATTTTGACTCATCAAAAGCAGTTTCAGCCAATGCCCAAAT
This sequence comes from Allomuricauda sp. CAU 1633, assembly GCF_017313225.1. Classification (GTDB taxonomy): domain Bacteria; phylum Bacteroidota; class Bacteroidia; order Flavobacteriales; family Flavobacteriaceae; genus Flagellimonas. The sequence continues at coordinate 428,543 of NZ_JAFLNE010000004.1, read as the reverse complement.
CGAGTCGCTGAGCATGATAAGGTTCTCTTTATGATTTTCAACGGATGCGATGATCGCTTTTTTATCCTTGGTCAATTTTTGAGCCGAGAGGTTCAATGAAATGAGACCCAATAGCAATACAATTGTGATTTTTTTCATTTTAAAAAACATTTGAGTTAGTTATTCAGTAATTCAACCTTCTGAGTTTTGGCCAAAACCCACAAAGGTCAAACGGGTACTAAAAATACTGAAAATGCATTAACCAACAGCCTGTTTGTAGACTTTTAAGCACCGTTCACGGGCCATTTTGTGATCAACCATTTTTTGGGGATAGCTAAGTTCTTGTAATTCAGGCACCCATTGGTTGATGTATTTCTTTTCAGCATCAAATTTATCCACTTGGGTCATGGGATTGAAGATTCTAAAATACGGAGCGGCATCTACGCCACTACCAGCGGCCCATTGCCAATTGCCCACGTTGCTGGCCATTTCATAGTCCAATAACTTCTCGGCAAAGTAAGCTTCGCCCCAACGCCAATCAATCAGCAGATGTTTGCAAAGAAAACTGGCTACAAGCATTCGAACGCGGTTGTGCATATACCCGGTACGGTTTAGTTGCCGCATCCCTGCATCCACAAGGGCGTAGCCAGTTTGTCCTGATTTCCAAAGCTCAAATTCTCGTTCATTGTTCCGCCATTCAATACGGTCGTATTTGGGTTTGAAGGCTTTGTGAACAGTATCGGGAAAGTGCCAAAGAATCTGCATAAAAAATTCACGCCAAATAAGCTCATTCCAAAAAGTCTCATTCTTTTCTGCGATGGCTTTTTTGATCATTTCTCGGATGGAAACCGTTCCAAAACGCAAATGAGGACCTAGTCTTGAGGTGCCCTGCTCTTTAGCGGGGTAATTTCGGGTGCCTTCGTAATTTTCTATAAAGTTTGGAGAAACATGGTAGTCAGGCACTGCTATTTTAGAAGGTTCAAAACCAATATCACTGAGACCAAGATTGGGTAAGGTTGTATTTTTATAAAGTCCTTTCCCTAGTTTCGATTGGATTTCATACTCCACAAGATCTGTAGATGGATTAAATTTTGCCTTCCATTGTTTCATGTAAGGCGTGTATACCACGTAAGGGTCACCATCTGACTTGACGATTTCATCTTTTTCAAAAACAACCTGGTCCTTAAATGTTTCAAAAGAGATGTTGTGCTCTTTTAAGAAATCGTGGACATGGGAATCCCGTTTAATGGCATACGGCTCGTAATCGTGATTGGTGAAGACCGTATGAATCTCATATTCTTGCTGCAGTTTTTTGAAGACGGAAACCGGATGGTCAAAAAAATGGGCAATCCCACTTTGAAATTCTTTTTGGAGCTGATTATGTAGTTTCTGAAGCTGTTGATGGATAAAAGATACCCGCGAATCATCTTTGGGAAGCTTATCTAAAATTTCTGGGTCAAATATAAAAATGGGGAGTACAGGGTGTTCACTTTGGAGGGATTTGTACAACCCCATATTGTCATCCAACCGTAAATCGCGCCGAAACCAAAAAATTGAAATTCTATCTTTTTTCATTATCCTTAAATGCTTCTGAATTCCAAGCTGCTTTGCAGATTGTTTGCCTTGCCAAAGAGATGGGTCAATTTTTGTTCTCTGTACGCAAAAATTTTTTGCAGTTGTTTTTTTATGATAAGCGAGTGAAATAATTGGCCTAAAATTCCAAAAGGTAATTTATAATCAATGATGTCCTTCATTTCAATGCCCTGGGATGTTTCCCTTATAAAATGTTTGTGGTGCCAAAGTGCGTAGGGACCAAATCGTTGTTCATCTACAAAATATTCACCTTGTATTAAATGGGTGATTTCAGTAACCCATTTTGTGGACATAAAAGGAAATGGCTTAACTACGTATTGAATAATCTGCCCAGAATACATGGGCTCATCACCGCCAGATACTATATGGAAACCCATGTGGGGCGGAGTGATGGTTTTCAAATTTTTGGGATTTGACAAAAACTCCCAACCCTCTTCCTTTGAAATGGGCAAGAATTGTTTTGCACAGAGCTGATATAATTTCATCAATACGATTTGTACAAAAATACAAAATGTTTAACTATATTTATAAAAAGTTAAACAAATTTATTGATTCTTGACTTCAGGTCAAGATGAACTAGCGCTGTCTGATGTGTTCTTTTATGAATTTCTTAACGCTTGTAATTTTCATTCTAGTTAGTTTTGTTTAGCTAACAATTTAAACACTATTTCCTATGAAAAAATTTGTATTATTTATGTTTGTTGCTCTGCTTACCATATCGTTGGAAGCACAGATTCAGACACCGGCCCCCAGTCCTTTTTCAGTATTGAAACAGACTGTTGGGTTAACAGAAGTTACCGTGGAATATTCAAGACCTTCAATGCGGGGTAGGACTATTTTCGGGGATTTGGTTCCTTATGACGCCGTTTGGCGAACAGGTGCCAACATGAATACCAAAATCACTTTCAGCGATGACGTAAAAGTGGAGGGTAAGGACTTAAAAGCTGGAACCTATGCCATTTATACCAGACCTACCGAAGCGGTTTGGGAAGTTATTTTCTACACAGATTCGGAAAATGGCGGATTACCACAGGAATGGGATGCTTCTAAAGTTGCGGCTACTGTAAAAGTGGAAGTTTATCCTATACCTATGCCTATTGAAACGTTCACCATTTCCATCGATGACATGCACAATGATGGAGCTAGCTTGGGATTGATGTGGGAAAAAGTATATGTAGGTGTTAAGTTTGTTGTTCCTACGGTGGCTAAAGCTACCGCTAGTATTCAAAAGGTAATGTCTGGTTCGGACATTTCCGCCAACGACTATTTTGCTGCCGCCCAATATTACTATCAAGAGGGTATGAATATGGGAGAAGCCAAGCAATGGATAGACAAAGCGGTTTCCATGAATGACAAAGCGTTTTGGATGACACGTGTACAATCCTTGATCTACGCAAAAACAGGAGATACCAAAGGAGCTATTGAGGCTGCCAAAAAATCTTTGGTAGAGGCCCAGGCTGCCGGAAACGCGGACTATGTGAAAATGAACAAAGAGTCCTTAAAGGAATGGGAGATGCAATAAAAAGCATTTAAACCTAGATAAGAACCCACTTTATAAGTGGGTTTTTTTATGACTCTATTTCAGGATGGGAGTTCCCTAAAAAATTATCAAAAGCTTGTGTAATCATAGCCAAAAGAATAACCAGAACACATCCAAAAGCATTGAGCCATAAATAAGACATCCAGTCCAAATACCATCCAATGATCACGATTATTTGGGTAACGATGGCCGCAACAAATACTGCGTTGCCTCTCACAAACTTAAAGAAGAAGGCCAAAAGAAAAATACCCAGAACATTGCCGTAAAATATGGAACCGATAATGTTCACCAATTGGATGAGGTTATCAAAAAGATTGGCCACACATGCTATAATGATGGCAATGATTCCCCAAAGTAATGTGAATCCTTTTGTGGCCCATAGGTAATGTGCGTCGTCCTGTTCTTTTTTGTTGTTTCTTTTGTAAAGGTCAAGTGCGGTAATGGTGCCAAGTGCGTTCAATTCAGATGCCGTAGAAGACATGGCTGCTGATAGAATTACCGCCAATAGTAATCCAATAAGCCCCACGGGCAGGTTGTTCAAGATAAAATGGATAAAGACATAATCTTTGTCATTCGTCTCTACAACAGAGTCGGCCTGGGCAATCAGTTGCCGGGCAGCTTCCCTGTTTGTGCTTTCCCTTTGATTTATTTTAATGATATCCTGTTTTGCCTGTTCAATGGCATTGTACTCTTTAAGTTCAAGAGCAGCCGAAAAGGCATTTTGGGCAATCTTTTTTTCCATTTCCAATCCCAAATGGTCTTGCTCCAAAGCTTTGTAATCGTCAACATATTCAGATTCCAGAACAGCTTGGGTTGCGGCGGGATTAAAGTTCAAGGGTGAGGCATTGTATTGATAGAACACAAACACCATCGCCCCGACCAATAGAATAAAAAATTGCATTGGGATTTTAAGGATACCGTTGAAAATAAGCCCCAATTGACTTTCCCGGACAGATTTTCCGGAAAGATACCGTTGTACCTGACTCTGATCGGTGCCAAAATAGGCCAAGGCCAAAAAGAACCCACCTGTGATTCCACTCCAAAAGGTGTACCGATTGTTGGTGTCAAAAGTAAAATCCAGAATTTCCAATTTGTTGTTGGCGCCTGCAATTTTTAGGGCCTCCCCAAAAGAAACCCCAGTAGGAAGAGAGCCCAGAATAAAGAAAAAGGCAAAGAACATCCCCGTCATTATAATGAACATCTGCTGTTTTTGGGTCACACTAACCGCTTTGGTCCCTCCAGATACCGTATAGATAATTACCAAAATTCCAATGATGATGTTCAGCGTGCGCAAGTCCCATCCCAAAACAGCTGATAAGATAATGGAGGGTGCAAAAATGGTGATACCTGCAGCAAGGCCTCGTTGAATCAAAAATAAAATGGCAGTTAGGGTACGGGTTTTTAGGTCGAACCTGCCCTCCAGCATTTCATAAGCAGTAAATACCTTAAGTTTTTTGTAAATAGGTATAAAAACCAGACAGATGACAATCATGGCGAGGGGTAATCCAAAATAGAACTGCACAAAACCCATCCCATCATGAAAAGCTTGCCCTGGAGTGGATAAAAAAGTAATGGCACTGGCCTGTGTGGCCATCACGGAAAGCCCAATGGTCCACCACTTGGCATCATTGCCACTGAGGACGTAGTCATCAACGTTTTTGCTTCCGCGGGTTCTCCAAACGCCAAATCCAACAATGAACAGCAGTGTGCTACCTAGAATGATCCAATCTAATAATCCCATTAAGGTTTTAGTTATTTAATATCATGATGAGGTAAAAAGCCAAAATATAAATGGCATTCAAAAGAATGACAACAGTGTATTCCTTTTTCCACTCTATTTTGGTATTCATGTTATCCTTTGACATTACTTTCTTTTTTTACGTCATCTTTTCCAATGGAAAGCATATTTGCAAAAAGTTTATAGGCCCCGGAGACCCCAGCAGGGAGTTCCCTGAAAAAACTCAGACCGGTGTAAATATAATGACCTTCTCCGTAAGGTGCTACCAAAAGACTACCTTTTGAGGGTTCGTCATCTTCATCGTGCATGGAAAGTACAGGGGTAAACTCAGCGCTCCATTCACTTGGGTAATACAATCCTCTTTCCTGTACCCATCCATCAAAATCGCTTTCTTTTATGGCATTGGGATAACTAACCAACGCATTACTCGGAGCAATAATATCCACTTGAGCAGCTTCATCGGTTACCCGATCTCTGGAAATGGTTAAATCGTAAGGAGCAATATTTTTGAATTGGTCCGCCCATCTTCCAGCAGTGTTGTACTGTACTATCATATTTCCGCCGTTTTTCACATAATTGAAAAGGATGGGTTGCTTGAATTTTAAGGCATCCACCACATTGTAAGCACGAATACCCACAACTATGGCATCATATTTATCCAGTTCACCTTCTTGAATATCATTTGGGTCGATGGTATGTACCTGATACCCTATTTGCTCCAAACTTTCAGGGACTTTGTCACCTGCTCCCATAATGTAACCAATGTGCTCACCAGATTTTCGAATATCCATGCGAACCACTTTGGCCTCGGAAGACAATAAAATGGATTGTTTAGGAATATGGTCGTAATTGATTTCTACAAGTTCTTTTTGATACGTATTATTCCCAACGGTGATGATGGGAGAAATTTTACCCTCACTCTCAATGGATGGTGGGGTTACTTTAAAAGTAATGGTCTGTTCTTGTCCTTGTTGGGGAATAGAAAATGAAAAATTCTGTGGTGATACCTTCCATCCCGCTGGATGGTCTAAGGCCACTGTTCCAGAAACATTGTTCTTGCCGGCTCTTACCTTAACTTGGACATCTTTGGTAGCAGCATCGGCAAAAATCAAGACCTTTTCATCAATTTTTGAGGTAGCTACTGGAAGTACGGCAAAGGGCTCAAACAATTCACCTTTGTCTGGCTTGGAAAATCGATGGATGACCGGTTTTTCAAATTCCATTACTGTACCATCAAAATCCAAGCTGAACTTGGTATGGAAAACCGCTGGCGTCTCGGGTTTACCGATTAAGGTTTGATCATCGACCTTGTACATGCCCAAGGTTCCGGGTTCGTTCAGCCAATAGGGACTAGAATATCCAATGTCATTGGGGACAGTAAGATTAATTTCAAAATTCTTTTTCTCATTATTGGCCAGTACCTCGTTTGGAGAGAGAGTGGCATCAGCATCTACTAACTGAATTTTTTTAAGGACAATTTTCTGAGTGCTTCTATTCAGCACCTCAAAGTTCACTTTTGTTTCACTTCCCGGAGTAGTGGAAGCTGAAGCAGCGTTTGCTTCCAAATACAATCCGGCACATGCTTGGATAATATCTTTAAGTTCTTTTGATTTTAGGGTTTTCCAATGCTCATCTTCAATCTGCTGTAAGAGTTGATACGCCTCAATTAATTGAGGAACATGTTTTGAAGGATTTCGGAAATCAAAGTTTTTTTCAACCTCATATAAAATGGCACCTACAGCATCACTACCTTCAACACGGGACCAAGAAGTGTTTATACCATCAAAAAGATAATTGTTGCTGGGTTTTTCACCTTTTAGAAACTCAACATATTCATCTTCAGAACCCCGCTGACTCAATCTACCAAACCCTTGGCATAAATGCTGACTGCTGGCCAAAGAAGCTATTTCATTATTGGAAAGCCCCAAAAGTGGGTAATACGAACCGATATCCATCTTGATCATGTTGGATTTATCGGCTTTTTCAAAATTTTCAGGACTACCATAGAACCACCAAGAGGTGTTGAAAAATATGCGTTTGGGCTGCCAAGTTGAGGTGAGTTCCAACTGGTTTGGATAGGCATTTGGGTCATTTGCCATGTCAAATGCTTCCATGCTCAGCATAGCGGATGAGGTATGGTGCCCATGTGTGGAACCGGGCGACCTGTGGTCAAAACGGTTGATGATGACATCGGGTTTTATATTTCGAATGGCCCAGATGACATCGCCCAGGACTTCTTCTTTGTCCCAAATTTTAAGGGTTTCCTTGGGATGTTTGGAATATCCAAAATCATTGGCTCGTGTAAAACGTTGCTCACCACCATCAATGCGTCGGGCCGCCAACAATTCTTCTGTGCGCAAAACACCCAAAAGCTCCCGCAATTCTGAACCGATGAGGTTTTGGCCACCATCACCCCGGGTCATTGAAAGGTAGACCGTATGGGCTTTATCATGATTGGATAAATAGGAAATCAATCTCGTATTTTCATCATCAGGGTGCGCAGCGACATAAAGTGCGGTACCCAAAAAATTAAGTTTTTGGAGATTGTGATAAATTTCTGTGGACGATTGTTTTTTGGGTTGTTGTGCAGTAAGATTGCTAAATGTGCCCAATAAGGCAAGAGTGCAAACCCAAAAGTATCGCATAATTGGTTGTTTTAGTGGTTGTGCCAAATATAGAAAGATATAAATCAGTGAATATTGAATTTAGAACATCTTTAACAGGGTATTTCATAAAAAAATAGGCAACCCTTATAGCCTCAAACTATCCCTTAAGATTAAATCGTCATTATCGTGTTGTCCCCAATAAGCGGTTTTTATGGACTTCATCTTTATGGCTTTGGTGGTCAATGTTTTTGCATTTGCACCAAATCCGCTTTTGGATTCTTCCGTCCAACTTTCAATGGCATATGGGAAGTTTGATGTGAAATTAACCCTCAAAATTCGTTCCAATTTCGGGTAGGATAGGGTGTAAGTGGTGATTCCATTTTCCGAGGATACTGAAGCGGTGGCTTCATAAGCTTTCAATTCTTTGTGGGCCAGCCGCAAATACTCCAATGAAGGAATTACGTTAAGGTTTCCTGTGGGCAAGTCTTCTGGGTGAATCCGAATTTTGGTCCAGATTTCATTTTCAAGAAGCTGTTTGTCCAACATAAAATTTTGGTCTGCCTCACCTTCAAAATAGGAATGGGAAGTGAATTCAAATTGATTCCGATTGTTAATTTGGGAATAGACATGACCACACCATTCTTGAACAGACAAACTAGTCTTTATGGCATGTTGGTTGTCGTGCACAGGATAAAATGTACTGCCCATGATAGAGTAGGGGTAAATTCCTGTCAAGAACTTTTTGGTCGCGTTCAGCTTTAAAACGGAAACATTATCTGGATTATTCCCATCTGCTTTTACTTGTACATCAGCTAAAAAAGGTTCTGTTACGTAGATTAAAACAGCGTGACCTTCATGTATTTCGCCATATCTGGCTTGCTCCAATTGATACGAAGTGATTTCGGCATCACCAGCATACCAATATCCTTTAAAATCTTCGGAAAGGGGTTTTTTGGGATTTTTTGGAGTCGCTTCTTCTGTTGAATGGTCCATCGCCATTTCCCTTTCTGGAGCTTTGGTTTTTTCGCCGCAGGAAAGCAATGTCATAAGAAATAATGTCAGGAATAGGCCAAAAAAGCCTTGAGTGTATATCTTCTTCATAAACTTGGTTTTCGTAAAGTTACATATCGAAACTCAGGAAACCATGTCCATTAACGTTTTGTAAACCAGATGGGTGGGCAGACCAACCACATTGGTATAAGAACCTTTTATTTCTGAAATGCCAATCATTCCAATCCATTCTTGGATACCATACGCGCCAGCTTTGTCGAAGGGCTGGCATATTTCGATATAATAATTGATTTCTTCATCCGTAAATTCCATAAACTTGACCAAAGTGGTACAACTCACGGTTTTTTGGGCTTCCAAAGTAGTAAAGCAGACCGATGTAATCACCTCATGCCAATCACCGCTTAAGGTATGCAGCATGTAAAATGCCTCCTCACGGCCAGCAGCTTTGGCCAATGAAACACCCTTGTGCCAGACTACGGTATCTGATGTGACCACAATTTCTTTGGGTTTCAACTCCAATTTGAACGGTGAAGCCTTCAATTCGGCCAAAAAATTGGAAATTTCTTTTCCTTGTAAATGATTTGGGTAGATTTCCTCCACAGATTTCGGTCGGACTTCGAAATCCAATCCCATTTCCTCCAAGAACATTTTTCGTCTTGGAGAGCCAGAACCTAAAATAAGCTTATATCCCTTGAGTTTCTCTTGAAGCGGATTAGTCATTTTTGGCACTGAAGTTATCGTTCCAATCGCCACGAACTTTCAACACCTGCTCCACAATATCTCGCACACAGCCATCCCCTCCGTTCTTGTGGGAAACATAGTCTGAAATGGCCTTTACTTCCTGAACAGCATTTTGAGGGGAAGTGGCCAAGGCCACCATTTTCATGGGTGGGATATCGGGCACGTCATCACCCATGTAAAGCACCGTGCTCGGGTCAATGTTGTAGATATCCAAATATTCTTCCAAAGGCTCTTGTTTATGGTGGGCTCCCATATAAAAATCGGTTACTCCGAGTCCTTTCAACCGTTCTTTGACCCCTTCGTTGGTTCCTCCGGTGATGATACACACCTTGTACCCCTTTTTTATGGCGGTCTTAATGGCATAACCGTCCTTTACGCTCATACTGCGCAGTAGCTCTCCCTTCGAGGTCACCAAAACGGTACCATCCGTGAATACCCCGTCCACATCAAAAACAAAGGTAGTAATGTTACTTAGCAGTTCTTTATAATTTTTCTTCATAAACCTTTTTTATGGCTTCGCTGAACAGCTTATATAGTTCTATTTGTTTTTTATCATGCAATAGTGCCAAATGGGCCTTCATGGTTTTTTTATCTCCTCTTCGAGCGGGACCTGTCTGTGCTTCCTTGGGCGACATCACTTGAATCTTTTCCGCAGTTTCAAGGATTAAGGGTTTTAGTAAATCAAAAGGTAGCCCTTCCTCTTCGCATAATTTTTCTCCTACTCCATAGAGGTAATTGGAAAAATTATTCACGTACATAGCTGCAAGATGCAACTTTTTCCGTTGTTGTGAATCAACATCAGAAACAGAATCTGATAGATAGCCTGCCAACACTTTCAGCGTTTCAGCAGCATCTTCCTTTTGTGCTTCAATACAAAAGGGAATGGTTCTAAAATCCAACGGCCTTCCTTCAGTAAAGCTTTGCAAAGGATAAAAAACACCCCGGTTTTCCATAGGTAGGCTGTTCATGGGTGTGGCACCGGAAACGTGGGCCACAATTCCTTTTTTGTCAAAAATATGTCTTGAAACTTCAACAATGGCATCGTCCTTCACTGCAATAAGGTATATATCAGCGTCCATGATTGCTTTAAAATCAGTGGAGATGGGGGCAAAGCCGGAAAACCACAGCAACTGCTCTTGGTTTCTGCCCACGACTTGGGCCAACCGAACTTCCTTTACTTTGGAGAGTGCGCCCACCAAATGCTTTGCAATAGTTCCAGTTCCGAGAATGACGATGGAAAGCATGTTGCAAAACTACAAATTTAGCTGATGATCCCTTATGGAAAGAATTAACAAATCTGTTGGATTTTTATGCAACTTGTAAACAAGGAAGTTATAAAAAGGCCGTATTTTTGCATGCTGAAAAGCACATCAGGATTCAATGATTGACATTCTTAAAAAGACCCTTTTTTCCACAAGACTTATGGCCGTTCTTTTTTTGGTTTTTGCTGCTGCAATGGCCATTGGAACCTTTGTGGAAAGCTGGTACAGCACTGAAACAGCCCGAATTTATATTTATAACGCAACTTGGTTTGAGGCCATCATGGTCTTTTTTGTGATCAACTTCATCGGGAATATTTTCAGGTACCAATTACTCAGTTGGAAAAAGTGGCCGGTACTTCTTTTACACCTGTCTTGGATATTAATCATTCTTGGTGCTTTTGTGACCCGTTACATTAGTTATGAAGGGATGATGCCTATCAGAGAAGGAGCGGCCGAAAATCAATTTTACTCAGATAAAACCTATCTGACGGCTTTTGTTGATGGTGATATGAACGGAGAGACCAAACGGAAGGTGTTGGAAGATGATATCATCGTTACACCCGAAGGTTCTCGTTCCAGTCTTCCTTGGAAATCGGATTTTAACGGACAGCCTTTTACCATTTCCTATGTGGATTTTATTGATGGGGCAGAAGAGGGGTTGATTCCCAATGAAAATGGAAAGGAATACCTGCAGATTGTTGAAGCCGGAAATGGGCAACGCCACGAACACTATCTGGAAAATGGTCAGGTGGCCAGTATTCACAACATACTTTTTGCATTGAACAAAGAGACGGATGGTGCGGTCAATATTTTCTATACAGATAGTATTGGGTATCAGATAAAATCACCTTTTGAGGGTAATTTTATGCGAATGGCAGACCAATTTCAAGGGGAGGTGGCGCAAGATAGCCTTCAAACTTTGCAATTGAGGTCGCTCTACAATATGGCTGGAATGCAATTTGTGATTCCGGAGCCCTTGGTGAAAGGAAGTTATGGCGTGGTCAAGGTTCCTGAGGAAGAAGTAACCGAAGCTACCCAAGATGCTTTGGTGGTTTCTGTTTCGGCCAATGGCGAAACCAAAGAAATTAGATTGTTGGGCGGCAAGGGAACTTCCAATTTTTCAGATAAGATTCAAGTAGGTGGGTTGGATTTTTCCTTGAGCTACGGCTCAAAAGTGTACGAATTACCATTTTCCATTAAGTTGAACGATTTCATAGCCGAAAAATATCCGGGCACCGAAACAGGTTATGCCTCATTTATGAGCAGGATTACCGTTCAAGATGAGCGGATATTTGATTACGATATTTACATGAACCATGTGCTGGATCACAGGGGATATCGATTTTTCCAATCCAGTTTTCACCCCGATGAAAAGGGAACCGTCCTTTCCGTAAACCACGATATGTGGGGGACTTGGATTACTTATATTGGATATTTTCTATTGTACATTGGTTTGATGGGCATTATGTTCTTTGGGAAGACCCGCTTTAGGGATTTACAGCAGATGTTGGAAAAAATCAAGTCAAAAAAAGCCGCATTGACCACACTGGCCCTCCTTTTTGCAACTACATTATTGAGTGCCCAAGAAACGGATACTAACCACGAGCATTCGGGAATGCCAACACAGCATCAAGTAGATTCAATCATTGAGTCTACTGTGGTGGCCAAGGAACATGCCGAAAAATTTGGTGCCTTAGTCATTCAGGATGAAGGGGGGCGGATGAAACCCATCAACACCTTTGCTTCTGAGCTTTTGCGAAAACTGAGCGGGGAGAATCATTATAAAAACTTATCCGAAAATCAGGTGTTCCTTTCCATGATGATGAATCCTGGGATTTGGTACAATACGGAATTTATCGCATTGGGCAAGAAGGAGAATGACAGTATCCGAAAAATTATAGGTGTTCCAAAAGGAACCAAATATGTTAAGGCCACGGACTTTTTCGATTCCAAAGGTGCTTACAAGCTTCAACCCTATTTGGAAAAAGCCACATCAACCACCAACCCTTCAAATTTTGAAAAGGATTTCAAGAAAGTAGGGGAAAGGCTCAGTTTGTTGAACATAGCGTTGAGCGGTCAGATCATAAAGATATTCCCATTATTGAACGATGAAAACAATAAATGGGTCTCTGCTGTGGAATATCGCTCTGGACAATATCAGATTCAAGATTCGCTGTACTCCAACTTTGTACGGAATGCCATGCCCTATTATTTGGGGTCCTTGCAAAGTTCAATAGCCACAGGAGATTATTCCCAACCCGATCAATTGTTGGCGGCCTTCAAACAAAATCAACTCAATCACGGAGAGGAGGTTTTACCTGCTGAGAACAAGATAAAAACGGAAATTATCTACAATAAATTGGACTTGTTCAATCGCTTGTACAAGTACTACGCCATGGTGGGCGTGTTGCTGTTATTCGTTTTGATTGCGAAGATTTTTAAAGAGCGCAAATTTCTAGATGCCTTCGCGTATCTGTTAAAGGGAACCATTATTCTGTTCTTTATATGGCATACGATTGGGTTGATATTGCGCTGGTATATATCTGGGCATGCACCTTGGAGTGATGCCTATGAAAGTATCCTTTATGTGGCATGGGCCACAATGGGTATTGGATTGGCACTGGGCCGAAAGAGTGAATTGACCATTGCGGCCAGTGCTTTTGTAACCTCCATGTTGTTGTGGGTTGCACACCAAAGTTGGGTGGATCCCGCGATTGCCAATTTACAGCCCGTACTCGATAGTTATTGGTTAATGATCCATGTGGCCGTTATTGTGGGAAGTTATGGTCCGTTGACCGTAGGGATGATTTTAGGCGTGGTTTCCCTTTTTCTGATGATTCTTACCACATCATCCAACAAACAACGGATGGATTTGGCCATCAAGGAATTGACTGTCATTAACGAATTGGCACTCACTGCGGGATTGGTAATGCTGACCATCGGGAACTTTTTGGGTGGCCAATGGGCCAATGAAAGTTGGGGTCGGTATTGGGGATGGGACCCCAAGGAGACTTGGGCCTTGATTTCAATTATGGTCTATGCTTTTGTACTGCACATGCGACTGGTTCCCGGTCTTAGGGGTAAGTGGAGTTTTAATTTTGCAAGCATCATTGCTTTTGCTAGTATTATGATGACCTATTTTGGAGTTAATTTTTACTTGGTGGGATTGCACAGTTATGCCAGCGGAGACCAAGTGATAACCCCTAATTTTATCTGGTATACCGTGCTTGGTGTGTTTGTTTTGGGAGGAATAAGCCTATGGCGATATAAAGCCCACTATGCCAAATAAATCACTTTTTTTGGGTTACGCTTAAAAAAAAGTTGCATATTTGCCCCATCATGAAGTTATAAGAATTATGTACGCTATAGATGTCACCATTGGCTTTACGCCAAAAAAGTAACCGAAACTCTTGTTCGGTCGGTTGACATTTTCTCTTTTGTTTTATTCATAATTCTTTAAAATGACACACTCAAATACTACACTTTCATTCAAAAAACTAGTTAATTATTTCTGGATTGCTGTATCCGGCAAGGAAACAGAGTTTACATCTGGGAGTATCCGCAAGGCCATCTTTATGCTTTCCATTCCTATGATTTTGGAAATGTTGATGGAGTCCATTTTTGCACTGGTGGATATTGCCTACGTATCCAAAGTAAGCGTTAATGCCGTGGCAACCATAGGTTTAACGGAATCCGTGATTACCCTAATATATGCCCTTGCCATTGGATTAAGTATGGCGGCTACCGCAGTAGTGGCCCGCCGAATTGGGGAAAAAGATGTCCAAGGTGCAAAAGAAGCAGCCGTACAGGCCATAAGTTTGGGCGTGGTGGTTTCCATTGTCTTGGGAATAGTTGGTATTATCTACGCTCAGGAAATATTGGCACTCATGGGCGGCGAACCTGATCTAATTGCGGAAGGATACGGCTATACCCAATTCTTGATCGGAGGGAACATCACCATCATGCTTTTGTTCCTAATCAATGCCATTTTTAGAGGTGCGGGAGACGCTTCCATAGCCATGTGGACTTTGGTGCTCTCCAATGGACTCAATATAATTTTAGACCCCATTTTTATATTTGGATTGGGCCCAATTCCCGAATATGGGGTAATGGGAGCCGGAATTGCTACTAATATTGGTAGGGGTACCGCAGTGCTGTTCCAACTGGGGATATTGTTCTTTGGTTGGGGTAAAATCAAATTGATGTGGAAAGATTTGGTACTAAATCTCAAGGTGATGAAAAATCTTGTTCGGGTTTCATTGGGTGGAATCGCCCAGTTTTTGATCGGAACCTCAAGTTGGGTTTTCCTCATGCGAATCATGTCCGAATTCGGTAGTGAAGTATTGGCGGGCTATACCATAGCCATTCGCGTGATGATGTTCACTTTGATGCCATCTTGGGGCATGAGCAATGCTGCGGCCACTCTGGTAGGTCAAAACTTGGGAGCAAAACAACCCGATAGAGCCGAAATATCTGTTTGGAAAACTGGAAAGTACAATGCCATTTTTATGGGAACGGTATCTCTGGTCTACCTCATTTTTGCCAAGAGTATTGTTTCCTGGTTCAATACTACCCCAAGTGTGGTGGAGAACGGCGCCCTTTGTCTACAAGTAATAGCGGCGGGCTATATATTCTATGCCTATGGGATGGTAGTTAGTCAAGCTTTTAACGGTGCAGGGGATACCAAAACACCGACCAAGATCAATTTAATCTCATTTTGGTTGTTCCAATTGCCTTTGGCCTATGTGGCCGCAATGGTGCTCGGATGGGGTGCCAAAGGTGTTTTTATTGCCATTACATTAGCTGAAGTGCTGTTGGCCATTATTGCCATGGTTTGGTTTAAAAAAGGAAAATGGAAAGAGGTGCAAGTATAGCGGGTTTCGTATCTTTAGCTATCTAAAGCAAAGAATATGAATTCCAGCAAAAAAGGGCTGAACACCCTCTGCACCCATGAAGGCGATTTAGAGGACACCAAATTTAAAGGGGTTGTTTCTCCTTTATATATGGCTACGGCCTATGCCTTTGATGATGTTGATATAAAACGATACCCACGATATTTTAACACGCCCAACCAAGAAGCGTTGTGCAAAAAACTGGCAGCCTTGGAACACACCGAGGCTGCTTTGATTTTTGGTAGTGGAATGGCTGCCATCAGCACAGCTTTAATGGCTTTCTTGCAAGCAGGGGACCATATTGTACTTCAGCAGACCATGTATGGAGGCACTTATCATTTTGCGGTCACACAATTGAACAAATATGGCATTGAGTACTCCTTTACCGATGGATGGCAAGTGGAGGATTTTGAAAAGGAAATCCAATCGAACACCAAGGTGATTTATATGGAAACCCCTTCCAATCCATTGTTGACCATTACCGATATTGTTGGTGTGGCCCAACTGGCCAAAAAGCACGGAATGGTTTCCATGATAGATAACACTTTTGCCAGTCCCATCAACCAAAACCCCATTGATTTTGGGGTAGATGTGGTATTGCACAGCGCTACCAAATATATGGGTGGACATTCAGATATTTGTGCCGGGGTGGTTGCTGCTTCTCAAGAGCATATCGATACGGTATTTCAATCTGCCATTTGTTTTGGGGGAAGTTTAAGTGAGTATACGGTTTGGCTGTTGGAGCGAAGCATCAAAACCATGGCTATTCGGGTGAAGGCACAAAACGATAATGCAATGAAAATGGCCGAATACCTCGTAGGGAATGAAGATGTAGGGCAGGTGTATTATCCTGGTCTGGAAACCCATCCTGATCATCAATTGGCCAAATCACAGATGAATGGGTTTGGGGGCATGCTCTCTTTTGAATTGCCCAATATGGACACATCCTTGTTCTTCAAACACTTGAGATTGATAAAACCCGTAATGAGTTTAGCCGGGATAGAGAGCACCATGATTTCTCCGGTGACTACATCGCATGCGCTTATGAGTCCAGAAGATCGTGAAAAGCAGGGCATAAAGGATTCCCTGATTCGGTTTTCGTTGGGTATTGAAGAAATGGACGACTTAATTGAAGATATAGAGCAGGCGATCGCAAAGATTAAATCAATGACGGTGCCAGCATAATAGAACCTATGAAATTAGACATTTTAGTATTTGGGGCCCATCCAGATGACGCAGAGCTTGGAGCAGGTGGTACCATTGCCAAAGAAGTTGCCCGAGGCAAAAAAGTGGGGATCATCGATTTGACCCGGGGCGAACTAGGTACCCGGGGTACCGCGGAAATACGGGATGCCGAAGCAGCAAAAGCAGCCAAGATTTTGGGCGTTGCGGTACGGGAGAATATGGAATTTGCCGATGGTTTTTTCATCAATGATAAATGGCATCAGCTGGAAGTCATTAAAATGATTCGGAAATATAAACCCGAAGTGGTTCTTTGCAATGCGGTGGAGGATAGGCATATTGACCACGGAAAAGGAAGCCAACTGGTCAGCGATGCCTGCTTTTTAAGTGGGCTGATAAAAATTGATACCCAACTGGATGGTGATGATGAGTGGCAGGAGCCTTGGCGACCTAAACGAGTGTATCATTTTATTCAATGGAAAAATTTGGAGCCGGATTTTGTAGTTGACGTATCTGGATTTATTGAGAAAAAGAAAGACGCCATTTTAGCCTATGAATCGCAATTCTATGACCCAGATAGTCAGGAGCCTGAAACGCCCATCAGCAGTAAAAATTTTACGGATAGTGTTATTTATCGCGCCAGGGATTTAGGAAGATTGGTAGGTGTGGAACACGCTGAAGGCTTCAATGTGGAACGCTATGTTGCGGTTGATAATCTGGATGATTTAATCTAATCAACTCGCTTTTTGGTACTTGCTCTCAGCCTTGGGCAAGGTAAAGAAGAATGAAGTGCCTTTACGCGGAACACTTTCCACCCAAATTTCACCTTTGTTTTTTAAGACCATTTCCTTACATAGTGAAAGTCCCAAACCGGTACCTTTCTCATTATTGGTGCCATAGGTGGTGATATTGGTGGAATCTTCAAAAATTTTCTTTTGAATTTCCTTATTCATTCCAATACCTGTATCCCGGACAGTCACCTGCCACATGCCCTCTTTTTCTTTTGCTTCAATGTTGATCAATCCGTTGTCCGGGGTAAACTTAATGGCATTGCTCAGCAAGTTTCTTACCACAATGTCTATTTGGTTTTGATCGGCCCAGATGAGTGGGTTTTCGGGTAATTGGTTTATGATTTTTATGGATTTGCTTTGCGCCAACTCCGTCAGTAGTTGAATATTGTTCTCCACAATTTTATCCAAGGATATTCTTTTGGGTTTGGTTACTACGCCATTAAGTTGGTTTTGCCCCCATGTCAACAAATTATTGAGTGTAAATGCAATGTTTTCAACATCGGCTTTTAGCTTAGGGATAAACGAAATAAACTCATTTTTGGTAATCTCACCATCAGTAAATAATTTTAAAAGCCCTTGTAATCCACCAATGGGACCCCTAAGGTCATGACCTATTATGGAAAACAGTTTGGTCTTGGTCTTATTGATTTCGTTGAGTTGAGCTTCCCTTTCACTCACTGCCTGGGATTTTTCCTTAAGCTCAATGTTTAATTTTTTCTGGATTTTTTCGCTACGCCGAATTACAAGTATGATAATGCTTAGAATAAGCAGAATGATAAGAGAAAAATAAATGTAATTCCGTTGTTTGGCCAGAGCTGCTTGGTTGGATTCTATGAGTTCCTGTTTTTCCTGCTCATACTGCAACTTGGTTTCCAAGAGAGACAGACTCTGTTTATTCTTGTCCTTGAACAAGGAATCAGACAATTTTTTGAATATTTCAAGATACGATAGAGAGGCAATATGGTTTCCTTGTTTTTTGTGGAGTTTGTACAAGGTTTCGGAACAATCTATCTGTCCTTGAAGGGATTTTATCTTTTTGGATAGTTGAAGACCTTCTTCGGCATAGATCATGGATAGACTGTCCCTCTCCAATCCGAAATGCACCTTGGCCATTCCGTTCAATAATTGGATATGTATCCTGTCGTCCTCAATTTGGTTCTTGAAGAGCATATTACTCTGATCATACCAATATAAGGCCCACTGGTATTTTTCTTGTTCCAGATAGATGTCCCCTTTTACTTCATAGGCATAGGCCAACCAATCGTATACTTTGTTCTTTTCAAAAGTATTGATGCTTTGGTTAATGTTGAACATGGCATGCTTAAAGTCCTTGGCATCTTTGTACAACGAAGCCAGGTTACTTTGGGTTTCGGCATCTATGATTTCATCACCTATTTTACGATTGATTTTTTGAACTGTATCGTAAAAAACGAATGCATTTTTAAAATCTTTTTGTTCTGCATACAGACTGGCAATATTCTCGTTGAGAATAGAGAGCATTTTATTGCAATTGGTTTGCTTGGCAATATCTATTCCTTTTAGATTGAGATTGAGGGCTTCAGCATAATTGCCTTCATAGCTGTAGTTTTGAGCCAATGCATTGATAATGTCCAACTCTGCCATTTTATCATCAATTTTTATGGCCAAGTCAAGGGCTTTTTCAAATATGGGCATTGACTTTTTTCGGTCTCCCGTATTGTAATAATAATTGCCAAGGGCGCTCATTGCCTTTACTTCACCCCGACCATAATCTACGGCTTGACTGAGTTTGAGTACCCGCTCCGCTATGGAACGTAAGCTATCGTTATCTATGTATTGGTAGGCAAAGGCAAGGTCTATCAATAATTTTATATGCGTGGTGTCCTTTGGGTTAAAACGATGGGTAGACTCCAAACGCTTTAATTTATAAGTAAGACTGTCTTTTTTGGTAAGCTGAGCCTGTGTGTGAGTGGGGTAGGCGATAGAGAGTATGCAGAGGAAAAGAACTATTTTTCCAAGCACGGATATAAAGGACAAAGAACATGCTTTTTGTTGAGGCATTTTTCTCTTGATCTACAAAGGATAAAAATACCTTCATGGTGGTGTTCATGGAATTAAATGTTGTGAAAAGCCAAAAAATGTGTGTTTTGTCTGACAAAAGACGCATTTCATCGATGTTTTATACGAAAATGATGATTGGGGTATCAATAGAGATTTAACACTCTAAAGTAGGAAAAGAGCATCCATCCCAAAAAAGTATTGGTTCCGATTAGGAAGTATTAAAATCTTTTGGTTGAATCAATACAAAGAAGTATTTTTGCACCCGCCTGAATGAAATTGAGCATCAGCTTTTTTAGGGTCAGGTTAGCTTTACATGGTGGTTGTAGCTCAGCTGGTTAGAGCGCTGGATTGTGGTTCCAGAGGTCGCCGGTTCGAACCCGGTCTTCCACCCTGAAGTTTTAAAAAAATCCCGATCAAGGTTTTTGGTCGGGATTTTTGTTTTTTAGAAATAAGGACCTTTGCCTAATGGAATAAAAAAAGCCTTAGATTTCTCCAAGGCCTTTTTAGGTTGGTTGTTGATTTTAATTATTAGGTCTAGATCGTATATACGTCATTCCATTTCCTTGGTTCACATGGGGAATATCCGTAAAAGTAAGGGTGAAATAGATATCTTCTTCCATCAACCATACGCCCAAGGTAATGTTCTCTAAACTATTAACAACATTCCCTGCAGTATAATCTTCTGCTTCTTGAGGAATTCCAATAGTGTTGTCAATTCCAAAATCATCTACAATATTTAGGGGTGATTCATTATCATTCAAAAGTGCGCAAATGGTCACAATATTGTTGAGACTATAAAAATGGGTAGGGTCTCCTAATTCGCCGTACCAGTTAAAATTATCCCAAGCTGCAGTATTGCCTCCTTGTTGTAAAATGGCCCAACGAACTCCTTGTGGTCCGCCGATTGGTTCTGCATCACCTACATTGGCAGAAGGTGGGTTTTGAGCTTTTCTACCAAAATATTCCCAAGGAAGGTCATTTGTTTCGTTAGGAAAAACTCCGATCACATCAACCCACCATTTAATATTGGTGATATAGCCTTCTGTGGAGCGTGTGAGGTAAATGTTCTCCGTAAGTTGATCCTGGGAAAAAGGGTCTTTGGCCCAATCTGCATTGGCTGCTTTGCTGAACTGAAAATCAGGTCCTGACCAAATAGTGGTTTCATGTACTCCATCACAATTACTGTCTATTCCATCATTGGGATTGTCTTCTGCATCAGGGTTTATACTGTCATCGCTGTCGTTACAATCTCCACCTTGTAGGGCATAGTCAAATTGGGGAGCAGGATCACAGGCGCTTCTTGTTTCAAATTCACCATCAAAACCATAGCCATCATGATCAGCATCAAGGTAGTAGGTAATATCTTCAGCACCGGGATAGGCCAGTAGATTGTTGTCGTCACAGTCCGTATCGTTGGCAACGTATCCTTCAGGAACATCATCACATCCTGCTATGGAGATTGTTTCCCCATTTAAGTCACCATGACCATCACCGTCATTGTCTGGATAATAGATTATAAAAACATCTGGATTGATGTTGGGATCAGTATCATCACAATCAAAGGCATCGTCAAAATCGGTGTATTTGTCCTCATCTGGATTTTCACAGAAATTAAGAGGTTCTCCGACACCAAAACCATCATTGTCCTCATCCAAATAAAAGATTAAGGTACAACCCGGATTGATGTTGGGGTCGTCATCATCCTGATCACCACCTACCAAGACATAATCGCCTTCTGGCTCGACACAGGAAGCAATGGGATTACCGGCACCATATCCGTCCCCATCAGTATCTGAATAATAGTCTGTAGTGACGCAGCCAGGAAATATGTCTGCATTGGTATCATCTGGATCACCATTTTTAAGGACGTACTGACCTACAGTTACTTTAGGTGGACTGCAGGCGGTAACAGCTTTACCCGTACCATAATTGTCCTTGTCCTTGTCCAAATAATAGGTTTTGGTCTCGCAGCCATCATCTTTGCTGCAGGCGACCAACATTATAAAACCAAGGCCCATACTCATGGCGATTAAGCCAAAATAATTGTTCTTTCTCATGAGATTGTACTTTTAAAGGGGTTAATATTTCCCTAAAAGTAGCTTGGGGCAATTGCCCAAAGACCCCTCAATTGATGGATGATGACTTTGGCTTGACCTAACCTAGATATGAAGCAATTTGCAGATTAAAGCATGGGAGGATTACCATCTTAAAGTGTTGCCATGCTTTTCAGTAAGAATATGGTTTATAGTTATAGGGATATCATCACTATGGAAGTCGAGAATTTAATCTGCAATTTTATCAACCAAAACCTTTTCAGGTCTATTGGCCACTTCCCAAGCCGTATGGAAAATCAATCGTGCACGATTTTCCAAAAGATCGTAGTTTATTTTATCCGGAGTATCTCCCGGGCGGTGGTAGTCTGCATGGGTGCCATTAAAATAGAAGATGATGGGAATATTGTTCTTCGCAAAGTTGTAGTGATCACTCCGATAATAAAACCGATTGGGGTCGTTTTCATCATTGTACGTGTAGTCCAACTCCAAGTTGGTGTACCTGGCATTGATTTCCTCGGAGAGCTTATGGAGTTCCGTACTCAACTTGTCAGACCCAATGAGATATACGTAGTTTCGATTTCCATTCCGTTTGGGATCAATGCGCCCGATCATATCAATATTAAGATTGGCAACGGTTTGTGATAAAGGAAGAATTGGGTCCACATCAGTATAATATCTTGATCCCAAGAGTCCTTTTTCTTCTCCGGTAACATGTAGGAACACGATGGAACGTTTAGGACCTTCACCAGCATCAGCGGCTTTTTTAA
This sequence comes from Allomuricauda sp. CAU 1633, assembly GCF_017313225.1. GTDB lineage: Bacteria > Bacteroidota > Bacteroidia > Flavobacteriales > Flavobacteriaceae > Flagellimonas. The sequence continues at coordinate 406,347 of NZ_JAFLNE010000004.1, read as the reverse complement.
AGGCCTCTGCAATTTCTAGCATAGCCACGGTTCCAGAACCATCATCATCGGCGCCGTTATTAACATCTCCATTTCCACTCACCCCGATATGGTCCAAGTGCGAAGAAATAACAACATACTCATTAGGCTTTTCAGTTCCTTTAAGAACAGCGACCACATTTTCTGAATCGATTTTATCATTTCCACTTGCAATGTTAAGCTTTAGGTTCGTCGAAATGGGTTTAGGGACATGGTCATTCTCAATATCATTTTTGAACGCCTTGGCAGCTGTTTCATTGAGAATAACAATAAAATTGTCAGCACTGTTTTCCGCCAACTCCATTTTTTCACTATTGTTGGCCTTCATAAACTCAAAATATCCTTTATATCTGAGGAAATTTTGGGAATCCCAGTACAGAATCCCTTTAGCTCCCTTTTCCATGGCAAGAGTGGCTTTTTTTTCCATGGCTTCGGACATGTTGCTCCACGCTGATTTTTTGGAAGACCCCGAGAGGATATAATTTCCACTTTTATCCATGGGCTCTCCAGATTTAATGAGCACTACCTTTCCATTTACGTCCAAGCCCCCATAATCAGAATAATTATCTGCCTCAATACCATATCCAACATACGTTACTTCATTAAAATTGCCTTCAGCCATAGTGAATGCCAAGATGTCTTTCCCCAGTTCAAAAACGGTGTTGTTAATGTTGATGTTTCCTACTGGAACTTTTGCCACTTCCAAAGGAACTTTTTGGAAATAATCCCCATCTGGTTTTGCAGCAGGGATTCCCAGGGCCTTATATTGTTCCCTTAAATATTCTACCGCCTTTTTTTGACCTGGTTCCCCTGTTTCACGGCCTTCAAATTCATCCGATGCATAGGTGAACAAATGCTCTTTTAATTCCTCTTGTGTGATGGTCTGTGCATAGGTCACCGGGTCTGTTTCTACTAGGGATTTTGGAGCTTCTGATACTGTTTTTTGTGAAGAATTACAGGAAAATAGAAAACCCAAAACAAGCAGGGCAAATTTGTTCATAATGGAATATTTTATCAAAATTCTCCAAAAATACTCAAAAGATTGATAAAAAAATTTATTGACTTTTCAAGTGAATGTGTATATTGAGCACTTCTAAATAAACACGCCATAGATGAAAATGAATTGGGCCGGGGTAATGCCGGCAATAACGACGAAATTCACCAAAGAAGACCAATTGGATATTGATATGTTCTCCACGAACATCAAAGCCCAGGTTGATGCAGGGGTACATGCCATAATATTGGGCGGGACCCTTGGAGAGGCAAGTACGCTTACCCAAGATGAAAAACGAATTTTGATGCAGCATACGGTGGACTTGGTGGAAGATAAGATTCCCGTAGTGATCAATATTGCAGAGCAGACTACCAAAGATGCTATTCTTGCCGCTGAAAAAGCCGAAAAATACGGTGCTAAAGGAATAATGATTTTACCACCCATGCGCTATAAATCGACGGATTATGAAACCGTTGCCTATTTTAAGGCTGTGGCCCAAAGTACATCCTTGCCCATGATGATCTATAATAATCCTGTGGATTATAAAATAGAGGTCACTCTGGACATGTTTGAGGAATTGATTGAGCATGATAATATTGAGGCTGTAAAAGATTCTGCTCGGGACATTACCAACATTACCCGAATGCGAAACCGATTCGGGGACCGATTGAAGATTTTATGCGGTGTGGATACGTTGGCCATGGAAAGCATGTTGATGGGAGCAGATGGATGGGTGGCCGGTCTGGTGTGCGCTTTTCCAAGGGAGACCGTTGCCATTTATGAATTGGTAAAAGCCGGAAAAATCAAAGAGGCCAAAGCTATTTACAGGTGGTTTATGCCCTTATTGGAGTTGGATATTAGCCCGCAATTGGTACAGAATATAAAACTAGCCGAAGTGGCAACTGGGATTGGCACTGAATATGTTCGTTTGCCCAGAATGCCCCTACAGGGCAAAGAAAGGGAACGGGTAAAGGCCATTATTGAAGAAGGCATGCGAACAAGACCCGAAATCGCAGATTTGGTCCGCACCAAGGTAAAGGTTTAAACACAGCTTGGGTACGACCAACCCAAAATCAGTAAAAATTTGGCTAAACTTCTATCCGTAAAAATTATTTAGGTTCTACATTTGCTAGAAAATTGAACACCTAAATTTTAATAAGGGCGATAGGGTATGGGCAAAAACAAAAATGTGATTATTGTTGGTGGAGGAATTGTTGGACTCTCAACAGCATATTTTTTACAGAAAGAAGGGCATCAGGTAACGGTTTTGGACAAATCGGATATTTCTTCAGGTGCTTCCTTTGTCAATGCAGGCTATTTAACCCCGAGCCATATTATACCCTTGGCCTCTCCCGGAATGATTTCAAAGGGGATCAAATACATGTTCAATTCTTCCAGTCCGTTTTATATGAAACCCAGATTAGACCTTGACTTTATAAAGTGGGCCTGGTATTTTAAAAAATCCTCTACAAAGGCCAAAGTGGAACGGGCCATGCCTATTATTAAGGATATTAATCTGATCAGTCGAAAGTTATATGAAGACATGAAATCTTCGGGTGATTTAGGGGATTTTCACTTGGATGATAGAGGGTTGCTCATGGTCTATCAAACCGAAAAAGCACGGGACCACGAGTTGGAAGTGATGAAAAAAGCCCAAGAAATGGGTTTGGAAGCAAGCCATTTGGATGCAGATGGATTAAAGAAAATAGAGCCTAACATTGAGCTCAATGCCTTAGGGGCCATACATTACGAATGTGACCGACATACTACCCCGCCCCAGATTATGAAGAACCTTTTGGAACATCTTTCCAAAAATGGGGTGAGCATTCATAAAGGTGAAGAAGTTCTGGATATTGATGTGGAAAAAGGGTTTGTAACGGAAGTACGGACCAATAAATCCAGTTACCAAGCTGATGAAGTAGTTTTTGCAGCTGGCTCATGGACTTCGAACCTTTCCAAAAAAATGAATATCGATTTGCCGTTACAGGCGGGAAAAGGATATCGCATCAATGTGGAATCGCCCACCAAAATATCCATGCCTGCCATTTTAATGGAAGCAAAAATGGCTGTTACACCCATGCAGGGTTTCACCCGTTTTGCTGGAACCATGGAGTTTTCAGGGATTAACCATATTATTCGCAAAGAAAGAGTAGAGGCCATTGCCCAAGGAGCGGAGCGCTATTATAATGGCTTAAAAATTTCGGATGAAGACAAGAACAATGCCCAATGCGGATTGCGTCCTGTATCTCCAGACGGATTGCCTTACATTGGTAGACCTGCGGGTTATAAAAATTTGACCATCGCCACTGGACATGCCATGATGGGTTGGAGTTTGGGGCCTGCCACCGGCAAAATGGTCACTGAGCTGATTTCAGGTCAAAAAACAGCTATGGATTTATCCCCATTCAATCCGAATAGGAAGTTTTAACCCTCTTGTTTTCTTTAAGTTAATTTCGGCATAGTGTATGCAGTAAATTTTTTAGTTGCCTGAATTCGAAGTAATTTTATAGCATGACAAAAAACTACACACTACTCGTTTCTTGTTTTTTTCTTATCTCGGGGCTTCGTTCTCAGGAGATACAAATCTTCACATTGCAAGATTTTGACCTAAATGGGAAGGTAAAATCATGTTTGGTCATTACGGATTATGGTCGGGAATCGTTTGAATTTACCAAAGAAGGTATTTTGACCAAAACGGTGACCCAATACAATGATACCGATCAAGATATTACCTACTACAAGTACAATAGTGACGAACTTGTGGAAAGACGAATGGAGAGTTATAAAAATAATGTGCTGGATGCATCCACCTCCATGGCCAATTTTTATGAAATTGACACAGTTCCAAATCGAAAAGTCTTGGAGAAAATCATTTCATATGATAAAGAATTTTTGGAACAACAGGAATACTTGTACGATGATGAAGGCAGGTTGGCGAAAATCATTACCTCTAACTCTGATGGGGTGGATGAAACCACTTTTGAATATACACCGTATAAAAATGAGCTTACTACCAGTATTTTTACCAATGGAATTCTAGAAAAGACCATAAGAACTTCAGAACGTAAAAATTCCAAAGGAACACAAAAAGTAATTTTGACCAAGGAATATATTGATGGCGAACCCAACAGGGCCACGGAGGAAGTCTTTAATTCGGCAGATGATTTGGTGACCAGTGAGTTCTTTCAATATGATATAGACGAAAAGGAATTTGTGGCCCAAAAAAAATTGTTCTACTACTATACCAACGGGATTCTGGACAAAGTTGTAACCAAAACATTGAACACAGAATCTGTGGAAAACTATATCTTTCAGTTTGATAGCAACGAAGAAAAAAACTGGGTGAAAAAAATCATCACGCCCGGCAATGCTTACACTACACGTGTGATCAAGTATTATTCGGAAGAAGAAGACACCGCTGAACCTAACGAGGGGAGATAGGGTTAGATTAACCCTGTTATACCAAAATTAACTCCGGTTTTACCTCATGCCCGCCCTTAAAAATTATGATTTCAGCCTTTCCATGAAATAGTGAATCTATTTTGACTTTTTCAACTTGTAACCGCTCAGAAGTCAAATACTCATCAGAATCGCCATAAATGATTTTAATGGCTGTCGTGTCAAAATCCATAAACTCAAAATCCTCCTTTTTTACTTCATTTGGGATTCCCCCAGCGTAGAGAATTAATGCTTTCACTTGAACTTTTCGATGCACCAACCAACGGGTTGCAATGGAGACCCCTTGGGAAAATCCAAAAAGAATTAAGTTCAAATCTAAAGGAATTTCCTCAGCATCGAAGACGGCATCCACATAGTTGAGCACATTATCAATTTCCATGGGTGTATTCTCTTTGGTCAACCAACTGGCCCCAACATATTTGTATTCATTTTTCAAATAGTATTTTGAGGGAGCTTGGGGGACAATAATATGGTTCTCATCAGGGTTTAGGCCTTCAAAATATTTTACAAAAAAGCGGCTCAAATAGCCAATACCATGAAAAACCAACCATACATTCTTGGTTTTCTGGGTAATAGGATTTTGGGTGAGATACGTATTTTGGGTGGTATAGATTACCGTCTTTTCGCTCGGGACCATAAAGTCGTTTCTAGGTTGTTCGATTGCTTTAGCTTTGTGTAATTTTACAAAAAATAGAAGGATGGAAGAGCACAAAGAGAAGATTCTCTCTGTTTGCAATGAAATTTGCAAAGGAACATTGATGGAAACTTTGGACATTACCTATATTGATGTGGGGGAAAACTTTTTATTGGCCCGAATGCCCGTAACCCCCAAGGTTCACCAACCCGACGGTGTCCTTCATGGAGGAGCTTCCGTGGCATTGGCCGAAAGTGTGGGCAGCGCTGCCTCTTATATTTTTTTGAATGCCAAGGAATTTTTTGTTCGGGGAATCGAGATTTCAGCGAACCATGTTAAATCCATCAAAGAAGGTTTTGTTTATGCAAGGGCCTCTATCTTGCACAAAGGTCGAACCACTCAACTTTGGGAGATAAAAATAACAGATGAGGAGGGTAAACTGATTTCCAATTGTAAATTGACCACTATTGCCTTACCCAGAAAATAAGGATTTTCAGTCCATTCTTCACAAGATTGATTTTTGCCTAGAAAAAGGCTTGCCTTTTGCCGTTTATAGAAAACCAAAAGAAGAACTGGTGACTGCTGTTTCCCAAGCGGATGATACCTTGCATTACACCATTGATTTTACAGAGAGCGGATTTGTTTTTGCACCGTTTGATGTAGTGGACAATGCTATTTTAATTGAGCCAGATGAAGTCTTTTCAGCTCGATTCAGCATTGGGCCAAAACAAGAAAAGAGTTCTGCAGTAATTGTGGATTCTGCGAAAGAAGCCCACATTGATTTGGTAAGAAAAGGGATTTCTGAAATAGAAAAAGGCCATCTTAAAAAAGTGGTACTATCTCGAAAATTGGTTGTTGAAATGGCAACAGCACCGACTCAAATCCTTCAAAATCTGTTGCAGAATTATCCCAATGCCTTTTGTTATCTCTTCCATCACCCAAAAGTAGGTACCTGGTGTGGTGCCACTCCAGAGACCTTGGTGAAAATCAAAGGTCAACAATTACGCTCTATGTCTTTGGCGGCCACCTTGCCGTTTGATGGAGATGAAAATCCAAAATGGGGCTCAAAAGAAGTTGAAGAGCAACAGATGGTTTCGGATTACATCAGGGAACGGTTGGGTCCTGCTGTAGAAGAACTCCATATCGGAGAAGCGGAATCCATTAGAGCTGGAAATCTGTGGCATTTACGGTCAGAGGTTACGGGAACATTATCCGGTGGAAATGGGATAAAAAAGGTCATCACAGCTTTACATCCCACCCCAGCGGTATGTGGCATTCCTACCCAAACCGCGAAATCTTTCATTTTAAAAAATGAAAATTACATTCGAAATTTTTACACAGGCTTTTTAGGTGAACTGAATCTGAATGATTCAGGAGAAACCTCACTTTTTGTGAACTTACGATGTATGGAATTGTTGGGAAACAAAGCCACAATTTTTGTGGGTGGGGGAATCACATCCGCCTCGAATCCAGAAAGCGAATGGATTGAGACCCAGAACAAAAGCAAGACCATGTTGAATATCCTATAATTTGGTGCCCCCGAATTTAGGGGAATACGCTTTTCAAATGTATTTTTGTGGTCCATGATGTACTCAGATATTCCCTCGGCACAGACACTGGTACTGTACTTTAAGTCCAGAGGCGTAAAACATATTGTGATTTCTCCAGGATCAAGGAACGCTCCCTTGACACTCAGCTTTTCCAAGAATTCCTTTTTTAGCTGCTATAGCATTGTAGATGAGCGATGCGCGGCTTTTTTTGCTTTGGGCATGGCCCAACAACTGCGAGAACCGGTAGCCGTGGTGTGTACATCTGGAAGTGCACTTTTAAATTATTATCCGGCTGTGGCCGAGGCATTTTATAGCGATATTCCTTTAATTGTGGTCTCAGCTGATAGACCCAGTTACCGAATTGATATTGGTGATGGACAGACCATCCGACAAGAAAATGTGCTGGAAAAGCACATTGGATACTCGGCCAATTTAAAGCAAGATATTTCCCATGCCCCTGAAAAAGTGTCAGAATGGGGGAAATCCCTTCTCGCTGAAAGCCAGGAGGCGATTCAGGAATACAATGAACGGGAGTTGGTAAATGCGCTTCAAATTGCACGATGGAAAAGCACTCCGGTGCACATCAACATTCCTTTTGAAGAACCTTTGTATGGAGTAGTGGAAAAACCCGCTCTTCAAATTGCTGAAAAGAAGACAGATGTTCCCATCAATTCCGATGAAGAGAATTGGTCGGATTATGCATCTATTTGGAAACAAAGCGGTCGAAAAATGATATTAGTGGGGGTCAATCAACCCAATGTGATGGAAAAAGCAGTGTTGGAAGCATTGGCCCAAGACGGAAATGCCTTGGTGTTTACGGAAACCACTTCCAACATGCACCACCCTGAGTTTTTCCCGAGCATTGACAGCATCATTGCACCCATTGAAAAGTCAGAGAATAAGGAAGATTTGTTCAAAGCTCTTCAACCGGAAATACTGGTCACTTTTGGTGGATTGATTGTTTCCAAAAAAATAAAGGCGTTTTTACGGAAGTATCAACCCAAGGAACATTGGCACATCGACCCTAAAAAAGCGCATGATACCTTCTTTTGCCTTTCCAAGCATGTTAAAGCCAATCCAAATGATTTCTTTGGAGCTGTTTTACCTTCGGAAACAGAAAAGAGTGCTTACAAAACCAAATGGCAAGAAGTTAAAAAACATTACGAGGCTAGGAGGAAGACCTATTTGGACCAAATTCTTTTTTCCGATTTTACCGTTTTTGACCAAGTAATGCAGTATATACCCAAAGGGTATCAGGTGCATTTGGCGAACAGTTCCACAGTACGCTATACCCAATTGTTTCCGATGGATGCATCTTTAAAAGTGTTCTGTAACCGGGGAACCAGTGGTATTGATGGCAGCACATCAACAGCGGTTGGGGCGTCCATTCATGCAGTGGAGCCCACCTTGTTGATTACGGGTGATTTGAGTTTCTTTTACGACAGCAATGGCTTGTGGAATACCCATATTCGACCTGATTTTAGGATTATTCTCATTAACAATTCGGGGGGAGGAATTTTTAGAATTTTACCGGGCAAAGAGGATACAGAGGAATTTTCCACCTTTTTTGAGACCCATCATGGGTTTACAGCAGAACATTTGGCCCAGATGTTCGGATTTGACCATTTTAGAGCCGAAGACGAGGTAGAGTTGGCCAATGGATTGGAAGATTTTTATGCTACCTCCCTCAAGCCCAAAATATTGGAAATATGTACCCCGCGCTTGGTGAACAATAAAATTTTGCTTGGGTACTTCGATTTTATATCTTAGAAGCTGAGTAAAAATCAAACAAAACACTAATCAATCATGAGCAAACGAGACGAATTGATCACAAAGTACGCCGAGGACATCCAAGGTAAATTTGGAGAGGCACCAGATATGGACCTGTTGACCAAAGTAGCTATTGGCCTAGGTCCGGCCATATACAATTTGGATGCTTCGCGTGTTTCAGGGTCGGACGAAAAGGAATTGGAGACCGTAAAGAACAATTTCTTGGTCAAAAAACTAGGGCTGGCAGACAATCCCGCATTAATGGAGGCAATCAATAGTATTATTGATGGATATGGTCGCTCGGACAAGAATAAGTACCGTGCGGTGATCTACTATATGCTGACCAAGTATTTTGGAAAAGAATCCGTTTATAATTAATAGGGTTTATCCTAAAGTAGAGCTGTCCTTTTGGGGCGGCTTTTTTTATACCCGTATTTTCAATCTACCTTTGCACTATGATAAAATTGGGAGATTATAACACTTTAAAAGTATTGCGAAGTACAAGTGTTGGGCTTTTTTTGGGAGATGATGAGGGAACAGAAGTGTTGCTGCCCAATAAATATGTACCGGAGGATTTTCAGATTGATGCTGAAATGGAGGTGTTTTGTTATCTCGATAATAATGAGCGACCGATTGCCACCACACTAAAACCGTACATTAAGCGAAATGGATTTGCGTCTTTAAAAGTGGCCGAAGTTGCCGATTTTGGGGCGTTCATGGAATGGGGTTTGGAAAAACATCTCTTGGTACCCTTTCGGGAGCAAGCCCAACGTATGGAGGAAGGGAAAAACTACATCGTTCACTGTTATTTGGATGAGGAGACCTTCCGATTAGTAGGGTCAAGCCGAATCAATAAATTTTTATCCAATGAGGATGTGGCCTATGAGGTCAATGATGAAGTGGAGGTATTGGTGACCCGAAAAACCCCACTGGGCTGGGAAGTAATCGTAGACCAAAAGCACAAAGGACTCATTTTTGTAAGTGACTTGTTCAAACCCGTTTCGGTGGGAAGCCAATTTAAAGGGTATATCAAAAATGTGCGGGATGATAAAAAAATTGACATTTCACCGCAACCCATTGGGGCCAAAATGTTGGAACCCACCGCCAAGATCATATTTGATAAATTGCAGCAAAACAATGGTTTTTTGCCTTTGCATGATAAATCATCCCCAGAGGAAATACAGCACCAACTCCATTTGAGCAAAAAGGCGTTTAAAAAGGGAGTGGGGATTTTATATCGACAGCGAAAAATCAATATTAAAGATGATGGAATTTATTTGGTTTGAGCAGCTAGAAATTGAGAAGTATATAAGTATGAAAACAAGAAATTAATTTCATACCGCTAAGTTTTTTTGTTTGACCAAAAATTTTACATTTGTATAAACCTAATTTAACTTACTGACAGCTATGCTTTTAGCGAGCTGTTAGAATTTATAAAACCACTTAACGTATGCCTTTTATTGAAGAAAGTGATTTGTTGGACCTTCATAAGGATATAGATAAGGCCCAGATTATCAACGAAAGACTTTTAGATCAAATTAAATACAAGAACAAGGACCTCCGAAAAATAAGGCTGCAACGCAATGTTTTACTGGGCATTACGGGCTTGTTTGTGGTAGGGGTCTTGGCCATCACTTCCTTCACAGCTGGGTTGAGTAGCAAGAATTCATTTGAAAATCAAAATAACCATCTTTTGGTTTCCATAGATAGTTTGGATGCGGTTAAAACCCGCATTGATAACCTTAAGGCACAAAATGAGGAGCTTAGTTTGGTAAGGGAATTCTATTTGGCCAAGGCGTTTTTGGATAAGGAAAAAATATATTCCGTACAGGTAAAATCCTTTGTGGATAACAACGTCACCTTGGCCTCTGAAGCATTGACCAATACCCTTTTTGTAAAAACAAACCCATTTTATGCGTATTCCTTGGGTAATTTTGAAACCTTGGATGAAGCCCAAACGTTTAGAAAGCAATTGGTACAAATGGGCTTTAAGGATGCTTTTGTGGCTTCCTATCAAGATGGAAAACGAATTCAAATTGAAGATCCGTATTAATCTTGGGAAATATTAAGGTCTGGGTTCAGGCCGCTAGACTGCGCACCCTTCCTCTTTCATTATCAGGAATTATTGTAGGTACTGCTTTAGCCAGAAAACAAGGATTTTTTGAACTGGGCATTTTTGTGTTGGCCTTATTGACCACCATCGGTTTTCAGGTCACTTCCAACTTTGCCAATGACTATGGCGATGGGGTAAAGGGCACTGATAATGAGGATAGGATTGGTCCTTCGAGAGCGCTCCAAAGTGGGCTATTATCACGCCCTGTTTTAAAAAGGGGAATCATTATTTCAAGTATCATTTCCATGATATTGGCTGTGGCACTTATCTATCTGGCATTCGGTACTGAAAATTGGATTTATGTCCTTCTCTTTTTCTTTTTGGGAACTTTGAGCATTTGGGCCGCCCTTAAATATACCATTGGTTCCAATGCATATGGGTATATAGGGTTGGGGGATGTGTTTGTTTTTCTATTTTTTGGACTTTTAGGGGTTTTGGGAAGTAAGTTTTTATATACCAAGACTTTGGATTGGGCCTCATTGCTTCCAGCCGTGTCCATAGGACTGTTGTGCGTTGGTGTGCTCAATCTGAACAATCTCAGGGATGTGGTTTCGGATAAAAAATCGGGAAAGAACACTTTGGTGGTCAAAATGGGGTTCGCCAATGGAAAGCGGTATCATTTTGCATTGATTTCCCTAGCGGTTCTATGTTTTCTAGGGTATATCTGGCTGGAAAAAATCAGCCTATTGAACACGTATTTTATGCTGGCTTTTCTGCCCATTTTGATTCATTTGGCAACGGTACTAAAAACCCAAGAACCGGGAGAACTGGACGGCGAGCTTAAAAAATTGGCGCTCAGTACTTTTGCACTGGCTATATTGTTCTATATTGCTATTAATAATTTTTTGTAATTTTGATATACAACCAAATAAACTTTAAGCAACTTGGAACATCCCATTAAAATTTTAATTGTTGAGGACAATGTCATCATTGCAGATGACATGCAGTCCATGCTGGAAGAGATCGGCTATGAGATTGTGGATAATGTGATTGTCTATGAACAGGCCGTGGAGGTATTGAAAAATAATCATGTTGACCTGGTCCTGATCGATATCATCTTGGCTTCTGATAAAACTGGGATTGATTTAGGAAAGCACATCAGGGAATCCTACAACATTCCCTTCATTTTTGTGACCTCCAACTCGGATAGGGCCACAGTTGAAAATGCAAAAACAGTAAAACCAGATGGTTATTTGGTAAAACCATTTGAACAGCAAGACCTATATACTTCCATAGAAATTGCACTTTCCAATTTCAACTATAATAAGAAGGGAGAAATAAGGGACGAAGAAGGGGAAGAAGGCGAAAGCTTTACCTCCAACTCCGTATTGAAGGATTCCATCTTCGTTAAAAAGCAACACCTTTATTATAGGATTCAGTTCACGGACATCCAGTTCATCAAAGCTGACAATGTCTATTTGGAAGTCAACACTGCAGATAAAAAGTTTTTGGTTCGTTCCCCATTGAAGGATTATTTGGAGAAATTGCCCAAGAATAAATTTTATAGGGCGCACAAATCCTATATCGTAAATGTGGATCATATAGATGCCATCAACTCAAAAGACATTATGATCAACAACAACTTGATTCCCATTTCCAAGGATTTCAAGGAGTTTATCCTTTCGTCGATGAACAGTTGATTTTATAAAGAAAATTAGAATATAAAGAGCACCTTTTTCAGGTGCTTTTTTTGTGCCACAAACTTTTCTCCTGAACTGACCACAACTTTTTACAAGTTCACAACAATGTTTTCCCACTATGGTAAGCCTGACCTACTTTAGCAGTGTAAATAATTAGAAAGTAATTTTTTCATTTTCATATAGTGTTCTCGTAAAAGGGTCTTGTTTAATAGCAAGGCCTTTTTTGATTTTACAACTCTCCTAATTCCATGAAATGCACAAAACATCGATAAAAGGTCGTTTGACATACCCTTGGATACATTTCACAACAGAAATGAGCAGTTTCACAACAATACTGAACAAGTCTGTCCCTTTGCATTTAATTTTGACGCCAAACTAACGTTCTTTATATACCCCATACGTTGATTCCAAAGGTTGAATCGATAAAATACATCCAGCGCAGAAATCATCTTACGGGGAAGACAAATAAAGGGCACAAACCATACTATGGTTCTACAAGAAATTCTTGGAGAACCATATATCGTAAGTAAATTAATGGAACGTTACGTAAGATTTTTATTCACTGTATTTTGCTTTGTTTTTCTTTACAGCGGTTCTGCACAGTCTTTTGACGACCAGGAGCAGAGTGTTTTAAAGGAATTCCAAGATACCAATCTCCCAAAAGAACGGTTCAACGTTTTTTTCAATTCTGTCGATAGATATAATCAGAACTCGGCCTACGACTGGTTGGAGACCATCAAAATATACCTCTCCAACGCACAGACAACCAACGATACAACTGCCCTTCGTTTGTATCAGATAATGCAGGCACAGATTTATAATGATCTTGGTGAATACGACAAAAGTACCACCTTGGCCAAAGATATTTATGCCGCTAAAGACTCATTGGATGTAGACTCGCAAACAGCGGTCTTGGATGTTTTGGACGATAACTATGCCAACCTCCAGCTTTTTGATAAGCAAATAGAAATCAGGAAGCAGAAAAAAGAAATGGGCATTACAGATAACGTTTCCTTCTATGATATCTACAGCAACTTAGGATTGTACCGGGTGGCTAGGAACCAATACATTATGGAGGTAAAGCCCACCATCGCCGATAATGATTCTTATGGATTGGCGAAATACCATAGCAAAGTGGGAAACTATCTTCGTCTTGATAATTCAGCACCAACTGCGTTGAGCGAATTGAAGAAAGCAAAAGCCTATTTGGATGTTTATCTTAATGACATCTCTATTCAAAAAAGTGAAGACGAAATTTTTGAAAGTGATTTGCTCAAAGCTGAAATAGAAGGAAATATAGGAAAGTGCCATGTAATGCTGGGCGAATATGAGCAGGCCATTCCACTTTTGGAAAGTAGCATTGAAGTATTGGATACGTCATCCAAGAACAGCCATAAAAGTGAGATGGTAGAGAATACCCTCTATTTGGCAAATGCCAATTTGCAGATGGACCGATTTTTGGCAGCAAAACGAAACCTTGATATTGAGTTTGATAATATTGGGATCCAACAGGTGATTAAGCGAAACAGCCTATTGGCGGCTTATTATGACAGGGTGGAGAACTACAAAAATGCGGCCATGTACTACAAACGTAATGAACGTATCAAGGATTCCATGGCGCAAAAACAGTCCTCCATTATAAAACAACAGTTGGTGACCATTGTGGCCAATGAAGATTTGGAGAACTCGCAACGCTTGATTGAGGAACAAAAGCGAATCAATGAGTTGGCCCGGAGTGAAATGAAGGCAAAGGATGAACGCATCAATTTGGTTTTCATCTCCCTTATTTTCACATTGCTCGGTTTTGCCGGGTTGGTCTATGCCTATTTAAAGAGTATCAAGAACCAACGTTTAATTGCCGAACAAAAGCACATCATTGAAAACGCGCTGATTGAAAAAGATTCCCTGCTCAAGGAAATCCACCACAGGGTAAAGAACAACTTGCAAATGGTTTCCAGCTTGTTGAGTCTTCAAACCAAAAATACGCGTAGCAAGGCGGCCATTGAGGCATTGGAAGAAGGCAAGAGTAGGGTGAAAGCCATGGCATTGATACACCAAAAATTGTATCAGAATGATGATTTATCCGTCATTGAAATGCAGGGGTACATTGAAAGTCTTATCAATAGTGTTCAGTCGGTTTACAAGAAGGGCGGTCACAACATTAGCATTACCATTGACGCTGAAGGCACTGAATTGGATATTGATAGAGCCATTCCTTTTGGATTGATTTTGAACGAATTGGTGTCCAATTCTTTTAAATATGCTTTTCCTGATAGTGATGATAATGGCAAGATCTACATTCATCTCCGTAAAAATGGCGATCAAGGCTATTTTGAATACACCGATAACGGGGTTGGTCTTCCTGAAGACACAGAGGAGCGCACCCATTCTTCAATGGGAATCCGTTTAATGAACCGATTGGTAAACCAATTACAATCCAAGTTAAACATAGACACGCAAACCGAAGGAGTTCGCTTTTGGTTCAACTTTAGCTGATGATTTTTTGGTTGTAGCATCCTAAATATGGTTACATTTGAAACCATTGGATGAAAGCTACCTATAAAAAGTATATCCTAAATTTTAAGATTCCCAGTGGGACGTCACGTGGCGTTTTGACGCAAAAAGAGACTTGGTTTCTGTTGCTTCAGGATGAGAACCGTTATGGAATAGGAGAGTGCGGTATTTTACGAGGGTTGAGTGTAGACGATGTTCCCGGTTATGAAGAAAAGTTGCAATGGGTCTGTGAAAACATCCATTTGGGACAAGATGGTTTACTGCAGGAATTGAACGGATTCCCTTCCCTTCAATTTGGGCTGGAACAAGCATTCTTATCACTGCAGTCCCAAAATCCCTTTGAGCTGTTTCCTTCTGAATTTACTAAAAAAGAATCGGCGATACCCATTAACGGACTCATCTGGATGGGAGATGAAGCATTTATGCTCTCCCAACTAAAACAAAAACTAAAAGATGGTTTCCAATGCATTAAAATGAAGATTGGAGCCATAGATTTTGCTGCTGAACTTTCCATATTAAAAACTATCCGGAATAACTTCACACCACAAGAAATTGAACTTCGGGTCGATGCCAATGGTGCTTTTTCACCTACTGATGCCATGGAGAAGCTACAACAACTATCAGAATATCAACTCCACTCCATAGAACAACCCATTAAGCCCGGTCAATGGGAACAAATGGCAGAACTTTGCCAGAATACGCCATTGCCCATCGCCTTGGACGAGGAATTGATTGGTATTTTTTATGTAACGGAAAAGGAACAATTGCTACAAACCATAAAGCCACAATATATTATATTGAAGCCTAGTTTGGTGGGTGGTTTTAATGGATGCCGAGAATGGATAGATCTCGCGGAAAAGTATCAAATAGGGTGGTGGGTAACCAGTGCTTTGGAAAGCAATATCGGGCTCAACGCTATTGCGCAATGGACCTATACGTTGGGAAATTCCATGCCTCAAGGCTTGGGTACCGGAAGTCTGTACACCAACAATTTTAAAAGTCCGTTGGAGGTTTCAAACGGGAAATTGTATTATAGCAAGACAAAACAATGGAAACATAATTTAATTGAAGATTTATGTATATAGAACAAGGGTATAAAGGGGACATTGGCCTGTGGAAGTATTTTATCATCCCGGTTGCATTCATAGGGTTTATGGTGCTCAACTATATTGCCACGGTAAATTCTCCAGTAAGCGTGGAAGATACCATGCAGCAAGTTATAGCGGAATTTGGTTCTAATTTGGTTTTGATTTTCCTTTTGTTTCCATTAGCGGTAGGATTGTTCGTGGTATTGGGTTGGACGTATATTGTCCATAAACAATCCATTACCTCATTGACCACTTCACGAAAGAAAATAGATTGGAGACGTATCTTTTTTTCATTTGGACTTTGGACAGTCATCACCATTCTTCTGGTTGGGATTGACATTTATTTTTCCCCGGATAGTTACGTGTTGAATTTTGATTTGGTCAAATTTATCCCCTTGGCGATTATTGCCATTGTTTTGATTCCCATGCAAACCAGTTTTGAAGAATATTTGTTTAGAGGACACATGATGCAAGGATTGGGTATTCTGGCAAAGAACAAATGGGTGCCGTTGGTGGTAACTTCTACCTTGTTTGGACTGATGCACATTGCCAACCCCGAAGTGGAAAAATTGGGTTTTGGTATTCTTATTTACTATATCGGAACGGGCTTTTTCTTGGGAATTTTAACACTAATGGACGAAGGGTTGGAACTCGCACTCGGTTTTCATGCCGCAAACAACCTTATTACAGCACTTTTGGTCACCGCGGACTGGACCGCTTTTCAGACCAATTCAATCTATAAAGACATTTCAGAGCCCTCGTTAGGATGGGATGCTGTGATTCCTGTTTTTGTGGTTTTTCCACTGCTATTGTTGTTTTTTTCAAAAAAATACGGTTGGAAGAACTGGAAGGACAGACTATTTGGAAAAGTAATGACCAAGGAAGAATTTGTGGCCTTATCCAATGGAGAATCCAATCTGGCATAACATACATCCCCAGTTTAAGCTCAACGGCACTTCGTATCATTTGGAAGACCTTAAGGAGATTGGCTATAGCTTGGTCAAGGAAGGAGACCCTTTTGAGCTCTCCCTAGGTGATTTTATATTGGATTGGACTTCTGAAAAACCCACTTTGGAGGTTTTTACTTCAGGCTCCACAGGGAAACCCAAAAAAATTGCATTGCTAAAAGAGCACATGGTCAATTCGGCCAAGGCTACTGGAGCCTATTTTGGTCTAGCACCTAATCATACTGCTTTATTGTGCCTTCCTTGTTCGGGAATCGCAGGAAAAATGATGTTGGTTCGGGCTATGGTACTCGGTTTGCAATTGGATTATGTGGAGCCCTCATCGACCCCATTGTCAACTAATGAGAAGGCCTACGATTTTGTGGCAATGGTTCCCCTGCAAGTTCAAAGTTCCTTGGAGCATTTGGATAGAATCAAAATAGTGATTATTGGTGGTGCACCAGTGGATATCACTTTACGGAGCAAACTGAAAAACCTACCCACTCAATGTTATGAAACCTATGGGATGACGGAGACCATCACCCATATTGCCGTAAAAAGAATGGGAGATGGTTCAATCGATTATTTTGAAACCCTGCCCAATGTTACCATTTCTGTGGATGCGAGGGACTGTCTAGTGATTAATGCTCCCAAGGTTTTGAATGATCAAATTGTGACCAATGATGTGGTGGAACTCGCCGGTGAAAATCAGTTTAAGTGGCTGGGGCGTTATGATTCCATCATCAACTCTGGAGGCGTTAAACTGATTCCTGAGCAAATAGAGAAAAAACTATCGTCCATTATCAACTCCCGTTTTTTTGTAGCGGGACTTCCTGATGCGGTTTTGGGACAACAATTGGTTTTGGTGATAGAAGAATCCCAGGTTGACTCGGAAGTACTACTCTCAAAAATCAAAAAAGTAAAAGGTCTTCACAAATATGAAGTACCCAAAAAAGTAGTGGCCCTAAAACCGTTCATTGAAACCAAAACTGGCAAAATCCATCGTAAAAAAATAATGGAGCAAATACGTTAAGTTTTGTATTTTGAGAGGATAAATCAAACTACATGAAACAACTAACGCTATTATTTACATTCCTTACTATTTTTCTTGCCCATTCCCAACAAATCCTTCCCGAAGTGGAACGTGCCCGGGTAGTGGATGAGATTCTGGAAGAACGGTTCAATGTCTTACTCCCAAAACTTATGGATGATACGGGGATTGATATGTGGATACTCATCTCAAGAGAATATAATGAGGACCCTGTGCTACGCACTATGCTTCCGGCCACTTGGTTGAATGCCCGAAGACGAACCATACTCCTTTTTTATCGAAATACCGAAAAAAATACCATAGATAAATTGGCGGTAGCTCGATATAATATTGGCAAGAGCATAGTTTCCGCTTGGGATAAGGAAAAGGAACCTGACCAGTGGAAGCGTTTAATACAGCTTATTGAAGAACGGAATCCACAGAAAATAGCCCTTAATTTTTCAAAAGATCATAACATAACCGATGGTCTGGATAAGACGGATTACGATGAATTCATGTCCAACCTTCCCAAAAAACACCAGTCTAAAGTAATGTCAGCGGAACAATTGGCGGTACGTTGGATTGAAACCCGAACTGAAAGGGAGATGGTGATTTTTGACCAACTCGTGGATATTACCCATGATATAATCGCCGAAGCCTTTTCTGAAAAGGTCATAACTCCGGGCATCACAACCACCACTGAGGTAGAATGGTGGATGCGGCAAAAAGTTACCGATTTGGGATTGGAAACATGGTTTCATCCTACGGTGGACATCCAACGCGCTAGTGAAGAATTGGTAAGTCATCTGTATTCCTTTTCAGGAAGACCCGATGATTTGGTGATCATGCCGGGCGATTTGTTACATTGCGATTTCGGAATTACGTATCTCCGTCTCAACACGGACTGTCAAGAACTTGCGTATGTACTAAAACCAGAAGAGACCGAAGCCCCTTCATTTTTGGTGAATGCGCTATATGATGGTAACCGGGTTCAAGATTTCTTGACCACGAACATGGTCCAAGGAAGGGTTGGAAATGACATTTTGGCCAAATCATTGCAGGATGCCAAGGATGCGGGCTTACAACCTGCCATTTATACCCATCCTTTGGGAATGTACGGACACTCCGCTGGGACCACTATTGGCATGTGGGATTCCCAAGGCGGTATAGAGAAGGATGATGGGGACAATTACCCTCTAAACCCCAACACCTGTTATGCCATTGAACTGAATGCCACGGTGAACATCCCGGAATGGAACCGAGATATTCGGATTATGCTGGAAGAAGCGGGATTTTTCGGTGAAGATGGTTTTCGGTATGTGAATGGGCGACAAACAGAATTGTTTTTGATTCCAAGAGTAAAACCGCAGCAAGGATATTGATGGACAGTATTCCAGCAGCGTCTATTTTATACAATTGTTGACCGAGCGATACTTTTACATTAGCCCCAGAGAATGCTAAACATATTGAGAAATGAAATTAACTAACTGGAAAATCATTCTGATTTGTTTTCTGATAGGATTCAGCAGCAATGCACAAGAATACAAAAATGTCTCTATTTGTTGGGATGCTTCCCTCTCCATGCAAAATCGGGATATTGAAAAGGATTTTTATTTTTTGGACGCCTACTTTAAAACAGTCCAGAATGCCCAGGTGAGTTTGGTGACTTTCAGTGACCGGGTTCTCTCTAAAGATACCCATCAAGTAACTTCAGGTGACTGGTCTTCCATTAAAAAAGAACTTCAAGCATTAACTTATGATGGAGCTACTTCTTATGAATCACTCAGTAGTTATGTGGATACAGGAGAAGTTTTGTTTTTTACCGATGGAAAACAAAATTTGGGCAGCGGCACCCCCAATTTTAACGGTGAACTCTATATCATCAATAGCAACAAGAGTTTTGATAAAGCCAGCCTTAACCTGCTGTCCATTGTGAACAATGGAAACTTGGTGGATTTTAATGAAAAGAAGGATTCAGACGCCCCATTTGACAATACTAACCAATATTCTGGGACTATTTATAGCGGCACAGCAGGTCTGCAAGGTGCTGATATTTATGTTCAGGGCAATGAAAGTAACCGCGTTAAATCTAATGTAACAGGTGGTTTTTCAATAGACGGAAGGGTAGGGGATACATTGGTCGTTGCTTATGGAAATAAATTGGAAAAGCAGGTGTTGGGAGAAAATAACACGCTTAATTTTTCATTGGAAGACCAAGGAATTCAACTTCAGGAAGTGGTAGTGAGTGAAACGATAGGTGAACCTGAAGAGACCATTACAACGGGTTATGGCGAGGAAAACAAGGATAAAGTGGGCTATGCGGTCCAATCCATTTCAAGTGATGATATTTCTGATGCGGCCACAACCCCAGACATGGCGATTCAAGGTAAATTTTCTGGGGTGAACCTGGGACAAAATGAAGATTTGAGCCAAGTGACCATGCGGCCACGAATGACCTTGTTGGGTAATGTGTATGGATTGATTGTAATTGATGGTGTTCCATTACGGCAGTCTGATTCTGCAAGCGGCACGGTCTTTAGTTCAGATTTCATCAACCCAGAAAACATTGCGGAAATTACCGTTTTAAAAGGATTGGCCGCCACAAACAAATACGGCAGCCTTGGTGTTAATGGAGTTCTTCTGATTACTTCAAAAACGGCAACCTACGCCAAGGAATCGGGTGGAAAACCAGACATGGCCCGTTTAAGAGACAATATTTATGAAGATAAAATTAAGGTGAACAATAAAACGTTGGTCACACCTTACCTAAAGGAATTGAAAAATGGGAAAAGTATTAGGGAAGCCTATGATATTTATTTGAATCAAAGGGAAAGATATTGGAATGCTCCCGAATATTTTTTAGATGTTTCTAATTTCTTTTTGGGTTCAAGTCCTGATTTGGCGGAGCGGATATTATCCAATGTTCTTGAAGTTGAAAATCCCCCTTATGAAGCATTACGTGCCCTATTTTTAAAATGTACTGAACAGGAAAATCATGCAATGGCTGTATTCGCAGCCGATAAAATGCTGGAATTCTTTCCCAATAAAATCCAATCCTATTTTGATGTTGCCTTGGCCCAAAAAAACGTTGGAAATCTGCAAGAATCCCTCAACATGTTGAACGGTATGGTCAGTGGGGATGCCAATCTCGAATTAAATTTTTCTCCTATGGAAAAGATGGTAGGAACAGAGATTCGAAATATGTTGAATCAAAACAAGGGGAAGTTGGATATTGATAAAGTGGATGCCAAATATCGGAACAATGTAACCTATAATGCCAGATTAATCTTGGATTGGAGCGTTCCGGATGCCGAATTTTCCGTTCAATTTGTGAATCCTCAGAAACGATTCTTCACTTGGGAACATACGGAAATTGGTGACCGAAAACGGATTTTGGAAGAACTCCAGAATGGAAACTCCAGCGAACAGTTTGAAATTGTGGGTGCTGAAACCAAAGGCGAATGGATATTAAATGCCACCTATTTGGGGAACAGAACCCCAAAAAATGAAGCAGCCACATTTTTAAAATGTACCGTACAATACAATTTTGGGAAACCCAATCAAAGAAGCGAGGAATTTATAATACGACTTCAGGAAAATGGAGACGAACAGCAATTGGCCCGGTTCACCGTAGATTAATTACACCTGTAGCACTCCCATATTGAATTTTTTCTCAATTGGTGCATGATTGGCCGCTTCAATCCCCATAGAAATCCATTTTCGGGTATCTAAAGGGTCTATGATGGCATCGGTCCAAAGGTGTGCTGCAGCGTAGTAAGGAGATATTTGGTCGTCGTACCGCTGTTTGATTTTATCGTAAAGCTCTTTTTCTTTCTCTTCATCAACTGGTTTTCCACTTTTTTCCAGAGAAGCTTTTTCAATCTGTAGCAAAACCTTGGCTGCTGAATTCCCACTCATCACTGCGAGTTCAGCACTCGGCCAGGCCACAATCAATCTAGGGTCATAGGCCTTGCCGCACATGGCATAATTTCCGGCACCATAACTGTTTCCAATAACAATGGTAAACTTGGGCACAACGGAATTGGCTACTGCGTTCACCATTTTGGCACCATCTTTAATAATACCACCATGCTCACTTTTACTACCCACCATAAAACCAGTAACATCTTGTAGGAACACCAACGGAATCTTCTTTTGGTTGCAATTGGCAATAAATCGGGTGGCTTTGTCTGCAGAATCAGAATAAATAACCCCGCCAAATTGCATTTCCCCGTTTTTAGTTTTGACTACCTTCCGCTGATTGGCCACAATCCCCACGGCCCAACCATCAATTCGGGCGTAGCCCGTTAAAATGGTTTTACCGTAGCCTTCCTTGTATTGCTCAAATTCAGAATCATCTACAAGTCGTTTTATGATTTCCAACATGTTGTATTGGTCACTCCGTGAAGCAGGTAGAATTCCATAAATATCTTCTGGATTTTCTGATGGAGTTTTTGGCTCAGTTCGATTGAAACCTGCTTTATCAAAATCCCCTATCTTATCAACAATATTCTTGATTTTATCCAGCGCATCCTTGTCGTCCTTGGCTTTGTAATCCGTTACTCCACTAATTTCGGAATGGGTGGTGGCCCCACCTAAAGTTTCATTGTCAATGTTTTCACCAATGGCCGCTTTCACCAAATAGCTTCCTGCCAAAAATATGCTTCCAGTTTTGTCCACGATCAGGGCTTCATCGCTCATAATGGGCAAATAGGCGCCTCCTGCCACACAACTTCCCATAACCGCAGCAATTTGGGTGATGCCCATACTGCTCATAACGGCATTGTTCCTGAAAATACGTCCAAAATGCTCCTTGTCTGGGAAAATCTCATCCTGCATGGGCAAATACACCCCAGCACTGTCCACCAAATAAATGATGGGAAGTCTGTTTTCGATGCAAATTTCTTGGGCCCTTAGATTCTTTTTTCCGGTGATGGGAAACCAAGCCCCAGCTTTTACGGTAGCATCGTTAGCGACAACCACACATTGCTTTCCCTTCACATAGCCAACTTTTACCACAACACCTCCGGAGGGGCAACCTCCATGTTCCTCGTACATGCCATCGCCTGCGAATGCACCAATCTCAATTGAGGGCGATTTGGCATCCAACAGATAATCAATGCGCTCTCTAGCGGTCATTTTACCCTTTTCGTGATGTTTTTCAATGCGTTTTTTGCCTCCGCCCAGCTTTACTGCGGCGAGTCTTTTCCGAAGTTCGGAGAGCATTAATTTGTTATGGTCTTCATTTTTGTTGAAGTCGATATCCATAGGCACTATCAATTTCTTGCTATCGGTTAAAGATAAGGAGTTATAATCATTACTTTTGAGGTAATATGGACACAAAAATTAAATGGGGCATCGTGGGCCCTGGAAAAATTGCCACAGATTTTACCGAAGATTTAAAATTGGTGCCAGATGCGGAAGTAGCTGGGGTCGCTTCCAGAAATTTGGAAAGAGCGCAACTGTTCGCGGATAAATTTAATATTCCAAACGTTTTTGGTAGTTACGAGGAGCTTTTCAATTCAGATACAGTGGATATTGTCTATGTGGCCACGCCACATAATTTTCATAAGGATTTGGCCATTCAAGCTATAGAATCGGGTAAGCATGTGCTTTGCGAAAAACCGTTGGGTGTAAGTAAAACAGAAGTGGAGGAAATTGTGGCTGCTGCCAAAGCGAATAAAGTATTTATGATGGAGGGGCTTTGGTCCCGATTCAATCCTTCGGTACAAAAAGCAAAGAAGATGGTGGACGATGGAACCATAGGTAAAGTCGGTTATCTTCATGCTGATTTTGCCTTTTACGCTTTGGACAGAGGTTTGGACTCCAGATTGTTGAATCCAAATTTGGCTTCTGGTTCACTGCTTGATATAGGAATCTACCCTATCTTTTTGGCGTATTTGATTTTGGGAATGCCGAAAGAGATTATGGCCAAATCAAATTTTCATGAAAATGGGACTGAGTTGCAAACGTCCATGTTATTCCATTACCAAAATGCACAAGCGATTTTATATAGTGGATTGACCAGTAAGTCTAAAATGGAGGCAGAAATTTCAGGAAGCAAAGGTGAAATTTTCATCCATCCTAGATGGCATGAAGCTGATGGCTGTAGATTGGAAAAAGAGGGTGAAATCCAAGAATTTGAACTACCCCGCCAAGGAAATGGTTTTGTGTATGAAATTGAGGAAGTGCATCAGTGTTTGAAGGCCAAAAAGTTGGAAAGTGACCTTTGGTCCCATCAAAATAGCTTGGATTTGGCGGAATTGTTGAACACAATTCGTGAAAAATGCGGAATAACCTTTCCTTTTGAGTGATAAACCGTGCTCAAACCTTTGGATTATTCCATTTTTTACGATATTTGAGGCTCTTCTGAACGCTATATATGGGAATGAACAAAAACACAGTGCTCGCTTGGGCTACATGGATCATGATTTTTGTAGGAATAGGTATGATAGCTCTTGGGGCTTTCAAATATGACGAGGTTGCAGGTTACGGTTTTGGTGCGGTAGGCATCGGATTTTTTGCTGTGGCCTGGGTATTCAATGCGCTCAAGGGTCGGGTTTAGATTCCTCCTTTTTTCAATTTAAAGAACAACTACATGTCAGACGATAAAAAAGTCATTTTTTCAATGTCTGGGGTTACCAAGACCTTTAAAACGGCCAACACCCCTGTACTCAAAAACATTTATTTAAGCTTCTTTTACGGCGCCAAAATTGGGATTTTGGGTCTCAATGGCTCTGGTAAATCTACTTTGTTAAAAATCATTTCGGGTGTTGATAAGAACTACCAAGGTGATGTGGTGTTTTCCCCGGGCTACACTGTCGGTTACTTGGAGCAGGAACCCCAATTGGACGAAAACAAGACGGTAATGGAAGTGGTGCGCGAAGGTGTTGCCGAAACCGTGGCCATTTTGGATGAATACAATAAAATCAACGATATGTTCGGTCTGCCCGAGGTCTATGAGGATGCGGACAAGATGCAAAAGTTGATGGACAAACAAGCAGCCCTTCAAGATCAAGTTGATGCGTCCAATGCTTGGGAACTGGATACGAAATTGGAAATCGCGATGGATGCGCTTCGTACTCCAGAGTCTGACAAGAAAATTGCAGTGTTATCTGGAGGAGAACGCCGAAGAGTGGCTTTATGTCGATTGCTCTTGCAAGAACCCGATGTGTTATTGTTGGATGAGCCTACCAACCACTTGGACGCAGAATCCGTGCATTGGTTGGAACATCATTTGGCGCAATACAAAGGAACGGTGATTGCCGTAACGCACGACCGTTATTTCTTGGACAACGTTGCAGGATGGATTTTGGAGTTGGATAGGGGAGAAGGTATTCCATGGAAAGGCAATTATTCCAGCTGGTTAGATCAGAAAGCCAAACGTTTGGCCCAAGAAAGCAAACAAGCTTCCAAACGCCAAAAAACCTTGGAGCGAGAGTTGGAATGGGTTCGTCAAGGTGCAAAAGGAAGACAGACCAAGCAAAAGGCCCGTTTAAAGAATTACGATAAGCTGCTCAGTCAAGACCAAAAACAATTGGAGGAAAAGTTGGAGATATACATTCCCAATGGACCTAGACTGGGTACCAATGTCATTGAAGCAAAAGGGGTAAGCAAAGCATATGGTGATAAATTGCTATATGAAGAGTTAAACTTCAACTTGCCGCAAGCGGGAATAGTGGGAATCATTGGTCCCAATGGAGCGGGTAAGACCACCATTTTCCGAATGATCATGGGCGAGGAAACCCCGGACAAAGGAGAATTTGTTGTTGGGGATACGGCAAAATTGGCCTACGTGGACCAAAGTCACTCCAATATCAACCCAGAAAAATCAATTTGGGAAAACTTTAGTGACGGACAGGAATTGGTAATGATGGGAGGGAAGCAAGTGAATTCCCGAGCCTATCTAAGTCGATTCAATTTCTCAGGAAGCGAACAAAACAAGAAGGTAAGTATGCTTTCAGGTGGGGAGCGTAACCGACTTCATTTGGCCATGACCTTAAAAGAAGAAGGAAACGTACTGTTGCTGGATGAGCCAACCAACGATTTGGATGTAAATACGCTACGTGCTTTGGAAGAAGGTTTGGAAAACTTTGCGGGCTGTGCGGTTATTATTTCCCACGACAGATGGTTCTTGGATAGGATTTGTACACACATCTTGGCGTTTGAAGGGGATTCGCAGGTCTATTTCTTTGAAGGTTCGTTCTCCGATTATGAAGAGAACAAAAAGAAACGCTTGGGAACAGATATCATGCCCAAGCGTATCAAGTATAAAAAATTGATTCGGTAATTGAGAAACTATTCTTCTCCGCCGAGATTTTTGATGCCTTCCTCAAGTATTTTTTTGGCTTTTTCCAAATAAGCTTGTTGGTGCGATGCCAAACTATTGGGGTCATTGCTTCCAGTAGAATTTGCTCCAATGGTTTTGGAAAGCTCCACCAATTGTGCAATAGCTTGTTCGGCGCTGCTTAATTTATCGGTGGCATGCTTTTCAAAGACCTTGATCATTTCAAGTTCCATGGAATTTTCAGATGCTGTATTAGTTTCGATTTCCGCTGTGTTGTTATCGGCATGAGCTTCATGTACCATCGTTGTATTACCACTATCGGCGATGGTTACATCAGACGAAACACCAAGTGTACACTCATCTAAAAAAGTAATAAGTTCATTGATTTGACCCAACGCTTTTTTGGTATAGAATCGGCCAGCCTCCCAATCTATGGGTTCAATAGCCTTGTCTAAAGTCTGCTTTGTGTCATAGGCCTTGTCATAGGCTTTTTTACATACACAGTCACCTTTGAATTCATCCGCTTTTTCAAGTGCGGTCAATGCTCGTTCGGCATAATACATTTGGTGTTCAAAGTTGGTGGCCGTCATTGCTTTTTTACAATGGTTGAGCGCATACGTCACTTTGGAATAATAATTATCGCATTGTTGGGAAAAAGTTGCATTTATGGCAAAAAGTATTGCCATAACTACTAAAACACGGGATTTGGGAGCCATGATTAAGTATTTTGATTTGGTTAAGTTCTGTTACCTTAACGACAATATGGTGCCTTTATTTTACGTAATCAAAAATCATCATTGGGATACCAATCCAACTGAACAACTTTGATAGCTGAATTACCCTCATTGACCAATTGCTTGAATTTTGCCACATCGCTAACATCAGGCCGACCTCTAAAATGATAAGGGTACACCTCTTCGGGTTGAAATTCCAAAACGGCATCCGCCGCACTTTCCACCGTCATTGTGTAAGGGAGATTCATGCAAACAAAGGCCTTATCAATATTTTCCAATGCCCGCATTTCAGGAATATCCTCCGTATCTCCGGAAAAATAAATGCGTTCGTCCCCAAAAGTAAAGACATATCCGTTGCCCCTTCCTTTAACATGGAAATCCTTAGCTTCTTCACGTAGGTTGTACATGGGAATAGCTTTAACGGAAAATCCCGTTATTTCCTTGGTCTCTCCATTGTTTATCACGGTAGTTTTGGACGATAATGCTTCCTCCATTTGTGATTTTACCGCTTCCGGTGCGATGATTTGAACACCTTCCAAATTCAATTCATTCAAAGTTTCTGGATTAAAATGGTCGCCGTGTATATCGGTTATAAAAATCATATCTGGTGAATTTTGACCTTCAAAGGCCGCTTTTCCTCCAACCGGGTCTATATATATAGTGGTATCGTTCCACTCCAAAACCGCAGTGGCGTGTTCAATGGGTATGATTTTTACCTCGGCGGGAGTCTCAACTTCTACTTGAGAGGCTACCTCAGCGGTATCTTCTTTCGCTGACTTTTTCGGTTTGCAGGAGATAGTTAGTGCCAGAGCAATCACCATCAGGATAAAATTTCTTTTCATGGTTTTCTTTTGAATTCCTTTAAAATTAAGGGATATAGACCATAATTAAGATTTTTTTTGAGATTATTTCAATCCAAATGATCCAAATAGAAATCCAAAGCGTATATAAACCAAACACAATTGATTAAAAAACCTAAACGAGAATCAATTAATACAAAACGTTATGACTGAAACAAAAAATAACAATGGTTTGAAGGTAATAGCTGGTTTGTTGGGTGTAGTTCTTTTGGGAACTATCATCTATACTGTAAGTCTTTACCAAGATAAGAAAAAGACAACTCAAGCGCTTACCCAAGAAAAAGATTTGGTTGTTGAAGATTTGAACAATTTGAAATCTGAGTACGACAAAGCGATTTTGGAAAGTAACGCTACCAATGAAGAATTGGTTGCTGCCCGTGACAACATTGCAAAGTACATTGACTCTGTTGAAAGTATGAAGGCTGACATCGCTTCTCTTTCAAGATACAGAAGACAAGTAAGCGTATTGAAGGCTGAAAGAGAGAAATTGATGAAGCAAGTTGATTCTTTGACACAATCCAACACTTTGTTGGCCATGCAAAGAGACAGTACTTTCACCGAATTGGAGAAACAAACTGTTTTCAACGATTCTTTGATCGTACAGAACACTCAATTGGCAGATGCTGTTGAAAGAGGTTCTGCACTTAACCTTTCCACTATCAGTGTTGATGCTGTTAGAGAGAGAAACAGTGGAAAATTGGTTTCTACTTCCAGAGCCAGAGCTACTGACAAATTCAAAGTTTGCTTTACCATTGCTGATAACGTAATTGCTGAAGCTGGTGACAGAGAGTTCTTTATTGAAGTACTTGGTCCACAAGGAAATGTTTTGGGTGACAGCTTCACTAAAACTACCGAAGAAGGTGCTTCCATCACGTATAGCAAAGGAACCAATTTCTACTACGAAAACAGTTCTTTGGACGTATGTGACTACATCAACAAGCCTGCCGATGAGTTTCAAAAAGGAAACTACATGGTAAATGTATACGACAATCAATTGAAATTGTTGGGTACTTCCAAATTTGAATTGAAATAATTCACACTATCCATATAACTAAGAAAGCCCGTTCAGTTGAACGGGCTTTTTTTATGGATTGATTTTTAATCAATTACTTAAGGCTTCCCACCATATCTTCGGGTTTTACCCATGCATCGTATTCCTCTGGGGTAACATATCCTAAATTAATGGCTTCCTCACGTAGTGTAGTTCCATTTTTATGCGCAGTATTGGCAATTTCAGCCGCTTTGTAATAACCAATCTTGGTGTTCAATGCGGTTACCAGCATTAATGAATTGTTCAATAACCTTTTGATTACTTCATGATTAGGTTCAATGCCAATGGCGCAGTTTTCATCAAAACTAACACAGGCATCCCCAAGGAGTTGGGCTGATTGTAAAATATTGGCGGCCATCATGGGTTTAAAAACGTTCAGCTCATAGTGCCCTTGGGTGCCACCCACACTCACGGCAACATCGTTGCCTATAACTTGGGCACACACCATGGTCATGGCCTCACATTGGGTTGGATTTACTTTACCGGGCATAATGGAACTTCCGGGTTCATTGGCGGGAATAATGATTTCTCCAATACCAGAACGTGGTCCAGAGGCCATCATTCTTATATCATTGGCAATTTTATTCAAGGAAACCGCCAATTGTTTCAAGGCACCATGACTTTCCACAATGGCATCATGGGATGCCAAGGCCTCAAATTTGTTTTGGGCCGTAACAAATGGAAGTCCAGTAAAATCCGCAATATATTTAGCGACGAGCACATCATATCCGTTGGGTGTATTGAGACCTGTTCCTACGGCTGTTCCGCCTAAGGCTAGTTCGCTTAAATGAGAGAGTGTATTTTTCAGCGCTTTTAGACCATGTTCCAATTGAGCTACATATCCAGAAAATTCCTGACCCAAGGTTAGGGGAGTGGCATCCATTAAATGGGTACGGCCAATCTTTACCACATCCTTAAATTCCTTGGATTTTTTGGCCAAAGTAATTTTAAGCTGCTCCACCCCGGGAATGGTAACCTCCACTATTTTTTTATACGCAGCAATGTGCATTCCCGTAGGGAACGTATCATTGGAAGACTGACTCTTGTTGACATCATCATTGGGTTGGATGGTCTTTTCACCTTCACCGATTTTTTTTCCTGCAATCTCATGGGCCCGGTTGGCAACAACCTCATTAACGTTCATGTTGCTCTGGGTTCCCGAACCGGTCTGCCAGATGACCAAGGGAAATTGATCATCGTGTTTTCCCTCCAAAATTTCATCACAAACCTGTGCAATTAAATCCCTTTTCTCTTCGGCAAGCACACCCAGCTCGTGGTTGGCATAAGCGGCAGCCTTTTTCAGATAGGCAAAGCCGTAGACCACATCCAAAGGCATGGAGGCGGCAGGGCCAATCTTAAAATTGTTTCGGGAACGTTCCGTTTGGGCTCCCCAATATTTGTCCGCGGGCACTTTTTCCTCGCCCATGGTATCCTTTTCGATCCTAAAACTCATTTTTCAAAATTTATACCTACAAAGGTAATTGTTCACAAAATTATATGGTAGTTGTTATGGGCAAATACACTTTTTTGGAGTGAGATTTGTATTTTTTCACAAGAAGGAAGTATCTTTGTTCAACAAAAGGAAAGTATAATGTTCGAATTTGACCAATATTTAGGTTTT
Organism: Allomuricauda sp. CAU 1633; assembly: GCF_017313225.1. GTDB lineage: Bacteria > Bacteroidota > Bacteroidia > Flavobacteriales > Flavobacteriaceae > Flagellimonas. The sequence continues at coordinate 376,040 of NZ_JAFLNE010000004.1, read as the reverse complement.
TTAGCTTTTTTAACGATTTTGACCATTGGTTTTTGGTTGATGATTTTCTTGTTGACCTTTGTGGTGCCTTATTGGTTGATTGGCAACTTACGTGAAATGTTCAAAGAAAGACGCGAGGCCAAAAGGGCTGAGCTTAAAGAATAAAAAAAGGAGCCAATTTGGCTCCTTTTTTGTTTTATATCGTTTCTTCTTTTCTAACCTTGGAATTGACCTTCACCTTCTCCATCATCATCATTTTGTCGGTCTCCTCTTTGTCTACGCTCCTTGGGTTGATTAAAGCGATAGATTAGGGACAGGTTGATTTGTCTTACCCTCCATTGAAATTCACTATCAGAAGTAAAGAATTCAGTTTGTGTAAAAGATTGACGTCTTCGTGAATTGAAGACATCGCTCACATTTATTGAAACCGTGGCATTATCTTTAAACAAGTCTTTGCTCATGGCCAAGTTCAAGGAGAACATGCCTTTGGTTTCTGTCTGGGCATTTTGACGAGGCCCCATATAGAACGAGTTGGCCTGGAAATCTATTTTGGCAGGCAAGGTGAATTTTGAACTGAACCGGGCAAACCAACTTGTGTTTTCTGTACCATAGTCCACTCCATTAAAGCTACCGTCAGAACTGAACTGGAAGAAATTGAAACTACCATTCAACCGTAGCCATTTTGTAGGGTTGTATAGCATTCCTGCTTCTGCGCCAATACGCTCATTGGTAGAAAGGTTAATAGGAATAGATCTGATAATACGGATACCATCTGAAGTAACCTCCCCAGTTTCTTCCTGAATACGTTCAAACGAGTTGGTTTCCCGTTGATAGTAGACTGATGATGTAAACGTCAATTTGGTCCATCGCTTGAGGTAACCTATATCAAAAGCGTTGGCAAAAGCAGGGTCCAAATCTGGATTCCCTTGGAAAACATTGGTTCTACTAGACCTAGAAGGGAAAGGGTTGATAAACCACCCTCTGGGCCTGTTAATTCTTCGGTTATACCCTAGGGAAAGGTTTTGGTTGCCTTCAAATTCGTAAATCAAATTAATGGTAGGGAACAGACCAAGGTAGTTTTTGTCAAAATTCAAGTCAACATCCTCTCCAAGAATCTCTTCCAAAGCTTCACTGTCTATTTCGGAATCAACGCCACCTCTCATCTCGGTGTTTTCCAATCGCAAACCTGCCAAGAAGGAAAATTTACCAAATTTATTCCCGTATTGGGTATAAAGGGCATTCACATTCTCATGGTACGTAAAGACATTGGTCAAATCTATGTTGGTCTCAAATTCATCGGTATCCAAGTTGTATTGGTCCAATTGGTAATCATTGACCTCTTTTTCAAAAGTTCCGCGATACCCAGCTTCAAATTGGGCATCACCAATGGGCAAAACGTAGTCTATTTGGGCCAGTATGTCATCCTGGGTTTGATCCTCCAATATATTTTCCAAGGCCAACAAATCTGTATTGGGAACGGTATTGTTTTCCTGGATCACCGTAAAAACAGATTCATCATCGTATGAGTATTGAAAATCTGCGGTGAGTTTATGCCCATCATCATTGATGTTATTGGTATAATTGAAGGAATACTGATAGCTGTTGTCATCTTCACCTTGATCTTCACTTCTAAAGGTGCGACTTGCCAATGCAGCATCAGTAAATCGTTGGTTATCGTTTTCGGTGATATCGTTTTCATCCGAAATACGGTAGAAAAAGCTTCCCGTTATGGATGATTTTTCCGTAAGGAAATACTCCATTCCAATATTAAGGTTGAAGCCATCATCATTTCTACTGGTATTGCGATCTTCAATGATCCGGTCATACTCTCCCTGCGAATAAGTGTTATCGCTATATCCATTTCCAGGAGACTCTCTGTGGAAATACCCCAGTGTATTAAAAATGTTGAATTTATCGGTACGGAGATTGAAATTGGTTGTAACCCTTGCATTGAAAGGGTCTCCAACTGTGGCATTTACTGACCCATTGATTCCCAAGGTCTTTTCCTTTTTCAAGACAATGTTAAGAATCCCTGCCGTACCTTCAGCGTCATATCGAGCAGACGGACTGGTAATAACTTCTACCTTTTCAATGGCATCGGCCGGCAACTGCTGCAACACATCGGTAGAACCAAAACCCGCTAGTGCGGAAGGTTTTCCGTTTATTAAAATCCGAACATTCTCATTTCCTCTCAAACTTATTGCACCTTCCACATCAACAGAAACAGAAGGAATATTGTTTAAGGCATCACTAACATTTCCACCACTTGTGGTAATGTCTTTTCCAATATTGTATATCTTTTTGTCCAATCGTACCTCAACAGTGGTTTTTTCTCCAACTACCTCAACCTCTTGGAGTTGGGCCACATCAGGTGCAAGAATAATATTGCCCAAATCAGTGGAAGATGTATAACTTTGGTTGCTACGGGAGTAGGTTTTATAGGAAATATATTCAACACGGATGTTATAATGGCCAGGAGCAGCTTCAATCTCAAATTTACCATCCAAATCTGTGATTCCCCCAGTTACGTTATCAGGATTTTCAGCCTCCTGTAAAACAAAAGTGGCATATTCCAAGGGTTGTCCGGAATCTTGGTCAACTACTGTTCCAGAAATGGTAATGGAGTTTTGGCTCTGCCGTGTTTGGGCATTCAAGGAAATGAAGGCCAACAATAACATCGGTACAATGATTTTTTGCATAGTTTGGTTTTATGCAAACAAAGTTGACATGAAATTAGAAGAAGCGAAATTTATATCTGCCAACAACAGACTTGATCCCGTGAATGACCTTAATGATTTGTTAATCTTTTTTCTTTTTCTTTTTCTTCTTCTTTTTGGCCTTGAAACTGTTTTCCTGAAGTTCTATAAATGCATTGTACTTATCTTCTGGTAGACCGGCCTGCAGTTCCTCGTTCTGCTTTTTTAAAATCTTCTCGTATTCCTCCTTCATCTTCAAAGGTTCCAATCCTAAAATTTGCAACTCAATCCGTTGCTGAACGGACTGCAATAGCGTTGTGCGAACCACGGCCTCTTCAAAAGGGTTAAGTCCCAAGGCTTCTGTAATGGAAGGCATTTGCTGATCCACGACTTCTTCTGCTGTTGGAGGCTCCACTTCTTTTGGGGTTTCTTGCGCTTGGGGTATGGTGCTCTGTCTTCTACCGTAACGGTTTCCGTAGGGGGATCCATAGCCATACTGTGCCGCTAAATCACCAATGCACAAGATTGTGGTCAAAAGGGTTAAGAAAACAAGGGTCTGTGTACTTTTCATAGCCTAATGAATACGTTTGTAATACTATAGCAAGGTATTGATTTTTTCTGAAGGTCTGCCAATCACGGCCTTTTTATCCTTTACAACTATCGGGCGTTCAATCAATTTGGGATTCTCCACCATAGCAATGATGATTTCGTCATCTGAAAGGGACTTTCCTTTGTATTTCTCCTTCCAGACCGCCTCATTTTTGCGAATCAATTCCAATGGAGCTATGCCTAAATACCCAATTAGGGTTTTTAACTCCTCTTTGGAAGGTACTTCGTCCAAATACTTAACAACTTCAAAATCTTGCCCTGATTTTTCCAACACACCCAGTCCTTCCCTGGATTTTGCACATCTTGGATTGTGATATATTTTAATCATATTCTTCAGTTATCAGTTATCAGTTATCAGTTGCCCATTGCCGGTGATACCCCAAACCCTTTAGCTTTATGTCTTTGGTCTTGTTTCTTTTTTCTTTTTTCTTTTTTCTTCCTTCGTCACCAACCCATTATTCTTCTTTCTGCCCCATCATCATAAGATAGGCCTTTAAAAAAGGATTGATTTCCCCATCCATGACAGCGTCCACATTACCGGTTTCTTCTGCTGTACGAACATCTTTCACCAATTTATACGGATGCATCACGTAATTTCGGATTTGGGAACCCCACTCAATCTTCATTTTTGAGGATTCTATTTCAGCTCTGGCCTCTTGTTTTTTCCGAAGCTCTATTTCGTACAATTGCGATTTCAGCATCTTCATGGCCGTTGCGCGATTGTCGTGCTGTGACCGAGAATCAGAACAAGAAATCTGGATACCTGTAGGTTTGTGCACCAACTGTACCTTCGTTTCCACTTTGTTCACATTTTGGCCACCAGCCCCGCTGGAACGTGCTGTGGTAATCTCAATATCTGAAGGATTGACTTCAATTTCAATGGTATCGTCGACTAAAGGGTACACATATACCGAAGCAAATGAAGTATGTCGCTTGGCATTACTATCAAAAGGGGAGATGCGCACCAATCTATGTACGCCATTCTCACCTTTAAGCCAACCAAAGGCATATTCGCCCTCAATCTCCAAGGTTACGGTTTTGATTCCTGCTACATCGCCTTCTTGGTAATTGAGCTCTTTGACCTTGTACCCGTTCTTCTCGGCCCACATCAGATACATCCGCATGAGCATGGAGGCCCAATCGCAACTTTCCGTACCTCCGGCACCCGCCGTTATTTGAAGCACTGCAGTAAGTTCGTCTCCTTCATCAGACAACATGTTCTTGAACTCTAAATTTTCAATGAGGTCCAGCGCTTTTGTATATTGTTGGGTCACTTCATCTTCAGAAACTTCGCCTGCTTGTTGGAATTCCGACAATACCTCAAGATCGCTTACCAAAGTTTTGGCAGATTCATAATCTTCCACCCACTTTTTCTTGGATTTAAGGGATTGCATTTGTTTTTGGGCCTCTTGGGGATTGTCCCAAAAGTTGGGTTCGAGGGTTCTTTCTTCCTCGTTTTCTATTTCAATGAGTTTGGCATCGATGTCAAAGATACCTCCTTAACGCACCAAGGCGCTCAATAAGATCTTTTTGCTGATCTGTGGTTACCATGTATTCAATTTTGCGCAAAAGTAAGTTTCTTTCTGCACATTCTATAAATTATCTATTGCTGTTGCTGCTGAGCCGCTTTTACCAATACAGAGTATTTGGTCTCATTTTTTCCTAGCGTGTAGACCACACCTTTTAAGGGAGCACAGTCGGTGTAATCCTTGCCGTGGCAAACTTTGATATGATTATGGTTGGCCAAAAGATTATTGGTGGGGTCAAAGCCTATCCACCCGGCATTAGGCACAAAGGCCTCTACCCAAGCATGCATTTGGGAATCCCCGAAGAACCCATTTCCTTGGTGCAGATACCCCGAAACGTAACGGGTGGGAACTCCATTCTTCTTGGCAATAGCACAGAAAAGATGAGTAAAATCTTGACACACTCCATGTCTTTTTTCGATAATCTCCTCCATGTGGGTATGTACATCAGTGACACCGGGCTTAAAAAATATTTTGTTGAAAACCCACTGGTTCAGTGCCTGAAGATTCTCAAATAAGCTTACATTTTCATCAAATGGGAAAATGGTCGCATATTTTTCAGGAAGATGGGTCAATCGGGTATTTCTTAGGAAGGGCTCATGATCTATTCTAAAATCCAGACTGCGGAGTTGGTCATAATCCTCTTTTGAATCCAGCGGAAGCTCAAAATCAAACGGATTGACTTCCTTTTTAATGAGCTTAAAATGCGCATTGAATTTGATATGGTCGATTTCCTTTTTAGATCGCACCTGCACCGTTCGAAACCCAAGTCCATTGATGGAAACACTGTTGCGTTCTCCCAAATCATTCTCAAAATGCCAATAGGTGAGTTCTTGGGTATCATTTTCTTCGGGAACAACCAAAAATTGCCAAAAGGCTTCATTTAACCCCTTTTCATAGGAGTTTTGGGTGTCATAATCTATTTCATATTCATAGAACATGGGCAAAATTTCAATCGGACCAAGTTAGTCAAATTGCCCTAGTAGTTGAAGAATTCTTTCTCCATGTTCTCACTAATTTTGAACATTTTATTAAGGATCAAATCCAGATTGCCCTGAATGTCCTCTTGTATTTCCTCAATTTGTTTGAATTCGAATTCAGCTTTTATTTTGCCTACCATAAAAGCAGTTGAGCTTTTGGCATATTCCACCTTTTTATCTATCTCCAGGATATGCTTGTACACTTGGTTGATACAGTTCATAAAGGAACGGGGGCACCTTCCATTCAATAGTAAAAACTCAAGGGTAGAGGTGCTGTTGGGTGATTTTTTATAGAGTCTGCGCATCATATCATACGATTCGGCACATTTGAGCAAGGTACTCCACTCAAAACTATTCCCAATGGGGTCTCCGTAGCTTCCCTTGGCCATTAAGGCATCGTTGTATTTGGTGTTGATGATTCGGGTAATCTGTATGGCCCGTTCAATATTTACACCCATCATAATAATGGCATATACCTCGTCATGAAGCAACGTACCTCGAATTTTTCCGCGGAGTACAGCGGTCATTTCAGTGATGTTCACCGTAAAATCATATAGATTGGTCTTTACAAAGGTGTCTGTGGAATAGTTCATCACATAGTGATAAAACTTGTTAAGGCTTTCATACAGTTCTGTTGAAATAAGATCACGCGAACTATTGGCGTTCTCCCTGGCCACTTTTATACTGTTGATGATGGAATAGTTCTTTTCCCGATTCAACCCAATATTGAATAAGACTTCCTCTTCTTTTAATTTTAAGGAATCATCGTATACAGGATCTCCCACCATAAACAGCATGGACCGAAGTACAAACTGTCTGGATTGCGACAATTGGTTGGGGGCATCCAAGGATGAAAAATAATTTACATTCATAAAACGGGCTACATGTTCTGCCCGTTCAACATATCTTCCCATCCAAAATAAATTATTGGCTACTCGTGCAAGCATACTATTTTATTGTTTTAACACCCAAGTATCCTTAGATCCGCCGCCTTGGGATGAGTTTACGATTAAGTTTCCTTCTTTTAAAGCCACTCGGGTAAGGCCACCCTTCAATACAAATTGTTGGTCATGTCCTAGAACGGTGAATGTTCTCAAGTCCACATGCCGTTGCTCAAAGGATTCTTTTTCATCGATATAGGTTGGGTGTACAGATAAGGACATTATGGGCTGTGCCACATATTTTCTGGGATTGGCTTTTACTTCGGCCTTTACTTTTTCAATTTCATCCTTGGTCAATTTGTTTCCTATGGAAATACCATACCCTCCAGCTTCATCCACAGGTTTTACTACCAATTCCTTCACATTTTCCAAAACATATTTCAACTCATCAGGACGGCTGCAATGATAGGTATGTACATTTTTTAGGATGGGTTCTTCATCTAGATAGTATTTAATGATATCCGGAACATAGGTATAGATGGCCTTGTCATCAGCAACCCCGGTGCCAGGGGCATTGGCGATGGTGACATTGCCTTTTTGGTAGGCGGCAAATAATCCAGGAACACCCAGTGCAGAATCGGGATTGAACTCCATGGGGTCTATGAATAAATCATCAACCCTTCTATATACCACATCCACCCGGACCGGGCCCTGTGTGGTTTTCATATAGACAAAATCGTTTTCAACAAAAAGATCACGACCCTCTACCAATTCCACCCCCATGGCTTTGGCCAAATAGGAGTGTTCATAATACGCTGAATTGAACATACCTGGAGTGATTACCACGCAAACGGGTGAATCTACGCCCGGTGGCTTTACGCTTTCCAAAAGATGTAGCAGGTTCTCGGCATAATTGGTCACGGTATGGGTCTTATAATGGTTGAACACGCCAAAAAGTGCCCTTTTTAGTGCAGTTCGGTTGCAAATGACATAGCTTACACCTGAGGGACAGCGGATGTTATCTTCCAATACATAATAATTGCCATCGGAGTGTTTAATGATGTCCGTTCCAGAAATATGGTTGTAGACTTTGCTGGGAGGATCAACATTCATCATTTGATGAAGATAATTGGGCGAGGAACTCAATAATTCTATAGGGACAATGCCATCCTTCACAATCTTTTTATCGTGATAGACATCCCATAAAAAGTGATTTAGCGCCAAACTTCTCTGAATCGCTCCTTTTTCTATGATTTCCCATTCTTTTGGGTCGATTATTCTTGGAAAGAGGTCAAAAGGAAAGATTTTCTCCTGACTTTGCTTATCGCCATACACTTGAAACGTAATACCTTGGTTGAAAAAAGACGATTTCGCCTTTGTGTTCAAGTTGACATAATCTTCAATGGACCGAGATCCATATAGATCTAAAAGCTTCTGATACACAGACTTAACATTACCATTACCTTTAAAAACTTCATCAAACAATCCTTCTTTTCGTACATAACTGGAAAAGATGGTTTTTTCTGTGGCTGACCCCATATTGTTTTTTTATTAAAATATGGATTTTCAATCTCTTATGAAATAAACAATAGTTAAAAATCCATCTGTAAAAAAATGGATGAAACAAAAATTGAAGGCAATTTTTATCAATATAGATTTTAAGGTGGAAAAGGAGGATTCGCAGGGTTTTTTAAAATGAATTACATATTTTTAAATCCAATTACTACTCAACTATGAAGAACACATTTACCCTCATTACTTTTTTAGGTTGTTTGTTTACTTCGGTATATGGACAAACCTTTGACAAAGCCAAGAATTTCCAAAAGTTCAATGGATATTTCAATTTCTATTATGATGATGCTTCAGATAAGATTTATCTGGAAGTGGATGAGTTGGACAAGGAGTTTTTATATGTCTATTCCTTGAGCAGTGGAATAGGGAGCAATGATATTGGTTTAGATAGGGGACAGCTGGGCAATGAACAGGTGGTTTTCTTCAAAAAAGCAGGGAATAAACTGCTATTGGTGCAGCCCAATCTAACGTACAGGGCCATTACCGATAATGCTTTGGAGCGAAAATCGGTGGAACAGGCTTTTGCCAAATCCATTTTGCATGGTTTTAAAATCGAGGAAGAATCCAAAGGACATTACCTTATTGATTTTACGGATTTTTTAATGCGTGATGCCCATGGCGTATCCAATAGACTAAAAGCATCAAAACAAGGAACATATAGCCTAGACACTTCCAAAAGTGCCTTGGCGTTTGAGCGAACCAAAGCATTTCCTAAAAATGTGGAGTTTGATGTCACCTTGACTTTTAAAGGTAATCCTGAGGGAGCTTGGATTCAGTCGGTAACACCAAATCCCAGTTTGGTGACTGTTGCCCAACATCACTCCTTAATAGAGTTGCCCGATGACAAATACAAAAAGCGGGTGTTCGACCCTCGTTGTGGTTCCTATCCAATTACCTATTATGATTATGCAACTCCGGTACAGGAACCTATTTTAAAGCGTTTCATAACCCGCCATCGTTTGGAAAAAAAGAACCCTGGAGCTGAAGTAAGTGAAGCCGTGGAACCCATCATCTATTATTTAGATAATGGAACGCCAGAACCCGTTCGTTCCGCGCTATTGGAAGGTGGCAAATGGTGGAACCAAGCCTTTGAGGCTATCGGATACAAAGATGCTTTCCAACTTAAAATACTACCTGATGACGCCGACCCTTTGGATGTTCGTTACAACGTGATACAATGGGTGCATCGTTCAACCAGAGGTTGGAGTTACGGAAGTAGCATCACCGACCCACGAACAGGAGAAATCATGAAAGGTCATGTAAGTTTGGGGAGTTTACGGATTCGTCAGGATTTTTTGATTGCCCAAGCTTTGATGGACAAGCCTTTTGCTGAGCGTGATGATAATTACCAACCGATGTTGGATATGGCTCTAGCCAGAATTCGTCAACTTTCTGCCCATGAAATAGGACACACCCTTGGTTTTGCGCATAATTTTGCCGCGAGCACTAACAACAGAGCGTCGGTTATGGATTATCCACATCCACAATTCGAATTGAAAGGAAATACCATTGACTTCTCCAATGCATATGACACAGGTATTGGCGTGTGGGATAAAGTTACAGTAGCGTATTCGTATGCTGATTTTCCAAGCGGCACTTCAGAAAAAAAAGGACTTAACGCTATCCTAAAGAAGGCCCAAGATGATGGGTTGCGCTATATCTCCGATCAAGATGCACGACCCACCGGAGGTGCCCATGCCTTGGCCCACCTGTGGGACAATGGCAAAAGTGCCAGTCAGGAATTGGAAAGTGTATTGCAGATCAGAAAAACAGCTATGAACAATTTCTCCATTGATAATATTCGAACTGGGGAGCCCAATTCTGTTTTGGAAGATGTTTTTGCCCCCTTGTATTTTTTCCATCGTTATCAAACCGAGGCCGTTTCAAAGGTTGTTGGCGGTCTCGACTACAATTATGCTGTCAAAGGAGATGGACAACGAGTTGTGGAGCCTGTAAATCAAGCAGTACAAGAAAAAGCGTTGGAATCTATCTTAGAAACTTTGGATGCCGAGGTCGTTGCCATACCCAAGAATAAGTTGGGTCTTTTCCCGCCCAGAGCCATTGGTTATCCACGTACTCGCGAATCATTGATGGGAAGGACTGGGGTAAGTTTTGATGCGCTTTCAGCTCCTGAAACCGCTGCGGATATGACTTTGGGGTTATTGCTACACCCAGAACGCGCTTCAAGATTGATTCAACAAAAGAGCTTGGATAAAAATCAATTGGGATTGGAAGAAGTTTTAAGCGAGTTGATTAACACTACCATTGAAGAATCCAAAAAGGACCCTTATTTGGAAGAAGTGCAACAAACCATCAACTTTAGGGTATTGTACCATATCATGAATTTGGCGGCCCATACAGAGGTGCATCCCCAAGTCAATGCAATCGCAAATGAAACATTAAAAGAACTTAAGGTCTCATTATTGGGTAGTGGAAAAACAGCTATCACTGTGGAAATGGTAAAACGTATCGATGCCTTCATGGAGAAACCCTCCAGTTTTAATGTAATACCTGTCCCAAAAATTCCTGATGGTTCTCCCATAGGAATGGACTGCATGGATTAGATAGGGACAAACACAAATACAAGTTCAAGTCCAAGCATAACTGTTGATGTAGGCAGACATTATGAGCAACATCTTCTAGAAGGAAGGTTTTACGTAATGATGAAATTATAAAAAGGAAACTAAAAATAAAGTGAGTTTGAACTTGAGCTTGAAATTGAACTTTTATGACAATCAATCTGATAAGTGACACGGTCACCAAACCCACGGCAGGAATGTTGGAGGCCATAATGACCGCTAAAGTAGGGGATGATGTTTTTAAAAATGACCCTTCGGTAAATGCCCTGGAAGAAAAAGTGGCCGATTACTTTGGGATGGAAGCCGCCCTGTTTTTTCCGAGCGGTACCATGACCAACCAAACAGCCATAAAATTGCATACGCAACCGGGAGACCAGTTGATTTGTGACAAATATGCCCACGTTTATAATTATGAAGGTGGTGGTGTAAGTTTCAATAGTGGTGTTTCCTGTAAGCTGGTGGACGGTCATCGCGGGATGATGACAGCTCAACAAGTGGAAGAAGCCATAAATCCCCCTGATTTTTACCACAGTCCCTTGACCTCTTTGGTCTGTATTGAAAATACTACCAACAAAGGTGGTGGTGCCTGTTGGGATTTTGAAGAGCTCAAAAGAATCCGGAAAGTTTGTGATGAGCACGGTCTAAAGTACCATTTGGATGGTGCCCGTTTGTGGAACGCTCTTGTAGCCAAAGGGGAAGATCCTAAAGCCTATGGCAACCTATTTGACACCATTAGTGTTTGTCTGAGCAAAGGAATGGGATGTCCGGTAGGCTCCGTTTTGGTGGGAGATAAAAATTTGATTGATAAAGCGCTTCGGATTCGTAAAGTTTTGGGAGGTGGTATGCGGCAATCTGGTTTTTTAGCTGCAGCCGGAATCTACGCCATGGACCATCATGTGGAACGGTTGACGGAAGATCACAAGAAAGCTGCTGAAATAGGGGAGGTGTTATCCTCGTTGGATTTCATCAAGAAAGTTGAACCCATTGAGACTAACATCATCATTTTTGAATTGGATGAATCCAAAATGACATCAGCAGATTTTTTGACCAAACTCACCGAAAACCAGATTTCCATCATTGGTATGGGGCAGGGCAAACTGCGCATCGTCACCCATTTAGACTATACGGATGAGATGCACCAGCATTTCCTTAAAATCCTGAAAACAATTGGATAAGATGTCACTTCGAGGGCAGTGGAGAAGCCTTTGTAGGTCTCGACTGCGCTCGACCAGACAAATCAAAATGTCCCCTTGAGGCCTCCCTGCCGCAGGTAGGGGACTTTAGGGATGTTTTATTTCATAAAAGCATCCATCCCAGGAATATTGGGCATACCTTCTTTAGCCACAGCGGCCAACTCCGTTTCATTTACGTTGGTAGCTTTTTCAATGGCCTTGTTCAGGATAAGGACCAAATAATCTTCTAGTTGTTCCTTATCCTGAAAAAGGGAATCGTCAATGCTGATGGATTTAATTTCACGGTTGGCGGTTAAGGTCACTTTTAGTAAACCATCGGAAGATTGCTCATCTATCATCACCGTGTTCAAACGTTCCTTGGTTTTCTGTACTTTTTTCTGGGTTTCTTTGAGTTTACCCATCATTCCCATGATATCTCCAAACATAGCTGTAATTTTTTTGTGTCTAGTTGACTTCAAAAATACTAATTTGGCAGAAATCAAACTGGATGAAACGAATCAATCCAACCCTTTCTATTCTCGGAATATACCTTATTTTTGCAGGCTCTTGCCAAAACCGTAACGATTTGATGCAAATACAACCCCCGGTAGCTAAAAAGATTCCAACCAAACTGGAAAAACACGGCGATATTCGGATAGACAACTACTATTGGATGAACAATAGGGAAGACCAGGCCGTAATAGATTATCTCAATGCTGAAAACGACTACTACCAAAAAATGACGGCCCATACCAAAAAGTTCCAAGAGGACCTTTTTTTGGAAATGAAGTCTCGAATTAAGGAGGTAGACTCCTCCGTACCCTATAAACTGGATGGCTATTGGTACATTAATCGGTATGAACAGGGGAAGGAGTACCCCATTTATTCTCGAAAAAAGGATAGTTTAGATGCGGCCGAGGAGATTATGTTCGACTGCAATCAAATGGCCGAAGGGCATGAATTCTTCAATCTAAAAGGTATCTCCGTAAGTCCAGACAATACCCTGGCCTCTTTTGGTACCGATACAATTTCCAGAAGGCAGTACAACATTCAGATTAAAAACCTACAAACGGGAGAAATTTACCCTGATATTATCGAAAATACCACCGGTGGTTCCGTTTGGGCAAACGATGGGAAAACCCTATTCTACACCAAAAAAGACCCTGTGACCCTGCGTTCTGATAAAATTTTTAAGCATGTCTTGGGAACTTCTGCGGAAAATGATGAGTTGGTGTTCCATGAAAAGGATTCCACCTATAGCACTTTTGTCTACAAGACCAAATCCCGAAAATATATTGTCATTGGCTCAGTAAGTACAATGACCACCGAATACCGTACTTTGAATGCGGACGATCCCAATGGAAGTTTTAAGGTGTTTTCCCCACGGGAATTAGGGGTGGAATACTCCATCGCTCACTACGATGGTAATTTTTATATTCTAACGAATCGGGATAAGGCCACCAATTTTAAGCTGATGCGAGCAGATGAAAACAATACATCATCAGAGCATTGGCAAGAATTCATTCCCCACAGACGTGACGTTTTGTTGGAAGATGTGGAGATTTTTCGGGATTATTATGTGCTTTCGGAGCGTGAGAATGGGCTCAATCAGATGAAAATATCCCGCTGGGATGGCTCGGAAAGCTATTATTTGCCTTTCAACAGTGAAACCTATGTGGCTGGAGCTTCGGTAAACTTGGATTTTGATACCGATGAGCTTCGGTATTATTATAACGAAATGGGAGCGCCGTATACCATTATCGACTTTAATATGAAGACGCGCACTAAAAAAGTGTTGAAGGAGCAAGAGGTTTTGGGCGGTAAATTCGATAAGGAGAATTATAAAACCGAGCGTTTATGGGCTACGGCCCAAGATGGGAAGAAAGTGCCCATTTCATTGGTGTATCGAAAAGACACCCCTTTGGACGGTACGAGTCCGTTGTTTCAATATGCCTATGGTTCATACGGTAGTACCATAGATCCTTATTTTTCATCAGTGCGGTTGAGTTTGTTGGATAGAGGCTTCATTTATGCCATCGCCCATGTAAGAGGAGGGGAGTATTTGGGAAGACCTTGGTATGAAGACGGGAAGTTGTTCAACAAAAAGAACACGTTCACAGACTTTATTGATTGCTCCAAATTCCTGATTGAACAGAAATACACCAGTCCGGAGCATTTATACGCCAGTGGCGGTTCTGCTGGTGGACTTTTGATGGGAGCCATCATAAATATGGCACCGGAACTCTACAATGGCGTCATTGCGGAAGTGCCTTTTGTGGATGTGGTCACTACCATGTTGGATGATTCCATCCCGTTGACCACCGGAGAATATGATGAATGGGGAAATCCGAATGACAAGGATTATTACGATTACATTAAATCCTATTCACCCTATGACAATGTAGAGGCCAAGGCATACCCTAATTTATATGTATCCACAGGACTGCACGATTCTCAGGTACAATATTGGGAACCAGCTAAATGGGTTGCAAAATTAAGGGAATTTAAGACGGATGGCCACCTCTTGTTTTTGGATACGAATATGGATGCAGGGCATGGAGGAGCTTCGGGTAGATTTGAAGCTTTAAAGGAAACTGCAAAGGCGTATACCTTCATTTTAGACCTAGAAGGGAAAACCCTTTAAAAATAAAATACTATTTTTGTGCCGAATGAACTTTTGTAATTTCAAAAATTTGTTCCTTACCTAATACCAGTTATGAAAAAACAGATAAATGCGTGTAGCAATATCCTTGACCTAATTGGAAATACCCCCTTAGTTAAGCTTAACAAAATCGCAGCCCCCCTTACTGGAAACTTTTATGCCAAATTGGAATGCTTTAATCCTGGACACTCTTCAAAGGATAGGATAGCAGCCTATATCATAGAGGAAGCCGAGCGTAAAGGGATTCTAAAACCTGGAAGTACCATTATTGAGACCACTTCCGGGAATACAGGTTTTAGCTTGGCTATGGTGAGTATCGTAAAAGGATATAAATGTATTTTGGCGGTCAGTTCAAAATCATCCCCAGACAAGATAGATATGTTGCGGTCTATGGGAGCCAAGGTTTATGTATGCCCCGCCCACGTTAGTGCAGATGACCCAAGATCGTATTACGAAGTGGCCAAAACCCTGCACAAGGAGACCGAGAACTCCATTTATATCAATCAATACTTCAACGAACTCAATATAGAGGCCCATTACCAGACCACTGGTCCTGAAATTTGGGAGCAAACCAATGGTAATATCACCCATTTGGTGGCTTGTAGTGGAACAGGAGGTACCATATCTGGAATTTCCCGTTATCTAAAGGAGCAAAACCCCAAGATTAAAATATTGGGAGTTGATGCCTATGGATCTATTCTTAAAAAGTACCATGAAACAGGGGAGTTTGACCATAATGAGGTATATCCATATCGTATTGAGGGATTGGGTAAAAACTTGATTCCCGCCGCCACGGATTTCAACAGTATAGACCGTTATATTAAGGTCACCGATGGCGAAAGTGCCCACATGGCGCGTAAAATTGCCCATGCCGAAGGTATGTTTGTGGGGTACACCAGTGGTGCCGCCATGCAGGCCCTATATCAACTGAACACAGAGGGAGAATTCACTGAAGATAGCAATGTAGTTGTTATTTTCCCAGACCATGGTTCAAGATATATGAGTAAAATATATAGCAATGAGTGGATGGAAAACCAAGGGTTTTTCGATATTAAAAATGCCGAGGTACCCGAAAAGATAGAATACATCAAATAAAAAGATGTAATTCAACTCAATTAAAACGGCAATGGAATTCATTGTCGTTTTTTTATGTGAAAAAATCGTTATGCGAGGTTCGTAAAAATCTATATTTTTGCATTTGAAACAATTTTAAGGTAGATGAGAGATTTATTTGATAGAATCATTGAGAATAAAGGTCCGTTGGGAAAATGGGCATCACAGGCAGAAGGCTATTTTGTATTCCCGAAATTGGATGGACCCATCTCCAATCGAATGAAATTCCAAGGAAAGGATGTAATTACATGGAGTATCAATGACTATTTAGGGCTTGCCAATCTACCCGAAATTAAGAAAGTTGATGGTGATGCTGCCCATGAACATGGGGCCGCTTACCCTATGGGTGCCCGAATGATGAGTGGACATACCGATTACCATGAACAATTGGAACGAGAATTGGCTGAATTTGTCCATAAAGAAGCTTCTTATCTTTTAAATTTTGGTTACCAAGGATTCATGTCGGTCATTGATGCGCTTGTATCCAAAGATGATATCATTGTATACGATGTGGATTGCCACGCCTGTATCATAGATGGTGTTCGACTGCACATGGGAAAACGATTCACCTTTAAGCATAACGACCCCGAAAGTTTGGAAAAAAACTTGGAACGGGCCACAAAACTCGCCAATGAGACCGGAGGTGGTATTTTGGTGATATCCGAAGGTGTTTTTGGAATGAGGGGTGAACAAGGTATTCTCAAGGAAATTGTGGATTTGAAGAAAAAGTTCACTTTCAGGTTGTTGGTAGATGATGCCCACGGTTTTGGAACTTTGGGAAAAACAGGAGCAGGAGCAGGAGAGGAGCAAGGTGTTCAGGATGAAATTGATGTATACTTGGCCACTTTTGCCAAATCCATGGCCGGAATAGGGGCTTTTGTCGCCGCTGATAAAGAAATCATAGAATACTTAAAATACAATCTCAGGTCACAAATGTTTGCCAAGTCGCTTCCTATGGTTTATGTAAAAGGAGCGTTAAAGCGATTGGACATGTTGCGCACCATGCCCGAATTGAAAGCAAAACTTTGGGAAAACGTGAATGCCCTACAAAACGGTCTTCGTGATCGTGGTTTTGACCTTGGAACGACTTCCAGCTGTGTTACGCCAGTATATTTAAACGGTAGTATCCCAGAGGCCATGGCCTTGGTGAAGGACTTACGGGAAAATCATGGAATTTTCTGTTCCATTGTGGTATATCCGGTAATTCCAAAAGGATTGATTCTCTTACGTTTGATTCCAACAGCGACTCATACCATGGAAGATATTGCGGAAACCTTGGATGCCTTTTCATCTATTAGGGAACGACTGCAAAACGGTACCTACAAGCGACTTTCTGCTGCCGTAGCTGCAGCCATGGGTGAGTAAATTTTAATTATTTATCCGTTTTTGAATCACCCCATTTTTTAGTACGGTGTTGATGGATAATGTATTATGGATGGATTCCAACGGATTTTTATCCAAAATCACCATATCTGCAACCTTACCAATTTCTATGGAACCTAAATGGTCTTCAACCCCCATCATTTTAGCAGCATTTAAAGTGCCCATTTTTATGATATCCAGTTTTGGGATTCCGCCCATTTCCATAAGTTGCATTTCCTCATGCAGGCTATAGCCAGGAAAGTTAAAATCATTACCTGTGTCAGTTCCCAAAACCATATTGAACCCTTTACCATACAGATACTGAATATCTTGAACCTGAGGAATGATCCCTTGGGATAAATTGGCACCCTCCATTCCGTATTCCTCTCTCAATCCCATTGCATGCATATTTGAACGTTTCATTAAGTCCGGTGTTATAGCATTGACTTTCTCTTGGTATTCTGGCAGCATTGCATCATTTTCAAACCATTCAGGATGTAAAGGATACAAAAAAGACTTATCTATCATCAAAGTGGTAACCCAAGATGGGTCGCGCTGTATAAACTCTTTTAATAGTTCTACCTGATTTTCATTGGTAGGATCAATGTTTACCCCTGTATAATGAATCAAATTTTGAACACCTGCATTGATGGCCATTTCCAACTCCGTGTTGTCACTAACATGTGCGAATACCTCCATGCTGTATTTGTCCGCTTCTTTAACTGTTTTATTTATGAACTCTTGGGGCATCCGTTCAACAAAAGGCGGGGCTGGCCCATCTTCAATGGTCAGCTTTATTCCAACAATTGGATTTTTGGAAACCCGTTGTACCAATTTTTCAATTTGAACGGTGTCCTTCAAATAGAAAATGCTCTCTCCATCACGCCAATTACTACTAGCATAGGTCTTGGAAGGGTGCCTTCCTTCCATCGTAAAATGCTGGCTCGTATGATAAACTCTTGGTGCTGGAATGGAATCTTGTTCGCCCCGTTCACGCATTTCCGAATAGTACGCATCTGTACATAAACTCCCGCCTGTTATGAAGATAGATGTAACCCCGTAATGCATAAACCTTGGGAAATCCCGGTTATAATCCATGGTATGGGTGTGGCAATCAAACAAGCCGGGGATGAGATATTTACCCGTTCCATCTATATATGTTAAGGCTTCACTGGAAAATTCGCTGTCGATAGCCACGATTTTTCCATTCGTTATTGCCACGGAAACCCCTACTTGCATTGATTTGCCCGTTCCATCAATTACATTGATGTTTGACAGTATCATGTCATAAGGAACTGAAGCTTCAGTTTTGGATTTACAGCCCCAAAGAAGAGCAATGGCAATACTGGCAAAAACGTATTTCATGGTTTACAGTGCTAGTTGGAGGGGGAAGTGCCCTAAATTTCAGCAAATATTCCCAAAAAACAAATGTTCTACCGATTTTTGTAGACAATAAACTATTTTAAACCTTTTCTGTAGGTTCTGCGCCGTTTATGGGTTACTGGATTAAAGTGTTTCCACATCTGCCGAATAGCCACATTGTCCTCTAGCTCAGGGGTACGGATGCAGTTTATAATTCCCTTGTCCTTAAATGTGTGGTAATATTCATTGAAAATGATGGCCGTTACCCCCTTGTTCTGATAGTTGGGATGGATACCGATTAAATAAAAGATAACATCTTTGCTTTCTTTTTTGGCTTTCAACAGATGAAATATTCCTGTAGGGAATAAGTGTCCATTCGCTTTCTGCAATGCTTTTGAAAATGAGGGCATAACAATAGCAAAGGCAGCCAGATTATCATCAGAATCCACCACAAATTTGATGTATTCTGGATTGATGAAACTGATATATTTTTTCTTGAAGTATTCCTTCTGTATATCCGTAATCTTTACAAAAGAGGATAGTTTGGCGTAACTCTCATTAAAGAGGTCGAACATCTTGTCCACCCACGGCATAATTTCTTTGCTGTTCGTAAAGTTCATTTCTCTGAGGCCATACCGCTTTTTCACCAACAAATTGGCTTTCTCAAATAATGCAGGGTCGGCCGCGGCGGCAAGGAATTTGTTTTCCAGATATTCCTTTTCCTTTACAAATCCGTGTTCTTCGTAATGCTTTTGATAGTATGGATGGTTGTACCAAGTAATCATAGTGCCGATATGGTCAAATCCTTCAATAAGGACTCCCACTTTATCCAAATTAGAAAACCCTACAGGACCTTCCATGTATTCCAACTGATTTTCTTTCCCGATTTCAGCTACCTTATCCAACAAAGCTTTGGAAACTTCAAAATCATCCACAAAATCAAACCAGCCAAAACGCATTTTCCGAACTTTTTGTTCGTTCACCTCCAACCAATTGATGATGGCGGCCACACGTCCCACCACTTGATTACCCTTGTAGGCCAAAAAGAAAGCGGCTTCGGCATTTTTAAAAACAGGATTTTTGCTGGCATCAAAGGAGGCCATCTCATCTTTAATGATGGGAGGAACCCAGTATGGGGAATCTTTATAAAGGGAAAAGGGAAATTTTACAAAGCGTTTTAAATCCGCTTTTGATTGGACCTGCTTGATGGTAATCATACATCATTTTTTACAGGTCAATATTAGCAATATTACCTACAGCATAAAAGTATTGGGCGTAAAACTTAGAAGTCAATGGCGTCTTTGTCTTTTTTCTTTCGCTTTTTTGATTTTTTCTTATTGGAATTCCTTTTGATTTTCCCATTCTGATTGCTGCTTTGGGTGTCAATGGTTTTAAAGCTGTCTTTGTGGAAGTCCAAGCGGTAGGAGGCACCAAGCACCACAAATAGGCGGGAAGGGTCGTTTTTAAACCCGGAGCCCATATGAAGATCAACTTGGAAGTTAGGACTGAGCAAACGGGCCACCCCTGTTCGTAAAATGATATCGGAATACCGATCTCCTGATATCCCTTGCCCTTCAAAAAAGATGCTCCACCGTGGGTCTCTAAGGGCATGCGAAAGGGATAGGGCATACCGCCACTCCGGAAAATCGGTGCCAATGCGGTCATACGCCACATTGGAAATAAGGACGAACCTTGGAGATAGCCTACTTTGGGTGGCAATGGCCCCTCGGTAGGAAGTTGTAGGTTCTCCAGGATAAAATGGATTATCACCCAACACAAAATTAACCCCACCATACAAAGAAACTGCAGGGATTAGATTTTTCCATTGGAACAAATTATTGGCTCGCCAGCTGTATAAATTTGGTTTGTTCCGTTCTGGATTCTTGTAGGGATCATAAATAAGATATTTTACACCAAGTCGGTTACGGGAGAAATCTGCTAGTTTCCCTTCAATCCCAAAATCCGGATAGTTAATGTTCTGCTTCATGAAAGACCCTTCCCAGTTGATTTCCAATTCTTCAAAAAGAAATCCGTACCTCAGGGCCATATCGGTTCCAAAAATATTGGAATCTGAATTTAGGTCCACATTGTCCTGTTGTTCATAAAACAACCCCACTTCAGCCTGAACCACATTTTTTCCAACGGCATACGCACTCACAGCCCTACCAGGTCGGTTGGAATTGATAACATCGGTATATTGGGCACTCAAAAAAACAGGCGAAAGCAAGAAAATTAAAAGGGTCTTTTTGAAAAAGGAAAAATCCATATAACTGATTTTAATAGTATTTTAAGATACGTTTGGGCGTTTTATGCTACTTAGAGTGTAATTTTGATACAATAGACTAAGGTTATATGGTTGTACTAAAAACGATATTACTCCTCATATTAGTATACTACGCAGTGAAATTACTGCTGAAATGGTTGGCTCCCAGATTGCTGAACTATGCTGTGAAGAAAACAGAAGAACGATTTGGGCAACAATTTGGCAATTACCAAGATTTTGGACACACTGCCGCCAATGAAGGGGATACAACAATTCACAAGAAACCCACCCAAAAATCCAATCCCTCAAAAAAAGTTGGAGAATACATAGATTTTGAGGAAATTGACTAATATTTGTCTTTTCAAAATCTATCCATGAATCTTTCTCCAAAAGCCATAATCACCCACATTTGTGTCATTGGTTTATTTTTACTTGCGTCTCTGGTATATTTCTATCCTGTTTTGCAAGGCAAGGCCATTTTTCAATCGGATATTGCCCAATATAAGGGCATGGCCAAGGAACGGGATGATTTTAAAGAACTTACAGGGGAAGAATCGTATTGGACCAATAGTGCTTTTGGTGGAATGCCCACCTATCAGTTAGGGGCGAACTACCCGAACGATTATATCAAAAAATTGGACCGCTTAATTCGGTTTTTACCAAGACCAGCGGACTATCTTTTTCTCTATTTCATAGGATTTTACATCTTATTGCTTTGCCTAAAAGTTGACTTTCGGCTAGCGGCATTGGGCGCATTGGCCTTTGGTTTTTCTACCTATTTGATAATCATTTTGGGGGTTGGCCACAACGCTAAAGCCCATGCTTTGGGGTATATCCCCATGGTTTTGGGAGGTATAGTGCTGGTTTTTCGGAAGAAATATCTGCTCGGTTTTATATTGACGGCCTTGGCCATGGCCTTGGAAATTAGTGCCAATCACTACCAGATGACGTATTATTTTATGTTGTTGGTACTTATTTTAGGGTTGGTGCAATTGATTTATGCCATCAAAAACAAGAAACTGAAACACTTTTTCCTTTCGGTCGGAATTTTGATTGGAGCCGTTGCCCTTTCCATAGCGGCCAATGCCACAGGATTACTGGCCACTAAAGAATATGCAGATTGGAGTACCAGGGGAAAATCAGAATTAACCATCAACCCAGATGGAACCCCAAAACAACCATCCAATGGATTGGACAAGGAATATATTACCCAATATAGTTACGGGATAGCGGAATCCCTTAACCTTTTTGCACCTCGCCTTTTTGGAGGTTCAGGGAATGAAGATTTGGGTAAAAACTCCAAAGCATATGAGTATCTGATTGGACAGGGACTTTCACCTACAAAAGCATTGGAGCTATCTAGTGGCCTACCCCTGTATTGGGGAAAACAGCCCATTGTTGCTGGGCCTGCGTATGTGGGTGCCATTGTATTTTTCCTATTTGTATTGGGGCTCTTTTTGGTAAAAGGAAAACACAAGTGGTGGTTGTTGGGCGGTGCCGTTTTGGCGCTTCTGTTGTCATGGGGAAAGAATTTTCCGGCTTTGACCAACTTCATGATTGATTATTTCCCATTGTACAACAAATTCAGGGCGGTTTCTTCCATTCAAGTGGTACTGGAACTTTGCCTTCCAGTTTTGGGAATTTTGGGATTGCGACAACTCTTTAAAAAATCCGTTGATGAATCAAAGAAAACCAAAGCCTTGAAACTAAGTTTTTTCATCACTTTGGGACTTGGTGTTTTCATTTTTCTTTTAAAGGCCTTCTTTGATTTTAATGGTATGCGCGATGAGATGTATCGTGGTTATTTTGGCGATGAATTAATGACCATGATCCAACGTGATAGGGAGGCCGTTTATGTCAGCGATACTATCCGCTCTTTGATATATGTGACTTTGGCCGCCGTCGCCCTATGGTTTTTTGTAAAGGAGAAAATAGGGAAGAATGCTATGGTGCTTATCCTAGGCGGATTATTACTATTTGATTTAGTAGGAGTGGCCCTTCGCTATGTAAATGAGGACGATTTTGTACGTCAGCGTGAAATGAACACACCCTTCCAGGCTAGTCAAATTGATGAAGCTCTTCAACAGGATGATTCGGTTTACCGGGTTTTTGACCCCCAAGAGGGATTGAATGGAGCTCGTACTTCGTATTTCCACAACTCCATTGGGGGGTATCATGCCGCGAAACCTAGAGCTCTACAAAATTTGTTTGAATACCACCTGTACCAGAACAATCTACAGGTGCTTAACATGTTGAATGTAAAATATATTCTTCAACAAGACGAAGAGGGGAACAGTTTCCCTGCTGTAAATGATGATGCCAATGGCAATGCTTGGTTTGTAGAGCAGTTGCTTCCAGTATCTTCTGTCAATGAAGAAATTGAATTGTTAAAAGACTTTGATCCCAAATCCCAAGCTGTGGTCAATACCAAAATGTATCCGCGTTTGACGAAGCTTCGATATGAAACTGATTCCTTGGCTCATATCGATTTAGTGGACTATCGCCCAAATTACTTGAAGTACGAATCAAATAATAGCCAAGATGGATTTGCGGTCTTTTCAGAAATGCACTATCCTTCCGGTTGGAATGCCTATGTTGATGGTACACCAGAACAGCATTACAAAGTGGATTACGCTTTGCGAGGCATGAAAATCCCATCTGGTGAGCACGTGATAGAATTCAAATTTGAACCCCAGATTATTGAAACGGGTAGTCAAATAAGCTTGGCAGCTTGTATTTTGTTGGGATTGATTATTGTTGGCAGTGTTGGCTATTCCTTTGTTCCGAAGAAATCCAAAAAGTCCTGATGCAAAAAGTATTGGTCATAGCATACTATTGGCCTCCGGCTGGGGGACCAGGGGTACAGCGGTGGCTAAAGTTTACCAAATATCTTCCTGAATTTGGATTTCAACCCATAGTCTATATTCCTGAAAATCCCAGTTATCCCATTACTGATGATAAGCTTGTGAGGGAAATCCCGAAGGGTATTCAGATTTTGAAATACCCTATTAAAGAGCCTTATGGATGGGCCAGTATGCTGTCAAAAAAGAAAACAGAGACCATAAGTTCTGGGATTATTCCTGAAAAAGACCCTTCTTTTTTGGGAAAGGTATTGCTTTGGATTCGGGGTAATTTTTTTATTCCAGATGCGCGAAAAAGTTGGGTAAACCCGTCCATTTCCTATTTGGCCAAGATAATTGCTGATGAAGGTATTGAGACCATAATCACGACAGGTCCACCTCATAGCTTACATTTGATAGGATTGGGTTTAAAAGAAAAATATGCTGTTCAGTGGATTGCCGACTTCAGAGATCCATGGACCTCTATTGGCTATCACAAAAAATTGAGATTGTCCAAAGCATCTCAGAAAAAGCACAAGAATCTTGAAAAAGAAGTCTTGACTTCCGCAGATAAGATTGTAGTGACCAGCAATCTGACCAAGCAGGAGTTTGAGTCCATCACAGATAAACCCATTAAAGTAATTACCAATGGCTACGATGATGAGCTAAAACCGGTGCCTCTGGATTCAGGCTTTACGATTTCACATATGGGCTCTTTGTTGACTGGCCGTAACCCCCTTGCGCTTTGGAAGGTCATCCAAGAATTGGTTCAAGAGAATGAAGCATTTAAAAATAAGGTGCAAATCCAGTTGGCCGGGGTAGTGGGGGAAGAGGTGCTGCAATCCATTACCGAATATGGTTTGGAATCCTATGTAAAACCCTTGGGCTATTTATCCCATGACGAAGTCTTGAAGGTTCAGCAAAAATCCCAGGTTTTGCTGTTGCTGGAGATTGATTCGGAAGAAACCAAAGGCATCATCCCTGGAAAACTGTTTGAGTATTTGAATGCCAGACGTCCTATTCTGGCTATAGGCCCGAAAGGATGGGAGGCTGGAGAATTGGTTGCTCAAACCCAATCGGGAAAGGTATGCGTGCAAAATGATGCTGATAGTTTAAAAAATGTACTTTTGGATTGGTTCCAGAACTATCAGAAGGGAGAACTTAATTGTAAATCGGTGGGAGTGGAGCAATTCCACAGAAAAGCGTTGACCGAAAGTTTGGCAAAATTCATCTAATGGGAGTCGTCTTAAAACAATCCATACAGAATGTTGTGGTCACCTATGTAGGGTTTTTGTTCGGCGCAGTGAACACCCTATTTCTGTACACCAAGATTTTGGAGGATGCCTATTATGGCCTTGTAACTTTTATTCTGGCATCGGGTGCTATTTTAATGCCGTTAATGGCTTTTGGAGTACACAATACCATGGTGAAATATTACAGTAATTATGGAGAAAGGGATAAAGATACTTTTTTGACTTTCATGCTCTTGGTACCACTATTAGGAATCATTCCTGTGGCCTTGGTAGGGTTATTTTTTTATGAACCTTTGGGAAATTTGGTTTCCCAAGAAAACCCCATGGTAAAAAATTACCTCTGGTATATCTTTTTTGTGGGCTTGGCCATGGCTTATTTTGAAGTGTTCTATGCGTGGTGCAGGGTACATTTAAAGTCGGTCTTTGGCAATTTTATGAAAGAGGTCTTTGGGCGTATTGGGGTATCCATTTTATTGGTTCTTTTATATTTTGATGTCATTACTTTGGACACATTTTTTAAGTGTTTGGTTGGGCTGTATCTTTTGAGGACGGTCATCATCAAGATATATGCGTATACGTTGCGCTTTCCAAAGTTTGATTTTCATTTACCACACAATACCAAAGAAATCTTATCGTATTCTTTTCTCATTATTTTGGGTGGGTCCGCTGCATTGATACTCTTGGAAATTGACAAGGTGATGCTCAACCAGTTTGTTGATATAGAAAATGTGGCATACTACGGAGTGGCAGTTTACATTGCCACAGTAATCATTGTCCCGTCTAGGGCCATGCATCAAATCACATATCCATTGACTGCCGAACAATTGAATTCAGGAGACCATTCTGGGATGGAGAAACTGTATCAAAAAACGTCATTGACGCTTTTTATTGCTTCGGGGATTTTGTTTGTGCTGATTATTTTGAATTTGAACGACTTGTATTTACTATTGCCCGAAGCTTACCGAAGCGGATATACCATAGTTTTTTTGGTAGGATTGGCCAAGGTATTCGATTCACTTTTGGGGAACAATAACTCTATTTTATACAATTCCCAATACTACAAAACTGTCTTGGTTTTTGGGGTTTGTTTGGCGGCATTGACCATTTTACTCAACTACTTGCTGATTCCTGTTTTAGGCTTGGAAGGGGCAGCTTTGGCCAGTTTTGTTTCTATTTTCATCTTTAATTTGACCAAGTTGTTGTTTGTAAAGCAAAAGTTTGGAATCCAGCCTTTTACCAAGGCCACCTTCAAGGTATTCGGGGTATTGGTGTTGTTGGCGGTATTGTTTGATTTGCTTCAATTTCCATTTCACCCTATTCTGAACATCGTATTGAAATCAGCCTTAATTGTTGTGATGTATGTCGGCATCCTCTATCGATTTGATATTTCTGAAGATGTTACGGGATTTCTTTCAAAATGGCTAAAAAAGAAAACCCCGTAGCGGATAAATCCTACTACGGGGCTAAACAACTAACCAACCTAAAAACTCTCGTTTAATTTTTTCGTGAACTTCTGCTATAACGGGCGCTACTGTTTCCTCTATTGGAAGAAGTTCCTGTGCTTCGTTTGACGGTTGTCCGCTTAGAGCTGCTACTTTTTACAGTTCTCTTGGGGGCATTGCTCCTTTGAACTACAGGCCTACTTGAATTACTCCTTGTTTCGGGTTTCTTGTAGGTGGTTGTAGTACGTGACACCGTTTTACGATTGGGTGTGGAAGTAACCTGTCTTTGGGTAACGGTTTTCCTATCGGGGGTACGTGTTACCTGCTTTTGGGTTACAGTTCTACTACTTCTTGAAGCACCTTCTGATTTTCTATAGGTATTACTTTGCTTTACGTTCCTCTGTGGTGTAGCTTGTCTTTTTACACTACTGTTGGAGCGATACACATTTGGACTTCCTTTTCTGTCATTGTTCTGAGCAACCGATCTATTGCTTCTACCGTAATCTTGGTTTCCACGTCTAATGCTATTGTTGTCACGAACACTTACCCTATTGTCGTTTCTATAGATATTGTCCCTTCTATATCTATTATCGTTTCTGTACACCTTCCCAATTCGGGCATAAGCTCTTCTTTCATTATATCGGTAAGGGGCATAATAGGTATAGCGAACAGGAGCATAATACCTTCTATAGGGTCTGGCATATACATTACAGAATCCAATTGAAGGTCTTATAAAGTACCTGTGGAACGGGCGATATACGTAGTGTCTGTTATAGATATTGATATATCCGGTATAGTGACTAAATACACCACCATTATAGTAGACATGCAATCCCCCAATTCTACGAACCCTACCGTTATTGTACCAGACATTTACGTTACCAATTTGTGAAACACGACCATAATAATCGTAAAAGATAGGCGTGTTTTCAACTTGGATTACGGCTCCGTAGTCATCATATTGCACAAAAGGGTTATAGTTATATCCGGAGTTAAAGGTGATGCCCACATTTCCTATTTGGGCACCGACTCCAACATTTACCCTATTATCCATATAGAAATCGAACTCTCCATCTGGGTATACTGAAAAAGTTACACCATCTTCTACAAAGATGAAGGAATTTCCATATCTAGTGGCTATGGCCACATTATTATCCAATTTGGCTGCTTGGGCACCTATGGTACCGAAAGCGACCGCTGCTATAAAGAGTACTAACTTTTTCATACTACTAGGTTTAAGGTTCTAGATGTACCTATTTACATCCACTCTAGTAATAGCAATCAGCGTGCCAAAAATTGTAAATAACTGATAATCAATACATTTTGATTTGATATTTACTCTTTTATAATAAATACGGACCTTCTATTTAATTCGTGCTTGGCCTCTGGGCATTGAACCCCGTTGGCACATTCATTCAACAACTGGGTCTCCCCGTAACCTTTGGCAGAGAGTCGATGGGAGGCTATTCCTTTATCAATCAACCATTGCATAGTGGCCAAAGCTCTCCTTTGTGATAAGTATATATTATATAAGTCGCTAGATCTGGAATCGGTATGGGATTCAATATGGATTTTTAGTTGTGGGTATTCTTTCATGGCTTCAAGAATTTTGGCCAATTCTACTTCAGCATCGGGTCTTATTTCATATTTTCCATAATCGAAATAGATAGGTTGTAAATCCAACCTACATCCAAGGTCGTTTGGCGGACAACCAGTAGGGGAGAGTTGAATGTCCAATTGTTCTTCTGCTTTATCACCAAGAATTGTTACGGGTTTTTCGGTAGGACTGTATTCCATTTCTTGATGTTCAGCCCTAACGCTGTATTGTTTGTTGCAGTCAACCATATCCTCAAATTGATAAATCCCGTCCATATTGGAAGAGGTCTGGGCAATTTCTTCATTATCATTGTTGAGCAAGGTCACCAATGTCCCACTAACCGGTAACTGGGTCATAGCATCAGTGACCATGCCACGAAGTGTTTGTACTTTGCAGGATTCCCTTACTTTATATATGTTGTCGGAAGCACTTCCATTTGCACCCTCTCTGTTGGAGGAAAGGAAACCAATCTTCTTTTCTTCATCCATTATAAAACCAAAATCGTCACTACTGGAATTGATTGGCTTTTTAAGGTTTGTTATCTTTTTATATGGACCATTCTCCTCCAAAGAAATTGCAAAAATGTCCAACCCTCCCAATCCAAGATGTCCATCACTAGCAAAGTATAGGGTATTTTTGCCACTTATGTAAGGAAATGTTTCCCGGGCTTCCGTATTGATTTCAGGTCCTAGATTTTTAGGGGTTCCATAGCCACCGCCATCCAGAATTTCCACGTACCACAAATCAGATTTCCCAAAGCCACCTTTCCTATCTGAAGAAAAATAGAGCCGTTTTTCATCAGGGCTTAGGGTAGGGTGGGCCGTGGCGTAGCCATCATTGTTTATGGGCAGTTCGGTTACATTGGTCCAAGCCCCGTCTTTGTTTTTTATCGCCTTATAGATTTTTAGCGTGATTTCCCTGTTCTTGTTTTTCTTTTTTTTGCCATCCAGATAGTTGTTTCTTGTGAAATAGACGGTCTTTCCGTCTTTGGTAAAAACAGGAGTTGATTCATGGTAAGGGGTATTGATGTCTCCACTGATTGAAATGGGATTGGATAGGTTGTACTCCTCGTCCAACTCGGCTTCGTAAAGGTCTAAATATTTCAACCCTGTCCATTCATCGGTTTTGTTTCCTGTGGGTTTTTTGGAAGAGGAAGCATAAACCAGTTTATTTTGGTAAAAAGAGGGGCCAAAATCTGAACCGGACAAATTATGGGTGATGTTTATGACTTCAAATTTTTCCGAAACAGTATCCACCAAACTGTCCAGACCCGGGTAACTTTTGATAAAATTATTAGCAAGATTGGTGGTTGATGAAAGCGAGGAAAACATACCCATCATTCTTTTGGATTGATAATAGTCCCCAATACTTTTATAGGTTTGAGCCGCCCTGTAGTAGTATTCAGGTTCCAACTCATTGGGGTAATTATCAATCAACTTTTTGTACCACTGGGCGGCATCAGCATATTCACCATTAAAGTAGTAGGTGTCCCCAAGGTTTTTATAGACTTGCGCTGACTGATATCCGTTTTTAACCACCTTTAAGTAGATTTCACGGGCATCGATATAGGCATAGGCATCGAACACCTCGTCTGCTTTTTTGATGTTACTTTTTTGTCCGTGTACTACCAATGCAAACAGACCCAGGTATAGAAAGATTATGGAAAATTTTATAGGCATTTCATTCAATTTTAAAAGAACCTTGGGGTAAGGACCCTATCCAGTCTATTGAAGACATCAAACCGAATAAAGACCTCATAGGAGCCATTGCTGTAATCTTCAATAGCGGTGGATTGATAATCATAGGCCACCCCTGCAAAAATGGACCTTGAAATTTGGAAACCAGCCAAGGCACTTATGGAAGCGTTCCAACGATAGGATGCTCCAAGTGCCAGCTTCTCATGGATTAGAAAATTGGCAGACATGTCCCATTGCAAAGGAGCACCGCTTACGAACTTGGCAAGGGTTGCTGGTTTGAATTTTAGGTTTTGACTTAAATCAAAAACATAGCCCATGATGTAGAAATAGTGCAATCGTTCAACGGCTATGTTGTTTAAGCTCTCGTCCTGTAACGAGCTTTCATCAAAGTGTTTTGAGTTTAAGAAATTTGGAACAGACACTCCAGCATAAAATTTCTCGGTACGATAATAGATTCCGACACCCACTTGAAGGTTCAATTTTTGATCTATGTTATTTTGAAAAGCAAAGTCGTTGGGATTGGAGAGTTCCAATCTACTATAATCTACATCCAGCATATCTACTCCTGCCTTTAGCCCAAAGGATAGTTTGCTTATGGTATAAGGAGCCAAATTAATGGAATAGGAATAGTCCACTACAGCATTGGATTCTATGGCCGGACCGATTTGGTCATGGACAATGGACATACCCAATCCCATATTTTTGTAAAGTCCCGTTGGGAAATTTACGGTAAATGTTCCCGTTTGTGGGGCGCCATCCAAGCCTACCCATTGGGTACGCCCCAAAACGCCAAAACTGAGAACTTCCCTAGACCCGGCATAAGCGGGATTTACAATTTGGGTGTTGTACATGTATTGGGTATACTGGGGGTCTTGTTGGGACAATCCTGAATGCATCGTAAAAATTATAATAATTAGGTATGCCCATTTCGTTTTTTGTATGTTAACTATCATTTCCTGATCTGTAGGTTGTTTTTGAAGTTGTTTTGAGGAGATTAGTCCTGATTGATATAGAGGTATCCGGTATAGCTTTCTTTGCCAGGGTTATTATTTCCATGGAAGGTGAGCGTATAAAAATAGGTACCACTTGGAAGCTTTCTATCTTTTGCAACAGTGACCTCACTATCGGAATGACCTGTGAACTGTTTATTACTTAAACCGTAACCATCCACCTCAAAGACCAAGACGCCCCATCTGTTAAATACTTTTAAAGTATTATCAGGATAATTTTCTATGCCATCTATTTGAAAATAATCGTTGACACCATCCCCATTGGGGGAAATACCATTAAAGATTTTAAAGTCAGAATCTGGATTGATGCATGTGTTGACCACGGTCATTACAATTTCATCTGAGCTAGTAATAGGGTTATTGGTGAGTACCTCCAAAGCTGATACCGTAGCTTGATTGGTGACTTCTCCATCAGCTATGTTTTGCTGGGTAATGGAATAAAGAGCCTCAAACATCCAGGTCTCATCTACAGAAATTACTTGGTCGCCATTACTATCACTCCCTGGCAAAGGTCCCAGAATATCTGTTTGCTCCAAAAGAGGATCTTCCAGTAATATCTGGTACAAGTTGATAGCACCCGTGTTTTCAACAGTAAAGGAATACTGAATAGATTCCGCACATCCATCCCCGTCTTGATCTACAAGTACCCCAGTTTTTAGTAGTTCAATTCCAGCGCGCGCCACACAGGCACCGGCAATCGAGGTAATGGTATCATCATCTTCATCAAAAGAGTTATTATCAGAATCGTCTGTAACCGCAATAGTGGTTCCAAGCTCAACAGCACTTACCTGCGCTCGATTTATAACCTGCCCTGCTATACTATCCTGTTCCGAAATGGGATATAGGGCTTGGTAGGTCCATGTTTCACCAACAGAAAGAAAGGTATCGCCATTAATGTCATTTCCGGGCAAAGGACCTTCTATAGAACCTGGCCCCAGTTTAATATCATTGAGAACCACATCTTGAAGAATGATTGCTCCGGTGTTTTTTACCGTAAACGTATAGCTGATATTTTCAGGGCAACCATCCCTATCTACATCCACCAATTCATTGCCAGCAGTTTTTATGAGTCCAATGGATGCTTCTGCGATACATGCTCCAGAAACATTCGTATTCACAACATCAGAACTGTCACCGATTGTAGTATTTGTTTCTGATTCGATAGCTGTAACCGAGGCTTGATTGGTTATGGTCACATTATCTATATCGGCTTGCGTGATAGGGTAGATGGCCTCATAGATCCATGATTCACCACTAGAGAGTGTCTGGTCATTACTTGAATCGTTCATAGGTCCATTGATTGGCACTGTCAAGTCTGTATCTGTGAGTACGATTTGCGTGAGATCCACCACCCCAGTATTCGTTACCGTGAAGGTATACTGAATACTTTCAGGGCAGTTATTTCCGTCCAAATCCTCCAGCACGCCTACCTTTGTCAATTCAATGCCAGCAGCAGCGCAGAAATTGTTATCTAATTGTAGGGTAATTTCATCCATATCCGTTACCGAGTTATTTGTGTTCTCAACATCGGCAGTGACGTTGGCTTGATTGGAAACCGAACCAAAATCCATATCGGCCTGTGTAATCAGATAGGGTACCTCGTAGACCCATTGCTCTCCAACAGAGAGCACCTCATCATTGTTGACATCTCCTTGTGGCTGTACGGTTATTTCTCCTCCAAGATCAGGATCGTTTAGCACTACATTTACCAAAGAGGAAATACCTGTGTTTTCCACCATAAAGGTGTAGACCAATCTCTCAAAACAGCCATCATTATTCGTATCCTCCCAGCCTGGGCCGATAAGTGTCTTTATAAGTTGTATGGCATCCGTTGGCGCGCAGGCATTGTTCCCGTTCAGGTCGGTGACGACCTGCACCTGGTCGGATACGTTGTTGTTGGTGCCCTCCTCGGTGGCCGCCACATCGGCTATGTTGGTGACCGAACCGGTGTCGATGTCGTTCTGGACGAGCTGATAGTCGGCCTGGTAGGTCCATACCTCGCCCGGTGACAGTATGCCGGGGGTGTTGACATCCCCCTGTGGGTTGTTGACCTGTCCCGCGATCTTGTCGTCGGTGAGCAGGATGCCCTCAAGGTTGACCGTCCCTGTGTTCTCCACGGTGAAGTTGTAGCGTATGATCTCGTTGCAGCCCGAACCGTTGAGGTCCTGGAAGCTGTCCACGGTCTTTATGAGCTGAATGGCGGCGGCAGGTGCGCAGGCATTGTTCCCGTTCAGGTCGGTGACCACCTGCACCTGGTCGGATACGTTGTTGTTTGTGCCCTCCTCGGTGGCCGCCACATCGGCTATGTTGGTGACCGAACCGGTGTCGATGTCGTTCTGGACGAGCTGATAGTCGGCCTGGTAGGTCCATACCTCGCCCGGTGACAGTATGCCGGGGGTGTTGACATCGCCCTGTGGGTTGTTGACCTGTCCGGCGATCTTGTCGTCGGTGAGCACGACGTCCTGCAGGTTGACGGTCCCTGTGTTCTCCACGGTGAAGTTGTAGCGTATGATCTCGTTGCAGCCCGAACCGTTGAGGTCCTGGAAGCTGTCCACGGTCTTTATGAGCTGAATGGCGGCGGCAGGTGCGCAGGCATTGTTCCCGTTCAGGTCGGTGACGACCTGCACCTGGTCGGATACGTTGTTGTTTGTGCCCTCCTCGGTGGCCGCCACATCGGCTATGTTGGTGACCGAACCGGTGTCGATGTCGTTCTGGACGAGCTGATAGTCGGCCTGGTAGGTCCATATCTCGCCCGGTGACAGTATGCCGGGGGTGTTGACATCCCCCTGTGGGTTGTTGACCTGTCCGGCGATCTTGTTGTCGGTGAGCAGGATGCCCTCAAGGTTGACCGTCCCTGTGTTCTCCACGGTGAAATTATAGCGTATGATCTCGTTGCAGCCCGAACCGTTGAGGTCCTGGAAGCTGTCCACGGTCTTTATGAGCTGGATGGCGGGTGCGGGCGCGCACTCGTCCCCGTTGAGGACCGTGTTGATCGTATCGCCGGCGGTGACCAGTACGTTGTTTATGGGGTCCGTGGCCTCGACATCGGCGATGTTGGTGACCGAGCCGGTGTTGATGTCGTTCAGTACCAGGGGATAGTCGGCCGTATAGGTCCATATCTCTCCCACGGCCAGGGTCTGGTCGTTGTCCATGTTGCTCACCGGCACTGTGTTTACCTGTCCGCCTATCTTGTCATCGCTCAGCACGACGCCCTCAAGGTCGAAGTCCCCGGTGTTCTCCACGGTGAAGGTGTAGCGTATGGCATCGTTGCAGTTGTCGTTGCCCACAAGGTCCTGGAAGCTGTCGAAGGCCTTGGTGAGCTGGATGGCGGGTGCGGGCGCGCACTCGTCCCCGTTGAGGATCGTGTTGATCGTATCACCGTCTGTGACCAGTACGTTGTTTATGGGGTCCGTGGCCTCGACATCGGCGATGTTGGTGACCGAGCCGGTGTTGATGTCGTTCAGTACCAGGGGATAGTCGGCCGTATAGGTCCATATCTCTCCCACGGCCAGGGTCTGGTCGTTGTCCATGTTGCTCACCGGCACTGTGTTTACCTGTCCGCCTATCTTGTCATCGCTCAGCACGACGCCCTCAAGGTCGAAGCCCCCTGTGTTCTCCACGGTGAAGGTGTAGCGGATGGCATCGTTGCAGTTGTCGTTGCCCACAAGGTCCTGGA
Source organism: Allomuricauda sp. CAU 1633 (assembly GCF_017313225.1). Taxonomy (GTDB): domain Bacteria; phylum Bacteroidota; class Bacteroidia; order Flavobacteriales; family Flavobacteriaceae; genus Flagellimonas. Next base: position 341,769 of record NZ_JAFLNE010000004.1, on the reverse strand, counting down.
AAGTGTCGAAGGCCTTGGTGAGCTGGATGGCAGGGGTGCAGGCACCTAAGGTGGAGGTGATGGTAGGTCTGTCATTGTCATAGTCGGTATGATCAGAATCATCAAAAATGGGATTGTCGCTAATTACTTCTTGGGCGGTGACCCGGGCTTGATTAATAACCTCCGTATCAGCTATATTCTGTGCTGTTAAGTCATATTGAAACACGTAGGTCCATTCCTCATTGGCGGAAAGGACACCTTGGGTGTTGGTATCTGTGCTTTGGATGAGTCCAGTGATTTCGCCACCCAAACCAGCATCCGTAAGTATTACGTTATCAAGGTCAATGGTTCCTGTATTGGCTACGGTAAAGGTGTATTCAATGGTATTGAGACAGCCATTTCCACTGTCCACCAAAACCCCTGTTTTTATGAGTCCAATCCCAGCTTCTGCCGGGCAGGCACCTACGGTGGAAGTGACGGTAGGTCTATCCTGGGCATAATCAGAAGGGTCAGAATCGTCAGTAACTTCAATGCTGGTACCCCATTCATTTGCGGTGACCTGAGCTTGATTGATGACTTCCGTGTCAGTGATATCCTGATCACTGAGGGAATAGAGCACTTCGTACGTCCATTTTTCACCAATGGAAAGAATCTGGTCATTGTTATCGTCACCCTGTAATGCTTCATATTGGGTTATGGGTCCGCCAAACAAAGCATCATTGAGTTCAACATTTTCAAGGGTTATAGTGCCTAAATTTTCTACATCAAAAAAGTAGCGGATGGTTTCGTCGCACCCATCGTTGTCCAAATCTTCCAAGTTTCCTAAAGGCACTCTTTTAAGGAGACCAATACTGGAGGAAGCTTCGCATACGGTTTGATTAAAAACAGTGACGGTCTCACGATCTTCATCGTTGCTGGTATGGTCCGATAAGTCGGATATTGGACTATTATCGTTCAAGGCGATGGCGGTAACCTGGGCTTGGTTGGTAACTTGTCCGTCCAATTCATCTTGAGCTGTAATGGGGTAGAGTGCTTCATAAGTCCAGCTTTCCCCTACAGAGAGCACTCCGTCACCGCCAATATCATTTTGGGGTCCCGTAATCGGTGCTTTGAGTGGTGTATCAATCAGGTTTATCTGTCCCAAATCAATGCTTCCTGTGTTGGTCACCGTAAATTGATAGTCTACCGTTTCTGGGCAACCGTCATTATCTAAATCCAACAGTGCTACAATAGGGGTTCTTTTTATAAGCCCAATACTGGCTTCTGCGGCACAGGCATTGATGGGTAAAGGGGTAGTAATCTCGTGCAAGGCAGAAACTTGATTGTTGGTGCCCTCTTCATAGGCAGTAACTTCTGCCTGGTTGGTGACCTCTCCGTCGGAGACATTCTGTAGGGTTAGGGAGTAGTTGGCCTGATAGGTCCAGCTTTCACCCACAGAGAGTATGCCATCACTGTTGGCATCCGTAAGGGGCAAGGGGCCATTTATTGGGCCACCTAATATATTGTCATTAAGCACTACATTATCCAGGTTTGTGCTCCCAGCGTTAAGCACTTCAAAGTTGTAGCGTATGGTCTCTACGCAGCCGTTGTTGTCCAAATCCAAATAGTCTGAGATGCCTACAGATTTGACCAATGCTATATTTGGTACGAGACAGGCTGGTACAATAGTAGGGTCATGTTCATCATAACTGGTATCATCAGAATAATCAAATAAGAATATGCCCATATTTTCTAATTCAGCTTGTACAAGCGCTCGATTGGACACAAAACCGGCATCATAATCGGCTTGGACCAAATTATAGTTTGCTTCATAGGTCCAGGTTTCTCCTGGATCTAGAATTTCATCCCCATTACCATTGTTGGTACGGTTGGCGATTTCTCCGCCCAACATATCATCTGTCAATAGGATATTTTCAAAAGGAGCCGGGCCAAGATTTTGTACATAAAAGGTGTATAGAATGGATTCGTAGCAGTTATCCGCATTATTATCTGTAGGAACGGCTTCTTTGATGAGTCCTATACGGACAGCATCATCAAGACATGTATCATCATCAAAAATGGTGGTAGTAATGTCGTCATTGCCAGTCCCACTCCCAAATGTGCCACCACCACCACTTTGGCCACCACCATCAGAAGGATCGAATACTTCTATGTTTTGAACCACGGTTTCTGCCGTAACCTCGGCTTGGTTATAAATAAATCCGACTTCTTCAAATTCTGCAGAATAACAGGCTTGGTATTCCCACTCTTCCCCAGGACTTAGTATACCATCGTTCCCAGCATCAAATCCCGGAATGGGGCCAGGGACCTCACCTCCCAACTTTTGATCGACCAAGACAACATTGTGCAAACTAATGTTCCCTATATTTCTTACCCTAAAGGTGTATAAATAGTTCTCAGAACAACCGTTAAGGTCCAGATCTAAATAATCCCAGTACTTAATTAGCCCAATGCTTGGGTTTTGACATGCGGATAGATCTACAATAGTAGGACCATCTGCATTTGGGTCTGATGGGTGGGAGTCATCCCCAACTGAAATGCCTTGACCTTGTACATCTGCACTAACATTGGCTTCTAGTTCACCAAAACTGCCATTTTCTAGTTCAGTTTGTGTAATGGGGTAATTATACACAAACGTCCAGGTTTCCCCGGGAGAAAGAATTCCATCACCACCTACACCACCTGTATCCCCAGAATAATCCAATGAACTAGGACCAGCAATTTGTCCTCCCAGGTCCGGATCTATAATAACTACATTGATAAGGGCTTCCGCATTGGTACTTTCATTGGTTATGGTATAGGTAAAGGGAATTTCGCTACAATCGCTTCCATCAAACGTAGGTGCAGATTTTATAAGGGATATGCTGGGAACATACATGTCTGCCCCTGCCTTGGATGTTGTAGGAGAATGGGCAAGATCTGGGCTCTGGCCATAATGATACTTTATATATGTATCATCAATCCAAAGATTGAAAATGAGAGCGGACAGAAAAACCGTGGAAGCAAATACTGCCACATTTTTTATGCTTTTTATTGAAATAAAGTCAAAGACCATAGCAGGGAGAGTTAGTTGTGTACAAAGGCTTATTGAATGGACATGAAATCGTCTTTTACATCGTTTGTGAGCAGTTTGAACACTTGGATGTTACCCTGAATTTCAAAACCTGATAAGGAGTAGTTCAATATTTTAACCCATTTATAGGATAGAACGTGCAGTGTAAAATCAATACCAAGGCAAACTGTTTTTAGTTATAAAATCATCATACACCCTGTTAAAGGCATACCTTATTATATTTTTGGTGCAAATTTTTTGATTTTACCTCTAGCGTAGCCCCATAACTTTATAGAAAGGGCATATGATTTGACGGAAAAGCCGTTCTGGTTGACGGAAAATTTAACATTTAGCACCAAAACCTTTGTCCAATAAGGTCAATCTGTATTGGGAAGAAGAAGAATTACCCTTGAATTAGTTGTAGACAAGCGTATTATTTTATGTTAGGATTATCGCTAAAGCTTTTCTCTAAGATATTTAGCCGTATGGGATTCTTTGCTTTTCACAACTTCTTCAGGAGTACCTTCCACAACCAAATGCCCCCCGTTTTCTCCACCCTCAGGACCGAGGTCAATAAGATAATCGGCACATTTGATGAGCTCAATATTGTGCTCAATAACAATGATGGAATGCCCTTTGCCAATCAACTCATCAAAAGATTTGAGCAGTTTTTTAATGTCGTGAAAATGGAGCCCCGTTGTAGGCTCATCAAAAATAAACAAAGCTTTTTCCTTGGTGTTTCCCTTCACCAAAAAGGAAGCCAATTTTATACGCTGTGCCTCACCACCGGAAAGGGTAGAGGAGGATTGGCCTAGAGTAACATACCCCAGTCCCACATCTTGTAAAGGTTGCAATTTGCTTACAACCTTGTCTTGTTTATGGGTTTTAAAGTGCTCAATGGCATCATCAATGGTCAGGCTTAAGATATCATCTATGTTTTTGCCCTCAAACTGTACTTCCAAAATATCCTTTTTGAAGCGTTTGCCTTCACACACATCACATTCCAAGTGTACATCGGCCATAAACTGCATTTCTACGGTAATTTCGCCTTCGCCTTTACATTTTTCACAGCGGCCGCCATCCACATTAAAAGAAAAGTGTTTGGCCTGGTATCCACGCAGCTTGCTCAACTTTTGGGAAGCAAATAAACTTCGGATGTCATCATAAGCTTTAATATAGGTGACTGGGTTGGAACGGGAGGAGCGACCAATAGGATTTTGGTCCACAAACTCAACATGCTTAATGTGCGAGTACTTGCCTTCCATTTCACTGAATTGCCCGGCTTTTTCTCCATAACCACCTACTTCCTTTAATATAGTTGGATATAAGATTTTCTTCACCAAGGTACTTTTTCCACTACCTGATACACCGGTGACCACCGTTAACATGTTCAGCGGAAAGGTGACATCGATATTTTTTAGGTTGTTTTCCCTTGCTCCCTTGATTTGGATATAATGCTTGGAATTCCTTCGCTCGGCAGGAATTTGAATTTCTTTTCTACCGGTTAGATAATCAGCAGTGAGCGAATTGGCTTGAAGAACGGCGGCCAGACTTCCCGTGGCCACCACTTCGCCACCCAAGGTTCCCGCTTCTGGACCAATATCAATGACTTCGTCGGCCGCTTTCATGATATCCTCATCGTGTTCCACCACAATTACAGTATTGCCCAAATCCCGTAGGGATTTAAGAACCTCAATCAAATTTTCGGTGTCTTTGGGATGAAGGCCAATGCTGGGCTCATCCAAAATATACATGGAACCCACCAAACTGCTGCCCAAAGAAGTGGCCAAATTGATGCGTTGACTTTCCCCGCCCGATAGCGTATTGGATTTACGGTTTAAGGTAAGGTAGCTTAATCCTACTTTGTCCAAAAAGTCTAAACGGGTGGTGATTTCTTTGATCAATCGTTTGGCGATGGTGGTATCATGTTCCGAAAGTTGGAGTTGCTCAAAAAAGAGAACCACTCTTTTTATGGGAAGTTCTATCAAATCTGAAATGGATTTTCCACCAACTTTCACATAATTGGCTTCTTTTCGAAGCCGTTTTCCCTTGCAAACCGTACACTTGGTTTTTCCTCGATACCGGGAGAGCATCACCCTGTTTTGAATTTTATAACTCTTTTCTTCGAGCTGCTCAAAGAATTTATGGATGCCGATAAAATGCTCATTCCCGTCCCAAACCAATTGTTTTTGTTCTTCCGATAATTCAAACCAAGGTTTATGGATGGGAAAATCAAATTTGTAAGCCGAGTTCACCAATTGATCCCGATACCAACCCATACTTTCGCCCCGCCAAGGAAAAACGGCATTTTCATAAACAGATAATGCTGTGTTGGGGATTACCAAGTCTTCATCAATACCGATAACATCACCATAGCCCTCACATTTGGGACAAGCGCCGTAGGGATTATTAAAACTGAACAAGTGAACGTTGGGTTCCAGGAACTTCATGCCATCCAGTTCAAACTGATTACTGAACACTTTGGTTTCCCCACTTTCCAAATTCTCGATGGCACACTGGCCCTTTCCTTCAAAAAAGGCATTGTCCACCGCATTGGCCAATCGATTGTAGAAATCTTCATCATCCTTTACAATGACCCGATCCACGACCAAATCAAATTCTCTACCGATATCCTCGGGAACTTGGTCTATGCGAAGGACCTCTCCTTTATATTTAATACGGGCATACCCTTGTTTGGAAAAAAGCTGCAACGATTTTATGGGGTCGCGGTCTTCCTTAATTAGTATAGGAGCCAGCAAAAGGAGTTTTGTTCCTTCAGAAAGTGGTTTTATATAATTAATGACATCAGTTACCGTATGCTTTTTTACCTCTTTGCCGGAAATAGGAGAAATAGTCTTGCCAATGCGGGCATATAATAGTTTTAGATAATCATAGATTTCGGTAGTGGTTCCCACGGTGGAACGTGGATTGGTAGAATTCACTTTTTGCTCAATGGCAATGGCCGGGGCTATACCTTTTATATAATCAACCTTGGGCTTGTCCAATTTCCCCAAAAACTGACGGGCATAAGAGGAAAGACTTTCCACATAGCGACGTTGTCCTTCGGCATACAACGTATCAAACGCCAAACTGGACTTTCCAGAACCCGACAATCCGGTAATCACAACCAACTTGTTACGGGGAATTACAACATCTATATTTTTAAGGTTATGGAGTTTGGCACCTTTTATGATGATATTATGCTTGGGATCTACGTTGGTAATCGCTGCCATTTGTTAAAATTAGGGGCTCAAAGATACGATACAGGACACTTAATACGTATATTGCACCAGTTAACATATAAAAAAGCGCAAATCACAACATAGTTTTTAGGTCGCCTACCTAAATTTCTATATTTGAGTTGTAATTAAAAAACTGATAGGCCTATACAGAAATAATTACTTTTTTAAAATTTCAACTAAATACCTAAAGTCTTTCTTGGACAGGAAAGACCGTGATATTAACCAAAAAAAAGTAATTTGTATGGAACTACAGATTAATGACTCGATTCTAGTTAAAAACTACATTGCTGGTGATGAAAAGGCGCTTGAGACGCTCATCAACAGGCACAACCAACGAATTTCCAGTTTTATTTATTCCAAAGTTTTGGATAGGGATGTAGCAGAGGACATCTTCCAGGACACCTTTATCAAGGTCATTAAAACCTTGAAGAAAGGGTCGTATAGTGAGGAAGGTAAATTTTTACCCTGGGTAATGCGTATTGCCCATAACCTTATCATAGACCACTTCAGGAAGAATAAAAGAATGCCCAAGTTTGAAGGCAGCGATGATTTCAACATCTTCTCTGTAATTAAGGACGATAAGTTAAATGCCGAAAAGCAAATCATCAAAGATCAAATTGATAGTGATCTTACCTTATTGATTGATGAATTGCCTGAAGATCAGAGAGAAGTCTTGATCATGCGAATCTACAAGGATATGAGTTTCAAGGAAATCTCTGAAAATACTGGAGTAAGTATCAACACAGCCTTGGGAAGAATGCGATATGCACTGATTAACCTCAGAAAAATTGTTGATCGTAAGAATATCGTTTTAACGAATTAATCGGCGTTTTGTCGAACCCTACAATATTTCAATTCTAGCGGCGTTATCTATTTGAAACATTAATGCTAGAATATGGAAAATATTTACTCTGAAGAACAAAAAGCCGTTAAATCGGTAAAAGCTAGCCAAGAAACTATTAATTTCTTACTTAGCTATTCAAAATCGATTCATGTAGTCAACTACAAAAAACATCCATTTGAAGTAACTTTAAACTAAGTTGCTGAAAAACAGATGCAAAAAGAGCCGCAATTAGCGGCTCTTTTTGTTTTTATAATATTCGTTGATGACCGATTTTCGACCAATGGTTTTTGTAATCACATCTTTTTCCAGATTCCAGCCCCTTGCTTGGCAGTATTCTCTACCGTACCAGATAATTTGCAAATGAAGTCGGTTCCAGATTTCCTCAGGGAATAAACGCTTGGCATCCCGCTCGGTTTGCACTACATTTTTCCCATTGCTGAATCCCCAGCGGTACATCAACCGATGAATATGTGTATCTACCGGAAAGGCAGGAATGCCAAAGGCTTGGGAGACCACTACACTGGCCGTTTTGTGGCCCACGGCGGGTAATTCTTCAAGAAGCTCAATGTTTCTAGGAACTTCGCCGTTGTATTTTTCAATCAAGATTTGGGATAACCCATGAATCCCCTTTGATTTCATTGGGGATAGTCCAACTGGTTTTATAATTTCCCGGATTTCATCCACCGAAAGCTTTACCATATCATACGGATTGTCGGCCTCGGCAAAAAGGATTGGAGTGATTTGATTCACGCGTACATCTGTGCTTTGGGCTGATAATAAGACCGCAATCAACAATGTATACGGGTCTTTATGATCTAATGGAATTGGAATCTCTGGATAAATCTCATCCAAAGTTCGGATTACAAAGTCAACCTTTTCTTGTTTAGTCATTTTTGTTTAGTTTTGAATAAAAATAATTAAACAATAAAATAGAGACCGTACGCATATGAATATGTTAAAAATAGGGGATAAAGTACCTGAATTTTCTGCAAAAGACCAAGATGGAAACACAATTAATCTCAGTGATTACAAAGGAAAGAAACTGGTAGTTTTCTTTTACCCAAGAGCCAATACACCCGGATGTACTCTGGAAGCCTGCAATCTAAGAGACAATTACAAAGCTTTGCAGGATGCGGGATATGAAATTTTAGGGGTTAGTGCTGATTCCCAAAAAAAACAATTCAACTTTAAGAAAAAATTCAACTTTCCATTTCCTTTATTGGCTGATGAGGACCATACGGTACTACAGATTTTTGGTGTTTGGGGACCAAAACAGTTTATGGGGAGGAAATTTGACGGAATTCACCGCACCACTTTTGTAATTAATGGCGATGGAGTAGTAGAACGCGTTATTGAAAAAGTAAAGACTAAAGACCACGCTGCACAAATTTTGGATTAAATTTAAAAAGGCGCTTTTAAAAGCGCCTTTTCATTTATCTTAAGCTTCCTCCTTTTCAGAAAGTACTTTTCGGGTAAAAAGTTCTTTTTCCTTGATCATTTCGGCAATGCCCTCTGGTAGTTCTTCTTCCCAGCCGTCCTCGCCATTGATGATCTTTTTTAAGACATCCCTGGAGAAAATGTGCATGATGTCTGGATCATAATCAATAATGTCCATCACTTTTCCATTGTACTTAAAGAATTTGTACAACTCTTTCATCCGCGGGTGTACCTTAATGTTGTTGCTGGTCATAATTTGACCAGTCTCTGGGTCCTTCATGGGATACAGGTACACTTTTAAATCTTTAAAGAACAATTTTCCAAAGGCTTCCAAGATACCTCCGCTCAAATGACGGTAATATTTCTCGTCAAAAATATCTACGAGATTGTTTACACCCATGGTAAGTCCAATTTTGGACTTGGTGTAATTGTTGAAATATTCCACCAACTTGTAGTATTCCTGGAATTTGGATATCAACACCGTATGTCCCATGGAACAGAGCAACTCTGCACGATCCATAAAATCCTGTTCGTCAATTTCCCCAGAAACTTTTAAGTTGGAAAGGGTTATCTCAAAAACCACTATGGTATTTTCGTATTCCACCGTTTGTTCCCGGACAAAGATGTCATACGATTTTTTGAACATGTCCATGTTCACTTTGGTCACGGGCCTGAAGCTTCCCCGTAAGGCCAAAATGTTTTTCTTATAAAGAACAGCCGCTGGCAAAAGGTTATTTCCGTCCGGACCAAACATGACCGCATCCGTCATATCGTTTTTGATCAACTGCAAGCTCATCAAACGGTTATCCACCTCCTTAAAGTTGGGACCTGTAAAGTTGACCATATCAATTTCCACGGTATCCTTGTCAATATGATCGTATAAATACTTCAGCAGTTTTTTGGGCTTATGGAACTTAAAATAGGCACCATACATAAGGTTAACGCCCAAAATACCCAAAGTTTCCTGTTGCAATCGGGCTTCATTTTGTTTAAATCGGATATGTAAAACAATCTCATCGTACTCCTTTTGGTCCGGATCCAATTGAAAACGGATTCCTACCCAACCATGGCCTTTGTATCGTTTGGAAAAATCAATCGTGGCAACAGTGTTGGCGTAGGTAAAGAAAAGATAATTGGGATTGCTCTCCCGACTGATCCGTTCTTCCACCAATTTCATTTCGTGGTCCAACATCTTCTTCAAGCGGGACTGGGTTACGTACCGCCCATCTTCTTCAATACCATAAATGGCATCACTAAACGATTTGTCATAAGCACTCATCGCTTTTGCAATGGTGCCTGAAGCACCACCAGCCCTAAAAAAATGCCGGGCCGTTTCCTGTCCAGCCCCAATCTCGGCAAAAGTTCCGTAAATATTCGGATTCAGATTGATTCTAAGGGTCTTTGCCTTTATGGAAGGGATGTTTTCAAAAGCATTCTCTTTGCTTGGTACGGTAGGCATATCCGAGAGTTTTGTGTGAAACAAAGTTACACTCTTCATTCAATCTATTAAATAAATATGTTATAATTTTGATTTTAATGGATGATATGATGACCATTACCTTTTTGGGCACGGGAACCTCCCAGGGCATACCTGTTATTGGAAGTGATCATCCAGTTTGTCTTAGCAAGGACCCCAAGGATAAGAGATTGCGGGTCTCCGTCATGGTTTCATGGAAAGATTTTAACTATGTCATTGATTGCGGTCCTGATTTTCGGCAACAAATGTTGGCAAATCCTATTGAAAAACTGGATGGGATTTTGTTCACGCACGAACATGCTGACCATACTGCTGGTATTGATGATATTCGACCCTTTTTCTTTCGCCAGGGCGATATTCCCATTTATGCCCATGAACGGGTGATTGCCTCGCTAAAAAGACGATTTGATTATATTTTTGCCGATGAGAACCGATATCCTGGAGCACCAGCAGTTCAGGTTGTTCCTGTGGAAAAAGATAGACCTTTTGAGTTGGGGGACATAGAAATCATTCCCATTGAAGCCTTCCACAATCGCTTGCAAGTATTTGGATACCGGTTTGGGGATTTTGTGTACTTGACCGATGTGAAACGGGTGGAGAAGGACCAACTCAAAAAGATAAAAGGTGCCAAAGTATTGGTGGTTAATGCGCTCCGGAAAGAACCCCATCATTCCCATTTTAATTTGGAAGAAGCTATTGCGTTTGCGCAGGAAGTTTGCGCAGAAAAAACATATTTTACCCATATTAGCCATGTAATGGGATTTCATAAAGAAGTGGAAAAAGAATTGCCCAAAAACATACATTTGGCGTACGATAACCTACAATTGAAGATTTAAAAAGACATGAAGAACAAATTTTTTCTCTATCTGTTTGTATTTGCTGCTTTAGTGGCTTTGTATCAATTTATAAGTACCAGCAATATGCAAAAAGCCATGACTGCTGATGTTGAAGGTCTGAAGGCCGAAGTGGAACAGCTGCAAGATTCCGTTCAGAAAAGTCAGCTTAAAATATTGGACATGCAATATTTTACCTTAGAAAACAATGATGATGCTTTGGCCTATTACGATCACCTTAATTTGGAGAATCCATCTCGCTATATTGAGGACAAACTTTTGGAAACCAATGAACAATCTGGTGATAACCCCTTGATTCCATATGAGGGTATGGAGAGTGATTTTAAAATCAACAAAATCAAGGTATTGAACCATAAATGGATCATTGTTGATTTTTCAGATGGAAAATATTGGGGAGAGCTGTTTGTGCAATACGAATTGAAAGATGACCTGAGCGTAAGCTTTACGCCATTGGACCACTTGCTTTACACCCGAAGCAATTAATAGCTTTCGATTAAACGGGATGTGCTAGATTGTTCCATTGTACAGCCCTCAGCTCCTCTCAAGAAAGGGACTTAAAAAACACCGGAAGACATAATCTCCCGGCGCTCTTTAAAGATAAACAAGTATTTTCTAATCAATTGCAATCGATAGGACCACCATCAGTTATGGACCAGCCTTTGTCATTGGTCAAATAGGTTAGTGCCAGGCCGGTAGACACATCATTACAATATTGAAGCCCGGTTGCATTAAAAGTTATACCCTGTGGGGCATTAGGGCTGGCCCAGCCCTTCAATGTATTGCTATAGTTCTCGGAGCTTAACCCTGAAAAACTCAACATATCTTCCATATTGGTGACACTGCTGATGTCCCATGCCCCAAGGTCACTGTTAAAGGCAACAGCATTGGCGAACATACTAGCCATACCAGTAACACTACTCACATCCCAGTTGCTAAGGTCCCCATTAAAGACATAAGCATTAACAAACATTTCACTCATATTGTTGACATTGCCTGTTTTCCAATCACTGAGGCCGGTGCCTTCAAAGGCAAATGCACCATTGAACATGGAACCCATATCGGAGACATTACTTACATCCCAACCGCTAAGATCCCCGTTAAAGGCGAAGGCAGAACTGAACATGCCACTCATAGTGGTCACTTGGGAAAGATTTGGCACATCGGTGGCGTTGTACACCATGTTCTTACAATCTATGAAGGCATTTTTCATGCTGGCCCACGGGTTGGTGCCCCATTGCTCTATGCTTGCCAATTTAAGCGCGTCAGCTTGAGCGACAAGCTCATATTTATCCATTAAAATTGCTGGAAAGATACCTTTTATGGCTACGGTATGTGCACCCGGTTGGGCATATTGGTGTTGTGCAGCAAAGTTATTGAAGGTAATGTTCTCAACCGTGCCATCTCCCCAATCTATGGTATAGTCATAGGTAAGGTCCGGATCCACCCCAATCTTTACCGATTCATTGTTGGCCGTGGTAACCCACACGGTGATAAAGGAATCGGGGTCCTCGGCCAAGGACTCTATCACATTGGTAACGGTGATGGTAATTTCTGCAAAGACAGGATCATTGACATTGTCGGTTACCTCCACGGCAATAGTATGTTCTTTTACGGTCTCAAAATCCAAAGATTTGCCCGCGGCTAGGCTCAGTTTACCATCTGTGGTAATCTCGAACAAGTTACTACTGTTTGCGGCGATACTAAAAGTGAGTTTATCGCCCTTGTCGGCATCGGTAGCGATTACCGTTCCAATGGTAGCTGTGTCGGTTATGTTCTCGGCAGCAGGGAAGGTCTGCGCCTCAATCTTGGGGGCTGTGTTAGGTGAGATGCTTGGTCCGTCGTCCTTGCTACAGGAAATTAAAAGGCCCAAGGCGAAAAGAGTCAGGAATAGCAATTTTTTTCGTTCCATCTTATAGAATTTAAAGGGTTGAAACCACAATTTCCCAAAACTCCTGCTGACTCTTTGGGACTATTTGACGAATGCTGTTTTTGGGTTGATGTGAGTCCCTTTTGGCTGATGACTTTTGGATTGTTGGAAGTCAAAAGATGAACTTGGACTTAACACTTGAACTTGAGCTTTTTTGACTGCCCAACGCTACCTGACACGAATCCCACAAATTGACGCGAAGGATTTGCTCTTGAACCCGATTCTTAAGCTTGACTCTTGTTTATTTGATTATTGTGTACTGCCTACTGACCTGCTGGACTACTGTTAGTTTGATCAAATATGATTCACCAACCACTTTCGGAAGGAGTAAAAATTTTGTTGAGAAACACCATGTCCAATGGGGAATTCCTCGTAAGTGAAATCAATGTTCAATTTTTTTAGGAAATCAGGGGTTTTTTGCGCCCATTCCACAGGAATCACTTGGTCTACCTGCCCATGTGAAGCATAAATATGAAGCTTACCATGGTCTTTTTGGGTATAGTTTTCTGCTAATATACCTTCATTGATGTAACCGCTCAACGCTACCAAATTCTTCACTTTTTCAGGAAATGAAAGTGCTACGGCATAGCTCAATATAGTTCCTTGACTGAATCCTAACAGTGTGATGTTTTCTTCATCCAAATCATAAGCAGCAATGGCCTCATCCATAAATGCCACAATTTTATCCCGAGACTCTTTGGCTTGCTCATCATCGCTCCATTTCCCATATTCCGCATCAAAATTTATGGCATACCATGCATGTCCAAACGGGTCCAAATCATACGGGGCTCTTACGGAAATCACCTCTAACTCCTCTGGAAGTTCAGAAGCAAATGAAAAAAGGTCCTCCTCATTACTTCCGTAACCATGGAACATGAATAGTCCGGGTTTTTTACCTGATTTCAATGATGACGGGCGCAGTAGGTATTCTAAAGACAACGAGGTTGGGGACATTTTAAAATTTTAGGAAATAAAAGTAAACCATTTTTGAAAATAAGAACCCAAAACAGGCAAGGGTTGGGTCTTTTCATTCAGTGCTTGTAAAAATCCGTAGCCCCAAAGTACCAAATAAAAAAGATACAGCGGGATGGATAGATACACTATGCCCATAAAAGTCAATGCAATCGCCAAAGCATGAAACACCAAATGGATTCCAAAAGCCTGACGAATATGAAAACGGGCAAAGGCATTTTTGGGTTCCATGTTCATGGTGATGGCAATCAAACAGCCCACTATGGTGATGTAGGCTACAATAGCTGTGGTTCTTCCGGGATTGGATTGGCTCAAAATATTAGATTGAAGTTTTTTCGTTATTGATTACACCATACACCTTGCCTTTAAGCTGCGTTCCCAAAAACATGCTGTTTTTTGAGGTGGACAGAATATCTTCAAGACCAAAGATGCTTTCCCCATCTGGGTTGAACAGGGTCAAACATGCCTTTTCACCTTCTTTTAAAATGGGAGTTTCCAGACCAAAACGTTCCCGACCTTTGGTCAATAGCGATACCGTTTCCTCCATACCAAAGATTTGGTTCAGGCTGCCAAAGGCGGTTTCCAGACCAAGGGTGCCGTCGGTGGCATTGTCAAACTCCACCCGTTTTCCTTCAACATCAATGGGAATATGATCACTGGTCACAAAATCGATAGTGCCGTCTTTTAATCCTTTAATCAAAGCCTTGATATCTTGCTTGGTTCGCAAAGGAGGGGATACCTTGAAATTGGTATCAAAATCCTCCAAAGACTCATCGGTAAACATTAAATTATGGATGGCCACACTGCAGCTCACATCCAATCCCTTTTTCTTGGCATTAGCAATCAATTTTACGGATTCCGCCGTTGAAATGGTAGGAATGTGCAATTTTCCTCCCGTGTATTCCAAGATAAATAGGTCCCGGACAATTTGTAGCTCTTCGGCCAAGGCTGGGATTCCTTTAAGGCCCAATCGGGTGGAAACTACTCCTTCATGAACAATGCCTTTTCCTTTAATATGGGTATCCTGTGGATGGGAAAAGACAAGTCCATCAAAATTTTGGGCGTAGAGCAAGGCCAATTTTAAAAGATTGGGATTGGCAATCTGTTGTTTAAAATCATAATAGCCCACAGCACCAGCATTTTTCATATCGAACAATTCGGCCAAATCAACACCTTCTGCATTTTTTGTCAGTGTTCCCAATGGGTACAGATGGGTCGGTTTACCAAGACTGCGTTCTTTCAAAAACACCACATCAGAACTGGTATCGGGCACAGGATAGGTGTTGGGATACAGCACAATGTCTGTAAATCCACTTTTACTGGCCACATGAAGTCCGTTGGCAATGGTTTCCCGTTCTTCATGACCTGGCTCTCCAAAACTCACACCACTATCAAACCAACCTATAGAAACATGTAGGTTTTTAAGGTCTACCAATTTGGTGCTGGAAGGTGTCTCA
Source organism: Allomuricauda sp. CAU 1633 (assembly GCF_017313225.1). Classification (GTDB taxonomy): domain Bacteria; phylum Bacteroidota; class Bacteroidia; order Flavobacteriales; family Flavobacteriaceae; genus Flagellimonas. Next base: position 326,528 of record NZ_JAFLNE010000004.1, on the reverse strand, counting down.
ATAGAAGTGGCAATCTTTTCAATACTTCCTTTTTTAATAAGGATGTCCCGCTTTTTCAAGTGTAGCTCCTTATTTTCTGGGCACACGATTTTTGCAGGCTTCAGCAGAATGTTCATGTAATGAATTTTTGGATGAGTACCTCGGTCAACACCAAAAGCAACGCTAAAATAACAAACCATTTCCAATAAGCGGTAATATTGCTTTCCGCTTCCAAGTATTCAAAAAGGGAAGCAATGGAATCTTGTGTATTGGTGTTTGGTATACTTTCAACCTCCAAATAATTGAGTTTGCTCTCGGTCCTTGGATGGTTAAAACTGATATTTTGTAGCAGTTGTCCCTCTTGGTTGATGGAATAGATGCCATCTGATGTCGGGTTTTGGTCAAAAGTCAACCGAACCCGGTTGGGAAAGGTCTGTTGCAAGGGAATAAAATCATAATCCGTTTTGGATACGTTTAAAATATCATCACTACCCAAGTTGGTAGAGATATCCACTGTGCTGATTTCTCCAAGGATATGGTATATCTCCGGCATCTGAAGACTGGTGGTGGCCATATTATAAAATGTGGGCACAATTAAAGGTGAATTTTTAAAGTTGGAGTTATCGGTTTCCAGTGAGGCGGTAAACATGTAAAACCCATCATTTCCCAATAAAAAGACATCATTACCCTCCAGAGCCAGTATTTTGGACATTCGCGATTGCACCTTATAATATTCTTTTACCGTAGGGTATTGAAAATTGGTCACTTCCTTTTCAAATACATTTTTGTACAATGGATGATTAAAGGAAATCGAGGTCACTTTGGTGTTATTGGCCACCTTTTCGCCCAGTTGCTGGCCTGAAAAAGAAGATAAAAATGAATTATAGGAGGTTACATCGCTCTCGTTCGAAGGAACAACGATAAGGGTTCCGCCATTATCCTTAAAAGTTCTGAGGACGTTTTGTAGACTGCTGGGAATGGATTGTAGATTGTCCAAAACCACCACATTCTGTTCATCCAAATCGCTGTAATTCAATTGATTCAATGGGACCTTCTGGAAGTCAAATTCCGTATCCGGGTATAACCGCTCCAAATAATTATTTTCCGAAGCACTGATGGCCAACACTTTTATTTTTTCCCGTTCGTTGATGTTGAAATAGAACCGATTGTCATAGCTCAATCCATTTTCGGTAATGCTGAGCCTTCCGTTGATTTTTGTATTACCCGGAATGGAAAAGACCACTTCCGCTGCGCCATTGGAATCGAATTTAGCCGCTGATTTCGCGATGAGCGTATCATTATTGAACAGAGAAATGGGTAGATTTTGCTCTTCTGAACCTCCAGAAAGTAAAGCAGTTAGTTTGGGCTGTTCCGATAATTCATCAGCAAGGTAAATGGAATCAATGGCAATATTTTGGGCTTCTCTGGGTTGAATGGGAACCAGATAAGTGGTCATTACTGAATCTGGAGTGGTATTGTTGGAGGCAATTCGTTGTTGGAAATCAGAAACGAGAATCAGGTTTTTAACACTACTATTCGATTTTGAAAATAAGGTAGCCGCTTTCAGTTTAACTTCATCAAGATGTAACTGTTTATGGGAGTAGGGGAGCGATAAAAGTATATTTTGAATGTCCTTTATGTTGACATTATCGTATGTGCTTTCATTGGTGAACAAGCTAAAAACGGTTTCACCATCTATATTTTTAATAAGGTCCTGAACTGCCTTTTCCAATAGCGATAATCCATTGGTCTTAACCTGCATACTGAATGAATTATCCAAATAAACCACAATCTCTTTCTCCTTGAGAGCAGTTTCAGTAGATGAAAAAGGCTGGGCAAAGGCAATGATTAGGGCCGCCATCAATAGTAATCGAGTCAACAGCAGTAACCATTTTTTTAAACTGTTGCTCTTTCGGGATTCGGAAACCACCTTTTGCAGCATGGCCACATTGGTAAAGGGAGTCTTTTTATATCGACGTAATTGAAAAAGATGAATGAGGACAGGAATGACAAGTAGTGCGAGGGCCCAAAGAATTTCCGGATGTTTAAACTGCATTCCCAACATTGATTGAACAAATATAGGGATTAAAATAGTGCAGGGATATAAATTTCATTGTTAAGGGAGTGGTAAATGTGATATGTGGTTAATGGTTTGGTTTAGGGGTCAAGGGGAAAAGGGTGAAGGGGAGGATTCTCAGCAAAAAAAGAAATAATCGTGCATGGGTTGTTGCTCTAATCCCTTAAGGAAGGCTCTAATTTCATTTTGGGCCTCTTCATTGGCCACGGTGATAATGCTTTGTGGATTGTTTAAACCCTTCAATGATTCAAAATGCAAGAGTTGCTTGCCGTAAATTTTCTTTCCAATTTTATTGGGATTGTCACACAACCAAGTGAAATCGATTTTCTGTTTTTTAAGTTTTTTGGCAATGGTTTTGCCTTTGAAACCAGCTCCCCAAACGGCCAAAGGTCGATTGAAATTAAAATCCAACTTCAAAAAATAATGGAGCTTAATGTCTAAAAAATAATTCTGGGCGTAATGTTCATGGGTGCGTGAGGTTCTGGTATCATAATCGCGCCATAAATGTAACACTTCATTACAGCGAATGATTTTTAATCTTTTTTCATAAAACCGAAAGGTGAGGTCATAATCCTCTGGATATCTATCAGATTGGAAGCCACTGCAAGCTTCAAAATCTTCCCGAAAAGCCATCCAGCAAGGGGAGGGGATGACACATTCCTTATAGATTTCACTATAATTTGTCCCATTTGCCGTCAACTGGTTTAACCAGGTTTCGTAGCGTTCGTATCCGTTGCTGATACCTCGGTCTGAAAAATACCGAACTTGCCCCACAGCCACATGTCCACTTCCGGATTTCACCAATGAATTGACCATCACTTCCAATCTATTTGGCTTCATGATGTCATCCGAGTCCATTCGGGTGACAAATTCTCCACTACTTTGGTTATATGCTGTCCGTAACGCTGGAATGATTCCTTCTCCTTCATTGTTGAAGACTTTTAACCTAACATCTTTTTCTGCATAAGATTTTAGAACTTCAAGACTGGCATCATTGGAGTGGTCATTTACGGCAAGTACTTCCCAATTTTGGTGCGTTTGATTTAGAATGGAGTCCAGACATTCGGGAAGAAAATGTGCGGTATCCTTAAAGGGAATACAAATACTTACCTTGGGATTTTGCATACTACAAAGAAACTAAATCCCAAGGCAAATACATGATTCTAATCAAAAGGCAGTTTATCTGGCGCTATGTAATTGGTCTTGGCTTCATCGCTGGAAAAAATATTGAATCCATAATGCTGATCTAATAGTTCTTTGAAAGCTATTTTTAGGCGGGGAAACTCCTCCATAAAACAAGAAAAGGTCTTTGATTTCGATTTTTTCACAAAATGGTGCACCACTTTTACGGCTGCCACTGTTATTGTGGTATGAAATTTATCCCCATTACCATAGATTACATCAAAATGTTTGATGCCTGCACAGGTCTTTTCCACAGCCTTTTGTTCCCCAAAGTCACGGATGTAAATCCATGCCAACCTTAGATGGGCTTCATGGTTGAACAATTTAGGGTTTAAGCTTCCCTTTTCAAACGATTCCACAAATTCTGAATCACTAAATTGAGAATGGTGGGTATGATTCTTACCATACCACAGATTTGGATTGATACAAGTCATGTTATTTTTTGTTATGATTAAAGGGCTGGGCTAGTAAGCAATGCATTTCTGCCGGGATGATTTTTAAGGACATAGTGCATCCGATGAATTTGGTCTTTGGTAAAGATGTTCATTACCGCATCATGGGAATAGTTCATATAATTTCCGATCATGATTTCCTCTCCAGCGCATCCCAAATACGGAACACTTCCAAACACATGTTCATCCACCGCTGGGGTATCATCACAAAAATCATTGGTATCACATTCCCCAGAACCCCACGTATGCAACAACCCTAAAAAGTGCCCCATTTCATGGGTAAGGGTGCGACCAAAACGTGCATGGCAATCTATATCCGATTCTCCAAAATGTATCCAGTTGACCATAATTCCATCTGCATCATTGGGCCCCGGAATGGTTAAAAACTCCGTGCCCGGCAAATCGGTTTCTGGTCCAGTAGCACTGCCGAGACTCAAACAAACGGCTGATTCTGGCAATGGGGTAGTCCAGATATTGATGTACGCACTGGTATCCCAATAGGCATATTGTGCATAATGGTTTTGATTGTAACCTAAGTCCGGGACATTTATTTGAGAGGCATCTATTCGATTTATCCCATTGGTTTGCTCTCCGCCTGGCGTCTTTTTTGCCAACACGAATTCAATTTGGGCATCCCCGCCATCGGGATGATCATTAAATCCCTTGGTTCCCAATTTTCTTCTATAATCTTCATTGAGGATTTCTATTTGCCTTTCAATACGTTCGTTGGAAAGATTTGGACCTTCCCCAAGGGTCTCGCCGTTGTGAATCACATGGACCACAACCGGTAGATATACCACTTCATTACCAGGTTCTGGGATGGGAGAAGGACCAACACTGTCATCATTCTTACTGCATGAAGTCAATAATACATTGAACGCAAGCAATGCAGTAAGTAAAATTTTTGTGCTTTTTTCAAGCTTCATCAAAAACTATTTTTCTGACACATCTTTAAAGGTCAACATTTCCCAAACTCGTTTTGAGGCACCATTGTAGAACCCGGTTTCGTGTTCGTAACCCTTTGGGTTGTTGAAGGTTCCAAAAATGATGTCAAAAAGGGAAATGTCTGAATAATTATAGGCATGGATTCCCTTGGCGTGGTGTATAGTGTGCGCTTCAGGGCGTTGTACAATATACCCTATCCATCTCGGCGTCCGAATATTTGCATGCTGAAAAATGGCCAAAAATGTGGTAATCAAAATAAAGAGTGTCGCAGCTTCAGGCGTAAATCCTGCAATGACCACCAAGCAAAGGCTTCCCAACAATGTAAATCCGATCATGTCCATGGGGCTAAAATAGAAGGCTCCATAGCTGTCCATACGCTCTGCACTATGGTGCATTTGATGAAAGATTTTCCATAGCGTATCATTTTTATGCATGGCGTAGTGCCAAACATAGAGTCCGAACTCATAGATCATCACGGCTACAAAGGCTCCCCAACCTGCTCCAAGTGCGGTAAGGTCAAAGATTTGGTAATCCACCAAATAGGTATCCCATATTAACGGGAAATAGGTAGACAGATAAAAAAACACTCCAAAGGATGCGAGCCCCCTTAGTTTCCAGTTCTTTACTTTTGGCAATTCCCTAGCTGGAAAAAGGGCCTCCCAAAGCATCAACACCCCGTACATTCCCAAAACAATAAGAGAAATTGGGTCGATTAGCACGGCCCAAGGGTTTGGTAAATTTTGAATAATCTCAAGCATTTTTGTATTGTTTAGATTGTTGTTCACCCTATAGGCAAAAGTTTTTACCTTACATTGTAAGGAAAATGCTGTAAGTTGGATTATACAGTCCACTCATGTGGCGTCTCCGGCTCATAGCTACAACAAGTACCGGTTTTGATGGAGTTGGTCAAATGCTTGGCCAATTTGGGATGTACTTTCTCAATTTTCTTGATGGAGCTACGAATCCGCCAAGTTACTGCGGCACGTGCTTTTTCAACCGAGGAGCCTGTTTTTCTGATTTTGTTTGATAATCCGGTAACCTGCGATAAATGTTCCACCAAAGCTTCATATTCTTCCCTGAGTGAATCGGCCCTTTCATAAAGCCCCATTTCTTCTGCATCGGAAATATCCATTTTTAACGACCGAAGCTTATTTTTGTATTCTTTCATAGCTTGGTCATCAATCAGTGAAGTTCCTCCCGTTTCCAAAACTACGCCCATAAGAACTGCGCTATGAATTTGTTCTTCGGGCTGTTCCAAGAGTTTGGCAATATCATGAAGTCCTTTTGAATCTTTTAGGGTAACCGATTGATTTAAATAAGCAAGTTCCCATACTTCTCCGTTGCTTATGAAATTCCCTTTGGTAATTGACCCAGTGGTCGGAGCAATAGGTTTATTGATTTCTTTGGAAGTATTTCCCAAGGTAAATTCCCAAAAGGGTTCTAAGTTGGTAGCAACTAGATAAGGGTTGACCTCTTTTTGCCAATCTACTGCTTCTTTTTTGGTCACCTCTTTGCCATCATGGATATTCTTTTTGAACAATTCCATGTATTTCTTCCAGTTGGTCATCATCTTATCATGTTCCGATAGATGAAAATAGGCTGCGGCCAAAAAAGCGGTAAAATCGGTCCAAATGGAAAGATTGGCCACTTTTTCTCCCAACGAAACGGCCTTTTGGTAATCCCCCTTTTCAAAATACACCAACATACCTATGGGCAAATAGGCTTCTGGATGCAAAGGATTTAGGTTTCTGGCTTTGATGTAGAGTTGTTCAGCCTCTTCTAAATAGCCCAACCAGACCAAACAATTGGAAATGAGCACCAAATTATCAGCGTCATTGGGATTCATTCGGAGTGATTTCCGCAAGACATATTCTGACTTTTCATAATCTCCCAAATACAAAAAAGTCCTTCCCAAAACCGCCAGTGAGACATAATCGTTTTCATCCAGTTCAATGGCTTTCAGGGCATAATCGTGTGCCCCTTTTTGGCTCACATCCCAACGGTTCCACAACTGGCAGCTCCATTCGTTGAAATAGGAAAGGGAGAGACCAGTATACGCTCTTGCAAACAAAGGGTCTATTTTTAGTGCAGATTCAAAATATTTCCGAGCGGTTAAATCGCTTTCAACAGTACCTTTTTTAAGTTCGTTGAAACCCAAAAGCCAGTTCTCGTAAGCTGCTAGTTCAACAGATTCTTTTTTGTAGGAGTAGGAGAGGAGATCATGATCAATCTGCTGTTGCAATACGCTCACCATTTGCTGTGTGATGGTATCCTGTGCATTTAGGATGGTTTCCATTGCTTCGTCATGATTTCCAGCAAAAACAATCCTGTTATCCTTGGTCCTGATAAGGTGTACGCCAATTCTATACCCTTCACCAATGGCCCTAAAGCTTCCTGTGATGATGTAATCGGCCCCTAATTTTGTTATGGATTTAGTATCAGAAATATCGGAAATGCCCAATGTGGAATATTGGGAAATAACCGATAAACCGATAAACTTTGAGAAGTTAATTATAAGGTCCTCGGTAAACCCCTTTATTATAGGGTTCATGGCGTTTTCTGCCCCAATAATTTGAAAGGGCAATACTGCAATTGTAGTCTCCTTATTTCCAACCAGTTCCACCTAAAGCACAATTGAATGACAAATATACAAAAGATCATTTGTGATAAACTGAATGAGACAGATACTCCTTCTGTTTTTGTGTGTTAAGTGGGAATAGGTGCATGGATGGCCAAAAATCTTGTAACTATGGTTGAAGTTTCAAGACATCTATATTGGTCTTATACAATCTACTATTTCCATTTTCATAGCTGTTGAGAAATAGTTTTAAGGATTGCATATTCCGAATTGGGCCATCTGGATTTGTAATTCTTCGGCTTGTGAAATAGAGTATATTGTTTTTTTCATCCACAAAAGGGCAATAATCCATTTGTTTTGAATTGATGGGTTGGGGTAGGGGTTTGGCTTTCGACCATTCACCGAAAGCGTTTTTAAAACTGATGTATAAATCCCCACTTCCCTGTCCGTCTTCACGATTATAACCACCAAAAATCAAATAGCTGTCATCTTTGGAAATATAGGCATTGTACTCGAAGGTCTTGGAATTGATGTTTTCATCTAAGGAAATAGGGTCTGTGTAGGTTCCATTTTTGAATTCACTGAAAAAAATATCATCCTCCCCTTTAGAATCTGGACGGTCACCTGTATAATAGAAATTCCCATTTTCGGCCACTGCTGGATAAAACTCATTGTGTTCGGTATTAATTAGGCTTCCCATATTGATGGGTTTCGACCATGCCGCCGTTTTTGAAAACCGTTCCACATACCAAATATCATAATCCTTGGTTGTGGAGATGGAATCATGCAAAGGACGGTTCGACACAAAATAGAGTCGCAATCCATCAGGGGATAAAAATGGCTCCATATCTTTATAGGTTCCGGAAAAGGGAGCAATCAAAGGAGTGCCCCATGCATCACCAGTTTTGGTAGCGGTGGAAATCACCGAAACATCCTCGGTTTGGGATTGAATGGTAAAATAGGCTTCTGAACCACTGTCATCCAAGGTAAAGTCCCTGACTTTGTCAAAATCCCTCAAAACCTCAACGGCGGGGCTTACTACTATTTCATTTTGACCAAAACCAAATAAGGTGCAAATTGAAAAGACAAAAAAGAAACTAGTTTTCATAGTTGATGACCTTGGCAATAGCTTCTTGAATCAATTTTTCCATTACGGCATAGCCTTGTTTGGTCAAATGGACTTCATCTGTGGTCAATTCCTTGGGAAGGCCGCTTCGTTCATCGGCCATGGCCCAGAAGTAATCCATGTACATTACACCCTGTTCATCCGCCATTTGCTTCAACAGAAGGTTCAACTTTGGAATTTTTATATTGGGTTCCAACCCAGGTCGCCACGGATAATCGTATGCAGGAAGCACCGAACATACAATGGGAGAAATGTTATTGGCTTTTGCCAGTTCCACCATGGAAAGAATATTGTCCCGGATTTGCTCCAAGGTCATGGGACCCGTATTGCCCGCAATGTCATTGGTGCCCGCCAAAATGACTACAATTTTAGGTTGAAGGTCAATAACATCTTGCCGAAACCGAAGCAGCATCTGCGGTGTGGTCTGTCCACCAATACCTCGATTGATATAGGGATTATCCTTAAAGAAATCTGGATTGGCGTTGGACCAACCTTCGGTTATGGAGTTGCCCATAAAAACCACACGGTGTTCATCCTCCGCAGGAGCAGATACTTCTGCATTGGCGTTTTTATATTTTTCCAAATTGGGCCAATCTTGGGCGATAATCTTTGTAGCGGTTGAAGATCCTAAGAAAGATAGCATAAGGCAGAGAATAGTTTGCTTTTTTAACATGTGCTGTTTTTGTTAAAAATAGGAAAATATCGCTATGTCAAAAGCAGGTAGAATATAAAAAAGAGTAGAACGGTGGCAATGGCTGCGTAAAACATTCCTCTTTTTTCTTTTTCCTTTTGAATGAACATCATTTTCTTGATGCGATTGATATCTCGTGGAGTGGATTTCTTAAAATACAACTTTGTTATGCTTTTCCTTCCATAGACATCATCTTTGGATTTGAGCTTTCTCTTTTTGAGCAAACTCCTGTTTTCCTTTAAACTTTTGATGGCATGCATCATGCTTCCTTCTCCTCCCATAATTCTGCTGTTTATATATTAGTTTAAAAGGGTTCTAGAATGTTACATTTCATTCAAATAAAAACGGCATAACTTTTTAGTTATGCCGCTATGTTGAAGGTTTTTTAATGATTAATATTTGGCACTCTTCCCATTGGTCTGGGTTCGTATAATAAAGTCCCTAATATCGTCATTGGCCTTTTGAAGGTCTTCCCTTCTCAAATACATCATGTGTCCAGAACGGTAGCCTTTAAAATCGAACCGGTCTTTCATTCGCCCACTGGGGTCCACTTGAGACATGGTATATTTGGCCGCAAAATAAGTACAGGCCCCATCATAATATCCAGACTGCACCAACACATTCAAATAGGGGTTTTGGGCCATCGCCTGACGGAGGTTATCTCTAACATTATCATCATCATTGTTCCAAGGATGCACTGGACCGAACATATTGTACTTAATGTCCGTTTTAAATCCTAATTCTTCCTGTAAATAATAGTTAATGGCAGGGGTAAAACTGTGCAGCCAAGAAGTAAGCTCTGGAGAATAGTCTGGGCTATCGCCAAAAAGTTGTCGGTCAATTCCCAAATATCTGCTGTCCAATCGTCCCACGGTGTATCCACCTTTATCTTTTAAAAGCGCCTTCCAGAAAAATTGAGTGGGAACATCTAAATTATGGTCAATAATGTCTTTTTCCTTCAATCCGGTATAATAGGCCATTTGTTTGGCCACCTCGTTTCGTTCTGCCTCTGGAATAAAGCCACCTTTGGCAATGGCTGGCAACAGGGTATTAATGGTGTATTCTTCAACTTCTGGTAGCACATCCAACAAGTCCTTGCTTTGCAAAGCAGCAGGTAAAGCCTTGTGGTGCCATGCGGCTGCCGCAAAATAGGGAAGGTTCAAAGCACTGGAAACCGGGTCGTTGTCGCGAAACACCTTATAATCGGCAGGAGATACCATAATAACACCGTTCAAGTACATCCATTGCTGGTTCTGTAGCGCCAAGGACAATCCCATAACCCGGGTTCCTCCATAACTTTCACCGACAATGTATTTTGGAGATCTCCAACGATTGTTTCGGGTTACGAAGGTGTTCAACCACTCCGCTAAATATTCGGTATCTGCATTGATTCCAAAAAACTTTTCCCGTTTCACTTCCTCACCGGTTTCGGGAATAGTACGGGAATATCCAGTGTTTGCAGGATTTACATAAACAATATCCGTAACATCCAATACGGAATAGGGATTATGATCTACGCCATAGGGTTGAACTGGATAACCCTCATCATCAATTTTAAGAATTCTGGGGCCTGTGTAGGCGAGGTGCATCCAAACAGAACCTGAACCTGGACCTCCGTTAAAGGAAATCAGCAGGGGGCGTTCGGCCCTATTTTTAACATTGTTTCTAGTATAATAGGTATAGTGAAGTGATGCAATGGGTTCTCCCATTTCATCCCATACCGGCTGGGTACCTGTTGTTGCCGTGTAATTAATGCTAACCCCTTTTATAGTGACCGAATGTTGGGTGGTCACCGTGGTGTCCACTGGGAGTTTTCGGTTTTGGGAAATGGCAATGGAAGAGCACAAAACTATGCTTAATGCAAGATAAATTTTTCTCATGGTATTACGTTGAATTAGTCTATGGCTAAAAGTAAGTAATTTGATTGAGATTCCCTCCCAGCTAAGACAGAATGCGGCCTTAACAATTAGTAGATGTTAACAGAACAGTAACATCACTTAAACTTTACAGTGTAACATTTTCTTTAATCAAGCTTAATCCAATGAACATATTAAGGTAATCCAATTCTAAAGTGACGTGGATAGTTTTGGGGATAACGAAAACCTTAAACTATAAAATTATGAATTTGAAAAAATTAATCTTTGGATTGGCACTAACCTCTATTATTGGGTTCGGTCTTACTAGTTGCGACGGTGAAGATGGTCGTGATGGTGTAGATGGAGTCGACGGAGTGGATGGCGTAGATGGAGTCGACGGAGTGGATGGAGAGGATGGTGAAGACCTTACTATCGCCGAAATGGAACCACTCATGACTTCTGTAACCCCAAACACCCTATTTGAATTCAAAGGCGCATTTGCGGGAACAGCTCAATTAGAAATGATTATGTCCTCCGCCGATATTCTTCCCACTGACCCTTCTTTTGTTTTTGGAGCCTATACAGATGGAACCGCTCTTTACCCTGCCGAGGATGGGACTTTTGCTTTGATCAATAACTTGGAGGCTGATTACTCAATTGCCAGAATAAGGGTGAACTCCGATTTACGCCCTATGGAGGGAGACTACATTGTAAATTCCACTGCTACTGCATTTACCGCACAATGTTCTGGTTCTTCCATTACGGTTGATGAGCATGGCTTTGGCCCACTTTACCTTTCTGGAGGTGAATGGGGTGGAAATGGAAAAGGGGTTTATAAAATCAACCCTTTCCGTTCTACAAATGATAGGGTTGAAGCTGAAAGATTACCTGCTTTGGGTGAATGGTCTACAGAAAACGCCGTTGTCATCGGTAAAGATGCCTACCCAACCCAAACTGTGGTATTTATGGGAGATGATGATAGCCAAAACGTTTATCCATCAGCCCATTTTGGTATGTATGTAGGTGCCAGGGGCGACCTTTATGGTGGCAAGCTTTATGTGCTTAGAGGAAAAGATTCTACTGAAACCGCTATTGGTGGCGGTGGTCTTAAATTTGAAATGGGAATGGCCGAAGACATCGAATATGATGTAGAATGGGTAGAAGTTACTGAAAGAACCCTTGAGGAACTGAACCAGGAAGCCATTGATTCTGTAGCCATCGGTTTCCAAAGAATTGAGGATATTGACTGGCAAAGAGGTTCTGCCGCCAACAATAGAAATGTATTTTTTAACGCAACAGGTAGAATTCGTGGCGACAACCCAGACTTGGCCAATAGAGGAACTTCTTTTGGAAGGGTATACAAATTGGAGTTGAATCCAGATGATCCAACAGGCGATGCTAAACTTACTGTTGTTGTGGATGGAGACTTGGAAGGTGGTAAAGGTGATGGCATGCACTCTCCTGATAACATCGTGGTAACTGAAAACTATGCCTACATTCAAGAAGATCCCAACGGATATGCAGATTTAAACCCTGATATCCAAGGATATGCCAAACTGTGGCAATATGATATTATGACTGGTGCTTTTACCGAAGTTATGGAATGTAACCAAACGGTTGCAGCAGGTCTTGGCATTGGTGATACCGAATCTCTATGGGAAATCACCGGTATGATTGATGTAACTGATATCCTTGGTGCTTCCGAGCCTGTATTTATCTGTGGCGCTCAGGTACATGGATGGTCATACGACAGCAACAATCCAGCTACTTTTAGAGAAGATGGGGCAAAATTCGTAGATCCTACGGCAATTGACGAAGCGGCTGCCTCTTTGGAAGGTTCTGTTATATTCAAAATTACTGGGCTTCCAAGATAACAGGGTACAGCCAAAACATATTTTTATAAAAGGTTCCCTTGCAAGGGAACCTTTTTCTTCATTTTTAATACTTCGTATATGAAACTCTCAACGTATACTATCCTTGGCGTTTGTATTGCTTTTTTCAGTTTGATGTCCTGTAAAGAAAAAACTACCCCAAAAAGGGTTGCCAGTGCTGATGCGGAATCCCTTTTTACAGAAGAAATAAGGGATTATTACTTTCAAACATTGGACAGTGCTGCTTTCTACATTCAAAAATTGGACACAACCGAAACCTTGGAATACAACAAAGCCAACTTCTTAAAAAGCAGAGAATGGTACAAGCGGGCAGAACCCATGCTCATTGCCTATGATTATCAAAACTATCTTTCCATGAACGCTCCCAACCTCCTAAAGGTTGAGATTGATGACTACACAGACATAAAGCGGTTGTCGCCCAAGAGCTATCAAGTGCTGGAAGAACTCCTCTATGCAGATGAAGAGATATCCCATCAAGATCTTGACCAGGTTCTTAAATACCTAAAAGTGCGTATCCCTTTTATCAGAAAAAACCATATTATTTATACCCAAAAGGATAGGCACCATCTTAAAATGATTAGGGATGGAATCATCACCGTTGCCGCAAAAGGTATTACCGGGTTTGATTCCCCCATGCTGGCCAATTCCTTAAATGACGGCATATACAGCTATGAGACCCTAGCAAAAGTTTTAGGCTTTTATAAAGAAGCCTTTTCGGATGAAGCCCTTTACAATAAGTGGTCCATTGAGATTGAAAGTACTATTGCTGAATTGAAATCTGGTGATTTTGACACGTTTGATCGCTATGGATTCATTAAAGACCACACCAATAAACAATTGGAACTTATAAATCTAACCGCAAAGGATTGGGGGATTGAACTCAATACGTCAAGACCATTGAATCCTGCGGCCACCAATATTTTTTCAAAGGATTTTTTTAATATCAAGAAATTTGCATTGCCGGGATCACCCGCTATCAATGACGAGCGGATAGCTCTGGGCAGAAAACTCTTTAATGATGAATCCCTTTCCAGTACGCAAAACATAAGCTGTGCCACCTGTCATGTCAAAGAAAAAGCCTTTACTGATGGACATCCAAAGGCACTGGGCATCAATGGAGTTGAATTGCAACGAAACACACCCACCTTATCCTATGCCGTTTATCAAAAGACCATGTTCTATGATGGAAGGGCAACTGGCTTGGAAGATCAAATCGTAAATGTGGTGAACGACAAGAACGAATTTCACATGGACCTGAACACCATAGAGAAAAGGGTAGCGGAAAATAGCGCCTACAAGGCTTCTTTTGACAGTCTCTATGGCGGTGAAATGACCAATATGAATGTACGACATGCCATTGCCACCTACATTAGAAGCTTGGCACCGTTCAATTCCAAGTTTGACCGAAATATCCAAGGAATGGAAAACACATTGACCGATGAAGAAAAATTAGGGTTTAATCTGTTTATGGGAAAAGCGGCTTGTGCCACTTGTCATTTTCCACCAGCGTTCAATGGTACGGTTCCCCCAAAATATGAAGAAACAGAGTTTGAAAATCTTGGTGTGCCCAAAAATGCCAGTTTTGACAATCCCATTTTAGATGAAGACCCTGGACAGTACCACCCCTATAAGGTTGAAGAAAAACGGAATTTCTTTAAAACAGCTACGGTACGTAATGCCGAACTGACTGCACCGTACATGCACAATGGTGTTTACAAAACCCTTGAGGAGGTGATTACCTTTTACAATGTTGGCGGAGGTCAAGGTATGGGATTGGATGTGCCCTATCAAACCTTGCCACCAGATTCCTTGAATTTGGAAGAAAAAGAACAGAAGGCTTTGATTGCATTCATGAATACACTTACGGATTCTGACCTAAACTAGTTTCGAGGTAAGTATTCTTGTTGAATATGCCCGGTCTTGTGATTACTTTGTTAAAAAGATCGTGCATTCATTCGTATTATTTCTTTATTGTTAACTTTAATACGCACGTACTAAACACGTTATCAATGAAAAACTTATCGAGAAGAAATTTCAATACCCTAATGGCAAAAGGCATGGGAACCGCCGCTATTATGGCAACAACTCCATTGGCCTGTGCCATGGGAAGTGGACAGGACAAAAAGAAATTGGGAATTGCCCTGGTGGGTCTCGGCAGCTATAGTACCTATCAATTAGCTCCTGCATTGCAAGATGCACAACATTGTTACTTATCCGGAATTGTTACTGGAACCCCAGAAAAGGAAAAGATTTGGGCCGACAAGTACAACATTCCCAAGAAAAACATTTACAACTATCAGAATTTTGATGATATCGCCAAAAATGATGATATAGATGTGGTGTACGTAGTACTTCCGAACAGCATGCATGCCGATTTCTGCATCCGTGCCGCTAAGGCTGGCAAGCATGTTATCTGCGAAAAACCTATGGCAGTGAGTGTTGAGGAGTGTGATGCCATCATCAATGCCTGTAAGGAAGAAGGCGTAAAACTTGGAATTGGATATCGATTACAATCTGAACCCTATACCAATGAAGTGAAGCGTTTTGTTCGTGAGAAGACATTTGGAAACGTAAGGTATGTATCAGCGGATGCCGGATACCATTCTGGAGGGAATCCAAACCAGTGGCGATTGAACAAGGAACTTTCTGGAGGGGGAGCGTTGCTCAATATGGGTGTTTACGCCATTCAAAGTGCTATTTATGGATCGGGACAGAACCCCATTTCTGTTACAGCCCAGGAATACAGCACCCGCCCGGAGTATTTTAAGGATACCGACGAGACCATTACGGCCCAATTTGAATTTCCAAACGGAGCTGTGGGGAACATCATGACTTCCCATAATATTAGTGCAAACAGTATGTATGTGTCCGCCGAATCGGGGTGGTTTGAACTACAACCCGCAAATAGCTATGGCCCTCTAAGCGGAAAAACCTCGAAAGGCGATGTGATTGAGTTCCCACATGAAAGTCAACAAAAACTACAAATGGATGATTTTTCCAAACACATACTTTTTGATGCTCCCAATATTGCCCCTGGCGAAATGGGCAAGCGTGATATGATTATCTGCGCAGCTATTTATGAATCCATAGCCAAAGGAGGGCAAAAAGTCATGCTCGACTTGGAACCCGGATACGGTTTTGGAGGATTGCCAACATCTTGAAAGTTTTAGAATCATGGTAGGAATATACCTGCTAAAACACTCAAAATCAAAACGTACTGTTCAAAAAAATAACATGAGAAGCCGCTAAGTTCTCAAAATTTTAGGTTTTTTTGTAATAACAAATCTTATGTATTATGAAAAAACTTATAATTCCTACATTGGTCGTGCTATTGTTTAGTTGCGACAAAGAAGATGAAAAAACCGAAACCACTTCTGAAGATGTGGTCAATGCTTTAACGGAGTATGTTACGGTAAACAAAGTGTTTCAAGATATTGGAAACAACAATGGCGATGCTGTTTTATCGGCAGAAAATTCCACTTCTACTGCAAAATCCAATTCAGTGGGGAAAACTGCGCCAGATGTGGAAATAACAATATCTCCCGCTGATTTTGTTACTTTTCCAAAAACCATAACCGTTGATTTTAAGACGGGGGTTTTGGGTAAAGACGGTATTACCCGAAAAGGAAAAGTCACCATTATATCTACCAATTGGTACAGAGAACCGGGCAGTATTCACACAGCGACTTTCACGGACTACTATCACAACGATTATAAAGTTGAGGGAACCCATGTAGTGGAGAATACAGGTGAAAATGTAGATGGATTTTTGGAATACACTGTTGTCATCACCAATGGAAAAATCACAAAGAGTGATGGCTCGGTAATCGAATATCAGGAAAATTCCACAAGAACCTGGATAGAAGGGAAGGATACCCCATTAAACATTTGGGATGATGAATATCTGTTGGACGGGTCACAGAATGGGACCAGTTCTTCAGATTTGGATTACACCCTGACTGTTGAAGAATCGTTACATTTTATATTGCTCCCACGGAATATTGAATTTGGAATTTTGGATGTTGACATTGCCGATATCGAAAACATTAAAATAAATTACGCCAATTCTACCATCACCATTTTAGGAAAAACGTATCCATTTGTCAAATAAAGAAGTTTTCAAAGGAAAAAGCTTGCCCAAGTTATTGGCAAGCTTTTCTCTTTTTGGGTAAACCTTATTCCGTCATAGCTAAAAAAAGCTTGTTCCGTAACTCTTCCAACTTCATATGCAAAGGGCTGTAGGTTACTGTTCCTATATTGATGGCAATGAACATATAGCGATTGGTTTCGGGAAAATAACGCAGCTCACAACCCGCACCAATGCCTCCGCCAGAGTGTCCATAGTAAGGGTGTCCAAAAACGTCGCCATGGCCCAAACCCAGTCCGTAAGCTGGTTTTCCTTCCTGATTGTTGACCCAGGTCATCATCAATTCCATGGTGGATTGCTTGAGTAATTTGCCTTCCAATAGGCCTTTTAAAAATAGGATGGCTTCAGAAGTGGTGGTAACGATTCCATCATCACCAACCATATAGGTTACGTTTTGCTTTTGGATGTGTGATATGTTTTCCAAAACCCCATCACTGTAACGGTCCCAATAACTGCTCGAGAGCTCCTCCTTCCATATTTTTTTATCAGATATTCGGTAGTAGGTATGCTGTAATCCCAGAGGCTTAAATATACTTTCTTCAATATAAGTGCCATGGTCACCAGTAATTCCATCTGCTATCAATGAAAGCAATACATAGTTGGTGTTTCTATAGGAATACCGACTTCCTGGTTCAAAGTTGAGTTTTTTGCCGTCAATAAATTTGATATAGTCCACCGCTTCAAAGGCAGTTTCTGGATGCTGAAGAAGGGTACTCGCATATTCTGGGTTAAAATTATACTCTGGCACTCCCGAAGTATGATTCAACAACATTTTAATGGTGATTTCATCCGCTCTATCCACCATATTGGAAACTTCTGGAGCCAAATATTGGGTAATGGGGTCTTCCAGTTGCAATTTTCCTTCTTCATATAGCTTTAGAATTGCCACGGCCATGTAGGTTTTGGCCACACTTTGCAAATAGTGCAAAAAGGTATCCTCTATTTTCTGTTGTTCTTCAATATTGGAGAGTCCTTCACTCTGCAGCCACCATCCATCTTCATCCAAAATGGCCAAACTGGCACCCGGGCACCCATTTTCCACTAAGGATTTTAATATAGACGAAACTTCTTGGCCTTTAGTGTGGTTTGGATTGGAATCAATTTGTGTCCACCCAAAATGGCACTCCAATAACAATATGGTAAGTATGATTATTTGTTTCATGTTGTTCGCTTTTGAAAAATTAAAAATGAATACGGCTTCCAAATTCCATCAAGGTGAAAGGAACCAAGGGCATACTCTCATTATAGTTGGTGGCCAATAAAAACTGATAGTTGGCAAACGGGGAAACATAGGTGCCTTCATTATACGAGTCGTACCCCAATCCAATACCCATGGGCACTACAAGCATTCCTTTGCCCTTTTTGCCTACCTGCTCCCATCCATTCGTTGTAGGCTTATAACCGTCTTTGGGCCGCTTGGCATAGAGATATCCTACTCCCAATTTAATTTCGGAAAATGCATCGTTGACGATATCAGGTCGCCATACGGTTTGGGTGTGAAACAAAACTCCTCCACCAACAGTTTTGTTACCATACCAGGTCATTTTGAATTGTTGCACCCAATTTCGATTTCCGTTATGACTCACTTCGGTTCCCAATCCAACCCCGATATTTTTAAAAAGGGGCTTCTTATTTTTAAAGGGAAGGGAAAGGGAATGAAATTCAATACTGATGATCAACGGAAAATTTCTGTGGTTTCCTTCATCAGACTGCGCCATACAAGTTTGAATTACTGTCGTAAATAAAAAAATGGCTATAGTTACTGTTCTCATTTTTGATTGATTTGATGATTCAAAAGTAGAATGAAACCTAATTTGGGTTGAAGCAAAAAGCGTCTTTATCCCTAAAGTGTAGCAAAATTTCGGCTGAAATGTCAACGCTATGTTCGAAACCAACGTTTAAATGTGGGGGCTTTGGTACGACTCACAGGGATTTCAGAAGGAAGTACACTTTCTTGCAAGACGGAAACGCTGATTTTCCCATTTTCAAGTTTCGTAAACCCTGTGATTTGGTTTCTGTGGACAATAAACTGACGATTGAGTCTAAAAAACAAACTTGATGGGAGCTCGTCGGCAATTTTCTCCAGAGGCGTATCCAAAAAGTATTGTTTTCCATCTGAAGTATACAAAACCACATACTCGCTTTCCACAGAAAATCCTATAATAACCTCAAATGGAACCTGAGTTTCGTTTTTACCTTCCTTTACCAAAAAACCGATTTGCAGCTTTTGCTTTTCCAGGATTACTTTTTGTTCGGTGCCTTGCCATTGGTAGTAATAATGGATCATCACATAAATGGCATTGATAAAAAAGAACCAAATGGCAATAATGAACAGGTCATAATTGTAAAAGCTGGGGTGGGCCCACTTCCCCTTTACGATAAGACTCGACAATTCCGTAAGAAAACTGATAATGAACAACCCTACAAAAGTGGTCAGCAAGAATTGAACAATTACTCGTTTTGCAAATTGGGTGTAGGCTATTTTACGATCCAGCCACAGAATAATTTTCCTGACGGCAAGCCAAGCGGCATAACCAATTAATGTATCCAATGTATACGTAAAAGCAAACCACCAATCCAATTTTACATTGGCGTAGGTAAGGTAGTAGTTAAAGGCACTGATAAATGGAATAAGCACCAAAAACAGGGGGATATCAGGATAATATGGTGATTTTCGTTTAGATTCCATGGTCGGTTACCTAAGATAAAAGTAAACTTCTCCCACGAAATTCAAAAACTAAGATTTAGAATTAGAACTTTTCAAAAACGCCAAGTCCAAAGAGGGCAAAATCGTATTTAACAGGGTCGGTTGGGTCCAATTTTCGTAGCTTTTTGTCCAACTCCAAAAGGGCTTTGGCATCGTTTTGTTTCCGTTTGAGCAACTTTAGTTTTCGGGCAACGTTGCCAGAATGTACATCCAAAGGGCAGGAGAGTTGGGATGGACTTAAATTTTTCCAGATTCCGAAATCAACCCCAGTGCTGTTGTCCCGCACCATCCAACGCAAAAACATATTGATGCGTTTAGCCGCAGAACCTTTGTTCGGGTCCGAGATATGTTTTGTGGTCCTTGGCAAATGGGGGAGCTCAAAAAAGACTTCCTTGAATTTGGAAATTGATGACTGTAGTGAATCCTTTTCCTGATTTTTACAGAAAACAGCTTCCAATCCACCATAGTTTTCATAAATATTGCGAAGGCTACTTATAAAATAGCCCAAATCCAATCCGTTGAACGTACGATGAACAAAAGGAGAAAGTTTTTCCAAATCATCTTCTGAATGGTTCAGCACAAAGTCATACGGAGCATTATCTAATATCCCCATCAATTTTGATGCATTATTGATAATACTCTTTCGGTTGCCCCATGCAATGGTCGCGGTTAAAAATCCACTGATTTCAATGTCTTCCTTTTGGGTGAATCGATGTGGAACTTGCAACGGGTCATCCTCCAAAAAACGGGGATGGTTATATTGCTCCACCTTTTCATCCAGAAAATCCTTCAGTTCTGATTGGGTCATACGCTTTAAGAAACAATCAGGCCGTCCACCATGGTCAGTTTTCGGTCTGCCATATTGGCCAATTCAAGATTGTGGGTTACCAAGACAAAGGTTTGTCCAAATTCATCCCGTAGCTTAAAAAACAACTTGTGAAGATTGTCAGCACTTTCCGAATCCAAATTTCCGCTAGGCTCATCGGCCAAGACTATCGAGGGATTGTTCATAAGCGATCTTGCCACGGCAACGCGTTGCTGTTCCCCGCCAGACAGGGCATTGGGTTTATGATGATAACGGTCTTGCAATCCCAAGAAATCCAAGAGTTCCTTTGCTCGCTTTTCGGCATCTTCTTTAGGTGTTTTTTTGATAAAAGCCGGGATACAAACATTTTCCAAAGCGGTAAACTCGGGCAACAATTGATGGAATTGAAAAATAAAACCGATATGCTCGTTTCGAAATCGGGCCAGATTCTTATCATTTAGCGCCGTAACATTGGTGTCATTGATAAACAAACTGCTCTCACTTTGGTTTGAAGGTGAATCCAATGTACCTAAAATCTGCAAAAGGGTTGTTTTTCCTGCCCCGGACGCCCCAACGATTGACACTACTTCTCCTTTCTGAATTTCAAGGTCGACCCCTTTTAAGACCTTAAGGTCTCCATATTTTTTTTGAATATTTGTGGCCTTTATCATGAAAATGCTTCTCGTGGTGAAAATACGGATTACTGACGAGTGGGCAAAGATGCGCCTTTCAAATAAGTTTTCCAATGGTGTTACGACTATTTGCTAACGAATAAGTATTGGATTCCGATGGCGGAATCACAAACTTTGTTTAACTTTACAACTTAATGGGTAAACAAAATAAATCAATTATAGAAACCGCCGTGTTTGCTGGCGGTTGCTTTTGGTGTACCGAGGCCGTTTTTCAGCGGCTTAATGGGGTAGAGGAAGTACTTTCAGGGTATACCGGAGGTACGATAAAGAATCCAGCATACCGGGAAATCTGTACCGGAAGGACAGGTCATGCCGAAGCGATTAAAATTACATTTGATCCTTTAAAAGTATCATATATGGAATTGTTGGAAGTGTTTTTTGCTACGCATGACCCAACTACATTAAACCGGCAAGGCAACGATGTAGGTACCCAATACCGAAGCGAGATTTTTTATACATCCGCTCAGCAGAAGGCGCAAGCAGAGGAATTTATTGCGCTTTTGGAAAAAGGGAACATCTTTGCTTCCCCTGTTGTAACAGCCATTTCAGAAGAAAAGCCCTTCTATTTGGCCGAAGAAGAGCATCAAAATTATTATAATGACCATAGGCAGCAACCGTATTGTCAGTTTATCATTGATCCAAAAATTAAAAAGCTGAACACCTATTTTTCTAAAAAATTAAATAGCACAAATTAATTATGTCACCCTACCGAAACCTGGAAGAATATAATATTGAAATCACCAATGAAGTCAAGGACCACTTCGCTAAAATTGTGGACGATATTGGAGAGGATGTAACCCGTGAAGGTCTTTTAAAAACCCCTGAACGTGCAGCTAAGGCTATGCTTTTTTTAACGCAAGGCTACAAACAGAACGCAGAGGAAATCTTGAGAAGTGCCATGTTCGCAGAGAGTTATGACGATATGGTGATCATCAAGGACATAGAGGTGTATTCCCTTTGTGAGCACCATATGTTGCCATTTTTTGGCAAGGCCCACATCGCCTATATTCCAAACGGGCATATTGTGGGATTGAGCAAAATACCAAGAGTGGTTGATGTGTTTGCCCGAAGATTGCAGGTACAGGAACGCTTGACACATGATATTCTGGAGTGCATCAACAATACCCTGAAACCCAAGGGTGTTGCGGTAGTGATTGAAGCGGCTCACATGTGCATGATGATGCGTGGTGTACAAAAGCAAAACTCCGTCACCACAACTTCAGGGTTTAGAGGGCAGTTTGAAAAAATTGAGACCCGTAACGAGTTTTTAAAACTCATCAGTTCCGATTTATCCTAAGGGATTTTCCCAATTCATTCGGATTTCCTAATTTTCCTGAATGGCAGAAGAGAAAGACCCAAAGTATCGCAATCTCCTTTTAGGGGTATTGTTTGATGGCATAGGAATGCTATCCTTTATGATTCCCGGAATAGGGGAGTTCTCTGATGTCATCTGGGCTCCTGTTGCCGGTTGGTTGATGACCCGTCTCTATAAAGGTAAAGTAGGTCAGGCTGCTGGATTGATTGCCTTTGCCGAAGAATTGATTCCTGGGATGGATATTATCCCAACCTTTACCCTTACTTGGATTTATACCTATTTGTTGAGCAAAAAAAAGAACAGCAAGTAAACTCAATTACCTGCTGCCCTCATTTTTCTTAAAGTCCGATGCTCAAATTAAAAGCAATATTTCTTCCAATGTTGGCTATACCATCCGGCTTTAGTCGCGACAAGTGTGAAATATAAGTCTTGTCAAAAAGATTGTTACCACTGATTTTATAACCTACGTGGTGCTCAAAAATCTTTATTTCCCCTCCAATACCCATATTGAATAAATTATAGCCTGAAGTTGGGGTTTCAAAAGTAGCTACTCTATTTTGGTCAAAATGGGATTGTACTGTGGCAAAAGCGTAGCTTTTGTATTTAGTTCCCTTTGTTGTGTTCCACTCCACACGCAGCGTATTGTTCCAGCGATTGGCTGGGATCAAGGGAAGGTCTGTTTTGTCTTCCAGCTCACCAAAGACCATATCAAAACTACTCTCAAAATGCAACCAATCCAAAGGGTGGGGGTGTAGGTGGAATCCAAATTCCCCTCCATATAATTTGGCATCTTGTTGATCAAAAATATAAATTGGGTCTCCTTCCCTAAATTCACCTGTTGGTTGAAGGTAAATGTAATCACTTACATTATTGTAGAAAGCATTGGCATACACTTCAATGTGTTGATTAGCGTATTCCATGGCAAAATCAACCTGTACATTCTGTTCGCTATCCAAGTCCTGGTTACCAATTTCAACCCGATTGGCACCGCTGTGGTGTCCATTTGAGGTGAGTTCTGATAAATTTGGAGCCCTAAACCCGGTAGCTAAATTCAATCGCAACAAAATATTGTTTGTTAAATCAGTCCTGTATCCAACGGCAGCATTAAAACTGTTGAAATTTTTGTCAAGTGCCGGGATAAACTCCTCATCACCTTCAATTCCGCTTGATTCACCATTTATTGACCTTAGGTCGTACCGCAACCCAAACTGAAGGTCACTTTTATTGAAATGCACGTGAGAAGTGGCCAAAACCCCAAAGTCATTGGTGATGGCATTCGGAATCAACACTTCTTCTCCAAAATTTTCATTCTTTTGGTGCATCCCCTGAACCCCAAAAATGGTGGTCATGCTGCCCCATTGCGGATTGTATTGAAGGTTATAGCTAAATGTACTCAGATCCATATTCAGCGAAGGCCCTTCTTCCTCTTCATGTTCCTCACCTTCTTCTTCATGGTGATGCTCTTCAAATTCTTTTCTATCATTAAGAATGTAGCCGAAAGTGGCCTCCAAACTGGATTTTTTAAAGAAAAAGTTGGTTTTTGAGCTAAGAACATGTGTTGCAATTTCCTGATTGGGCAACAAGGGCTCCCTTTGGTTGTCCTGAACTCCAATTTCTTCTGGAATCCCCAATTTTGAAAAGTTGTAGTTGTATCTAAGTTCAGTCTTAAACGCACTTGCTTGGTATGCCATCCCTGTTTTTAAATCGGCTTCGTTGAACCGGGAGTTGGTCACACCAGTACCTTCACCAGTTTCGTAATCAGCATTGGATGCATAAGCGCCACGCGCCAAAAACTTGAGTTTTTCCCCTGATGTTTTTACACCAGCATTGGCTCCATATCCTAACGTATTGGTGAAATAATTAAGATTGACATCTCCGGAAGTCTCTCCGGGCAAAGCAAAGCTCTCGGGATTTAAATAGAGTACACCGCCCAAAGCATCGGAACCATACAACAAAGAAGCAGGACCTTTGATGACTTCCACACTGGAGATACCGGCATCGTTAATGCCCAAACCGTGCTCACCACCAAACTGTTGGTTTTCCAGACGAATTCCCTGTGTATAGACCAAAACGCGATTAAAACTAAGCCCCCGGATTACTGGTTTTCCAATACCAACACCTGTGGATACGGAGCTTACCCCGGCAATATTGGAAATACCATCAGCCAAAGTGATAGCTCCATTGCTTTTTAATTCTGCGATGGATTTTTGTTCTACCTTCATCACATTCTCGCGTTGTAATTTGTGAAATGGGGTAGAGAGTACCACTTCGTCAATTTCTATAGCCGAAGGAACCATTGCATAATTAAAGGTGTTATTTCCAGAATTAATGTTCAGTGAAATGGAATAGGTCTCGTACCCCAAATAGGATATGATCAATTTATAAGTGCCTTCAGGGAGATCTTTGAGCAAATAGCTTCCACTGGCATCGGTAACAGTCCCTTTTTCCAATTGTGGGATATATACAGAGACTTGCTCTAAGGGTTGTCCATTTTCTGAATCGGTTATTTTTCCGTTGACGGTATTTTGTGCATGTATAAATAGAGGAATCAATGCCAAAAGCATTGAAATATAATATTGTTTCATTTGATAAATAATAAGTTATTGAATCTGCTAACCTGATATCTATTATGAAACTTGCGGAGGGCCCCTTAAAGCCTTAAATTCTTTTTTATGGGATTTAAAATGATAGACAAAAAAGGTCTGTGGTTGCCCAAATTGGGGTACTTCCACAGCTGTATAAATGAATGATGACCCAAAGAAAACATTGGATGCCAAGGTGAAATCATGGAATTCACAATGAATATCGGCATCATGAAAATGCTTGGCACCATGCGAAACGCAACGCTTCTCCTTGGTATGCCCAAATAGCGCGTGATGGAGTTTTAGCGCAGAAGGAGTTAGTATCCCAATCGTTAGGATAAGGGACACATAAATTGCGATACGTTTATTGAGGAACAAGGTCATTTGTGTCAAAGATAGGTCAGGTCAAAAGACTTCTTGTGTTAAGAAAACCATAAACTACCTGAAAAGAAAGCCCATTCCCAAACGTTTTAGCATCTTTTTCTCAAAATTCCAGAAGAATTGAAACTGTCCAAAAAGCCATCCGATCACAATCAAAATAACTTGGTAAATGGGAAAAATCAGAAAAATACGGGCTGTCCAATACAGAAACCCATGGGTTTCATTTCTTCCAAGCCCAATCCATTCCGTAAGGGGGCCGGCCAATTTTCCAGCCAAACTTCCGGTTATGGCAAACACAATGAAGATGGCAATCATTTCCCATTTATAAGTGACTTTCCACTTATTTTCCAACTTTTTAAAGCACCAAAGAAAAAAACGGATTAGGAGAAAATAAAGCGCAATACCGACCACAGGGACAAAAATCCATTCCCATAAGGTGTTGTTAAGTTGAAATAGGTGCAATAGTCTCCGGGCAACCGTATATGAAGTGATTATGACCAGGACAGCGCCCAAAAAAGGATGTATGAGTTGCCAGTTTTTAGCAATTTCCCAGCGCGTTTTAATTTTCTGCATTGACTAAAGTATTCCGATGCAAAAATACGCTATTAAATTCTAGGGACGAAAGGCCCTAAGCGTTGATTATATTTTCTCTGGAAATAAATGAAGTAATTGTAGAGTTTATAATTTACTTCATAGCCGTAATCTATGTTCTGATCATAGTTGATTTGTAACTCGTACAGATTAGGATTGAAACGCATGGGCTGCATAACGCGTTGGTTCCAATTGGTGACCATTATGGCGTTTCTGTTTTCCAGAAAACTTTGGGAATAATACCCTTCTGGTCTGGCAATACTGTTCAGCCATGTATAAAATCCAGGCTCAATAATGATGATTTCATATTCAGTTTCATCATCCTTGATTTCCACTTCTTGCCCGTCATCCGAATTGAAAACGGCCTGTTCCTCATTGGAAATGTCCAAGGCCTCTTTTTGAGTACTGCACGAAAGCAACAGTGTAAAAACCACCAGTACGGGTAATAATCTCTTTTTCATAAACTTAAGATACAAAAAAAGCCATTTGAAAATTCAAACGGCCCTGTTAAATAACGTTAAGATGGTTTATTTGCCAAAGAGCCCACCGAGCAATCCGCCCAGGCCACTCTTTTTCTGACTACCACCGCTCAGTACCATCCCAGCGAGGTCATCGATGACGCTACCGTCACCATCAGAATCCAAAAAAGTCTCAATCAAGGATTGTTGTTTATTTGCAGTTTTGGTACCTCCCATAAGTCCACCTAGAAGCCCAGTAAGGGCATCGGGATTGCTTACATTCTGTTGACGGGTTTGTTTTCCCAAATAGCCCAATAGGATGGGAGCTGCGATTTTAAGTATTTGTGAAATACTACCGGCATCAATCCCAGATTTGCTGCTGAGTGCATTTTCCACTTGAGGTTGTTTGGTACCAAAAACATGGCCCAAGATTCCTGCGCCATCATCCATTACGGATTGATCTACTCCTCCGCCAAAAAGGCCACCCAGGTCGTTCAATATACTACCATCGTGTTTGGAGGATAGTGCGTTCATCAATCCTTGCGCCCCTCCTGGCGTGGATGCATTTTTCTTCATGGCCCCCATTAAAAGGGGCATAGCCATACTCAAAACATCTGCAGTTTTATTTTCGGGTTGTCCTGTTTGTCCAGCTACTCCGCTGACCAATTGCCTGCCCACAGGGCTATTGAGTAAATCCATTAATCCAGACATAGTATATAGTGTTAAGGTTAGAACGACAATGTACAAAAAAGAAGCCCTTTAAGCTCCATTTGAAGAAGAAAAGGACCCTATTTTAGCAGTTTAATAACTTGGGACGCCAGTTCCAAACCAACTCGTTCTTGCGCTTCTTGGGTAGAGGCCCCAATATGGGGTGAAAGGGATATTTTCGGATGCATTAAAATCTTTATTTCTGGTTGGGGTTCGGATTCGTAAACGTCGAGGCCTGCAAATGAAACTTTATTATTATCCAAGGCATCTACCAAGGCCACTTCGTCCAAAACACCCCCACGGGAAGCATTAATGATCCCTACGCCTTGTTTCATTTGGTCCAATTCTTTTTTGCCAATAACATACCCATTTTGGGCAGGAACATGAAGGCTAATAAAGTCCGATTCTTTCAGCAAGGTTTTTAAGTCGCTGTTTTCCAAATTAAACTGAACGGATTGTCCATCAAAAAATGAAACTTTCAGGGTTTCTTTTTTAGCATGATGGTCTGTAAACAGAACCTTCATGCCTAAGGCCAAAGCCATTTCTGCAGTGGCTTTTCCAATAGTACCAAACCCAATAATACCCAGAGTCTTCCCCCGCAGTTCGCTTCCGTTGGCGTAACTTTTTTTCAATTGCTTGAATTTATGATCACCTTCCAGGGGCATATCACGATTGGAGTTATGCAAAAAACGGACACCGTTCAGCAAATGGGCAAAGACCAGTTCAGCTACAGATGCTGCGGAAGCTGTTGGGGTGTTAATAACATGAATTCCTTTGGATTTGGCATAGTCCACATCAATATTGTCCATACCAACCCCAGCACGCCCTATCAGTTTCAACTGTGGACATGCATTGATCAACGATTTTCTGACTTCTGTTGCACTACGGACCAGCAGTACATCGATGTTGTTTTTATTGATGAAATTGGCTAACTGCTCTTGTGCAACCCTAGTGGTGATGACTTCAAAGCCAGCTTTCTCCAGTGCATCAATTCCTGCTTGGGCCAATCCGTCATTTGCAAGTACAACTTTCATAGGTATTTTGTCTAAAAAAATAGGGTGTCAACTCAAATCAGACATCTGAAATCTGAAATCTGATAACTGATAACTGATAACTGATAACAAACCTATCCTTTTTTCTCCAATTCACTCATAATATCCACCAACACACCAACACTTTCAACTGGTAGTGCATTATACATGGATGCTCGGTAGCCACCAACAGATCTATGTCCATTAATGCCACTGATACCAGCCTCTTTACACATGTCATCGAACACATCTTTTAGTGCATCGTCGGTAATGTTGAAGGTAGCGTTCATGATGGAACGATCTTCCTTGGCTGCAAAACCAGAAAATACCGGATTCAATTCAATCTCGGAATAAATAAGATTGGCTTTCCGTTCGTTGATTTCCTCAATGGCAGCAATTCCACCCAAATCCTTCAACCATTGTAGGGTCAACATGGAAACATACACAGCGAACACTGGAGGGGTATTGAACATACTGTCCTTACTCACATGCACGGAATAATCCAGCATAGAAGGAATCTTTCGGGATACCTTCCCTAAAATATCTTCTTTCACTACTACCAAAGTGGTTCCTGCGGGTCCCATATTCTTTTGGGCTCCGGCATAAATCAAATCAAATTGGGAAAAGTCGAGCTGTCTTGAGAAAATATCAGAGCTCATATCACAGACCAAAGGAACATTAGTCTTTGGAAATTCCTTGATCTGGGTTCCAAAAATGGTATTGTTGGAGGTGAGGTGCAGATAATCCAAATCTGAAGGTATGGTATATCCTTTTGGAATATGGTTGAAGTTCTGTTCTTGGGAAGAAGCCACTTCCACAATTTCTCCGAACAAACGGGCTTCTTTGATGGCTTTTTGACTCCAAGTACCCGTATTGATGTACCCTGCCTTTTTATCCAAAAGGTTATAGGCGGCCATTAAAAACTGCATGCTTGCTCCACCTTGAAGAAACAAGGCCTGATAGCCTTTGCCTTCCAATCCTAAAAGCTCTAGGGCAAGGGAACGGGCTTTTTCCATGATGGCCACAAATTCCTTACTACGGTGTGAAATTTCAATAAGAGATAGACCTATACCGTCCAATTCCAGAACGGCTTCAGAGGCTTTTTGCATGACCTCTTTGGGCAAAATGCAGGGACCTGCGCTAAAATTGTGCTTTTTCATTTGTTAGGTTTGAGTGGATAAAGGTCTTAAAAAAACTTGGATCTAAAAACGTTTCAAACCAAAGGTTGTCCGCTAGAGTTGGAGTAAAAATTCCATGGTGTCCACCCCGTCAGCATATTCGTGCAGTTTAGGCATTTGGGTTTCCCCAAATGGAACATCACCCAAGCCTTTGCGGCTTGAAACGACACATTGAATTTGTGTTTCATTATCCTTTAAATGATTCCTTAATTCATCCTCCGACTCATAATAGGAATAAAAAAGAGTAGCGATAGGGGAAGCAAAGCTTTCATCTTCCTTAACAATCAAAAAACCGTTATCCCGAATTTTAAAATTGCTCATGAGGTACACCGCTTTGTTATAATCGTAATTATTGGCGTATTTATGTTGATGTATGATCGCCCCATGCTCAAAAATTGCCTTGAAGAAAAGGTCAAAATCATAGGTTCTGGGCACATAGATTTTAGAGACATTACGACATCCCAATCCATAATATCTAAAAATGTCCTCCCCGAGAGCTTTGAGTTCTTTTTGGGTTTCATTTCCGGTAAGAACGGCCACAGAGTTTCTGTTTTTTCGAATGATATTGGGTTTCTTTCCAAAATAATATTCAAAATAGCGGCTGGTGTTGTTGCTCCCCGTGGCAATGACTGCATCAAAATCTTCCAGTTTTCCTTCGGTGAATTCAATTCGCTCCGCGAGTAAAGGTTCCTGTTCAATCAGATATTGTGTAATATATGGCAACAATGCCTTGTCATTTGAGGAAAGTTTGGCCAACACTTTGTTACCCGAACACAAAACACTTAGGAAATCATGGAATCCCACCATGGGGATATTTCCCGCCATGACAATTCCAATTGTCTTTGGAGTTTGTCCATCATTAAGATTGTAGTTGGACAACCATTGTTTTAAATTGCCGTCAGTCAATAACGCCGACCATTGTTTTAATGCAAAAAGGATATTCTCTCTTGTAAACCACCCATTTTGTTGTTGGGCTTGGGTAATGACCATCTCAAAATTAGCATGCTTCTCGGATGGATTTTCATAAGAATATTCACAAAAATCCGTTAGATAATTTCCAAGTTTAACAAAAGCTTCCAATATTGGGAGATGTGCGGTCATTATATTTGTATACTAATTTGGTAGGGTTTATTTTTGCCAAAAGTAAGCATGCTGAAATAATTCGGCACAATAGAAAAAGAAAATTATGGCGATTATCATAACTGATGAATGTATAAATTGTGGTGCTTGTGAGCCAGAGTGCCCCAATACTGCAATTTATGAAGGTGCGGATGAATGGAGATATAGCGATGGTACTTCCTTAGTAGGTGATGTGGTCCTGCCCAGTGGAAAAGCTGTGAATGCAGATGATGTGCAAGAGCCCATAAGTGATGAAATATACTATATTGCTCCTGATAAATGCACGGAATGCATGGGATTTCATGAGGAACCCCAATGCGCTGCAGTTTGTCCTGTTGATTGCTGCGTTCCTGATGAAGACCGTGTAGAGAGCGAAGACGTATTATTGGGCAAGCAAAAATTCATGCACCCCGACGGATAAGGAGTAAAAATTAAATATTTTAGCCCCGAACTTGTTTCGGGGTTTTTTTATGGAAAAGGAAAAAGCATACAATGGTTTTTGGAAGCAACTGGGTTGCGTTCTTTCCCTAATTGCCATTTTAGGTATCGCCGCCGTTTTTATTATTGGATTCTATCTATTGATTCAAGGGTTTTAGGTTCCCAAAACAAAACTTCAACTTATATTTGCAGCCGGAATTCAGACCTCAGACTTCAAATGTCTGAAATCTGATAGCTGAAATCTAAAGTAAAAGCCCATGAAAGCCGGTATTGTAGGATTGCCCAATGTAGGAAAATCGACTCTGTTCAATTGTTTGTCCAACGCAAAGGCACAGAGTGCCAATTTCCCTTTTTGTACCATTGAACCGAATATTGGAGTGGTGAACGTCCCCGATACCCGTTTGGAAAAATTGGAGGAATTGGTCAACCCAGAACGAGTGGTACCAGCAACGGTTGAAATTGTGGATATTGCCGGTTTGGTAAAAGGCGCCAGCAAAGGGGAGGGGCTTGGTAACCAGTTTTTAGGGAATATTCGGGAGACTGATGCCATTCTTCACGTTTTACGCTGTTTTGATAATGACAATATCGTACACGTGGATGGTTCCGTTGATCCTATCCGTGATAAGGAGACCATTGATATGGAATTGCAGTTGAAGGATTTGGAAAGCGTTGAAAAGAAACTGGACAAGGTAAAACGCGCCGCCAAGACAGGAAACAAAGAGGCCCAAAAAGAAGAGGCTGTGCTCAATGCCCTTAAAGAAGGTTTGGAAGCCGAAACTTCAGTTCGGGCTATTCAGTTCAGTGACGATGACAGAGCGGAATATGTAAAACCGATGCAACTCATCACAGACAAACCTGTAATGTATGTCTGTAATGTGGACGAGGGAGCTGCCACTTCGGGAAACGCCTATGTTGAAAAAGTTAAAGAAGCCGTGGCCAATGAAAATGCCGAGGTCATCTTTTTAGCAGTGGGTACTGAAGCCGATATCACCGAATTGGAAACCTACGAAGAACGACAAATGTTCTTGGAAGATTTAGGACTTTCAGAACCGGGTTCCGCCAAATTGATTCGTGGTGCCTACAAATTACTCGACTTAGAAACATATTTTACGGCAGGGGTAAAGGAAGTCCGCGCTTGGACCATTCCTGTTGGAGCCACTGCGCCGCAAGCTGCGGGTGTCATCCATACCGATTTTGAAAAAGGATTCATCCGTGCCGAGGTCATCGCCTACGACGACTATATTACATATGGTAGCGAGGCCAAAGTAAAAGAAGCTGGTCGTATGCGGGTAGAAGGCAAGGAATACATCGTTAAAGACGGTGACGTTATGCATTTTAGATTTAATGTGTAATCTTTGAACATTGTAATTCCCACTTCTGGAAAAATTCTTTAAATATACTTTGAAGTAGTTTTGCCCCATGTCAACAAAGGGCTTGGGAATTTTATACGGGATACTTGGGGTAGTACTGTTCTCCTCCAAAGCGGTCATGGTAAAACTGGCCTATCGATACCATGTGGACACCTTGGACCTGCTCATGTTCCGGATGTTTCTCTCCCTACCATTCTATATTCTTATTCTTTTTCTTATTCGAAAAAAGCGTCCTTCTGTTAAAATAAGAGCGAAGGATTACGTGTGGTTGCTCGCTTTTGGCTTTGTAGGCTACTATCTGGCCAGCTATTTTGATTTCTTGGGCCTCAATTACATCAAAGCGGGGTTGGAACGTATTATTTTGTTTGTTTACCCTACGATTGTTGTCTTTTTATCTTGGCTTTTTTTCAAGGAGAAAATAACAAAAGTCCAGACCACGGCCATTGTCATTACCTACACTGGCGTAGTGGTCACCTTTTGGAACGAATTGGAAATTGTGGGAAATGCAGCCTTGATAGGAGGCTTTCTGGTTTTGCTGAGCGCCATCACCTATGCATCTTATCTAGTGGGAAGCGGTTGGTTGATTCCCAAATTTGGAGTACTCCGTTTCACCTGCTATGCAATGATTGTTTCCACCTGTTGTATTCTTGTGCATTATATATTCTCCGGCGATTGGGATTTGTTCCAGTATCCATGGCCGGTGTATGGGTATGGGTTTGCCATGGCCATTTTTGCCACATTGATACCCTCATTTTTGGTTTCCGCCTCCATTGAGCGTTTAGGAGCTTCGAACTTTTCCATCTTGGGCAGTTTGGGTCCCGTATCCACCATATTGTTGGCCTATATTTTCTTGGCTGAAAAACTCACCTATTGGCAATTACTGGGAATGTTGATTGTAATTTTCGGGGTGACTTATCTCTCGCTCAACCGAAAAAGAAAGGCCTTACGATGATTACTATTAACAATCACACCGATTTCTTTGTTGATTACTTTCTGCCGTCAATACTTTTATTTTTGCTCCGAAATTTTATATTGCAAGGATTAACCCTTAACTCATGTCACAAACCCAGTATACCGAGGATAACATTCGTTCCCTGGATTGGAAGGAGCATATTCGCATGCGCCCAGGGATGTACATTGGAAAATTGGGCGATGGTTCCTCCGCAGACGATGGTATTTACATTCTTTTAAAAGAAGTCATTGACAACTGTATCGATGAATTTGTCATGGGTGCTGGGAAGACCATCGAAATCAATATTAAGGACAATACCGTACACGTGCGTGATTTTGGCCGTGGCATTCCGCTGGGCAAAGTGGTGGATGTGGTTTCCAAAATGAACACCGGTGGTAAGTACGATACCCGTGCCTTTAAAAAATCCGTGGGGTTGAACGGGGTTGGAACCAAGGCCGTGAATGCCCTATCTACATATTTTCGGGTAGAGTCCACACGTGATGGGCAATCCAAATCCGCAGAATTTGAAACCGGGAATCTCGTCAATGAAGAATTATTGGAAGAATCTTCAAGACGTCGGGGAACCAAAGTGAGCTTCGTTCCGGATGAATCCATTTTCAAAAAATACAAATACCGAAATGAGTATGTGGAACGCATGCTCAAAAATTACGTCTATCTCAATCCAGGATTGACCATTGTATTTAATGGTGAAAAATTCTATTCAGAGAATGGATTGAAGGAT
This sequence comes from Allomuricauda sp. CAU 1633, assembly GCF_017313225.1. GTDB lineage: Bacteria > Bacteroidota > Bacteroidia > Flavobacteriales > Flavobacteriaceae > Flagellimonas. The sequence continues at coordinate 292,534 of NZ_JAFLNE010000004.1, read as the reverse complement.
TTGTTGGAGGACAACAATAATCAAGACGATTTTCTATATCCCATCATCCATCTGAAAGGAGATGATATTGAGGTGGCCATGACCCATAGCAGAACCCAGTACAGTGAAGAGTATCATTCTTTCGTGAATGGGCAACACACCACGCAGGGCGGTACGCATCAAGCGGCTTTTCGGGAAGCGGTGGTAAAGACCATCCGTGATTTCTACGGAAAGAACTATGACGCCTCAGACGTAAGAAAGTCAATCATTTCCGCCATCTCAATTAAAGTGATGGAGCCCGTTTTTGAGAGTCAGACCAAGACCAAGTTGGGCTCAACGGATATGGGGGGCAACCTACCCACGGTACGCACCTTCATCAATGATTTTGTAGGTACCCAGTTGGACAATTACCTGCACAAAAATCCAAAGACAGCTGAGTCGCTTCAACGTAAAATTGTTCAGGCGGAGAAGGAGCGAAAGGAGCTTTCCGGAATCCGAAAACTGGCTAGGGAGCGGGCTAAAAAAGCAAGCCTTCACAATAAAAAATTACGCGACTGCCGGGCACATTTACAAGACATGAAAAATGACCGCAGATTGGAAACCACCCTTTTTATTACTGAGGGAGATTCCGCATCAGGCTCTATAACGAAGTCACGTGACGTAAATACGCAAGCTGTTTTTAGTCTTCGCGGAAAACCCTTGAATTCCTACGGTATGTCCAAAAAGATTGTGTATGAAAATGAGGAGTTCAATTTGCTTCAGGCGGCATTGAACATTGAAGAATCCATGGAGGATTTGCGTTATAATAATATTGTAATCGCTACGGATGCCGATGTGGATGGAATGCATATACGTTTGTTATTGATTACTTTCTTTCTTCAATTTTTCCCAGAACTGATTAAGGAAAACCACCTGTACATTCTTCAAACTCCGCTGTTCAGGGTCAGAAATAAAAAGGAAACCATCTATTGCTATAGTGAAGAGGAGAAACGGAATGCCATTGAAAAATTGACCGGAAAACCTGAAATTACCCGCTTTAAGGGATTGGGTGAGATTTCCCCGGATGAGTTTAAACATTTTATCGGGGACGATATTCGATTGGAGCCCGTAATGTTGGACAAGGCCATGAGCATAGATAGTCTGTTGCAGTTCTATATGGGGAAAAATACTCCAGACCGACAAGAATTTATCATAAATAATCTTAAAGTTGAACTTGATTTAGTTGAGGAAAACCAACTATAAACCTATTAAATGCACGCCCTTCTAAATGGAAGAGAACGAAGAACTGAATGATGAAGGTTTGGAAAACCAAGACAATTCCCAAGATAGCCTGGTCAAGGTCACGGGAATGTACAAAGATTGGTTTTTAGACTACGCTTCCTATGTAATTTTGGAGCGGGCCGTTCCCGCTATTGAAGACGGATTCAAGCCAGTGCAGCGAAGAATCATGCACTCGCTCAAGGAATTGGATGATGGTCGCTACAACAAAGTGGCCAACGTAGTTGGGCATACCATGCAATACCACCCCCATGGTGATGCCAGTATCGCCGATGCCATGGTTCAGATTGGGCAGAAAGACCTTTTGATAGACACACAAGGAAACTGGGGAAATATCTTGACCGGGGATGGGGCTGCAGCTCCGCGATATATTGAAGCCCGACTATCCAAGTTTGCTTTGGAAGTAGTTTACAGTCCAAAAATTACCGACTGGCAATTATCCTATGATGGGCGGAAGAAAGAGCCTATTAACTTGCCGGTAAAGTTTCCTTTATTATTGGCTCAGGGTGCAGAAGGTATTGCCGTAGGGTTATCCACCAAAATATTACCGCACAATTTTATTGAACTGATAGATGCTTCCATCAAGCATTTAAAAGGACAACGTTTTAAATTGTTTCCAGATTTCCCTACTGCTGGAATCATTGATGTGACCAACTATAATGATGGTCTACGTGGTGGAAAAATTCGAGTTAGAGCAAAGATTTCAACACTGGACAAAAATACGCTTGTAATCAATGAGATACCCTACGGAACCAACACCTCTTCTTTAATTGATTCCATTCTTAAAGCCAATGATAAAGGCAAGATTAAAATCAAAAAAATAGAGGACAATACGGCAGCCGAGGTTGAGATTTTGGTGCATTTGCCTCCAAATATTTCACCAGACAAAACCATTGATGCTTTGTATGCCTTTACGGCCTGCGAATCGTCCATTTCACCATTGGGTTGTATCATTGAAGACAACAAGCCCTTGTTTATCGGTGTAACGGAAATGCTGGAGCGCTCTACCGATAATACGGTGGAATTGTTGAAAGCTGAATTGGAAATTCAGTTGAGCGAATTGGAAGAGCAATGGCACTTTGCTTCTTTGGAACGGATTTTCATTGAAAACAGAATCTACCGCGACATAGAAGAAGAGGAAACTTGGGAAGGGGTTATCGCAGCCATTGGCAAAGGATTAAAGCCTTTCACCCAAAACCTAAAGCGTGCGGTTACTGAAGAAGACATCGTTCGCTTGACCGAAATCCGCATCAAACGAATTTCAAAGTTTGATTTAGAAAAGGCACAGCAACTTATTGAAAGTTTGGATGATAGAATTGCCCAAACCAAGCACCATTTAGCGCATTTGGTAGAGTTTGCCATCGACTATTTCAAAGAACTCAAAAAGAAGTATGGTGCCGGCCGGGAGCGAAAATCGGAAATCCGCATTTTCGATGATATTGAAGCCACAAAAGTGGTAATCCGGAACACAAAACTATACGTCAACCGTGAGGAAGGCTTTATAGGCACCTCACTGAAAAGAGACGAATACGTCACGGATTGTAGTGATATTGACGACATCATCGTGTTCACCCAAAAAGGGGAAATGATGGTGACCAAAGTAGATTCCAAAGTGTTTATTGGAAAGAACATTATCCATGTTGCGGTATTCAAGAAAAAGGATAAGCGCACCGTTTATAACATGATCTATAAAGACGGAAAGGGAGGTCCAAGCTATATCAAACGATTCAACGTTACCAGTATCACAAGGGATAAAATATATCCGTTGGCTGGGGACAAAGTTTCTGCCGATGTTCTTTATTTTTCAGCTAATCCCAATGGAGAGGCCGAGGTGGTGACGGTTATGTTACGCCAATCCGGGAGCATTAAAAAGTTAAAATGGGACTTGGATTTTGCCGATGTCTTGATTAAAGGAAGGGCTTCCAAAGGAAACTTGGTCACCAAGTATACCATCAAGCGTATTGAACTCAAAGAGAAAGGTGTTTCCACGCTCAAACCCAGAAAAATTTGGTTCGATGATGTGGTAAGCCGACTCAATGTAGATGGAAGAGGGGAGTTGTTAGGAGAGTTTAAAGGGGATGACTTGCTGTTGGTAATTGACCAAAAAGGTATCGTAAAAACTATCGCCCCAGATTTATTGGCCCGTTTTAATGAGGATATGATTGTATTGGAGAAGTGGAATCCAAAAAAACCTATTTCCGTAGTGCATTATGAAGGAGAAAAGGAACGGTATTACCTCAAACGCTTTTTGGTCGAGAATCCTAATAAGGATGAATTGGTGATTTCCGAACATCCAAAATCATTTATGGAACTGGTATCCACAGATTGGCGGCCTGTCATAGAAATTGAATTTGTAAAGCCCCGTGGCAAGGATGTTAAACCCAACCAAGAAGTGAATGTTGAAGAATTTATTAGTATAAAGGGTATAAAGGCTATTGGAAATCAATTGACTACAGATAAAGTAAAAAGTATTAACCGATTGAATTCCTTGCCCTTTGAGGAACCTGAAGAACAAACTGCAGAAGAAATGGAAGTTGTGGATGAAGAAAGTATAGACATTCCAAATACTGATATAGAAGCAAAAGATGAAGGTTCTGACCAAACCTCTTTGTTTTAATGCTTTTTCTACCTATTTTGCCCATCGAGTTAGACACGCACCAAAACCGCATAGCTTAATACATCTTTATGGATTTTACCAACCCGCTGGTATATGGCGTACCAGTATTTATTGCCTTTATATTATTCGAACTTACATATAGCAAAGCACATGGAGATGACCATCTCTACGAATGGAAGGATTTAGCCGCAAGCGGTTTCATGGGAATTGGGTCGGCTATTTTAGGGCCCCTTTTCAAAGTGGCTTTTGCCATTGTCTTTTTTGAAGCGGTATATGAACTCTGCAACCCTATGGTAAATGGGGTCAGACAAAATTTTCTTGGGTATGAATCCTTTGGGTATGCTTGGTATGTTTGGCTGCTTTGCCAATTAGCCGATGATTTTACCTATTATTGGTTCCATAGGGCCAATCATGAAATCCGTTTATTGTGGGCTGCCCATATTGTGCACCATTCTTCGGACAATTTTAATCTGGGAACGGCAATCCGAAATGGATGGTTCACCATTTTGTACAAACCCTTCTTTTATGCTTGGATGGTAGCTATCGGATTTCCGCCAGAAATGGTGGTGGTCTGTTTGGGAATTGAGGCCCTGTGGCAATTTCAATTGCATTCCCAATATATTCCAAAGCTTGGTTTCTTTGAAAAGATTTTCAATACACATACCATGCACCAAGTACATCATGCCCAAAATGTGGAGTATTTAGACAAGAACCACGGTGGGTTCCTCAATATTTTTGATAAAATGTTCGGAACTTGGAAAGAACTCGATGATGATATCGATGTAAAATATGGGGTGATTCACTCTCCAAATTCCTTTAATCCTATGGTTATCCTAACCCACGAGTTCAAGGATATTTGGAACGATGTAAAAAAGGCAGATAAACTTTCACACAAACTTATGTACATCTTTGGCCCTCCGGGTTGGAGTCATGATGGAAGTACGATGACCGTAAAGCAACAACAAAAAGTCTTCAAGGAATATAAAGAGTCACACCCTGAGTTGATTTATCAAAGACCTAATTGACAAACTTTAATTCTCTTCCAAAATTTCTTCCTGACCTTTCTTTTGGTTCTTTTTCATTCGCAAATCCAAGAATTCCACCATCAAAGAAAAGGCAATGGCAAAATATAAGTAGCCTTTGGGAATAGAGCCCACTTCGTTGCCAAACACAATCAAATGCGATAGGTGTGCCGCTTCCGCAATCAACATAAATCCGATTAGGATAAGAAATGAAAGCCCCAACACCTGAATGGAAGGATGCCTGTTCACAAATTCACCTACAGGATTGGCAAACAGCATCATAATCACCACCGAAATTACTACAGCAGTCACCATAAGAATGAGAGCGTCATTAGGATTTGGAGAAATTCCATTGGTCATCCCGATGGCTGTTAAGATGGAATCAAAGGAAAAAACAATATTGATGACCGTAATTTGAACAATGGCATTGGTCAAGGATGATGAGCGTGATTTTTTCACCTCGCGTTCATCATGTCCACGATCTTCCACCTTTTCATGAATTTCTTTGGTACTCTTGTACAACAAAAACAATCCGCCCAAAAAGAGAATAACGGCCTGCCAACTTATTCCACCGGTTATCCAAGATTCATCCAAAACCCAAAACGGTTTTTTCATTTTGGTGAGCCACGTAATCCCAAAAAGCAAGACAATCCGCATAACCATGGCCAGTACCAACCCAATATTGGTGGCCTTTTTCCGATTTTTCTTTTCCAGCTTTCCTGCCGCAATGGAAATGAATATAATATTGTCTATTCCAAGAACAATTTCTAAAAATGTTAGGGTTAACAATGCCATCCAGGCATCGGGGCTGGTAAAGATTTCAAACATGGTCAGTCTATTTTATAAGCAGTTCCTTTAAATTTTCGCTTGTCGCCAATGGCGTTATATTCAAAAGTATAGGAAGAATCTGTTGTGGTCAATATTTTAATGTGGATTGATTTTTCTTCGGACTTGTTTTTTGGATTCTTGTTCTTCAGCACGTACTCACAATCGTTGATCCATCGTATGGATGATGTATCTCGTTGTCCTTCAAAAAAATCCACTTCTGTATCCAAAGTCCTATGGAAGGTGGTTTTCTTTTCCTCACCACCTACCACGGTGGTAAATGAAAATTCTCCTGTTTTAAAATCAGTGCAGTTGCGCTGGGGAGGTTGCTGACACGATGCCAATAGCACTAATATGACCCCTAAAAGAAATTGTTTCGCCATAACAGCAAAGTAACGGAAACTAGCCAAAAGGGTCAATCATTTTTTGACTTGAATGTGGTAAATGTTCCATCTGGGTAAAAGAAGACAATTTTATTGGGAGCATCCTCATGAATTATATGTATTGGTTTGAGGGTTTTGGATTGTTGGTTTTTTTCTTGAGGCTTATTCGGTATATCCTCAAAAGTAAGAGTAGGGCTGTCTTTCTCTATATCAACTTTGCTTTCAGCGGATTCTTCAGCAGGAAATTCACCCTTTCCCTGAAGCAACCAATACAAATCAACTTCCGGATAGGCTTCGACCAATTTCAATACAAAATCCAAACTCGGTTTATTTCGCCCATTTAGGAGATGGGAGATACTGGAGCGCTGTACGCCAATAGTGTCCGCAAAAGCTGAAACACTGAGAGCGTAGTGATCTATGATGGTCTTAATTCGGGTTACAATTCCTTTGTCCACAAATGTAAACTATACTGGTATAAAGTTAATCAATCAGAACAGCATTGGCAAATAAAAAGTAACTTGATGGTATAATATCTAAACTTATAGTTAAGATGATACCATTTAATTTATTCTTTTAATGAATTTTACAGATTTGATTATTGCTAGTAATCACATTTGTCACAAGCGGCACAAAAGCCGCATGCTTTTTGATTACACCTGTAACTAGTTTTTGTATTTGATATGTTACAATTGTAATCAAATCAAAGTTTACATTTGTGGTCGCAAACAGAATCGGAATACATGATAGCGCACTCATTATATAAGGAAGCTTCCATTCAAAATAGATACATTACAAACGACATGCTTCAGCAATGTTTCGCTGCACTCCCTGTTTCGTCAATTGAAGAAATAGGACAATCCGTTTTAAAGGTGCCTATTCGTTCTTTTAAAATGGGAAGTGGAGAAAAACGTATTCTGATGTGGTCCCAAATGCACGGGAACGAATCCACCACCACCAAAGCAGTTTGGGACATGGTAAACTTTCTGCATTCGGATGACCCATTGGCTAAACTAATTTTGGACAATTGCACACTAATGGTGGTGCCCATACTCAATCCGGATGGGGCAAAAGCGTATACACGGATCAATGCCAACCAAGTTGATTTAAATAGGGATGCGAAACAGCGCACCCAACCGGAAAGCGTTGCACTTAGAAAATTGTTCGAGGAATTTAAACCGGATTATTGCTTTAACCTTCACGGTCAACGCACGCTTTTTAGTGCGGGTCAAAAGGAAAAGCCTGCCACTGTATCCTTTTTATCACCTTCCAGTAATGCGGAACGCGAAATAACGCCAACTCGAATCCAGGCGATGAAACTTATTGCTGCCATGGACTCCATGCTTCAAAATTTGATTCCCGGACAAGTGGGGCGTTATGATGATGGGTTTAATGACAATTGTGTGGGCGATACCTTTCAAATGTTGGGAGTTCCTACAGTTTTGTTCGAAGCAGGACATTATCCAAACGATTATGAAAGGGAGCGAACCCGGGAATACATTTTTTTAGCCTTGATTGAAGCCTTAAAAACTGTGGCCACGGATTCCCTTGATCAATTCAGTACCGGTGATTACTTCAATATTCCGGCAAATGGAAAGCTGTATTATGATGTTTTGGTCAAAAATCCGCAGGTACTAAACCCAAGTTTAACAGAAGGTAATGCTATAGGAATTCGGTTTAAGGAAGTTTTGGAAAACAACGCGATCCGATTTAAACCCGAAATCATCGATATTGGGAATCTTGATGATTTTTTTGGTCACCAGTCTTTTGAATGTACTGATTCCAAGGATTTTGAACTGATTTCCAACCATAGGGAACTATTGGATTTGGTGCTTCAGGCTAAAGAATAATCAACTATTTTGAGTCAAGTCTTGCGTTTTATTTAAAAAAGACCCATTTTTATTACGCAAATTTCTTTATTTAACTAATTTTGCTGAAAATTTCAATGTAATGACAAAAGTAAAACTAGACGAAATCGACCACCAGATATTGGATATGTTGATTGATAATACCCGCACACCATTCACCGACATCGCCAAAAAACTGTTGATTTCCGCAGGTACGGTCCATGTTAGGGTAAAGAAAATGGAAGAATCTGGAATCATTAAGGGTTCCTCGCTTACATTAGATTACGTTAAGCTTGGGTATTCTTTCATTGCTTATGTGGGTATCTTTTTGGAAAAAACGCATCAGACCAAGTTTGTACTTGAGCGTCTAAATCAAATCCCATATGTTACGGTTGCCCATATCACTACTGGAAAATTCAATATTTTCTGTAAGATTCGCGCACGGGACACTACACACGCCAAGAATATCATTTTTAAAATAGATGATATTGATGGAATCAGTAGGACCGAGACCATGATTTCATTGGAAGAAAGCATCAACGACAAAAAGCGATTGATGCATACCATTTTCAACGAGCTATAATCTTAATTTTATAGGACATGTTGCGTTCAGAACTACCGTCTTCTGAATACAATCCCTTTTACCAGACGTATTTGTTGGCCTTGGACGACGTAGACCTAATCCAAGAATTAAACAGAGGTAGGGATGAGTTCACAACGCTTTTGGAAGGAGTTCCAGAAAGTAAGTTAGGGTATGCCTATGGCGAAGGCAAGTGGACCTTGGCCGAGGTGCTTTTACATATTATGGATGCCGAACGGGTTTTTCAATATAGGGCATTGTGCTTTGCCAGAAATGACAAAACGCCTTTTCCTGGTTTTGATCAGGATGAATATGTACCTGAGTCCAATGCCTCTGCTAGGACAAAGGATGATTTGTTACAGGAATACAAGGCCATTCGGGAATCGACTTTGTGCCTGTATAATTCCTTTGATGAAGAAGTGTTGAAACGGATTGGGATGGCCAGTGGCTCCCAAATGAGTGTTAGGGCCATGGGATTCATCATCTCCGGTCACCAAGCCCACCACTTAAAAATTATCCGCAAAAAGTATTTGTAGCGTAGTTTTCTAGTATAGGCTTTCGTTTTCTAGGTCAGCATCGGTATCGGCTTCAAAATCTGAGTCGTTGAAGGAAGGTTCATCTGCATCCAACACAGCTTCTTTTTCAAGATCTTTGTCCAACTCCCTTTCGATGGTTTCCTCAAAATTGGCAATGAAATTGGAAAGGCTCTTGCTGATTTTCACCAAATAAATGGTGTCTTCCGTTTTTACTTCAACGGCCTCAACAATTTCACCACTGGGCTTTTTAAGGGTGATGATGTCATCATCGCCATACCCATCTGGGTATGAATCGATTAAAATGGCTGCGACACTATGGTCCAGCTTTTTGTAGTCAATCAAAATACGTTTCATAATGGCTAGGTTTAAATTCCTATCCTGAAACTATAACTTTTTAAACAGGTGTTGTTCAAAGAGTTGTAAACGTAAAAAATTAGTATACGAAGTGCTTATTCCCTGTAGTATGCAAATGCTTTTTGGAAAAGTTCCTCTGGAACCTTTATATCGGAAACCGCTTCCCCAATGGATTGTAGCAATACAAAATTAACATCGCCATGTGTGTTTTTCTTATCAAACTTGAGCAGTTTTAAAATAGCGTCCACATCATCGTCACTAAAATGTACAGCTTCAAAATATTGTAAGAAGGTGGTTTTTATCTCATCCAAAGAAAGTTTGGAAAGTCCCTTTAGCTCGTGCGAAAGATATCCCTCCAAAATCATACCCACGGCAATGGCCTCGCCATGGAGCAGTGTTTTTTTCTCTGGGTTTTCCAGACAATAGGATTCTATGGCATGGCCCAAGGTATGACCAAAGTTTAAAATCTTACGCAATCCTTTTTCCGTAGGGTCTTGGAGAACCACCTTGTTTTTAATGGCTATGGATTTTTGGATGCTGTCAGGTTCGGTAAAACTGCTAGTTTCCTTTAATTGATTCCAATATTCCATGTCCGAAATAAGCCCATGCTTCAACATTTCTGCATAACCACTTACGCGTTGTCTTGGCTCCAAGGTCTTTAAGAACTCGGTAAATACCAATACCATTACAGGTTGATTGATGACCCCGATTTGGTTTTTCAAAACGCCCAAGTCCACCCCGGTCTTACCACCTACCGAAGCGTCTACAATAGAAAGTAGGGTAGTGGGTATATTGATAAAATCTATGCCTCTTTTAAAGGTTGAGGCCACAAATCCGCCCAAATCGGTAAGCACTCCACCGCCAAGGTTGATTAAAAGGCTCTTGCGGTCTCCATCAAAATTGGAAAGCATTTCCCAAACCTTGGTGCAGGTACTTATGTTTTTATTTTCCTCCCCAGATGCAATCTCAAAAACGGAATCGATGGGATGGGCCATGATTTCTTTTTTGAAAAATGGGAGGCAGTATTTTTTGGTATTTTCATCTACCAGGACAAACACCTTGGAATAGCCGCTTTTTGCAATATGCTGTTTTAGAGCAGCTTTGGCCAACTCTCCAAAATGTACCTCGTAGGATTGTGATATTATCGACTCCATAATTCCAATTACACCGCTAAATAAAGATTATTTTTATAGAAATGGATATGGAATACGTACTTATATTTGGATCTTTAATGGATTTCTAATAATGCAACCAAATTTTGAGAATACTGCAATAGCATTTGAGCTAAAAACCGACTCCCAATTGGAGCGCGCCTATTTTTTGTTTAAGATGATTGCCAATGAACCTTTGGTTCGCATTGGCACCGCAGTGACAAATTTTGCCATTAAGGCACACCTTCCTGTTGAAGGATTGATTAGGGCAACCGTCTTTGATCATTTTTGTGGGGGAGTTAGCGAAAAGGACTGTCTCCCTGTCATTGACAAAATGTATGAAAAAGGGGTGTTTTCCATTTTGGATTATTCAGCAGAGGGAAAGGAAGTGGATAACCAGTTTGATTTTGCCTTGGAGAAGACTTTGGAAATCCTAGATTTTGTCAAGGAAAAAGATGCCATACCTTTTGCTGTGTTCAAGCCCAGTGGTTTTGGACGGTTCAAGCTTTATGAAAAAGTGAGTGCTGGTACAAAACTGACCGAGAGTGAATCAGCAGAATGGGGCCGTATCATCAATCGATATGAGAAAGTCTGCAAAAAGGCCCATGATCTTGAGGTGGCATTGCTCATTGATGCAGAAGAAAGTTGGATGCAGGATTCCGCTGATGATTTGGCCTTGGTCATGATGCGCAAATACAATAAAGAGAAGACCATTGTGTTCAACACCTTTCAGATGTACCGTTGGGACCGAATGGACTATTTGAAGGAAATCCACAAAATTGCCAGAGACGAAAACTTTAAGGTTGGCGCTAAAGTGGTTCGTGGTGCCTATATGGAAAAAGAAAATGAAAGGGCTCAAGAAAAAGGGTATACCAGTCCCATATGCAGGTCCAAGCAGGAAACCGATGAGAATTTTAATGCGGCCATAGCCTATATCATGGAGCATTTAGAAGACATCACCATATTTGCTGGTACCCACAATGAGGAAAGTACCTTCAAGTTGATTACTCATATGAAGGAAAGAAATCTAAACCCTTCAGATGAGAATGTTTGGTTTGGTCAACTTTTTGGAATGAGTGATCATATCACTTTTAATCTAGCAGCTCAGGGCTACAATGCGGTGAAGTATGTGCCCTATGGTCCAGTTCGGGATGTAATGCCCTATTTAATACGAAGGGCAGAGGAAAATACCTCGGTGGCCGGGCAAACTTCCAGGGAATTGGCTTTGTTGCAAAAAGAACGAAAAAGGAGGAAGTTGGATTCTTAATCAACCTCTACCTCTTCAGCAATAATTTTATCTGGACAGCTTTTTATCTTTAGAACTTGGGCCTCTTTTTCAACAAAATAGGTTTTGCACGGCTCAGACTTGGTATCACTTTTCCCAAAATCCACATCACCATCGGTTAAAAAAGATTGAATCAACAGGGTATCTCTATACTTTTCGGGCAACGCTTCACCAAAGGTTAATGGTTTAGATCGCATGTCCTTTAATACCCTGCAATTGGGAAAGTAGCAGAAGTCTATCCCTTCTTCACCTGATTTTTTCTTCAGGAAAAACACCAAAAAAACTATCCCAATGGACAGCCCTACCAAGTACCATCCCAAACGCCGTAAAAAAGCCATTCAATTAAAAAATAAGAAAATTAATATCGTTGTAATTCAGTCCAAACCAGTCCCCAACCGATTTATTGGTCAAAATGCCGTGGTACATGTACAGCCCATTTCGTAGACCTTTATCAAAGCGAAGGGAATGTTCCAGGCCTCCATCCTCTCCAATTTTTAAGAGATAGGGTGTAAATATATTGCTGATGGAAATTGAAGACGTTCTGGGATATCTGGAGGGAATGTTGGGCACGCCGTAATGGATAACCCCAAACTTATCAATTGTGGGTTTGTTGTGGGTAGTCAATTCCGAAGTCTCAAAACAACCTCCCATATCAATGCTCACATCTATGATTACCGCTCCCTTTTTCATGTTTTCTACCATGGAACTGGAGACCACAACCGGCGAACGATCCTTGCCACGGGTGGCGCCTATGGCCACATCGCACCGCTTTAAAGCTTTGATAAGATTTTTAGGTTGAATGGTAGAGGTATACACCGTGCGGTTAAGATTAGTCTGTATGTGTCTTAACTTACTGATGGAATTATCAAAAACTTTAATATTGGCACCCAGCCCCAAAGCTGACCGGGCCGCAAATTCTCCAACGGTTCCTGCACCAATGATCACCACTTCCACCGGCGGCACGCCACTGATGTTACCGAACATCAATCCATTTCCTTTGCTGGTGGTGGCCATCAATTCAGATGCGATTAGGATAGAGGAAATTCCGGCAATTTCACTCAAGGACCGTACCGCAGGATAGTTGCCGTCTTCATCCCGAATGTATTCAAAAGCAATGGCCGTCAGTCTTTTTTTGGCCATAGTTTCAAAATATTCCTTGCTTTGTGTCTTGATTTGTAAGGCAGAAATAACAATGGTCTGCGGGTTGAGCAGATCTATTTCAGAAAGGGTAGGAGGCTCCACTTTTAGAATGATGGAACAAGAGAAAACTTTCTTGACATCCCTTGTGATCTCAGCACCGGCATTGGTATAGTCGATATCAGAAAAATTGGCGCCGTCCCCGGCACCTGACTCAATCAAAACCCTATGCCCATGTGCCGTAATGGCATTGACAGCATCCGGGGTTAAGCATATCCGCTTTTCTTGATATTGGTTTTCCTTGGGAATACCTATAAAGAGTTCGCCCTTTTGTTTTAGAACCTCCAAGGTTTCTTCCTGGGGTAAAAGTTGTTGTTTGCTGAAAGGGGATGACGGTTGGTTCATAAGTAGTAAATCAGTTCATCATACCACATTAAGGTAAGAAAACAAATTTACACTTTTTTTGAAAGGGTCTTTTGACGTTCTTCCAGTTTCTCACGCTCTTTACGCAGCTCTTCTTTTTCCTTTAGTATTTGAAGTTCGGTGTCCATGGCATCCAAATCAATGCCGTGCACGTGCTTGTCCACCAATTTCACCCGTATAAAGTACACAATGGGCACCACTACCATGGTAACGGCGATTACATAGAACACTTCATTTTCATCTACTTCTTGGGAACTTTCAAATATGGCACTGTACAATTGAAAGCTGTACATGGATATGGGGATCAATACGGCATGGTACCACCATTGTTTACTGGTCACAAACCAAATGACCAATAGTAAGAGGGGAATCAACTTGATGAGATAGAACCATACTGCTGTCCTGGCATCGGCAAATCCATTTGTGCCAATGCTAAATATGATAAAGTCCAATGATTCGGTATCACTGGGCATATATTTATACGAATAAAACATGATGGGTGAAAGCACTATAAGCAACGTAATCAGCCCCTCAAGAATAAAACGTTTTCTTATCTTTTTCTTACTGCGCATACATGTATAACTACGGATGCGCGGTTTTATTGTATAAAAAAACCCCTTCCGAGAAGAGGTTTTAAAAGAATAATCTTTTTGACTAATTACATCTTACCGATGTCTTTTTTCTTAACGCTAACGGTTTGATCTTTGTCAATATCAACAGTACCTGTTGAAACCGCAGTCATCGCCAAAAAAGCAACAGCAAGTAGTCCAAAAAAAACTTTTTTAGTGTTCATCGTAAAAGAGTTTTTGGTTAATAAATGAATTCATCTACAACACAAATGTAGGAAAATATTTCAACCTACACTACGTTTTATCGACAAAAATTGCATTTTAACGTTTAAAACACTCATTTTATCGATTTGCTACAATATCGCAGATGAATGAGTTGAAGATAGCAGGAATGCCCATTAACGAATATTTAACTCGACTGAACGTGTGTTTTCATCGACAAAGTGCAAGAAAATGGGTACAATATCCTCAGGTAAGAGTGACTTTATTTTTTCGGGCCATTCCATAAAGATCCAAGCATCGGAATTCAAATAATCCTCCAACCCCATATCCAAAGCTTCTATTTCGTCTTCCAGACGGTAAAAATCAAAATGGTAGCCCAATAATTGGCCTTGGACATCGTGGTATTCGTTTACCAAACCAAAAGTGGGGCTGCTTCCACTGTCCACAGCCCCTAATTCTTTTACCAATGCTTTGATCAAAGTAGTTTTTCCAGCACCCATCTCGCCATAAAAGCAAAGTTGCTTGCTGGGGCTAGCATCAATAATGGCCTTGGCCACTGTTTGAATATCGCTTCGTTGAAATGTCTTTTTCAAGTTGAATTTATTTTGCCTCCAAAACTACAAAAGGAACAATCATTTCTTCCAAAGATACCCCGCCATGTTGATAGGTGTTTCGGTAATAACTCACATAATGATTGTAATTATTGGGATAAGCAAAGAAGAGGTCGTTCTTGGCAAAAATATAGCTGCTGCTAAGATTGATGTTGGGCAAGTGGATGTCTTGGGGATTTTTCGAGGCGAGTACATCCTTGTCCTCATACGTAAGGCTTTTCCCCGTTTTGTACCTGAGGTTAAGACTGGTCTCACGATCTCCAATAACCTTGGAAGGTTGCTTCACGTTGATGGTCCCGTGATCTGTGGTCAAGATGAGTTTCATTCCCAAGCTTTGCGCTTGTTGAATGATTTCCAAAAGTGGCGAGTTCTTAAACCAACTCAAGGTAAGCGACCTATAGGCCTTATCATTGGAGGCTAGTTCCTTCACCACCTCCATTTCGGTTTTGGAATGGGAAAGCATGTCCACAAAATTATAAACCACAACAGTTAGGTCATTGTTCTTTTGCGACTTGAAATTCTGCGCCAGTTGTTTTCCTTGTTTTAGATTACTGATTTTATGGTATTCCCATTTAAGATTTAAGCCCAAGCGTTTTAGCTGTGCTCCCAAAAAATCAGACTCAAAAAGGTTTTTTCCGCCATCATCGGTATCGTTCTTCCACCAATTTGGGTGTTTTTTTTCCATATCCAAAGGCATCAAACCCGAAAAAATGGCATTCCGGGCGTATTGTGTGGCCGTTGGAAGAATACTGAAATAGGCACTTTCCTGCTTCTTTTTATAATGCACGGAAAGGGTCTCCTCAAAAGCCAGCCATTGATCATAACGAAGATTGTCTATGACCACCAACAAGGTTTTGTTCCCCTCCAATTCCGGTTGTACTTTATTTCTGAATAAGGTATGAGACATAATGGGGGCATCACCACCCTTAAACCAACTGGTGTAATTCTTATCCACAAACTTGCTGAACTGGGAATTGGCCTCCACTTTTTGCGATTCCAAAATTTCAAACATGCCAGAATCCTCAATTTCCTCCAATTGCAGTTCCCAATAAATCAACTTTTTATACAGCTCTGTCCATTCTTCACAGCTGTTTACCATGGATAGGTCCATGGCAATTTTCCGAAATTCTTGTTGATAGCTCGAAGTCGTTTTCTCCGAAACCAATCGGGAGTTATCCAAGCTCTTTTTCAGGGACAATAATATCTGGTTGGGATTTACGGGCTTTATCAGGTAGTCGGCAATTTTGGAACCAATGGCCTCATCCATAATATATTCCTCTTCGCTTTTGGTGATCATGACCACGGGAATGGAAGCATCAAACTTTTTTATTTCATTGAGAGTTTCCAAACCGGAGATTCCAGGCATATTTTCGTCCAAAAAAACAATATCAAAAAAAGAATTTCGTAACTCCTCCAAAGCATCTTGCCCACTTTGGCTAGTGACTACGTTATAATTTTTGCTCTCCAGAAAAAGAATGTGCGGTTTTAGCAGATCAATTTCATCATCGACCCAAAGAATTGTAATCTTGTTCATATAGTAGTTATCTTTGTGGCATTAAAACAAACTTCCTTGGTAAAAACCAATAAGCTTAACGTTTTTAACGATCCAATTTACGGTTTTATTGGAACTCCAAATGAACTTATTTTTAAGCTGATAGGGCATCCCTATTTTCAGCGGCTTCGCCGAATTTCCCAAATGGGAATGTCCTATTTGGTATATCCGGGAGCGCACCATACCCGTTTTCATCATGCACTGGGAAGCATGCATCTTATGGACAAGGCCATACAGATTCTAAAATTAAAGGGCGTAACTATTTCTGAGGAGGAGGAAACTGGTTTGCTTTGTGCCATTTTGCTTCACGATATTGGTCACGGTCCCTTTTCCCATGCACTGGAAGGCTTTGTGGTGAAGGATTTGAACCACGAATCCCTTTCCTTAAGATTCATGGAGGAACTCAATACCGAGTTTAATGGTCAATTGGATATTGCCATTGCCATTTTTGAAGGGGACTACCCAAAACCTTTTATGAATCAGTTGGTTTCCAGTCAACTCGACATGGATCGTATGGACTACCTGAAACGGGACAGTTTTTATGCCGGTGTAACCGAGGGAAACATCAATTCCGAACGGCTTATTTCTATGCTCAATGTTACCAATGGGAACTTGGTAGTAGAAGAAAAGGGTATTTATGCCGTGGAAAAGTTCTTGATGGCTCGGAGGTTTATGTACTGGCAAGTATACTTACACAAAACCGGGTTGGTGGCGGAGCAGATATTGGTTCGAATCATGCAGCGTGCCCGAAAGATTTTATCTGAAGGAAACCAGTTGGAAGGAAGCCCGTCTTTGCTCTTCTTCCTGAAAAAGAATGGTAACGCCGCTTTCGATAAAGAAGTACTGTCAGTTTTTGCCCAATTGGACGATGTGGACATTTTGGGTGCAGTGAAATCTTGGCGTTCCCATCCTGATTTTGTACTCTCAAAAATGTGTGAAATGTTATTGGACCGAAAGCTGTTGCACATCAAAATAAAAAAACGCCCGGTAGACTCACAAAAAATGGAAAAAAAGTTAGAGGAAATCGCCCAAATGTACGATCTTTCAGAAGAGGATGCCGCCAATTTTGTATTTCAGGGAGAAATATCAAATAAGGCCTATAGTGAAGAACAACAAGCCATTAACATTCTTAAAAAGAATGGGAAGATAACCGATGTGCTCAAAGAATCCGATCAACTCAGTTTAAAAGCATTGTCCACTACCGTAATCAAATATTATAGCTGCTACCCTAAAGAAGCTGTTTAACAAATTTTGTTACTTTTGCACAAATGAAATTTACAGCGACCCAAATTGCCGGAATACTAGAGGGTGAAGTTGAGGGAAATCCTCAAATCGCTGTTCATAAATTATCCAAGATTGAGGAAGGTGAAAAAGGCTCACTGACCTTCTTGGCCAATCCAAAATACACCTCCTATATATACTCCACAAAAGCGTCTATTACCATTGTAAACAAGGATTTTATCCCAGAACAATCCTTGTCCACAACATTGATCAAAGTGGACGATGCCTACAAGTCCTTTTCCAAACTATTGGAGTACTACAATCAGGTAAAGAACAACAAAGTTGGGATAGAAAACCCAGTTTTCATTTCTGAAAGTGCCAACTATGGAGAAGGGTTTTATTTGGGTGCTTTTTCATATTTGGGCGATAATGTTAAGATTGGCAAGAATGTAAAAGTTTATCCGAATGTATATATAGGGGATAATGTTACCATTGGCAATGATGTAATGATTTTTGCCGGAGCCAAGATATATTCTGAATCCATTATTGGTAACAATTGCACCATACATAGTGGGGTAATTATTGGAGCGGATGGCTTCGGTTTCACTCCAAATGCCAACGGCGAATACAGTAAAGTGCCCCAAACCGGAAATGTTATTTTAGAAGACAACGTAGACGTAGGTGCCGGAACCACTATTGACCGTGCCACGTTGGGATCAACAATATTGAGAAAAGGGGTTAAGCTGGACAACCAAATCCAGATTGCCCACAATGTTGAAATTGGTGAGCATACCGCCATTGCTGCACAAACAGGCATTGCAGGATCTACCAAAATAGGAAAGAATTGCCTTATTGGCGGACAGGTAGGTATTGTAGGCCATATAACCATCGGGGACCGTGTAAAGATTCAAGCACAATCCGGTATCGGCAGAAATGTAAAGGATGATGAAGTCCTTCAAGGATCCCCAGCATTAAACTACGGCGACTTCAATAAATCTTATGTACACTTTAAAAATTTACCAAAACTGGTAAATCAAATCTCCAACATCGAAAAAAAGGTTGAAGGTGAACAAAACTAGCAATAAGCAACGCACCATAGAAAAGAAAGTAACCCTGCAAGGAGTGGGATTACACACTGGCGAGAACGTTACCATGAGTTTTTTGCCCGCAAAGGAAAACCACGGATTTGCCTTTAAACGGGTAGATTTGGAAGGTGAGCCTATTATTGAGGCAGATGCCAACTACGTTGTCAATACTCAGCGTGGTACCAACCTGGAAAAGAATGGGGTGAAGATCCAAACATCGGAGCATGTTTTGGCTGCTCTGGTTGGTTTGGACATTGATAATGTCCTTATAGAATTGGATTCCCCTGAACCTCCCATCATGGATGGTTCCTCCAAATTTTTTGTGAAAGCTTTGGAAGAGGCCGGTATTGTGGAGCAGGATCAAGAACGTGAAGAATACATCGTAAAAGATGTCATTTCCTATAAAGACGAAACTACTGGAAGTGAAATCACGGTAATCCCTTCAGAACATTACCAAGTAACCACCATGGTAGACTTTGGTACCAAAGTTTTAGGTACCCAGAATGCTACTTTGGAGAGGATGTCTGATTTTAAGAAGGAAATCGCCGATGCCCGCACCTTTAGTTTTCTCCATGAGTTGGAAATGCTTTTGGAGCATGGCTTAATCAAAGGTGGGGATTTGAACAATGCCATTGTCTATGTGGATAAAGAGATTTCTGAGTCTACCATGAAAAAATTGGAAAAGGCTTTCAATAAAAAGAAGCTTTCTGTAAAACCCAATGGCATATTGGACAACCTTACCCTTCATTACCCCAATGAAGCGGCCAGACATAAATTGTTGGATGTAGTAGGGGACTTGGCCTTGGCCGGTACTCGGATTCGTGGAAAAGTCATTGCCAACAAACCTGGACATTTTGTAAATACCCAGTTTGCCAAAAAGTTGTCCAAAATCATTAAGATAGAAAAGCGCAACAAGGTTCCCACGTATGACCTGCACCAAACTCCTTTGATGGATGTCACACAGATCATGAACATGTTACCACACAGGTCACCGTTTTTATTGGTGGATAAAATCTTGGAGCTTTCAGATACCCATGTGGTCGGTGTAAAAAATGTGACCATGAACGAACCCTTTTTTGTTGGGCATTTCCCTGGAGCACCAGTAATGCCTGGGGTCCTGCAAGTGGAGGCCATGGCGCAGACGGGAGGTATTTTGGTGCTGAGCACCGTTCCAGACCCAGAAAACTACTTGACCTTCTTTATGAAGATTGATAATGTAAAGTTCAAACAGCAAGTAGTTCCCGGCGATACTTTAATTTTTAAATGCGATTTGATTTCACCCATCCGAAGGGGAATTTGCCACATGCAGGCCTATGCCTACGCTAATGGCAAGTTGGTTTCAGAAGCGGAATTGATGGCGCAGATTGTTAAAACCAAAAACACCGATTCGGAATGAACCAGCCCTTAGCATACGTACACCCTGGAGCCAAAATCGCCAAAAATGTGGTGATTGAGCCCTTTACCACCATTCACAACAATGTGACTATTGGCGAAGGCACTTGGATTGGGTCCAATGTCACCATCATGGAAGGTGCACGCATTGGAAAAAACTGCAATATTTTTCCTGGCGCCATTATATCGGCCATGCCACAGGATTTAAAATATCAAGGGGAAGATACTACCGTTCAAATTGGTGACAACACCACCATTAGGGAGTGTGCCACCATTAATAAAGGTACTTCAGACCGAATGAAAACCGTAATTGGCAACAACTGTTTGATCATGGCCTACTGTCACGTAGCCCACGATTGTGTAGTTGGAGATGGCTGTATTTTCAGCAACAATTCCACACTTGCTGGCCATGTTACTATCGGTCAAAATGTGGTTTTGGCAGGAATGGTAGCCGTACACCAATTTGTTTCTATTGGAAATCATGCTTTTGTTACCGGAGGTTCTTTAGTTCGTAAAGATGTTCCCCCATTTGTAAAGGCAGCCCGAGAGCCGCTTTCCTATGTTGGAATCAACTCTATTGGTTTGCGTAGAAGAGGATTTGAGGCGGACAAAATCAGGGAGATTCAAAATATCTACAGAATTCTATACCAACAAAATTATAACAATTCCCAAGCGGCATCCATCATTGAAGCTGAAATGGAAGCTACTCCAGAACGCGATGAGATACTTCAGTTCATCCGCGATTCGCAACGAGGAATCATGAAAGGTTATTTTAGTTCAAATTAAATATATGGCAAGCACGTCTGATATACGAAAAGGGTTGTGCATTCGATACAACCACGACATTTTTAAAATTGTGGAGTTTCTTCACGTAAAACCGGGAAAAGGTCCAGCCTTTGTCCGCACCAAATTAAAAAGCGTAACTACGGGTAAGGTAATCGACAATACCTTCTCGGCAGGTCATAAAATTGAGGATGTTCGTGTTGAAACCCGTTCATACCAATATTTGTATCCAGAAGGTGATACCTTCCATTTCATGAACACGGAAGATTACAACCAAATAGCATTGCCGAAAGATAATTTGGATGCTCCTGATTTATTGAAGGAAGGTGAAGTGGTGACTATCATTTTCAACGCAGAGGACAATATGCCTCTTTCGGTTGAAATGCCAGCCAGCGTTGTTTTGGAAGTAACTCACACCGAACCGGGCGTTAAGGGAAATACCGCCACCAACGCTACAAAACCTGCTACCGTGGAGACCGGTGCCCGAATCAATGTGCCTTTGTTTATCAATGAAGGAGACAAAATCAAGATTGATACGGAGAAAGGTGCCTACATGGAACGCGCAAAAGAATAGGGAAAATGAAATTTCCTAAGGTCCACACTTTAAAAGAGATTTCAGAGATTATTCAATCTGAATACGTTGGGGAGGATGTATTCCCTGTATTTGGTATGAATGAAATCCACGTAGTGGAAGAGGGCGATATTGTATTTGTGGACCATCCCAAATATTATGATAAAGCCCTTCAATCCAAAGCGTCCGTGGTGCTCATCAATAAAAAAGTGGATTGTCCAGAAGGAAAGGCCTTGTTGATTTCCGATGATCCTTTTCGGGATTTCAATAAGTTGACCAAGCATTTCAAACCTTTCCAAAGTGCGAGTGCATCTATTTCGGATACTGCTGAAATAGGAGAAGGTACTATTATTCAGCCCAACGTTTTTATAGGGAATCATGTGAAGATTGGAAAAAATTGTGTAATTCACCCCAATGTAACTATTTACGATAATTGTATCCTTGGCAATAATATTACTATCCATGCAGGCACCGTACTTGGGGCAGATGCCTTTTATTATAAAAACCGGCCTGAAGGATTTGATAAACTCCTTTCAGGAGGTAGAGTGGTGATTGAGGATAATGTCGACATTGGAGCATCATGTACTATTGACCGAGGTGTTACGGGTGATACAACAATCAAGGAAGGTTCCAAGTTGGACAATCAGATTCAAGTAGGGCACGATACCATAATCGGAAAAAAATGTTTGATCGCATCCCATGCGGGTATTGCAGGTTGTGTGGTGGTTGAGGATGAAGTTACCATGTGGGGACAAGTTGGAATTACCAGTGGTGCCACCATAGGGACAAAAGCAGTAATACTGGCCCAATCCGGTGTAGCCAAGTCTTTGGAAGGCCACACTACCTACTTTGGAAGCCCCGCCGAGGAAGCTAGGGAAAAGCTGAAGCAGATGGCACATGTGAAAAAGATTCCGGAAATCCTTGAAAAATTGAAAAAGAATTAAAAAATCAATAGACAAAACCCCTTGCAAAGTTTATTTTTGCACCTAATTAAGTTAAATATATGAGCGTCTTAGTAAACAAAGATTCAAAGATAATTGTACAAGGTTTTACTGGTAGTGAAGGAACCTTTCACGCCGAGCAAATGATTGAATACGGAACCAATGTAGTTGGTGGGGTCACGCCCGGCAAAGGTGGTCAAGAGCATTTGGGAAAACCCGTTTTCAATACCGTTGCGGAAGCGGTAAAAGAAGTTGGTGCGGACACCACGATTATTTTTGTGCCACCTGCGTTTGCTGCGGATGCTATTATGGAGGCGGCTGATGCTGGAATCAAGGTCATCATCACAATTACGGAGGGGATTCCCGTTGCCGACATGGTGAAAGCCAACGACTATATTAAAGAAAAAGATTGCACATTGGTAGGTCCAAACTGCCCCGGTGTCATCACCCCAGAAGAGGCCAAAGTGGGTATTATGCCTGGTTTTGTCTTTAAAAAAGGACATGTAGGGATTGTATCCAAATCAGGAACACTGACCTATGAAGCTGCTGACCAAGTGGTTCGTCAGGGATTGGGTATCACCACTGCTATCGGTATTGGTGGGGACCCTATCATCGGAACCACTACCAAACAGGCCGTTCAATTATTGATTAATGACCCAGAAACGGAATGTGTTGTAATGATCGGTGAAATTGGAGGTCAATTAGAGGCCGATGCTGCAAAATGGTATAAAGAAAGTGGCAGTAAAAAACCTATCGTAGGATTTATTGCTGGTGAGACTGCCCCTGCAGGACGTACCATGGGTCACGCTGGAGCCATTGTTGGTGGCAGCGACGACACAGCCCAAGCTAAAAAACGAATCATGCGCGAATGTGGTATCCACGTAGTGGATTCACCTGCTGAAATTGGCGTAAAAGTGAAAGAAGTGGTTGGATAACCAACCGTTAAAACTATTCTAAATCCCGTTTTATGCGGGATTTTTTTCTTTAAAAACATAAAACAACAACTATATTTGGTTGATAACCATTCAAACACATCATATATGAAACTTTTGGAAGGCAAAAACGTAATCATAACAGGAGCAAGTAGGGGAATAGGCAAAGGAATTGCTGAGGTTTTCGCAAAACACGGTGCTAATGTGGCATTTACCTATAGCTCCAGTGAAGCTCCTGCTTTGGAACTGGAAAAGGAATTGACAGCCATGGGCGTAACAGCCAAAGCCTACAAAAGCAATGCGGCCAGTTATGACGAGGCTGAAAAGTTAGTGTCCCAGGTTTTAGAAGATTTTGAAGGAAGAATCGATGTGTTGATCAACAATGCAGGAATCACCAAAGACAATTTGTTGATGCGAATGGGCGAAGAAGATTTTGATACCGTTATCGAAATCAATCTGAAATCCGTTTTTAATATGACCAAAGCCGTTCAGCGCACCATGTTGAAACAGCGCAAAGGTTCTATCATCAATATGAGTAGTGTTGTTGGGGTAAAAGGCAATGCAGGGCAGACCAACTATGCTGCATCCAAGGCTGGAATGATTGGCTTTACCAAATCCGTTGCCTTGGAATTGGGCTCGCGAAATATTCGTTGCAATGCCATTGCTCCTGGTTTTATTGAAACCGAAATGACGGATAAATTGGATGAAAAAACCGTTCAGGGTTGGCGAGATGCCATTCCATTAAAAAGAGGGGGAAGCCCTGAAGATGTAGCCAATGCGTGCTTGTATTTGGCTTCAGACCTATCGGATTATGTTACCGGACAAGTGCTCAACGTGGACGGTGGTATGTTAACTTAGCAGTGGATGGATTTCAGCACGGTACTCCTTATTATTCTTGCAGCGATTACCGCGCTCACTGTTGTATTTTATCAGTATTTCTATAAAAATTCCAGAAAGGGTTCACTTAAAATCGTGCTGGCTGCTTTGCGGTTCATCACCTTGTTTTGTGCACTTCTGTTGTTGATAAACCCAAAATTTATCAATCGGGACTATTTTTTGGAAAAGGCCAATTTGATTGTTTTGGTAGATGATTCTTCTTCCATGGAAGATGCTCAAGCGGAAACTTCAATATCCCAATTGGTAAATCAGTTGACCACCAATGAAGACTTAAGCGAGCGGTTTTCCATGCATCAATATGCCTTCGGAACCAATTTGCAAGCAACAGATTCACTTCATTTTAACCAAAGGAATACGGATATTTCCAATGCACTGTCCACCACCGATGAGATTTTTGTGAACGGCACCAATGCCGTAATCTTAATTTCTGATGGAAATCAGACCCTTGGCAGAGATTATGAATATATAAATCTTGGAGCAAACTTATCTGTAAATCCAGTAGTAGTTGGAGACACCACCGCGTATGAAGATATTTCGGTAGGATTGGTCAACATCAATACTTATGCCTTTCTGCGCAATCAATTTCCCGTGGAGACCACTATCTTGTATCGGGGTTCGCGTCCTGTTTCCAAAACAGTTTCCATTTCTTTGGATGGAACCCGTGTGCATCAACAACGCTTAAATTTTGACGCATCAAAAAACAGCCAAACCCTTAATACCCTAATTGAAGCTAAAAGTGTAGGGGTAAAGACCCTAAAGATTGAGATTGAAGGTTTAGATAATGAGAAAAATCGGGCCAATAACAGTAAAGAAACTGCCATTGAGGTCATTGACGAAAAAACCAATGTGACAATTGTTTCGGATATCCTTCACCCAGATATTGGCGCATTGAAAAAGTCCATCGAGTCCAATGAGCAGCGTTCCGTAAGCGTCATAAAACCAAATACTTCGGCTAATAGTTTAGAGGACGCGGACATTCTGATTCTCTATCAACCCACCCGAAATTTCAGAGGGGTTTATGATTATGTAGCCAATTCAGGTAAAAGTATTTTCACCATCACCGGCTCCAAAACGGATTGGAATTTTCTGAATCGGACCCAGCAAAGTTTTGTGAAGGAGAACATCAATCAGTCTGAAGATATACTTCCGATTCTGAACAACGCTTTCGGCACCTTTGGTCTTGGCAATTTTAATGTGGATAATTTTCCACCGCTAAAGGGAAATTTAGGGAACATCGACCTACTAAAAAATGGAGAAACCCTACTTTACCAACAGATTAAAGGTGTGGAGTTAGACCAGCCGCTCTTTGCTATCATAACGGAGGGAAAGCAACGGGAAGCCGCCCTGTTTGGTGAAAATATGTGGAGGTGGAGGGCGCAGACCTACCGCAACACGGAATCTTTCAGCAATTTTGACGAACTCATGGGTAATCTCATGGTGTACTTGGGCAGTAGTGACCAACGGAGCCGTTTGGAATTGGATTTTGAGCTGGTCTATGACAATGCTAGCATGGCTCTAATCCGTGCGACGTATTTTGATGAAAGCTACCAGTTTGATTCTGGTTCCACCATTTCAATTGCCATCCAAAGCAACAACAGCAGTTTCAATCGTGAATCGCCCATGTTGCTCAAAGGTAATTTCTATGAAGTGGACTTGAGTGACCTAGAGGCAGGAGAGTATCAATTTACAGTAACCGTTGAGGGAGACAATCTGAAACGTTCGGGGTCCTTCAAAATTTTGGATTTCAATCCGGAAAAACAACTTATCTCTTCAAACTATTCAAAATTACAACGGCTCGCGGACAAAACAAATGGGGAAATGTATTATCCAAACCAAATGGATTCTTTGATTAGCAATCTATCTACTTCGCAGCGTTATCTCCCAGTTCAAAAGAGCCGTCAAAATGTTGTATCTTTAATAGATTTCCGTATTTTATTGGGACTGATTGTTCTGACTCTTGCCGCGGAATGGTTCATCAGAAAATATAACGGATTAATATAAACTATATATATGGACAGATTACCAAAAATTGCATTGCCTGCTATTGCGGGCATCATCATTCTAATCATATTTATGTCTAGGTCAACCGTAACCATAGGTTCGGGAGAAGCTGGCGTTTTATATAAATATTTCGGAGGAGGTGTAGTCACTGAAGAACCACCTTTGGGGGAAGGTTTTCATTTGGTGGCGCCTTGGAACCGCGTATACATTTACGAAGTACGGCAACAAGAGCGATTGGAAAAAATGAACGTACTTTCATCCAATGGATTAGATATTAAATTGGAAGCTTCCGTTTGGTTCCAACCCAAATACGACCAGCTTGGTAAATTGCACCAAGAGAAAAGTGAACAATACATTGAACGTGTTTTGCTTCCCGCAATCCGGTCTGCGGCACGTAGTGTAGTTGGGCGATATACCCCAGAGCAGTTATATTCCAGTAAGCGAGATGCCATTCAGCAAGAAATCTTTGAGGAGACCCAAAAAATTGTGGATGACCAGTACATTCAGTTGAATGAAGTTTTGGTGAGGGATGTAACCCTGCCGCCAACCATCAAGGATGCTATTGAACGTAAATTGCGGCAAGAACAAGAATCGTTGGAATACGAGTTTCGACTGGTCACGGCTGAGAAAGAAGCCGAAAAAGTACGTATTGAAGCACAAGGTAAAGCAGACGCGAATCGAATTCTCAGCGCCTCCTTAACGGATAAAATCCTTCAAGACAAGGGTATTGATGCCACATTGAAGCTTTCAGAATCTCCCAATGCAAAAATCGTTGTTGTAGGTTCTGGGGATGACGGATTGCCATTAATTTTGGGAAATAACTAAATAAGGCTTTTTTGATAAAAAAATATATTCTACTTTTGGAGTGAAATGAGAAATAAAAACGTACATCATCACCATTTTTATACTTGCCCTCAAGCGAGATAGAAATGTATTGTTGTATATCAAGATATATTCTAACCCGTTTGAGAAATCAAACGGGTTTATTTTTTGTGCCTATTTGATTTTTCGTAAAAAAGATTGAAAAATGACAAAAATTAGAATTGCGGTCCAAAAAAGCGGCCGCTTAAACGAAGATTCGCTCAAAATTTTAAAGGACTGTGGTATTTCCATAGACAATGGAAAAGACCAGCTAAAGGCCATTTCCAGTAATTTTCCCTTGGAAGTGTTCTATTTGCGAAATGGAGACATCCCGCAATACTTGCGGGATGGCGTAGTGGACATTGCCATAATTGGGGAGAACGTACTTATTGAAAAAGGTCAGGACATTTCCATAGCGGAGAAATTGAATTTTTCAAAATGCAAAGTTTCTTTGGCAGTGCCAAAAACCACGAAGTATAATTCAGTTCAGGATTTTGAAGGAAAGAAAATTGCTACATCGTATCCCAATACGGTTTTGGAGTACCTGAAATCAAAGGGGGTAACCGCTGATTTGCACATCATTAATGGTTCTGTGGAAATTGCTCCCAATATTGGTTTGGCCGATGGTATCTGCGATATTGTTTCCAGCGGAAGTACGCTGTTCAAAAACAACTTAAAAGAGGTCGAAGTTATTTTGAAAAGTGAAGCAGTTTTGGCGGTATCTCCATTGATTTCAGAAGAGCGAAAGGAAATCCTGAGGAAAATGCAGTTCAGAATACAATCCGTACTTCAGGCCAGGCAGAACAAGTACGTGCTTTTGAACGCGCCGAACGATAAATTGGATGAAATTATTTCCATCCTGCCCGGTATGCGAAGTCCCACTGTGTTGCCCTTGGCCGAGGAAGGCTGGAGTTCTGTTCATTCTGTCATTAAGCGCGATACCTTTTGGGAAGTTATCGATGCCTTGAAAAAAGCCGGTGCCGAAGGCATTTTGGTGTGTCCTATTGAAAAAATGGTTATGTAAAAATCGGGGTATGGAAACACAATTTACCATAAGATGGATTCCCGTTGAAAACTTGAAGAGCATATTGCCATTGGCCTATGTGCTCAACAGCGAAAGAATTTCCATGGAAACATTGGAAAGTCGATTGGTTGAGATGATTCCCCTGGGATATAAATGTATTGGGGTATACGATGGCGAACAATTGATTGGAATATGTGGGGTTTGGTTGCTCAATAAGCTCTATTCAGGTAGACATGTGGAACCTGACAATGTCATTATTGACCCAAAATACCAAGGCAAGGGAATTGGTAAGCTCATGATGCAATTTCTAATGAATTATGCCGAGGAAATTGGATGTGATACCACCGAGGTCAACTGTTATGTCAAAAATGAAGGTGGAAAGCGGTTTTGGGAATCCCATGGTTATGAACCCGTAGGATACCACATGATTAAAAGGCTTAAAAAATGAATAAAATAATTCGCCCAGGCAGAGATAGTTGGCAAAGCTTGTTACAACGTCCCACCCAAACCGTGTCGGACATCGAACAAACCGTAAACACCATTTTTGAAGAAGTGAAAAGCGGGGGGGATGCCATTGTCCAAAAATATACGGAGCAATTTGACAAAGCCAAACTAAATTCGCTTTTGGTAAGTGCCAATGAAATCAAGAAAGCCTCTGAATTAGTTCCCGAGGAGTTGAAAGAGGCCATTGCCTTGGCCAAAGCCAATATTGAAACATTTCATGCTGCGCAAAAGACCAGCAGGGTCGAAGTAGAAACGATGCCTGGGGTTCAGTGTTGGCAGGAGAAAAGGCCCATTCAAAAAGTGGGTTTGTATATCCCTGGGGGAACCGCACCTTTGTTTTCCACCATTTTGATGCTGGCCGTTCCTGCTAAAATTGCCGGTTGTCAAGAAATTGTTTTGTGTACGCCCCCTTGCAAAGATGGGGAAGTAAATCCAACCATTTTGTATGCGGCCAATTTGTGCGGAGTAACCCAAATTTTTAAGGTTGGGGGCATTCAAGCCATAGCTGCCATGACTTTTGGAACCGAAAGCATCCCAAAAGTGTACAAAATATTCGGTCCAGGAAATCAATATGTCACTGTGGCAAAACAATTGGCCACCAAACACAATGTTGCTATCGATATGCCTGCTGGCCCAAGTGAACTTTTGGTGGTAGCAGATGACACGGCCAATCCTGCTTTTGTGGCTTCAGATTTATTGAGTCAGGCAGAGCATGGTACGGACAGTCAGGTTATTTTGGTTTCCACCTCTGAAAAATTAATAGATGCTGTTGAAAAGGAAATTGAAGAACAGCTTAGCGTTTTACCTCGAAAGGAAATTGCCGAAAAATCCATCGCCAATAGTAAATTGATTTTGGTGGAGAATGATGAAATGGCCATTGACCTTATCAACGAGTATGGTCCTGAACATTTTATTGTTTGTATGGAAAATGAGAGTTTTTATCTCAACAGAATACAAAATGCAGGGTCGGTTTTTATTGGCAATTACACACCCGAAAGTGCTGGTGATTATGCCTCAGGAACCAATCATACGCTGCCCACCAATGGCTATGCCAAGCAATATAGCGGAGTAAATTTGGATAGTTTTATGAAGAGTATGACTTTTCAAAAAATATCCGAAGAGGGAATGAGCAAAATTGGGAGTGCCATTGAATTAATGGCGGAAGCGGAAGGCTTGCAGGCACACAAAAACGCCGTAACGCTTCGATTAAATAGTTTGAAATGACGAAGATTTTCAACATAAATACAATTGTAAGGGAATCGGTAAGCAAATTGAAACCCTATTCCTCTGCTCGAGACGAATACGTATCTGATGGTTCTGAGATGCTATTTTTGGATGCGAATGAAAATCCGTTTGAAAATGGGGTGAATCGTTACCCAGACCCGTATCAACGAAGCTTAAAATCGCTATTGGCGGAACAGAAAGGGGTTTCTGAGGCAAACATGCTGCTCGGTAATGGGAGCGATGAAGTCCTCGATCTTATTTTCAGGGCTTTCTGCGAACCGAACCAGGACAATATCATAACCTTGCCACCTACTTATGGAATGTATAAAGTGTTGTCTGGAATCAATGCAGTGGAAAACAGGGAAGTATTGTTGACTTCGGATTTTGAGCCCAATGTTCTTGAAATTTTGAGAACAGTTGATGAAAACACGAAGTTGCTCTTAATCTGTTCACCCAACAATCCTACGGGAAATGCTTTTTCTAGAGAAAAAGTAGAGGAATTATTGGAACATTTTAATGGTCTAGTGGTTATTGATGAGGCCTATATTGATTTTTCAGAACAAGAGAGTTGGTTGTCAGAATTGAAGAAATATCCGAATCTGATTGTCACCCAAACTCTATCCAAAGCGTATGGAATGGCAGGGATTCGATTGGGAATTTGTTACGCGTCCGAAGAAATCATTACCATCTTGAATAAAATCAAGCCACCCTACAATGTGAATCAGCTTACCCAACAACAAGCACTGAAACGAGTAATGAATCAAGATGTGGTTGAAAAAGAGGTGGTGCAAATTTTAAAGGAACGGGATGAGTTAATTGAGGCTATGAAACAAGTTGAATTCGTTCAGGAAATTTATCCTACAGACGCTAATTTTGTTTTGGCCAAAGTGGATGATGCCGACAAACGATATCAAGAATTATTGGAGCAACATGTGGTGGTTCGAAACCGAAGTACCCAACCACTTTGCGAAAATACCCTCAGGTTTACTGTGGGAACTCCAACAGAAAATAAAAAACTAATCGCCATTTTAAAACAATTGGGATAATGGGCAAGAAAGTACTTTTTATTGACCGAGATGGGACCATCATCAAGGAAACGTCAGATGAGCAGATAGATGCATTTGATAAGATTTCATTTTATCCAAAAGTCTTCACCTATTTAGGGAAAATCGCGAAGGAGTTGGATTATGAGTTGGTCATGATTACCAATCAAGATGGTTTGGGCACTGATATTTTCCCGGAGGAAACCTTCTGGCCCGTGCATAACTTTATCCTGAAGTCCTTTGAAAATGAAGGGGTTGTTTTTGATCAAGTCTTTATCGATAGAACATTTCCAAAAGATAATGCTGATACTCGCAAACCGGGAACCGGATTGCTTACTTCTTACTTTTTCGAGGAATATGATTTAGAAAAATCCTTTGTGATAGGTGACCGTCTTACAGATGTGGAGTTGGCCAAAAATTTGGGAGCCAAAGGTATCTTCATCAACGATGAAACCCATTTGGGAACTGGAGAAATCACAGTGAAGCGTGACGAATTGGATGGCTATATCGCTTTGGAAAGCAACGATTGGGAGAAAATTTATGAGTTTTTGAAGCTAGAGAATCGAATCGCTGAGATATCCAGAAAAACCAATGAGACCGACATTCAAATCAAGTTGAATTTGGACGGGACTGGCAAAAGCGACATACAAACAGGTCTGGCCTTTTTTGACCATATGTTGGACCAGTTGGCACGTCATGGTCAAATGGATTTAACTATAAAAGTAGATGGCGATTTGGAAGTGGATGAGCACCACACCATTGAGGATACCGCCATTGCATTGGGAGAAGTTTTCTCAAAAGCGCTAGGCAACAAACTTGGTATTGAACGCTATGGTTTCTGTTTGCCCATGGATGATTGTCTGGTACAAGTGGCCATTGATTTTGGTGGACGAAATTGGCTCGTTTGGGATGCCGATTTCAAACGTGAAAAAATAGGGGAGATGCCAACGGAGATGTTCTTGCATTTCTTCAAGTCGTTTACAGATGGTGCCAAAGCCAATTTAAATATTAAAGCCGAAGGCAACAACGAACACCATAAAATCGAGGCCATATTTAAGGCCTTTGCCAAATCCATTAAAATGGCAGTAAAACGGGACGCGGAGAAAATGGTGTTGCCCTCAACGAAAGGAATGTTGTAAATGAAGATAGTCATAATCGATTACGGTGCAGGGAATATCCAAAGCATAAAATTTGCCATCAAACGGTTGGGCTTTGAAGCAGTTTTAAGTCATGATGTTGCGGAAATCCAGAACGCCGACAAGGTCATTTTTCCCGGTGTAGGGGAGGCCAGTTCTGCCATGGCAAAATTAAGGGCCAGTGGTTTGGATAAAATCATTCCCCAGTTAAAACAACCGGTGTTGGGAATTTGCCTGGGCATGCAATTAATGTGTAGGTCATCCGAAGAAGGAAATACTAAAGGACTCAATATTTTTGATATGGATGTGGTAAAATTTCCAAGAACCGTAAAAGTACCGCAAATAGGATGGAACCAAATCACCAATCTAAAAACGGACTTGTTCAAGGGAATTCCAGACAAATCCTATATTTATTTGGTGCATAGTTTCTATGCGCCCCTAGACCCAGAAACGATCGCAAGCTCGGATTATGGATTGGCCTACAGTGCTGCATTGCAAAAAGATAATTTTTACGGAGTGCAGTTTCACCCTGAGAAAAGCAGCGATGTAGGAAGTGAAATACTAAAGAATTTTTTAACAGTCATTTGATGGAATATTACATTTCAACTGATAAGGACAAATTGGATATCCCAAAAATCCACCAACAGGTCAAAAGCACCTATTGGGGTGGGTATCGTACGTTGGAATTGACCACAACAACCATTGAAAGTTGTTTGTGCTTTGGATTGTATACCCAAAATGGTGAGCAAATTGGTTTCGCAAGGGTACTGACAGACAAAGTAGTTTTTGCCTACCTAATGGATGTTCTGGTTTTTGAACCCTACAAAGGAAAAGGATTGGGAAAAATGCTGGTAAAACACATTTTGGAGCATCCAGACATTAAAAATGTTTTTACGGTGGCTTTGAAAACCAAAGATGCGCATGGATTGTATGCACCTCTAGGTTTTTCAAAAGTTGGGGATTCTGAAATGTGGATGGCCTTGGACAAGGCAAAATACGATTGACATGAGATTGATACCTGCCATAGATATTATTGAAGGAAAATGTGTTCGCCTTTCCAAAGGGGATTATGGCACCAAAAAAATATACAATGAAAATCCGTTGGAGGTTGCCAAGGAATTTGAGGCGCATGGCATTCAATATTTGCACGTAGTGGATTTAGATGGTGCTAAATCCAAGCATATTATCAACCATAAGGTTTTAGAAACCCTTGCATCCCAGACTGACTTGAAAATTGACTTTGGCGGTGGATTAAAGTCCGATGAAGATCTTCATATTGCATTTGAAAGTGGTGCCAATCAGATTACGGGGGGAAGCATTGCCGTGAAGGATCAAGAAACCTTTTTAGGTTGGTTAGAAACTTACGGTTCCAGTAAAATTATTCTGGGAGCAGATGCTCAAAATGAGAAAGTGGCCGTATCTGGTTGGCAGGAAGAATCCAATCAAGAGTTGGTTCCTTTTATCCAATCCTACCAGAAGAAAGGTATCCAATATGTAATTTGCACGGATATCAGCAAAGATGGGATGTTGGAGGGGCCTTCTTTCGAGCTTTATAAAAAAATTCTCTCCAAAACCATGAAACATGAGACCTTGGTTACGGGAAGTGGGGTAGAGGATGTTGAGACTATAGGGCTAAAGTTGATTGCCAGTGGAGGCATTTCCACTTATGATGAACTCCCCAAACTCGCCGAAATAGGGTGTGAGGGTACCATAATTGGTAAGGCCATTTATGAGAACAGAATCAGTTTAAAACAATTGGAACACTACATTCTTGAAAATGGATAAGGACAAACAACTTCAGGAAGAATTGGTTTGGAATGCAGGTTATCGCATGAACGAAAGTCTTCGCATGATTAAAATCTGCCTGGACCAGCTCCCAGAAAAGGCCATTTGGCAGAAGCCCAATGAATCAGCGAACAGTATTGGGAATTTGATATTGCACTTATGCGGCAACATTACCCAATATGGAATTGCTTCC
Source organism: Allomuricauda sp. CAU 1633 (assembly GCF_017313225.1). GTDB lineage: Bacteria > Bacteroidota > Bacteroidia > Flavobacteriales > Flavobacteriaceae > Flagellimonas. The sequence goes on along the minus strand of NZ_JAFLNE010000004.1, from coordinate 258,573 downwards.
ATTCAAAACTTGGAGGACAGCCGCAAACGTGATGAGGAATTCTCCACCACCTCTGGGTATTCTAAAGACGAATTGATTCAAAAGCTCAGTGATACCATTGATGAGGCCAAAAGGGCTTTTTACGAGGCTCCTTTGGAAGAGTTGTTGCGAAAAAGGTCGGTACAGGGTTTTCATTTTTCAGGCGCAGGAAACATCATCCATGTTACGGAGCACCTATCCTACCATACGGGTCAAATCGCACTTTGGACAAAACTATTGAACAATCAAGATTTAGGCTTTTATGATGGTGTGAATCTTAATGCAAAAAATGAATAACGACGTCATTCCGAACTCGTTTCGGAATCACACATATTGATGAAACAAAGTTTTGTATACATAATGACCAACAAGTACAGAACAACATTTTATATTGGAGTTACATCCAATTTGTCAAAAAGAATGGCAGAGCATGAAGAAGGTAAGGGTTCAAAATTCACCAAAAAGTACAATCTTATAGATTTGGTATATTTTGAAACTTTTACAGATATCAACCAAGCCATTGCTAGAGAAAAACAATTGAAAAACTGGCATCATGAATGGAAAGTCAACTTGATTAAAGAACAAAATCCAACCATAGAAACATTGGACTATTAAATAATGTGACCCTGAAACAAGTTCAGGGTGACGAGAAGAAAATATGCTCACAAAACGAATCATACCTTGCTTGGACATCAAAGACGGAAGAACCGTAAAAGGAGTCAATTTTGTTGACCTCAGAGACGCCGGTGACCCCGTTGAACTTGCTGCCATCTATGCAAAAGAAGGTGCTGACGAATTGGTCTTTTTGGATATTTCTGCCACGGAGGAAAAACGGAAGACCTTGGCCGAATTGGTGTATCATGTCGCAGAAACCATCAATATTCCTTTTACCGTGGGTGGTGGTATATCTTCGGTTGAAGACGTGGACATTCTATTAAAAAATGGGGCTGATAAAGTTTCCATCAATTCTTCCGCGGTGAAACGACCAGCACTCATCAATGAATTGGTGGCTAAATTTGGTTCCCAGTGTATTGTAGTTGCCATTGATGCCAAACAGATTGATGGCAACTGGAAAGTCCATTTGGTCGGGGGCAAGGTTCCCACGGAAATTGAATTGTTCCAATGGGCCAAAGAAGTGGAAGAACGCGGTGCTGGAGAGATACTGTTCACATCCATGGACCACGACGGCACCAAAAACGGTTTTGCCAACGTAGCATTGGCACAATTGTCAGAACTGGTAAACATTCCCGTGATTGCCTCAGGAGGAGCGGGTACTGTTTCACATTTTACGGATACCTTCAAAGATGGAAAAGCGGACGCTGCTCTAGCTGCTAGCGTTTTTCATTTTAAGGAAATTGAGATAATAGATTTAAAGAACGAACTAAAGGGAGAAGGAATTCCTGTTAGAATTTAGGATATGAAAATAGATTTCAACAAAAATCCAGACGGACTGGTTCCTGTCATCATCCAAGATGCACAGACCAAAAATGTTTTGATGCTGGGTTATATGAACCAAGAGGCGTTGGATGTTACCAAAGAAACCAAAAAGGTCACTTTTTTTAGTCGTACTAAACAACGATTATGGACTAAAGGAGAAGAGAGCGGTAATTTTTTGAACTTGGTTGATATTAAAATAGATTGCGACAACGACACACTTTTAGTTACCGTAAACCCTGTTGGACCCACCTGTCACAAAGGAACCGATACCTGCTGGGCCCAAGAAAATGTTCAAGGCTATGGGTTTCTATCCGATTTAGAGGACATCATTACTTCCCGAAAAAACGATCCAGAAAATCCAGACAGCTATGTGGCCTCCTTGTTCCGAAAAGGCATTAATAAAATTGCGCAAAAAGTGGGCGAGGAAGCCGTGGAGACCGTTATTGAAGCCAAAGATGACAACGAGGGCCTCTTTTTGAACGAAAGTGCTGATTTGCTCTTTCACTATCTCATTTTGCTACAAGCAAAGGGATATAAATTAGATGATATCGCCCAAGTGCTGCAAAAACGCCATTGAACAAGAGCGTTAAGTTTTTTTTAAAGGCCTAGTCGTTACACGGAAATACCGTAATTTTATGTAATGGCTATGAATACAAGAAAAGGGTTTCGTTTTACTACCTACGAAGCCCCAGATCAAACTCCGTTTGAAAAACTCTTTGAGATTTTTCAAGAACTCATTACACATACTTCAGGCGATGTTGAGGAAGCTTTGGACTGGCTCCGTGAGCTGGACAAGGAATACGAACTTACCGATGAGGACTATACCATCGACGATTTTATCGAAGATTTGAAAGCGAAAGGTTTCATTCGCGAAGAGTTTGATATGGACGACCGCGAAGCGGGTGAAGGTGAGGAAGGTGATGAAGAGGGCAGGGGCCCAGGAAATCTTTCCATTACCGCTAAACTAGAACGAATGCTTCGCCAACGTGCTCTCGACCAAATCTTTGGAAAATTGAAACGAAGCGGAGCCGGAAATCATCGTACCGGAAAATCGGGCAGGGGCGATGAGCACACTGGGGATTTTAGGGAATATCGTTTTGGGGATTCCCTAGAAAGTATTTCCATGACCGAAAGTTTGCGTAATGCCCAAGTCAATCATGGTTTGGACAGTTTTTCCTTGAATGAGGACGATTTGGTGGTGGAAGACACGCATTATAAGGCGCAAATGAGCACGGTGCTGATGATTGATATCAGCCACAGTATGATATTATACGGTGAAGACCGAATCACTCCGGCCAAAAAAGTGGCCATGGCCTTGGCGGAGCTCATTACTACACGCTATCCGAAGGATACGCTGGAAATTTTGGTTTTTGGAAACGATGCGTGGCCCATTCCCATAAAGGATTTACCCTATCTGAAAGTCGGGCCATACCACACCAATACCGTGGCCGGATTGCAATTGGCTATGGACATGCTCCGTAGAAAACGAAATACCAACAAGCAAATCTTTATGATCACCGATGGTAAGCCCTCTTGCTTGCGGCTTCCTAATGGGGACTATTATAAAAACAGTGTAGGCTTGGATGAGTACATCGTGGAAAAATGCTACGCCATGGCCCAGCAAGCCCGTAAGTTGCATATTCCCATCACCACATTTATGATTGCCCAAGACCCGTATCTCATGCAGTTTGTGCGTGAATTTACCCAAGCCAACAAAGGCAAAGCTTTTTATACGGGATTGAAGGGATTGGGAGAGATGATTTTTGAAGATTACGAGCAAAACAGAAAACGAAGAATTAAAGGATAAACCATCATATGAAATTGGATCATACCAAAATAAAGACCTTAGGAGAATTAAGGTCCACAGGATATCAAAGTAAAAGTATCAAAGACGAGCTCCGCGAAAATCTCCTCAACAAAATTTCTAACGGTGAAGAAGTCTTTGAAGGCGTTTGGGGTTACGAAAACTCGGTGATACCCGAATTGGAGCGTGCCATTCTTTCCCGACACAACATCAATCTTCTTGGGTTACGGGGACAGGCCAAAACCCGTTTGGCCCGATTGATGGTGCAACTTTTGGACGAATGGATGCCCATTGTGGAAGGGTCGGAAGTGCATGATGACCCAATGAAGCCGATTTCTCGATATGCAACTGAACTCATCAAGGAGAAAGGCGATAAAACGCCAATAGATTGGATTCATAGAAACGAACGATTCTATGAAAAGTTGGCTACACCAGATGTTACCGTGGCCGATTTGATTGGTGACGTGGACCCCATCAAAGCCGCAAACCTGAAACTTTCGTATGCAGATGACCGGGTAATTCACTTTGGAATGATTCCGCGTGCGAACCGTTGCATTTTTGTGATCAATGAGTTACCAGACCTCCAAGCCCGGATACAAGTGGCTTTGTTCAATATTCTTCAGGAAGGTGACATTCAAATCCGTGGATTTAAGCTGCGACTTTCATTAGACCTTCAATTTGTATTTACGGCAAATCCTGAAGATTATACGAATCGAGGAAGTATTGTAACACCGCTTAAGGATAGAATCGGTTCCCAAATCTTGACCCATTATCCTGAAAGCATTGAAATAGCCAAGAAAATCACCAAACAAGAGGCCCAACTGGATTCTAGACAGTCAGACAATGTCTATGTCCCAGAGATTGCGATGGATGTGTTGGAACAAATCAGTTTTGAAGCTCGCAATAGCGAATATGTAGATGCCAAGAGTGGGGTAAGTGCGCGAATGAGCATTACCGCTTTCGAGAATCTTTTGAGCACAGCGGAGCGCAGAGCCATCCATTCTGGAGATAAAAAAACTTCCGTTCGATTAAGTGATTTTATGGGTGTGATTCCTTCCATCACCGGGAAAATTGAATTGGTTTACGAAGGTGAACAAGAAGGGGCTGGATTTGTGGCCGAGACTCTGATAGAGGAAGCCATAAAATCCCTTTTCCCAACTTATTTTCCAAAAATCGATAAGCTTCAACGCAAAGAAGCTGAAACCGAATACGATGAATTGGTCAACTGGTTTTTCGATGGCGAAGGATTCGACCTTTTAGACGATGATTCTGACTCAGACTACAAAACCAAACTCGATTCCGTTAGGCCACTAAATAATCTAATTAAGGAGTATCAACCTTCCATTTCAAAAGAGGATTCTTATTTTATGAAAGAGTTATTGCTCTGGGGATTGGTGGCTCATAAAAAGTTGAGCAAACACCGCTTTACGAAAGGGATTCAGTTTAAAGATTTGTATGGAAGTTACATCCGAGGACTCTAAACCCAGCTAGGAACTACTGCCAAATATTTAGATTGTCGTTGTAGTTTTCAAAATTGTACACTCCAACATATCGTTTTCTAAGCCAAAATGTATATAGCGTCAGAATAGGCAATATACTATAAAGGACAAGTATGAGCGTGGCCATAGGCTTAAAAGAAGCAGGGATAATATGTTCTCCGTAGGTTTCAATGGAGTTGAGTACCATTGCGCTATCATATATTTTGAAAAAATACACAATCATAATTGCATATAGTACGTACTCAATGTTCCGCATCTTTGGGTCTGGAAGTTCTTCTTCAGAAATTTTGAACCATATCACGTACAGATAAAGAAAGTGTACCGAACTAAGTATGGGAAATATGTAATTGTCGGGTTTAGTGAAATAAAATTGGTTGGTGTAAACACCGTAAAAATTTAAAACAATCAAGATGAACAAAACACCTAAACTAGCCAGGATATTCCTTTTCCAAGTGATTATTTTAGACAATGTATTCATATCTAATAGGGATTTGGGGGACTTTATTTAGCATAAAGAACGGGGTTTTTAAAGGAGTATTTTAAAGAAATCGATGACCCGTCAACAATGTTGGATAATCCGAAAAAACTGATGTGAAACTTCATTTTTTTGAGACTTGGACGCTAATTTTCCTTACGAATAAACTCAACAGCTTGATTCATAAGATCGTGAAGGTTAGATAATCGTATTTTTTGTATTTTGGATAAATTCCTTTCCTATGCAAAATTGGCTTTACATCGTATGGATTGTCCTCGGCGTGTACATCGTGTTGAGCGTTTTGTTGTATTACCTCCAGGATTACTTTCTGTTCAAACCTGAAAAGTTGTCCAAGGACTTCCAATTTTATTACGATAATCAGGAAATAGAGGAATATAGTATTGAAACTAGGGACGGTGCTACGATCAATGGCCTTAGGTTTAAATCAAAAGACCCGAAGGGCGTCGTTTTTTATTTAAAGGGCAACTCAAAGAGTATTAAGGGGTGGGGGAAGTTTGCGGTAGATTTTACCCGCCATGGCTACGATGTAATCATGGTGGACTATCGAGGCTTTGGAAAAAGTACAGGTCGAAGGACCCAAAAAGCCATTAAGCGGGATATGCAGGTGGTGTACAATAAGATAAAAGAGCAAGTGGCCGAAAAATATATCATCCTGTACGGACGTTCCATGGGTTCGGGATTTGCGGCTAAGTTGGCCTCCATGAACAACCCCCGAATGCTTATTTTGGATGCGCCGTATTATAGCTTGAGTAAAGTCGCAAAGAAGTTTATCCCGTTTATGCCGCTTTCCTTGTTGATCAAATTTCCCATGCCCACGTACAAATGGTTGAAGTATGTGAATTGTCCCATCCATATCATTCACGGAACGGATGATCGGCTTATTCCCTATAAGACCAGTGTAAAATTGTCCAAAATCAAACCAGGTTTAACCACTCTGTATACCGTAATAGGGGGTGGGCACAAAGACCTGAACAATTTTGAATCCTATCACAAAATGTTGGGAGAGATTGTTACCAGCAGGCCCACCAAGGTCAATCTAGAGGGATCCAGCATCAATGTTAAACATTCTTCAAAGCACGTAAATGCAAAAGCTTAAGCGTTTTGGTGCTTTTTTTGGGATTTTTTTGATTCTACTTACAGCCATGGTGTACTTTTTTCAAGAAAGATTGATTTTTTTGCCCACAAAATTAGCTCAGGACTATACCTATTCCTTCCAAGCTGATTTTGACGAAATCTTCCTTAAAACGGATGATGGTGCCAACTTAAATGCACTCCATTTTCATGCTACAGACCCAAAAGGGGTGATTCTGTATTTCCATGGTAATGCAGGGGATTTGTCCCGATGGGGGGAGATTGTACTCCCATTTGTAGAATTGGGGTACGATGTTTTGGTGATGGATTATCGCAGCTATGGGAAGAGTACCGGGAAAATCAGCGAAGAAGCCCTGTACCAAGATGCGCAACTTTTCTACAACTATCTTAATGATACATATAAAGCCAATGACATTATTGTCTACGGAAGATCTCTTGGAGCAAGCATCGCAACCCAGTTGGCTTCTAAAAATCAGTGCCAAAAGCTGATATTGGAAACTCCTTTTTATAGTCTTTTGGATGCTGCCAAAGACCGATTTTCCTTCTTACCACTAAAACAATTGCTCCAATATGAGATGCCTTCTCATAAATTTATTCAGGGGGTGGAAAGTCCCATTCGTATTTTTCACGGTACCGATGATACGGTGGTTTCCTATGCTTCCGGAAAAAAATTGTTTGATGCCATTCCAAATACCGATAAAAAAATATATACCATTCCCAACGGGAGTCACAATAATCTAAGTGATTTTGAAGCCTATTGGAATGGAATAAAAATGGAATTGGAATAATCCCTAATTAAATAAATCTGAAGACAGGTAACGGTCACCTCGGTCACAAACAATGGATACGATTGTTCCGCTTTCCAAGGTTTCGGCAAGTCGCAATGCAACGGTAGCGGCCCCGCCACTGCTCATACCCGCAAAAATACCCTCTTCCTTGGCCAGTTTCTTGGCCATACTAACGGCATCTTCCTCGCTGACCTCCATAATGCGGTCTACCTTATTACGGTCAAAAATCTTGGGCAGATATTCCTCTGGCCATTTCCGAATACCTGGAATACGGGATTCATCTGTAGGTTGCACCCCAACAATCTGGACCGATGGGTCTTGTTCCTTTAAATAGGTTGATGTTCCCATTATAGTTCCCGTGGTTCCCATACTGGATACAAAATGGGTGATTCCGCCTTGGGTATCCTTCCATATTTCGGGCCCTGTAGTTTTATAATGGGCCATCCAATTGTCGTTGTTGCCAAATTGATTCAGCATGATGTAGCCTTCATCATTTACTTTGGCCTCTGCATAATCCCTAGCACCTTCAATTCCCACATCAGAAGGAGTCAAAGTTACTTTGGCACCGTAAGCACGCATGGTCTGCACCCGTTCCTTTGTAGAATTTTCGGGCATGACCAATTCTATGTCCAACCCGAATATACCTGCAATCATGGCTAAAGCGATACCTGTATTGCCACTGGTGGCCTCAATTAATTTGGAATCTTTGGTGAAATCACCGCGTTCCAAACCGCTCTTGATCATGTTATAGGCTGGTCGGTCTTTAACACTCCCTCCGGGATTATTTCCTTCCAGCTTAAAAAATAATTTTACGTTGGGGTTAGTATTTAAAACTTTGGATTCCACCATAGGGGTGTTTCCAATGAGGTCAAGGATGCTTTTAGACATTGGGCGTTGTCTTGATTTTGATTTCTGGAGAATGATAAACGGTTGAGTTGGCAGGTACTGAAGAGGTAAGCCAAGCATTTCCTCCAATAATTGAGTTTTCGCCAATCACAGTTTCACCTCCTAAAATTGTAGCATTGGCATAAATGGTAACATTGGATTCTATGGTAGGGTGCCTTTTGGTCTTTTGCAGATTCTTGGCCACATAAAGTGCGCCCAAGGTAACTCCTTGATAAATTTTCACATTATCATGAATCACGGCGGTTTCACCAATAACCACACCCGTAGCATGATCTATAAAGAATGATTTTCCAATAGTGGCACCAGGATTTATGTCCACACCGGTCTGTCTGTGCGCATATTCGGTCATCAACCTTGGAATCAGCGGGACATCTTGTACATAAAGCTCATGTGCCAACCGATATATGGCAATGGCATAAAATCCAGGATACGCCATATAGATTTCTTGGATGGACAACGAGGCCGGATCACAATTAAGAATAGCCTCCGCATCTAAATTGAGCTTTTCCAAAATTTGGGGCAAGGTGGTTACGTAACTGTCCCAAAATTCACTGCTGGGTCGTTCCAATTCCCAGCATGCCATGTCCAGCAAGGTGTTGAACTTATTCTCTAACATTTCAAGATTTACCGCAACTGGCGTGTTGGCATCAAAAAGGGTATAAAAAAGTGTATCGGTAAAATCCTCGGTTTCCTGTTTTAATCTAAAGTCAAGATAGGGCAGTTTCTTATGCCTGTTTAACTCAGAAATTATCTTTTCCTTGTCCATACTGTGCTTTATGGTCTTAAAATTAGAAAAATCCTTACCATGCTCCCCGATAAAAGTCTAACTTTAGATAAAAAATAACATATTATCAAAATAAGACTGTGAGCAATTCCACTATCTCAAAAGATGTATTAGACTTCTTAAAAGAACTTTCCAAGAATAACAACAAAGACTGGTTTGAACAGCATAAACCCACATTCAAGACCCATGAGAAAGCCGTAAAATCTTTTTTTGAAACCATTAAAGATGGGTTGAACCACCATGATGAAATTGAAAAAATGAAAATGTTCCGAATTTATAGGGACGTTCGCTTTTCCAAGAACAAAACACCCTATAAGACGCATCTATCAGCTTCATTTTCAAGATTGGGTGCCCATTTAAGAGGGGGTTACTACATTCATATTATGCCAGGTGGGTCCTTTTTGGCCACAGGCTTTTGGGACCCCAATAAAGAAGATTTGTTCCGTATTCGAAAAGAGCTTGAAATGGATGCTTCGGAGTTTCGTGAGGTAATCAATGAAAAATCCTTCAAGGAAATTTGGGGTGATTTGGCGGGTGATGCCGTAAAAACAGCTCCAAAAGGGTTTGATAAGGAGCATCCCGATATCGATTTGATTCGGAAAAAGCAGTTTATTTTTGTCCGAAATTTTTCAGATAAAGAAGTGCTTTCCGATTCTTTTGCCCAGGAAGTGGATAAATCCTTTCGCGCGATTCGGCCCTATTTTGACCTTATGAGTGATATTTTGACCACCAACTTGAACGGAGAATCCCTTTTATAAAAGGACTTCTTCCTTGTCCAGCAATTGTACCTGGTCCTTCAATCTTTCGGTGACCATATTCATCATCCTCTTGTTCAGGGCAGAGGAATTCCGAATATAATCTTGATATTCCTCGACGGTAAATTGACCTATGACCATACCTTTTAAGGAGTTTCTGAATTTGATGTCCTTCTGTATGGCCCGCTCAATATACGCAAGGCGTTTCTCCAAACTAAGATCATAAAAAACACCCTTATGTTTATAGATGTAATTCTTAAATGCCTCGACCAGCAAAAAGTTCTGCAATTTAATTACGGGGCGAAGGGTCTTGTTCTGAAAACGTTCATCAGAACCCATTTCGCTATTAAAGTGTGACTGTGGAATGTCTGGACGAATCTCCAAAAGACTTTTGGAACGTGAATCCATGGTTGTAAGTTTTACTAAAATTACATAATCAAAAACCGCACAATTTTGTTGACGCCAATAGTTTTTAACGATGTTATAAACAAGTGTACAAACCTGCACCATTCAATAGGGGCATTTAAATATTTTATTTGACTATTTTTAAATCGATTTACCTAAACAAACATCATGCACATTAAAATTTTTGGCCTGCTGTGCCTTACCCTTATTATCATTTCCTGTAAAAATCAGGATAAAGAAGAAAAAACTTCCGAATGGCACACCAAGCAAGTAGCCCAAGAAAATGAGAGCCATAATACCTTATATGATATTGAAAAAGAGCAGGGGTGGGAATTGTTGTTTGATGGTGAAACCTTACAAGGTTGGCATGTTTACAATTCCGGAGCGCCATCCGTCTGGGAAGTAAAAGAGGGGGCGTTGCATCGTAATCCAAGCATTGAAACAGAGAGCAATGAGGATTTGGTCAGTGAAAAGTCCTATACCAACTACGAACTGGTATTGGAATGGAAAATCGGTAATCGTGGGAATAGCGGGATTTTCATCAATGTGCAGGAAAAACCGGAGGTGGCCACAGCTTACCAAACTGGGCCTGAGTACCAAATTCTGGACCCCAACCACATGGATCAAGACATTCCCGTGAAAAAATCAGGTTGTTTGTATGGGTTTTCGCCTCAAGAAAATGAAGCCATTACCAATGCTGGTGAGTGGAACCAAACCCGTATTAAACAGGAAAATGGAAAAGTGGAATTTTACCTGAATGGCGTTCGTACAGCAACACAAGATTTTACCGCACCGGAATGGCACGAAAAAATAAAAGGTACCAACTTTACCAATTATCCTGAGTTTGGCAAAGCCAATCAAGGCAAAATAAGTTTACAGGATTGGTATTTTGAGGTTTGGTTTAGGGATATAAAAATCAGGGAGCTTTAATTAGTATTTCCCAACAATCCACCATGCAATCATGATGACCACAAATACGGCGGTTTGGATATAAAGAAATAGTCTGTAGATGTTATAGCTCTTTCTGGTCATACACTAAAGATACGCTTTTATTTTTTCAACGAACTTTACCAATTCACCAAGACCGTGAAATTGGACAAAACCAACCCAAATTTAAAAACTGCTTCTTTTTAAATAGAGTAACTGCATCAGACAAAGGGCGACTGGGGCTGCATACATCCAAATTAAGGTAGGAACAGTTCCGCAGTAGCCACTATTGTTCATTTTACAGTCGATATAGTTGGATAGATACAAAACTCCAACAAGCATACCAATGGTGGCCAAGGTCCATATTAACCAATCAGGGTTTAATCCAGCTTTTACATTTTTATACACCAATACCAAAAAGATGACCCCAACCACGATAAGAAATATGCCCATACGGAATATGTTTTGTTAGGGGGGAAGTGCTGGTAAGATACTCAAACTCGGTAAAACCCCATTACAGATAAACCTTAAAAAAACTGGGGTTTTTCTTTTAGCCATATTAATATAAGCCTCCCCAGCTAGTATAGCGTTTTTATTTGGCGCGAATTTTTTGAAGCTTTACCTTTAAACATCTTGAAAATTAATTGAATGAAATTCGGAAAAGTAGACCACCCAGAACTGATAGATTTTACCATACCACCAGACCATCCCGATACGGCTGTGGTCTTGTCAAAGAATACGCAGGAATGGGAGACCAAAGTCTTTGTGGGTTGCGCCAAATGGAACCGGCAAGATTTAAAAAACTTTTACCCGAGAGGCACCAAAGACGAGCTGACGTACTATTCCACACAATTCAATTGTATTGAGTTGAACGCTACGTTTTACCGCATCTTCCCCCCAGACACCTATGAAAAATGGTACGACAAGGCCCCAGAAGGCTTTAAGTTTTTCCCAAAAATGACCAATGAGGTCAGTCATTTGCGTCGACTTAATGATAAAGTCTACGATGTAGCAGACCGTTATTTGGAAGTCACATCACTGCTCAAGGAGAAGTTAGGTACTATCTTCCTTCAGATGCACAACAATTTTGGTCCCAAGAATTGGGATAGGGTCGAACGTTTTGTGGAATATTGGCCCAAAGAATTTCCCTTGGCCCTAGAATTCCGGCACACAGATTGGTTTACGGATGAAACCGTGGCCCAAGAACTCTATCATTTATTGGAGGAGAACAACATGGCCAATGTGTTGGTGGATACGGCCGGTAGACGCGACCTTATGCACATGCGGCTGACCAACAACGAAGCCTTTATTCGCTATGTGGGCGCTAACCACGAATCGGATTATCCACGTTTGGAGGATTGGGTGAAACGTTTGACTACTTGGAAAAAAATGGGATTGAAAAACATCCATTTCTTTGTGCACCAGAATCTTGAGTTGGAATCTCCCTTACTTTCGGCCCATTTCATTGAAAAACTGAACCCAAAACTGGGCTGTAACTTAACCATTCCGAAGTCGACATTGAGCCCACAAAAAGATTTGTTCAATTAATTGACGGATTGAAAAATCCGAAGGTTAAAAATTGTAATCTAAACACTTCTAAATAGTCGAAAGTTTCAAATTCATAAATAACTGAAATCAAAGTAGTAATTAACTTCAACTTAACACGATTCAACTAACTTTGCGCCTGAATTAGTAAAGTTTCAATTATGCGATTTCATACAAGAAAATGGGTAAAGCCAGAGGATTTGAACGCCAATGGAACGCTGTTTGGGGGCAAAGTCCTCGCCTGGATAGACGAAGAAGCGGTACTGTACAGCATCATACAGTTGGAAAATAAAAAAGTGGTTACCAAATATATGTCCGAAATCAATTTTATGAGCACCGCCAGAGAAGGGGATGTGATTGAGATCGGAATCGATGTGATTAAATTTGGCGTCACTTCAATTTCCTTGAACTGCGAGGTACGGAATAAAATGAACCACGAAAGCATTGTTACCGTGGACAACATTATCATGGTAAACTTGGACGATAAGGGCAATCCAAAGCCTCATGGGAAAACCAAGATAGAGTTCGTTAAAGATCGTTTGGCCAAAAAAGAAAAAGAGGAAGAGGCAAAATCCTAGTTGAGGGAAGCGGCATACGCCTGCACCTCATCCAAAACCCGTAACAGGTTTCCACCCCACAGTTTTGCAATTTCCTCTTCGGTGTATCCCCGTTTTACCAGTTCCAAGGTCACGTTGAAGGTTTCCGAAGCATCGGACCAGCCTTCAATACCACCACCACCATCAAAATCGGAGCTGATACCCACATGGTCAATCCCGATGAGTTTCACCATATAATCAATGTGATCCACCAAATCGGATACATTCACTGCAGGTGGTGCATCAGTTTTTGTGGCTGCAATTTCATTGCCCAATTGGAGGACTTTGGGGTAATTTTCCAAAAATTCCTCTTGCTGCTGCTCGGTCAGGGATGAAAATTGGGAACGTTCATACCAATTCACGCCCAATGAATCTGCAACTTCTTCATAAATACCTTTCATATAGGCAGAACGAGCCTCATGCTTTTCGGTGTTTAAGTATGACGTGAAGGCCACGGTCTGTACCACGCCGCCATTTTCCTTGAGCAATAACAATTGCTCATCATCCAAATTTCTACTGTGGTTGCAAAGTGCCCGGGCCGAAGAATGTGAAGCAATAATAGGAGCTTTGGACAATTCCACCATTTGTAGCATCGCTTCTTTGGAGGGATGGGAAATATCAATCATAACACCCACTCGGTTCATTTCAGCAATGGCCTTTTTGCCCAACTCACTCAACCCGTTGTGCAGCCAAACGCTGTCTTTTTCACCGGTATTGGAATCCGAAAATTGACTGTGACCATTATGCGCCAGAGAAATATATCGAGCACCACGTTTTTGGTATGCTTCAATTTTTGATAGATCCTCACCGATGGGATAGGCATTTTCCACACCGATCATGGCCACTTTTTTACCCGAAGCATTTATTCTTCTAACATCATCTGAGGTCAATGCCAATTCAATTTGGTCCGGGGCAATGTCTTCACAAAGCTTGTGGATGGCATCGAACTTGGAAATGGCATTTTCGGAAGCAGCGGCATATCCTTCTGTACTTAAGGTGTCCTGTCCGGTATATACAATGAACCAGGCCACATCCAAACCACCTTCTTTCATCTTTGGCAGATTTACCTGCGTATCCAGGTTTTGGGTATAGTTGATACTGTCTGTAAAGTTGTTCACATTAATGTCATCATGCGTGTCGATGGTGATGACCGAATCATGTATGCGCTGGGCTTTCTCTTCCAAGGTTTCGGCTTTGTTCGGTTGTTTTTCGGCACAGCCCACAAACAAGGCAATGCTGCACAAAAAGTAGAAATATTTCATGGTGGGTTATTTACACCTACAAATAAAGCAATTTGACAACAAAATCCAGTACCTACAAAACAATAAATTGGGATCCCATGACCTATTCCTGATTTTTAATACGAATAATCAATAGGAAGAAAAGAAAGTGAAGACACGGGAACTACTCACGTATTTGGAAAAATTGGAAATAGGGCTAAGCAGTTTTTCATATGAAGAATTGGGCACTGTTGAAGCCGGAGAACTCAAAAAATCCTTTGAAGTGTTTAAGCACGGGCTGGAAAACAAGGTTTTTGGGATTTCTGAGATGAAGCAATTGGAAGTGATCTATGAGCGCATTGGCATTCAAGGAGCGGAAAAAAAGTCATCAACATCAGCGGACCAGACGTTATCTGCTCTAATAGATGCTTTGGAGAAAACTCAATTATCCCCAGCACAAAAAGAAATTGTATCAGAATTAAGGCAAGTTGCGCAAAACTTGAACATGAACCATACTGAAATTGATATGTCCTCAAAAATAAGATCGCTTGAGAAAAGTCTGGAATCCAGCTTTTCGTCCAACAACATTAATCTTAAGCCTGTCTTGGAAGATTGTATGGGACAGATGGAGCTGATGGAAGAACTGGTAAAACTATTCAAACAAAATGTGCTTGAATTTATAGGAAGCGCCAAAGTGCATCTGCAAAATGAAAATTTTAACGCACTGGACCTCTCCTCCCAAAAAGTACAATCTTGTCTCCGGATGATGAAAACCGATGGCCTTTTGGAAATCACCCAGGAAATCATTGCCCTGTGCCGTACCGATAATGACCGCAAACACCATGCTTTTCTATATGAGCAATTTGTACAGGAGTATCCCAAAGTGGAAGAGCAGGTGGATTTTGAAATGGAATTGCTAAGAGCTATGTAATATAAATCTGTTGCCATGGAAGACCATGAACTGCCAAAATATCTGCAAAGTATTTTTTATCCCTTGTACCAACATACCACGGATGTAAAATGTAAGCTTATGCTATTGGATCAAATGTTGGAGGTTGGCGACAAAAAAGAGATTCCTTTTCTGGAGGAATTGGAGAGCAGCGGTGACCCCAAAATCAGCAATAAAGCTTTTGAGGTTAAATCTGCATTGCAAGAAAAATTAGGAGTTATCTCAGAAAGGGAGAAAAGGCGATTGCCCATGAACCTGTGTTTCATCTACGATGAATTCAATATACGACCCAATAAGGTCGATTCTGAGTTAGATTTTGAGGTGACCTTGGATATCATGGAAATGGAAAAGTGAACGGGTCTCATTTTTACAACCAAAAAATAGGATTTCACCACAATTTATTGTTTCACCATAATCTTTACAATAGATTCACGTTATAACAAAGACCCAAACAATTAAACCACAAGATTACCATGTTATACGATACCTACGGAGAAGAATACTTGGCCTTTTTACAAGAACTTAACGAGATTTTGAGCATCAACCAACTAGCCGAACTCGATTATTTATAGATAACACCCCAAACGCTTCATCATGAAAAATCATAATCAAGAAAATTCCGCTTATTTGAATTTCATTCAAAGTTTGAACGAAATGCTTACTGATTTTGATATTACTCAGTTGAGCAGACCTTGATAGTTTAAGTGAATATCATGAAAAAGGGGATGTTTTTGACATCCCCTTTTTTATTCTCTGTTTGGGCTTAACCCAAATACGATTTTAAAATCTTACTTTTTGAAGTATGCCGCAGCTTACGGATGGCTTTTTCCCGTATTTGTCGTACCCGCTCACGGGTCAAATCAAAGGTGCTGCCAATCTCTTCCAAGGTCATGGAAGGTTGGTCGCCAATACCGTAATATAACCGGACTACGTCCGCCTCACGAGGCGAAAGCGTGTCCAAAGCCCTGTTGATTTCCGTATTCAGCGATTGGTGCATGAGTCCTTTATCCGGTTTAGGGGAATCCCCAGCGTTGAGCACATCATATAAATTGGAGGTTTCACCTTCTTTCAACGGTGCATCCATGGAAACGTGTCGACCTGTATTTTTTAAAGATTGTTTTACTTCAGAGACCGTCATGTCCAGCTCCTTGGCAATTTCTTCCGCGGAAGGTGGTCGCTCATGGGCCTGCTCCAAGTAGGAAAAAGTCTTTTTGATTTTATTGATGGAACCGATTTTATTTAAAGGTAATCGCACTACACGGGATTGTTCCGCCAACGCCTGAAGAATGGATTGTCGAATCCACCAAACGGCATAGGATATAAATTTGAATCCCCGGGTTTCATCAAATCGCTTGGCAGCCTTAACAAGACCTACATTTCCCTCGTTTATCAAATCAGGAAGCTTGAGTCCTTGGTTTTGGTATTGTTTTGCCACTGAGACCACAAATCGCAAATTGGCATTCGTCAACTTTTCCAAGGCCACTTGATCCCCAGCTCTAATGCGTTGGGCCAATTCCACTTCCTCTTGAGCAGTAATCAAATCAATTTTACTGATGTCCTGTAGGTATTTGTCAAGGGATTTGGATTCTCGGTTGGTGACCTGTTTGATGATTTTTAACTGCCTCATTCTTACTTATGGTTTGTACGTGTTATAAGCTTACATTATACATTATAATAGCCTATTTTCCAAGTCTCAAATGTTATTGTTATCAAAATGTTATGAGCAGAACAGCGAAAATTCCAAAATCACCTATTTTGCCGATTGTTGATAGTATCTTAATAGAAATGCGTTCCCAAGGTTCGACTGAACTATAAAAAACTCCTAATTTTGCAAGGTTTGTTAGTTTGGAACCTATAAGTCATTTTTCCCTTGGAAGTAAAAAAAGGAGTAAACAAAAAAACATTATACGATTATCAGCAAGAAGATTTACGAAAAATCTTTAAGCATTTGGATGAGATGCCCCAAGGCACCAACCTGCTATACCAACTCCCAACGGGGGGTGGAAAAACCGTTGTTTTTTCAGAAATAACCCGAAAATATATCCAAAACACGGGTAAAAAGGTCATGGTACTCACGCATCGGATTGAGTTGAGCAAACAGACCTCACAAATGCTCCACGGATTTGGAGTGGCCAATAAGGTCATTAATAGTGAGGTAAAAGAACTGTATGACCAAGACGACTATATGTGCTTTGTGGCCATGGTGGAAACCTTGAACAACAGGCTCCAAGAAGAGAAGGTGACCATCAACAATATTGGGTTGGTCATTATTGACGAGGCCCACTACAACTCCTTCCGAAAACTCTTTAAATACTTTGACAAGGCCACCATTCTTGGGGTAACGGCAACGCCCTTGAGTTCCAACATAAAACTCCCCATGAAAGACAATTACAAGCATTTGATCATTGGGGAATCCATTAAATCCTTGATTGAAAAAGGGTTTTTGGCCAAGGCCAACCTTTATAATTATGATGTTAGCCTTAAAACTTTAAAGCTCGGGATTCATGGGGATTATACCGTAAAATCATCAGATGAATTTTATGGGAACCATAGCATGCTGGGTAAATTATTGACAGCCTATGAGGAAATCGCAAAGGGCACCAAAACCTTGATTTTCAACAACGGTATCAATACGTCGCTGTATGTTTATGAAACCTTTAAAAAGGCGGGGTACAACATTCGCCATTTGGACAATAAAAATACGGCCACCGAGCGGCGCGAAATTCTGGACTGGTTCGCAGAAACACCAGATGCCATTCTTACCTCGGTAAGTATCCTAACTACTGGTTTTGATGAGCCCACCGTACAATCCATTATCCTGAACCGAGCCACACGGTCGCTTACCTTATATTTTCAGATGATTGGGCGGGGGTCACGGATATTGCCCAACAAGGATGAGTTCAATGTTGTGGATATGGGAAACAACATTGCTCGTTTTGGGCCCTGGGATGTTCCTGTGGATTGGCAGGAAATCTTCCATTTTCCTGATTTTTACTTGGAGAACATCAAAAACGATGAAGAGATCGAGCGGGATTTTGTCTATGAAATGCCCGATGACCTCCGGGCCAAATTCAGTAAATCAGACGATATCACCTTCGACATCAAGGAAGAATACAAAAAAGTGTTTGCCCAAGGGAAAAAATCCAAAGAAGTCTTGGAACGTAGCATAGAACAACATGCCAAAATCTGTGTTGAAAACAGTGAAGATGTTTTCGATGCGCGGATTCTCGCCAAAGAACTCAAAGATGAGATTGCATATCGGGTTCGCCAATATTCCTACTGCATCATGAACAACACCAAAAACTACAAGGAGTGGTTGGAAGAGGATTATGAACGAAAACTCCGCTCCAGTATTTCCAAAAAGTTTGCGGCAATGCTATAGCCATGAAAAAGGCCTTCTTCATCGGATACGTTTGGCCTGAGCCCAGCACTACTGCAGCGGGACACCGTATGGTTCAATTGTTGGAAGCTTTTCAAAGTTTTGGGTATCACATCACTTTTGGTTCCACTGCTTTAAAAACAGAACATAGCTTAGATTTAGATGCATTGGGGGTGAAATCGGTCAACATTGCATTGAACGACTCCAGTTTTGACGCCTTCATCCAAAAGCTGAAACCCGATATAGTAATCTTTGACCGCTTTATGATTGAGGAGCAATTTGGTTGGCGGGTGGCCGAATTTTCACCCCAAGCCCTCCGGGTTCTCAACACCGAAGATCTTCACGCCCTACGAAAGGCTAGGGAGGAGGTCCATAAAAAGAAGCATCTCTTTTCGCTTGATGATTGGAGAAATCACCCCATGACCGTACGTGAAGTGGCCAGTATGTATCGTTCTGATATTTCGTTAATGGTGTCCTCTTACGAAATGGAAATTCTTCAGAATGAATTGGGAATTTCCGAAAACTTGCTTTTTCATCTGCCGTTACTATTTGATAGATTAGAAAATTCCGTGACTTCAAAATGGCCAAGTCATAAAGCACGTAAGGATTTTGTCTGCATTGGAAATGGCAAGCATGCGCCCAACGTTGATTCCATCCAAGTATTAAAAAAAGAAATATGGCCGTTAATTCGCAAACAACTTCCCGATGCCCATCTTTATGTGTATGGTGCCTATTTACCCCAGCAGATTGAAGAAATGCATCATCCAAAGGAGGGTTTTCATATCGTAGGATGGACAAAAGACATTGAAACGGTTCTTAAAAACGCCAGACTTCTTTTGGCTCCCTTGCAATTTGGAGCCGGAATTAAAGGAAAACTATTGGATGCCATGTGCTGTGGAACCCCAAGCATCACCACGGCCATTGGCACAGAAGGCATGCATGGGGATTTACCTTGGTGTGGTAGTATTGTTGATGACTGGGATTCTTTTGCAAAGACAGCAGTGGAATTATATCTAAACCCATCAAAATGGGAGAAAGCACAGAAAAATGGGATAGTGCTCATCAACCGTTTTTATGAGAAAGAGTTTTTACAGCAATCCCTGAAACAGAAAATAGATGATGTCATTACAAATTTAGACACACATCGCTCGCAAAACTTTATCGGGCTAATGCTCCAACACCATACCCAAGCCAGCACCAAATACATGGCCAAATGGATTGAGGCGAAGAATAGAAATCAAGAAATTTCGTAATCGGTTTGTGGGTAAAGGGTATAATAGTGTTTAGTTCACCAAAATGGCTTTTACTTATAAACTACTTCTCCAATAAGGCATGCGCAAACCAAAGAATTGGTGCTTGTCCATGCAGGTCACCAACAACTCTTGGACGATCCAGGTAATAATTTGCATCTTTGCTTTGTCCTGTTCCAACACAAACCTCGCGAACCTTCCCATCCTCATTGATATACCTTGTTAACGCGTTCCACGCTTTAACATAGGAATCTTGGTATACTTCTTTTGGCAATATTTTATTTTTGACACCTGTAGCCATAGCAAATCCGAACATAGCCGTAGAGGAAGTTTCCGCAAATGACCTCGACGGTTGGTCAATTAACTGATGCCACATACCATCTTCTCCTTGATTTTCTGCTAGGGTCTTCATCATCTTTTTATATCCCTCGAGGATAGAACTATAATGAGGATTGCTTTGTGGCAGTTCTGATAACAACTCCGCAAGCCCCGCTGCTACCCATCCATTACCGCGTCCCCAATAAAATGGAGCATCTTCCCCATGAAAAAACAAACCATTGGGTTGCTGCAATTTTTTAATATACGCATCGATTTCCAAGGCGGCACGATCAAGGTATTTTAGGTTTCCAGTAGCTCTATACGCCTGCACTTGTAAACTCCCTATCATATAAATGTCATCTATCCAAAATCTGGTTTGGGAAGTCAGACCATTGGGTAAGGGGTCGCTCCATTGCCCATCGGCTAAGGCTATACCTTGGTCCAGATATATTCTGTCCTTGTTGTAGAGGTAAAGTTCAAGTGGTAAAATACCATAAACATTGGCATCTACATGATTTTCGGTATTGGGTATATTTTCACTTTCTATCCTATTGTATCTTTCTTGTATTTTTTGAATAGTGTTTTTGTCTTTTAACAAAGCTGCCATTTTGATGGCACCATAAGCGGTGCAGGCTTCAGCATAATGAAGTGCATTCACATCACCCACTTCATACATATAAAACTCTTGCCTTGAAAGAAGATCTTCCATGACCAACCGACTAATTTCCTCGGGGGATTTGGCCAACTTAGGTTGATTTAAGCTTTTATGGCTTGAGCAGCCAACGAGCAATACTACGGTGAGAACAAAAAAACGAATCCTTTTCAACATATATCTTTTTGAACAACCCAAACAGAGATTTACCATTTTAATCGCTTTACTTTGATACCATTCTTTATTATTTGTTGTGTTGTACATAGGCTGTTTTTCTATTTCAATGGAAGCAAACGATTAAGATAAAAATCATTTTAATGACACTTTAACACAAGTAACGAAGTTCAAGGAAATTCCATTCAAAATCAATGAAAAAAAATACATAAAAACCCTTGTTTTTCAACCTAAAAACCATTACTTCCGATAATCCAAAGCTGGCTTTCTATCTCCCAACAAGGCTTCATACGTAAAATCTGGACCTCTCCGTTCGTTGAATTCTGCTTTCGCTTTATCCAAAACCTCTGGTGAGTTATATAAATCAATGGCGGACAAGGCCATGGTTTTGGCGGCGACCATCATCCCCTTGAATCCGATACCGGTGCCACCCGCAGCAACAGCTTGCCAACTGTGCGGTGGCGTTCCCGGCACCCAAGTGGCGGCTCGTACCGCGGCCATGGGTACATTCCAACTTACATCTCCCGTATCTGCCGACGCTTTACCGTAGGTAAACACCATAGGTTGAATATCCCCGGCACTTTCAATGGGTTTGGGTGCGCCCAAAGTTTTCTGGATTTCTTTGGCAAAATTGACTTCTTCGGGAGTGTACTTCAGTCCGCCTACCAAGGTCATATTCTTGTGCATCATGGAAGCCAAGACTTCATTGGGCAAACGATCATAGGTTCCGCCGATAATTTCATAGGTCATTTCGGTTTCTGTTCCAATGGCTGCACCTTCTGCGGCCTTTACCACTCTGTCCCAAACGGCTTTGACCTCATCTCTGTTGGAATGTCGGATGACGTAATACACCTCTGCTTCGGCAGGCACGATATTAGGAGCATCACCTCCTTTGGTAATCACATAATGGATTCGGGTTGATTCTGTGGTGTGCTCCCGAAGCATGTTCACCAAATCGTTCATCCCTTCCACACCGTCCAAAGCAGAACGACCCAATTCTGGGGCTGCAGCTGCATGTGATGATTTTCCGTTGAATCGAAATTTACCAGAAATTGTAGCCAAGTTGGTCCCTGGATTGGAGGTGTTTTCATCTCCCGGATGCCAAGAGACCACAGCATCGACATCATCAAAAAGTCCAGCACGTACCATATATACTTTTCCTGAGCCACCTTCTTCAGCGGGCGTTCCATAAAACCGAATGGTACCTGATTTTCCTGAACTCTTTAACCAATCTTTTATACTGATGGCTGCCGCTAAGGAGCCCGTTCCGAACAAGTGGTGTCCGCAGGCCTGGCCTGGAGCACCTACCACTCGAGCCTTTTTGAACGGTTCTGTGGATTGGGACATCCCAGGAAGAGCATCAAACTCGCCCAAGATTCCTATCACAGGACTACCTGAACCATAGGTGGCCGTAAAAGCCGTGGGTATCCCAGCAACCCCTTTTTCAATGACAAAACCTGTCTTTTTCAACTCCTCCTGAAAAAGGGCGGAGCTATTTTCTTCCAAATACCCTAATTCAGGGTTTTCCCATAATTCCATGGCGATTTTGGAGTAGTGGTCATATTTGGAATCCAAGTCATTTATGATGACTTGCTTCCCATCTTGGGCATAAGAAATTGAAATGACAAAAAGTAGCGATAAAAACAGATGGTTTTTGATACGTAGTTTCATGAAATATGAGGTTTGAGTTAGTGAAATAATGGCCTCCAAAAGGATAGGACCTAATTTCGGTGAAAATCAAATGAAAACCAAAACACAACTCCAAGAAACGCCTATTGCGGTATTTGTTGACTCAAACAATGCAGCGTGCCAAATCCCCAGATAAAATCAATACAACTAATGCCAATCACCTCGCGTTTTGGAAAAAGTTCAGCCAAAATGTTTAACGCTTCTCGGTCACGGGCATCATTGAAGGTGGGTACCAACACAGTTTTGTTCGTGATCAAAAAATTAGCATAGCTAGCGGGCAGTGAAATTCCATCAAAATCAATGCGATGGGGCATGGGCAAGGTCACAATAATGGGCTTTCTACCATTTTCCAAAACAGCGTTTTGCAATCTTTTGAGATTCTCTTGCAGCGCTTTGTAATTCGGTTCTTTCTTGTCGGACTCAACGACTGTAACAATGGTATCGGCATTCACAAAACGAGCCAAATCATCAATATGACCGTGTGTATCATCGCCTTGAATACCATCACCCAACCAAATGGTATTTGTGACTCCCAAATATTGCTTAAAAATAGCTTCGTAATCTGCTTTAGTAAACCCTGTGTTCCGCACCTGAATTTTTGGGTCGAGCAAGCATTCTTCTGAAGTGATTAATGTGCCTTTTCCGTTTACATCAATGGCACCGCCCTCCAAAATCACGGGTTTTCCTTTGTAGCGAACTTGTTCCAATGGGATTTTTAGAAAATCAGCCACCTTTTGGGGAACGTGTCTATCCAGTTGGAAATTTTTGTACTTGGCCCAGCCACTAAAATTGAAGTTGAGGGCTTTCCGTTCTTCACCATTCGTCACAATAATAGGTCCCGAATCGCGCATCCAGCTGCGATTGGTCTTGTGGATGATGAAGGAAACTCGTTCTAGGTTCACATGGGCCATTTCCAACATACCCACAACCTTTTCCTTCAATTTGTCGGTTGCAACCACCAAAATCACTTCTTCATGCGAGGCAATCTTCTTGATGTACTCCACAAATGCCCATTGAATGGCGGCATATTTGCCGGGCCAATCGTTTCCATTATGCGGGAAACAGAGTAAAACTCCCTGTTGCTTTTCCCATTCCGCGGGAAATCGCCATGAAGCCCCCATCTTAGTCGATGGCTCTTTTAGTGATTCCTCCGTACATATCTATTCTACGGTCGCGCAGAAAAGGCCAATTTTGACGGACATTTTCTTGAAGAGTCAAATCCACTTCGGCCATCAATATCTCTTCTTGGTCTTGCGAGGCTTGCGCCAGAATCTCGCCTTGAGGCCCACAAATGAAAGACGAGCCCCAAAACTGGATACCATCGGTATTGGGTAAATATTTTTCCAGACCTATGCGGTTCGCTGCGGCCACATAAATACCGTTTGCCACGGCATGGCCTTTCATCACATTCATCCAAGCGCCTTGTTGATTTGCCCCAAATTCCTCCTTCTCCTTAGGATGCCAACCAATGGCGGTAGGGTAGAAGAGTACCTCAGCGCCTTGCAGGGCCGTCAATCGGGCCGCTTCTGGATACCACTGGTCCCAGCAAATGAGAGTGCCAATATTCCCCTTTCGTGTTGGGATAGTCTTAAAACCAAGATCACCTGGAGTGAAATAGAATTTTTCATAGTAATGCGGGTCATCTGGAATATGCATTTTGCGATATAGGCCGGCTTCGGAGCCATCAGCATCAATAATATAAGCACTGTTGTGATAGACCCCGGCCATGCGCTTTTCAAAGAAAGGTACTATGATGACCACTCCCAATTCCTTGGCCAATGCACTAAAAGCTTGAAAAGAGGTGCTGTACAGCGGTTCCGCCAAAGCAAAATTATCGGTATCCTCACTCTGACAAAAATAATGGCTACTGTATAACTCAGGCAACGAGATGACTTCGGCTCCTTTTTTGGCAGCTTTGCGCACCCATTCGGTACATTTTTTTAAATTATTTTCAGGAACATCATTGAGATTGAGTTGCACCACCGCAATGGTGTATCTGTTCTTTTTCATGCTATACTATTCAATCAGGGTTTATACATAAAATCGTGATAAAGGTATATTTTTTACGATTCAGATGTTGGCATCATTTTGAAAATATAAGTAATTCTATTTTATCATTTGTTCAGAGGGATGCTCGGGAGTATGGATGGGTCATAGGTTTCCCCTTTGGATACTTGAATCATGGTAATCCGGACTTTGGTAGGAAAGAATTTTTCATGGTCCGCACGCTTGTGGGCGTGCCCTTGTCCACCACTGTCATCTTTGATCACCAAATCCATTTGCTTAATGCCTTCCGACCAAATAATAGACTCATTTTCCCAAAACTCGGTCATGGGAACGTCCTTTTCATAGATACCCTCATCCACAAACAAGTCGGTGGAGGTACAACCATATCCATTGCCCTGACCCTTGTTGGGAATGTAGCACAAGGTCCATTTGGTAGGTTCTTTTCCAGCGGGTTTTTCCAAAACCTCCAACCGAATATGAACTTTGCCATTTCGATAATCCACTGGACTGGTCCAGTCTTTGGGAATATCAGGGTTCAATTTATCCCCGGTGACATAATAATGGGATTGACTTGGAGTGGAATTATCCGCATCTGTCTTGGTATAGGTAAACTCCACATCAAAAAGAACAAATTGTTTGGTTTCCGATTGCGCCCAAAATAGCATCGGAAGTAAAAGGCAAACGGGTAAAAGATATTTATTCATGAATATTATTTCAGCTTATTCTCTTGTGAAGGTAAAGTTTGCCCCACGCTGCTCAAAAGCCATAGTGTCTTCTTCTGGTTTAAACGTCATTACAATTCCAGCGGGACTAAACTCAAACTGATGTTCGGCAGTTGCTTCCAATGGAAAAGAAGGTTGTCCCGTGGCTTGCCCAATAAGTCGACCATCTTTTTTGGTGATGTCAATCTTCAATGGGAAACTGGTTGAGGAATAGACCCCTACGTACTGTTCCAATGTTTCTGGCTCCACAGTGTATGAACTAAACACAGGCATTTCAAAAGGTTTGTCGTACACCGTGCTCAACATAGCAATGGCAATATCATTGGTGTTCATATTAGAGCCATTTGAGGTCATTGAAAAGGAGACTTCGCCATCGGGCAAATACCCAAATAAGGATCCGAAACCATCGATACCCCCAGTATGACCGTAACTAATTCTTTCATGGAATGGAAATTGAAACAAACCCAAGCCATATCCATCTTGAATGGTTTCCATGAGTTCCAATTGTTCAGATGTAATTAGCTTGCCTCCAAAAAGGGCATCGCTAAACTTTACAATGTCTGTGGGAGTAGAAACCACAGCGCCTGCACCAACCGGAATGGACATATCGGTATCCGTTTCCTTTTTCCAATCATTATTGTATTTGTACGAGCTGCATTCATTTTTGACAATATCGATTTTACTTCCAACATAGGTGTTGGATAGCCCCAGGGGTTCTGCAATATATTGCTCTATGAGTTGAGTATAACTTTTTCCAAAGCTCTTCTCCAAAATATAGGTCAACAGCACAAAATTGGAGTTACTGTATTCCGCTTTGCTCCCTGGGTCAAAATCATTGCCTGCTTTTACGATTATGTCAATCATGGCTTCCTGGGTCTGAGGACTGGTGTTGTAGGTCATGTAGGCTTCATCGTTCGTGAAATTATGGATACCGCTACGATGGCCCAGCAATTGTTTGATAGTAATGCTCTCTGAATTTGTAAGTTTTGGAAAGTATTGGTCAATGGTTTGATCAAGGTCTATTTTTCCTTCGGAGACAGCCTTAAACGTCAACACCGTAGAAAACGTTTTGGAAATGGAACCGATTCGAAATATAGAGGATGCATTGATCGCAGTTTCGGTTGAAAGGTCGCAATATCCCAAAGATCGGGTGTAAATCAATTCACCGTCTTTGGAAATGGCCACGCTGCCCATAAACTTATCGTTTGTTTCCAAAATATCGAAGTATTGGTCCAGTTTTGCTTTATCAAATTCTTGGGCAAAACCCAATCTGCCCATGAGCAGAATACATGCGAGGAGCAAAAAATGTGTTTTCATGATTGTTATGATTTGAATTGATGAATTATTCTTTTGAAACGTATCCAGGCCCGTGAACCACTTGTCCGGGCAATGCTCCAGTATGCTCTCCATTTTCCAATACCTGTGTTCCGTTTACAAAAACATGCAACATCCCCTCGGCATATTGATGCGGTTCCTCAAAAGTGGCCTTATCCTCAATGGTATTGGGGTTGAACACCACCATATCGGCAAAATACCCTTCAGTAAGAGCACCCCGTTTTTTGATTTTTAGATTTGTGGCAGGTAGGGTGGTCAATTTATAAATGGCCTCTTCTAACGGAATTACTTTTTCATCCCGTACGTATTTTCCAAGCAATCTGGCTACGTTTCCGTATGCCCTGGGGTGCGTGCTCGATTTTAGAAAAACACCCTCTGCCGCCAAAGAGCCCCCATCAGAACCGAAACTCATCCATGGAAGGGCAATTTGTTTTTTGACATTTTCCTCAGACATTAAAAAGTAAATGGTGCCAACACGACTACCATCCTGAATCACCAAATCCATAGCAGTTTCCTCGGGGGAGAGCCCTCGCATTTCTGCTACTTCGGCAAGTGTTTTTCCTGTGAGATATTTCAGGGAATCGTTTTTGAAGCCTGCTAGCAAAATCTTGCTTGGGTCACCTGCAGCTTGCATTAAACTTTCCCATTCATCTGTGGGGGTTCGCATTTCTTCCATGACTTTCTTTCGGATAGCAGGGTCCTGCAACCGTTCCGCCCATTTGTCATACCCGCCTTCCTGGATCCAGGGTGGCATAGAGGCATCCAAACCGGTTGCTCCGGCAACATAATTGTACATGTCGGCTGTAATACTCAATCCAGCTGCTCTGGCTGAGTCTACTTTTTTGACAACTGCATCAAACTTGTGCCAATTGTCCTTGCCACTCTGCTTTAAGTGGTAGATTTCGGCTCGAATCCCAGCCTTATCCGCAATCTGAATCAACTCATCCAAGCTTTCCAAAAGTTGAGAGCCTTCACTTCGGATATGACTGATGTACATGCCATCATATTCTGCGGCCACTTTGCAGAGTTCAATCAATTCTTGGGTATTGGAATAAAAAGCAGGCGCATAAATTAAGGATGAACCTACACCCAAAGCACCATCCTCCATGGCCTGTTTTACCATCAATTTCATGGAATCCAATTCTTGAGGGGTAGGGGCTCTGTTCTCATATCCAACGGTATGCACCCGAAGGGTGGTAGCTCCTACAAAGGATGCCACATTGGGTGAAATGCCCTTGTTAGTCAAATATTCCAGATACTCGTTCAAAGTGGTCCATTCTATATCAAATTTGATGTCTCCCTGACTTTCCTTTTCCTCTTTTTTCATGGAGTCGCTCAAAGGCCCCATGGACCAGCCTTCCCCAAAAACTTCCAAAGTAACCCCCTGTTTAATGTCACCCATGGAACGACCATCCTCAATCAAAGATTCCACGGCCCAACTCAACATATTGATAAAGCCCGGAGCCACAACCATACCTGTTGCGTCAATTTCTTGGGTTCCCGTTGCATTTTCAAGACTGCCAAGGGCCGCAATGGTATCGGCATTGATTCCAATGTCCCCAACATAGGAAGCATCACCAGAACCGTCCATAATGGTGCCATTTTTAATAAGGACATCAAAGTTTTGTGGTTGGGTGCAACTGGATAGGCCAACCAAAAAAATACAGGCAAATAGGGATTGGATAGGTTTCATAACTGGGCTATTTAGCGAAAGATAACCAAGTTAGGGAATTTCAACCTATTTCTTGCCACCTACCATTTTACTTTCTGGTGGCCCCAAATAGCTGGGTTTCAACCCACCTAAATCAAGTACAAACTTTTGGAATACCACGCCGGGGTCAACCATCCAAATTTTTAAGGTATGCTTCCCAGATTTTATGGATTGATGCTCGGTGCGTTTTTTCTTGATATGATCCGTTACGGAATCGTTCCACCAATCTGGGTATTCCCAATCCGGTTGGGTTTCCCCTTCATGTATGTTCACTATATGAGGTGCTTCGTCATCAATGGCAATGGCATATTTCAATCCTTCATTCTTTTTGTAGTTCAACGTAGGGGAGAGGTAGGTTTCCACTGCGAGTTCCGCTTCATCAAAAACGGTGAATTCATACGACACAGAAGGTGCACTTTCAGGAGATTGCTGCTCTGCATTGGCCGGTTCCACCATAATTGATGAATCAGTTCTACCCAAATTGGGAACTACGGTCCATTGAATGTTTTTAGTGTCGTTCTTTTTTGAAAAATGCGCCGCATTGATTGAAATCACCCCATTATTTTCCACAAAACCACTTGCTTGCTGTATATCATTTCGGGTGGGCACTTTGACTGTGAATTCCCGTCCACCGCCTGAAATCGCTATTTCACTCGATGATTCTCCCTGAGGTGCTTTATCCCAATCTATGTTGACGTATACTTTTTCTTCAAACTTTATTGTACCAGAAGTGGATGAAAGTTGTACCCACGCATCTTTTGGTGTGAGGGTATAGCTCAGTTCTTCTTCACCCTGATTGAAAATTTCCAGATAGTAGCTCTGATCATTGATGGGGTCAAAATTGGAAAAACTCTGACTGAACAATCCCGTAGTATTCCAACGGGTTCTTGTACCGTGTTCCACAACATACCCCAATGAGGCCTTGGGATTGTTTTGCAGATATGATACCGAAGGCATTTTGTTGTATTGGGGATTATTCCAACTGGTGTATCCAATATGGGTCTGTGCCATGATGTGATTCCATTTTCCGTCCTCAAGCTCCTCGTGAAATTCTTTGGTAAGGGCTTCATCCTTAAAAAATAAATCTTTTACGCTATCACCATACATATTGGTCGACGCCCTTCCTTGTTGGCCGTATAAAGCATTCTTTCCAGCGGCTACATACATTTCGTTTAAATTGCTGCACAATTCCACAGGGGAAAGTGCCAACTGGTAGAATGCCGATTTGTACTGTTCTGGAAGCTTGTTATAAACGACTTTGCTTTTCTCTAACAAATTGTTGTATTCGTCAACAATGGTTTCCGCTTCCCGGTAATTGAAAAGGCTATAGGTATCGGGTTTCAACATTTCCGGGGTACGGCGGGCATTGTATTTGGTGTAGAGCGACAAAATCTCCGCTATTTCTTGGGCATATTCCTCTCCAAACTGCTGTTTTGCCCAGTTTACATAATAATTGGGAAGGTCTTTGGCCCTGATAGCATCTGTGTCCCAAGCAAATTCCAAGAAAAAACTGATGGGAAGTTCCATAGGTTTTAAATCCCCCACATTTACAATCCACAAATCTTTTACGCCCCACTCATAAGACAAATTCATCTGCTCCCAAGTACGTTCCAATTGGGTAACATTGAGCCATCGATAGGAAACAGGACCGCCCACAAAATCAAAATGATAATACATTCCATAGCCGCCTGAGTGATTCAAATCCTCCTTTTTGGGAAGAATACGCACGTTACCCCAGTTGTCGTCACAATACAGCACCAAAATATCATCATCTACCCGTAAACCTTTATCATAGTAGTCCTGAACCTCTTTGTAAATGGCCCAAACTTGGGGAGTTTCTTCAGCGGGTTTTCCAGTGACATCTTTAATAATTTCGCGCTGGTCGGCTATGATGGTTTTGAGAAGGTCAACCGCCGTTTCTTCAGACATGGCCTCATCACCATCACCTCGCATGCCCAAGGTCACTACACTTTCATGATGGCCCATTCGCTCAATCCCACCACGCCAAAATTCCTGTAACTTTTCCTTGTTGGTTTCATAATTCCATGCGCCACCGTTATACCGACCCCATTCATCATGGGCACGCATCATAGGTTCATGATGACTAGTGGATATTACAATCCCATATTCATCAGCAACACGTGCATTTTCTGGATCGTCATCAGCAAAGGCTGATGGCTGCCACATGGCGGGCCACAAATAGTTGGCCTTGTTCCGCAATAAAAGCTCAAAAACCTTTTCATAAAATTGGTGGTTGAACCCTCCGAAGGTTTCTTCTGCCCAGCCCCGTAAGGCAGGTGCTTCATCATTCAAGAAAATACCCCGGTACTTTACCGAAGGAGTTTTTGAAACGTATTTTCCGTTGTTCACATAAATGGCATCTCTTTGTTTAGCAGGAACATCGGCCCAAAAATGCCAAGGGGAAACTCCAATTTCTTTTGAAAGTGAAAAAACGCCATAAGCTGTCCCTCGTTTATCACTACCTGCAATGACCAAGGCCTGGGAAACACCGGGGTAGGGGTTTTTTACGGTTTGCATCAGGAAACGTTCCCATTGTCCTTCAATGCCACGGACATCAATCTTTTTGGATGCGATGAGTTCATCAATGAATTTACTTTTGCCAATAGTGCCGATAATGACCAGATTTTCACCAAGTGATGTACTTGAAGAGGTGGGTTCAGATTTCTTCCCAGTTACTTTTTCAATATCACTGGCAAGAAATGAAGCTGCTTTATGAACCAACACTTCATCCGAAGCATCATATAGAATAGTCGCTGTTGAAGTTTCATTTACTAAGGCAAATTGCTGCTTGTTCTCCCTAATGTTGCTGACCTGCAACTGGGCAATAGATAAAAGGGGACATAGCAGAAACCCCAAGAAAAGTTTTCTCATTTTTATGTGACTGATTTTAACCTAATTAAGTGATAGGCGTAGTTTGCAGGCTAAATATACGCAATCGATTGCGTAATTCGGTGATTAGCGGCAAAAAAATGTTGTTAAACCGCTCGGGGCATACATAACCATTATATAAATAAACCTACCCGAATTCTTACGAATTTAAAACCTATTGCACTAAAGGGCCCACCAAGTAATAGGACAGGGGAAGGGTTTTACTATTGGTTATTGTTAGGCAGTCCTTTTCTTTTAATTATCAACCAAATACTTAGTGAAAGTTCCGCAATGGCCATAAGCAACATAAGCATTACCATAATTGAATCGGAGAGATGCAAGTCAACAAAAAAAACAATGTAGCTAAAAGATGCAAGAATTAGTAGTATACCAAGGATTTTTGGTATATACCCCGATTTCAGAACAGCATAACCAAGCACCAAAATATGCACGGCGAAAAATACATAGCCAATTAGTTTTATGGTTGCAAAACCATATGTGTCGATTATTTGAAATGCAAACGCCAGTACCCCAATGATCAGAGTAAAAGCATATAACAGTCTGAATGCAGCAGTTAGCCTTGCCCTTTGTTCATGGGCAGGCTTTAGCACTAAATAAAGGGCAAGACCAATTATTGCATCAAGTACCAACACCAAAAAATAACCCAGTACTGCTAAACCAAACAGACGCTGATTAGCCGCAATATCATGGGCCAGCGCTTCGGTATCTCCTGGCACTACAAAATTGGGCAATATAAAATCATCCACCAGGGTAACAAAAATAACCGAAGTAATAAATGCTATTCCTACGGTCATTGCAGCTCTGCTTGTTGATATATTTAAAATCGGATTTTTCATGAGTTTACTTCTGGATTTAAGTACTCTTAACGTATCGCTGCATTTCCGTTGTTTCGTTCAATTGTAACTGTTCTATCAGCCTTACAATGGGCTCTATACTTGACTTGTCCATATAGTCAAAGCCCAATCGTTCATCTCTACTAGCATCGGGATTGGGGTTCATCAGAGACCCTATCCACAACATCAATCGTACTCCCCAGCTGACCTTGGAATGATCTAATCTGCCACGTAGGGCTATATGTTCTATTTGAGACAATAGCTCAGATGGAAATGAATTAGAGACCCATCGTTCAAGTTTCTCACTGGGTCCAGCTCCAGAAACGGAGAACAATACCTTTGATTTACCTGTAAGGGTGGCAAGATTCTTCTTCGCCCATTTTCGTATGGTCAATTTGAAATAAATGATTGAGCTACCCAGTATCAAAAAGTCGTAGTTTGATGGGTTGGCTTGAGCGTCATTGATATTAAATACCGGTAATCCCACGGCTTCACCTATCCAGTTGGCGTATTGCTCTGTACTACCGTATTTGCCTGAGAAAAAAATAGCGCCTTTCATGATTTACTCGTTTTTGTAACAGTTTTTTAACCCATAGGCCCCATCACCAAGGCTTCTTCACCAATTTTAAGTCCTTCGCAGTTTCTTGAAAACCCGTTGTTTTCTAAGGGGATATGGAAAGTGAGAATAGATTCTTCAGCCGATGAAACAACGGGCAACCAACGGTAGGGTAGGTCCAGTTCAAGAGCTTTTGGGTCATGCAGTTTAAATACAACATAGTCTCCTTGCTGATGCTTAAATTTCGCGGGCTTCGCAAAATTTAATTCAATCGTTTGGTCATTTACCTTATTCTTGGCTATGAGCTTTACGATTCTATCGTCCAAATAGTTATCTGCATCTGTTTTGGACCAGATTTTATCCTTATTCATCTGCAAGGCGGCCAAAAAACCTCCTGTTATGCTTCCCTCAAAACCACCACCGGGAAATGCCCATGCCGATGCGAAGTACAAATTTGGAATCAAGAAATTATTTCTGAATCGTTTGGTGCCGGTTTGATCTAAAGTTTGGGCAAAACCATATACCGATCCACTGGGATTAGAGGTATATTTCTGAACAGTTTTAGATGTTGCCACTTCATAATATTCAATCGTATCGCGAATTCCGGGAAATTGCTTTTCTAATCGCTGCAATACTATTTGGGCTACTTCTTCCTTTTTCGCTTTGTAATCTTCTTCATTTAAATTTTCCCAATCTTTCAAATAATCCACGGAACAGATTACACCAGCGGACTTGTTGGGTGGCGCCAGTTGGGCATCTATTTGATTATAATCCACAAAAATGAAGCTGCGCTTTGACCAATCACTCAAGTGGTTGGGCTTCACATCTTTTAAGGACTCCACACCTTCGCCTGGAATATAATTGGAATAATGCTTTACACCCAAACTCCTCAATTCCGTTTTAAAACCAAGATATATGCACAACAAGGAGCAAGAATTGGTTTTATCCTTTATTTTTTGTTGAAGTGCCGTTGCATGAGGTTCATCCAACATAGACGGCACCAATGGAATGGCACAATTAGCCACGACATTATCACATAAAATGGTGACAGGTTCCGTACTTTTTGTAAAACTATCGCGGAAGGTGACTCCCGTTACACGACTATTCTCCGTAACGATTTTCTCTACCTTTTTCCCCAATAAAACTTGCCCTCCGTTCTTTTCTATATATGTTGCAAGGTGATTGGAAAGCTGTTGCGAACCACCCTTTACAAAATGTCCGCCATTTCCAATAAAGCCCGAAAATGGTAAACCAAAATAGAACATGGACAATGTGTAAGGATCATCTCCCCAATAGACAATATGCGCTACTAGGTCGAGTTTGGCTTTTTCGTTGGTAATGTATTTATCCAGCCAAGACCCAACTGTGTGCCTAGTTGCCTGCACCAGGTTGGGATAAAGCAATGGCATTAGAGGATATATTAACTTTCGTTTTAATGGTGTACGTGGCAAACTCACAGCTTCCTTACGTATGCCCGCGATTAATTTAAAAAACCGTTTGATGCCTTTTTCTTCATCTGGATATTTGGTGATGAGCGCTTTGGTTGCCGCATCAAAACCATGTGGAAATACAAAAGTGTCCTTGTTTGAATGTACGGCATAGAATTCAGGCACTTTAACCAACTCAACTTCTTTGCTCACATCCAGCATATCAAATATTCGTGGTAATGAACCATTGTCCACCAAGCCGCTCATTTCATGCAGTCCGACTTCTATAATGAAATCGCCTCTTTTGAAGGAGGTGGCACAGCCCCCTGGCTTATAATGTTGCTCTAGTAAAAGGACCTTTTTGCCGAATTTTGAAAGGGTGGCAGCGGCTGTCAAACCAGCTAAGCCTCCGCCGATGATGATAGTGTTATATTTCATGGTACTACGCTTTTACATTGAGTTCATTTCTTACAATATTTCTAAACCGTGTATGGCTGATATAATGGTCTTCCAATAGTTTACCATAGTGTAAAAGATTAAAAACGACATCATCGGCGATTGTTCCCTCGCAGTCTGATATATTGGCCAGGTTCAACCGCTGCAATACAGCAATGTTTGGATGAATTGAATTCATGACAAATCACTTTTACTTACTTCCATTATTTATGTTGACGCTTAAAAAGTCTCAGTGACCATTGGAATGATGACAACGTGCTTAACCATCAGATAGTCAAGGTTTAAAACATCATGACAGGATACCACATTTTAGATAAAGAAACCATGATAAAGATCAGTTAAGTAGTTTAAAATAAATCGATTAGGTGATGCTTCATGGTAATGCCATATTTTTGGCAGAAACCCAAAAAAGTCAAAAGAAGTTTCTCATTGCGCTTCAAATGACAATGATGAGGATTTTCCGTTATTTTGTGGTTCAACAAATATATTCAGCATGAAATCACCCAACTGGCAGACCGCCATGGAATTTGAGGACATTACCTATAAAAAATCTGACGGCGTGGCCCGCATTGCCTTTAATCGCCCTGATGTACGCAATGCCTTTCGCCCCAAAACCACCAGCGAACTTTACAAAGCTTTCTACGATGCCCAAGAAGACACCTCTATTGGTGTGGTGTTACTTTCGGGCGAGGGACCGTCCAGCAAAGATGGAAAATGGGCCTTTTGTAGTGGGGGTGACCAAAAGGCTAGGGGACATAAGGGGTATGTGGGCGATGATGGTTACCACCGTTTGAATATCCTCGAAGTTCAGCGTCTTATCCGTTTTATGCCGAAAGTAGTCATTGCAGTAGTGCCCGGTTGGGCCGTTGGGGGAGGGCATAGCCTTCATGTGGTCTGCGATATGACCTTGGCCAGTAAGGAACATGCCATTTTTAAGCAGACCGATGCCGATGTTACCAGCTTTGATGGTGGATATGGGTCGGCCTATTTGGCGAAAATGGTGGGACAGAAAAAAGCCCGCGAGATTTTCTTTTTAGGTCGAAATTATTCTGCCCAAGAAGCCTTTGAAATGGGTATGGTAAATGCCGTTATTCCCCATGATGAATTGGAAGACACGGCCTATCAATGGGCCCAAGAGGTGTTGGCCAAGTCGCCAACGTCTATAAAAATGCTCAAGTTTGCCATGAACCTTACAGATGATGGTATGGTGGGGCAACAAGTTTTTGCAGGAGAAGCGACACGTTTGGCCTATATGACTGATGAAGCCATTGAAGGAAGAAATGCCTTTTTAGAAAAACGGAAACCTAACTTTGGGAAAGACAAATGGATTCCGTAAGTCAATTATCAATTGACAATGAACAATTTACATTGAATAATACCCAATTGTCATTCTGTCGGATAAGATTGAGATTCTTCTCTTTGCTCAGAATGACATTTGGTAATTGGCGGGATTCGTGTGATTCGTGAAATTCGTGTCGAACTACCATTTACAAAAGGGCTGTAAACCAAAAAGAGCCTTGCCACTTGGGTCAAGACTCTTTTACGAGAACACTATATGAAAATGAAAAAATTACTTTCTATTTTAATTACATTGTAAATGTACCACCAGAGTCCCCACAAATGAAATTATTGTTGTGAAACCCCCTATTGTTGTGGCGATGGGAAACGTTTTTGTAAGTCATCCCATTTTTTAACGACTTAATCGGAAATACCAACATCATGAAAATCAAATTCATAACCATTGTTATTAGTGTTTTATTGGTTTCATGCTCCTCATCTTCTACTTCAGAGGATATGGTTTCTGACATAGATGGAACCCCAATGGAAGGAGAAATGGGAAGCAATACTACATTGATGGGTGAATTTGTGGACGCCGCACACCCCACCATGGGACAAGTCACCGTAAACGAAGAACGAACTTCACTTTTCATCACCGATTTTAAATCCGATGACGGCCCTCTGCTCGAAATGTACCTCGCCACTGATTTGGAAGCCACCAATTATATCACTTTGGGAGAATTGAAGGGCCTGGAGGGCAACTTTAATTATACCATCCCCAATGGAGAGACTTTGGATTTTACGGAATACAAATATTTAATGGTCTGGTGTGTTGATTTTTCGGTGAATTTTGGTCATGCCATTTTAGAATAACTGCTACTGAATAGCATCCACCACAGCTTTCAATATCCGATTGGGATCAAAATCAGGTTCTTCGGCCAATCCGGTTCGTACCACAACCAAATCCTTTGAGGGAATCACAAACACATATTGGCCCTGATAGCCATTGCAGGAAAATAGGTCTTTCGGCACATTTGGATATTTTCCTTCGGCATTTAACCAAAAATGGGCTCCGTAGGTGCCATCGGAATGCAGGGTGGGGGTGGTAATATAGTCCACCCATTCCGAATCAAAGATTTGTTCGCCATTCCAAACACCTCTATTCAAATACAGCTGACCAAAACGTGCCC
This sequence comes from Allomuricauda sp. CAU 1633, assembly GCF_017313225.1. Classification (GTDB taxonomy): domain Bacteria; phylum Bacteroidota; class Bacteroidia; order Flavobacteriales; family Flavobacteriaceae; genus Flagellimonas. The sequence continues at coordinate 221,465 of NZ_JAFLNE010000004.1, read as the reverse complement.
AATCCCGCGTACTGGCCCAAGAATATGATGAACCCACATAGTTTCCAGCAATATCGGCCTCCAAGACCATGGAATGCATTCCAATTTTATCAATCAAAGCTGAGTATGGAAAATCCAAGTATTCCTGATGACTTCGAAACTGCTGTCGAAGAATCCCGGAAAGCAAATTTGTGGTTCCGGAGGAATAGTTCCAAATCTCGGTAGGCTTTGCGATGGCTTTTTTCTCCTTTGGTCTTTGGGTCATATCACTATCCAAAAAAAGCATTTTTGTGACATCAGACATACCGCTATAATCTTCATCCCATTCCAATCCACTTTGCATACGCAGCAAATGGTTTAGCGTAATATCCTTGCGCTCATCATTTTTCCATTCAGCAATTGGGGCAGGCCAGTCCATTTCCAATTTTCCTTGATGCTCCAAAATTCCGAAACACGTGGCCAATATGCTTTTGGTCATGGACCAACCCAAAATAGGCGTGTCTTTGGTAAAACCATCAATATATTTTTCGGCTACCAAATGGCCCTTGTACAAAATCAAAAAGGTTCTTGTTTTTTGTATCTCAGGATTGGCGAAAGCCACAGCCAACGCTTGATTGACTTGATCCATATCTACTTCCGCCATAACAGAATCCAAGGAAGCCGCTTGCCCATACGGATACGGAATCGTATCCATAGATACATTTCTATGCGGCCGAATGGTGAGTTTGCTCGGGTCATAGTCGTCGTTGATGAGTACGGTTCCCAAACCGTCACGATACACCGCAGTACGTTTCATCAGGCCATACACTTTGGAAGAAGCCGATTTTTCTGCTTCGTTCACTTCGGTAGTGGCCAATTCCACCAAAGGGACATTGTTGTCGTTCAAGTTCATGGAGGCTTCGGAACGACCTGCCACATATACTCCAGAGGCCACATTCTTGGATGCGTAACCGGAGATGATGTTCAATTTGGGATAATTCAAATAAACCACCACTCCAATTACAATCAATAGGAGCAGTAAAATGCGCTTAAGTAGTTTCATGGTTTTGGATTTGTCGTAACTTTCTGCATCTAAATATAAACATAAAAGATATGTCCAACATTGGATTAATCATAGAAGAACGTAGTAGGGATATCGGGGATTTTTTGGTGGGACGACTCATTCCTTTTCGGAAAAAAAGAATGATAGGTCCTTTTATTTTTATCGACCATATGGGACCCACTGAATTGGGGCCAGCAAGATATATGGATGTAAACCAACATCCCCATTTAGGACTGTCCACCTTGACTTTTATGTTGGAAGGTGAAATAATGCATGAGGACAGTTTGGGTACCCAACAACGCATTAAACCCGGTTCGGTAAATTGGATGACGGCTGGAAAAGGAGTCACCCATACCGAACGAACTCCAAAAGATATGCGGGATGGAACCATCTTTACGGCCCATGGCTATCAAATTTGGGTGGCTTTACCAAAGGAATTGGAAGAAATGGAACCTGAATTCCATCATATTGACGGGAATGATTTGCCTAAATGGACGGATGACACTGCCGAATTCACCTTGGTGGCCGGAAAAGGGTATGGAAAAGAATCGCCCGTTCCCGTTCATTCCGAATTGTTCATGGTAGAAGTGAAAACCGAAGAAAGCTATTCCTTGAATGTAAATGGGAAACTGAAAGGTGAAATCGGGATTTGCATTGTGGAAGGCAGCATTGAAGCCTGCGGGGAAGTCGTCGAAAAAGGGAATATTCTGGTATCTAAAGTGGAGGACACCTGTAACATCATATTGCGTCCAAAAACACATTTGTTGTTATTTGGTGGGGAACCTTTTCCAGAAGAGCGACACATTTATTGGAATTTTGTGTCTTCAGGCAAGGAAAAAATTGAGGCAGCCAAAGAAGCATGGCGGAGCAAGACTTTCCCCATGATGGAAAATGATGACACCTATGTGCCCTTACCTGAATAAAATCAAGAAATATGTATCTTTAGGAATAAACCATTCCTAACGCCTATTGAAGAAATTACTCTTTTCTTTTATCGTGTTGGCTTCCTGTACCCAACAAAAGCCAGTTCAAAAACCCACTCATGAATGGATAGGGCATGAGGTAACAGCATCGGCCTATAATTCGGTTTTTTGGCAAACAGATACCATCAATCCATCCGTAGCAGCTTGGGGTGATACATTACAACCAGGCATGAAGTGCATTGCGGTTTCCCGAGATCTTATTAAAATGGGATTGCAACACAACACCATGGTAAAAATCGATACCTTTCCAGATACCTTCTACGTGAAGGACAAAATGCACTATCGCTGGCGAAACCGAATTGATATTTATATGGGAGAGGATGTAAAAAAGGCCCGGGAATGGGGGAGAAGGAAACTTATGATCTGCTATGCCATTCCCATTGAATAAGATTTAGTTATCCCACTGAAAAGCAAAATACATGCATTGCTCATCACCGATATTTTTGATGGCATGGGGCACTTGTGAGGCCAAATAGTATACGTCGCCTGCCTTTCCTTGGTACATTTCATTACCGATTTCCATTTCGGTCTCTCCTTTGACCATAATAACCAACTCTGCCGCTGCATGCGTGTGCGGTTCATGACTTTTTATACCCGAGTTTAAATTGGTGACGTGCATCTCGTAATAAGGGCACATGGCCGTTTCTCTATGGAAGTAGTTCCGAATTCCGCCCCTGTCGTGCGTGCTGTATTGTACCCCATCAAAATCAATGATGATTGAACCCTCCTCGTTCCCTCTATCCAAATCCATAGGTTGATGGGAGGTGTAGACCATATGATAATATTGTGCCTTTGCTGTTTTAGCATTTACAGTGGCCTTGTCACCGGGCATAATAACAACCACACTGTTTGGCCCTATTGTTTTGGTGTCTCCGTTTAGGTCCACTGTGAGTTCTCCTTCCTTGGCAATGATAATCTGTTCCCTCTCCTCATTCAAGAACATTTTTTTAGAAGCAGGCACCAACGTTTCCAGTGTTAGTTCCATTGTTTTAAAATGGACGGTTTCACCTTCGAGCAAAGTGGTGTCATGCGCGGTTTCGCCTACCTTATATACCTTGGATTGGACTCGTTTGGGTGCCACATCACTCCATAACCATTCCAATGACTCTGGTAAAATGGCCCCTCCGTGATTACCATCATGCCCTCCGGTCCCCGGTACAAACTTGTAATCATACTCTTTAAACTTTAAGGCAGATTCCATCTGCAAATTGGCCAACCACCAATTGCCATATTCCAGATTCAGGTCATTGGACCCATCTTGCAGGAAAACTTTGATGTCCTTGGGCTCATTTTTGCGAATCATGGAGGGATAATTATGTCCTCCCCGGATATCGGTAAAGCTTCCAATATGGCTCAACACTTTTTGAAATTTGTTGGTATGGAACCACGCTACAGAAAATGCACAAATGCCCCCCGAAGAAAGACCGCAAATGGCATTCATCTTTGGGTCATCAGAAATCTTATAGTTCTTTTTGAGTTCGGGAATAAGTTCTTGAAGTAGAAAATCACCATACGTACCTGAAACTTCATCGTATTCAAGGGTTCTATTGGTGACTCGCCACGGACTCTCGGCCTTCGGAGCATCCTTATCATGGCCTGGATTAATGAACAATCCAATAGTTACTGGCATTTTTTGTTGGGCAATCAGGTTATCAAAAACCGTAGGCACCCTAAACTCCCCTTCCAAATCCACATAGGTATGTCCATCCTGAAAAACCATTAGCGCAGCTTCTGAAGAGCCATCATACTGTGCTGGCACATACACATAATACTCCCGAACTGTATTGGGGTAGATGTCACTTTCCCAGACATACTTACTCACAGTACCCTTTGGAATACCCTCATAAACCTCAGAATTGGGTCCAAGCTGATACTCTTCTTGGGCATTCATGAAAAGGCAGCCAAAAACACCTACAATAAAGCTAATTCTAGTTTTCATGTATTGTTGATTATTTGAATTTCATAAACTTTTTGGCTTTCGTCCATTTCACCATCAAACACCACGATTCGATATTGCAACATATGGGTTTTCTTGGACTTAATCTATATGGAGGCACATTAAAGATATTAAATAATAGTAGATGCTGTTTTTAATTTTAGGTTACATTTGGGCATGGCTCCATTTCAATTTTATTTGAAAAAAATAAGTCTAACAGTCTTTTTGGGAACACTTTTTATTTCATGCAAAGTTCAAAAAGAGATTGTGGACATCCCCATAATTTTTGATGAGCAACGGATTGAACTTACCAAAGAATATTTGGCCCAACGTTACAGATTGGAGCAAGATACCACCACCATTGTCCCTAAAATGATTGTGCTGCACTGGACGGCCATCCCAACCTTGAAAAAATCGTTTGCCGCTTTTAATAGGTCTACTCTGCCCAATTGGCGACCTGATTTGGAAAATGTGAGTGGATTAAATGTGTCTTCCCATTTTTTGGTGGATCGGGATGGTACTATTTATCGTTTGATGCCCGAAACCGTCATGGCACGTCACACCATAGGGTTGAACCACTGCGCCATCGGAATTGAAAATGTAGGTGGAACGGGAGGCTTTCCATTAACCAAAAAACAGCTGAAGTCCAATATTTATTTAGTGAAGTATCTCGCTTCAAAATATAATATTGACTATGTGATAGGTCATCAAGAATATACACTTTTCGAAGGACATCCCCTATGGCTGGAAGTGGATGATGGGTACCGCACAACAAAAACTGACCCAGGCATGGATTTCATGAAAAAAGTGCGAAAAGCGACTAAAAAATTTAACTTTAAACCCGTTCCAACAAAATAAAGCTATGCTCAATAGACTGCTTCCCATTTTTATAGCGTTACTGACAATTTCAATGCAAGGTCAGGACCCTATTACCTCCAAACTGTATGAAACCTATGAAAAGTACAAAGAGCCATCCTTGGGGGAGCGGCGTATTAAACATCGGGAAATACAGCCTTTGATTCAGCAATTCAGGGCCAACCCAAAGTTTGATGTACATAAAGTAGGGGAGTCCATTGAAGGGCGGGATTTGAGTCTTATCAGTATTGGTACAGGAGACATTAACGTGTTTTTATGGTCACAGATGCACGGCAATGAGCCTACGGCCACACAAGCCATTTTTGATATTCTCCATTTTTTGGATTCTTCCGATTTTGAGCAAGAGAAAAGCGAAATCCTTTCGAAATTAAAACTTCACTTTTTGCCGATGGTAAATCCAGATGGGGCAGAAGTGTACCAGCGCAGGAATGCGTTGGGCATCGACATCAATCGAGATGCACTGCGATTGCAATCACCCGAAGGACGGGCCCTAAAACGGATTCGGGATAGTTTGGATGCTGATTTTGGTTTCAACCTGCATGACCAAAGCACCTATTACAATGCAGAATTGACGGACAAACCGGCCACGATTTCCTATTTGGCTACGGCCTTTAATTATGAAAAAAACATCAACGAGGTACGGGCGAATGCCATGAAGGTGATTGTGTACATGAACAAGATTATTCAAAATTATGCACCTGGACAGGTAGGACGATACAGTGACGATTTTGAACCCCGTGCTTTTGGCGATAATATTGCCAAATGGGGTACCAGCCTTATTTTAATTGAATCAGGCGGATACACCAATGATCCAGAAAAACAGGAAATACGGAAACTCAACTATGTTTCCATCCTTTCGGCTTTGTATACTATTGCCAATGGCAGTTACAAAAGTATTCCTGTGGAAGATTATGAGAAAATCCCACATAACGACAGGAAGTTATTCGACCTAAAGATTGAAAATGTTACCTATGAACTTTTGGGGAACGACTATATTTTGGATTTGGGCATTTTCAGAAATGAAATTGACCTTAAAGGGCACAACGATTTTTATTACAAAAGTGTGGTGGATGACCAGGGCGACCTTTCCACATTTTATGGGTATGAAACATTTGATGCTTCGGGATATACCATTGTTCCTCCAAAAGTGGCCAACATGGGTAACAATCAGAATGCGAAAAATCTTTTGCAAGAAGGAATTGCTTATGTGAAGACCATGCTTCCTGATACTGGTTTTTCTGTGAATCAGCCAGTTCACAAAATCGGGTTAAATTTTAAATTGAATTCATTCAATCTGCAACCGGGAGTGAACCCAACTTTTTTTCTGGAAAAGGAGGGAATAATAACCCACGCGGTCATCAATGGTTTTTTATTGGATTTATCCAAACCACTTGAAGAACAAAAATTCGGAAATGCACTGATCTATCGCTAGTAGCCGTAATGAAAGGTAATGCTGGAACCATTTATAATCAAAATGGTCAACATAACTAGCAGTACGCAAACAATTGAAGCAAAAAGAGAAAGTACCACACTTTTAAATCCGTTGGAAAAAGGACCTATGGCACTGTTGTCGATAATTTCTTTTACTACATCCATCACATTTCATTTTACGTTTAACTTTTCCTCGGGTCATTAGGATGTTTTTAGTTGTCGTCTGTATCCTATAAACAACTATCGGTCTAAAAACCCTACGTTTTGGACGTTATCCCCAAGATTTCCCGTATTTTCTTGCCCAGATTTATACAATTATGAGAAAACTAATTTTTACAACTTTATTCCTAGTGGCAATTCAAGGGGTGTCAGCACAGGGCAACGTCACCGATTTGTTTAATGGTAAAAATCTCGACGGATGGGTCAACCATGGCGAAGAAAAGTGGTTTGTTGAAAATAGCGAACTTATCTGCGAAAGTGGACCCAAAGCCGAATACGGATATTTATCCACCGAAGATTTTTATGATGATTTTGAATTGACTTTGGAATTTAAACAAGAAGCGGATGGGAATAGCGGTGTTTTTATCCGTTCCACTTTTGAAGGTACCAAAGTGAGCGGTTGGCAAGTGGAAGTGGCCCCTCCCGGAAAAGATACAGGGGGAATTTACGAATCGTATGGTCGTGGTTGGTTGATTAAACCTGACCCAGAAAAAGACAAGGCCCTTAAAATGGGGGAGTGGAACACCTTAAAAATAAGGGCGGAAGGTCCAAGCATCACTTCTTGGCTCAACGGCACAGAAATGGTGCATTTAGAAGATGAAAAAATTGGCGAGGGCAAAGGGGCCATTGCCCTTCAGATTCATGATGGTGGTGGTATTCGTGTAAAATGGCGGAATATTAAGATTACCCCTTTGGACACAAAATAAAAAATGCCCGGTCAAATTGCCGGGCTTTTTTTATAACTATTATGATTACACCTTTATTCGCAACCCCCAGTAAAACCTTTGGCATTGAACTTGGTCTGTACGGCACCTTGAAGGCTTCCATTGGTCAATTGTATCACCAAGTTATTTTCGCCACTGCCATCTCGTTTTGGAGTGCAGTACTCAAAAAGATAAAAACTATTGGCCTGCTCAGAGACCCGTTGCGAAATTTGGTTAAAGGTCGTTTCCAATTCTTCCTTATTTCCAGCGAACACACTAGCGGTCTTTCCTATTTGCATGAGAATGTCCGCATCGATCTCTGCACCTAGACCAATGGTGAAGTAAGAGATGTTTCTACTTGCATTTTCAACAGCTCTCAGTGCGTTGTCTTCACTATAGCGCGAAGCTTGGTCCGTACCATCCGTAAACAATACAATGGATGCCGCACCAATCAAAGATTCTTGTTGACTTTCCCTCAGCAAATCTTCAGCAATATCCGTGGATTTAATTACAGCTCCATACAAATCTGTCGAGGGGTCATTGCTGATATCCGCAGTAATACCATCAATAGCCGCGGTCAATTCAGTTGCAGAAGACGACGGTTCATTCAGAAGATGCAATTCATCCTCACCATCAAACCAATAAATAGCCATTTTAAAAGACTCTGTTTCTGGAGTTGGCATCACATTATTGACAAAACTTGTTGAAGCCGATTTCAATTCTGCCAAACTACTTTGAAGTACACTATTACTTAAATCCAGTACTAAAACGGTATTGTTGTTGAACACCTGGGTATTTGGTGAAATTCGGGCCTGCGACTCGGATGAAGAAATTACATTGAAGCAATCATCATTTCGTCCTTGTTCGTAAATGGTGAATTGGTCTGCACTCAATCCAGATATTGGATTACCCTGAAGGTCTGACACTCTAAAAAGAATGGAAACTTTGGCAGGTAACGCGGTAAATTGATCCTGTATGGAAAGTAACAACTCGTTATCATCAAAACCAAGACAGTCATCAGGGCTCTGTCCTTGACCCAATTCTCCATCATTAATGTCAAAATTGACATCATCATCGGCATTTCCACAAGAGAAAATTAAAAAAGTAAGGGATAGCAAAAAACAATAGCGAAAAGCGTTTTTCATTTTCATATAAAGTTAAGGTTCAACATGCAAAACGTTGAATCTGCCTGAAAATTATCTTATGGAGTCACAATAGATTTAAAGAAAAGTTAAAAAAAGAGGGGTGCTGTTAAAAAAAGAACATTCGATTAATTTTTTGATAACTTCAACAGCAATAGTAACAACAAACAATCAATTCAAAAAACTATGCCAACGTATCAAATCACTGTCAATGGCACGTCAAAAACAGTCGACGTTGCTGAGGACACTCCCGTTTTATGGGTGCTTCGAGATCATTTAGATCTTGTGGGCACCAAGTATGGATGTGGAATTGGGCAATGTGGTGCCTGTACCATCCATGTTGATGGCACCGCCATGAGAAGCTGTTCCCTAACCCTTTCCCAAGTAGAAGGAAAATCCATTACCACCATTGAAGGACTATCGGAAGATGGTACCCATCCCGTTCAAGAAGCCTGGAAAGAAGTGGATGTTCCCCAATGCGGGTATTGCCAAGCCGGTCAGATTATGACTGCCTCCGCTTTTTTGGCGAGCAATCCCAATCCCTCAGAAGAGGACATTGAAAACGCCATGCACGGCAATATCTGCCGATGTGCGACCTATACCAGAATCCGTAAAGCGGTACAAATTGCTGCGGACAACATGGAATAAATCCCTTTTCATTACAAAAAACTAGAACATGTCAATAAATCCTATACATAATTCACTTAGTAGAAGGTCATTTCTGCGCAATTCTTCGCTGGCCGGAGGAGGCTTGCTGATTGGCTTTAATCTTTTCCAGGCGTGCAAACCCAAAGTCATTCAAGAACCCGCCATTGATTTGGCCAGTTTGGATTATAACGACTTTAATGCCTTCATCAAAATTGCCGATAACGGCGCGGTCACCATTTTTTCACCAAACCCAGAAGTGGGTCAGAATGTAAAGACCTCCATGCCCATGATCATAGCCGAAGAGCTGGATGTGGCTTGGAAGGATGTTTACGTGGAGCAAGGTATTTTGGATACCAATAATTACACCCGGCAGGTAGCTGGAGGTAGTCAATCCATCCGATTTGGATGGGATGCCCTCCGTCAAACTGGAGCCGCCGCCAAGCAAATGCTGGTGAGTGCTGCTGCTGCACGTTGGGGCGTTGATCCATCAGAATGTTCTGTTAGCGAAGGTGTCATCACCAATGCCGCTGGTGAAACACTGGGTTATGGTGATGTCGTAAAAGAAGCCGCCCAGTTGGAGGTCCCTGAAGATGTCCCACTCAAAGACCCTAGCGAGTACAAAATCATGGGCAAACCCACGCCCAACGTGGATATCGACAAAATTATTACTGGAAAACCATTATATGGAATGGACTACAAAGCAGAAGGCATGGTATACGCCGCTGTTTTGCGTCCACCAGCCTTTGGGCACAAATTGGTTTCCTATGATGATACCGAAGCTAGAGCCATGCCGGGAGTTGTGGATGTATTCACCATTGGAGAAAAAATACGTGGGCTCATGGAAGAAATCCCTAGAATTGAAAACATTTTAAGCTCAAGTGATAAAGTCGTGGTGTTAGCGAATTCCACATGGGAAGCCCTAAAGGCCAAAAAAGCAATTAAGGCCGAGTGGCAGGAAGCCACCAAAGCTGAAAACACAGAGGAGCACGACAAAATATTGACAGACTTATTGGATGGCAACAAATTTGAAACCATGCGATCTGATGGTAATGTGAAAAAAGCATTCGCAGAAGCGGATGAAATTTTGGAGCGTACCTATGAGTCGCCCTTTTTATCGCATAGCTGTATGGAGCCGATGAACTTTTTCGCCCATGTTACCGATGAAAAAATACATTTGGCGGGGCCCATCCAAACCCCAGAGGGAACTGCAAATTTTGTGGCCCAATTACTTGGAAGGGAAGCGGAGGAAGTCCATCTGGAAATGACCAGGATTGGTGGTGGTTTCGGAAGAAGGCTTTATGGTGACTTTGCCATTGAGGCTGCTGAAATTGCAGAAAAAGCAAAGAAACCGGTAAAACTAGTGTATAGTCGTGAAGATGATATGGAAGATGGTATTTACCGAATGGCCATCAAATACAGAATCAAAGCCGGTATTAAGGATGGAAAGGTCACAGCCTACCACCTTAAAGAAGCCGCAGTTAATTCCAATATGTACGGATTGGTTCCCAATTTCTTCCCCGCAGGAGCCATTGAAAACTACCAAGTTGATACCGCAGTGTATGATAGCAATATCACCACTGGAGCGTGGCGCGCACCCTATACCAATTTTTTGGCCTCTGCCGAGCAAAGTTTCTTTGACGAGTTGGCCGAGTTGATGGAGGTGGATAAAATTCAGCTTCGGTTGGACTTATTGGACAAGGTAAAACCTGAGGAAGATGAGCGCATTCAATATTCCCCAGAGCGCATGAAGGAAGTGATTCACTTGGCTGTTGAAAAATCGGGATGGGGCACCAAACCTGATAATGTTTACCAAGGTTTTGTAAACTATTACTGCCACAACACCCATGTGGCTGAAGTGGCCGATGTGGAGATTGAGAATGGAGAGCCGGTAGTGAAGAAAATCACTTGCGTGGTGGACTGCGGTATTGTAGTGAATCCCCTTGCAGCCAAAAATTTGGTGGAAGGTGGAGTTTTGGATGGCCTGGGCCATTCCATGTATACCGAAATGACCTTTAAGAATGGAAAGCCAACAACCACCAATTTTGATGGATACCGATTGCTTCGCATCAAAGAAGCACCCATAGTGGAGACCTTTTTCGTGGAAAATGACCTTCCCCCAACCGGATTGGGCGAGCCAACCTTGCCACCCGCAGGAGGGGCTGTGGCCAATGCCATGAAAGCCGCCACGGGCAATAGACTTTATAAGCAACCATTTACCAAAACACCAGAACTTTTAAAAGTACCAGAAAAAGAAATTATAGGTTGATTATATGACAATACTCTTGTTTGGAATTACAAAGGACATCGTGGGAGCACCCACGTTGTCCATTCCTACAGCTAGCGTAACAGGAAAAAAAATACCAAAAACGGTAAAGGAATTGAAAGAATTTTTGGGTAACACCTATCCAGAACTGAACAAACTGTCGTCTTTGGCCGTAGCCGTAAACAACAGCTACGCTGAGGATGACCAAGTCATCAATTCCTATGATGAAATTGCACTTATCCCCCCGGTAAGTGGGGGATAATCCATGCAAAATCGGTAACTTACCACTGAAAAAGAAGCAACGGATTTATGCTGATAGACAATCACGGAAGAAAAATCAATTATTTACGACTGGCGGTAACCGACCGGTGCAACTTGCGTTGTAATTATTGCATGCCTTCGGAAGGCATCAATTTTGTAAAAAATGATAGGTTGCTCACCATTTCGGAACTAAAGCAGGTCAGTAAAATATTGGTCTCGCAAGGGATTGATAAAATTCGGATTACAGGCGGCGAACCCTTTGTTCGTAAAGATTTAATGGAATTAATGCGCCATCTTTCCAAATTGGAAGGGCTCAACGATATTTCCGTAACTACCAATGCAACTTTAATAGGTCCCCATATTGATGAACTCAAGGAATTGGGCATTACCAACATCAATGTGAGTTTAGATTCCATCAATCGGGAAACTTTTGAACGCATTACACGTAGAAAACAATTTGATACGGTACACAATAATCTAATCCGATTGATAACGGAAGGATTCAACGTTCGTATCAACTTTATTGTTTTGGACGGACAGAACGAGCAGGACATCATTCCTATTTTAGATGTCATGAAACACCATAATGTTTCTGTTCGATTTCTAGAGGAAATGCCATTTAATGGTGGTTCCAAGAATTTCAATACCATCAAATGGAATTATAAGGCCATTTTGGAGCATATCGCCAACACCTATCCCAATTACAAAAAACTGGAATCTCCGAAGGAATCAACTTCTATCAATTATCAAATTGAAGGGCATACCGGGACTTTTGGGATAATTCCTTCCTTTAGTCGGACGTTTTGTGGCAGTTGTAATCGTTTACGGATTACCGCAACAGGGGATGTCATCACCTGTTTATACGGCAAACCTATGGCCAATTTGAGGGATTTGGTTCGTGGCGAATCAAACACGGAAAAAATAAAGGAAACCATTCTCACCGCCATTGGCAACCGTGCAAAAACTGGTTTTGAGGCACAAGAAAAACATGCCCAAACGGTATTTGATAATTCCATGACCTCAATAGGAGGTTAATTTTTGGATAAAATAGAATAATATGGCCCGCACGACACCCCAACTATATGGATTGGTCCTTGCAGGAGGAAAAAGCACCCGAATGGGTTCAGATAAAGGACTGCTTACCTATCACGGCATTCCACAACAAGAATACCTTTATCAATTGTTGGGAGAACTTTGCGATGATGTCTTTTTGAGCATTCGAGATGAGCAAAGCGATTCAATTCCAAATAGCTTCAAGACGATTGTCGATAAAAATGAATACCGTGGACCGTTCAATGGCATATTGAGTGCACATAAAGCATATTCTGACGTAGCTTGGTTGGTTTTGGCCTGCGACTTACCCCTTCTTGACCTGGAAACTTTAAAACACTTGGTCGAAAATAGGGACTCAAAACAAGGCGCAACATCATTTGCCACCAAAGAAACCAAACTTCCAGAACCCTTGATTACCATTTGGGAACCTAAAGGACTACGTGAAGCGATACACCATATGCAAACCGCTGAAAGTTCATGCCCCCGTAAATTTTTGATCAATTCTGATACAAAATTGGTCTTTCCTGAACATGACGAGGTACTTTATAATGCCAATAATATTGAGGATTATAAATATGCCAAATCCAAACTAGTTTGACCGATGAGCCGATATATCAGACAAACCCAATTGAAGGATTTTGGACCAGTAGGGCAGAAGAAATTGTCCCAAAGCAAGGTTTTGGTCGTGGGTTTGGGTGGACTGGGACTACCTGTACTTCAATATTTGAATGCAATGGGTGTGGGTACGTTGGGTTTGATGGATCAAGATCTCATTGAACTGCACAATCTGCAACGACAGGTATTGTATTCTGAACAGGACATAGGACGATTGAAGTTGGAAGTGGTCCATGAAAAATTGAGTACGCAAAATTCACAAACGCATTTTAACCTTCATGACTCTTTTTTGACCAAGGACAATGCATTGGAGATTATAAAGGACTATGATTTGGTTGTGGATGCCACCGATAATTTCCCGACGCGATATCTGATTAACGATGCCTGTGTTCTACTAAAGAAACCCTTTGTATATGGGGCATTACATAGTTTTGAAGGGCACGTGAGCGTTTTCAACTACCAGAACGGCCCCACTTATCGCTGCCTCTATCCCAACATGCCAAGTGCAGAAGAGGTACCCAATTGTAATGAAAATGGAGTTTTGGGAGTCATCCCAGGAATTATAGGGACTTTTCAAGCGTTGGAAGCTATAAAAGTGCTAACCGGAATAGGGGAGGTGCTCTCTGGAAAACTACTCTTGTTTGATGGCCTGAGCCAACGTTCTACCCAAATCGGTTTCAAACTGAATCCAAAGAATTTGGAGCTGAAAAAACTTCAGGATTTTTATGAACCTTTGGATTGTGATGTAGTGCCTGCGATAACCGCCGAAGATTTTCAATCATTATTGGATTCGAAAACAGACATCACTTTAATTGATGTTAGAACGGAAGAAGAATTCACAGAACGCAATTTAAAGAAAGCTATCAATGTCCCCTTGGATTGTTTGGAACTCGCATCAAACCATATTACTTCCGATGATACTATTTATGTGATTTGTCAATCTGGGAAGCGCAGTGAAATAGCTGTAAAAAAACTTCAAGACCAATATCCCAACAAACAGTTTATTAATATTTTGGGCGGAATGAACAAAATTGCCAGCCTATGTCCTTAGATGCCACTGATTTCATCCTATTGACCTTGGCCTTTTTTTTGGTAGCTACACTCTATTCTGCCGTAGGTTTTGGGGGCGGGTCCAGTTATTTGGCCATTTTAACCTTGGTCTTGACCAGCTTTTTTGCCATCCGCACAACAGCCTTGCTTTGCAACTTAACAGTCGTCACTGGAAGTTGCTATCTCTATTACAAAAACGGACATTTGTCCCTCAAAAAATTCTTGCCCTTTGTCATTACCAGTATTCCTATGGCATTTATCGGGGCTTCGTTTCGGTTAAAGGAGCAGGTTTTCTTTATCCTGCTGGCACTGGCATTAATTATTTCGGCCATTGCGCTCATCTATCAGACCATGGCCCGGTATTCCAATTTTAATGTCAAGAAATATCCACCGTACATGTCCTACCTGTTGGGCGCGGGAATTGGATTTTTATCCGGACTGGTAGGTATTGGTGGAGGAATTTTTCTGGCACCCGTGCTTAACCACATGAAATGGGACAAGCCCATTGTCATAGCATCACTTGCCAGTTTTTTTATTTTGGTCAATTCCGTTTCAGGAATTGGTGGTTTGTTGACCAGCAACTCCTTTGAACTCTTTTGGCCCGAAATATTGGGACTACTTTTTGCCGTGCTTCTGGGAGGCCAGTTAGGGGTTCGACTCAGTATTGGTAAATTGTCTGCAAAACGCATTCGCATGCTGACTGGTATTTTGGTATTGTTCGTGGGCATTCGCGTATTGCTGAAAAACGGACTCGAAATCGCACTTTTTTCATGATCACATTTGATGAAGCCTTACAGAACGTTCTGGAAAATTCCCAAAACTACGGGGATGAATCAGTGGAACTGATTAATTCACACGGAAGAATTTTAGCCGAAACCATTGTGGCCGACCGAGATTTCCCACCTTTTGACCGGTCTACCAAAGATGGCATAGCCATTCGGTTTGACGCCCTCAATTCTCAAAATAAAAGTTTTAAAGTTTCAGGGATAGCCCAAGCTGGAAGCCCGCAATTGGTTTTAGACGAAAAAGAATCATGCATTGAGGTGATGACCGGAGCCATTATTCCCCAAAATGCAGATACTGTGGTCATGTACGAACATACCACAAAAGATGGCGAGAAGTTTATCATAAATGAACCTGTCAAAAAAGGTCAAAACATCCATTACCAAGCCAGTGATGTGCATCAAGATGAGATTTTGCTTCAACCTGGAGTCAGAATCACTGCCGCCGAAATTGGCGTATTGGCCACTGTGGGAAAGGCTAATGTTTCCGTAAAAAAACTTCCAAAAGTTGCGGTGATATCCACAGGAAATGAATTGGTGGATGTGGACAAGACCCCGCTACCTTTCCAAATACGGAAATCCAATTCGTATTCCTTGTTTTCCCTTTTGGAAAATGAAAAAATTCAAGGGGATATCCATCATGTATTGGACAAACCTGACGTAATTAAACAGACATTGAAAAACCTCTTGAACGATTACGATGTGCTCTTGCTCAGCGGTGGTGTTTCCAAAGGAAAATACGATTTTCTACCTGAAGCTTTTGATAGTCTGGGAGTTGAAAAGGTCTTTCACAAGGTATTGCAACGTCCTGGAAAACCGTTTTGGTTCGGAAAACATAAATCCTATAACACTACGGTGTTTTCCTTTCCTGGAAATCCAGTTTCTACTTTTGTGAACTATCACCTGTACTTTAAACCCTGGCTTAACAAAACTTTGGGAACGGACACAACGCATTTTGCTGTATTTTTAGATGAACCCTATACCAATAGTACCGATTTGACGCTATTTGTTGGGGTCATCCTAAAATTGATGGAAGGAAAATTAGTGGCCAATACCATCACTTCAACCGGTTCTGGAGATTTGTTGGCCTTGACCAAAGCAGATGGTTTTATAAAGGTGCTTCCGAAGGAAGAAATACCAAAAGGCAAGCTAGTTCCTTTTATCCCAACCAGAAAATTAGTGTGAGATGACACATGAATTAAAGACCATAATACAACATTACGAAGCAAGGCAGGAAAATGCCATTTTGGCCACTGTGGTAGCATTGGATGGGTCTTCGTACCGGAGGCCCGGCGTTCGTATGCTGATTTTTGAAAATGGAGACATGATAGGGGCCGTAAGTGGTGGATGTGTAGAAAAAGAAGTGCTACGGCAGGCACAGTCGGTTTTCACCACTGGGGTTTCCCGAGTGATGGTGTACGATGGCCGTTATCGTTTGGGGTGTGAAGGTATTCTCTACATTTTATTGGAATCCTTTAAACCAAGTCATTCCTTTCTTTCCGAATTTTGGAAAACCATCGAAAGCAGAAAGCCATTTCATATCCAATCCTATTTCAAAAAAGAACAAAGTGATAATACGGGATACCATTCGGTATTTCAATTTGTGGATAGCGTATTTCCAATCTCCGAGAACAGCGAATCCAGTAAGGAGTTTTCCATTTTTGAACAGGAAATGCATCCGTGTTTTCAATTGGTCATCATTGGAGCGGAGCACGATGCAGTACAATTATGCAAGTATGCTTCATTGACCGGGTGGGAGGTAAGCGTGGTAGCCAACCCCAGAGAAGAAAAGACCAAAAAAGACTTTCCAGGAATCCACAAACTCATTCAAGTAGAGCCAGAGGCTTTTCAACATACTCTCGACAATCAAACAGCTGTAGTCATCATGACTCATAGTTTTGTAAAAGACCTGCAGTTTGTTATGGCATTGAAAGAGGAGAAAGGTGCTTACATAGGTTTGTTGGGCCCTTTTCAAAGGCGGGAAAAACTTTTTGATGAACTTTTAGAGCGCTTTCCTGATATTTCCGAAGACTTTTTGGAGCAAGTCCACGGCCCAGCCGGTATAGATATTGGTGCTGAAACACCACAAGAGATTGCCATATCCATTTTATCGGAAATTCTTTCGGTGGTCAACAATAAAGAACCCCAGTTACTCAAAGATAAAATGGGAAAAATCCATAGCTAGCCAATGACATCCATTGCTGTTCTCATATTGGCCGCTGGTGCCTCCACACGAATGGAGGGCGGGCCCAAACAGCTACTAGCTTGGGGGGACACCACACTATTGGGACATGCCATTGAACAAGCCAAGCAACTTACAGAGTCCGTATTTGTGGTTTTGGGTGCTCATACCGATAAAATCAAGGAAATTGTTCCGAAGGATGTTGGGATAATCCATAATACCCATTGGGAAAAAGGAATGGGCAGTTCCATTTCAGTTGGAATAAAAAACATTCTAGAAAATCACAGTAATTTATCAGGGATACTCATCATGTTGGCCGACCAACCCTTCTTGGACGCTTCCTATTTAAGCACTATAAAAGCTGAATTTGAAAATGGTGGGCATAAAATCGTGGCTACTGACTATGGAAAGAAATTAGGAGTGCCCGCATTATTTCATCCATCCTTATTTTCGGAACTCTCAAAACTCAATCAGGATTTTGGCGCTAGACATATCATTGAAAAATATAGCACTGACAGCATGTCCGTTTTTCCCGAAGGGAAGCAAATCGACATCGACACCAAAAAAGAATACAACCAATCAATTGATAATAAATAAATTACGAATGAAAATCTATACTTTTACTTTAGGCATAATCCTTAGTTTTACATTTACCCATGCGCAGGATATGGGGTTCGAGGAATACAGCCCTACCTCGACTCTTGTGGTGCCCGAACACCCCGTGGAGAAGGCCAAGTTTACTTTTATCGATGTGCACAGTCACCAGTTTCGGATGGCAAGTCAAGATTTATCAGAACTGATTAGACACATGGACCAGCTCAATGAGGGGATTATGGTGAACCTGAGTGGCGGTTCTGGGGAAGACCTTGTTGCCAAAATAAAGAATGTAAACGAGCATTACCCCAATAGATTTGCCATTTTTGCCAATGTGGACTACAGTGGTGTTGGAAATCCCAATTGGGGAGCACAAGCCGCAGCGCAACTGGAAGAAGATGTGAAAAATGGTGCAAAAGGACTAAAAGTTTATAAAAGTTTAGGGTTGCGAAACAATGATGTGAATGGGAATCGAATCCCAGTGGATGACCCAAGACTTGATCCCATTTGGGCCAAATGTGGCGAACTCGGAATTCCGGTACTGATTCATTCTGCCGATCCTAAGTCGTTTTGGGACCCCATGGACGGCGACAATGAACGCTGGTTGGAATTGAAGACGCATCCAAGAAGACAACGTTCGGCCACCGACCCAGCACCTTGGCAACAAATCATTGATGAACAACATCGTATGTTTAAAAAACACCCCAAAACCAATTTTATCAATGCCCATATGGGATGGTACGCCAATAATCTGGACAGGCTAGGGGAGTTGATGGACGAAATCCCCAATATGAATGTGGGCATAGCTGCTGTAATAGCGGAATTAGGTCGACAACCCAAAAGAGCCAAGGAATTTTTTATCAAGTACCAAGATCGTATTCTCTTCGGAAAGGACAGTTGGCAACCCAATGAGTTCCCTACCTATTTTAGGGTGTTGGAAACTCCGGACGAGTATTTTCCATACTACAAAAAATACCATGCGTTCTGGGCCATGTACGGATTGGACCTTCCGGATGAGGTTTTAAAGAAAGTGTACTACAAGAATGCGTTGAATTTGATTCCGGGTCTGGATAAATCTTTATTTCCAGAGTAATCTTAAGACCCGACTTGGGGTTGGGATTTTTTGGAATTTAATTCCAAAGCTTCCAAATCCTGGAATATGCCACAGGAAATTTGCTTTTTGATTAAGGATGCGGATTTTTTCCGCTTGATTTTTGCTTCAATTTCTTTGTTTAAAAATTGCATGGGAAAATCTTTATACCAAAAACGAAATTTAGTTCAATTTATTTTGATTTTCAACGGATTGTCCATGATTTTCATCCATTTTTTGATGAACATAGTCCAAAACCGTCATCCAATTCATTTTTAAGATTAAAGCAGCGGTGGGGATATTGTCTTGTTGAATCGCTTGCAGAATTGCTTCATTTTGGCGATTGGCCAAGTCAAAAAATGAAGTATCCTTGGCAAATCCTTGCTCATAAAAACGGAGTCGAACCTTGAGACTGTCCAAAGTTTGCAAGAGAATTGAATTACTGCAATTTTTTACAAGCAATCTATGGAATTCAAAACGCTTGTTTAAACTCTTTTCATCTCGTAGTTTCTTCTCCTGGACTCGTAAAGACTCCATGTCCTTTAAATGGAAAATTGAGCTCTCCAAGGCTATTACTTCCAACTGTGCTATGGTCTCATAGAGGTTTCTAGCTTCTGTTTTGGTTAAATGGGTCACCACAAAACCACGATTGGGAACCGCATTGATTACCCGAGCCTGCTCCAACTGACTCAAAGCTTCACGAATAGGGGTGACACTTATACCAATGGTCCGTGATAGGGCTGCAAGGTTAATGGTTTTTCCAATGGCAAGCTCTCCTTTTTCTATCTGACCCAACAAATGGTCCTTCACTTTGTCCCTTAGTACAGAAATCTGGCTCATACCGTAAATTTACAAATCGTATACGATTTTAAACGGTAAACCTTTAAGCTTATTACCATATATTTAAGCTCAAATTCAAGGAAATGAAAAAATGGTTCTTAGGTATTTTATGGATGGTATTGGTTTTTGGGTGCAAAGAAGAGGAGCAACCCGTTCAAAAGGTCAATTTTTACGAAACCCAACTATTTAAGGATGTGCAGCTCTCATCCATTTTTAGCGATTCAAAGACTTTTGTAGACTTGGTCCCTAAAAAAGAGCCTGCTGAACTTGAAAAAGAATACTTGGAACAAAAAGGCACGCAAGGCTTTAACCTGCAGACCTTTGTTCAAGAAAACTTTGCGGACAAATCCATGGAATCCTTGGTTTTTGAATCGGATACCACCAAAAACATGTATGAACACATTTCCTTGATGTGGGACAAACTTACTCGTCCACCTGATACAGAGATACCACATTCCTCACGTATTGCTTTGCCTCACAACTATATAGTCCCTGGTGGGCGATTTCAGGAAATCTACTATTGGGACAGCTATTTTACCTTGGAGGGACTTTTGGCTGATGGACGCGATACCATTGCCAAAAATATGGTAGCCAATTTTAGTTTTTTGATTGATTCCATTGGTTTTATACCAAACGGTACTCGAAATTATTATAGAACAAGATCACAACCTCCCTATTATGCTTTGATGGTGGATGCCTTAGCTAAAAAAGACCAAAATCTTCTTTTATATTACTTGCCCGAATTGTCTAGGGAATATGAGTTTTGGATGCATGGAGAAGATATCGCAGCACCAGGAAAACCATTTCAGCATGTGGTAGATATGAACGGGAACATGTATCTGAACCGCTATTGGGACAAAGGAGACACCCCAAGACCTGAAGCCTATAAGGAGGATTTTAAACTAGCTAGTACACTGGAA
Organism: Allomuricauda sp. CAU 1633; assembly: GCF_017313225.1. Lineage (GTDB taxonomy): Bacteria > Bacteroidota > Bacteroidia > Flavobacteriales > Flavobacteriaceae > Flagellimonas. Next base: position 200,855 of record NZ_JAFLNE010000004.1, on the reverse strand, counting down.
TCCGATTCTCAAAAAAAGCTTCTTTACAAAAATTTGAGATCAGCCGCAGAATCAGGATGGGATTTCAGCTCAAGATGGTATGGTCCAGAAGGTGGATTGGCCTCCACCCAAACCACTTCCATTTTACCTGTGGACCTTAACTGTCTTCTGTATTATATGGAACGAACATTGTACAGGGCATGCCAGCTTAGAGGTGATCTGAATGCCATGAATGAGTTCGACAAAAGGTCCCAATTGAGAAAAATTGCAATCCAGCAGTATTTTTGGAATGAAGAATCGGGCTTTTACCACGATTATAATTTTGAGAAGGATTCCATCACACCCAAATTGACCCTTGCCGGGGTAGCCCCTTTATTTTTTCATATTGCAGACCGAAATCAAGCAGAAAAAGTTAAGGACGTACTCATGAAATCCTTTTTAAAGGAAGGAGGGCTAGTGACCACTCTAGAGCATACGGGGCAACAATGGGATGCGCCAAATGGTTGGGCGCCTTTGCAGTTTATGGCCGTAAGAGGACTATTGCGATATGGGTACAGGGAAGAAGCCATTGAAATTATGAAACGATGGCTCGCTCTTAATGAGAAGGTTTATGCGAACACCGGGAAAATGATGGAGAAATATAACGTGGAAGACCTATCCTTGCTTTCTGGAGGCGGGGAGTATCCTACCCAAGATGGTTTTGGATGGACCAATGGGGTGGCCATCAGCTTTAAAAACATCTTGCAAAGATTTGAAAATATAAAATAGTGGGATCAAGACCCTTTTTCATCCAGATATGCGTCCAAATTCCCCAAAGCCGTATCCCAAAACTGCTCGTAGAATTTAACCCAGTCTTTAATCTGCTGCAAAGGTTTGGCATCAGCGATGCAAAATCGCTCGCGACCCCTTGAAGTGATTTCCACCAGACCAGCTTGCTCCAGAGTTTTGATGTGTTTGGTTACTCCTTGCCTGCTTATTTCAAATTGACCGGATATCTGTGTAATGGATAGGGCAGAGGAAGCAATGATCAAGGCGTGAAAAATTTCACGCCTTTTAGGATCAGCAATGGCCTTTAAAATTTTGGTGATGTTATCCTGCATGGACTTTTTTTGATAAAAATGAAGTGAGTTCATTGATGCAATTATCCCACCCTTGGTCAAAATTACTGAAAAATGAAACAGCAGAATCTCCTGGATACTTAGAGATGCCAGAGTGCTCCAAATACAGTTTGGTGCCTTCAGCAGTTTCCATTAAATCCCACTTAACAGTGGTTACTGTATCCGTGTTCTGCACAATCCATGTGTAGATCAGGGTATAGGGGTCAGCGCTTTTCACTTCACCGGTAATCTGGGTACAACCATGTTCCTCGCTTGCTTTAAAGGTGTATTTATACCCTTTTTTCGCCTTAAAGTCAGCCTGAATGAACCAAGTGGAAATTTCTTCGGCCTTGGAAATGGCATCCCATACCTTTTCAATGGGATGCTTAAATACGTGTTCTTTTGTGATTACATCTTTCATAATGTTCGATTTAATGATTAATACGCAACTATTTGGTTGCTAAATTAAACAAATATTCTTATTACGCAACTTTTTGGTTGCATTTTAATTTTGAAACATTGCCTATTTTTAGGTAAAATACAGAAATACAACATTTTGAAGGACACATCAGGATACTCAGGAACACCTTTGGCCAAAAAATTGGGAATCAAAGAAGGATTTTCAATTCTAACATACAATGCCCCAGAACACTATTGGGGTCTGTTTTCGGATTTGCCCAACAATCTGGATATACACAAAAGGCTAGGGGAAGACAAGTTGGACTTTATCCATATTTTCTGTACTACTTTGGAAGAGTTGAAGATGATTGCCTCCCAGTACAAAGAAGCCCTAAAAGTGAATGGCTCGCTTTGGGTAAGTTGGCCAAAAGGAACATCAAAAATTAAAACAGATTTAAAACGCGAGCCTGTTCGTGAACACTTGCTATCAATAGGATTGGTGGATACCAAAGTAGCGGCCATCGATGAAGATTGGAGCGGGCTTAAATTTGTTTACAGGCTAAAAGATAGGCGCTGAATTCCAATTTAAAGGTATTGGCATCTTTTCACATTTATTTTGGGAATAACATTCGGGTTTTGGTTATATTACGATACTAATTCAACTTAAACTGTTATACATGGGACACTGTTATAAATTCTGTTCTGCACTCTTTCTATCCGTTATTTTTTCTCTTTCATTATTTGCCCAAAAACCTGATCCCTCACCGTACGCCGGTTTGGAATTCAGGAATATTGGGCCGGCCCTGACCTCGGGACGTATTGCCGATATTGCCATTCACCCCGCCAATGAAAGTATTTGGTATGTGGCCGTAGGCTCAGGCGGTGTTTGGAAAACCACCAACGCAGGAGTCACGTGGAGTCCTATTTTTGATGGACAATCCAGCTATTCCATTGGGTGTGTCACCATCGACCCCAACAATCCCAGCACTATTTGGGTCGGGACCGGGGAAAATGTAGGGGGTAGACATGTTGGTTTTGGTGATGGAGTTTATGTGAGCCATGATGAAGGCAAGACTTGGGAAAATAGGGGGCTAAAAACCTCAGAGCACATTTCCAAAATCATAATCCATCCCGAAAATTCAGATGTGGTCTGGGTCGCTGCTCAAGGGCCTCTCTGGGCTAAAGGCGGTGAACGAGGCTTTTACAAAACCACAGATGGTGGGAAAACATGGAACAGAACACTTGGCAACAGTGAATGGACCGGAGTTACCGATATTGTAATGGACCCCACCAATCCAGATGTCCTGTACGCTGCAACGTGGGACCGACACAGAACGGTGGCCGCCTATATGGGTGGAGGGCCCGGTTCTGGAATTCATAAAAGTACGGATGGTGGTGACACTTGGACCGAATTGAAAAACGGAATCCCAACGTCAAACTTGGGCAAAATTGGACTGGCCATTTCTCCTTTTGATAATGAAACCGTCTACGCCGCAATAGAATTGGACCGAAAAAAAGGAGGTCTGTATATTACTGAGAATGGTGGTGCTTCTTGGACCAAACAATCCGATGCAGTTTCAGGAGGAACCGGACCACATTACTATCAAGAATTATACGCTTCTCCCCACCATGAAGGAAGACTTTATTTAATGAGTTATATCGTATTGATTTCCAATGACAATGGAAAAACATTCACTCAAATGAATGAAGACAAAAAGCACGTGGACAGTCATGCCATGGCTTTTAAAGAATCAGACCCAGATTATGTGCTTTTTGGAACCGATGGTGGCCTCTATGAATCATACGATCATACGGCAACATGGCGCTTTTTTGACAATCTTCCCGTAACCCAATACTATAAAATTGCGGTTGATGATTCCGAGCCTTTTTACAACATTTATGGGGGTACGCAGGACAATGGCTCCCATGGGGGGCCATCTCGTAACAAAAATCAAGCCGGAATATTGAATTCCGATTGGTGGATAACTTTGGGCGCTGACGGGCACCAATCTACCACAGAGCCTGGAAATCCGGATATCACCTATGGTGAATTTCAGCAAGGATGGTTATGGCGAGTTGACCAAACTACGGGTGAAACCGTTTTTGTGCAACCACAGCCCAAAGCAGGGGATCCCCACGAACGTTTCAATTGGGATGCCCCTATTTTGGTAAGTCCCCATAAACCCGAACGTCTTTATTTTGCTTCCTATCGCGTATGGAAATCCGAAAATAGGGGGGATGATTGGACGCCTATTTCTTCGGATTTGACCAGAAACGAAGAGCGTTTGACCCTTCCTATCATGGGTGGCCAACAAAGTTGGGACAATCCATGGGATGTGGACGCCATGTCCAACTACAATACCATTACCTCTTTGGCGGAATCTCCAGTGCAAGAAGGTCTTATTTATGCGGGCACGGATGATGGCATTCTTCAAGTTACTGAAGATGGGGGCAACACCTGGCGCAAAATCATGCTGGGCAATATAAAAGGTGTTCCCAGCAGGGCTTTTGTGAATGATGTTAGAGCCGACCTTCACGATGCCAATACCGTTTATTTGGTTCTGGACAACCATAAGGAAGGTGATTTTAAACCCTATTTGCTCAAGAGCACAGATAAAGGCAACAGTTGGACCTCTATCAATGGAAATCTACCCAATAGACTCATCACTTGGCGCATTGTACAAGATCATAAAAAGAAGGAAATGCTTTTTGCAGCTACGGAATTTGGAATCTATTTTACCAATAACGGCGGAAGCAATTGGACAAAATTGGATGGGGGAGTGCCCACCATTTCTTTCAGGGATGTTACTATCCAAAGAAGAGAGGACGATTTGGTCGGAGGTACCTTTGGCCGCGGTATTTATATTTTGGATGATATTTCTCCGCTACGGGATTTCAACCCATCAACTACAGAACCTGTATTGTTCAAGGTTAGACCAGCCCATTGGTATATGGAAAGGGAAGCGGTTTATGGGCAGGGCCATTCGGAATATGCTGCCAAAAACCCACCCTATGGGGCTACATTCACCTATTATCTACCCGAAAAGCTAAAATCTTTAAAAGAGGTAAGAACCGAAAAAGAGAAAGAACTCACCAAACAAAAATCCAATATCCCGTTTCCCGGTTGGGAGAAGCTTGAGGATGAAAGTCTTCAAGAAGAACCTGTTTTAGTGCTTTTGGTAAAGGATAGTTCCGGAAAAGTGGTCAATACCGTAAATGGTACCAACAAGAAAGGCTTTAATCGAGTTGCTTGGGATTTGTCCTATGCAGACCGAAACGGCATTGCATTGGAAGAATCCAGTGGTGGTGGAGATGAGGAATTTTTACCGTCCCCCTACAAAGCAACACCGGGCTCGTATTCTGTGGAATTGTACCAAAGAGTGGATGGAGCATTGCAACAGCTTTCCAGTGCCCAGCGTTTTGAAGTGAAACCTTTAGGTGAAGGTGCATTGCCTTCCAAACCTTCCTCCGAAATTGATGCATTTCGCAGCAGATTCCAAGAATTCCAGCAAGACCTTACGGCAACCACCACTGTATTACAAAAAAGCTTACAGAAAGTGGATGCCATGAAACGAGCCATGGAGCAAGCAGAACGACCCAGCGCATCACTTTCCAGCAAGATTTTTGAGGCAAAATCCCAACTGTCCGCTTTAAATATCAAAATGCTTGGAAACCCAGCCAAAAATGAAATAGGCGAACGGAACCCGCCTTTACCTGGCGATGGGGTCTTTATTGGAACCGTAGCGCTTGGAAATACCTATGGCCCAACTGGAAACCAAAAAGCTGCTTTGGATAGAGCAGACAATCAACTACAAGGAATCAAACAAGAATTGTCCGTATTGGTCAATAGCACATTGCCAGCATTGGAATCTGAATTGAAGGCCGCCGGGGCACCATGGATTGAAAGTCAAGGGCTTATCCAAAACTAAAGTTTATGTCATTTTTCCGTTCCTTCCTCTTGATTTTTATAGGTTCTGTAATTGGACTTCAGGCTCAATACACCGAATCGGATTGGGAGGAACGGGACAAATGGATGAAAACGAATGCCCTACTTGCGATGACTGCAGTAGGAGCAGGGGACAAGGTGGCCGATATTGGCTGCCACGAAGGCTATTTAAGTATACATTTGGCCAAAAAAGTATCCAATAGTGGACGCGTGTATGCTGTGGATATCCGGGAAGACCGCCTACAAAAGCTAAGAACCAATGCACGAGATCGAGACCTCAAAAACATTGTCACCATATTAGGAGAAACTGACAATCCCAAATTACCTGAAGGTGAACTGGATGCCGTCTTCATTTTTGATACCTATCACGAAATGGATGCCCATGAAGAAATCCTTCAGCATGTAAAAAGAGCCTTGAAGCCAGGAGGACAACTCATGCTTATGGAAAAGCTCAAAGATTGGGTACGTGGTGAATCAAGAGAACGACAGGTTTCTTCCCATTCCTTGGGCCCAGAATATGTGCGTGAAGAATTAAAACAAGCAGGTTTTACCATCATCTCTGAAATAGAAGACCATGGCGATTGGGAACGGGAAACCGACAAGCAAATGTGGGTGATTCTAGCTAAAAAAACAGGCTGAAATCAAAGTATCACTCCCTCCTTACATATACATAACTCTGGATTCCTGGCAAATCATCCCCAACATCATTGGTGAGTCGGTCACCACTAAGATCTAAAATGCCCAAAGTGGCACTGCCTTGGAATGCAATTTGGTTTCCGCTCACAACCCAAGCACCTGTACCTAAAATTGAGCCGTCGTTGCACTGCGCAAAAAATTCTCCGCCTGTTATCGGTGTTACAGAGATATCTGTCTGCTCAAAGGTCCATACATTATCACCATCAATCAAAATGGTTCCAGAAATACAGTCCAATTCATCCAATAAGTTAGTGGAGGAGGTGCCATCCATATCAATATCTTGGGCAGAACTTATGTTCACTTCGGCCAAATCCCATATCCCGATTACTTGTACGTCGGCTGCGACTTCACCACCACTATCATCACTGCCACAGGAAACCAACAGGAAAGTAAAAAACAAAAAGGAAAGAATAGCTCTCATTTTTTTCATAGCAAATTGTTTAGTTCAAGTATTGTGTCTGTAAAATAACACAAATCAGGGCGTATTATTTCAAAAGGAGTGCATTTTATCGAGAAATGATTGTTGAAAACACTAAAAAGTATACCATTTCGTTAGTGCAGCGTAACCCTTAACTAAAGTAAAATGAACGGACTTACAAAAAAAATCTACGCGGTTGCCCTAATGGGTGTTTCCCTGTTTTTGGTTCAATCCTGTAGTGAAGACGGCAAGCCCAATGCCGAGCAAGAATTGACCCAGACCGAATTACAGACCATATTGGAGACGGATGACATCTCCAGTGTTGCCGATGATGCCCTAGCCGAACTTTTTGCCAATGATGGCGCTGGTAAATCTGCCATTTCGGCCAAAACCAACGATTGTTATGTTGCAGAATATTCTGAAACTGGTTTTGTGGCCACCTTTAACAATTGTGTGTTGAATGGAACGGACAATGTAAATGGTACGGTGACCGTAACCTATACAGTAGGGGAGGAATCAGCTTCCTTTACCGCCACCTATGTGGATTTTTATGTGGGCACCATCAAAATAAATGGAACCCGAAGCTTTGAGATAAATGGAAATATGGAAACCAACTCTTTTTCATTTACGGTGACCAGCAACATGAGTGTTGAGTTTGAAGATGAAAGCGTTATTTCTGAATCGGGAACAAAAACGTTTGGGTTTACTTTTGACGAAGAATTACAAAGTGGTTCTTTCAGCCTAGCTGGAAATTGGACCATTCAAGCTGATGGTAATACCTATGCAGTTGAGATAGTGGACACGCTTGAAGGTAGCCTTACTTGTGAAAATGTGACCTCTGGCAGCATGATAGTGACCAAAAACGGTCTTGATATTGTTGTGGATTTTGGTGATGGCGAATGTGATGACAAAGCCACTCTGATTTATCCCAACGGAGCTTCAGAAGAAATCACCCTGTAAGTTTTCATAAAACAATAAAGCAAAAAGCATCGGCGAAAGTCGGTGCTTTTTTTGTTTTAGGTGCACCCTAATTTGGGTTTGATTATATTTATGGGAATCATTCGAACTTGACCATGGCACAGGATATTGTGAAAGCCCAAAACGATTTTTTTGCGACCCAAAAAACCAAGGCGGTTGCTTATAGAAAGCAATTCCTAAAACGGTTGAAGCAAGAAATCATAGCACAAGAGGATGCCATTTGTGAGGCGTTGTATGCCGATTTTAAAAAACCAAAGTTTGAATCCTTGGCCACGGAGACGCAGCTGGTTCTTGCTGAGTTGAGCTATACCTTAAAAAATGTAGAACGCTGGAGCAGACCTGAACCCATTGAAGCTTCTTGGACCAATTTCCCATCAAAAGATTGGATACAGCCCGAACCCTTTGGGAAGGTGTTGATCATTTCACCTTGGAATTATCCATTTATGCTGACCCTGGCACCCTTGGTGGGTGCATTGGCTGCGGGCAATACTGCTGTCCTAAAACCATCGGAGTTGAGCCCGCACACTTCTCGAATCATTTCAGAAATCATTCAGAAAGTATTTTCTCCGGAATATGTTTCGGTTGTGGAAGGGGGCGTGGAGGACTCACAAGCGCTATTGGCTGAAAAATGGGAATACATTTTCTTTACGGGAAGCACCCAAGTAGGCAAAATTATTTATAAGAGTGCTGCAGAGCAGCTCACCCCCGTTACCTTGGAACTGGGCGGTAAAAATCCCTGTATAGTGGATGATACAGCATCCCTTAAACTAGCAGCCAAACGGATTGTCTGGGGGAAATTCATTAATGCGGGACAAACCTGCATCGCTCCAGATTATATTTTGGTCCATAAAAAAATTAAGGAGCGATTTGTGGAAGCACTTAAGCAAAACATCACTGATTTTTATGGGGAAGACATACAAAAATCCCCGGATTTTGCCCGAATCACAACGGAGAAGCATTATCAGGGGCTTAAAGGAATGCTTCAAGGAGAAACTCTTCTTTTTGGTGGCACCTGTGTGGATTCCGAAAAATACATTGAGCCCACCTTGGTGGATACCCCTAAAATGAACAGTGCCTTGATGGAAGGTGAGATTTTTGGCCCCATTTTGCCTATTATTCCGTATGAAACAGAGGGTGATCTACACCACTATATTTCAAACTATGGAAAGTCGTTGGCATTCTATCTGTTTTCCACCGATAAAAAATTTCAAAAAAAATTACTATCACAATATTCTTTCGGCGGAGGAACCATCAATGACACCGTAATCCATATCAGCAACAAACGCCTTCCCTTTGGCGGCGTGGGCCCATCCGGAATAGGGGGGTACCACGGAAAAAATTCCTTTGATTTGTTTTCACATAAAAAATCCATTGTAAAACGGGGTAATTGGTTGGATATCCCTTTGCGATATGCCCCATACAAGCTTCCCGAAGCGTGGGTAAAGCGTTTTAAACATCTATTTTAGCCTCTCTTTTTTGCTGAATTCTCAATTTTGGGGGTATCGTATTGAATGCCAAACATTTATTTGCTAATCAAAAGTTAAACTGAAGGATATACAACACTTTTGGTACTATATTTAGAATACACCAAAAACAATTGCATCATGAATCCTAAAAACACTTCGAGCAAATACCGTATCTCCGTTTTACTTGACCTATCCAAAAGCTCCGAATTGGTTTTGACCAATGCCGTACAGTTGGCCAAGACCCTAAATGGGTCAGTGGAAGTCTTTCATGTAAAACCAGCCGCAGACATTGTCAAGCGGGAAAGCCAACTATCTGCTATCCGAACCATTTATAAGGATAATCGAGACACCCGTTCCAAGATGCAGGATTTAATTCAATCCATGGAAAAGGAGGAAGGCATTTCACTTTCCTATAAATTGGAATATGGCAATGTAAAAAACAGGGTGAGGGATTATTTGTCCCAACAAAAGCCCGATATTTTAGTTTTGGGCAAACGTAGACCCGGTTTCTTTGGGGAAAGTATCACCGATTTTGTGATCAACGAAACCAACATCAATGTATTGATTACAGGTAAAGACGATAAATTTCACACGTTTACCGATATTAATTTGGGTGTGTTTGGCAGCGGACTGCGCGAAAATGGCTTGGATATTATAAAAGACTTAAAACGAGATAGCGAAAAACCTGTGCGCTTGTTTAATATAAAGGGCAAGATAACACAAGGAGAGCATGAGGTTAGCCCGTGGCATAAAACGGTTTCCTATGTTTTTTCGGAAGGTTCCAATGCCTTGGACGGTTTGGTAAGCTATGTGTCTCATACGAACACCCAATTGTTGTGCGTTCCCAAAAGCCAGAGTAAAACCTTGGCGTTCCAAAGTAACCCGGCCAAGCAGGTGATGCGTAAAGCCAATGTTCCCATTTTTATAATGGCATAGAAGAATCTACAAGGGGAGTCTTGAATAGTCTCCCTTTAGTTTAAAACATTTTGTTTTACATAATGTAAATTATGGAACAGATTGTTTCATTTCCATAATACGCCATTATGTAAAATTGCTTTGGAAGTCGTTTTTGGGGTAAAAAACCTTACTGTACTTTTTTATTTGCCTCTTCTTATGCTAGAATAGTGAGGCGTTATTATTGCTCAGGCACAAGCCGTATAAGTCTACCAGGACCCTCCACGGCTATGTAAAGATAACCGTCTCTACCCATATGCACATCACGTACCCGGCCTATACCATTCAATAGGGTTTCATGGCCAACGACCTCGTTGCCATTCATCTTTAAGCGATGGAGATATTCGAACTTAAGTGAGCCGACAAATAAATCATTTTTCCAATTTCCATAATAATCGCTGGACACAAATGTCATTCCACAGGGAGCAATGGAAGGAGTCCAGTAATATATGGGTTGCTCCATGCCATCCAATGCCGTAAGGTCTGTAAATGTGGTGCCATCATAGTTGATACCGTATGAGATTACTGGCCAACCATTGTTGTTTCCTGACCCCAAAATATTGATTTCATCACCTCCCTGAGGTCCATGTTCGCCTTCCCAAACCGCTCCAGTTTCGGGATGTAGGGTCATTCCTTGCGGATTGCGTATTCCATAGGTAAAAATTGAACTAACCGCCCCAGATGTATTATAAAAAGGGTTGTCGGTAGGAATTTGACCGTCGTCATGGATTCGGTGAATTTTTCCAATGGCATTGTCCAACTCCTGTGGGTAAACATCTCTATACCCGCGATCACCCACGGAAACATATAAGTATCCATTGCTGTCAAACACCAATCTTGAGCCATAATGGTGAGTACTGCTGAGGTATGGAAGTGCTGTAAATATGTTCTCCACTTGAACCAAGTTGGTTCCCTCAAGCCTAGCTCTCGCCACCGCTGTGGTTTGCTCAGATGAATTATTAGGGTTGACACGGGAATAGGACAGATAAACCAATGAATTGTTTTCAAAATCTGGATGTATGAGCACATCCAATAATCCACCCTGCCCTTGTGAAACAACAGCTGGAACACCGTTAACTTCTGTCAATTGTTTGTCATTATTTACCAAAAATAGTCTTCCCCCGCGTTCGGTCACCAAAATTTCCCCATTGGGTAATTGCTCTATCCCCCAGGGAATGCCGGGAATCTCATCTGTTATGGTTTCCAATCGGAAATCAAGGTCATCAGATGAAATCAAACCAGACAAATCGGGATTATCCTCCTCCAACATCGCTTTGGTTTTTCCATCGATCTCGGAAAGTATATAGGTGGTCAAATCTTCTATTTCCTGCGCTCCCAAAGTAGAACCATATGCTGGCATACCATTGCCCGAATACCCATCTGTTATTGATTTTATGATGTCTTCCGGAGAATTACCATATGTCCATACACGTTCAACAAATGAGCCCAAGTCCTGTCCATGGCAACCACCACACTGATTCCTATAAGTGAGGGCTACATTTTCTACATCAACAATTTCGTTATCAGGATCAGCTTCTTCCGCAGGTGACTCGGAATCCTGCGAATTGCTACAGCCCAACAGTATGAACGCAACAAACAACCACGCAAATTTTGTGGTTTTCAACCACCCGTATTTGTCCTTTGATTTTAAAGCTATCCCAGAAAACTGATTTGAAATAATTGGAGCCATAACACTTTGCACATCAACGTTATATGTAACATAACGTTATCCGGTAAAATAAAGTATTGGGTTGTTAGGTTACTTCTTCAGGAGCTACGCGGTAAATTTTTGCTTTTACCAATACCTGCATACAAGAAATTTTTCTTCCAATAGATAGACCGATTTAATATAAGCATCATCTCCCCTATCTACTATTTGGAATTGTTATCATTTTGTACTATTATTGAGTGTGCAATCGATTGCACGTACATAATTATTAACTATGCATATTAGAAAATCAATTTTAGCACTTTGTGTGTTGTTCCTAGCGGCTTCCTGCGCAGAATCCAAAAAACAAAAACCTTTACTAAAAAGTGAAAAACAAGAAGGAAGTTTAGTGATAAGCTTGGCCGAACAACCTCTTTTGGGTTATAAATACGAAACAGAGTATCCTCCGGAAGGTGTGGATTCTGCCTATCAGCGCAGCGGCTATATTCATCCTCTACGAACACCCAAAGGCAAAATTTTAACCCGTATACAACCAGAAGACCATTACCACCACTATGGAATTTGGAATCCATGGACACATACCCTATATGATGGTGATACTATAGATTTTTGGAACCTCAAAAAGAAGGAAGGTACGGTAAGGTTTGCAGAATTTAAGGAAGTAACTGATGATGGTTATACCGCCCTACACGAACATGTGGTGCTCAAGGATAACAAAAATGAGGTGGCCTTGAACGAATGGCAAACCGTAAAGATTACCCCCGGTGAAGACCCATCAACCTACACGGTCGATTTAACATTTACCTATGAATGTGCCACTGACAAGCCTTTTTTGATCTTGGAATACCGCTATGCAGGTTTTGGATGGCGTGCTACCCAGGAATGGAACAATCAAAACAGTGAGATTTTGGCATCCAATGGAAGTACAAGAGCCGAAGCCGATGGAAGTACTGCTCGATGGTGCCTAGTTCAAGGTGCATTGGGAGATGATTTTGGTGGTGCCCTAATGCTTTCGCACCCCAGTAATTTTAACCACCCCGAACCGTTGCGAATCTGGCCTGTGGATCAATATGATCGTGGAGATGTCTTTGCCTGTTTCTGTACAACAAAAAATACCGATTGGCTTTTCGAACCCGGCAAAACCTATACCTTAAATTACCAACTTGTGGTTTTTGATGGAAAATTGGACAAGGAAAAATCGGAACACTACTGGCAAGAATTTGCAAAAACTGAATAATCAAAAAAATCAAATAGAAATGAGTCAGATAAAAAGAAGGGATTTCATAAAGAAAACCTCTGCCGCATCAGTCGCCACTTTTGCGGTTCCCACCATTGTGCCCGCCAGCGTTTTTGGTAAAAATGCACCCAGTAACAGAATTAATATAGCTGCCATTGGAACAGGAAGAATAGCCCGCGTAATGGATTTGCCCGGAGTATTGCGCCACGATGATGTGCAATTGGTTTCTGTGTGCGATCTGGATGCCAAACGTGTTTTGGAAGCTTCCCAACTCGTAAACAATTATTATTATGAGAAATATGGCAAGAAATATATTGAAGTATCCCAATACACGGATTATCGGGAATTGCTCGATAAGGATGATGTTGATGCGGTGCTGATCAGTACTCCAGACCATTGGCATGCCAAAATTGGGGTTGACTTTGCTCGGGCAGGAAAAGACATTTTTATGCAAAAACCTGCTTCCTTGACTATTCAGGAAGGTCGCATTTTGAGTGATGAAGTGCAAAAGGCCGGGGTCATTTTTCAGATTGGCAGTCAGCAGCGTTCCAGTAATCAGTTCAGATTTGCGGCAGAATTGGTACGGAATGGAAAGATTGGAGAACTAAAGAAAGTATATGTGGGCCTTCCCGGAGATCCTGCTGGGGATGAAGAACCGGAACTTCCCATCCCAACAAATTTGAATTATGATATGTGGCTGGGATCCACCCCAGAAGTCTATTATACGGAGAAACGCGTACATCCACAGGTGGGTTATGGTAGGCCTGGATGGCTGCGATGCGAACAGTTTGGTGCGGGCATGATCACAGGTTGGGGATCCCACCATATTGATTCCGCCCATTGGGGAATGGACACTGAGTATACCGGCCCCATTGAAATTTGGGGCAAGGCGGATTTCCCTACCTCGGGACTGTGGAATGTGCACGGAATCTTTGAAACCCATGCGCTGTACGAAAATGGTGTGGAAATGACCGTGTCCAACACCTTACCGAACGGGGTTAAATTTGAAGGTACCGAAGGTTGGATTTTTGTAACCCGTGGCGCATACAGGGCGACCGCTTCTGACCCCTTGCCCAATGCCGAAGGAGTAAAGCCTTTGGACGCCAGTGATCCGAAAATTATTTCATCCCCTATAGAGAAAGATGGCATACACCTTCCCGTAAGTGAAAACCACCATAGAAATTGGCTTGATGCCATTAAATCAAAAACCGAACCCATTGCCCCTGTGGAAGTGGCGCACCGATCCTGTTCAGCCTGTCTGTTACACCACATGGCCATGAAGTTCGATAGAAAACTCCATTGGGATCCAAAGGCCGAAAAATTCAAGGATGATGCGGAAGCCAACAGTATGCTTTCTCGTTCCCAACGTGAACCTTATGGACTACTTTAATTATGAAATTACGAATATCAGTTCTTTTGTTGGTTACTGCGTTCGCTTGCAACAAAACCCCTAAGCAGCCTCCTTCCGACAATGATAGGATTCGGTTGGTTACGGTAGATCCTGGACACTTTCACGCCGCCTTGGTGCAGAAAAATATGTATCCCTTAGTGGACTCCACGGTTCATGTTTATGCACCTGACGCAAACGATGTGGACCTGCACCTTAAAAGAATTGAAGGGTTCAATACACGGGCGGATAATCCAACGAAATGGAAAAGTGAAGTTTACCGAGGTAGTGATTTTTGGGACAAGATGCTATCTGATAAATCAGGAAATGTGGTGGTATTGGCTGGGAACAACCAAAAGAAAACGGAGTATATCAACCAAGCGATAAATGCAGGAATGCATGTCTTGGCAGACAAACCCATGGCCATTGACCGCGATGGGTACAAGCTCTTGCTCAAAACTTTTGAGAGGTCAAAAGAGAATGGTGTCCTGCTATACGATATCATGACAGAGCGATATGAAATCACCTCTATCCTCCAACGGGAACTCACCCAGATTCCGGAAATTTTTGGAGAAATGGAAAAAGGAAGTCCAGAGCATCCGGCCATCACCAAAGAAAGTGTGCACCATTTTTACAAGTATGTGTCCGGAAATGTTCTTGTGCGCCCACCTTGGTTTTTTGACGTTGAACAAGAGGGTAATGGACTGGTTGATGTGACCACTCATTTGGTTGATTTGGTTCAATGGCAATGTTTTCCAGAACAATTATTGGACACCTTGGACATTGAAGTGGGGAAATCTTCCCTTTGGGCCACAAAATTGTCTTCCCATCAGTTTAAAGATGTCACCAATTCACCTTTTCCAGATTATTTGGCCAAAGCCATTGAAAATGATACGCTTAGCGTGAATTGCAACGGTGAAATCAATTTTAAAATCAAGGACTTGCATGCCCGTGTATCGGTAATATGGGACTATAAAGCTCCGGAAGGTGGTGGCGACACACATTTTTCTACCATAAGGGGCACAAAGGCCAACTTAATTATCAGGCAGGGTAAAGAGCAAGATTTTAAACCCGTACTTTATATTGAGCCAGTTGTTCAGAACATTGATGGTGAATCGGTAATTGAAGCATTTGATGCATTGGTTAAAAAATACCCAGGTATAGCATTAAAAGAAAACCCAAATGGCTGGGAAGTAATGGTGCCCAATGAATATCGTGTAGGGCATGAAGCCCATTTTTCCCAAGTAACCGAAAAGTTTATTGAGTTTTGGAAGCAAAATTCCATGCCCGCTTGGGAATTGAACAATATGATCAGTAAGTATTATATTACCACTATGGCCTCAGAGTTGGCCAAATAAAAAAATTATTCAATAGCAAAGAAACACCTACCTTGCCGGTAGGCAAGAACATTATAGCACAAATACGGACCTATATCAAAACAAAAAGCGCCTTACACTTGTAAGGCGCTTTTAATGCTTTAAAAGTTGTTTGCTAAAGTATCTCAACCACTTCCAAGTCAAATACCAAATCATGACCTGCCAACGGGTGGTTGGCATCTATAATAATGTCTTCTTCTTCAATTTTGGCTATTCTAAATTGTTGTTCTTGTCCTTGCGCATTGGAACCCACTAAGCCCATTCCTACTTCGGGTTTAAGGTCTTCTGGTAATTGTGATTTGGAGACTCTTTGAAAAAGCGATTCGTTGACCTCTCCATAGGCATCTTTCTTATCTATGGTTATGGTTTTCTTCTCATTTACGGCCATATCAATCAGTCCCTTTTCAAATCCCGGTATAAGCTGACCCTGGCCCAAGGCTACTTCCATGGGTTCTCTTTGAAGCGAGCTGTCAAAAATTTGCCCATCCGTCAATTTGCCAGTGTAATGTACTTTAACCGTATCATTCTCCTTTACTTTACTCATAATTCTTGTTTATAGTTTTAAAATCAAAACGTTGCAAATATAGGGGCTATAAAATGGTTCAACGAAAGAGTTGGGTATTGGTTTTTCTATAGTGCCCTTATTTTACAGAATACACCCCCTTCCCCGCTCTATTTCCAATAAATATCACTTGTGGTTCAACTTTCGTCTCCTGAATTAGAAATTCAGTACATATCGCTCACACTAAAAGGCCAGATTGCGCTTCAAATTAAAATAGCAATCATTTGAAAAAATCATTCCTTTCCATTGCCTTTCTTTTGGTGACCCAGTTCATGTTGGCCCAAGAAACCGCTTCAACCCGTAGTACTTTTCAATATAACATTGTTCCATCCCAAGCTGACATTAAGGTGGATGGCATTGAAAGTGAAGATGAGTGGAACACTCATCAGACCATAGACCAATTCTACAACCATAACCCCAGCGATAAGGGATTGGCCAAACACAAAACGGAGGTCAAACTCGCGTATACCAATCAAATGCTCTATGTTTTTGCCAAAATGTATGACGAAGGCAAACGGGTGGTGCAATCCCTTCAACGCGATTCGGACAATGCTCATTTTAACAGTGATTCGTTCACTATAGTTATTGACCCCATCAACACCAAACAGAACGGGGTCATGTTCGGGGTAAATGCCGGAGGAGCCGAAATTGATGGAAGCCTAAGTGTAGAATCTTCCCAGACCCTCTATTCCGAAACATGGGATGAGCGCTGGTTCTCTTCGGTGAAAAATTACGATACCTACTGGATTGCCGAATTTGCTATTCCCTTTAGCAGTCTGCGTTACAATGAAAACAACAGGGAATGGGGCATCAATTTCATCCGAGGCGATAAGATTGAGAACTTCTACTACACCTGGACCCCGTTTCCCATAAACTTTAACGCTATAGATGTAAACTATATGGGAACCTTGGTATGGAGCCAGGTTCCTCAAGTAAAGAGCAACTCGGTGTTTGTGAA
Source organism: Allomuricauda sp. CAU 1633 (assembly GCF_017313225.1). Taxonomy (GTDB): domain Bacteria; phylum Bacteroidota; class Bacteroidia; order Flavobacteriales; family Flavobacteriaceae; genus Flagellimonas. The sequence continues at coordinate 183,733 of NZ_JAFLNE010000004.1, read as the reverse complement.
ACCTTTTTCCACTGCCAGTACCTATAAAACAAGGGTTGGAGAGGATTATGTTACTGATGAAAATTTTGATGTTGGAGTCGATATAAAAGTCCCCATAACAACATCATTGTATGGGGATTTGGCCATTAACCCTGATTTTTCCAATGCCGATGTGGACCAAGAAGTGGTGAACATCACCCGTTTTGATATTTCCTTGCCCGAGCGAAGGGAATTTTTTCTGGAAAACAATGACATCTTCACCAATTTTGGGACGGATAACTTTCGACCCTTCTTTTCGCGCCGCATCGGGTTAAAAAATGGTGAAAGCATCCCTATTCTATTTGGAGCCAAAGTGACCGGAAACCTCGGGTCAGATTTTCGGTTGGGTGCTATGAATGTTCAAACCAAAAAATCAGGAGACATCGCCGCAGAGAACAATACGGTACTGGCAGCCCAGTACAAGGTCCTTAAGCGTTCCATTATAAAAGGAATGTTCATCAACCGGAGTACCACTGGTGATACTACCATGGATGACCATAGCCAGAATTTCGGAACAGAGTTCACTTATATTTCAGAGAAAGGAAATTTCAACAATACCGTGAGTTATCATGGCAGTACCGCCAAGGATTTCTCCAATGGCTATTTTGTTGGACTGGAAGGCAGCTACAATTCCCGAAGGTTTGGTGCGGGCTGGGTACTCCATACCATTAATGACCATTATAGGGCAGATGTGGGTTTTACCCCAAGAATCTTCAACTACAACGCGGATACGGGAGAGGTTATCCACCAAGGATATTCATTTGTAAACCCCTGGATGAAATACCGCTTCTTTCCTGAAAAAGAGGATTCTGGAATTGTGGAACACGGAGCACGGACCTGGAACCATTTCTATTACCATGATAATAGCCTCTTTGAGCGGCAGAACAATGTAGCCTATGATCTTTTCTTCAGAAATACAGCTTCGCTGGTCTTTACCGCTACCCATGTTGACATTGACCTGCAATTTCCTACCAATTTTTTGGGAGATGAATTTGATAACCTTCCGGTTCAGGGGTATAATTATTGGAACGGCTCGGTGGATTTCAGTTCAGATATCAGAAATCGATTTACCTATACCGCCGGAGGTACCATGGGTTCGTTCTATAATGGAAATATTTCCACATTGTATGCCTCCACCAACTATCGTTTTGGCAACTGGGGGAATTTTAGCCTATCCTATGACTACAACAACATAGACCTACCCGATAATTATGGGGATGTAGACATTCATCTGGTGAAATTTAATGGAGCCCTGAGTTTTACAAACAAACTTTTTTTGAGCAATACAGTACAGTACAATACACTCAGCGACAACTTCAGTGTTTTCTCAAGACTGCAATGGAGGTATTCGCCACTGTCCGACATCTTTTTGGTCTACAACCAAAACAATAATACAAATGGATTCGACCTTAGTAACCGGTCCATCATTCTAAAGCTCACCTATCGCTTTGGGCTCTAGAACTATGTCTGGTAATTGCGGTTTTCTCCGTTGGGCTTTTTGATACTCCGTGGGAGTCGTACCCGTCACCTTTTTAAAGGCCGCATAAAATGCGGAAGGTGTATTGAATCCCACTGAATAGGCCAAGCCTTCTATTTTACCATAGTCTTGGTCTTGCTTGGACAATTCTTTGAGCACTTCCTGAATACGCTTATGGTTGATGAGTTCCGAAAACGATTTTTTGAATTCTGTTTTTATGGCCAAGGAAATAAGGTACGATGGATGGTCCAGGTCTTTTGAAAATTGATCAAGGGTCAATGAAGGTTTTCGATACACCTTCTCCCCTTCGATGGCATGTTTTACCTTTTGAACCACTTTGGGGTCCAATCGTTTCTTTTTCTTGGCAACCGGAAACAACACCGGATGATTAAGGGCAAAGTACAACAGGCCATAAAAGGCAACCGCAGCCAAAGCAGAACCTATCATGTAATTGACCAAATAGTCAGTATGGTATTGGAATAGAAAAATAGCACACAATACCGAAATGGATATCAGTAACAACAAATTCCATTTTCTCAACAATTCTCCATGGTGGTCTTTATCCAACAGAAACGTCCTCCATCCCCATAAAACATAGGCCAATACTACATATGTGGTGAAAAAATACAGTTCAATGGCAACCTCCCTACCCATAAGAAGAATGGTTATAAAACCAATCAAGGAGGGTAAAAAGTGAGCGTAATCCTTGGCTTCTATAGATTGGACGGATGCTTTCCCCGCGTACTTAAGGTACAACCACAATAGCGGGCCAATACTGGCCAATCCCAAATAGCCCAAAGCCATCCCCACCGTGGGCATGCCCAATGAAAAGCAGAGAAAAGATTTGGAACATCTTAGAGCCATGGCCATAAATAGGGCGGCCAATAGGTTTAGTTTTAAGGTATCCTCTTTTCGGATTCGATAAAAATAAACGGCTCCCAAGAAACCCGCTGGTAGGGAAACTCCTGAAAAAAAGGTCAACATCAGCATTACATTCATAATAAAAAAGTCTCTAGAATTTCGAAAACAAGAGATAATAGACCATACAGAGGTCTACATTTGGAAAATTAGTGGATGTTATGCAAATGCGTTAGCCAAAGAATTGTTAAACCTTTAAAAATTACTTTTTAAACATGAAGAAACAGATTATTTCAATCCTGATTTTCGCCATGACCCTTACCCTTCAGGCTCAGGAAAATCATATCAAGTATCAAGATGAGACGCGGACCATAGACAGCACCATTAAAGCACTATATGCTGTAATTTCTGGAGAAAAGGGAGAAGAACGGGACTGGGACCTAATGCGCTATATCTATCACCCCAATGCGAAACTGGTGCCCTCTGGAACAAATCCCGAAGGTAAGGTGGGGGCACGCTACATTACCCCGCAAACCTATGTTGAAAGTTCAGGGCAGTGGTTGGTGGAAAATGGATTTTTTGAAGAAGAAATCCACCGAGAGACACAAGTTTTTGGAAATATTGCGCACGTATTCAGTACCTACCAATGTTTTAAGAGTAAAACGGACAAAGAACCTTTTATGAGGGGCATCAACAGCATTCAATTGCTCAATGAAGGTGGCCGATGGAGGGTCATCAATATTTTCTGGGCTCAGGAAACCGAGGAAAACCCCATCCCAGAAGCCTATCTGCCCAAAAACTGATCTATATGGGAATAAAAAGAATCATTTTTAATCAGCAAGGCAACGTACGAACAGTTTTTAAGCTGTTGGCATTTGTACTCCTATTTCAACTTATCGGGATACTCTTGCTGCGCACGACAGTACCCCTTATTCAAAACAGTCCCTTTCATCTCTCTTATGGGGTAAATGCGATTTCATGTGCTGCTATGTTGCTAGCTCTTTGGGTCTTTGCAAAATATGTGGACAAAAGCTCACTGGCCAAATACGGGTTATATCCCGGTAAAGGTACAGCAGTTCAATTTGGAATTGGTACAATAGTAGGTTTAGTAGCCATTATCTCTATTATCGGATTGCAATGGTTTAATGCTGAAGTAGTTTTAGACCCTAATTCCACTTTTAAAGAACATGATTTAACATGGGGCTATATGGCACAATTGCTTCGATATCTATCTGGGAGCCTATTTGAGGAACTCTTGACCACCTCTTTTCTCTTTATTTTGATTTTTTATGCGATAGGAGCCAAATTAAAGCTATACAACCATCGCTATTTAATGGCCATTGGAGCATCTGCGGTATTATTTGGTTTGGTCCACGGGTTTAATGAAAATGCCACCATTTTGGGAGTGATCAACTTGCTGATTTTTGGCGCGGTGACCACCACCAATTTTGCCCGTACCCGGAATTTGGCTTTTGCCATTGGGTTTCATTGCTTTTGGAATTTTGGTCAGAATATCCTGTTTGGTCTTCCCAATAGTGGTAAACCTTCTGAAGCATGGATCTTCAAAACACAACTACATTCTTCCGATTGGATTACTGGAGGTTTATTTGGCTTGGAAGGAAGCCTGATTGCAACCTTCGTTCTTGGGGCCATACTAATTTACAATTTAATAAAACTCAGAAACTCACTCGAATGATATCTCTATATCACTCTCGGCCTTGGATTTAAAAACTAAAGGCCAGCTTAGATATTCATAAGCTGGCCATTAAACATGATTATTCAATCAGATTATACTCCTCCTTTTAGAACATCCTGCCATTTTTGGAGTTCTTCCCATTGGCCAATTTCAGCCAATTTGGCTTGAGCTGGCCAGGTTTTGGTCATCCCTCTATGGGTGGTGAACGCAGGCCCTCCTTCCTCAATGATTTTCTCCAAAACGTCCACTGAAGTATTGGACAGCTGATGGTAATTTTTAATGCCCTTGTTGTTGAGCAAGCCTTCTATTTTTGGGCCAATGCCTTCCACTCTTGTGAGATCGTCTGTTCTATTGGATGCGGAACCACTACCAAAAATTTGTTTTAATAGCCATCCTAAGATCAAGCCAAGAATAAAAGCGGCCAATAACCATAATATCCAGGCCCAAAACACGTCTGAACCATCACATGCTGTTGTATTTATTTGTAATGCCATAATTGTATTTTTAAAAGTTTAGTCGATTATTTTAATTTCAACACGACGATTCCATTTTTTATTCTCTTCCGTGTCATTCGGTTTCCAAGGGTCGGCTTCTCCTTTGGAGTCCACTGTAATTTTCCCCTCTTCTACGCCAAGGCTCATCAAATGTTCTTTATATTCTTGGGCGCGCTTGAGTCCGAGTTCCATATTATACGCTTCCTCTCCATCCGAGTCGGTATAACCCGTGATTGAAATTTCATCTCCAGAACTTATTAGGAACTCCGCCAACTCTTCAAAATAAGCCAATGTGGACTCACTGGTGATTTCTTCATCGGAATCGTACTTGTAAAAAATCTTGGTGTGGTCCAAATGTTCAATGACATCCGCGTTACGCGTAACCCATTTATACCTCAATTCGTGAAGCATGTGGGTTTTTGCAACTTCGCAATCACCCGCAGCCCGAGCACCCGTATGAATGTCTTCTGGTGAAATTTCATCAAACAGGGCTTTTACTTTTTCTGCCCTTGCCCTACCATCGCTTTCAGTTTCAGAAGTAAAGTAAGGCCCAACCAAAAGAAGTTGTTTACCCCTCTTTTGCTCAGCTAAAATTTCAGCCTTTTTGTCGGGCCATAAGTCATTGGTAATGACTTCCCCCGTGGTACAATCAAAAATCAGAGGACCGTACATGGGTTCTTCCATGACCTCCTCTGGACAACACACCACTGCATCTTTATACCATCCCCAACTATACCAAGTCAGCAATAGAAAAAGAAGCAGCAGCAAAATGGCTAGTGCTTTTTTCATTTTCGATAAAAATTTGATTATTAGAGCTTTAAGGTAGTCAAAAAAGGCTTTCGGTAATCAAAAGACTACAAAAAAACGAAAGAATTATAGCTGCTTGTGCTGAATCTAAGGAAGCCCCTTATTTTTTCAACAAACAATAGTATAGGTTCAGTTCCTCAAGATTTTGATGGTCTGAACCCCTAGGACATACCCAAAAAAGAAGTTGTAAAATTTAAGCGTCGGAGCTGTTATTTTTCATTGAGCTCCACCAGTTTGTCATCGCTCCACTCCCCTCCTGCGACCACACCACCATCGGCATCGTAAAACTTCCCGGAACCACTACGCTTGTCATCCTTCCACTCACCGGTATATTTTTCGCCATTGGGCCAGTAATAAGAACCATGTCCACTTCGCTTGTCATTGGTGTAGTTGCCCACATAATATTCCCCATCAGGCCAATAGAAGGTGCCCTCTCCATGCCTCTGGTTGTTTTTCCACTGCCCTTCATACCGGCTCCCGGTATCCAATAGGGCCACCCCAAAACCATGGGCCTTCCCATCCTTCACCTGACCGATGTAGTGCATTTGGCTTCCCTTTTTGCTTTTGAAGGTAAGATATTCACCAAAGGATTTTTGCATAAGCTGCTTTTTTACACGGGCCAACTGCACTTTGGTCTTTTCAAGGGAAAAATTAAGGGAGTCATATTTTCTAACGGCCACCTCTTCATTCCAATTTGAATTCGAATTGGGGAGCGAATCCAGATGGGCAACAATGCTATCTGGAATGGTTTTCTTCTGGGTATTGTTATTCCTCAATTTTTCGGCCAAGGCAATTCGCAATGGAATAATATTATTGTGCTCCTTGGCAGCGTTCATGGAAGCACTATAGGAAGCGATGGCGGCATCATAATCGCCCTGAAGCAACACGGAGTCTATTTCCGTCAATCGTTCGTACTCGTTTAATTTATCTGAAATAATCTTGTTTTCACCTGAGACTTGTGCTAATTCCTTCTGCAATTGAAGGGATTTAGTAACAAAAAACAGCATTCCAAGTGTAAAAATGGCCAAAAGAATAAAAGGAATGAATTTTTTCATTTTCACAGTACTTTTTGTTTGGTTCACTCTAGATACGTATCAATCGGTTAAATGGATGTCCGGCAATTTATTTTTTACCCTTCTAAAGTCGGGCGAGAAATACACATGAAAGCGCATGGTCCAAGATTGCTTGTAATAGCCTCCATTGTACAACTCCTGACCTTGGGAGTACATCAATCCAGCGGCAAAGGTCAACCTAGGGGTGGCAATATATCCTATGGTTGTGGTCAAACGAAGGTCTTCCATAGGACTGTCTACCACTTCTTTTCCGCTCTGCATGATAAGTTCTGCCTCTGGAGAAATGTAGAATGTCTTGGGTTGCAGTTTATGGTCGTTCAATGGGATTTTAGCCCGAAACATATATCGCCAACGGTTTCTAAAAATATATTCACTGTCCTCGGCAAAACCTTGGGTCCAACGGTGCTCTATCCGTATCCGGTGATATAGCATGGCCGAATAAAAAGGCATCGCAAATTGGTATTGGTGCCAGATACGCCATTCTGGGACAACATTTCGGTCTTCTGAGTCTTCATCCGTATTAAAATTGATACGCACTACCCCACCCAAACTCACATTGGTCTTTTTGGAAAAGATATAACCAATCGCATGTCGGTTATAAATTTGACCAATTTGTCCCATAAAAGGGGTGCTTTCTGTCTCCTCAAACCTAAAATGGGTCTGGGCATCCCAAAAGAAACGTTTCCCAATCCGAATATTTCCGTAGGTATTGAACCAAACTTTGGTCTTTGGGTCTTTGTATTTTGAATATTCGGGCAAGACTTCTGGCTCCGATTCTTGTGCGAAAACCGTACTTACAAACCCGCTAACGACCATAAAAATCACCAAAAAGCTTTTTCCGCTACTCATCATGCTTATTGGTTTTTAGAGGTTGATTGCTGGTGCAGCAATTGTAAAACTTCTTTTGGGCGTTTTTCCCGCCTTAGCTTACGCTCCAATTTTTTGGTGTCCTCATCCCGAAGCTCCAACATACGTTGATAGGCATGTTCCATTTGATCGTTTAGGGTACCCGCATTGTCACATTGAAGTTCTTGGATAATGTTTGTAATGAAGTAGGGAATCAAAACATCTTCATAGGCGTTCACAATCCGCTTTTTGACTTCTTCCTCCATGACATTGGCCATAAAAGGGTTCCAAACGGCATCGGTATATTTTTTTTGGATTTCCTGACTTTGTTGAGGAAGACTGGCCACAGAACTGGCTAGACTATTTAATTGCGAAAGGCATGTTTTTGCGCCTTGACCATATTCCAATTTCGCATTGGGCTCTTCAATTGACGAATAGGTGGTCAACGAACTATCTGCCACCTTCTTCATGCTTACCAAGGCATCTTTGTATTCGCCGGGAAACGTGCTTGGCAGGGAATCTATTTTCTGTTCCAATGCATTGTTCAGAGCAATCAGTTCCTCCTCCAGTCCGTTTAACATTTGGAGTTGTTCCTCATTTGTCAACCTTGAGGATAGCGACCCCTTGATATATTCCAAGCTCATTCTGGCATAGGTACCCAAAGCCACAATGGACAGCAAATCATTGCCCTCGTATCCAAATTCTTCCGAACTCGGCAAACTGAATGTACGTTGCCCCTCTGCTGTTTCAGACGATACTACAATTTCCTTTTCAGGTTTTCCATTAGGCCAAAGTCGCTCCAAAACCGATGGGATTTCCTGATATTGGACAATATCATTTGCGATGTATCCTGCCATGATTCCCAGAGGTTCCAAGAACTCTTGGCTTATCTTTTCGGTTACCTTATAAAAGAAAAGAGCTTCAGGGTCGGTACGCTTTACAATATTTAGGTGACTGTTCTTTAAAATGGCATCGCTTAACTTCGCCGCCGTTTTGTATCCCGAAGCGATTTGCTCCAGTGTCGCATTTTGAAGTGAGTCCAAAGGATAGTGAGTAACCCTCACCTTCATATTGGCCGCGATTCCGGGTGAGTCCAAATGGGAAAGGACCTCGTCCATTTTTGTGTAGTAGCCTATGTTCTGTTCCAACAAATGAACTATCTGGCTTTGGCCCAAATCATTATTTAAAACAGCATCCAGCAAAGCAAAATACTTAGTGTTCAATGGAATGGTTTGGTAGTCTGATGCATCACCGTCGAAGATGGAAGCCGTCCTTGAGGTTCCATCAGAATTAAGTTCAATACGACGCAGCAACCCATCTTCAAAAAACCAGTTCTCAGTATCTTCAACGGCCTCGGTAGCATAAAACGACCACTCATCGTGAGCCAGACCGTTTCGCAAAAACCGCCCAACCAAAACGCTGCTATCGTTTTCTATTTGGAAGCTTTGTTGAGGAACCCCGTTGTCAAAAGAAATAGTACTCTTAAAAAGGACTTTCTCAATCTCAGAATCCTTGATTTGATTTATGGTGTACGTCCATGGCCCGTCAGGTTTTCCTTCTACCATCTCCCCTGCTCCAACTTCTTGACGACCACTGACCAAGACCCGATATTCATAATCCACCACTTGGCTTTGGCTATTGGTCTTGAATTCTCCAAATTGGAATTGCCAAGGGCCATTGGCCACTCCTTCGTCAAAAACACCAGAAAAAAGGAAGGATGAATCTTCCTTTTCCATTAAAGTCTCCAAATTGGATTTCTGTAGTTGAAAGTCACCATCCAAAACGGTGTCCAATTCAGAAATGATGTATTGATAGGTTGCTTTTCCAGAATAGGGCCCAACTTGTAGAGGGCCTTCAAACGTATTCTGTTCTTGACCATGGGATACAAGCGACAGTATAAGGAAAAACAATAATGGAAAGAGCCATTTTTTAGAGGGCTGATTCATGTGGAATTTTTAGGTTAGCCGATAGTCTGTATAAGTTACGAACAGAACGCCCCATCTGGACTATTCAACTCCACTTTTAGTGAATTCCTCGATTTTATCTTAAAAATTTAGGCGTTTGATAAATTTTCAGGCTCTTGCAAAAGAACTTAGGTGATTATGCCACAGGCTTCCTGTAACCATTTAATACTCATTGTATCCTTTTCCCGCCCTGATTTTGGGAATGCACTTTTCAATTCGGTTCTCCCGGGTTTGAGATTGTTTTGCCTGGGAAATGTGTATGAAATAGCTACGCTGACGTCCCGGTGTCAATGCTTCAAAAGCTGCTTTAAAATCAAGGTCATTATCTATTCTGGCTTGTAGCTCTTCAGGCACATCGTGTTCCGATATGTCTTTCTTTTTTACCTCCAATCCCGCTTTTTCAACCTCAATGGCCTCAAAAACATACTGTTTTAAGATATTCCACTGGTCCGTAATCTGTTTCACATCGGTAAAGCGAGCAAACCGTACGGATTGGGAATTTTCACCGGGTTTTTCCAAAATACCCTGATTATCTTTCAACAAGACTCCTTTTAAAAAGCTGAGGGAGCAATTATCTTTAAAAGCGGCAATCATTACCACATTCTTGCCGTTAAAGGTATAACAAGGCGAACCCCATTTCCGTTCTTCGGTAAGACCGCATTCCAATAAAAGTCTGCGCAATGCTTTGATTTCCTCTTGCCAAGTCTGCACCTTGCAATCTGGTGTGCCCACCAAGTCGCAACGGCCGCATCCTTCGGATATATACTCGTCAACTTCGGGGTTTGCTGTATTCATGCTTTTTCGTTTGATGATTCACCACCTCAAAGAAAATACAATTTTATTGAATTTTTATCAACATCATCAATCAGCATCACGCCATGGCCCGGGCAAAACCAACAGTGTCCCGATATACTTTGGGAGAAATGTCGGCATTGTTCTTAAAAAAGCGACTGAAATAGTGCTCATCATCATACCCCAAATCAAAAGCGATCTCCTTTACGGATTTATTGGTGAGATACAGCTCCCGTTTGGCCTCAATGATGATACGTTCCGAAATCAAATTGGTCATGGTCTTGTTGAAATGGTTCTTGGTAATTTTGGCCAACGCCTTTGGACTGATGTTCAACAAATCGGCATACTCCCCTGCTGAATGTTTGCTTTTAAAGTGGGTTTCAATAAGGTCCTTTAGATTTTGAATAATGAACGGCTCTTTTTCATCCGGGGTGTCTTTTAACGACTCGGGTTGTTGTTTGGCCTTGGCCCGGGAGGCGGTAATCAAGAAAATTTTCAAGTATGACAGCAGTAAATCGTACTGAGCCATCTCCGCTTTTTGTACTTCAGTGCGCATTTGCTCCAGTACCATTTCAAAATTGCTTCGGATGGAATCATCCACACAAAAATACGGCGGACTGTAGATGTTGTTGAACAGCACCCCGTTGCAGGCCACCTGTTCTTGGTGTTTATGGATGCAGAAAAAATCAGGATGAAAATTCAACACCACACCCTCTATTTTTTCCTTTTCCAAAAGACTAAAAGGTTGGTAGGGCGTTAGCGCAAACAGGGTGTCAGCCGTAAAATCAAACTCAGCGAAATCTATTTTGGCGGTGCCACTCCCCTTTTTTATCCAAATCAAGGAATAGTGATTGAGTCGTTGTAAGGAACAAAACTGGCAATCGTCCTCAAAATTGGAGAGTTTAAAGGCAAGGTTTCCAGTCTGTTCGTTGATGAGTGTGTTGGTGTTGAAAATATCCATGTTTGGTTTTATAGGTTGAATATTAATAATCAAGTTGTCAGGTCGAGCGCAGTCGAGACCTTATTTTATGCTAGTGAGATACAAGACTTCTCGACGTCTCCTTCGACTGCGCTCAGGATGACAGCTCGAAGTGACAATGTACTATAACTGCTTAAAGCCGTCGTTCGGTTTCGGTGATCGGCAGGTCGTTGATACTGGCGTAGCGTTTCTGCATCAGCCCATGTTCGTTGAACTCCCAATTCTCGTTTCCATACGCGCGAAACCACGCTCCTTCGGCATTTTGGTATTCGTATTCAAAACGAACTGCTATTCTATTGTCGGTGAAAGCCCAAAGTTCTTTCTTCAACTTGTAATTTTTTTCCTTTTTCCACTTGTCACTCAAAAAAGCGACCACTTCTTCCCGTCCATTAACAAACTGGGAACGGTTGCGCCATTCGGTGTCCACGGTATAGGCTTTGGACACTTTTTCAGGGTCTTGGCTGTTCCAGGCATCCTCGGCCAACTGTACTTTTTCTCTGGCCGTTTCCTCGGTAAAAGGAGGTAACGGAAATTTTTGTTCTATTGCCATTTTATGTGTTTTTAAGATGAAAAAAGGGCAAGCTGCCATAGCAACTTGCCCTAAGTGAATTATTTACTGTTCTTAACCTTTGGCCAACTGTCGTGCGCCGCTTTCTTCAACTCGGAAGTACGGGCACTCCAATCTGGGAAGGTGTTAAAAGGCTCCCCATTGAAATCACCATTGAAAAACAGATAGAGTTTGCCGTCGATCACATCAAATGTTTCAGGGTTGATGGGAAACTTAGCTTGCTTTTCACCAACACCCCAAGCGCAATACCCGCCAAATTGGGGTACATACATACTGGGCGATTGGGTAAAGGTGGCTTTGTTGGCCTTGCTGGCAAAGTAATAGGTTACCCCATCGTGCTTGGCGGCATAGGTTTTGTTGCCTTGTTTTGCCTCGCCAGAGAAATAGGATACGACATCATACCCGCCAATGGCTACGCCATCCTTGTTTACGGGGTCAACTTGGGCTTGTGCGGCAATTCCCCAAACTAGGGCCATTGCCAAAAGAACTACATTTTTCATTGTTTTCATGATTTTGGATTATATAAATGTGATTATGGATTACACAGTTTCTGCTTCCACCACCGGAAAATCGATAGCAGTGTTGGCCGTGTTATTGAAATAATTGGTGAATACGTTCAAGGCCACATGTGCCACGATTTCCCCCACTTCGCCATCGGTGTAACCAGCGGCTTTTACAGTCTCAACATCGTCAGAGCTTACTCTTCCGCGTTTTTCCACCAAGGTTTGGGCAAAAAACAGCGCAGCGGCCACTTTTGGGTCTTTGTTTTTCCCTTCGCGGGCCATGTGCAGGGTATCGGTATCAATGAGCACCAATTTCTCTCCGATAAAGGAATGAGCGGACAAACAGTAATTGCAGGTGTTGGCTTCGGCTACGGTCAAGGCGATCAGTTCGCCCAATCGACCACCCAAGGAACCTTTGCTCAAGGCGTCGCTTAGGTTGAGGTACCCTTGCAATACGGCTGGGGAATTCCCCATGGTGCGCATCATGTTGGGAACCATTCCCAATTTGCTCTGGATGCCGTTGAACAATTCCTTTGATTGCCCGGTGGCTTCCTTTGGATCTAATGCTTGTAAACGTGTCATAGTCTTGTCTTTTTTGTTATGAATTATTGATGGTACAAAGGTGCAGCGCGGGCGGCTGGGATAAAATGGACAAACTTCACCTCCTCTTGGACATTTTTCCCGAAATGGACTTATTCTGAAAAAACAAAGAGGGTATTGTCTAAAAAGCTTGTTCTCTGTCAGGTTGAGCCCAGTCGAAACCCAATAGGCTATCAACATACTTTAAGTTCTCGACTGCGCTCGAACTGACAAACTCAAACTATTATTACTTTTTAGACACCCTCTTTGTCATTCAACCGCACCATCACACTTCTCCTTAAACATTGTCTTTTTATTTCTTGTGCATTTTTAGCTCACTTACCAATTCTTGGGTGGTAAACACTTTGCTTGAAATCATTTTGTAATTGGTCTGGGCAGCTTGGTCGCCGTCCAATCCTGGGAGTTTGGCCGAAGCAGTGGCATCGCCCACCATGGCAACCTCAAAACCGTTCTCCACGAGTTCCCTCATGTGCGATTCGGCACAAAGGTTACCGGACATCCCTGCCAAGATCACCTTGTCAATTTTTTGCTTGCGCAATTGAAGGGCCAAGTCGTTGCTTTCTGAACCAAAAACCTTGTGTGGGCTGGTCACCACTACCCTGTCTTTGTTGATGTACTTTTTGTAGCGGGGCAACCAGTCGGCGCCGGAACCTTCAAACCCTTCAACGTTCAATTGGTCACCACGATCAAACATGGTAATGTTGTGCATGAGTTTCTCCAAGGTCCCCTCAAACTTCCAAACATGGTCGTGCTCGTAGTAATAGTGTGGGGATACAAAAACGGGGATGTTGTGTTCTTCGGCTAACTTAAAAATCGTTTCCAGGTTCTCAATGGTGTTGTTCTCCTGTACGCTCTGGCCTACGGCTCCCCAAGCCACGCCATCGGGACTGAGAAAGTCGTTTTGTGGGTCTGTGATTACAATGGCAGTATGCTCATCGATGGTAAAACCCGGTTCTGGTAATTGGGCAAAAACGCCCATAATTCCTGTTGTAAAAATTACGAATGTGTTGAATAAATTTTTCATGGTGTTGTACTTAAAAATGTTATACTTAAATTTTATGGTACAAAGTTGAAGTGATCTACAACGGGATAAAATGGACGAACCTCGCCACTAAATGGACGATTTTCCTTGCGGGGTAAAAGGGGTGTTGGGTGAAGGGTGTTGGGTTGGCTTATTCAGGCCAATGCATCTGATTGTAAAGCTTGGTATACCTTGGGTCTTGGGCTTTTTTGAATCGCTGTAAGATGTATTCGGTCTTTAGCCAGAGCATTTCCACGTCTTTGCGGTCGAAGGATTTTTGCAACCACTGAAAACCGGTTTCATCATCCTTGATGTAGAAATGGTACATGGCCAAAAACCATGCAGGGGAACCTGACATGCCCATGTTGTATTGATCTTCCAAAAGATTCAGTTTTTCCTGAATCTTGCTGGGATTTTCCTCTTTGTAGTACATTTCAATGGCATCATAATAGAGATGCACCGCAGCATTGTCCAGAAAATTAGTTTTAAGGATGTTATTCATTTCCATAAAGGACTCCATATTGCCCATGTTTAGGTGTACCATGGCCACATCACGGGTATAGAACAGGTCATGTTTGAAGCGACTGTCGCAACGGTTCATCAAACTGTCCGCCTTGGCCCAATCGCCAACGAGAAAATAGGCGCGTATCATCTGCGCAAATCCATTGCCCGCATCCGGGAAACGGTCAATGTAGTTTTCCGCATAATGAATGCTTTCGTCAAAACGACCCAGCATATTGTTATAAACCGAGTAGAAAGCCCCATCGGGAAAGGGTGGCAATATGGCCACTAGTGACAAATGTTCCTCCGAATACTCAAAATCATGTTCAAAGAAAAACTTGCTGACCAACAGATATTGCGAAGCCTCCAAGGTTGGTTTCAGCGCTATGGATTTTTCCAGGTAATCGGCGGCTCTAGTTCTCGATTCCTCTTGTTTAAAAAAACCCCAGATCATTCCACCAATGGTATAGATGCGGGCCAATCCCATATAGCCTTCGGCCCTGTTGGGCTCCAACTGGATCACTTTTTGATACAACGGCATGGCTTGGTACATGGATTCCTTGTCCATTTTATCGGTGAGGGCATCAGCACGGGCCAACAACTCATTTACATTCTTGTTGTCCATGGCCAGGTTTTGGGCGCTGCTTTTTTCCCTGTCCCGGTAATGGGCATTCAATTCTGAGGCAATGGCACCGCTTGCTTGGGATTGCAGCATTGTTGCCACATTGGCTCCAGAAACATGGTCATATCGTTCGGACCAGAGGTACATGCGCTCCATTGCATCGGCCAAGCGAAGGTCCAAATTGTAGAGACTGTCCGAATGATGCAGCGCACCCTCCAAAATATAGCCCACATTCAAGGTGGCGGCCATTTTTTGTAGGGGTTCGCCTTGATCCAAATAATCCTGGATCAAGGATTTGGGCACCACCTTTATCATCCCTACCCCATCGGACAGTTGACCAATAAGGTCATCGGTAATGGTTTCGCACAACACATCATTTTCTGAAATCCCGGTAAGATTCTGCACCGGTAGTACCGCAATGCTTCGGAGAAGCGCATCATCCGCAATGGGCAACTCTTTTTTGGCCAATGTAAAATAAAGTCCAGCCAAAATACAGAGTGCCAACACCAAAACACCACCCCATTGCAGCATCTTCCGATTATTGGAAAATCGGTTTCCAATGCCCTTAACATTGGAATGGGATTTGGTCTTTACATAGGCTTTTCGGTCTGGGACCACCAACTGATCGTCCACCAATGCATAAACGGGAACGGGTTCCTTTACATTCTTAAAACGAAAAACGTCCAAGAATCGGGTTTCAAATTTTTTATGGCTTCGCAACTGGTCGTTCACATGGTCTGAAAAGAAAACACTGCCCGGCACGCCCACCGATTCTATCCTAGAGGCCACGTTCACCGCATCGCCCATAATGTCATCCTCGGAAAGGACAATATCGCCCATGTGGATGCCAATGCGAACGGGAATCACCGGAGCCTGGCGGAACGCCTTTTGCAACTCCAATGCGCACTCCACGGCATCCAACGCACTATCAAAAACGGTGAGGGTGCCATCACCAAAATATTGTACCACGGTGCCTCGGTGTTTTTCGGTAAGTTCGTTAAAAAGCTTTCTGTGCCTACTCCGCAGGGTGAGGGCCCGCTGTTCATCCTCGTGCATGATGGCGGTGTACCCCTGCACATCGGTAAACATTATGGCGGTTAATTTACGGTGTATGCCCATGGATGAGGTTGGTTCTGCGTCTCTAAAATAGTGAAATGGCACCATACCCCGACGCCAAAGCCTGTATTGCACCCAAAAAAGGTGGTTCTTGGTTTTTTCACAGGCATGGTTTACCTTTCCAAGACCCAAATCACCTACCCATGAACGTACGGCTTACCCAAGAACAAAAGATCAAAGTGCTCAACGCCAGAGACATTTATACCATTATGCAGCAAATACTGCTGCGCGAAAACAAGATTCGCCGCAACCAAGAGCATTTTTGGGTGGTGGGGCTCAACAACGAGAACAAGATCTTGTTTGTGGAACTCATTGGCCTTGGTGCGCACAACCGGGTAAACGCCGACCCGCCCGATGTCTTTAGAATGGCCATCTACAAACTGGCCAACAAGCTGATCTTGGTGCACAACCACCCCAGCGGCAACCACGAGGTAACGGATGCCGATATTCTCTTTACCGACCATATGCTGAAAGCCGGGAAATTTTTACGGATTGACGTGCTGGACCATTTGGTGATCACCGAGACCGACTACACCAGTTTTGAAGACCAGGGTGTTATGGACGAACTGCGCAAAAGTGGATTGTTTGAGATTGTGGGACCCGAAAAGCAGGAATTGGAAGCTTTTAAATTGGAAACGGAACGGAAACGAGGTAAAAAAGAAGGACTTAAAGAGGTGGCCAAATCTTTAAAAGAAGGTGGCATGTCTGATGCCGACATTAAAAAGCATACGGGGTTGCCTTTAAAGGTGATTAGGGGGTTGTAGGATTACAATTCGTTGATTTCTTTTTCAATTAATTTGTATTTGTCCTTTACATCCTCTCCCATATAAAAATCGAGCAAATCTTTTTTGGTTAATGTTCCATCGTTCAAGAATTTTGAGAGATAGTCTTGATTGAATTCCATCAGCAAAATACTTTTTTCTAGTTGTTTTAATATCGCCTTGTTGTTCTCTATGTTGCCCTCAACCAATCTTTTAATATTGGTAATCTCATTGATGTCCTTAATGATGCGATTTACAATCATTGCCAAAACATCTTTATCCAAATCAACATTTTTTGCGTTGATAGCAATGTCCCTGGCTAGCATGTAAGCAATGGCGAGATTAGAATAATCTCCTTTTTGCGAATCAATGATGGCTATAAAGCCTATGGAATTGATATAACCCACATTCTCAAAAATTCTGAGAATACTATTGTCTACCAAGGAAATGTCAAAAACAATGATACTGACTTTTGAAGCTCTGTTTGCATCAGACTCAATGAGTTGACTCCATGCCGTATCATACTTTCGGGTAAAAACATCTTTACTTTCAATATTGCCAAGTTTAACGCTTTTGTCAAACTTGCATTCAATTGCAATTCGTAAATCCGAATCACCATTTATCCTACAAATGATGTCTCCTGTTTTGTTTCTTGGCAGATTACCAGCTTCATTGCCAGTTAAGAGCGCAACATCCTTAATTCTTCTCTCCTTAAAATATTCGTTTAAAAATTCCGCAATATCCTCTTCTGCCAAAGAACCCTTTATTGTTGTTTTATAAAAAAGTTCTTTCTTCATTTCAAAGATCATCTTTAAACTCTCCAACTCAGTACCTAACTCATTACTGGTTTTAGAAAGAAATGCTGAAAGGCGATCTTCCATCAATGCCAATACTCCAATATAAATTGTACGTATTAATTTCTCATCTCTTTCATTAGCTGGTATTTGATCAAAATAATTGAAAACAATTTCATTTTCTATTTCGAACTCTTTTATTTCAACTCTTCGTAACTTTTGGTTTAGATTTAGCATTATTACTCAATTCTTTCGTAAGGATACACATTTTTGAAATTGCGATGCAAATAAGATCCCACTGAAGGTGCTACTAAAAGGTTTTGATACTCACTTTCCGGGACTCCCTTATAAACATAAACCCCTCCCTTTAAAAATTTCACAAATACTTGTTGACTTTGCTCCTCATATCCGATACTTTCGATATTAGAAGAGACTACCGGAATCATTTCTGGATAACTCATGTTTTATAATTTTTATTTCGCCAAGATTTTACTAAACTTTTATATTCTTCTTCTGGTGCATCAATTTCATCCAACCACTTTTCTGATGGTTTTGGGTCTGAGCTTTTTGGTGCATTGGAGATTTTAAAAAATTTAACTCTAGAAGGTATTTTTACTGCTTCACCGGAAATTAAAGCTTCACCTGTTCGCAAACTTGGAAGTAAATCCACCATACTTTGTAATTCATCTTGTACTGCAGCTCTAATATGACTTCTATCTTTCGAATTATTCATTCTTAGGGCTACCATTGTTCCACATTGACTTAATACAGTTTCATCTAGTTCCGAAGGTCTTTGTGTCACTAACAATAAACCAACCCCATACTTCCTTCCTTCCTTTGCAATCATTTGAACTGTTCTGGAAGAAATTGAATGCTCACCCGCCTTTAAATAGCTGTGGGCTTCTTCCAAGACAATCATCAAAGGTTGATTTTTACCTCCAACTTTTGTGTTAGCGCCCCAAAATAATCCATCATAAATAATTTTTAATAGTGTTCCTGATATTGAAGACATTATTTCACTTGGTATACCTGATAGGTCTAAAATGGTAATTGGGGACTTATCACCTAACCATTTAAAAAACATCTTATCAAGATCTTCTTCTATTTTACCATTCAAATCGGGGGTTAATTTTCCGGGAGAAAAAAGAAAACTATAACTACTATCATTTAACTTATTTCTCATACTATCTAAAAACCCAAGTAACCCTTTTGCTTTATTATTTAAGTAAGGTGCTGCATTTCCTAAACCCGCTGGAGTATATTCATTAGAAATTAAATCATCTGCATTTCCGTTAACTGTCAAATCGCTTAAAACTGTCCTAGCAATATCTGTAAATGTTTGCTTTTCGAAGTCTATTAATTCAAACCAAAGCCTTTTTATACTGAATGGAATTGGTGAATCAGCTGTAATTGACTCCTTTCGGGTAGGTAATCCATTTTCTTTTGCACTTGCAACCTTGGATTCTACTACTTTTTCTCTAATGTACTCTTTGTTCTGATCTGATAAGGAGCCAGGAAAAACCCTCATTAGTTCATTAAAAGGCAACGCCCAAAAAGGAATTTCCAATTTACTTTCATCCTTTGAAGAATTGATTTCGATTACTTTAGAATGATTTGACAAAGCATCATTGTACTCACCATGAGGGTCAATTACTAAAATACGTGAACTCGGAAAGTTTCTATTTGCGATTGATTGCAATAGCACGGAAACAGAATTAGATTTACCGCTGCCTGTTGAACCAACAATCGCGCAATGCCTAGAAACAAGTTTATCCAAATCTATTTTTGCATCTAAAGTTTCAGATACGCTAATATTTCCAACTGTTATCGAATTTGCTTCTTCATATCCTCCATATATAATGTCCAAATCATTTATTGTAACTAAATGGACATTATCACCAGTAGTAGGGTATTGTGTTACTCCTCTTTCAAATTTTTTTCCGACTTGTTCGCCTGCAAGTACAATATTTATCCACCTGTTATTTTTTAAATAATCATAATCTTTAGCTACAGCTTCGCGTAAACTTTCTGGTATTGCCGCAGAGCCAATCTGAGTTACAATACCAAATAAATTTGCATACCCCAAGGGTATTCTAACAAATGACCCTATCTGACCAATACGGTAAACGACACCATCGATTATGGGCATATTTGATTTAATATTATCAAATAATTTTACTGAAATATTATTTCCGCTAATACTGTCAATCTCGCCAATTTCTGTAATTCTATTTCTTGACATTTTCTCCAAGCTTTTTTATTTCATTTTCATTAACCATAGAATTTAAAAAACTCACAAGCTTGCCAAAATCTGGTAAAATGAATGCACCTTTACCAGTCCAAATCTCCTTTCCTTTTTTTTCTTCTCCTAATTCATCATTTGAATCAAAATGAGCGTCTTCATCAAAATATAAATTTAGACTTACCGTATCATCAGGTGTTGGTTCAGATTTTAATAGCCATTCACCGTATTTGCACCCAATAACGGCACTTTTTGATGCGTACAATGAAATTTTGGGATTCTCATTGGCCATTTTTACAACTGCCGAATCTTCATTTATGGGGTCATATTTGTCATAAAACAATCCAATAACGTGTGAAGTTGTATTGGTCTTTAAAGCAGAAATAATTCTGGAATTAATATGCTCATCCCCCCATGAATAACCACATGTGATTAATATTGCGTCATCTTGCTTTAAAAAATTTGAAAGCCGGTCTAAAAGACTTTCATAAGGTTGTTTTTTCGAATCTTTATATTTTAATGTAGATGGGTATATTAAAATGTCCTTGTCATCTGGATTAACTCTCAGAATTTTCTCGGTATCTTTATCAAAATGCCAACCAAGTGAACCATGAATTTTCCACAATTTGGTTTGATTGGTTAAAAATGAAAAATCCTCAACTGATTCAGGGTTAAAAAACGGCCTTAGACTACCGCAAAATCCATCATAATAGGCAATTTCTTTATGCTCTAAACCAAGTTCAAACAAAAAATCATAATTTGTAGTAAATATTTCAATTGGAAATTTTCTCTCCGCTTGTCCAATCCAGTTGGCAAAATCTGTCTGGACTAATTCAACAACAGTATCCTTGTCAACTATACTGCCATCCTTAAGATGCACACTTACTTTATCCCGAATACCTTTCTTGATTTTACATATTAAATCTTCGAATTCTTGCTTGTTTAAGGAATTCAAGGTTGCACTACCAATAAATAAAGCCTTTTGTTCAAGGTTAGATAAAATAGTTTCTATGTTAAATTTATTTGAACCTAGCTCTTCTTCAATTTCGTTGAAAGCTTTTTTATACTTTGCCTCCTCACCTCCTAATTCAGTAACGATATCTTGAGTTAATTTTTCTATTGCTGGAACTGTAAGAGATTTTTCGTTCTTTTTAGTGAGAGAGCTTCCAGCACCAAATAAAAAACCAATCTTCTTCTTATCTGAAATTAGAATTTGTTGTATTCCACGAATATATTCAGACGGATCATGACTAAATTCACTCATAATATGTATTTATCCAGTTTACACCCAAATATATTTATTTTAACAAGTAACTCATTACAGAAAACCGCAAAAGGCATTAAAAATTAAATAGTTATAGGTTTGCCTTACTGGTAATAAAAAAGGGAAGACCCTTCGGCCTTCCCCTTCAAACACTATGCAACAACAAAATCTTAGGGCATGTACAGCTCCGGTAGCCCGGTGGTCTTGATCAAGGCATTTACAGCCGCCACCTCCTGAGTCTTAATTTTTTGTAGGTCCGCTTTTAGGCCGTCCCATTTTTTGAGGTAGTCGCGGGCCACCTCGCGGGTGCCTTGGGTC
The DNA here is from genome assembly GCF_017313225.1 of Allomuricauda sp. CAU 1633. Lineage (GTDB taxonomy): Bacteria > Bacteroidota > Bacteroidia > Flavobacteriales > Flavobacteriaceae > Flagellimonas. Next base: position 162,419 of record NZ_JAFLNE010000004.1, on the reverse strand, counting down.
ACGGGCAGGTTACCGCGGCCAATATCTCCCAAAAAGCCCTTAAATTTTACCAGAAGGCGCGCCTCAAACATATAGTTGTTCTGCTGGGTGCGCAGCTCTTTTTGCAAGATTTCGGCAATCCAGGCCTCAATGGTGGCATCCAGTTCCTTGCCCTTTGCCTTTAACTCGTCAGAGCTGGTTTCGTCCAATACAAAATCCAACTGCTGCTGTATCTTGCGCAGTTCACGCACGCCTTTGGCCATTTCGGTGGCCCCTTGGTAAATGGATTTGGAGATACCATCGCGCTCCACATAGGCGGCCTCCACATTGTCCACGCTCATTTTTATACGGGGATCAATGGTAATGGCAAAGTCCTGGGTCTGGGTAAAATCGCCAATGGTTAGTTTTACTTTGTAGTTTCCCGGGGCGGCTTCGTAAGCGCCCAAGCCACGACTGGTGGCAGTAACTTCCTTAAGACAATCAATCATGCCCACTTCCATATCCCATTCGTAACGGTGCGTTCCCGCGCTTCGCTTTAACTGGGGCTTTGTAAAGGCACTGCATTCAGTTTTTGGGGCAGCGGTATACTCGGAGTAGACCACTTCACCCTTGCTGTCCGTAATCTCTAGGGACATGGGGGTGTCCTTGGGCACTTCTTTGTTGAGCACGTAATGGATCTGCACTCCCTCGGGTGGGTTTTGCCCCGGTGTGTTACGTGCCGAGTAGGATATGCCGAGCAAGGCATCGGTATCTCTAGGCTTGTAGAGGTAGTAGTCCGCTTTGGCCACGGCATCCGATACTTGGTGCAACGGGGTCAGATCGTCCAAGATCCAAATGGCACGGCCTTGGGTGGTCACCACCAAATCCTTGCGCTGCACCCGAAGGTCGGTAATGGGCACTTCGGGCAGGTTGTTCTGTAAGGACATCCATTGTTTCCCCCCGTTAAAGGACACAAACATTCCGGTTTCGGTACCCGCATACAATAGATCTTTGCGATCAGGATCCTCGCGAACGCTCCTGGCAAAAGTATCGCCAGGGAGTCCGTTCACGATTTTTTCCCAAGAGGCTCCGTAGTCGGTGGTCTTGTAGATTTCGGGGGTAAAATTGTTCATTTTATAGCCTGCCATGGCAAAATACGCCGTGGCCGGGTCGTGTGGCGAAGGTTCCACCACATTGATGATGCCTTCCTTCAAGCCTTTTGGGGTCACATTGGTCCAGGTTTGTCCGCCATCTTGGGTCACGTGCACCAAACCGCAGTCCGAACCTACCCAAACCACCCCTTCGCGTAGGGGCGATTCCTCAATATTAAAGAGGTTGTTATAGCTTTCGGCCGTAATCTGCTCATTGGAAATGGGAATACCGCCCTTGCCTTGGTGGTCCTTGTTGTTTCGGGTAAGGTCCTCACTCATGGTTTCCCAGGTCACCCCACGATCGGTGGATTTCATGACATATTGGGAACCGTAGTAAATGGTGTTGGGGTTATGGGGCGATACCATCACCGGGCCGTTCCAGTTGGCGCGCAACTTTAGATTTTTGGGCTGCTCCCCACTGATGCGCTCCGGATAGGGACGCACCATGCGGTTATTGTCAATTTTACTGTCCCACTCCGTAAAATGGCTCGCAAAATAAGTGGAGTAAACATATCGTGGATTGTTCGGGTCCACCGCCACGGTGGAGGATTCACCGGCACGCATAATGTCCCAGTGCATTTGTCCGATACCATTGTCCATACTACGACTGTCAATGGCGATGGTACTGTTATCCTGTTGCCCGGAATAAACGCGATAGGGATATCCGTTATCAGTCAAAGCACGATAAAATTGCCCAGTGGGCTGGTTATAAATGGTTGACCACGATTTTCCACCGTTGAAGGTAATGGAGGCACCGCCGTCATTGGCATTGGCTATGACATTGCTATTGTTGGGATTGATCCACATATCATGATGGTCCACATGACTACCCACCATACCGGTATAGGTCTTGCCCCCATCAATGGATTTCATGGCGCGACTGTTCATCACCCAAATTTCATCTTCGTCATTGGGATCTGCAATGATGTGCATATAATACCACGCACGGGCAAATGTGGTGGGGTCGTTGGAAACTTGTTTAAAGGTTTCCCCGGCATCGTTGGAACGATACACCCCGCCTTCACGTTCCAAGGCCTCAATGGCCAAATACACCACCTCGGGGTTGGCTGGGGAAATGTCTACCCCTATTTTTCCCATCAACTTAGGAAGACCACTGGTGATCTCTTTCCAAGTTTTACCGCCATCGGTAGTCTTGAAGACCTTGCTTCCAGGGCCGCCACTCTGTACCACCCAAGGTTTCCGTTGAAAATCCCATGAAGTCACCATCATATAATTGGGGTCGGTGGGGCTCACCGTCATATCCACAATTCCTGAGGATTCGTTCACGTACAGTATTTTCTCCCAAGTCGCTCCCCCATCTTCAGAAAGATAGAGTCCACGATGTTCATCGGTGCCATAAGGGTTACCCTGTGCGGCAACATACACTTTATTGGGATTGGTGGGATGCACAAAGACCTCCCCAATATGTCGGGTGGCCTCGAGGCCTAAGTGCTTCCAAGTTTTTCCGGCGTCGGTGGATTTGTACATGCCGTCGCCATGCGAGGTCTTTACCCCTCGGATACAGGATTCTCCCGTACCCACATATACCACATTATGATCCGATGGAGCTACGGTGATATCACCAATACCTGTGGTATTGAAGTAGCCATCGGAAATATTGTTCCAGGTTTCACCGCCATCAGTGGTTTTCCAAACCCCACCTCCGGTGGCACCCATATAGTAGGTAAAGATGTCATCGGGGATACCCTCTATGGTAGTAGCCCTACCGCCACGGAAAGGGCCAATGTTCCGGTAGGTCATGGACTCGTAAAGGGTTTTACTGATGGTTGGCCCAGAAGCCTTACGCTGTCCAGAGCTGTAAAAGACCATCCCAAGGCCTAAGAAACAAAGGAGAATGTGTTTTTTCATGAGTTTGGTTTTAAGCGTTAATTTCTTTAGGTGACACACAAAGGTTGAGTCCCTATGTATAGGTTATGAAAATAACCAAACAGGGTGACAAGAAGATGAAAATTTTAAAAAACATCCCAAGATGCTGAATTGAACAGAATGTCATTTATCAATTGAAACTGGGTATCCATCAATTGAAATAGGGTGTCCGTCAATTTTCAATACCGATTATGGCTTATCCACCTTAGTTTGTCAAAAAAATACAAGAAAATGACTACGCTAGAAACCATAAACCTCTTACAGATGATTTGTTTGGGCCTTGTGGGCCTTATTCTTTACTTATTGGGCTTTCTGCATGGCGCCCACTGGGGAAAGAGAAATCGGATATAAACAATACGAAGCCCTATTATTCGTTTCAATAATTCCAAATCTACCTAAACCAAAAACTGTCATCGCTATTCCCCCAAACGAACCAGACCTACCAAAAATCCTAATCTTATGCCATAACGCCGACTATACCGTGCGGGTGGACGAACTCTGCAATGGGCAAATTCGCTATCAATGTTGGCACAAGCCAAAAACTGTTTTGGAACCTCCAAATCTTGTTTTGGAGGATGGAAGTATCCGGCAAAGTCCCAAAAAGGACAAAACCGAATATGTTTTTTCCTTCGGGGATTGGATTTATAGTGTTGAACGCATCGTATCCATAGGAAAATTTGCCTCTACCCACATATTTCTTGAGGTTTCCGATACAGAAAACCAGCGTAATACTTGGAAAATGGAGGATTTAACCCCTCCCAAATATTTGAAATATCTATGATGAAAATAGTACGTGTGCGATATCTGTATGATTAGCCACCGTACGTGACCCTGTAGATGGCATTGCCCTCATCATCGGAAATCAATAAGGAGCCATCTTCCATAAAGAGCAGGTCCACAGGCCTACCAAAGGCTTCCTGACTTTCATCATCCAGCCAACCATCGATAAAAGGCTCATAACTAACGGCCTCATTGCCGTTCAATTTTACCAATGTAATCCTGTACCCTATTTTCTTGGAGCGGTTCCAAGAACCATGTTCAGCTAAAAAGGCATGCCCTTTATATGATGAGGGGAACATGTTTCCTGTATCAAATTTTACCCCAAGCGCTGCAACATGGGGGCCCAAGGGTTGTACCGGGGGGACAAAATCGGAACAGGGGTGTTGACTACCAAACTCAGGGTCGGGAATAGTGCCAGCATGACAGAAAGGATAACCAAAATGTTGGCCCACTTCGGCCAATCGATTCAGTTCTCCCGGAGGGAGGTCATCCCCCATCATATCACGATTATTGTCTGTAAACCACAGCTCATCAGTATCGGGGTGCCACGTAAATCCAACGGTATTCCGTACCCCATGGGCCACAATTTCCCGGTTATTGCCATCTGCATCCATTCGGGTGATGGTGCCAAAACGCTCGTCCTCATCGGTTCGGTCACAGATATTACAGGGTGCTCCCACGGGAACATAGAGTTTGTCATCAGGGCCGAAGGCTATGTATTTCCAGCCGTGGTGGAATTCGGTTGGATAGTCATCATAGATCAATTCGGGTGTCGGAGGACTTGAAAGTGACCCCTCAATGTTGGAATATTTGTACAACTTGCTTACCGCAGCCACATACAATGCCCCATCTTTGAAGGCAACGCCGTTGGGTTGTTCCAAGTCTTCGGCAATGGTATAGACATCATCCACCTTAAAATCCCCATCGGTGTCCTTAAGGGCATAGACTTTATTTTCATTCCGAGTGCCCACAAACAAAGTCCCATCAGAACCTAGGGCCATAGATCGGGCCCCTTCTATCCCTTCGGCATAGGTGTCAATTTTAAACCCTTCAGGGAGGTTCAGACGATCCAAGGGCAATTTGGATGATGTTGGGTTATCACCATCAACATTATCTGGCTGGGATTGTTCGTCAGAAGCTGTATCATTCTTCTCCCCTTTCTTGCCATTGCAGGATACTATAAGGAGAGAAAAGAGAACTATGAAAATTGACTTTGAAGTGAATCGGATGGTCTTCATCATTGAAATTTTTATGGCGTTTTGGTTTCTTGGTGGATAAAGCTAAGGCAAAATCATCTAAATATTGGACTAAGCTAGAAATTTCATGCCGTTCTCGTACAAGTTTAGGACAAAGCAGGTTCTTGTAGTCCCAATGTTCCAAAAAATAAAGTCCTTTGGCACAACAAACAAAGACGTTATGGATCGGAAAACTTTTATTAAACGGAATTTGTACTTGGGCGGCATGGCAGTGGTAACACCATCCCTTCTTATGGCACAGCAAAGTACTCCCCAAGAAGAGCTATTTGACTACGACCTCATTCAAGAGTTTGTATTTGCTGCGCATAAGAGTCTCGAAGAAACGCAACGCATCCTCAAAAAATACCCCTTGCTTTTAAATTCCACCAGTCAATTTAAAAAAGGGGATTTTGAAACCGCGGTTGGCGGGGCGTCACACATGGGCAGAAAGGATATTGTGGATTATTTGGTGGGCAGAGGTGCCCGTTTGGATATCTTTAACTATGCATTTTTGGGCTATGATGATTTCATTAAAAAAATGCTGACCGATTATCCGCACTTGCTCAACTCCTACGGCCCACATGGTTTTACCCTTTTGCACCACGCCCAAGTCGGTGAGCGAAAGGAATTGGCCGATTGGCTCCAGTCTAAAGGACTCACGGAAAAAATATTTAAAGAGGTCTTTAGTTGACTTGCGACCAAATAGGACAAGACACTGGGCATTATCCGTATATTTGTTAGACACCTGATTTTTATGAAAATGCGGACAATTCCGAATGAAAGGCGATTTTATGTTTTATCCATAGTGCTGCTAGTCATCATTTTTGGGATTACATTGGTTCAAAACATGATTCGCTATAGTCACCACGATAGCTATAATCTGTGGACAAGTGTGGTATACCTCTGTTTCTCCATTCTATTTTTTCTTCCTTTTTTGGTGCTGTGTCTTTATATTTTAAAAAAGATTCAGATACGGTTTGAAAATTGGTTTTGGCCCTTGACCTTCCTCACTGCTTTTTGTTGTCTTATTGTTTTTTATCTCGTATCCAACATCATTCTGCACAGTTTTGGTTATTTTGATTTTTTCGTGGATGCCGATTATGCGGGATATTATTTTGGACGTGAGGCTTTGTACCATTTATTGTTTGTGCTCGGAACAGGTATATATGTTTATGTATCAAAAGAGAAAACCAGAACCATCAAGGTATTTAAGGGTCGAAAAACGGTGACGCTTACCATTGATTTGGTCCAATGGATAGAGGTTGAAGGGCATTATCTTAACTTTTACACCAAAAAAGAAACCTACATCAAACGGACCACCCTGGGGCAACTTGCCAAACAATTGCAACCCGATTTTATTCGGATTCACCGCAAGTATATTGTCAATAGGAACGAGATTGTGGCCATTGAGAAAGAAGGCCGTGATGAGTTCACCCTACTTTCTTCTGGAAAAAAACTGAAGATTGGGCCATCTTATAGCCCCATTTCGTGGTAGCCTTATTCCTCTTCAAATTCTGAAAGTGTACCCTCGTATCGTATTTGGGTTCTGTGCGAACTCACAATACTGAATGAACTGGCTCGCGATGGCATTAGCTGGGCCACCACTTGAAAGCTTTCTATGCCATTGTTAATATTAAACCGCATCGTATAGCCCATGGTCTTTGAGTTTCGTTCTATCTGAAGATTTTCAGGCGGCCCCTCAAACTGTATCCCTGTCCTTTGCGGGTCATAACCGCCAGACATTTGCCGTTCTCCATAATAGGGCAAATCAGCCTCAACTTGGTCCCCGACCAGCCTTAAATAACTTGCGTTTCCTGTAATGTCTATCCGGCTTGCATTACTTCCGTTGGGAAGCAGTTGAGCGTTTGAAATACTATTTAGAGCTTGGCTGGGCATAGGTCTGGCCCATCGGGCTTGGATTTCAAATGATCTATTCGCTACCAAATTGTCCAAAGCCTCTATTTCTTCAGCAGAAGCGGTTGTCTTGGTCCCTCCGCAACCCATAGCGGCCACTATCAATATCCATATCCCTAAATGCAGTAGTGTTCTCATTTGTTTCAAAATCAAAAGCTTACTACAAAATAATGAATCTCCCGAACATTTCTGATTTTAGAAGTATATTTAACAGCAAACCAGACCTCATTTTATGAAAAACCCCTTTGCAAAATTGTCATTTCTTGTTCTGCTGGCCTGTTCTGGTCACCTACAATCCCAACAAACTTCACCGCAATCCCAAACTGGAACCAAACCAAACTATTATGCCACTGTGCTGGAGGAGGATCCTGTTGTGGATGGAGAAATTATCAACGACCCGGTTTGGCAAATGATTCCCGCTATAACCGACTTGATCCAAATTCGGCCGAATTACGGTGAGCTGGTCTCAGAAAAAACAGAGGTTCGCATTGCCTATAGCAGTACCACCTTTTATGTTTCAGTGATTTGCTATGATGCTGATGCTGATGGTATTGTGGTTTCCGATTCACGTCGCGATGCTGACCTGAATGATGAGGACAGCTTTCTTTTTATCATTGACACCTATCACGATCGGCAAAATGGGTTCCTTTTTGGCACCAATGCCCAAGGTATGGAGTATGATGCCCAAATTGACAACGAGGGAAAAGGTAACTTCAATGCCAATCGCCAGCAAGGTGGAGTTATAGGTGGCACAAACATCAACTGGGATGCGACATGGAAGGTGCGCTCACAATTGGGTGACTATGGCTGGAGTGCCGAATTTGCCATCCCATTTCGTTCTTTGCGGTACGCACCAGGAGATAACAAGACCTGGGGGTTGAATTTCCAACGGAACATCAGTAAAAATACCGAAACGGCCTATTGGACTTCCCTTCCATTGGGTTTTGATATGAAACGATTGTCCTTGGCAGGGAATTTAAATGGGTTGAATCTTAGAAACCCCGGCAACCTGAAACTTATCCCTTATGTATTGGGTCAACATGTGAACGATAAAGCTATGGACGACACTGAAACCAATTTTGATGCTGGGGCGGATATCAAATACAGTGTTACGCCCAGTCTTACGTTGGACCTTACCTACAACACCGACTTTGCCCAAGTAGAAGTGGATGACCAGCAGGTGAACTTGGACCGATTCAACCTTTTCTTTCCTGAAAAAAGGGCCTTCTTTTTGGAAAATGCAGGTCAGTTTGGCGTGGGAAGCCCTGGCGAAGTGGATTTGTTCTTTAGTAGACGTATAGGTATTGGCGACGATGGTAGCTTGGTGCCCATTATTGGTGGAGCACGATTATCTGGTAAAGTGGGTCAGACCAACGTGGGCTTCTTGAGCATGTTCACCGATGATGTAGTAGAAGCAGCCATTGAAAAAAACAATTTTACTGTAGCACGGGTCAATCATAATTTTGGGGGCACCCGTTCTTCCCTCGGTGGTATTTTTATCAATAGGGCTGGTTTGGGCGAAATGGACGATGATTACAACCGCGTTTATGCCATGGATGGCAAATGGGGTATTGGCAACAAAGCCACAATAAATGGTTTTGTGGCAAAAAGTGTAACCCCAGGAATAGAAAATGGAGACCATGCATTTAAGTTATTGGGGAATTATGAGTGGGGAGGTTGGAACATTAATGCAGGGTATACCGAAGTGGGTGAAGGTTTTAATCCCGAAGTGGGCTTTTTGCAACGTACTGCCTTTAGGAAACCTGAGTTTCTGGTCTTTAAGGCGCATCGATTCAAAGACGCAGGAAAGTTGTTGGAAATTCGTCCACATGTTTCCTATCGCGGTTATTGGAATTTTGATGATGAGCTGGTCACTAGCTTTTTACATATTGATAATCATTGGGTTCTTAAAAGTGGGTTTGAAATCCATACCGGAATCAACTTTACTGCAGAACAGGTGTTTGAAGAATTTACCATTTCAGACGTTACCGTCCCAGTGGGCTACTATAATAATGAAGAGCTGCAGTTGGTCATAACCACCAATCCCAATACTGCACTTTCCTTTGATACGCGAACCATTATCGGGGGATATTTCAATGGGCACCAGATTACTAACAGCGGTACGGCCAAGTATCGGATTGGAGATAGATTCAATAGTTCATTGACCATGAGCCACAGCGATATTCAATTGGACACTGGTGATCTTACAGCTTTGGTAGGTGGATTGCGACTCTCCTATTCATTTACACCCCGAATCTTTATCCAAAGTTTGATTCAGCGAAACAATGTATCCAACATCACTTCGGTAAATGCCCGATTTGGTTGGTTACAAAATGCCAACACCGGTCTTTTTGTGGTTTTCAATGTGGTCAAGGATGATGACCTTATCGATGGCATCGATAATCAAACGTTCACCATAAAGTATACCCACCGCTTTGACATTTTAAACTAAGTACTGGTTTTTCTTTTTCTAAAATAGAGGTAACCGACCCCCAACAGCACTAGGACTGCAGAACCATAGAACGCATGGGGAATTCGGGCTACACTTTCCTGATAGTACCAGCCAGAAAATAGGGCTCCCAAGCCTATTCCTGCCTCCAAGGCAATATACATGGTAGCCATGGCCTTTCCTTTTTGTCCGGGTAAGCTTAAATCTATGGTCCAAGCGTAAATGGCTGGCGTAGCCACGCCCATAGCCAATCCGTAGATGCCCGCTCCCACCATCAACCCTGTGGGATTGTTGTAAATTCCAATCCATAGCTGGGCCAAAATCAACAGTATCAGACCCACTACGATTACTTTGGTTCTTCCATATCGGTCGGATAATTTCCCAGCCACTACCCTTACCAAAAGGGAAGAAATGGTAAAAACAATGAAGAACATCCCCTTATTGGCAAAACCAACGGCCTCTGTCCAATCTGGAATCAGCGTGAGCACCACTCCAAACCCTACATAAGCCAAAAAGTTGACTATGGCAGCGGGAAGGGCTTCAGGAGCAATGACATCGTTCCGTGAAATCTTGAGCAGACTCCAGCTAAACTTTTTTCGTTTTGGAAGAGTCTCCTTAAGGTTGAAAATCAACAGCAAGGCCAAAAAGGCCATGGCTGAGGAGCTATAAAACAAAACTTCATAGGAAAAATGCAGTTTTATGAAGCTACCTAAGGCAGGACCCAATGCCATCCCTGTACTGAAAGCAATGCCGTAAATGCCCATGGCTTCGCCCAATCTATGCTGGGGCACCACATCGGATACAAAAGTGGAAGCTGCAGTTGGGGTAAATCCCGTTGAAAAACCATGCAGCAACCGTAACACCAAAAATCCGGAAACTGTTGTGAGAATGGGATAAAAGAAGCCACAAACCAAACAAACAAAAGCCCCAAAAAGCATCACAGGTTTTCTACCGATGGTATCCGTAAGTATACCGCTGAAAGGTCGGGAGACACCAGCGGTAAATGTAAATAGGGCTATGATCAGTCCGATGTATTCTGCACCGCCCAGACTGGAGAGGTAAGCCGGAAGCTCTGGAATCAGCATATTGAAGCTGGCCGAGAAAAGCAATGACCCCATACAGATCAGAATAAATTTTGAGGAGTACATCTTACTTCCTGTCAATTTTGCGCTATGTCTGGCTATGGTCTTCACTCCTATTGTGTAATTTTATAGCAAAGAAATCGCAATCCATTTGTTTTAAAAAGGACATTTGTCCCACTGGTTAAAAATGATTCGTACCAATCCAGAACTAGTTGCTTATACCGAAAAACTTTTTCAACAAGGAAGTCATAATATCCATGAAGAGGCATTTGGTGCGAAGCATAAAATCATGGAGCAGGACCACCGGTACAGGAAGGTCTATTTAATTCGGGAAGGGATTGCAAAGTGTTACATCTCGGATGAAAATGGAAAGGAATTCATCCAAGAGTTTTTGGGTGAAGGCATGGAGTTTGGCGAATTGGAAGTATTCAGCAACAAATTGACCATCTGTTCGGTGGAATCCATAACACCTCTGAAGGTGTTTTCGGTTTCCCATGATGGTTTTCATCAACTTTTAAAGACTGACCCACATTTCAATATGCTCATCCTAAAAGCATTGGCAGATAAAATTCGATACAAAGCTCCCAGACACTCGTACCAACATGCCTACCCCATTGAGGACAATATTCTTCGGTTGAAAAAACTTTTTCCAGAGCTTACAGAGGTAATTCCCAAAAAAGACATTGCCAATTATATAGGGGTGACCACACGAAGTTTAAACCGGGCCCTCAAGGAATTAAAGGAAAAATCCGGAGCGTGACGATCATTGCTTGAACCGTTCAAAAATGGCCAAGGTCTTTTTGGTGTTGATAAAATATACACCTGTGAGCAAAACCACAGCCGCCACCACAGATTGAACCGTAATCTGCTCATCCAGAAAATACCATCCCAACAACAGGGCAACAATGGGATTGACGTAGGTTGAGGTGGCCACTTTTTCTGGCGAAACCGCTTTTAAGAGATAATTGAACGAGGTAAAAGCCAAGATGCTTCCAAAAATAACCAAGAGTACCATAGACCATTGTACTCGTGTACTCCAGTCCAAGGGCGAGCTCCACTCCTCGCCAAAAACTAAACTCATCAAGGCCAAAATAATTCCTGCCGTGAACATTTGATATCCGGTGTTTACAAAATAATTAGTGGGAAGTTCGGCACGTGCCACAAAAAGGCTCCCATACGCCCAACTCAGCATGCACACAAAAATCATGATCATGCCTGTTATGGAATCTTCCTGGGTTATTACCTGCTTTTGACTCACCAGTAAATAAATACCAACGATTCCCAACACCACTCCCACCACAGACATGGGCTGAATTTTTTTACCTTGCAAAATGCGCATCAGCAATAGAATGATGAGGGGCTGTGCTGAAATTTCCAAGGCAGCAAAACCACTGTCCACATACCGAAGTGCCCAAACCACTACCCCGTTTCCGAAACTCAAAAAAAGAATTCCTGCGATAACGGCGTTGATAAATTGTTTTTTGGTGATTTTGAGAGAAATCCCCAAGATTTTGGCCAAAATGAATATTAATGAACCCGCCGTTACAAATCGGCATGAAGCCAATAAAAATGGAGGCAGTTCTGTAACCGCAATCTTATTCAGCAGATAGGTGGAACCCCAAAAAACATAAATGGCAAAAAAGGCAAGGAATACCAGTGCGGAATTTGAGGATTTTCCCATAGCATATTATTAGGCGATTGCCTTGCAATATTACGCATGTTTGAAAGAGTACAAAACAGATTGCCCTTTAACTTTTCCAATAAATTGGAGTCATATGTAGATGGTGGAGGAAGAAAAGTTCAATGATGCTGTTGAGTGCCCAAGAGATATCCGGCAATGGCTTTTTCCAATTGTTTGAAACGCTCCAAATGAAGTTCAATTTTTTGCTTCAATTCCCTAGCATCATCTTTTTGGCTTTTTAATAGCTCTGCAATGTGTTCTTGATGCTTTCGGAAGGTCTTAAAACTGTTCTTTATCTCGTACAGTTTTTCAAAGCAGGACGGGTTATTGGGTTCGCAGGTATAGGAAGTCAATTTTTTGGAAAGTCGCTGTATCACCTTATTGTTCCGCTCCAAGCGGACCAAGAGTTCCTGAACTTGATGGGTATTTTGTTCGGCAACGGGAGCCATATTTGCGACTTCTAAATTTTCCTTTAAGATAGTGATTTTCTTACATTTTAGAATCTGCCCAATTTCAAATTATTGTTAATTAACATAGCGGATTACCATAAAAAAAGCCCGATGCAATACATCGGGCCTTCTGGTTATCTTGAAATTGGTTATTACCCTTTGGTCTGTTCATAGGCTTCCTCTTTCAATTCCTCACTGGCCATGATAGCCAACTCCACACGTCGGTTTGCCGCTTTTCCTTCCGCGGTATCATTGCTTTCACGCGGTTGCGTTTCTCCATACCATTTTGTGGTGAACCTGCCACTTGAAATTCCTTTGGAAACCAAATAGCTTGTTACCGACTCAGCTCTTTGCTGGGACAGCTTCCAGTTATACTCATCGCTTCCAGCACTATCGGTATGGCCTTCCACCAAAATAATGGATTTAGGGTATTCCATAAATATACCAGCCAATTTGTTCAATGTCTCTGCTGAAGTTCCTTTAACTTCGGACTTGTTGGTATCAAAATATACACCGGCATCTTCATTGAAGGTTACATTGATTCCCTCTCCTACACGCTTAACCTCTGCACCTGGAATCTCTTCCTCAATACGCTCAGCTTGGCGATCCATGCGGTTGCCGATGTAGCCTCCAGCAGCACCACCAACAACGGCTCCGATAATGGCACCAAGGGCGGTATTTCCACTTCCAACATTATTACCAATAATTCCACCGATAACAGCACCTCCACCGGCACCGATAGCAGCTCCTTTTTGGGTGTTATTGGCATTTTTCACTGCATCACAGCTTATAATTAGCGTTAGGGCCAAAAAAGCAGTTGTACTTTTTAATAAGATATTTTTCATGTAATTATTTTTTTGAGAATTCGTAGACTATGGTTACTGGTTGTCCGTCAACCGATACGTTGGATTTTAAGGTCATGGCTTGTTCCGTTAGGTTTACAATGTTCAAACGATAGCCATATCCCCCAGATATGTCCTTTCGGTTTTCATCGATAAACTTGAACTGCAACTGACTGCTGTAGTTCTGGGAAGGCTCAACCACGGACCATCTAAAAAAACGGTCGCCCCCGTTGCAAAGCGTGCTTTGGGCTATGGTATATCTACCGGTGCTGTTATTGTCCCGAAAGAACCAGTCACTGCCCTCAAAGCAAATATCCTCGGCATCATTAAAGATGACGGATTTAAAATTACCCGAATTGTTTTCATAAGAAATGTTGTCCAGGGACCAAGTACCACTCATGAGGTTCTGTTGGCTCCTTGCATTTTTGGAAACCGAGCACGACGCAAATACTATTCCCGCCAATGCAACAAAAAAGAATTGTTTTACCATAAGAATTTGGAGTTTTAGTTTACATATATACGTGTGAGACACCAGAATTAGTGTTTTGTTTTGTTAAAAAAACGTTAACACTTTTTTTCTAGTAAGCATAAAGGTTCAATAATTCTGATTCAAACCGCTGTTTGGGTAGATAGTTTTCCTCCAGCGCTTTGGCAAAGGGAACGGGAGTTTCCAAGCTTCCCACTCGCTTAACGGGAGCGTCCAAATACTGAAAACATTCTTCCATGACCATTGCTGAAATATCACTGGCTATACCGCCAAACAACGTATCTTCTTGTAAAATTATTAGCTTTCCTGTCTTTTTCACCGAAGTGAAGACAGTATCCATATCAAGAGGTTGAAGTGTTCGTAAATCTACGAGATCTGCGTCAATATTTGGATGTTTTTCCAATACTTCCATGGCCCAATGCACCCCAGCGCCATAACTGACCACGGTAATGGAGTTTCCAGTCCTTAGTAAATTGGCCTTTCCAAAGGGCAGGGTGTAATAATCCTTGGGAACATCGCCGTATACACTTCGGTACAGTCCTTTATGCTCAAAGAAAAGCACAGGGTTGGGGTCGTTGATGGCTGTATTCAACAATCCTTTAGCATCTGCAGGAAAAGCAGGATACACCACTTTGAGTCCAGGGGTTTTGGTAAACCACGCCTCATTGGTCTGGGAATGGAAGGGTCCTGCTCCCACTCCACCGCCACAAGGCATCCTAATGACCACATCTGCTTTTTCGTTCCAGCGGTAGTGCACTTTTGCCAGATAATTAACGATGGGATTGAATCCGGAACTAACAAAATCCGCAAATTGCATTTCAACAACTGCCTTCATTCCATTAATGGACAATCCCATAGCTGTGGAAACAATGGCAGATTCACATATAGGCGTATTTCGGACTCTACTCTTACCAAACTTAGAGGTGAAGCCTTCGGTAATTTTAAAAACCCCGCCATAATCGGCAATGTCTTGACCCATGATGATCAATTCGTTATGACGGTACATTGATTGTTCCAAGCCTTGGGAAATGGCATCTACAAAGCGAATATTCTCCAATTCTTCTATTGGTTCAATATGCTGGTAGTCAAAATATTGATAAACTTCATTTAACTCTTTAGTTTCATCAAAAGAAACTGGAGATTCGTCAAAAGCCATTTTCAAATTCTCATTGATTTCTTCGGAAATTTCCTCCTTAAGCTTTTCAATCTCCCCTTGGGAAATGATGTTTTCCTCCAAAAGAAAAGATTCGTAGTTGGCAATAGGGTCTTTCTTGGCCCATTTGTCCATCAGCTTTTCTGGAACGTATTTGGTGCCGCTGGCCTCCTCGTGACCTCGCATCCTGAAGGTTTTAAACTCCAATAGCATGGGGCGCGGCCGTTTTCGCATAGCTTTACAGAGTTCGTCCACCTTGGTGTAAACCTCCAAAATGTTGTTGCCGTCAATGATTCGGGATTCCATACCATAACCTTTGGCCCTATCTGCTAGATTCTCACAGTTGTACTGTTCATTAGTGGGGGTGGACAATCCGTATCCATTATTTTCGATGCAAAACAAAACGGGAAGGTTCCAAACTGAGGCAATATTCAAGGCCTCGTGGAAATCCCCTTCGCTGGTAGCACCTTCGCCCGTAAAGACAGCTGTGACCCGCTTTTTCCTTCCCAATAAATCGGCCAACGCGATTCCATCCGCTACTCCCAATTGAGGGCCTAAATGCGAAATCATCCCAACAATCTTATATTCTTGGGTGCCAAAATGAAAGCTTCGGTCGCGACCCTGGGTAAAACCACTCCGCTTTCCCTGCCATTGAGAAAATAATCGATGTAAGGGTATGTTTCGGGAAGTAAAAACCCCTAAGTTTCGGTGCATGGGAAGGATGTACTCTTCTGCTTTCAGGGCTTGGGTCACGCCCACTGAAATGGCCTCCTGCCCTATTCCACTGAACCATTTGGAAATCTTGCCCTGCCTCAACAAAATCAGCATCTTTTCCTCAATCATTCTGGGCTTTAGCATTCCCAAGTATAGGTCCCGTAACTTTTGGTGATCCAAATCCCCAATGTGATATCGCATATCTTGAAAATTCAACGGGATAAATGTAGTAAAAAAGCCATCCATCCCACTTCAAAATTCAGAACGTTCAGCATTATTCATTACTTTTGAACGTAATCAAAAAATTGATGGCATGAGTGCAATTCCAAGTGTAAACCTAGAAGATTTTGTATCTGGGGACCCCGTCAGAAAAGAAAAATTTGTCAAAGAGATAGGAGCTGCTTTTGAAGATATCGGATTTGTGGCGTTGAGTGGACATTTTTTGTCCGACCAGCTTGTGGAAGACCTTTATTCGGAAATCAAAAAGTTTTTTCAACTGCCCCAGGACGTAAAGGACACCTATGAGATTGAGGGCATTGGCGGTCAACGGGGGTACACCTCCTTTGGAAAAGAACATGCCAAAGGAAAAAAAGAAGGGGATTTGAAGGAGTTTTGGCATTTTGGACAGTATGTGGAGAGCAATCCAAAACTGGAAGCTGAATATCCGGACAATGTTACCGTGGCCGAACTTCCAAAATTCAATGCCGTAGGTAAGGAAACTTATAAAATGCTGGAAAAAACAGCCCAATATGTGCTTAGGGCTTTGGCTTTGCATTTGGGATTGGAAGAAACCTATTTTGATGAATACATTAAAAATGGAAATTCCATCTTACGGCCCATCCACTACCCTCCTATTACCGCAGAACCGAAAAATGCGGTGCGTGCCGCAGCTCACGGGGACATCAATCTAATTACCTTACTCATGGGAGCCCACGGGAAAGGATTGCAAGTACAAAACCATGAAGGCGAATGGGTAGATGCCATTGCCCAACCCAATGAACTGATGATCAATGTTGGAGACATGCTTTCCCGATTGACCAACAATAAATTAAAATCCACAATTCACCAGGTGGTGAACCCACCCAAGGAACTGTGGGGCACCTCCCGTTATTCCATTCCGTTTTTTATGCACCCCATTAGCGAAATGCCATTAAACTGTTTGGAGGATTGTGTAGATGAAAAACATCCAAAAGGATTTGAAGACACCACCGCAGGGGAATACCTTCATGAACGTTTGATTGAACTCGGATTGATAAAAAAATAAGATATGGACCTGCAGGATCAACTCAAGAACTTGTTTCCAGACCATGTTCCTGAGGAAAATACTGAAAATAAAAGTGAAAAGCCCGATTATTGGCTTCAAGACGACCCCATTATCTGCAAGTACGAAAAACGAAAAGGCAAACCTATCACTATTTTGGAAGGGTACAACGGAGCTGATTCGGATTTTAAGAAATTGACGAAGGACCTCAAGACCTTTTTGGGCGTAGGTGGAAGTTATAAAAACGATTCCATCATTATCCAAGGGGATTATCGTGATAAGATCATGGACTTTTTAAAAGACCATGGATTTTCCGTAAAAAGAGTTGGCGGTTGATGATTTCAACCCTTTTCCATGTTAAATCTGAATATTGAAAACCAATGTTTTATGAAAAAATTTTTGTGTTCTTGCTATAAATCTTACTTTTATTCTTCCTAACCAACGAAAACTGAACTGAAAATGAAATCACTGTTGCACATAACCAACGGGGACAGTTTCACGTCTAAATTACAATCGCTACAAGTACAGGGGGATATTATTACATGGAGGGAGATGCTCTGCGAAGGCAAAACTTTATGTACGGTTGGCAGTGAATCTTTCTGGAAAACACGATTTGAATTTTTAAACAAAAACTACAAGATTTCAAAGTCTTGGTTTGTTGAAAAAACACTGAAAGAGTATCGCTCGCTTTGTAATCACAAACAACAAGACCACATTGTACTTTGGTTTGAGTATGATTTATTCTGCCAAATCAATATGCTGGCTGTACTTAGCTGGCTGAAAACCCATAGAAGGCATGCCGAAATCTCATTGGTATGCAGTGGCAAAGAGGATGATACCGATAAATTTTATGGTCTTAGCGAACTGAGTGATGAAAAGCTCATTGAGCTTTATGAGAACAGGATTATGCTCACCCAAGACGATATAGAATATGCCGATTATGTTTGGCAATTGTACTGCAGTGATAATCCCATTCGCCTGGAAAACCTTATCAATAATGATGATTTCCAATTTGAATATCTTTCTGATGCGCTCAAAACCCATCTAAAGCGCTTTCCAACCATTAAAAATGGTCTAAACGAATTGGAAAATCACATTTTGGATGTTTCCGTCACACAAAAACCTAAATCCAAAAAGGAACTTTTAGGTAATTTATTGACCGATCAAGGATTTTATGGGTTTGGCGATTCGCAATATGAACGCATCATCACTTCCCTAAAACCCTTGTTCAATTCGTTCAATCCTGTCAAATTGACAAAGAAAGGTATGGAGGTGTTAGAAAATAAGAATAATTATTATTCTCAAATACGTGATAATCAATTATATCTAGGAGGTTCTTTAAAGTATAACTTCTTGTACAATACCGATACCAATCGTATTTTAAAGCTCTAGATATATGTCCTTAGGCAGCTCAGAATTGATTCTGAACTCTGATGGCAGCATCTACCATCTCAACCTTCTTCCCGAAGATATTGCAGATACCATAATCACTGTAGGTGATCCTGACCGTGTATCTCAAGTTTCCAAATATTTTGACTCCGTTGAACTGAAAAAGAAAAAACGGGAATTTGTTACCCATACCGGTAGTGTTTCAGGAAAACGGATTACAGTCATTTCAACAGGTATTGGAACGGACAATATTGACATTGTTTTGAACGAATTGGACGCTCTGGCCAACATTGATTTCGCTTCACGAACCATCAAGACAGAAAAAAGACAGCTCAGTTTTATACGGATTGGTACATCAGGAAGCATACAGCCAGACATCCCTATTGATTCATTTGTGTTGAGTTCCTCGGCTATTGGACTTGATGGACTTTTGCACTTTTATGACAGTGGACAGGCGCGCAACAGTGATTTGGAATCCAAGCTCAATGACTACTTAGATTGGGACACCCATAATATCAGACCTTATGCCGTGGATTTTGATGAAAAACTGGCATACCAATTTACATCAAATCGTATACGATTTGGAATAACAATCACAAATTCAGGATTTTACGGTCCGCAAGGAAGAAGTCTTCGACTGACTCCGGCTATACCCGAATTCAATGAGCGACTTGCAGCATTTTCCTATCAAAATCATCAAATCACCAACCTTGAAATGGAGACCTCGGCCATCTATGGATTAGCCAAACTACATGGACACCGAGCCATTTCGTTAAATGCAATTCTCGCGAATCGAGCCAATGGCGAGTTTTCTAAAAATGGGAGGAAAACAATTGATGAACTTATTCAATTTACATTGGAGAAAATAGCTTCTTCCGATTTGAACTAAAGTTTTGTTCACTTAATTTCCGTAAATTAAAAAGATACCAAGTGGAATCCATATTTTTAATCAACCTTAATAAAATCTTGTGAAGACCGTAAAAATAATTGGAGTTCCTGAGCACTTTAACCTACCCTGGCATTTGGCTATGGAAGATGGCGCTTTTGAAGATCGTGGCATCAACCTTGAATGGACCGATGTTCCCGAAGGAACGGGCAAAATGTGCCAACTTTTGGAGAACAATGAATCGGATTTGGCCATAATTCTCACCGAAGGTATCATCAAAAGCATTTCACAGGGAAATCCGAGTAAAATTGTCCAAGAGTTTATTTCCTCTCCCCTACTTTGGGGGATTCACGTTGCAGCAGATAGTTCCAGAAGTTCAATTCAAGATTTGAATAACGATAAAGTGGCCATAAGCCGTTTCGGTAGTGGCAGTCACTTAATGGCCTATGTAAATGCCCAAAATCAAGGATGGGACCCTGAAAAACTTGAGTTTGAAATCATAAATAACCTGGATGGCGCCATTAAAAGTCTGACCGAAGGTTCTGAGGCCTATTTCATGTGGGAACACTTTACCACCAAACCTTTGGTGGATAACCACACATTTAAATGGCTGGGAGACTGCCCTACCCCATGGCCCTGTTTTGTGATCGCTGCCACCGACTCGTTTTTAGAATCGCAACCCGGGGTATTAAAGCATATTTTAGAGGTTATCAATACCTACACAGAAGAGTTTAAGCAAATTCCGAGCATTGACCGCACTTTGGCCAACCGATATGACCAGAAGTTGGAAGATATTCAAGAATGGCTTTCCAAAACGACTTGGGGGCAAGAGCAATTATCGGAAGAAACACTCGAGGGCGTACAACAAAAGCTGTTCAGTTTAAATTTAATTGAAGAAATTAAACCAGCAGATACCTTTCTATATTCTAATCACTAAAAAAGTGCTTGGTAACCAATGCCCGAAACTTAATATCCGACAAGGGTTTCTGAACCATTTCCACAACACTGGGGTGCGTCATGGCCATGGCGTTATCATCCAGGTCCATTCCTGTAAGCACCACAATAACAACATCCTCCTTCAAGTGGTCACCAAACTTTTCCGTATAGACATCCAAGAACTCCCAACCATTCATGATGGACATATTCACGTCCAACAGCAATAAGCATGGCAAATCTTCTTTGGGGGAGGCTTTCTGTAAAAATGCAATGGCTTCCTTACCATTACGCGCTTTGTTTACTTGTAAAGAGCTGTCTAGTTGTCTTATAAAAAAGCTGTTGACCAAATTGGTGGTTTCGTCGTCATCTACCAATAAAATAGATTTCAATCTCTCCAAATCGGGACATTTCAGCTAAAGGGGCCAAACATACAGAATTCTGGACAATTACAAAACCTATTTAGCTGAACATCACCAATCTATGGATGACCTCCCCATTTTGGACAACAAACCATTGGTTTTGCTAAAATGTTGGTTGCCAAACCACAGCCCTCTATTGGCACTTAAGGGTGAAGGATGTCCCGAAGTAAGGATGTGGTGCTTAGTTTTATCAATCAAAGCCGATTTCTTCTTGGCAAAACCACCCCAAAGCAAGAATACAACCCCTTCCAATTTACTGGAAACGGTTTTAATCACAGCATCGGTGAATTGCTCCCAGCCTTTGTTCTGATGGCTTCCCGCATTATGCGCCCTTACCGTCAAAGTAGCATTAAGCAACAAAACCCCTTGATCCGCCCATCGCTCCAAATTGCCGCTCTTGGGATAAGGTTTTTCAACATCCACCTTTATTTCCTTGAATATGTTGACCAAGGATGGAGGGTGCGGAATACCATCCTTCACCGAAAAACATAATCCATTCGCCTGATTAGGTCCATGATAGGGGTCCTGTCCAATGATCACCACTTTGGTTTCTTGAAATGGACAATGATCAAACGCAGCAAAAATATCTTTACCCTTTGGGTAACAAGTGTGATTTTGATATTCATACCGCACAAAGTCGGTCAATTGTTGAAAATACGGTTTTTCAAATTCCGGTTGTAAATGCGCTTTCCAGCTTGGTTCAATGGAGACATCCATAGACTTATTCTTCTTCAATGGTGGACAAAATGGTTAAGCCCGCATCAAAACGGGTCAGCTCCAAATTTAGGGATTGAATCTAACTTAGGAAGAAAAGTCATGCCAAAAAGCAACTTTCCGTACCCGTCCAAAATTATATCTTTGCGCTGCTAGATGATGTAAATGCAAAAGATTCACCTAAAAACCCTTCAAGATTTAGAATTTCCCACCGTATTACAACAGGTTTCAACCCGTTGCAATACTGAATTGGGAAAAGAGATGGCACTGACCCTTACCCCCATTGATGGCAAAGAAGATTTGTTGGATGTTTTGGGGCAAACTTCGGAATATCTGGCATCCTTCTCCAACGACAATCGCATTCCGAATCACGGATTCGATAACATCAATGCAGAGTTATCACTTCTCAAAATTGAGAATAGCACTTTGGAGATTTCCGGATTTAGAAAGATTGGTGGAATCTGCAAAACTGTGGCCATCCATCAAAAATTCTTGAAGAAGTTCAAGGAATACTATCCATTGCTGAATAAAAAGTCAGGTGCGTTGGAAGCCAATACCGAAATCCCTGAAGCCATTGACCATGTCATTGACAAATTTGGTGAAATCAAGGATTCCGCTTCGGATGATTTAAAATACATTCGCTCCCAAATCAATGAGGTCCGGGGTAAAATCAACCAAAGCTTTGGCGCCGCTTTGACCCGTTACCAATCGTCTGATTTTTTGGATGATATCCGGGAATCTGTCGTTGAAAATCGGAGAGTTTTAGCTGTAAAAGCTATGCACCGCCGTAAAGTAAAAGGCACGGTGATGGGCAGTTCAAAGACAGGCAGTATCGTCTATATCATTCCCGATACCACCGTAGGCTACACCCGTGAGCTCAATAATTTGGAGTTTGATGAAAAAGAGGAAATACAGCGAATTCTCAACCAACTGACCGATACCATTCGTCCTTTTGCACCGTTGCTCAGGGAATACCAATCGTATCTCACGGACATAGATATCACAGCTTCCAAGGCCAAATATGCTTCGGAAATGGATGCGTTGTTGCCAGAAATCAGTGAAGAACGGGAATTATCCCTACGGGATGCCTACCACCCCTTGCTCTATCTAACCAACAAGCGCAAGAATCAAAAAACGTGGCCACAGACCATTCAACTGCATAAGGAAAACCGAATCATCGTAATTTCGGGGCCCAATGCAGGTGGAAAAAGTATTACCCTTAAGACCATTGGACTACTGCAGGTGATGCTCCAAAGTGGTATGCTGATTCCAGTTCATGAACGCAGTACCGTTTGTCTTTTTGACAAAATTTTGACAGACATTGGAGACAATCAATCTATTGAAAATCATTTAAGTACGTATAGTTACCGACTCAAAAACATGAACTACTTCTTAAAGCGGTGCAACGAGAAAACCTTATTCCTTATTGATGAATTTGGAACGGGAAGTGACCCCGAATTGGGTGGCGCTTTGGCGGAAGCGTTTTTGGAAGTGTTTTACGAGCGTGAAGCATATGGCGTCATTACCACCCACTATGCCAATCTCAAGGCCTTAGCCGATGAACTACCACATGCCACCAATGCCAATATGCGTTTTAATTCCCAAACCTTGGAACCCACCTTTCAATTGGTTTTGGGCGAAGCGGGAAGTTCTTTTACGTTTGAGGTGGCCCAAAAAAATGGAATCCCCTACTCTTTGATCAATAAAGCCAAGAAAAAGATAGAGCGTGGTAAGGTTCGGTTTGATGCCACGATTGCCAAATTGCAGAAAGAGCGGAATAAAATGGTGCAAACCGGTTCCAAATTAAAGGAAGAGGAAACCAAGGCCCGTGAAGAAGCGGATAAATTGGAGCAACTAAATTCAAAAATCAAATCAAAGTTGGAGAGCTACCAGGAGCTGTACGATCACAACCATCGCATGATTCAATTGGGCAACAAGGTAAACACCGCTGCGCAACAATACTTCATCAACAACAAAAAGCGGCCTTTGATTTCAGAACTACTTCGGATTGTGGAAACTGAAAACAGCAAGCGCAAAAAAACCACAGCACGCAAGGCGAAGGAAAAGCAACAACAGCAACAACAAGTCGCCCAAGAACTGGAACAGAAAATCAAAAAAGTGCGAGTGGAGAAAAAGGTGGAAAAGAAAAAAGCCATCCAAAAAGAGAAAAACAAACCTCGACCTGTGTTTAAAATTGGGGACCGCGTACGCCTTATGGATGGAAAGGCCGTCGGCAGTATCGACACTTTAGAAAAAGGCAAGGCGGTGGTCAATTATGGGATGTTTACCACCAATGTAAGCGTGGATCAATTGGAATTGGTGGAGGCGAAAAAATAAAACTTCTACGTAAAAGTCGTTCTTATATCCCTCCTGACCTTCATGAAATGAACACACAGATCCCTAAGAGTTGCCAAAAATCATCAAAATGATGTTTGATTGACAAGTTGACCACATCTTTTATCTCCTTCGGCATAGATTCTTTGTCCTCTAGCGAAAACTAATCAATTCCCATGCTTATTTCCGCTATCTTGTAAGCATCATTCTAATTTAAGACACGCACTACGAACATGAATCAAAAATCCAACCCCTCAGGCAGAAGAAACTTTATAAAAAACACGGCAATCGCCTCAGGCATTTTTATCGTGCCACGCCATGTCTTGGGCGGGCCAGGTTATTTGGCGCCCAGTGATCGCTTACATTTAGCGGCCATCGGTTCTGGTGGCAAAGGAGCTAGTGACATAGCCAACGCCTCCGTAAATGGTCGGGAACGGGTAGTGGCTCTTTGCGATACGGACTTTTCCGGGTCTGCAAAAAGTACAGTGGAAAAGTTTCCCAAGGCAAAACTGTTCAACGATTATCGAGAAATGCTGGATAAGGTAAAAGGCATTGATGCCGTGACCATCAGCACCCCAGACCACGTGCACGGACCGGCTGCGGCCTATGCCATGGAACGTGGCAAACACGTATACGTACAAAAACCGTTGACCCATAACATCCGCGAAGCACGAATGTTGACCCAAATGGCGCGGGACAAACAGGTCGTGACCCAAATGGGCAACCAAGGTGGTTCCAATCCACTGTTGGATATGGTTCAAAAATGGGTCGATTCGGGAGCATTGGGAAGAATCACCAAAGTGGAAATTTGGACCAATCGCCCAGTTTGGCCACAGGGATACGCCATGCCAGAACCCAATCCTGATATGAAACCCGAACATTTGTATTGGGATTTATGGTTGGGCCCTGCACCGGAGCGACCTTATATTCCAAATCTTCATCCCTTCAATTGGAGAGGTTGGTGGGACTACGGAACAGGTGCCTTGGGTGATGTAGGCTGCCATTTGATTGATATTCCATACAGAACTTTGAACCTTAAATATCCAACCGCTGCGGAATGCAGTGTGGGGACTGTATTTTCGCAAATGTGGAATCCTGATTACCATCCGGAAGGTTGCCCTGCCACTTCATTCATCACCTTAAATTATGAGGCTACCGAAAAAACAGGCGCGCCTTTGACCATGACCTGGAGCGATGGAGGTATACGCCCCTCTCACCCAGAAATCATCCCTGCCGATAGCGATATAGGTGGTCCTGGAAGTTATAATGGAGTACTAATCCATGGCGAGAATGGAGTGATTTCCACCAACATCAATGATAGCTCTCCTTTGACACCCAAATTGTATTTAAATGATGGTACCACCGAGTTTGGTCCTGAAGTTGAAGAAATGCCAGAACCAGAGTACGGGCACCAACGCAAATGGGTTGATGCCTGTAAAGCAGGTTTTGGAAGTCCAGAACATTTGGAGCTCACCTCCTCTTTTGATTATGCTGGCCCCATGACGGAAACCGTATTGATGGGTAACTTGGCCATTCGAAGCTATATGTTGCAAAAACCCAATGCTGAAGGCAATATGGAATTCTATGGTCGTAAAAAGTTGCTTTGGGATGGGGAAAATATGAAGGTTACCAACTTTGAAGATGCCAACCAATTCGTTACCCGAACCTACCGTGAGGGTTGGGAAGTCTAATAGTTTACCAAAATTTCAGTTTATATTGGGGCCTCTTTGTGGCCCCTTGCCTTTTCATAAAACCCCCATATATCTATGATTCATTTAAATATATGATAATCAATTACCCAGAATTCCTTCATTTCATTTTTATATATCGGTAATTATAGATATGTTTGCATCATGGATATTAAAATAGCGACTGAAATTGGGAAATGCCTTTCCAATCCAACACGAGTGCAAATCATGGAATGGCTGAAAGAACCAGAAAAGAATTTTCCACCTCACGAAACATTGCAGCACTTTAATGATGGGGTTTGTGTAAGCTATATTCAAGAAAAAGCAGGACTTTCCCAATCTACAGTTTCCACCTATTTGAGCAATATGGAAAAATGCGGCTTATTGGTTTTAACAAGATATGGGAAATGGTCTTACCTCAAAAGAAATGAAAAAATCATACAGGAGTATATCGATTTTATACGCTAAAATTTTATTATAACATATCTATATTTTGCAATATAACAAACTATTAATCCTGATTTTTACTTGATGATTTCAAGTATCATCTCAGCTGAAAAATTAAACTAAAACATAGACTATGATAAAAGTATTTATTGCAGGTGGAACCGGATGGGCGGGTTCTGAATTGAGTAAGGGCGTGTTCAACAATAAAAACATGGAGCTTGTTGGAGCACTTTCCAGAAAACATGCGGGCGAAAACCTTGCAGAAATTCTTCAATTAGGAACGGGGATCATTCCCGTTTTTAATAGTATGGAGACCGCATTGGCCAAAGTAGATTTTGATGTTTTGGTGGAATATACAAAACCCGAAACAGCCAAGAACAACATCCTAATGGCTCTTCAAAAAGGGAAAAAAGTTGTTGTTGGAACTTCTGGACTGACCGATATGGATTATACCGACATAGAAAAAGCTGCAATAGAACATAACACTTCGGTTTTGGCCGTTGGAAATTTTGCCCTTACCGTGGTCCTTCTTCAAAAGTTCTCTGAAATGGCGGCTAAGTACATTCCAAATTTTGAAATCATAGATTATGCGCATGAAGACAAAATTGATTCTCCTAGTGGAACAGCGCGGGAATTGGCACACCGACTTTCAAAAATCCAAAAACCCACCAAGTTTGTGGCTGAAAATGAACTTGTTGGCGAAAAAAATAGTCGGGGCGCAAATCTCAATGACGTACAAGTGCATTCCGTCAGATTGCCCGGTCATGTCATTTCCATAGAATCCATTTTTGGGCTTAAGGATGAGAAATTATCCATTCGTCATGATTCAGGTGCCAGTGCAGAACCGTATGTGAAAGGTGCTCTTTTGGCCATCGAAAAAGTTGGAAGTTCTGTTGGTTTAAAAAGAGGTTTGGACAGTGTAATGAAATTTTAGTAGAAGTCACATCAATTAAAAAAACACGTCCCCTGCCCCTACTTTTGTTGATAATTCTGCATAACCCTAACACATAACCCATTGATTGTTAGGGAAATTTACACGAAATTAGGCCTTAATTATAGACTCTACCCAATTTTTTGGGGGATTCAAACTCAAAAATTTTAACTAAAAACAAACCTTTTCGTACTGCAATCATGAAAATCACTAAGCTCGTACTTGTACTCCTTATTTCCTTCGTAAGTTTTAATCTGTTTTCACAAGGCAATTACCAAAATTTTAGAACATCAGTCTATACCCGAGCCTATGAGGTCCAAAAAATGGAAGACCCCAAATGGCTGGATTCCACTTGGCAAGTCATATCGTCCCAGTTGAAAGTGGATAAGATTTATTTGGAAACCCATCGCGATTTACTCATTGTGGATAGCAAAATCTTGAAAAAAGCCACCAAGTTTTTCGAAAAGCAAGGTATTGAAGTTGTGGGCGGCATTACCTACACCATTGATGAGAGCAATCAATTTGAGACCTTTTGCTATACCAATCCGGAACATCGCCAAAAAGCCCAAGAAATTATTGAGCATTCAGCGGCCCACTTTGATGAGGTCATTTTAGATGATTTTTTCTTTACAAGCTGTAAATGTGGCTTGTGCGTGGAAGCTAAAGGCGACAGAAGCTGGAGTGACTATCGGCTGGAGCTCATGACCG
This sequence comes from Allomuricauda sp. CAU 1633, assembly GCF_017313225.1. Lineage (GTDB taxonomy): Bacteria > Bacteroidota > Bacteroidia > Flavobacteriales > Flavobacteriaceae > Flagellimonas. Next base: position 134,924 of record NZ_JAFLNE010000004.1, on the reverse strand, counting down.
ATGCTGCCAAAAATGTCATCTTGGGGCCTGCAAAAGCCGTGAATCCAGATGTGAAAATCATTATTAAATATCCCAATTGGTACGATCATTTTCATGAGCTGGGTTTCAATCTCGAAACAGAACCCAAACTCTTTGATGGGCTCTACACCGGAACAGAAACTCGGGACGCTGTGAGGAGCAATCAGCACCTTCAACCCTATTTGGGCTATCTGATATTTCGGTATTTCAACAATCTAAAGCCCGGCAAAAACGGCGGTGGTTGGGTTGATACTGGTGGTATGCGTTTTTATGATCGCTATGCTGAACAACTTTGGCTCACCATCTTGGCCAAAGCCCCCGAAATGACCCTGTTTGATTATAGGCAGTTGCTAATTCCGCTACGAGAGGATTGGATTCCTGAATGGAAAGACGAACAGGTCAGTTTTGACTACAATGGCTTTTTGCCCCTCAAATCCAATGAAACTATGGCTAAAACGGCGTTTCATTCCCTGCAAACCATTGACAAGATTGCAGGAAAATTAGGAACTCCCTATGGCATAAAAAGTTATAAGCCTTTCCATTCAAACGGGGAGGACTTTCTTCAAAACTATTTGGGGATGATTGGTATTCCCATGGATATTGTTCCTGAATTTCCTGCTAAGGACGAGATGATCATCCTCACTGCCCAGGCCCAAAAAGATGACGACATCGTAGAAAAGATTGAACAACGTTTGTTAAACGGAAAAGATGTCATTATCACATCAGGCTTATTGAAAGCATTACAGGACCGTGGCATCCGAAAAATTGTGGATTTGGAATACACAGACCGTAAAGCCATCATCACGGATTATCTGATCGGCAGGAATATGGTAGAAGGTGAAACCCCAATTACCATTCCTCAAATCGAGTACTTTACCAATGATTCTTGGGAAATGATTTCTGGTTTGGACGATGGTTTGGGTTGGCCCCTGTTACATCAAGGTAAATATGCCGATGCAACATTATATGTTCTAACGACCCCCGAGAATTATGCAGACCTCTACAATTATCCAGAAGCGGTATTGAATCAAATCCGAAATCTCGCAACCAAATCTTTGGATGTAACAATTAACGGCCCCTCAAAAGTATCGCTCTTTTTATATGACAATGATACGTTTGTGGTGGAATCTTTTAATGACAAACCTGTTGAAATACATGTGGTGATGACGAAAAAAGTAAAATCGATTACAAATATCCCTACAGGAGAAAAGCTACAAATGGAAGTAATTCCCGAAGTAAAATTCTGGGGACGCGTTTTTGCTCCAGAAAAATATAGCTATTCTGTACAATTGCCTTCGCATTCATTTAAAGGGTTTAAAATTGATAAGTAATGGATAAACAACAGCCGGCATCAAATGGTTGAACCCCACTTGAGCGGCCGACTGCGCTTTTAAAACCTAATTTATTTGATTCGGGTTATTTTAAAATGTGCGGTGATGCCCGCATTGAAATCCAAGGTGTAGGTTTGCTCTTCATTTATTACCAATTCGTCGAGTTTCACTGTGCCGGTATGTTCGCCCAAATTGGCATTGCCTAAAAGACCATTGTAGTCATACAGGTTTCCGTAGTATTCAATCTGGTCCACGGCCATATTGGGTCGGTAGGGTTTCAGCACATACACTTCGCCAATGGTGTGGGTTTTATCATTTTGCACATCCACAAAGTTTGAAGTGCCTCTACTCCAATACGGACCATCATCAATATCATTGTTGTTAATGTCCAAATAATCTGTGCCTACTTTCATTTTCATGTTCAAACTACCGTTCACTTCGGTATCCGATGGTTGGCTTCCTGTTATTTTATCGATAGTAACTTGAAATTCCGGGTACGCCACATCACAATCCCGTATTTGATATTCCGTGGACAGAACCACTTTGGCCGCTGGAAAACCTTCCTTAACATAGCTCAACTTATAGGCCAAGGGAGCTCCAGGGGAGTCTTTGGAGTAATTGCCTCCTTCAGCGATATACTCATAGATTTGGGCCGGGTTGTTCTCAACACCACTTATCGCTTGCGCAGCACTTTCACCCGACCCGCCAATGATCAACGCTTTGATACTGGAGTTGGTAATGATTTCTTTGGATTCCACATCCAATTCAAATTCACCTTCTTTTTTGCCGGCCTCTATAGCTGCATCAAAAGCACCTTTTACCTGTGATATCGTAGAATCGGATTCAATGGTATACAACACCATTCGACCATACGTGACTGAAGACACATACACTGGATTGGTGGTTCCCAAGCTTTCCAGATTGGGAAGATTGGTAAACATATCGCTTGGGGATTTCCCCGGGGAATCCAAATCTAACGTAAAGTAACGCTGAAGAAACTTTAGTACATATTTGTTTTTGTACGAAGAATTATTAAAATCAAGATTGGCCGAAACATCTTTCGTGGCATCCCTATAGTTGGCCGCAACGGCTACGGAAAGGTGTTCTTCGGAATACACTTCCGATTCGGTAACCACAAGTTGTGCAGGAGTGGCCCCAGTCACTTCACGGTTCAACAATTCATTGATGCCATCCCTCACCTCACTGAGTTTGTTCGGGTCATTAACGGTAACACTGGACTCCCCCGTGATATTGCTCAGCGAAATGGACATGGTGATAGGGGCCCTATCCGCACTGATTCGGGTATATTCTCCCGTGGGTATGGACTCTCCTTTTAACATGGAACCCGGATAAATAACATCCGTGGTGGGGTCCAAGGTGAACAATTCATTAAAACCGGGAGCACCTTTGTATGTCCGGGTCACACATTCCAGTGCAGTGTCCTCGGTATCGCGTTCAGGGTCGGTGGCGGCGTCTTCTTGAACAGAAGTCTCAGCGGGTTGGTTAAAAGCTTGAAGTTGTGCAACAGCCGCATCGAACTCTGCTGCTTCATCGTTGGAGAATTTGGGCTGTTCGGGTCCCGGTTCAACTTCATCTTTACTGCAGCCGTTACAGGCCATAAACACCAGACTCAATATAGAAACATAAAGTCCTAAGGTTAGGGGTGATTGTTTTGTTTTCATAACTATTTGGTTTTAAGGGTTCAACACTGCCGAAATTAGACCCCAATCACCCACCAGCCTATTTTTGGGCATGGACAAAGTATGGACAGCTCTCATAGATTCCATCAAAACCAAGCATGGACAGCACGTTTTTACAGAATACACCTTTCATCTATAAAACCCTTTAAAATCAATACTTAGCAGAGATTAATCACAAAAAATGCCCCGAAGATTTCATGGACTTTTTATGGACAACTGGAATTTTGAGCATAGAAACGACTGTTCGTCCAATGGAATTAATCGGTATCTTGGTAAAGCAATCAACCTCCCGCCATGAAACGATATTTCTTGCTCTTTGCCTGTTTTTTGATGACCCAATTTGGCATGTATGGTCAATATGATGCCAGTCCACAGCTTATTGACAGTTTATTGAACGCACTGCAACAATCTCCCATTGATTCATCCCGTACCCCGATTTTGGTCAATCTATGGAGAGCACATATCAACAGGGATATCGACAAAGCCTTTGGCTACGCAGACCAACTCATTGACTTGGGAAAGAAACTGGACAACGTTCCCATTCAACATACCGGGTACCAACGAATGGGAATCGCCTATTCCTATATTGATGATTATCCGTCTTCCAATAATTATTACCGGAAAGCCATGGAACTGAGCGAAAAAGCCCAAGAGTATAGCTCTACCGCCGCCATGCAAATCAACATCGCCATAAACCATTCTATCATGAGTCAGCATGACAGTACTTTGTTTTATGCCAACAAGTCCATAGAGAATTTTGCAAAGGAGCAAGACTCCACAGGAATTGCCGCCTGTTATAATGTTATTGCTGGAATGCATTTCGCCAAAGGTGCGTATCGATTGTCCTTGGAAAACAACCTAAAGGCCATGGATATTTATGACCGATATGACGACCGGAATAGTTTAAAGGATGCCATGCGGGGAATTTCCAGAAATTATTTAAAGATGCGCGATACCACAAACGCCATCAACTATCTGTTACAATTGGAACAAATGAACAGGCAGGACAATGACAAACATGGCATTATTGCCTCCCTTACCAATTTGGGAAATATATACTTGAATAAAAAGGATAGTCTGGAAACTGCCAAAAAACAATTCGATGAAAGTTGGGAGCTCTCCCAAAGCATGAAATATCCATTGGGCCAGATAAATACGCTATTCGGATTGGGGAGGTACTACCAACTAAAAGGCGAATTTCCTGAAGCCAAAACATACTTTAAAAGGTCCCTTTTCCTAGCGGATTCAATAGGTCAAACAGGAAACGTGGTTCTCAACCAAATCCATTTGGCCGAAATTACAACAGAAGAGAATGCACTGGTCGAAGGAGCCTCATGGGCCCAAAAGGCCCTATCCCTGGCAACAGCAAACGAACTGTTGGAAAATCAGGCCAAGGCCAATCAATTGTTATCGGAAATAGCCAATAAACAAAAAAAGGAAGGTTTGGCATTGACCTATTTTAAGGAATACAAAACCCTGAATGATAGCATCTACAATCTTGAAAACGGACAACGCCTCTCCGAACTCCAGACCATCTTCGAAACCGAGAAAAAAGAAGCCGAGATTGCCCTTCAAGAAGAAGAAATCAAAACATTGAACCAAGAAGTTGAAATAAGCAACCTACGGAAAGGATTGTATGCCGGGGGCATGGCCTCTGCCCTAGCCCTCTCGGGTTTGTTGGTATTTGGATTTCGGCAGCGGATGAAGAAAAACCGCATTGCCCGTGAAAAACAGGAGGAAATCTACAAGCAAGAAATCGCCCATAAAAAGAAGGAACTCACCAGTCAGACCCTACATTTGGTACAAAAGAACACCTTTATCCAAGAGTTGATGGAAAACCTGGAGAGCATTAAAAACTCCCCGGAAAAATTCAAGATGGAATTTCGGCGGATTGTGATGCTGCTCAAAAAGGAAAATGCTTCCGACAAGGATTGGGAGGTATTCAAAACCTACTTTGCTGAAGTGCACAACGACTTCGACCAAAAACTAAAGACGCTCTACCCAGATATTTCAGAAAAGGAAATTCGTTTGGCGGCCTTTTTACGCATGAACCTCACCACCAAAGAAATTGCAGCTACGCTGAACGTGCTCCCGGACAGTATCTTAAAATCCAAATACCGGTTAAAAAAGAAATTAGGATTGGACAAAGAGACAGATTTGACTACTTTCTTAAATACGTTGTAGATCAATAATTTTATTTGCAGACCGCCTTAAGTCAAATATTTAGACTTATTTTAAAGGTCTAAACCAAAAATCAACCTTAATGAAAAAATTAATCCTGGTATTTGCATTCGTTTTCTTTACAGTTAATGCATTTTCACAAGAAAAAGAAACTCAAAAGGACATTCCCGAAGCCGAAACATTTACTTCCACCCAGTCGGTTACCATTAATGGCCGAACTACACAATTGGCCACGGAAACAGGTACAGTTCAGCTAAGGGATGAAAATGACGAACCCATTGCGTTGTTTGGTTTTACACATTACCAAAAGACAAATCCATCCAATAATCGACCCATTGTATTTGCTTTCAATGGAGGTCCATTATCAGCCTCTTTTTGGCTTCATTTTGGGGTATTGGGCCCTAAACGAATTGAAACCAACGACCCTTCGTATTCCAAACCTGCTCCGTACAAGGTGGTTAATAATGAATTTTCCATTTTAGATAAGGCCGACTTGGTTATGATTGATCCCATTGGTGTTGGTTTCAGTAGACCTGTGGGTGATGCCAAATGGGAGGATTTTTGGGGCGTTGACCAAGATATTCGAAGTATTGGGCTCTTTATTGAACAGTTCCTTATAAGAACAGGCAAAATGAATTCGCCAAAATATCTTTTGGGTGAGAGCTATGGCACCTTCAGAAATGCAGGGTTGGTCAAACACCTTCAGGATAAGGGTATAGCTATGAACGGGGTGGTCATGGTTTCGGCAGTATTTGACTTGCAGCATCTGCTTTTTGGACCAGGTGACGATACCGCTTACCTGATTCATTTTCCAACCTATGCTGCTACGGCTTGGTATCACAATAAAGTAAAGAACAAGGGAGAAAATCTAGAATCCTTTTTGGATGAGGTTCGTGCATTCACTCAAAATGAATATGCCCCGGCCCTGCTTAAAGGCGACCAGTTGAGTGCCTCGGAAAAAAATGCAATGGCCCAAAAATTGGCAGACTATTCAGGGTTGAGTCAGGATTTTTATCTAAAGGCAGATTTAAGGGTCACCAATGAAGAATATTTTCAGGAATTGCTGAGAGACGAAGGCAAAACGGTAGGAAGATTGGATTCCCGATATGTGGGAATCAACGAAGACCCTTTGTCTCAAAACTCGCTAACAGACCCACAAAGTGATGCGATTTCCACGCCTTACATTGCCGCATTCAAGGATTATCTGTACAATGACCTAAAGGTGAGAAAAGATTTAACCTACACTACCACTGCTGGGTCACGTAAAGGTTTTAAATGGGACTGGAAGCACAATGGAAACATTATTTGGAACATGCAAGTTGCCACTACTACCCTACCTGACATGACTTCGGCCATGAAGCGAAACCCCAATCTCAAAATTTTGATTTTAAATGGGTACTACGATTTGGCTACCGTATTTTTTGGTGTGGAACATTCCATCAACCATATGGGCTTGGATGCGGATCTGAAGAAGAACATCATTATGAAATATTATGAAGCAGGCCACATGATGTACACACACCTGCCTTCCATGGAGAAATTCAAAAATGATGTAGATGAATTCATCGATGAAACTTCCAATTAAAGAACCTTAAAAAAGAACTTAGAAGCTTTCCCCCAGTAGTTAATTCCGTATTTAGCAATTTCTTGGTATGAAAGCCACTTCAGAAAACCGATATTTTATCTTTTCGGCCATTTGGTTTATCCTCATCGTGTTTTGGGGGTTTGCGCCGTCCTTCTATCTCTCCAAATATTTTGATAACCCCGAACCGATTCCCGCTTATCTTGTGATTCATGGAATTTCGTTCACCCTTTGGGTCTTGCTGTACGCGGTGCAAGTGTTTTTAATCCGTTACCGAAGCTACAAAACACACATGACCTTGGGTGTCCTTGGAATTGTCATCATGGCTGCAATGATTCCAACCGGTTTCTTTCCCGTCGTCTACAAGGCCTATGTGGGTACCAACACCGTCGATTCGGCGGGGCACAATGTATTTCGTCTACTGTCTGCCTATATCCTGTTCGGTTTTGCATTTGTCTACCGAAAAAAAGCCTTTCTGCACAAGCGGCTGATGCTGGGCTGCATGGTAATGTGCACCAGCGCTGCTATTTTTAGGGTGTCCTTTGATTTTGGCCTTCAAGCAAGCCAGTTGTTCAACAAGGGGGTACAGATTTTCCCGGCAGCCGTTTTGTTTCTTTTTGACTTTGTAAAGCTCAAAAAAGTAGTGTGGGTCGACTTAATTACACCCGTACTCGTTCTGGGTATCTTCTTTTTTGCCGATTACTTCTGGTTATCCTCAATGGGAGCCGGATTTATGGACATATTGGCAACCCTTTTCGTAAAACCATTTCTTTAGTTCAGACTACAGATTTCAGATATCAGATTTCTGACCTCAGACTTCGGACTTCTGACCTCTGACCTCTGACCTCTGACCTCTGACTCCTGACTCCTGACTCCTGTCTCCTGTCTCCTGTCTCCTGACCCCTGACTTCTGACCCCTGACTTCTGTCTCCTAACAATTAACACCTTACACTACCCCATGCCAAAAAACCTAATCGAATTATAACTATATTCACTTGCACAATTTTATAAAATCATCACACTAAACAACAGCATATGAAAACAAAAACCACACTCCTAGCCCTAGCCCTGATTATTCTATTGGGATTTACGAAAAATGAAGCCGCCGATTACCCCAAAATTGAAAAGGGCATGATCAAAATGACCATTTTCTACCCCAATGGCGAAGACGTAACCTTTGATATGGACTATTACATCAACAACCACATGGCCATGGCGGCCAATCTTATGGGCGATGACCTAAAAGCCATGATGATCGACAAAGGCCTCTCGGGCGGCGCACCGGACAGCCCCTCCCCTTATGTAGCCGTAGGCTATTTCTATTTTGAAAGTATGGAAGCCTTCCAAAATGCCATGGGACCCATTGGGGACAAACTACGGGCCGATGTTCCAAACTACACCAACATACAACCGGTCATCCAATTTAGTGAAGTGCAGACCGCGCAGTGATTTTCTAAGAAGTTAGATTTCAGACATCGGATATCAGACAACAGACCTCTGACTTCTGACCTCTGACCTCTGACTTCGTACTTCAAACTTCGTACTTCACGCATTGATGCGTTCAATACACTCCCAAAGTCCCTTGGCAAAGAGGGCATTTTTTCCTTATTGTTCAGTAGGTTATCTATTTGTTTTCGGAAGCAACAATATAGCGGGTTGTATGCCGTTCTTGTACCCTAACCCCAAATAAATACTAGCAAAATGATTAAAAAAATCTACTTTTCCTTGTTGGCTATGAGCCTTCTTTTTGTTTCCTGTGACAACGACGAAAATGAAACCCCTCCAGAAGAAAACAATTCCACCACAGAGTTACTGGGTATATGGAATTACGCTGCTTATATTGATAATGAAGGGGAACTGCCCGCTACCGATTGTGAACAAAATCAAATCATCGACTTTCAAGAAAACGGAGTGTTCCGTTTCACGTACTACGATGATGGCTCCGGCACCTGTGAACAAAACCAAGATGCAACGGGAAATTGGGAGGAAGTGTCTGAAGGTGTCCTGGAATTGGACTACGGAAATGATGATGTCTACGAAGTGGAATACAGCATTGCTGGTAACACCCTGACCCTTACCATTGATGAGGGCGAAGGCGAATACCAGGAAGTGTACGAAAAATAAACAAACTGCTTACCAAACCAAGAAAGGCCCTTTTTAGGGCCTTTTTTTTATTCTGTAATCTTCTCAATACACTCCCAAAACCCCTTTACGGTAAAGAGGGCATCTTTTTCGGCCTCATCCAAAGGTTCATGGGAATGGTAAATGGTAATATCGTGGAGCAGTTTTAGGGATTTTACCAGATCGGGGCCATCCAGGTGATCGGCATACTCCAAGAGTTGCACTTGGGCCGGGGTGAGCCATTGGGAAATTTTAGGCGCGCTTTGCGCTTTGTCCTTTGCAATATCTTGTTTGCAATGTGGACATTGATTTTGACTTTCTCCGTTTCGCATAATAGAGTAGGTTAAAAAAGTTAAACAAATGAGGATAGGTCACCGCGAAACGTATCAAAGCTATGCCCTGAATGGTCTAGGGACTCGCACCCATTTGCCTATCCTTTATCTTCTATTTAAGACATGTAGAGGTTGGAGGGCAATAGAATAAAAAATACGTTTCGCACTCCAAATATACATTTTAAAAGGTTACAAGTTGATAACTATTTGAAAGCTCGGTTTGTAAAGGATTGGTTTTGAGAAGGAAATGAGTGAAATTAGCCAGGATAGGTATTTTACATTCAAATAAACAAGTTGCTAGTAATTAGATGAAAAAAGAACTAATAAAAATAAATGAGAACTTTGAAAACCAAATTGACTCAGTAACTGAATTAATCCAATTTGACAAGCAAATAATGGATTTTTGTCTTCATCATCTGAAAAGTCTGAATGATAAATTAAAAGATGGAGCTCCTAAAATTAATAATCCATATTATTTAGCGGATAATGCAATAATGGCATTAGAAGGAATTAACAAAAACAAATCCTTTACAAAACACTATAGCATAATCTATAATCAATGTTTGGTACTGTTAGTTTCTCATTTCACATTGACCATTGAAAAAATCTTTTCAACTGTTTTAAAATTTCAATATTCAAATGATAAACTTCCTAAAAGCGCTAAAAATCAAATACAATTGACTTTAGATGAAATTGACGAAGTCAATCAAAATCCGAATCTTTTGAAAAAATTACTTGTCGCCAAAAAGAAACTGACTTTTCAAAACATCGAAAATGTTATTAAATCATTCGAGAATTATTTAGGGATTAAAATTGATAAAGACCAAAAATTAGACGACATAAAATTTGCATTTGAATGTAGACATTTAATTGTTCACTCAATCGCAAAAGCCGATGAAAAATTTATAAAAAACTGCAATTCGATACGAAATCGAAGTATAAAAAAAGCTGTTTATCTGGACGAAGAAATTCGATTTACCAAATCTGAATTGGAATTTGTTAAATTTTCAATGCTTTTATTTATGCAAGAACTGATAGAAAAATTAAACTAATAAAAACTACTTGCAACAATGCATAACCACAATTGCGAGGGATTAGAACTACCCCTCCCACAAGATTGTATCTCCCCCACCTGCTTTTACCCAGAAATGGGTGAACTTAAGCTACCCAAACGTTAGTATGTGAAACTAATGGATTCTATGGTATACTCCTTTATTTCATTTGGTGAAGGCGGAACTATAAATTGGCTGGATACAAAATCGTGATAGGACTCAGCTTGTAAATAAAGTGTTGGCCCTTGAAATTCCAACTCATCGATTTTCATTAAATCATATTGTTCCGTAATGGTCTCTGGTACCTTTAGGTTTTTTGGAAAATTATTTTGGTCTGAATGGACAACCCATCGGGTATTTGCACATATTTCGGCATAATTACTTCCCCAGGTATTAATTTTCCTGATATAATTCACATCAGTGCTCATTTCAAAATCAGCGATTTGAGTATTGGAAACAGATAAAGCAGGTTCACTGGGGATTTCAATCTGCGGTTTTGGCCCATATCCAAGATATTGATAACCAAAGTTCTCAAAGCTTATTATAAAGTTGGTTTTATAATAGTCAAACTCGTCTAAAAATCCAATGGGTATAGGGTCTTGTATATCCGTATTTAGGATTTCTTGAATCACATAACCTGAATCATTGGTTCTATTTTCTCCTTTAACCTGTCCCGACAAGCTAAATACATTAAAACGATTTGGAGGATATGCAGGTAGGTAGGCATAAGAATCATATTCTTGGAATTCGTCAAAACTAAAGTTCAAAGTTTCATCGATCATGGGGCTTTCAAAAAACTTATATTTTAGGTTCAGTTCCTCATCCATAATAGATACGAGATACTTGGCATCTTCGTCATAAAGATCCAATCCACTGAACTCTATTTGTAAGGCGGTATTGGCGGTATTTTTTTCAGCAATGGCGGAAGCAGAAACTCTACGCCATGGTACGGATACAAAACTGCTGTCAAAGAGTCGGAAGCCATCCGTACCTGGAATATCAGCTACCTTAAGTTTAAATTCCCCTATCGTTCCAGGTGTATCATTGTCTACCATTCCTTGATTTGGGTAGGACCAAATGCTTCCTTTCCCAATTTCAGGATAGGTTTGCAAGTAATGCTCGGCATATTCATCACATCGATCTGATTCTAGAAATCGGACTTTAAGTAGCGTAACAGAAAAACTATCAGGAATGCTATCGCTCCTTTTATCAAAAACCAATTGATCTCCCTTATCAAAAGAACGAAAGTCCAATAATTCACCCTCGCCATCATGTAATATCAGCCAATCTTTCTGTCCAACCTCAGGTTGGAAGGACTCATCTGTGGTAAACGTAAAATACACCTCTTGCGTCAGTACCGGTTCCTCAGGTGTTGGTTCTTCAGGGGTTGGTTCAACTACATCCTCTGGGTCAAGCTCATTGGTTGGGCTTGGGTCTTTGGAGCAATTGATGACAATAAAAGAAAGAAGGAAAAGTAAAATAAAATTGAGGGACTTCATTTGGTGTTAGGTTATTTTTCGCAATACAACTTATGGGAAAATAAATGTACTGATTAAACAACTAACGTTGTAATATAGATGTCCCTTTTTGATATAAGTATATATTTTGTAGACAATCAACATGTTGTTTTGCCCCTACGCACGCATAATCGTTTCTTGTGGCCCACTTGCTTTTAAGCCAGAAATAGGTGAACTTAGGGAGCCCCTTTACGTTTTTATGACCAAACCAACCAAATATCCATGATTAAATTCTTTAGACGGATACGTCAACGACTGCTTCAGGAAAACCGATTTACCAAATACCTCCTTTACGCCATTGGGGAAATTGTGCTTGTGGTCATTGGAATCTTGATTGCGCTCCGAATCAATAATTGGAATGAGGAGCGGAAACGAAAAGAAAACTATCAAGCTACTATTGAGCAGATCTACAATGTGTTGGAATTGGAGAAACAGGAATTACGTTCCAATATTAAGGGATTGGACCTGCAACAAAGGTATGCAGATAGCCTCTACAACTATTCCGATTCCCTAAACATTGAGCAAATTCCAGGGCTTCTTTTTTATATGGAGTCTGAACCTGATGTCTTTACTACATCCATAGCCTTTCATATTCAAAACATGGTTGTCAACCCAAAGGATAAAAGTGAAAACTTGCTGGCGCGAAATCTGACCAATTATCTGTCCCAGTCTTCTTCTGATATTGCTGTAAGTGAAAACCCCATTTCAACAATTTTAATCAAGGAAGGCTTACCTGTCCCAGCCGTTAATTTTGGATATTCGCTCTTAATGGGAACGTTGAACGACCCAGGATACTTCAAGAAAAAAGATTGGGAGAAGGCAAAAATGCTACTCCAAACACAAGAAATTAAAACTGGCTTGATTCAACTTGCCCAACAAAAAGACTTTGAAAAAAATGTATTTGCACAATTGGCTGAAATGGCAACCAATTCGATGGCCCAAATTCAAAACCTGTATCCCGATGTTAGGCTGCTCTATGAAAATATTGGAATCGTTGGAGATGGTACATCCTATAAAAACTGGAGCAATGATGTTTTTTTGATACAGGTGGACGAAAAGAATGCGATTTGGGAGGCCATTGTCGACTTAAACGGTGAAGACATTAAGATCAGGGAAAACAAAAGCTGGAATGTAAACTGGGGAGGAGCCACTTTCCCAAAAGGAGAGCTGGAATGGTTTGGCCCCAATATCCCAACGGAAAAGGGAAAATTTCGACTTGTAGTCAATCTCTCTGAAAAGAATTATGAATTTATTCCTGTAGCCCAATGATCAAATTCTTTAGAAAAATCCGCCAAAAATTACTTTCAGAAAATAAGTTCAGTAAATACTTGCTCTATGCTGTTGGTGAGATTGTACTGGTGGTCATAGGTATTTTGATCGCTTTGCAAGTGAACAATTGGAATGAAAGCCGAAAGAATGCTATTGTCCGAAAAAACTATTCCATTTCCTTAATCAGTGATTTTAAAAAGGATAGTTTAGACCTTAACAACCTAATTGTTAGGCTTAAAGCGGACAGTACGGTATTTGAGGTGATTCAAAAACGAATCAAAGCCTCGCAATCCGAACCTGATACCATAGCTAAACTCTTCCGGTATAAATTTCCCTTTTTAGTACGGGTAGATTATAGTTTTAACAACACCACGCTCGTAAGTTTGGTGGGCAACAATACGGTACACTATCCTGCAGATATTCGTCAGTCCATGGCAACGCTTATTAAAGAACAAAATGATTTTATAAATGCCAATACATCCATGATTGATAAGTACTTTGATATTCTAAATGAGAAATCTTCTTATCCGTTACAAGGCTATTTTTTTGATGGCGGAACTGAAATACAAGACAAAATATGGGCCCAAAACGACCCTTTGGTCTTGGCGGCAGATTTTGAGCGGTTGGCGGATTATAAATTCGCCTACACACAATTGATTCTTCGATTTTCTCAGCATATTCAGGATTATACCCATACTTTAAAAGAAGACCTTCAAACATTGGAAGGCATATAAAAATCTGAAGTTTAGAATAAATAACCCATACAATTATGATCAAGTTCTTTAGACGGATACGTCAACGACTACTTCAGGAAAACCGATTTACCAAATACCTCCTGTACGCTATTGGGGAAATTGTGCTTGTGGTCATTGGAATTTTAATTGCACTTCAAATCAATACTTGGAACGAAAAAAGAATAGAAAACAACAAAAAGCAGTCCCTAATGAAAGGGATCATAGAAGATATAAAAATGGATACGCTGTATTTTTCGTATAGCATAGAAGTCTATGAGCGGCAAAGTAAAAACAGTATTGAGTTGCTAACTGATTCCGTATTTTTAAATATCAAGACAGACTCTTTGTTCAGGAAACTTCCATTAACCAACACCTCTTTCTATGTGAATTCCCAAACTTTTGAGAAAATAAAAAATACAAGTTTGTCCAATTTATCAGGCAACCCCGAGTTGGACAATGCCATTGGGGTTTATTATATTTCATCGGCCAAGGATACTCAGGAACAAATGAATTGGGAAACAAACGAAACTGGGAAAGATGAAGATTTTTGGTTCAATCAAGTACAAATTGAAGCCCCAAATACAGCAACACCTTCATTTTCAGACAACGTTCCCTACAAACAAAGCGAGGCCAAAAGAAAGCAACTATTGCTGAAAGCCATAAACTCCATTGAAGGTAGAAGCAAGATTAGAAGGGCTTTATATCGGAAACAATTGATTTTATCAAGTTTACGAGAGCGGAACGAGTTTGCAAATTGGCTAATTTCAGAGCTGGAGAAGAATTTGTAACCTACAAATAACGGAAGTACAACAAAATTTATAAATAAACCTCACATTCAATTTATACCACCCATGATAAAAAAGTATCTAAAAATTTTAGTGGTCGCCCTACTTTTCGGCGGCTGCGCAAACGAGAAAAAATCAGAACCTACCCCCGTTGAAGTGGACCAAGTCACCCTAGCCCACCACTTGGAACGTCTGGCATCCGATGAATTTCTGGGAAGAAAGCCCTTCACCGAAGGTGAGACCATCACCGTGAACTATCTAAAAGACGAATTTGAAAAATTAGGGCTACAACCCGGTAATGGCGATAGCTTTTTTCAAGATGTGCCAATGGTGGAAATTACGGGAACGCCCACGGAAAAAATGGTGATTTCCGGTAAAAACGGAAGTTTTGATTTAGAACGCCTGAAGGATTTTGTGGCCACAACCAATAAACCCGAAACCAAAGTCAGCCTTGAAGATTCCGAACTTGTTTTTGCAGGCTACGGCGTTGTGGCTCCCGAATATGGATGGAACGATTATGAGGGTGTTGACTGGGAAGGCAAAACAGCCGTGGTCTTAATTAATGACCCCGGTTTTCAATCTGGGGATTCAACCTTATTCAAAGGCAATGAAATGACGTATTATGGCCGTTGGACCTACAAATATGAGGAAGCAGCCCGGCAAGGTGCAGATGGACTTATCATCATCCATGATACCGAACCCGCCGCGTATGGATGGAATGTGGTAGAAGCTGGCTGGAGCGGTGCCCGCTTGACCATTGAAAGTGATGCACCCCTTTTGGATGTGGAATCCTGGATAAGCGGAGAAAGTGCCACCAAAATGTTTGATGCCTCTGCCATGAAAGGTCAAGATTACAAAACCTTGGCTCGAAACAAAGATTTTAAACCCGTTCCGCTGGACTTGACGGTTTCGGTAGGGATTTCCAATGAAATTAAAAAAGACGTCTCTAAAAATGTAGTGGCCCTGCTGCCCGGTACAGAGCAAAAAGATGAATTTATCATCTACTCCGCACATTGGGACCATTTTGGTGTTGGAAAAGTTATAGACGGGGATTCCATCTACAATGGTGCTGTGGACAATGCCTCGGGAACCGCCGGTCTATTGGCTATCGCGGAAGCCTTCAAGAAAAGCGGTGAAACCAAACGCTCTTTGGTCTTTATCGCCGTTACGGGTGAAGAACAAGGCCTATTGGGTTCCGCCTATTATGCCGAAAACCCGATTTACGAGCCCGGGAAAACCGTGGCCAACATTAATATGGATGCGCTTGATAGTCCCGGAAAAATGAAGGATTTGACCATTACCGGGTATGGACATTCTGAAATGGATGCATATGCCAAAGAAGCTGCCGAAAAACAAAACAGGTATGTTATCCCGGACCCAGAGGCGGAAAAGGGATATTTCTTTAGGTCCGATCATTTTAATTTTGCCAAAATTGGGATCCCTGCCCTGTATGCAAGTGGCGCCTATGAAGGCTTTGATATCAGCATTGAGGACATCAGAAAGTATAATGATGATTATAGGATGTACAAGTACCACCAACCTTCCGATGAATATCATGCTGAAACTACGGAATTAAGTGGTATACAATTGGACCTTCAGTTGCTGTTTAATGTGGGCCTGAAGTTGGCCAATGAAGCCTATTTTCCAAAATGGTATGAAGGCAGTGAGTTTAAAGCTGCCCGGGACTAGCAAATACGAAATGAATTGAACACTACACCATGAAAAAAATAACATTTAGTGCCCAAATAAAAGCCCCCGCCCAAAAAGTTTATGAAGCCATGTTAGGGTTAAACGACATCACCACCTATGAACAATGGACGGCTGAATTCAACCCCACTTCCACCTATGAAGGCAATTGGACCAAAGGCGAGAAAATGTATTTTGTGGGAACGGACGAAAATGGCAAGCGTGCGGGAATGATTTCCGAAATTGCGGAAAACAAACCCGCCGAATTTGTATCCATAAGACACATTGGCATGTTGGATGGCGAAACTGAGATAACCTCTGGGGAACAAGTGGAACCTTGGGCAGGAAGTTTGGAAAACTATTCATTTCAAGAAAGTGACGGCATTACCACCGTAACCATTGAAATGGATACTGCAGAGGATTATATTGACTATTTTAATGGAACCTGGCCCAAAGCACTAAACTCACTTAAAAAGATTGCGGAAAACTAAGGCATCCCTTATCCCGCGTCAGTTTTAGTCTACTTGTCACTATCCGTGAGTAGCAATTCCTTCAGTGCCGTATATGAACCCTCATACTCCCAATAAACCAACCGACCAAATCCGTATGAGGTAAGGATATACTTTTCACTAACTGATTGGATTCTATCCACTCGAAGGAGTTTCTTGGTGGGCTTTTCTACAATGACCTCTTCCAGAATTTCCTTGTTTTCGGCATCAAAACCATGCGATACCAGATGGTTTTGGACCACAATCTCTATAAACTTAGGTGTTCTCATCTTTTGAATAGTTGGGCTTTCACATCCCTCTAGCACAATAAGGAATACAAAAACCAAGGGATACGTAATAAAATGCTTCATCTTTTTTTTACAAAGATGCTGGATGTTATTTGATAATAAAAATAGAATTTTATACATTAACTGATACTTAAAAAGTATCACATGCAACTGCGACATATCCACTATTTTCTAACCCTGGCCGAAGAACTCCACTTTAGAAGAGCAGCAGAAAAGCTCTTTATTGCACAACCTGCCCTCACCCGTCAGATAAAAGACCTGGAAGAACAGTTGGGTACAGTACTTTTTAAACGGGATAAGCGAAATGTTTCCCTCACACCTTCTGGAAAGTTTCTTCAGCAAGAAGGCTATCAGCTATTGAAAAAGGTGGAGATGATCAAATCTTCCATAGCTGATATGGGATCAACATTGACCGGTGCCATAACCATCGGCTGTATTGGCTCCGCCATGACACACATTTTGCCCAACCTTATCCATGAGATGGCAGGGAAATTTCCAAAAATGAAGGTGAACATTGTGGAAACCACCACCTTGAATCTCGTCAATCAATTGCTGGACGGACAAATAGATATCATGATAGGCAGACCCCACAAAGAAATGGCCCATGTGCATTCTGAAAACATTTTTACGGACACTACACTTCTGGCGATTGCATCCAATAGTAAATGGAACATAACGGAAAGTTCAAAAGTATCCGAATTGAAAGATGTTCCTTTTTTACTTTTCCCAAGAGCTGCTGGAACCTTTTTTCGAGATGAGATTATCAGTACGTGTGGCCGGCATGGGTTTTCCCCACAGATACAGCATGAAAGTATCAATGCTTTCTCACTTTTAAAATTGGTAGAAAAGGATATTGGAGTATCACTAATGCCCAAAAGCATAACACAAGGCTACAACCTACAGGTAAACTATTTGGAAATAGACGAACTCAACATTCCTTTGGATATGGTTGTCTCCTACCGCACAGACCTGAAGGACGAGTTGCCCAGAACCATTGCTCAAATAATTAAAAGGCACCTAGCTGAAGGGGCAAATTGAATTGCAAAACTCCACTCACTCCCGTTTCTCTCTAGGCTTTCATACCAAACCTCCGTATCTTTGTGGTATGGAAGAGGGCAAGAAAATTATTCTTTTCGACGGAGTGTGCAACCTCTGCAACGGTTCGGTCCAGTTTGTGATCAAACGGGACAAAAAGGACCTGTTTCGCTATGCGGCCCTACAAAGTGAAATTGGCGAAAAGCTGATCGCAGAACGCAAAATCGATATCAGCCAAGTGGATTCCATTATCCTCATTGAACCAGGGGTGGCCTACTATACCAAATCCGATGCCGCATTGGAGATTGCCCAAGACCTTGGTGGACTTTGGAAATTGACCGCGGTGTTCAGCTGGATTCCCACCTCCATCCGTAATGCCATTTATGACTTTGTGGCCCGAAACCGCTACAAATGGTTCGGCAAACAAGAATCTTGTATGATTCCCACCCCTGAGTTGAAGGCTAAGTTTTTGGGGTGATGTAATCACGCAACGCATAAATGGATACTACATCTTATCCAAAAAAGCACATGAAGCACCTCTTAATACCATTCATATTTGGAATATTTCTTTCCAACTGCGATAATGGTGATGATGCGCCCAAAAAGGATGCGCTTACAGGAACTTGGAACGTGCAGCACATCAGTGGTGGATTTGCGGGTATCGATGATGATTATGAATCTGGCGTCATTGTATGGGCTTTCAGTGCAGAAAACGGTACACTGAATGTTGAAAACAAAAACGAAGCTGATGTTATTTACGATGGTTTCCCTACGGGTAGTTATTCCTACGCCATTTTAACCGTGGAAGGTGAGCAGTTTTTGGAAATCGATGGTCAAGAGCAATTTGGAATTGTTCTTTCAAGCGGACAGATGCTCCTTGACGCGAATAAAACATCAACAGGAATGGGAGCGGATGGTTTTCAAATTGTGCTAGTACCCTAACCGCTGTTATTTGCCCTTTAAAGTCCAATTTTTGGACTGACTCATTGAAACGGTGCTTTCGCTAAACCGAATTCGCCCGTTGCGCATTCCTTATTTTAATTGAGCAGTGTCATTGCTAGGTTTGGAACAACATTTAAATCCGACCATTATGAAAACAATAGCTCTATTCTTTCTATCCATCCCCCTTTTACTATTTCCCAACACACAAAAACAACCTTCCAAAATAAAGGAAGTGACCGTTTACCTTAGCGGAGCACAAATCACTAGAACCGCAGAATGCCACTTAAACGAAGGCTCCAATGAAGTTATTTTTGCTGGACTTTCCCATAAAATTGATGAGAGTAGCATTCAAATTTCTGGACTCAATGCCGTGTCCATTCTTTCCATTGCCTACAACATCAACTATTTAGAAAAATCCGAGAGCAATCCCATGGTCAAAGAGTGGGAAGATAAAATTAAGACGTTGGAACATAAAATTGCTTTGCTCAAAAACACCATATTGGGACTGGAAGAGGAGGAAAAGGTAATCACCTCGAACCGATTGGTAAACAGCGATAGTCAAACCTTGGATTTGGAGCAGGTAAAACGAGTAAGCCAATACTATCGAGAACGCATCACTGCCATTAAAAATGAAATTTTTAAGTCCAATCTAAACATCAACGAAACCAATCTGGAAATCATTGCCCTTCAAAAGCAATTGGTCGAGGCCAACAGTGCCCCAGAGGAAGAACAAGGTGAGATTTCCATCAAATTCGATGCACCCATTGCCACCAACTTGAACCTTACCCTTACCTATTTGGTGGAAGATGCGGGTTGGGTGCCCAATTATGATATCAAATCCACTGGATTGAACGCTCCTTTGAATTTAGCCTACAAAGCCAATGTGTATCAAAAAACGGGTCAGGATTGGAACAATGTAAAAATGGTGCTCTCCACCGAAAGTCCCAATTACAATATTGCCAAACCGAATCTTGAAGCCAAATATTTGAACTTTGTGAGTTCATATCAACGGAGATATTCGCCTGCAGCTAAGAAAAAAGGCTATGCTTTTAACCCGAATGTCAAAAAAGTGGTGGGTACTATCACGGATGAATCGGGTCAACCTCTACCCGGTGTCAACGTAGTGATAAAAGGCTCTTCCCATGGAACCACCACCGATTTTGATGGTAATTATTCCTTGGATGTACCCTATGGTCAGGAACTCACCTACTCTTACATTGGAATGGTTCCGCAAGAATTGCCCATCTATTCTTCTATAATGAATGTGGATATGGAAGAGGATGCAGCAATGCTAGAGGAAGTGGTTGTTACAGGATATGGCGAGGATATTTCAAGAACATTGCAAGGCAAAGCTGCAGGAGTTAGCATACGAGGTTATTCCAGTGTTTCAGGTTCGATAGCAAACTCTAGAGTACAATATCAACCACCCGCTCCTCTTTATATTGTGGATGGGATTCCGATGACAAACTTTTCAGAAGGCGATTTGGATGAAAATGAGATTCAGGATATAGAAATCCTAAAAGGAGCAAACGCGGGCGCTATATATGGAAATCAAGGTAGCAATGGGGTGGTCATCATCACCACAAAGAAAAGTCACATAAAGGAAGGTGCTACCAAAACCGCATTTGAAATCAAAAAGACCTATTCCATAAAGTCAGATGGGGACATTACCGCTATTGAAATCAATACCTTTAAAATGCCAGCCTCTTATGAATATTTTGCGGCACCCGTCATTAATGAAAATGTGTTTCTCACGGCCAGTTTCAAGGATTGGGAACAACATCAGTTGTTACCAGGTGAGGCCAATATCTATTTTGAGGGGACATATGCTGGTAAAACGGTACTAGACCCCTATACAACCAAAAAAGAGATGGTACTTTCGTTGGGTATTGATAACAACATCACGGTTTCGCGTCAACAAGACCGTAACTTTAAAAGTAAATCCTTCACCGGAAGCAACCGGATTTTGGATCGCACCTACAATCTTGAGGTAAAAAACAACAAGAATGTTGCTGTCACTTTGAAACTCATGGATAGGATTCCGATGTCCCAAGACAAGGAAATTAAAGTGGATGATGTGGTCACCAACAATGCCAGCTATGATGACCAAAAAGGATTACTGACTTGGAGTTTGGCACTGACACCCCAGGAATCCAAAAAGGAAAATTTTTCCTTTCAGGTGAAATATCCGAGAGGGCGATACATTTCGTTATAACACTTTAGAACCTAAGTTGGGGGAGTGTGGATTATTTGAGTTCATCCAAATGGTCGTCCCACTCCTCTACATGAGGTTCTCCGAGTTTCCCCACAGATTTCGCAACGATCATGGAAACGGTGGCATCACCGGTTACGTTTACCACGGTTCGGCACATGTCCAAGGGTCTATCCACAGCAAAAATCAAGGCCAAGCCAATCGCCAGTTTATCCGCAGGGAAGCCAATGGATTCCAAAACAATGACCAGCATCACCATTCCCGCGCCGGGAACCGCAGCAGAGCCGATAGATGCTAATAATGCGGTTAGAATAATGGTCAATTGACCTGAAAAAGTAAGGTCAAACCCAAGGGCTTGTGAAATAAAAACCGCCGCCACACCTTGGTACAAACTGGTTCCATCCATGTTGATGGTCGCCCCTACGGGCAACACAAAACTGGACACTTCTTTGTCCACGCCGATGTGTTCCTCGACCCGCTCCATAGTAACAGGCAAGGTAGCTGCACTGGAACTGGTGGAAAATGCCAACAACTGCGCCGGACTAATTTCCTTTAAAAACCAAAACGGGTTCTTTTTGGTATAGGCCGATACGATGATGGAATAGAAAACAATCATTAAAACAAGTCCCAAGACCACAACACCGGCATATTTTAGAAGTGCCAACAACAGGTCAGGATCACTGGAGGAAACCACAACACCAGCCAATAATGCAAAAACGGCATAAGGGGCAGTTAACATGATCAAATCCACCATTTTTAGGACCACATCGTTCAGGGAATCAAAGAAATCTTTTAAAGGCTTTGCCTTTTTCTCCCCAATCAACAGCATGGCAATGGCCAACATGATGGCAAAGAAAATCACTTGAAGCATCAATCCATTATCACTTAGTGCAGAAAAAGCATTGTCCGGAACCATATCAATCAGAAATTGCAGTGGACCACTCTCTTTTTGGCGGGAGGCTTCTTCCAATTTAGAAGTTACCCCTACATCACCTGCATATGTATCCGTGAGCTTGGTCACGGTTTCCTCTGAAATACCATTGCCCGGCTGCAATACATTTACCAACAGCAAACCAATGGTGATAGCCACCACTGTAGTTACAATATAGGTGCCAATGGTTCGTAAACCAATATTCTTGAATTTGGAAATATCCTTGAGATCGGAAATCCCTTTGACCAATGAAGCCAAAATAAGAGGGATGGCAATCAGTTTAAGTAGTTTTACAAAAATGGTTCCCAAAGGTTGAATCCAATCCGAAACAAAATCTTTACCCCAAGTTACCTGGGTCATTGCAAATCCAAATAGGATACCCAAAAGCATCCCAATAAGAATCTGCCAGTGCAGTTCGAGTTTACGCATGAGTAGTTTTTAGGAAAGTAAGATAGCATTTTGGCGGGAAATGCCCTAATACGGTCAGATTTTGTTGGTACGGGCCAATAAGGCAAAGTCTGCCAAGACCAATGCTGCCATAGCCTCAACAATGGGCACCGCTCTGGGCACTACACAGGGATCATGTCTTCCCTTGCCTTGGGTTGTCACGGGTTCACCTTCTTTGTTGATGGTCTCATATGATTGCAATATGGTGGCTACAGGTTTAAAGGCAACATTAAAATAAATGTCCATTCCATTGCTGATACCGCCTTGCACGCCCCCACTTCGATTGGTTTTGGTGGTACCATCTGGATTGAAAGCATCGTTATGTTCGCTGCCTTTCATTTTAATCCCCTCGAAGCCGCTCCCGTATTCAAATCCTTTTACCGCATTGATGGAGAGCATGGCTGCACCCAAAGTTGCGTGGAGCTTATCGAAAACCGGCTCACCCAAACCGATAGGTACATTTTGAATGACACAAGTGATGACTCCGCCAATGGTATCGCCCTCTTTTTTAATGGATTTGATGTATTCTTCCATCTTTTGGGCCATCTCTGGGTCGGGGCAACGCACAGGATTGGATTCAATCAACGAAAAATCCAATTCTTGACACGGTTTTTCCATTTTTAGTTCTCCAACCTGTGAAACAAAAGCATTGATTTGAATATCGTCCAAAAACTGTTTGGCAATGGCCCCGGCCACTACCCTACTTGCGGTTTCACGGGCCGAGCTGCGTCCTCCGCCCCTATAATCACGGAAACCGTATTTTTTATCATACACATAATCGGCATGAGAAGGCCGATACGAATCCTTGATATGGGAGTAATCCTTTGATTTTTGATTGGTATTGTGGATGGCAAAACCAATGGGGGTTCCCGTGGTCTTCCCCTCAAAGATTCCGGAGTAGATTTCAACCGTATCCGGTTCTTTTCGTTGGGTAACAATTGCGGATTGCCCTGGTTTTCTTCGGTTTAATTCCGATTGGATTTTTTCCACATCCAATTCAACCCCAGCAGGACAACCATCCAATACACCACCAAGCGCTTTTCCATGCGATTCACCAAAGGTGGTCAATCTAAAAAGTTGTCCAAAAGAATTTCCAGCCATCCGGTATAAAAATTTGCAGTTGCCCAAAGGTAGATGTTCTTCATCTAATTAAAAAGTGACTGCTTTAGTTAATCTTTAAGTAACATAGTTTTCATAGACTTGATGTTTTGTTAACCATAAGCTCATAAATTATTGATTTGAAATTGATTTTCAGTTTATTCCTACGCTGTTTATTTGCATTTAAACCCTCTACACTTGAAAAAAAGGAAGATAGAACTGGCAGTGATTTCAGATGTTCACCTAGGAACGTATGGCTGCCACGCGGATGAGCTTATAGCCTACCTTAATAGTATTCAGCCCAAAAAGCTTATTTTAAATGGTGACATTATTGATATTTGGCAGTTTAGCAAACGGTATTTCCCACCCTCCCATTTAAAGGTCTTGAGAAAGGTCATTGGAATGGCTTCAAAAGGTACCGAAGTTTACTATATAACTGGAAATCATGATGAAATGCTCCGTAAGTTTAGTGATACTTCAATGGGTAATTTTAAAATAGCAAACAAGTTGGTCTTGAATTTGGACGGCAAAAAAGCGTGGATTTTCCATGGGGATGTATTTGATGTCTCCATCCAAAACGCCAAATGGTTGGCCAAACTGGGCGGCTACGGATACGACCTTCTTATTTTGATAAACAGCTTTGTGAATTGGTGGTTGGTAAAATTGGGGCGTGAGAAATATTCGCTGTCCAAACGCATCAAAAACAGCGTTAAAAGTGCTGTGAAGTACATCAACAATTTTGAAAAGACCGCCGCAGACCTTGCTATTGAGAATGACTACGATTATGTAATCTGTGGACACATCCATCAACCTAAAAAAGAGCGCTACGAAAATAAATATGGTAGCTGTATTTATCTTAATTCCGGGGATTGGGTGGAAAATTTGACCGCTTTGGAGTATTCGTTCAAACGTTGGAGAATCTATCACTACAACCACGATAGGCTATCCCCTTTCTTTGTGGACGAGGACCTTAAAGAGATGGACATGAATGAACTGATTGCTTCCATCACCGACAAGGAGGTAGACATGGAAGAGATTCATGAAGAAACTCTAAGTGACGAAGATTTCAACGATGAGCCATCATCAAAGGAAGATACCACCAATCAAACCCAAAATAAAGCAAAGTTAGACAATCAGGGCCTCTCGCAAGATTGATACAGGGTGCTGCGCATCCCTTTTCGTACCATCTTTTATTTGATGTCTACAACTGGTTCCATTGGCAGCGATCAACGTTTCTTTTTCGCTTTTCTTCACCGCAGGGAACAATTTTAAACCACCGACCTTCATACTGGTCTCATAATGCTCTTTTTCATACCCAAAAGACCCTGCCATACCGCAACAACCCGATGCAATAATCGCGACCCTATAATTCTTGGGTAGATTCAGTACATCAAAGGTCACTTTTTGATTACTCAACGCTTTTTGATGGCAATGGTTATGGATTTTCACGGTGCGGTTCTCTTCTGTAAAACTCTCAGCCGTAATATGGCCTTCAGCAATTTCACGAGCCAAGAATTCTTCAATCAAAAACGATTGAGCAGCTAATTTGGATAAAAGCTGTTTGTTATCATGGAGTCGTTGGTACTCATCCCGAAACGAAAGTATGGCAGAAGGTTCCAATCCAACTATGGGAATTTCTTTCTCTAAAAATGGCTTTAATCTTGCCATATTTTTCTCCACCAATTTCTTGGCTTGTTTCAAAAATCCCTTGGAAAGATACGTTCTTCCACTTTCAGCGTAAAATAGCTCCACATCGTAGCCCAGCTTGCACAGGAGTTCTATAGCATCCTTACCCACCTCAACATCCAAGTATTTGGTAAATTCATCCAGATATAGTACCACTTTCTTTTTGGAAAGGTCGGTGTTCTTCAGATTGAATTTTTCCAGATGCCTTTCAAAATTGAAATTGTGCACTTTGGGAAAACTTCGTTCCGAAGCCACTCCAGACGCTTTTTTCAACAGTCCACTTAAATTTTTGGAGCCATAAATAGCATTGGTCAAACCTGAAATTTTACTTCCCAAAGCATTCACCTTGGTATTGTAGGCAAACAATTTACTGCGCAACGGATACCCATTCGATTCCTGATACTGATAGAGAAATTCCGCTTTTAAGGTGGCCACGTCCACATTACTGGGGCATTCACTGGCGCACGCTTTGCAGCTCAAACACAGGTCGAATACCTCCTTTAATTCTTTTTGGTCAAAACGATTGGGTTTTTCGGATTGGGTCAAAAATTCCCGAAGCGCATTGGCTCTACCGCGGGTGGTATCTTTCTCATTTTTTGTAGCGTGATAACTGGGGCACATACCGCCAGACATAGCATGACTTTTTCGGCAATCGCCACTTCCGTTGCATTTTTCGGCAGCTTTTAAAATGCCCTCGCTGTCTGAGAAATCCATCAAGGTTTTTACCTCAGGTTCTTCCCGGTCCACCTCATAACGAAGGGACTCATCCATGGGAAAGGCATCCACAATTTTTCCAGGATTGAAGATGTTATTGGGATCAAATATCTTTTTTACCCGTTTCAACAGCTCATAGTTGGTTTCCCCGATCATCAATGGGATAAATTCCGCACGAACAATACCATCACCATGCTCCCCACTAAAACTTCCGTTGTATTTTTTGGTGAGTTTGGCCACGTCCGTCGTGATGGAACGGAACAGGACCACATCTTCCGATTTTTTGAGGTTGAGGATGGGACGCAAGTGCAGCTCCCCTGCCCCAGCATGGGCATAATACACCGCTTGCTGGTCGTACCCTTTCATGATTTGGGAGAACTCCATGATGAAATCCTTGAGATCTTCCAAGGCCACAGCAGTATCCTCAATACAGGCTACGGCCTTTCGGTCGCCCACCATATTGCCCAGCAGTCCCAATCCGGCCTTGCGGAGCTCAATGGCCTTATTGATATCATCGCCTTTTAGAATGGGATTGGCATAGCTTAGCCCTGATTTCTCGATGGTTTTCAATAAAGACTCTAGTTGCTCTTGAAGTTCTTCGTCGGAATGGGCCTTTAACTCCAACATTAAAATTCCGGCTGGATCTCCATCCACAAAAAAACGATTGGCCAGTTGAGCCCTATTGTTTTTAGTACAATCCAAGATGACTTTGTCCATCATCTCACAGGTATGCAGATTGTGCTGCATTACCGGGGCCACATCGCTCAAACAATCTTCCAAAGTTTTATAATGTGTAGCCACCATAGCGGATAATGGAGGTGGCAAATCGTCCAATTGCAGGGTAATCTCAGTAGTAAACGCCAAAGTGCCCTCACTACCAGACAGTAATTTGCAGAGATTGAAATCTTCTTTATCGTTTCCAAAAAGATTGTTCTTTAAAAGTTCATCAACGGCATACCCTGTATTTCTTCGGTGTATACTGGGTTTCGGGAACTCAGCCAGAATATTCTTTTTGTTTTCTTCATTGGAAAGCTCCTTTTCCAGGGATGCATAAATCTTACCTTCTAAAGTTTCTTCTTGCTTTTTTGAAGCATACATCGCTTTGGAAATATCCGAAAAGGTTGCTTCACTGCCATCGGAAAGCACGCAATGCATGGCCAATACCTTATCCCTAGTAACCCCATATTGAATGGAGGTAGTCCCAGAAGAATTGTTCCCTACCATCCCTCCTATCATACATCGGTTGGAGGTTGATGTGTTGGGTCCGAAAAATAGACCGAACGGTTTTAAATATTGGTTCAGTTCATCACGAACGACACCAGGCTGTACTTTTATTTGTTTTTTTTCCTTGTCCAATTCCAAAATCTGGGTGAAATATCGAGATACATCAACCACAATACCATCACCCACACATTGTCCGGCCAAAGAGGTCCCTGCTGTTCTAGGAATAAGCCCTACCCTATTTGCGTTTGCAAAGCGAATCAACGTTTTCAGGTCTACCTCATTCTTAGGATAGGCTACTGCCAAAGGTGTCTTTCGATACACCGAAGCATCAGTGGCATAGAGAGCTCTGCTGAGGTCATCAATCATCAATTCTCCCTGCAATTCTTCAGAAAGGGCTTTTAACAAATTTTTATCCAATTTGGAATAATTTTTAACTTCAAAGAAAGTTTATATGCTCTAGAAGATGTAAAACTATCTCTAATTTTTAACTTAACGAGTAAACTTATGAAGATTACCACATTATTTGCTGCGCTTTTTTTGTTTGCAACAGCCTCCGTTAGTGCGCAGGAGATTTCCAACCATGCCCTTGGTCTCCGTTTAGGCGACAGTGATGGGTTTGGGGCCGAAATTTCCTATCAGAAATCCATAGGGAGGTATAACCGAGCCGAATTTGACCTTGGCTGGCGTGATAGTAGGGATTTTGACGCCTTTAAACTCACTGGTATCTATCAATGGGTACACCAACTGGATGGGAACTTTAACTGGTTCTACGGTGTTGGTGCCGGATTGGGTAGTGTTGATTTTGAGCCAAATCCCAATTTTGACAATGACAACGATGGTGTCTTTGTTTTTGCAGCCGGGGACATTGGCGTGGAGTACAATTTTGATATTCCGTTGCTTATTTCCTTGGATTTTAGACCCGAGATTGGGCTTGTGGGTTACGATGGATTTGACAATGATTTTGACTTTGATATTGCCCTTGGTATTAGATATCAGTTCTAGAAAATACATTTTTTAAAACATACCCTTGACTTTTCATTAGGTCAAGGGTTTTTTTATGCAATAAGTTATGAATACCTTAGCGGCTTAAACAACGAGAAATGAAAAAAGTATTTGCAATTGTGCTGGGTATTGTGTTCTTGGCATCATGTAATTCAAAATCTGATGGATATACCTTAAATGGCAAGGTTGATGGTGAATTGGAAAATGGTACGTTGATATACCTGAAAACCACAGATTCCATAAATCAGTTGGTTGATATTGATACTGCGATGGTTGAAAATGGGATTTTTAGCTTCAAAGGTGCTCAAGCTGAGCCCAAGCTTCATTACATTTTTATGCAGTCCAATAGAGGCAACATTCCGTTTATTCTTGAAAATGGTGAAATCGACATCCAGTTCCAAAAGGATAGTATGAACTATGCCAAACTTAAGGGAACGCCTCAAAATGATCTTTTCATGGACTTTTTGGATGAATCCAGAACGTTTTCTGAACGTGCCATGTCCATGCAAAATGATATGAGGACCGCTGCCCAACAAAGAGACACGGCAACCGTAAACGCTTTGCGGGAAGAATTGATTGAGTTTCAGGAAGAAGCCAAAACCTTTAATGTTGATTTCGCCAAAAACCATCCCGATGCATTGATTTCAGTACTGATCATTGGCAACCTTATGATGAGTAAAGCCATTCCGCAAGATGAAATCAAGGCGTTATTTGAGGGGCTCTCCCCCGAAATGAAGGCTACCAAGCCTGCCATGGAATTAAAAGAACGTTTGGATAGTATGAAGTCCACCGAAATCGGCGCCGTTGCACCGGATTTTTCTGCACCTACCCCAGACGGTGGAACCTTGGCCTTGAGCGAAGTGACCAATAAGGGAAAGCTTACTCTGGTAGACTTTTGGGCCGCCTGGTGCAGACCGTGTCGTATGGAAAATCCCAATATTGTTTCTGTGTACAACAAATACAAGGATAAAGGATTCAATGTCATTGGAGTTTCCTTGGATACCCGGGCCGAGGATTGGAAAGGGGCCATTGAAGCCGATGGATTGGCTTGGAACCACATCTCCAACCTAAAGCGCTTTCAGGACCCCATTGCAGAAATGTATAACATAAATGCCATTCCCGCTGCTTTTCTATTGGATGAAAACGGGGTTATTGTGGCAAGGGATTTACGTGGGTCTGCCCTGGAGGAAAAAGTGTCGGAGCTTCTTAATTAAGGAAGAGCACATTTAAAAACAGACAGGGGTCAAGAGTTTTCTTGACCCTTTTTTTGTGGGTCATATTTTGCCCATCTTCTCTAGGACAAACAGAATCACTATGGGAATGGCCAACAGAATTACAATCCACGTATCCGTAACAAATAACTCCGGTTTAAACAGTAAAGTGGTGGCATAGCCTCCAATGGCGCCACCAAAATGAGCTGTATGCCCAATATTGCCCAATCTGCTTTTCATGCCGTAGATGGAATAGAGTAAATAGGCTATCCCAAGCACGTATGCGGGCAATGGAATGGGAATGAACATAATTCCCAATTGCATATCAGGGTTCAACAATATGGCCGCATATAAAATCCCTGTGACCGCCCCACTGGCCCCAACGGCACTATAATACGGCTCGTTCTTATGGAAAAAGAGGGCCAAAAGGCTTCCAGCCAAAAGACTGATAAAGTAAATGATCAAAAACTTTCCCGG
Source organism: Allomuricauda sp. CAU 1633 (assembly GCF_017313225.1). GTDB lineage: Bacteria > Bacteroidota > Bacteroidia > Flavobacteriales > Flavobacteriaceae > Flagellimonas. The sequence continues at coordinate 104,841 of NZ_JAFLNE010000004.1, read as the reverse complement.
GCCAAACCAATTGATCACCACATTGGCAAAAAAGTACAGGGTGAACATATTGAAGAACAAATGGGAAATATCCACATGTAAAAAGCCGGAAGTAACGGTTCGCTCCCGTTGTCCAGCTTGTATTCCTCCTATACTGAATTTATATCGGTCAAAAAAAGTGGAGTCACTAAAGCCGCGTAAAGACACAATTACGTTGGCGGCAATAATGCCAATGGTTGCTATATGCAAATTGAACATGGTTAAACAGGTTTGGATTCAAATATAGCTATATTTGCACACAAGAATTACCAATGCAGCTAGTAGTTTATATCCTTGTTTATCCTTTGCTCTGGTTGATTTCCAGGCTACCCTTTAAAATCCTTTATTTTATTTCTGATGGGGTCTATGCACTGCTGTACAATGCTATAGGATACCGTAAAAAAGTGGTGCGCAGTAACTTGGCCCTTGTTTTTCCCGAAAAATCGGAAGAAGAGCGTTTGTTGATAGAAAAGGAATTCTACAAACATTTCTGTGATATGTTTTTAGAGATGATGAAGACTTTGGGAATCACCAATAAACAAATAAAAAAAAGGTATGTTTTTACCAATGTTGAAGTAGTGCAGAAACTGGAGAATGAGGGCAAAAGTGTTATGATAATGATGCCCCACTATGCTAGTTGGGAATGGGTGTTTTCATTGAATACCATGGTGAAGTCCAGAGGGTACGGAATATACCAGCCCATACAAAATAAGTATTTTGACAGATTGATTCGCAACATCCGAAGCAAATATGGAACCACGCTGATAAAAACCTACGAGAGTAGAAATATTGTTGCCGCGGCCAAGAAAGCAAACCAATTAATTACTGTCGGCATCATCAGTGATCAATCCCCAATGCTGCAAAGAGCTCGCCATTGGACCAAGTTCATGGATATTTTAGTGCCCATACACGTAGGCGGGGAAGAACTCTGTAAAAGCCACGGAATGATTCCAGTTTATCTTAAGGTAAAAAAAGTAGGACGTGGATTCTATGAAGCCACCTTTAAAGTTTTGGCTGAAAATCCGAGTGAAATACCAGATTATGAGATTTCAGAAGCTTTTATGAAAGAGGTTGAAGCTTCCATTCATGAGGCACCTGAATACTATTTTTGGACCCACAAACGGTGGAAACACCGTAATAAAGCCCCAGCAGAAGTCATCCAACAATTAGCAGTGGCTGAAAAAGACTGACTTAGTTAATTAAAATCCTATACTTTTCTTAAAACAAAGTGTTGGTCTGAGATTGTTTCATACATTGACAGGAAATCAATCAATCATAAAATGAAACAGTTAACTACCCTTTTGCTCCTTTGCTGTTTTGCACTGTCCTATGGACAACGACCTGCAAAACAAATTTCAAACGAAACTTTGGAAGCCATTAAAAATGATGTTTGGATTCCTTTTATGGAAGCCTACGACCAATCTGATTCCCAAAAATTAAAGTCTATTCACACCGAAGACATTGTTCGCGTTACCCAAGACCAAAATCTTATTGAGACCGGGGAAAGCTACTTGACCAACTTTGGCCAATTTGTGGAATCGGTGAAAGCAAGAGGAAGTCAGCTCGGAATTGCTTTTGCCATTCTGTCCACTGCCATGGATGATGGTGGTGAGCTTGCCTACCAAACCGGATATTATCGGTTTAGCTCCAGACATGGGGAAGACCAAGATTTTGCGGTTAGAGGTTATGGCCAATTCCACGTAGGACTCAAAAAAGAGAACGGTTCATGGAAAATATGGCTCGATTCAGACAAACATATCGACCTTCCTCATGAAGAATTCAACGCCCAAGAAATTGTCTACGAATTGGAGGAATCTTAACTGAGCCCTGCCACTTCCTTGATTTCACCAATGATTCGGTCTGCAAGATTGTCTGCCGCTTCCTGGGATTTGGCTTCGGTATAAATCCGGATGATGGGCTCGGTATTGGACTTGCGTAAGTGTACCCAGTTTTCAGGAAAATCAATCTTAACACCATCTATGGTTGAAACTTGCTCATCCTTATATTTAGTGTGCATGGCTTCCAGCAAGGCATCCACATCCAGCTCTGGAGTGAGTTCAATTTTCTTTTTGCTCATAAAATAGCTGGGGTAACTGGCCCTGAGTTCAGCAACGGTTCCGCCACGCTCGGCCATCAACATAAGAAACAAAGCCGTTCCCACTAAAGCATCTCGACCGTAATGGCTTTCAGGATAAATAATGCCACCATTCCCCTCACCTCCAATAATCGCATTGTTGGCTTTCATTTTAGCAACCACATTCACCTCGCCAACGGCTGCGGCTTCATAGGTTCCTCCATGCTTTTCAGTAACATCTCGCAATGCACGGGATGAGGATAAATTGGAAATCGTATTTCCTTTGGTCTTGCCCAATACGTAATCGGCACAAGCGACAAGTGTGTATTCTTCACCGAACATTTCCCCATCATTGCTGATGAAGGCCAAACGGTCCACATCGGGGTCGACCACAATACCAAAATCAGCCTTTTCCTCTACAACTTTCTTGCAGATATCCCCCAAATGTTCTTTCAGGGGTTCTGGGTTATGCGGAAAATGACCCGTAGGGTCACAATATAATTTAATGACTTCAACACCCAACTCTTCCAACAATTTTGGAATGGCAATCCCGCCTGTAGAGTTTACACCATCCACAACCACTTTAAACCCCGCTTTTTTAATGACTTCTGCATCAACCAAAGAAAGGTCCAATACTTCATCTATATGGATGTCGATATAAGAATCGTTTTGGGTGATTTCTCCCAAGTCATCCACTTCGGCAAAGTCAAAATCTTCTTTTTCGGCCAGGGCCAGAATCTTGGCACCTTGTTCCGCATCCAAAAACTCGCCCTTCTCGTTTAACAATTTAAGGGCGTTCCACTGTTTGGGATTATGGCTTGCCGTTAAAATGATGCCCCCATCCGCCTTTTCCAAAGGCACAGCAATCTCTACGGTTGGTGTTGTGGACAGTCCCAAATCAATCACATCAATTCCTAGTCCCACCAAAGTGGAAACCACCAAATTTTGAATCATTTCACCTGAAAGTCGAGCATCGCGTCCTATTACCACGGTTAACTTGTCATTTTTGGCATAGGATTTCAACCAAGTACCATAAGAAGCTGCAAATTTAACCGCATCCAATGGGGTAAGGTTGTCATTGGTTTTGCCACCAATGGTGCCTCGTATCCCGGAAATTGATTTGATCAGTGTCATAAATTGTTAAAAAAGTTTTTGCAAATATAGCGGGGCATTCCGTAATCCATGTTTTGAATTTGTAAATTTCGACAGAAAAGGAAAAGTCCCGATGAACTTCTTGGCACATATCTATTTGTCCTTTGATGACAAGGAAATCACTTTGGGAAACTTCTTTGCCGACCATATTCGGGGCAATAAATACAAGCACTATCCCGAAAAAATCCAAAAAGGCATCATCTTGCATCGGGAAATAGACACCTTTACCGACTCGCATCCCATTGCCAAGCAAAGCAGCAAACGACTTCATAAAAATTACAGTCATTACAGCCGAGTAATCGTGGATATTTTCTACGACCATTTTTTAGCCAAAAATTGGAGCAATTATTCCACCATCCCTCTTGAGGAATATGTCGAGAATTTTTACGATCTGCTAGAAGACAACTACGATATCCTTCCGTTAGGCACTAAGCGGTTGATGCCCTATATGATTGCGGATAATTGGTTGCTCAACTATGCCAATCTAGCTGGGATTGGTCGGGTTCTCAATGGCATGAACAGAAGGACGAAGAACAAATCCAGAATGAATTTTGCCATCATGGACCTTGAAGAACACTATTCCGATTTTGAAAATGAGTTCACGGCTTTTTTTGCAGAATTGATTACCTTTTCCCGTCAAAAATTTAATGCTCTATGCGAAGACTGATACTTCTCCTCCCTCTTATCTTATTTGTACACTGCAAACAGCAACCAGCTACACCAACCGGTCTGGTCACCGAAAAGGCCATGGTGGTCTCCGCACGTGAGGAAGCTTCCAAAATTGGGGTTGCTATTATGGAAAAAGGCGGGAATGTTTTTGATGCCATGGTCGCTACCGAATTGGCATTGGCCGTAGCCTATCCTTTTGCCGGAAATCTTGGCGGAGGGGGTTTTATGGTTTACAGAAAGAGTAATGGCGAGGTAGGTGCACTTGATTATCGGGAAAAAGCACCGTTATCTGCACATAAAGACATGTATCTGGATTCGTTGGGCAATGTCATCCCCAACATGAGCACCAAAGGTGGTACCGCATCAGGGGTGCCTGGTACGGTGGCCGGGGTCATGGAAGTCCATAAAAAATTTGGCACCCTTCCCCTATCCGATATTCTGGAGCCCATCATCGCATTGGCAAAAAAAGGTGTGGTGGTTACCCAAAAACAAGCTGACCGATTGGAAAGCTACAAAGAACAATTCATGGAAGCCAACGGTGACAGCACCAAATTTGCGGCAAATTTTACGGAAGGGGATACCATAAAATATCCTGAACTGGCCAATACCCTCCAAAAAATTATGGAACAAGGTAGAGATGGGTTTTACAAAGGTGAAGTTGCCCAAAAGTTGGCTGCATTTGTGCAAGAAAACGGTGGTTTTATCACTATGGAAGATTTGGAAAAATATGAAGCCAAGTGGAGAAAGCCCATTGAATTCGATTATAAGGACCTGCACATCATTTCCATGAGTCCACCCAGTAGTGGCGGTGTGACCATCAACCAGATTTTTAAGATGATGGAACCTTATCATCTTTCCGATTTTGGCCATAACTCCACCAAGACCATCCAATTGTTCACCGAAGCTTCCCGCCGCGCTTACGCGGACAGAAATTACTTTTTGGGTGATCCTGATTTTGTGGATATTCCTTATGGTCTTCTTTTGAATGATGAATACCTTCAAAAAAGAATGTCGAGTTTTTCTTTTGATAACGCTACACTTTCTTCAGAAGTAAGCCATGGTGAGGTTGAAATTGTGGAAAGCCCGGAAACCACCCACTACTCCATTGTAGATAGCGAGGGAAATGCCATTTCTGCCACCACTACGCTGAATGGTGGGTACGGTTCAAAACTCTATTGCGCCGAGTTGGGTTTCTTTCTCAACAACGAAATGGACGATTTCAGTGCCAAACCCGGTATCCCCAACATGTTTGGACTTGTGGGTGCCGAAGCCAACAGCATCGCCCCGGAAAAACGGATGCTCAGCAGCATGACCCCTACCATCGTGGAAAAAGACGGAAAATTGTATATGGTCGTGGGTACTCCCGGCGGTTCTACCATCATTACGGCCGTGGCACAGACCATTCTTAATGTATATGAGTTCAACCTGAGCATGCAAGAGGCCGTGAATGCCCCGCGCTTTCACCATCAATGGTTGCCAGATGTGGTTATGTTTGAAGAAGAAGGTTTTTCCAACACATTAAAGACTGAACTGGAGGCCAAAGGTTACGAAATCTTGGAAGGTCGTACTCCGGTTATCGGAAAAGTAGATGCCATTCGTGTATTACCCGATGGTAAACTGGAAGGTGGTGCCGACAAACGGGGAGATGATACGGCAGTTGGCTTCTAAATTGGACATATATGCGTTATGATTTTGTAGTACTCACTGACTCTAGGTACATCAATCCCAAAAAACAAAGTGTTTATATTGATAATGTGCTCTTGGAAGACCGATTGGTTCTGGAAGCGTTGCAAAAACAAGGGTTGAATGCTATTCGTAAATCGTGGGATGACCCAGAGTTCGATTGGTCATCCACCAAATATGCATTATTCAGAACCACTTGGGACTATTTTGACCGTTTCCCTGAATTTGCCAAATGGTTGGAGGCCACTTCGCAAAAGACCCAATTCATCAATTCCAAAAAACTCATTTATTGGAATATTGACAAGCATTACTTACAAGACCTTTCTATGGCCGGGGTAACCATCCCAAAGACCTATTTTGTGGAGCAGGGAACAAAAATCACCTTGAAAGAGGCTTTTCAACACGCGAAAAGCGAGATGGGGTTTCTACCATCAGAATTTATTTTGAAACCTTGTGTCTCTGGTGCAGCGCGACATACCTACAAAATTCAAAAAGAGTCCATTGAAGCGCATGAGGCTGTATTTCAAAAATTGATTTCCGAAGAAGCCATGATGCTTCAAGAATTTCAAGAAAACATTGTAAAAGAAGGTGAAATTTCAATGATGGTTTTCAACGGACAGTTTACCCATGCTGTTCTAAAAATTGCAAAACCGGGCGATTTTAGAGTGCAAGATGATTTTGGAGGAACCGTTCACGAGCATGAACCTTCCCAAGAACAGATTGATTTCGCCACAAGTGTGGTACATGCCGCGCCTGAACTTCCCATTTATGCCAGAGTGGATATTTTCAAGGACAACGAGGGCAATTGGGCACTTGCCGAATTGGAAATTTTTGAACCAGAGCTTTGGTTTAGACTCAATCCCAAAGCGGCGGATATTTTGTCACAATCTATAATGAAAACGTATTTTTAGTGGTGCACTTCAGGTTTCTGCCCAGAGTTATGATTATATTTAATCCAGTAAAACATCAAAATGAAAAAATTAGTACTCCTTATATTGGGAATCTCTTTGGGATGCACTGCACAAGAAAAAACAAGAAAACTCGTGGTTGAGAACGAAAAGTTTTATGATTATGTGGACAAAGACGCAGAAATTGAGGTTTTGGCCGAAGGTTTTACATGGTCAGAAGGTCCTGTTTGGGTCAAGGAAGGTGGTTTTCTTCTCTTTTCTGATGTACCCCAAAACACTATTTTTAAATGGAAGGATGGTGAAGGGCTTACCGAGTTTTTAAAACCTTCCGGATATACTGGGATTCTTCCATATAGCCGAGAACCGGGTAGTAATGGACTTACTATAAACAATGATGGTGAACTGGTGGCCAGTGAACATGGCGATCGCAGAATCACCCGAATGCCTTTGGTTGGTGGCGGCAAATTTACCTTGGCAGACACTTGGGAAGGCAAACGCTTCAACAGCCCCAATGATGTGGTCCAGGCCTCCAACGGAACCTATTATTTTACTGACCCGCCATACGGCTTGCCCAAGCAGCAAGATTCAGAAATACGGGAAATTGATGCTTTTGGGGTGTATAAAATAGGAACGGATGGAAGTGTGGAAATGGTCATCAGCAACCTTAACCGCCCCAATGGCGTGGCACTTTCCCCTGATGAAAAATTACTTTATGTGGCCCAATCGGATTTCAATGCTCCTTATATAATGGCTTACAACATACAAGATGATGGCTCCGTGGATGAAGGAACAGTTTTTTTTGACGCCAAAACTATTATGAAACCTGGTTTAAGAGGATTGCCTGATGGCCTAAAAGTAGCCAAAGACGGAACGATTTTCTCCACGGGCCCCGGCGGTGTTTTGGTCATTACCCAAGAAGGTGAATATTTGGGAACCATTGAAACGGGTCAACCCACAGCCAATTGTGCTTGGGGCGATGATGGTTCGGTGCTTTACATGACCGCCAATAATTTTTTGATGCGAATTAAGACCAAAACGGTTGGTGCAGGGTTCTAACCCAACTAACTATTTCATTTGACCCATTTGCTTTTTCAGCTCTTCCATGGACTGTTGCAATTGTTTTAGCAGGCCCGTTTCTGTGGTGGCATCCACATTAAAGGTGAGTTTGCTGCTTACTTCCCATATTTCTTGGATTTGGAACGGTTTAATATCGTATGGCGGGTAGGTTTCATTCAATGAAACCAAGGTAATGTTATTGGAATTTGGCTTTCGCTCAACTTTCTTCACCATCACCGAATCTTGAAGCACCACTACATACATCTTATTGGGACTCACATGGTCAATGTGTTCAATGGCCCGTGCCAGCACCCAGTCGTTGGGTTTTAAATTGGGCAGCATACTGTCCCCTTCCACCTGGAACCCGCGGTAGGTGGCATTACGCAACTCTGGAATGGGCATATCAAAAGCTGGGAGCTGTTGATACCAACTAGTGTCTGCAATGTTTTGAGGATACCCGGCAGCAGCTTTGGCATTCACCAAGACCATATTATCCTGATCGGCACTGTCCACGGTCACCACTTTGGGAATCACACTGGTTTTAGAAGTATCCAAATGCTTCTGATCACTATCCCCAAAGAGCCATAGTGGATTTATTTTGAACTGCTTCAATAGCTCTTCCACCACTTTTCCTGATAATTTGGTTCGGCCCCGTTCAATATCTGCAGTCGTATTCTTTACCCCCAACAATTGAGCAAACTCGGTTTGGGTATAGCCTAACTCCCTTCGAATATCAATAAACCGTTTTAAAGTAAGCTCGTTTTCCATATTTCAAATATATACAATTTGGAATATTTCCAAAAACTTTTTTGGATTATATCCATTATTTGGAATATTTCCATATCTTTGATTGGAATATTTCCAAGTTATGGACTTTGACAGAATTCGAGAAAAGTTAAATATCCTTGCGGACGCCGCCAAATACGATGTGTCCTGTGCCAGCAGTGGCAGTGACCGAACCAACAAGAACCAAGGTTTGGGAAATACCTCTCGGATGGGAATTTGCCATAGCTACACTTCGGATGGACGTTGTATCTCCCTCTTAAAGATTTTGCTGACCAACCATTGCATTTTTGATTGCGCGTATTGCGTTACCCGAAAAAGCAATGATGTCAAACGGGCTGCTTTCAAGATTCAGGAGGTGGTTGATTTGACCATCAATTTTTACCGCAGAAATTATATCGAAGGATTGTTTTTGAGTTCGGGAATCTTTAAAAGCCCGGATTACACCATGGAACGCTTGGTGGCCGTAGCCAAAAAATTGCGCGAAGAGGAAAACTTCAACGGGTACATTCACCTCAAATCCATTCCAGGGGCCAGTGATGAACTCATGTATGAGGCCGGCCTGTATGCAGACCGACTTTCTGTCAATATTGAAGTTCCCACTATTTCCGGTTTAAAATTGTTGGCTCCCGATAAAAAGCATGAAGACTTCACCAAGCCTATGTTGAAAGTGAAGAACGAGATTGTTCGCTACAAATCCGAACGAAAAATCATCAGGAGTACACCCAAATATGCCCCGGCAGGGCAAAGTACCCAAATGATTGTGGGTGCCTCTGGAGAGACGGATAAGGACATCATGTATTCAGCGACCTATTATTACAGAACCTACCAAATGCGACGCGTGTATTATTCCGGTTATGTACCTGTTGCGGATGACGCCCGCCTACCCGCCATTGGCTCACAAGTACCCATGCTGCGCGAGAATCGATTGTACCAAACGGATTGGTTATTACGATTTTACGGCTTTGCCGTGAATGAAATCCTGAATAACGACCACCCCAATTTGGATATGGATGTAGACCCCAAGCTTTCTTGGGCTTTACGAAACCTGCATCATTTTCCAGTGGATGTGAATTCGGCGGAGAAACAACTTTTGGCCCGTATTCCCGGTATTGGCATGCAGTCCGTTGAAAAGATTATAAAGGCTCGAAAATTTCGAAGATTGAACTGGGACCATCTCAAAAAAATTGGAGTGGCCCTCAACCGTGCCAAATATTTCATGGTGTGCGATTCCCGCCATTGGGAACGCCGTGATTTGGATGCGGAGAAAATCAAAGGTATGATTCTGCAGACTTCCTCTGGCAAGTTTCGGAATCAGTACAGTACACAATTGTCATTGTTCAATTGACAATTAAAGAATCATAATATGTCCGTTCGAGTTGTCATCCTGAGCGCAGTCGAAGGAGCAGTCGAGAACGACAATTTGCGATTAAACACAAAACGAATTAATAGTGAGCACTATGAACCCTTCAACAACCTTAATTTATGACGGTAGCTTTAATGGCTTCCTCACCGCCGTCTTCGTCGCCTTTGATGAAAAACTCAATGTAGCCGATATTCAAAAGAACAGCGAATGCCAAAATGGACTATTTTCTGAAACGGAAACCATCTTCACCCACGTTGAAAAAGCCAAACGCGTTTGGAATGGTATTCGAAATAAGAGTCATAATGCCATTGCCAATGTATATTTTGCCTTTTTAAGCGAGACTGAAGGGGTGGAATTGATGCTCTACACCTACATTCAAAAGTTGATGGGCACCAAAAGTGGAAAACAATTGGATTATTCGGATGGGATTGTATTACACATTAGTCAATTGGCTCGAAAAGTAGGGCGTGAAAAACACCGTATGGAAGCCTTTGTGCGGTTTCAATTGACCAAGGATGAGATTTATTTTGCCAACATTGAACCCGATTTTGATGTGTTGCCCTTGATTTCCAAACACTTTCGGGACCGTTACGCCGACCAGCAATGGCTGATTTATGATGTAAAACGGAAGTATGGCATCTTTTACAATCTGGACCATGTGGAAATGGTATCCTTGAACCTAAGCGACATCCACTACAACAAGACCGTTAAAAGTGATGCTTTCAAAACCGAGGAATACGATTACCAAACCTTATGGAATGACTATTTTAAAAGCACCAGCATTAAATCCCGTATCAACCCCAAATTGCATACGCAGCATGTTCCGAAGCGGTATTGGAAGTATTTGAGTGAGAAAAAGGAAGCGGTTTGAATTTAAATCTGAAATTAAAGTATGTCCAAATGAAACATCGTGTAAGCTAAAACAAAAAAGATGATACAAAAAGTGGTTAAACCTACAATTACATTCATAATGTGTTGCTCGAAACTGCTATAATCACCTTGCTTTTTCTTAGTCCCGGAAAGGTAATCCAGTGATTTTTCTTTACCGAAAATTTTAAAGAAGTAAAATCTTGTCTGTTTACCCAAAAAGTTAACGATAAGCCCCCTTAAAAATAATTCGACTATTAGGTTCATTTACCCCTCTCCCCCACAAAATGGTCGCTTTTGTTTTTAAAGAGCACATTAAAGCTGGTCAGGCTGCCATAAATGCGGGTAATGTATTGCTGTAGGTCTATCTTTTCCTGATCATCCAGATTAGTACTGCTATTTATTTTTTGCTCCATCACCCGGATACGGTCACGCACCATCACAATCTTATGAAAAAAAGTGTCAATGGGCATTTCCTTGCTCTGCGTGGCATCACCTGGGTCCAAGATCAATTTTCCGCCCTTCCATTTATCAGCGATGGCGACTTTTTCGTGGGTGTCGCTCCACTTTTCCAAAATCTTGACCAAGGAACGCTCCACATCAAAAAAACTAACCGAATCTACTTCGTCCTCTACCGCTTCAATGACTTCAAATTCAGCATCGAGGTCAATGGTTTCCAGTCCATTTTCCAAAAAAGTTACCCAATAATGCTTGGATGATACGTTGGTCACCACCCCTTTTCCATATTCAGGATGATCAATACGGGAGCCAATACCCAATAATTTCATAGAGTTCATTTTAAAACTACCAAAAATAAGACATCAATTAACAAAAACGAAACCCAAGGCCACTTCGTTTTTAATTGCCAAATCGCTATTTTTGAGGTTTGCTATGATTTATGGTTAATTACGAAGAACATATTGAGGTTAAGGGCGCAAGAGTCCATAACTTAAAAAATATAGACGTTACCATTCCCCGCGAAAAACTTGTCGTCATCACCGGACTTTCAGGTAGTGGGAAATCCTCTTTGGCCTTTGACACTATTTATGCTGAAGGACAGCGTAGATACATTGAAACCTTCTCAGCCTACGCTCGACAATTCTTAGGTGGACTGGAACGCCCGGATGTAGATAAAATTGATGGGCTCTCCCCTGTCATCGCCATAGAACAAAAAACCACATCAAAATCGCCCCGATCTACGGTGGGCACCATTACCGAGGTATATGATTTTCTGCGCTTGCTTTTCGCGCGGGCCGGGGATGCCTATAGCTACAACACCGGTGAAAAAATGGTGAGTTATAGCGATGAACAGATTAAAAATCTGATCATTGAATCCTATTTGGATAAAAAAATAAATGTGTTGGCCCCAGTGGTCAAATCCCGAAAAGGGCATTATCGTGAATTGTTCGAACAAATTGGAAAGCAAGGTTTTGTAAAGGTACGGGTGGATGGTGAAATTCTGGACATTACAAAGGGCATGAAGGTGGACCGTTACAAGACCCACGATATTGAAATTGTGATTGACCGCTTAAAAGTGGGCGATACCGAAGATTTTCACAAACGTCTTAGCGAAACTATCAATACCGCCATGTACAGTGGCAACAATGTACTCATGGTTTTGGAAGAAGGTGAAAGTGTGCCAAGATATTTCAGTCGGGACTTGATGTGCCCTTCAACCGGCATTTCCTACCCCACTCCGGAACCCAATACCTTTTCGTTCAACTCACCCAAAGGCATGTGTCCTGAATGTAATGGATTGGGTCATGTTCACGAAGTGAATGAACACAAAATCATACCGAACAAAAAGTTATCCATTAAAGCTGGAGGATTGGCGCCTCTAGGTGAATACAAAAAGTCATGGGCGTTCAAGCAATTGGAAACCATTGCCCAACGATACGATTTTGATTTATCGGATGCCATTGAAAAAATTCCCGCTGAAGCCATGGAGGTCATTTTAAATGGTGGGAAGGAAAGTTTTGAGGTGGATTCCAAGACCTTGGGGGTAAAACGACAGTATAAAATTGACTACGAGGGTATTTCCAATTTTATCAAAACCCAGTTTGAAGAAGCCAACTCCACTTCCATTAAGCGGTGGGCCAAGGATTATATGGACAAGGTAAAATGTCCCGAATGTGAGGGAGCACGCCTGCGAAAAGAATCCCTTTATTTTAAAATTGGTGAAAAGAATATTGCAGAATTGGCCCACATGGACATCGCTGAGTTGGCCGAGTTTTTTGATCAATTGGAAAACACCATTGAAGGAAACCAAAAGATAATCGCTGAGGAAATCATTAAAGAAATCAAGACCCGAATCCAATTTTTGCTGGACGTGGGTCTGGACTACCTTTCCTTGAACCGAAGTTCCAAGTCACTCTCTGGAGGTGAGGCACAGCGTATTCGTTTGGCCACTCAGATAGGGTCACAATTGGTGGGCGTACTTTATATTTTGGATGAGCCCAGCATAGGACTTCACCAAAGGGACAATGAGCGACTGATCCATTCCTTGGCATCCCTTCGGGATATCGGAAACTCAGTTATTGTTGTGGAACATGACCGGGACATGATCGAGCATGCGGACCATGTCATCGATATTGGCCCAAAAGCTGGAAAGCATGGCGGTGAAATCATTTCCGAAGGAACTCCGCAAGAATTGAAGGACCATCACACGCTTACAGCACAATACATCACAGGCGAATTGGAAATTCCTGTTCCCGCAGAACGCAGAAAAGGAACCGGCAAGAAAATTGTGCTCTCGGGCTGCACGGGAAACAACCTTAAAAATGTTACAGTCGAATTTCCCTTGGGAAAACTCATCGGGGTCACTGGAGTTTCAGGCAGTGGAAAATCCACCCTCATTAATGAAACCCTTTATCCCATCATGAATGCCCATTATTTCAACGGCGTCAAAATACCTATGCCCTACAAAAAAATTTCGGGGCTGCAGCATATAGACAAGGTCATCGACATCAACCAGTCTCCCATCGGACGAACCCCTCGTTCCAATCCAGCTACCTACACAGGGGTTTTTAGTGAGATAAGGGCTTTGTTTGCCAAAACCACCGAAGCTTCTATTAGAGGATACAAACCGGGAAGGTTCAGTTTTAATGTGGCCGGAGGCCGATGCGAAACCTGTCAGGGAGGTGGATTAAAGGTGATTGAAATGAACTTTTTGCCCGATGTGTATGTGGAATGCGAAACCTGCAATGGCAAACGCTTTAACCGGGAAACGTTGGAAATTCGATATAAAGGCAAGTCCATTGCTGATGTATTGGAAATGACCATCAACGAGGCGGTGGATTTTTTTGAGAATATCCCCAAAATCCATCGAAAGCTGAAGACAATAAAAGACGTGGGATTGGGTTATATATCATTGGGGCAACAGTCCACTACCCTATCCGGTGGTGAAGCGCAACGGGTGAAGTTGGCCACAGAACTTTCCAAGCGCGATACCGGAAATACGTTTTACATCCTCGACGAACCTACAACTGGATTGCATTTTGAAGACATCCGTGTGCTAATGGAAGTATTGAATCAGCTTGTGGACAAGGGCAATACCATTTTGGTGATCGAACACAATATGGATGTTATTAAAATGATGGACCATATTATTGATATAGGTTACGAAGGTGGCCGTGGGGGCGGAATGGTTGTTGCAAAGGGCACCCCTGAAGAAGTTTCGAAAGATAAAAAAAGTTATACGGCAAAGTTTTTGAGGAAAGAACTGGAAAATACCAAGCAAAACATTGCCAAGGCCGTTTAAATAAAGTATAATTATGCAAATGCGAAAAGAACAGCACACCAAAGGGTGGAATGAGATAAAGACAAATGATTCATGGGCCATATTCAAGATTATGGGCGAATTTGTCTACGGATTTGAAAAAATGAGTGCCATTGGCCCCTGCGTTTCCATATTTGGTTCCGCTCGGGTAAAGGAAGGGGAGCATTACTACGACCTATCCGTAAAAGTGGCACAAAAAGTGGCCGAAGCAGGTTATGGGATCATCACAGGAGGTGGCCCCGGAATTATGGAAGCTGGAAATAAAGGTGCCCATTTGGCTGGAGGAACTTCTGTGGGATTAAACATTGAACTACCTTTTGAGCAGCATGACAATCCATACATCGATGAAGACAAAAGTTTGGATTTTGATTATTTCTTTGTTCGAAAAGTCATGTTTGTAAAATATTCCCAAGGATTTGTGGTCATGCCTGGTGGATTCGGTACCCTGGACGAATTTTTTGAAGCCCTTACCCTTATTCAAACCCATAAAATACATACGTTCCCCATCATTTTGGTGGGCTCCAAGTTTTGGAAAGGACTCATCGATTGGATCAAGAATACACTTCTGGAAGCCGGCAATATAAGCCCCAGAGACTTAGATCTGATCAAATTGGTGGACACAGAAGATGAGGTCGTGGAAATCTTGGATTCTTTCTACAAAGAACGTGATCTTAGTCCCAATTTCTAAATCAACCCCCTTTGAATATCCACTCTACCCCGCTTAAAATATCACTGCTCTTTTATATGCTTTGTACCTCACTATGGGGTCAGCATAAGAATGAGCTTACGGTAGAATTGGATGGAAGTGATGTTAAGATTACCCAGAAATTCACCTATGTCAATCAATCCAACGAAGGGCTTTCGGTATTGTATTTTAATGATTGGAACCATGCCTATTCCAATAAGAATACAGCTTTAGCTAAACGCTTTGCAGAAGAATTCAACCGCAGTCTCCATCTGGCCAAAGACCGGGAAAGGGGTTTTACCAACATTAAAACCATAGTAGCCCATGATTATGCTGGGTTAGATTGGAAACGTTTGGACAACAGGGATATTATTGCCGTGACCTTGAATGAGGTGCTACAGCCGAACGACTCCATTCAACTATTCTTTACCTATACACTACAACTCCCAGACCCCAAATTTACTTCCTATGGTTTTGCGCCAGGTTTTGGCTACAACTTAAAAGACTGGTACCTAACTCCTGCGGTATATGATGGAGAATGGAGACTATATGACAATATAAATCTGGATGACCTATACACTGGGGTTACAGAAACCTCCATAAATCTTAATTTTCCAGAACAATTACACCTCTCAACCAATTTTAGGGAGTCCAACATTACAAAGTTTCCAGGGGGGCAACACGTTCAGCTTAGTGGCACTGACAGGAAAAGTTGCGAGATCATCCTAACTCCCATCGATTGGTTCACCAAACATCGCATTGGAAATGTAACGGTCACCACCGATTTGGATTCCAATAAATATGATGAAATATATCAAGGCATTTCCATCAGCAAAATTGTCCACTTTTTACAAGAAAATTTGGGTGAATACCCACATGGCAACTTATTGGTAAGTGAATTTGACTACAGTAGATCTCCCCTGTATGGCGTTAACCAACTGCCTTCATTTATTCGTCCTTACGAGGAGCAGTTCCAGTTTGAGATGAAATTCTTAAAAACTGCCATTCACAGTTATTTGCAGGAAACCCTGTTCCTGAATCCAAGAACCGAGCGCTGGGTAAATGATGCCATTGGATACTATCTGATGATCAAATATGTGGAAGATTATTATCCTGATCAGAAATTGGCCGGGAAGCTTTCCAAAATTTGGGGCATTAAAGGATTCCATTTGGCCCAAATGGATTTTAATGAGCAATATGCCATGTTCAGCATGTTATCTGCCCGTAAAAATATTGATCAGGCACTGACCACCCGCAACGATTCCCTTATAAAGTTCAATGAGAAAATCGCGAATGGCTATAAAGCTGGACTTGGCATGTCATACTTGTCAGAATATCTTGGGGAGAAAAAGATAGATAGCAGCGTTACGACATTTTATAAGAATTTTAAATTGGAACCAAAAGTGTCTGCTTCGGATTTCAGAAAAACCATTGAACAGTTTGCAAATAAAGATGTGGACTGGTTTTTTGAAGAATACGTTGCCACAGATAAAAAAATTGATTTCAAAATCAAAAAAATCGAAAAGACCGAAGACTCCATCTCTTTGACCATTAAAAACAAGCGAGGCACCAATGTTCCCATTTCGCTCTTTGGCCTTCAGAAAGATTCAGTAGTCTCACACTATTGGTTTTCAGATATTGATACCTCCAGAACAGTGACCATTCCTCTAAATGGTGAAGATCGCATGGTGCTCAACTATGATCAAAAAATCCCTGAGTTCAACCAACGAAACAACTGGAAGACCCTTAATGGTTTTTTTTCGAGCAATAAAAAACTGAAGTTTCAATTTTTTAAGGATACGGAAGACCCTTATTACAATCAGGTTTTCTACGTGCCCATTGTCAATTTCAACATTTACGATGGGGTTACTCCAGGCATACGAATCTATAACAAGACCTTTTTGGAAAGGCCGTTCCAATATGATATTTCGCCTACCTATTCCTTTTTGGAACGCACCATGGTAGGAAGGGCCAGCTTCAGGTACCGAAAATACCATAACAAAACTGGGCTTTATGCATCCAATTATTCCATTTCAGGGTCTACGTCGCATTTTCAGGTGAATTCGCGTTTTTCAACCCTTACCCCGGCCGTGAGCTTTGGTTGGAGACCCAATGATCTCTTGTCCAACCGAAGACAGACATTGCTTTTTCGCTATAGAAATGTGTTTAGGAGTATCGACGAAAACATTGCGGATGAGATAGACACCGACCCTGACTACAATGTGCTGAATGTACGTTTCACCGATGTGGACAACAACATTCTAAACTATAAATCTTGGTTTTTGGATGCACAGCATTCCAGTGATTTTACCAAACTTGTCTTTGAAATGGAATACAGAAAACTATTTCAAAGTAACCGCCAGTTGAATTTCAGGTTTTTTGCCGGGAAGTTCCTTCGGAACAAGACCGAATCTGATTTTTTTAGTTTTGCATTGGATAGACCTACCGATTATATGTTTGACCTGGCCTATTTGGGGAGGTCCGAAAGTTCTGGGATTTACAGCCAACAAATTATCATTTCTGAAGGAGGCTTCAAATCCAAATTGGAGAATCCATTTGCCAATGATTGGATTGCAACCGCCAATGCCAGTACCAATATTTGGAGGTGGGTTGAAGCCTATGGCGATCTTGGCTTTATAAAAAGTAAAGGAACGGATGCACGTTTTGTGTACGATTCTGGGATTCGTTTGAATTTGGTCACCGACTATTTTGAGCTTTACTTCCCGGTTTATTCCAATAATGGGTGGGAGATTGCCCAAGATAATTACGGACAACGTATTCGTTTTATTGTTACCCTCAGCCCCAGGACATTGGTGGGCTTGTTTACCCGAAAATGGTTTTAGTGTTATTATATTCTCAACAAAATAGCATTTTAAGACCCTTTATTTTACATATTTATTCTAAATAGTTCATTTTTTTATCATATTGTTAATTTATTAACAAGGTTTCGTATTGCGAATCTGAATGTATTTTAGTAATTTCGCAGAAATCCAGAATGACCTACATGAAACCTGACCCAAGTACGAGCAACGACATTTCCTTTGCAGACTTTCAATCGCAGATTCTTCAAGATTATGAGACCGCAGTCACAAGCAGGGAATGTAGTTTGATGGGCAGGCGCGAGGTACTTTCTGGAAAGGCCAAGTTTGGGATTTTTGGAGATGGAAAGGAACTTCCCCAATTGGCCATGGCAAGAGCTTTTCAAGATGGAGATTTTAGAAGCGGCTACTATAGGGACCAAACCTTTATGATGGCGCTGGGCTATCTAAATCCCAAGGAATTCTTTCACGGACTATATGCCACCACCGATTTGGAAAAAGAGCCCATGAGTGCCGGAAGGCAGATGGGTGGGCATTTTGTGACCCATAGCCTAAACGAGGATGGTTCTTGGAAAGACCTTACCAAACAAAAGAACAGCAGTGCCGATATTTCCTGTACAGCCGGTCAGATGCCAAGACTGGTAGGACTGGCCCAAGCTTCAAAAATATATAGAAACGTAGAAGGTATTGACCAAACCAACTTCTCCAACAATGGAAATGAGGTGGCTTGGGGCACCATTGGGAACGCAAGTACCAGTGAAGGTCACTTTTTCGAAGCCCTCAATGCCGCAGGTGTTATGCAAATTCCCATGGTCATTTGCATTTGGGATGATGAATATGGTATTTCTGTTCCATCTGAATATCATACTACAAAAGGGAATATTTCTGATGCCCTAAAAGGTTTTCAG
The DNA here is from genome assembly GCF_017313225.1 of Allomuricauda sp. CAU 1633. GTDB lineage: Bacteria > Bacteroidota > Bacteroidia > Flavobacteriales > Flavobacteriaceae > Flagellimonas. The sequence goes on along the minus strand of NZ_JAFLNE010000004.1, from coordinate 86,075 downwards.
CGCGATGAAGACCAAGAAGGCTTTGAAATATTGAAAATTAAAGGATGGGATTACACCGGACTTATCCACGCGTTTGAAAATGCCTCAGATATTGCAAGGGAGAACCATGTTCCCGTGATGATTCACGTTACAGAATTGACCCAACCCCAAGGGCACTCCACTTCAGGCTCCCATGAGCGGTACAAATCACCGGAACGTTTGGAATGGGAACGGGAAAACGACTGTAACAAACGATTCAGGGAATGGATCTTGGAAAACGGTATCAGTACCGAAGAGGAACTCAAGAAATTGGAACGTGAAATCAAACATAAGGTGCGTTCCGCCAAAAAAGAGGCATGGACAGAGTTTCTGAAGCCACATCTTCAAGCTAAAAAACAGCTTGTGCAATTGTTGGACCAAGTAGCGGGCAAGAGTCCCAATCGTTCCTTCATCACAAAAATCAAAAACGACCTAATCGCCATTGAAGAGCCCTTAAAAAAGGATTTAGCTTCCAAATCCCGAAGCGCACTTCGGTATCTTTTGGGAGAATCAAACCCAGAAAAGGAACAACTTCTGCAATGGATCAATATTTTTTTGGACAGCACCCAACCCAAGTACAGCTCCCATTTGTACAGTGAATTGCCCAATAAAGCCACAAAAATCACTTCGGTTTTGCCAAACTATCCCGAAAATGCGGAAGAAGTGGATGGCCGAATCATTCTCCGCGATAATTTCGATGCCCTTTTCTCAAAATATCCAGAAGCTTTGGTATTTGGAGAGGATACCGGTAACATCGGAGATGTAAATCAAGGGCTGGAAGGGCTTCAAAAAAAATACGGCGAGTTGCGGGTAGCCGATACGGGGATTAGGGAAAGTACCATTATTGGACAAGGTATTGGACTTGCATTAAGAGGTTTGCGTCCCATCGCTGAGATTCAATATTTGGATTACATCCTCTACACCATTCAAACGCTCAGCGATGATCTTGCATCACTCATGTACCGAACTGTTGGGAAACAAAAAGCACCGTTGATTGTTCGTACACGAGGGCACCGACTGGAAGGGATTTGGCATTCCGGGTCGCCCATGGCTGGATTGATAAGTTTGCTGCGGGGTATGTATATCTTAGTCCCCAGAAATATGACCCAAGCGGCTGGTTTTTACAATACACTGATGAAAAGTGACGAACCTGCCATAATCATAGAGAGTCTGAACGGGTATCGACTTAAAGAGCAAAAACCCGCCAATCTTGGGGAGTTCTGTACGCCCATTGGTCAAGTGGAAACCTTGAAAGCAGGTACGGACATTACCCTACTCTCCTACGGCTCTACACTGCGAATTGTGGAAAAGGTGGCACAAGACCTTTTGGAAGTAGGCATTGATGCCGAGGTGATTGATGCGCAATCCCTCTTACCTTTTGATTTAAGCCATGATGTGGTAAAAAGCTTGAAAAAAACCAACCGACTCTTGATTGTGGACGAGGATGTTCCTGGAGGTTGTTCAGCTTATTTGTTACAGGAAATCCTTGAAATCCAAAAGGGATATCGCTTTCTGGACAGTGCTCCACAAACCCTTACTGCAAAAGCGCACAGACCAGCTTATGCCTCAGATGGCGATTATTTTTCCAAACCCAACGCCGAAGATATTTTTGAAAAAGTATATGAAATCATGCACGAGGCGGACCCCAACTCCTATCCAGCACTCCGTTAATTGATTTTCAACGAAAATATCAATTCATAACCATATTTGGTCAATTATTTTTACGTTGGTTACGACATAATTCATACTTTCACGTGAATTAAAAATTCCCCTACATGAAAAATAATGCTCTAGTCCACTTGGGATTGGCCATACTTCGGATAGTGCCTTCCGTATTTATGATCACCCATGGATACCCCAAACTTCTTAAACTTATCAATGGAAATACCGAGTTTGCCAACCCTTTTGGCATTGGTCAGGCCCCTACCCTTTTTTTAACTGTCATTGCTGAATTTCTATGCCCAATTTTAATGATTATCGGATTTAAAACGAGATGGGCCGCAATTCCAACCGCTTTTACCATGTTTATCGCTGCTTTTGTAATTCATGGCGCAGACCCCTTTGGTACAAAAGAAAAAGCTTTACTTTTTTTCGTGGTGTTCTTGGTCGTTTTCTTGTTGGGACCCGGCAAATACAGCGTGGACAAAAGGTAATCTTAGAGTATTTCTGTAAGCAGTTCCTTGAGCAACTCAGATTGGGCCATATTATTGGCTCCCACCCCTTTACCTTTCAAATCCAACTGCCGTAAACTTGAAATGATTCCGCTAACCCGTTTCATGGGATAATTTCTGGCAGCAACCGTGTATTCCTTCACAAAATAAGGGTTAACCCCCAGCACCTTGGCCACATTTCCAGGGGAATGGTCACTCAACCCATGGTATTGCAATAATTGGGTAAAGAAAGTGTTCAGCAAGGTTACTGTCACCACAAAAGGATTATCCTTGGGGTTTTGGGCAAAGTAATCAATGATTCGGGAAGCCTTCCCCACGTTCCGTTCCCCAATGGCTTTCTTGAGCTCAAAATTGTTGAAATCCTTACTAATCCCAATATGCTGCTCTATCAATTCTGGGGTAATCTCTGTAGACGAAGGAACCACTAACATCAATTTAGTAAGTTCATTGTTGATTTTGCCCAAATCCGTTCCCAAAAACTCCACAAGCAACACACAGGCCTTAGGGGAAATCCTATAACTTTTGCTGCTCAATGTCCTTCTAATCCACTCAGCCACCTGGTTTTCGTACAGCTTCTTACTTTCAAAAAGTTCCCCGTGCTTTTGAACAGCTTTGTATAACTTCTTGCGCTTATCCAGCTTCTTGTACTTGTAACACATCACCAAAACCGTGGTCGGTTGCGGATGCTCCACATAAGCGGTTAAATTTTCAATGGTTCGGGACAAATCTTGTGCTTCTTTTACAATGACCACCTGGTGCTCGGCCATCATTGGAAAACGTTTGGCATTGGCTATCACTTCATCAACAGAAGTATCGCGACCGTAAAGCACCATTTGGTTAAATCCCTTCTCATCCTCAGTGAGTACATTATCCGAAATATATTGCGAAATCTTATCTATATAATACGGCTCTTCCCCCATTAAAAAGTAGATGGGCTTCGGTTTTCCCGAATCAATTTCTGCTACTATTTCCTTTACCTTGTCCATTCCGAAAAAAATTCATCAATTTTGTTCAATGCAAGCCTTGAACTTTCCCAAGTATTCGTTCCGAATCAAAAATAGCCAAAATAGGCACTACATTTTTGACGGTATCCGCAAAAAGTTTGTTTTACTTCAGCCGGAAGAATGGGTGCGCCAGCATGTGGTTCATTTTCTGGTCTTCACAAGAAATTATCCCAAGAGCCTTATCAATGTGGAAAAGCAATTGCTGGTGAATAAAATGAAAAAGAGATATGATGTTGTGGTCTTTAATCCTGATGGCTCCATTTTTCTTTTAGTGGAGTGCAAAGCCCCGGGAGTGACTATTGACCAATCCACATTTGACCAAATAGCTCGCTACAATTATGAGTTGCAGTCCAACTATTTAATGGTGACCAATGGCATGGAACATTACTATTGCCAAATGGACCATGCAAATGAAAAATACACGTTTTTGAAGGATATTCCTGATTTTAGCCGTTAATTTGCCCTCGTTTTGAAAATCGCCATAGTCATACTCAACTGGAATGGGGAATCCTTGCTGAAACAGTTCCTTCCCTCGGTCATGGCCCACTCTAAAGGTGCCGATATTTATGTAGTGGACAATGCCAGTACTGATGGCTCCATTGCTTTCTTGAAAAAGGAATATCCAGAAATCGGGATTGTACAAAATCTAGAAAATGGAGGCTTTGCCAAAGGCTATAATGATGGGCTAAAACATATTAAGGCCGATGTTTTCTGTTTGTTGAACTCCGATGTTGAAGTGTCCGAAAATTGGTTGGAACCTATTCAAGAAGCGTTTAGCAACTCTCCTGATGTAGCCATTATCCAGCCCAAAATCTTGGACCTAAAGAACAAGGACTGTTTTGAATATGCCGGAGCAGCAGGAGGTTTTATTGATATGTTGGGGTATCCGTTTTGCAGGGGCCGAATCTTTCAGGCTTTGGAAAAGGACGAAGGTCAATACGATGACACCACCGAAATTTTCTGGGCGACTGGCGCATGTATGTTTATTAAACGTGACATTTTTAATTCCCTCGGAGGGTTTGACGAGGATTATTTTGCCCACCAAGAAGAAGTGGACCTCTGTTGGAGAGCCAAAAATGCCGGACACAAAGTGCTTTATGTCGGGAAAAGCCATATCTACCACTTGGGAGGTTCAACGCTGAGCAACATGAATCCCAAAAAGACGTTCCTCAATTTTAGAAACTCCCTGTATTCCATCACTAAAAATCTACCCAAAAGAAAAGCATTTCCCATTATCCTCTTTCGATTGTTGTTGGATGGCATTGCAGCTTTGCGTTTTGTTTTTCAATTGAAGTTTGCACATTGTTGGGCCATTCTGCGTGCGCATATCAGTTTTTATGGTAACTTTAGGAAACTTTATAAGAAGCGGGAAAAAGCTAATTTTATATTAAAGTACCATACCACGACATCCATAGTGTGGTCTCATTTCGTAAATCAAGTGAAGAATTTTAACATTTTAGTAAAAGATTAACTATGCCACAATATGGACATTTTGCTTTTTATCTAATTTTGGTTGAAATTTTAACTTTTGATATATCTAACAATCCTTAAATTATACCCTGAACTATGAAAAAAGTTTTTCTAGGAACATTGGCCATGGCCGTTTTATTATCATCATGCGTATCCCAAAAAAAATACGCTGAGCTTGAAGCCAAACAGAAAGAAACCCAAGATTTATTGAATTCTGCAACCGTTAAGCTTAACGACTGCTTGGAAGAAAAAGCTACAGCAGATTCAAGACTGCAAACCCTCGAAGATCAAAACGCATTTTTGAAAGCGAACAACCAAGAACTCATCAACAATATGGGTAACTTGACCACGCTTACCACTAAAGGTGCCGAGAATCTTGAAAAATCATTGGAAAGTCTTAAAGAAAAAGACCTTACTATCAGAAAATTGCAAGACGCCGTTACCCGAAGAGACTCTGTAAACCTTTCTTTGGTACAGAGCTTAAAAGGTGTATTGGGCAACTTGGATGATGAAGACATCGAAATCAGCGTTGAAAAAGGTGTGGTTTTCGTATCCATCTCTGACAAATTGTTGTTCAGAAGCGGAAGCTACAACGTAACCAATGCTGCTAAAGAAGTATTGGGCAAAGTGGCCAAAGTAGTGAACAACAAACCTGATTTTGAATTTATGGTTGAAGGTCATACCGATAACGTACCTTACAGAAGTGGTGTGCTATTGGATAACTGGGATTTGAGTGCCAAAAGAGCAACATCCGTTGTTCGAATACTTCAAAACGATTTTGGTGTAGATCCTGCCAGAATGACTGCTGCTGGACGTAGCTACTACATTCCATTGGTTAGCAATGATACTTCTGCAGACAGAGCCAAAAACAGAAGAACCCGTATCGTGGTACTTCCAAAAATTGACCAATTCTACAATATGATTGAAGAAGGTATGAAAGATCCTGCCATCGGCGGAGGTCAATAAGACTTGCTGAACATATACTGAAAGCGGCCCAAAAGGCCGCTTTTTTTATGTCAAAATATTTCTAAGTCTCCTTTTCCTTCACGGACTACTTCGGGGATACCTTCCGAGAGGTCAATGACCGTTGAAGCCACATTGTCCCCATAACCGCCATCAATCACCACGTCAACCAAGTTTTGCCATTTTTCAAAAATCAGCTCTGGATCTGTGGTGTATTCCAAAATATCGTCTTCATCATGAATGGAGGTAGAAACGATGGGGTTGCCCAACTCTGTTACTAAAGCTCTGGCGATTGCATTGTCCGGAACCCGTATCCCTACCGTCTTTTTCTTTTTAAAATCCTTTGGAAGATTATTATTTCCTGGTAAAATAAACGTATACGGCCCTGGCAATGCTCGTTTTAAAATCTTAAACGTTGAAGAATCAATTTGACGAACGTAATCCGATAAATTGCTTAAATCGGCACAAACAAAAGACCAATTTGCTTTTTCCAGCTTCACCCCCTTTATGCGGGCAATACGTTGCAATGCCTTGGAATTGGTAATATCGCACCCGAGCCCATACACGGTATCCGTAGGATAAATGACAAGCCCGCCCTTCCGGAGCACATTGCCAATCTTTTCAATCTGCCTCGGGTTCGGGTTTTCCTCATACAATTTTATGAACTCTGCCATCCTTTTTACCAATACCCTACAAAGTAAAGAAGATTACGTGCATTGTTCATGATAGAAGTCAAGAGAAAATGTTAAAAACATCCAGTGGAGCCAACTTTTTTCAATTATCACATCTCCAGCAAAAAAGGGAATACATCAATCCAGAGCGGTCATTCGTGTATTTGCAGTGTTCCCCATGGAATTTAATCCGCAGTTTTGTGAAACAATCACTCAATAGTAAATGAGACGGTACCCCAAAAAAAATATTGCCATTTTGTTCTTGCTTCAAGTTTTTTTGAGCTGCTCCCTGCATAACAACAAAAAGAACAATCAAAATGAAGGCCTTACCAATGGCAAAGCCCTTGTTGACCATTTGGATAGTTTATTTGATGCGCTGCAAAGCAAAAAAGCGACTGACACGAATTTTCAAGAAGCGGTCGTGAACATCAATGAAAACATTAGGCAATCCATTGAACACAATGTAACCAATCCTGATTTTTTGAAGGAAATCCAGACCTACTTCCCACGTAAAAAACATGATTTTTCATTTCTTCTTTCTGAGGATGAAAAATTTGGAGTCATCTCTTGGTCCACGCGGAAAAAGGAGTTTCCAATCAAAAACATTGCATTTTATGAAAGTGGAGACGGGTTTGCACCCACATCCCTGTATGGCAATCCAACTTTATATGACCAATTGGATATGATTCATGACGGTTCTTCGGGAATGCCCATCTACATCCTTGGCGGGTTGAAGGACACCACAGCCACTACACACCAGTATCATTTAAGTGCCTATATTATTCGAAAAGATGGCATTGAGGAGTCTTATATTTTTCCCAATGGCGAAAGCTCCATCACAGTACACTGTCCCGAAAATAAACCTGAAGCCTGTTTAGCCATTGAAAACAAAGCCCTGTATGCTGCCATTGCTCAGTAAACCTTGATTTTTATTACAAATGACTTGGTTTCTCCCCCATTTCACTCTGACCATAAACCCCTATATCATCAACCACCACCACACCCAGGGAGTCTTTGTCAAATACCAAGCTGATGGCTTTCAACTTGCTTATATCCAAATTACTGTTCTTGGTGAAATGCGATATCGGTACATAACAACTCTTTAGCTGTACTTCCCAATCGTTACCAATCATTTCCTTATCCAAAAACTTGAATTTGGTAAACTTACTCTTAATGGGCGCAGGTAAAACAGTGGTGCTGGCCAAATCAACGGAGGCCCTATTGCCCACACTATCTTTTAGGACGATGCTAAAGTTGAATCCCATTCCTGAAAAATCCTTTTCTTTCTCCTTTAGGTCCAGTTCGGATATATCTCCGACTCCAACCGATAACGCCAAGGTACCAATAGCGCTAAAATCCTTTAAAGTTTCTGGTAGGTGAATATGATATTGCGGCAGGGAATCCTTTCCTGACTTACTTCCATATTTCCATCCCAAAACCAGCGCGTTGTTTTGCTGTTCTTCGTTATCTCTAGATGTAAGTCCTTCTTCCTGCCATATTTTAAAATTCTCCGCACTAATCTGCACGTTTTCTTTACCAGTGGTCACATCAATGTCATCCTCAAAATCCACCAGTATTTTTTTTGAAGCATCCGCATATTGACTCAAATAAGTTTCTTTGGGTAACCAATCCGTTATGCCGTCCACACTTTTAAAAACGTTTCTATACTTCTTTTTGCCATTCAATACGGCTTCCACAAAAGCACTAACGTACACTTTGGCCATCTGACGCTGGTCTTCACCAGAAACCAAGGGTGTTAAGTTCAACAACCATTTCATCGGTGCTCCAAAATCAGAACGACCCCAGGTGGAATTGAACTGCCCATGGTTGGCATGATTCATATACACCCCTGCCTTAAATCCATCAAAATCATCCGTAAATTTTAGTCGATGATAGGGTCGCATCCCCCAAAAGCTCACCTCATCCGAGTCGTAAGCGCCCTGTAGTGACAAATAGTTAATATCTTTCAAAGTGATTTCCCGATCATACCGATAATCAGTCGGCGCAATCGAGATGACTCCTTTAATCCCAAAATCAAAATTGAAGATTTCTTGAGCATTATCTGGAAATCGTTTCAGTGTATTGAAAGCAGCTGCGATGGAGACAGCCTCCCCTCCCCGGGAATGACCAACCAACACAATATTGTCCATATCCACTTTTCTAGCTAAATCAGCATTATTACCGTCGTTCCAGTTTTTCCATTGTTCCAAATGCTTTAATAAAAGCCATGCTCTTGCGGGCATTTCTTTGCCCCTGAAATCCCCTGACCAATGGGCGTTGATGAAATTTTCATCCACAGAAACAGCAATTGAACCCCTGCTGGCCAACAATTCCCCGAGATACGCATAACCTGCATCAGAATAATCTATCATACTATGGTTACCATGCACCATAAGCACCAATGGAAAAGGGCCATCCCCCTTGGGCATATACACACGTCCATTCAATGGAAAATTTTCCAGCCCAAAACCCCAGAATTTCTCTCGCCACTTTTTCTTTTTGCCCTTCCAATCTGGTAATATTCTAGAGGCATCAACAGTAGATGTCTTTATTTTGACCCCCTCAGCATATTCTGGTCTTTTCTTATCCGTTCCACTTCCATAGGTAAAAACTTCCACTTCAAAAGAACCCTTTTGGGAGGGGTCTTTCACTCCCATTTCTGAAAGCATGGCGATGTTTGAGTTTATTTCTGTCTCGACCTTCCCTTTGACATATGGGTCACCATCCAGACTATTGAAGCCATACATCCCCAACACTACAATTGCAAGGGAAGCGACGATCATAATCCAACCTGATTTTCCATTCTTCCCACTTTTGGCTTTTTTCAAACCCAAAATGAGCAGCACACAACACATAAAAATCCATAAAGCCAAAAGATAGAACAACAATGAAGGCCAGCGAAAAGCAAAGTTTCTTAAAATGACCAAGGCCAGCAAACCACTCAAAAATGTCGTTAGAAGCCCTATGGATATTTTTTTGAACAAGGGTTTGGCCAAGGAAATAAGTAGCTTCAGGCCGATTAGGATAACAATGCCAATGATAATGCCCAGAATCATTCCCATTATTGGTGGAAATCCAAGTTCAAAATGAAAACCTGAGATTCCAAAAAGCACTACAATCAGTAAAGTGGCGGCCAGAAAAATGGGGTCAGAGAATAATTTTTTCATAGGGGGTTTGGTATGGTATTCAAAACGTAATTCGTCCTGAATTTAAACAATTTTTCACCCTCTCATCCTCTTGGGAAACTATTTTATGTCATCCCTAATCTGAAGTAAGTTTGATTAAGAGAAAATATTTTAAATGCAATTAAAATTAGTTTATGCATTATCAATGACCTCCAGCTTGGCAAAACGGAGCAGTAGTTTTTTCATGCCGCCTTGCTCGAAATGGATTTCAGCTTTTTTGTCATTCCCCACCCCTTCAATCTTGAGCACCTTGCCCCTTCCAAAACGCGTATGGTTCACCAAAACGCCCTCGGTCAAGTTGGAATCGATGGTGTTATTGTTTGTAGTTGACGAAGAGAGTTCTGGTTTTAACTTCCTTAGTTTCCGCAGCTGTTGTTCGTTGGGTCTTTGAGTACTGGGCGGCGTTCCGCTTTTGGGTTTTATCTGGCGTAGCTTACTTTTGTCCACTTCTCCAAAAATATCGGCATTGATCATGGATTTGTATCGATATCCATCGTTTACAGGAGTCAGATTTTCTACATATTGCTCATCAATTTCTTCCAAAAACCGACTGGGCTCGGCATCAATCAGTTTGCCCCATCGGTAGCGATTTTGGGTATAGGTAAGCGTAGCTTGTTTTTCTGCCCGTGTTAAAGCCACATAAAACAATCGCCGTTCTTCTTCCAGTTCGCTACGGGTGTTCATGCTCATGGCTGATGGGAAAAGGTCCTCCTCCATCCCCACCACATACACATACGGAAACTCCAAACCTTTGGCCAAATGGATGGTCATCAAGGCCACACGGTCATCATCCCCTACCTCTTTGTCCATATCCGTAGCCAGGGCTACGTCCTCTAAAAACTCGGTCAGGCTACCAGTGGCATCCGCCAACTCTTTTTGCCCTTCCACAAAATCCTTGATTCCATTCAAGAGTTCCTCAATGTTTTCCATTCTGGCAATACCCTCTGGGGTGCCATCTTTTTTGAACTCCAACAACAATCCCGTTTTTTTGGACACATGTTCTGCCAAGGTGAACGCATCTGCACCCTCGTTCATGATTTGGAAACTCTTTATCATGGTCACAAAATCACCCAGTTTACGTTTAGTTCCCGCGTTGATATTCAGGTTGAGTTTATCCAAATGCTCCATCACCTCAAAAATGGACCGCCCATACCCATTGGCTGCAACAACCAGTCGGTCTATGGTGGTTTGCCCAATACCTCGTGCCGGAAAGTTGATAACCCGTTTTAAGGCCTCCTCATCTTTCGGGTTGACAATCAACCGTAAATAGGCCAATACATCCTTGATTTCCTTCCGCTGATAAAATGAAAGTCCTCCATAAATACGATACGGAATATCCCTTTTCCGAAGCGCATCTTCAATGGATCGCGATTGTGAGTTGGTTCGATACAGCACAGCAAAATCTCCATTTTGCAGCTGTTCCTGCATTTTCATTTCAAAAATGGAGCCCGCCACATATCTTCCTTCTTCGGCATCAGTTGGACTTCTGTGGATTTTTATCTTATGGCCCTCATCATTGGAAGTCCAGACCACTTTTTCCAACTGATCGCGGTTCTTTGCGATGATGGAATTGGCTGCTTTGACAATATTTTGGGTTGACCGGTAGTTTTGTTCCAATCGGTATACGGCCACATCATCATAATCTCTCTGAAAATTGAGAATGTTGCTAATGTTCGCCCCGCGGAACGAGTAAATACTTTGCGCATCATCTCCCACAACACAAATATTCTGGTAGCGGTCCGACAATGCTTTTACAATCAAATATTGGGAATGGTTGGTATCCTGGTACTCATCCACCAAAATATACCGGAACCTATCCTGATACTTCATCAAAACCTCTGGAAAACGGGTCAATAGCTCATTGGTGCGCAGCAGAAGGTCATCGAAATCCATGGCGCCAGCCTTAAAGCAACGATCTACATAATTCTTGTAAATCTCTCCCATTCTGGGTCGTTTGGCCATGGCGTCAGCTTCCACCAATTCAGGATTCTGGAAATAGGCCTTGACCGTAATCAAGCTATTTTTATAGGATGAAATTCGGTTCTGAATCTGTTTATATTTATAAATATCCTTGTCCAGCCCCATCTCTTTAATGATGGCTGCAATCAAACGTTGGGAATCTTGGGTATCATAAATGGTGAAATTGCTGGGGAAGCCCAATTTATCCCCATCATAACGCAACAATTTGGCAAATACGGAGTGAAAGGTCCCCATCCAAAGGTTCTTGGCTTCTGAATCTCCAACAATGGAGGCAATCCGTTTTTTCATCTCGCGGGCCGCTTTGTTGGTAAAGGTCAATGCCAAAATATTAAAGGAATCCACTCCTTGGTTCATCAAGTGGGCAATTCGGTATGTCAAAACCCGGGTCTTCCCAGAACCGGCGCCCGCAATCACCATCAAAGGCCCATCCTTGTGCAATACAGGGGCCCGCTGCGCATCATTCAATTCATCCAAAAAAGTACTCAAAGGCTCGGATTTTTATAAAGTAGGTGTGAAATTAGCCAATAATGCCCTTATGCTAAAATCAAGCTTTCAATATTTATAAACACGAAGCAGTTCTGATTCTAAATTGAATTGAATATATTTAACCCCACAAGTCTTTTTATTGATGAAATACAGCCATTCCCCCCTAATACTATGCGCATTTTTCAGTCTTTTTGCCATATCACAAGAAAAAAAGGCAGGCCCCATCATAGAAAATTATGGTGAAGTATTTGCGGTTGAGAAACCTGATTTCAAAACCGATGTCACTCAGGAGTTCAAAGTTGTTTTTGATGTGTCCGTTGGGCCAGATTCCCATGAAGAAATCAACAAAAGAATAGAGACCGCAGCCCGTTTTTTAAACATGCATGCCCAAAATGGGGTGCCTGTCTCGCAATTAAAGGCCGCTTTGATCATTCATGGGTCGGCCACGACCAATATCATGAACAATGAGGCGCATGAAAAACGGTTTGGCGTGCCCAATCCCAATGCAGAAATGTTACAAAACCTTGTGGATAATGGAGTAGAAATCATCCTTTGTGGTCAATCCTCAAATGCACGAAATGTCCCAAAGGAAGACCTCATTCCAGGGGAAAAAATAGCCCTTTCGGCCATGACAGCCCTGATTCAATTGCAAAATGACGGATACCGTCCAATGAAATTATAACTAACTCAATATTATGAAGAAAATTCTAGCCCTTACACTACTCACAATCGGCACATCCATCCATGCACAAGACTTAGGAAAAGATATTGCTGCGGTGGAATCCAAAGTGGTCGAATGGAGGCGTGATATCCACCAAAATCCTGAACTCAGCAACCGCGAATTCAAAACAGCCGAAAAAATTGCCAGCCATTTAAAGTCCTTGGGGATTGAAGTGCAAACGGGAGTGGCTCACACAGGAGTGGTTGGAATCCTAAAAGGCAATAAACCTGGAAAAGTAGTAGGACTTAGAGCTGATATTGATGCACTACCTGTTGCTGAACGCAACGACCTCCCCTTTAAATCCAATGTGACCTCAGAATTTTTGGGAAAAGAAGTTGGAGTGATGCACGCCTGTGGTCATGATACCCACACTGCCATTTTAATGGGTGTGGCCGAAGTGCTCTCAAAAAACAAGGACAAAATCAAAGGAACGGTAAAATTCATTTTCCAACCTGCTGAAGAAGGCCCTCCTCCAGGAGAAGAAGGTGGCGCCAAATTAATGGTGAAAGAAGGGGTGCTCACCAATCCTGATGTGGATGCGATTTTTGGATTACACATCAATTCACAAACCCCCATTAACACCATTAAATACAAACCAGGAGGTGCTTTGGCATCCGCACAGCGTTTTGTAATCAATGTAAAAGGAAAGCAAACCCACGGTTCCCAACCTTGGGCCGGTGTTGACCCCATTTTAATCAGTTCCAAAATCATTGATGGGCTCCAGACCATTATCAGCAGGGAAACTGAACTGACCAATGAAGCTGCCGTTATTTCCGTTGGAAAAATTACCAGCGGGGTTCGCTTTAACATTATCCCGGAAAGTGCTGAACTAATTGGCACCATCCGAACCTTGGATTACGATATGCAGAAAAAGTTGAATAATCGAATGCTGGAAATGGTTCCCGCCATTGCCAAAGCCTACGGCGGGGATGCCGATATTGAAATTACCACATCTACGGCCATAACCTTCAACGATTTGGATTTGACCTCTAAAATGGTCCCTAGTTTGGAAAAAGCCGCTGGAAAAGAGAATGTTTCCATCCATAAAGCGGTTACCGGCGCGGAGGATTTTAGCTATTTTCAAGAAAAAGTGCCCGGACTCTTCTTTATTTTAGGAGGAATGGCGCCCGGTACAACTGAATCGTTTCCGCACCACACCCCGGATTTTAAAATCGATGATAGCGGGTTATTGTTGGGGGTAAAAGCGATGACCCAGCTCACTTTGGATTATTTGAACATGTAAGAATGGATTCCATTTTGGATTTTTTGGGTGACGTTCCTTGGTGGGTGTGGATATTGATTTTCCTGCTCATCGTTGCCATTCGGGATATCTTTTTCCAAAAGGCCCATACCATAAGTCATAATTTTCCCATTGTGGGACATTTAAGGTATTGGTTGGAAAGCATAGGGCCTGAAATGCGGCAGTATTTTGTGGCCAACAACCGCGAAGAACTCCCTTTCAATCGTATTGAACGAAGTTGGATTTACGCTTCGGCCAAAAAAGAAAACAATTACGAAGGTTTTGGTACGGATAGGGATATTTATGCCCACCAGCACATTTTCGTGAAAAATGCCATGATCGGATATAAACTTCCTGAAGGACATCCTAATGTTAAAGATCACTGTTTTGTTCCTTGTGCCAAGGTCATTGGAGGGTATAACAAGCGCAAAAAACCGTACCGCCCCGCTTCCATCATCAATGTATCTGCCATGAGTTTCGGTTCTTTGTCCGCTGCTGCGGTGGAGTCCCTCAACAAAGGGGTTGAAAAGTGCGGAGCCTACCATAACACAGGCGAAGGAGGTCTTTCCCCCTATCACAAACAAGGTGGAGATGTTATTTTCCACTTTGGAACTGGATATTTTGGGGTGCGTAGTCGAGATGGAAACTTCTCCATGGAAAAAATGAAAATCTTGGTGGATGAAAATCCCTGCATCAAAGCAATAGAAATCAAGCTATCGCAAGGTGCCAAACCCGGAAAAGGCGGAGTTTTACCCGGGGCCAAAATCACCCATGAACTAGCCGAAATACGAGGTGTTGAAGTGGGAAAGGATGTTATTTCCCCTCCCACCCACAAGGCGTTCAGTACCATTCCTGAGCTTTTGGAACTGATAGAAGCGATTGCAGAAGAAACTGGACTACCCGTTGGCATTAAAGGTGCCATTGGAAAATTGGACCAATGGGAAGAGTTGGCCAATTTGATGAAAAAAACTGGAAAAGGGCCCGATTTCATCACCATTGATGGTGGTGAAGGTGGTACCGGAGCGGCACCTCCCAGTTTTGCAGACCATGTCTCGCTGCCCTGGACGTATGGGTTTACGTCTGTTTATAAAATATTTAAGGACATGGGGCTCACGGAACGCATCGTTTTTATCGGAAGTGGAAAATTAGGATTCCCGGCCAAAGCAGCGATGGCTTTTGCGATGGGTGCGGACTGTATCAATGTGGCTCGGGAGGCCATGATGAGCATTGGGTGCATTCAGGCGCAGGTATGTCATACCAATCGCTGTCCCTCTGGTGTGGCTACCCAGAGCAAATGGTTACAGAAAGGTATCAACGTACCCTTAAAATCAGACCGATTGGCTCAATATTTCAAAACCTTCCGCAAAGAGTTATTGGAGATTACAAACGCAGCAGGGTATGAACATCCTTGTCAATTTAAGATGAGTGACATTCAGGTGAATGTGGATGATGACTATCTCAGCAGCGACCTTGAGGCTGTTTATGGTTATAAAAAACCAGAGGTCCCTTTCTCTTCCATGCAAGAACTTTATGATTGTTCCCACTTAGGAGGTAAGTCAATTTGAAAAAAACATTATACTTTAGCTTCAAATTTGAATCATCAAATATTACTACTTATGAATAAAATGTTACTCCCCATAGTTTTGCTTTTTGTTGCCACTTCGGCTTTCGCCCAAAGAAAGAGCAATTTAATTGCCGAAATCGATGACCTAAAGTCAAAAATTTCTGAAGTTGAACAGGAATTGGCCAAGGCCAAACGGGAAATCTCATCCAGTAATGCCAAGGCAGAAACCCTTGAAGTGGAAAACGTTGGCTTACGCGATGCCAATGCCACTTTGCTCGGAAACTTGAGCAATTTCTCGGAGCTTTCCAAGCAGAACTCTAATAATGTGAACAGAGCCATGGAAGCCTTGGCTAGAAAGGAAAAACAATTGAGCGGCATAAACGACATGATATCCGCCAACGATTCAACCGCCATTGTTTCCTTAACCCGTATCAAGCAAACCTTGGGTGAAAATGCCAATGTGAGTGTCGCTGAGGGCACCATTGTAATTTCAAGTAGCCTGAACAATCTATTTGGTTCTGATACTTCTTCAGAATTGACCGAAACTGGTAAGGCATGGCTTGCCAACGTGTCCAAAGTAATTTTGGCCAATCCTAATTTCAAGGCTGAAGTTGAAGGTCTGAACATCACCGGTGAATTCGGCCCTACTTTTGACCAAGTGACTTCAGTATCCAAAGAATTGGTAGGCACTTTGGGCGTTCCTAGTGAGAGTGTCACTATCTCTGCTAAAGACGGAAACTTCAAGGAAGGCGTAAATATCAAATTACAACCTGATTACAAAGGATTTTATGCCAAGGCCAAGGAAAGTGCCAAAGCAGCTCGATAAGATTGTAGGTATAAATACTTTTTGCAGCTTTGGTTCGTTCTTGTTGTGTAAAATCAACAAAAACCAAACTATCCTATGAGTGGAGATGACATCCTTCAGCTTTTTGCGTATTTAATGCCCGCCGTTGTAACCGGGGCCGTTGCCTTTTATTTTTTTCGATTGCACACCCGGAACGAAGATGACCGTAGACGCTTTCTTTTGCACAAAGATGCCCAGGCTGAGACACTTCCCGTTCGACTTCAAGCGTATGAGCGTATGGCGCTGTTCTTGGAACGTATTGCCATTAACAGTCTTGTGGTGCGCGTGGCTCCCAAGGGAAAAAGCAAAAGGGATTACGAGAATTTATTGATCAATCAGGTTGAAACGGAGTTTGAACACAATCTTTCCCAGCAGATTTACATGTCTGAAGAGTGTTGGAACATCATCAAGGCAGCTAAAAATGCTACCATTCAGATTATCCGCTCGGCAGGGATGAGCCAAACAGATTCTCCAGATAAATTGCGGGAGGACATCCTCAATCAGACCATGGAGAAACAATCCCCTTCCAATACGGCTTTGGCTTTTGTAAAAAAGGAAGTGAGCGAACTTTGGGATTAACCTATTCCTGAATTTCCGGTTGAATTGGACTGGTTTCTTCGTTCTTATTTTTCGCATAGAGATAGCCTCTTTTCCACCATAAGGTCATTCGCTCCTTATTGAAAATCAACGAATTTGTGGTCAATACCGTAGGGGTGTAGTAGAAATTGATGATAGCATCTTTCTGGTTGGCCACTAGTTTTCCAATTCTAATGTTTTGGTTCTCAATCCGGTCCAACATAAAGCCAAAAATGGTAGTGATCAAATCAAACGGATTTTTGGTGGACATACGGTTTAAGTGGTTCACTTCGGTGTGTAAAACCACCACATCTACCTCTGTTGCTCCCCGGCTTAAGGCTTCTTCAATGGGGACTAGAGTACCAAGTCCTCCATCGGCATATTCACATCCATTCTTTTTGGCCAAACTCATAAATGGGGTGTAGTTGGAGGAAATCCAAATCCAATCACAGAATTCTTCATAGGTGCACTCGTTAATGGATTTATATTCCACTTGGTTCAACGACAGATTGGATACGGTCACCACTACGTCCATCGCACTTTTCTTCAATTCCTCAAATTCGGCTACGGTTATGGATTCACGAATAAGTTTGCGCAAATTCTCACTCTCCCCAAACGTTTTTTTGCCGCGGATAAAATTCTTTACAACATTCCAATGGTTAATCGCAATGATTTCAACACCATGCTTTTTCTTAATCAAAAAGGGGCAGTTGTTAAAAATACTATCTTGATTTACCGAAGAGTAGATTTCCTTGATTTTATCCAACTTGTTGAGCGCCAAATGCGAAATCAAAAGGCTTCCTGTGGAGGTACCTACAAAAATATCGTATTTGTGTTGGGCTTCTTGAATCAAAAACTGTGCAACACCACCTGCAAAAGCACCCTTGCTCCCACCGCCTGAAATGACCAATGCCCTCATTTACCCAAAGTTTTGTCCAAATATTGTTGTTCTTCTTGATTTAGCAATGGATAAAGGGCCTTTAATCGTGCCATGCTGCCCTCACTCTTTAAAAACTCCTTTAAAATTTGTCGAGATGACTTTTTAAAATGCCACACATGATGGCTACAGGCCTCTACCAAGTTCCGTAAAGAAGCATCATTGAAACCTCCGATGCTTTTGAGGTATTGGAATGCCAACAATCGCACCTCAAAATGAAATTCTGAACTGGTATAATTGCTCAATTCTTCATAATAGTTAGGCTTCAAATCTGGATTATACTCTGGAGTCACCAGTGCCAAGGTTAACCAAAGTAGTCGCATATTTTTATTGGAAAACCCGATGATTCCATCTGTCTGGTCTAAGTACTTCTTCCGGCTTTCCGGGAAATCAGTCCAAAGCTTATACAATGCCGATTCCAAAGTGATATAACTCTCATCCTCCAACAGGGTTTCAAAGTTTATCTGAATGTTTTGCGCTATTTTCTCGGTAGATAATGCCAATGCTTGACGCACTTTTAGGTTCTCGGTGCTCAGCAATTTGGAAATTGCAGGCGTAGAAAGCTTGTTGCCATAATCCAAAATCAATTGATGCCTTAGTTGTTCTGATTCCAAGCTATTCCATTTTGCTTGTAAAATAGTCTCTGCTGATTCCAAATTGTCTCCAATCTGGTCTTGCAATTCAAAATAGGTTTTGATGGAAGGACTTTTTTCCATTAAAAAGGTTTTAACCGCCTCAAATGGAAATTCCGATTCTTGAAGCCACATCTCTTCAAAATCCGGAAGTTTCATGCCCGAAGCTTTCTCCATTTCCCACATAAAATCTGGAATGGTAACGTTTTTAAAGGCATACTTGTCCAAATAATTCTTGGTGCCTTGCTTGAAATTGGCGTCCCCCACCCTTTCTTTCAACATCACCAAGGCCCAAGCTCCTTTTTCATAAAACGTAAGACTACCAGCACTCGAGTTAGTGAGTGCTTCTCCATTGCCCTCACCGGAGAAATTGGCCAAAGCTTGAGCTGTCTCCAATAAATGCCAATAGTAGTATTCATCACCGAAAATGTCTTTTTCAGCCAAATAGGCATAGAAGGTGGCGAAACCCTCATGCAACCAATGGTGGGCACCGCTCTGCTCTGTCACCAAATTTCCGAACCACTGGTGGGCCAACTCATGCGCATTGACATTTACGTAGTTTTTGTCTTTGAACGCGATGGAATCCACAACAAGGGTATTGGAAAAAATGGTAGCTCCCGTATTTTCCATGCCGGCATATAAAAAATCCTGAACCGGAATTTGTTTATAGTTCTGCCATGGATAGGGCACCCCTATCTCCTTTTCTAAAAAATCAAAAATATGCTGAGTGTAGCGATACGTGGGCTCAACTTTTAGGCTGTCTTTGGGCTCATAATTCAACTCAATAGGTACTCCAGAGGTGGAATGGAAGGTCTCCTTTTCAAAATTGCCAATGACAAATCCCAACAAATAACTGCTCATGGGTTTTCTCATATCAAATATCCAAGTGTGTCTGTCATTCCAATTTTCCCCACCATTTATTAGCTTACCGTTAGCTATTACAGCTAAATCTTTCCTAGTTGTAATCCCCAAATCAAATTCTACCTTCTCCGTCATATCATCAAAGCTGGGTAACCAATGACTTGTATACTTACCCTGCCCTTGGGTCCAGATTTGTTCGTTTCCCGCAACAACATCATCCCAACCCAAGAAATAAACTGTTTGTTTTGGTTGAGCATTATAGCTCAAGTCAAGTTGGTGCGAATCTCCCTTTTTAAATTTATTTTGAATTATGATACTCTTGTTGGTATTCGTATAAGATGTTGATTTGCCATCAAGTTCAACCTTGGAAAAGGTCATATTATGGGCATCCAAAAAAATGGAATCCACTTCCTTAAGCACTTCAAACGTATAGGTTACCGTCCCTTTTATTTTCTTTTCCTGTGGAATGGGTTCGACAAAAACTTCCGCTCGGATAAAATCTACCTTATCCTGAACCTGGGCGGAAAGCAACTGTGCGAGAAGAAAAAAAACAAGAAATGGGGTTCGCTTCATACCGTCATACTATCAAAAGTCCTTCCAAATTACATATTTTAGTTCGATGAATCCCAATTTTCTGCAAACTCCTATTCCTTATTTGAAAGGTGTCGGCCCCAACCGGGCAGATATCCTCAAGGCTGAACTGGGGATTGAAACCTACCGGGACCTTCTTCATCTGTTTCCCAATCGGTATTTGGACAAGACACAGTACTACAAAATTGCACAATTGCAACCCAGTGGCACCGATGTGCAAGTGGTTGGTAAAATCATTCATCTTAAAATGGTGGAACAAAAACGAGGAAAGCGACTCGTGGCCACTTTTGTTGATGAAACCGGACAAATGGAACTGGTTTGGTTCCGCGGACACAAATGGATTCGGGAGAATCTCAAAATCAATGAACCTTACGTGGTCTTTGGGCGAATTTCCAAATATGGCAACACCTTTTCCATGCCCCACCCAGAGATGGAACTGCTTTCCGAACATCAAAAGGGATTGAAAGTGGCCATGCAGCCCATTTATCCCTCCACAGAAAAATTGAGCGCCAAGGGAATCACCAATCGGGTGGTGGGAAAGATGATGCAGCAATTGTTTTTGGAGTCCAAAGGTCAGTTTTTGGAATCGTTGCCCAAACCTATTTTGGAAGAATTGCGCTTGATCTCCAAAAGCGAAGCACTTTTTAATATCCATTTTCCCAAAAATCAAGAATTGTTGGCCAAGGCCCAGTTCAGGTTGAAGTTTGAAGAGTTGTTTTTTGTGCAATTGCAGTTGATTTCCAAAAAACTGGTGCGAAAACAGAAAATTAAAGGTTTACCTTTTGAAAATGTTGGGGAAAATTTCACTTCTTTCTTTGAAAACCACCTCCCTTTTGAGCTGACCGATGCCCAAAAACGGGTCATTAAGGAAATTCGTGGTGACTTGGGCAGCAATGCACAAATGAACCGTTTATTGCAGGGTGATGTGGGCTCCGGAAAGACCATTGTGGCGCTCATGTGCATGCTTTTGGCCATGGACAATGGTTTCCAAGCCTGTTTAATGGCTCCCACCGAAATTTTGGCCAACCAACATTATAATGGATTAAAGGAATTATTGGGCAAAATGGATGTGAAAATTGCATTGCTGACCGGCTCTACAAAAAAATCGGAACGCACCTTGCTGCACAATCAATTGGAAAATGGGAATCTGAATATTTTGGTGGGCACCCATGCGGTTCTTGAGGACAAAGTGCAGTTCAAAAACCTGGGCTTGGCCATTGTGGATGAGCAACATCGGTTTGGAGTGGCACAGCGATCTAAACTTTGGCACAAGAATGACATTCCACCACATATTTTGGTAATGACAGCTACACCCATTCCCAGAACTTTGGCCATGAGTCTCTATGGGGATTTGGATGTTTCGGTGATTGATGAGCTCCCGCCGGGTCGAAAACCCATAAAGACCGTGCATCGCTATGACGCTAATCGCTTGAAGGTTTTTAAGTTCATCAAAGATGAAATCAGAAAGGGACGCCAAATTTATATTGTGTATCCTTTGATTCAGGAGTCCGAAGCGTTGGATTACAAAGATTTGATGGACGGTTATGAAAGCATTGCTCGAGAATTTCCCATGCCCGATTATCAAATTTCCATTGTACATGGCAAAATGAAGCCGGCTGAGAAGGATTATGAAATGGACCGCTTTGTAAAGGGTGAGACCCAAATTATGGTGGCAACCACCGTAATTGAAGTTGGCGTGAATGTTCCCAATGCCTCGGTAATGATCATTGAAAGTGCAGAACGATTCGGTCTTTCGCAATTGCACCAGCTTCGAGGTCGTGTTGGCCGAGGTGCGGAGCAGAGCTTTTGTATTTTGATGACGGGGCACAAACTATCGGAAGATGCCAAAACCCGTTTACAGACCATGGTCCACACCAACGACGGGTTTGAAATTGCCGAAGTGGATTTAAAACTCCGCGGCCCTGGGGACTTAATGGGCACCCAGCAAAGTGGACTATTGACTTTGAAGATTGCAGATATCGTAAAGGATAATCAAATCCTAAAAACAGCCCGCTACCATGCCATCCAATTGCTCAAAGATGATTCAAGACTGGAAAAGGAAGAAAATCGGCCCGTCCGTCTTGCTTATTCCAAAATGATGCAAAACAAAACGATTTGGAATTATATCAGCTAAAAAGCCCAGCTTTCGCCGGGCTTAGTATTCTATTTTTGTTAAATTTCTAATTGATGTCAGTTCCTGCCTCCAATTGCGTGATGTAACCCACAATCGCATTTTTGTTCAGTTGGTCCGGAGCCCTACCCTCTGCAATTTTTAGGTGTTTTAGCGCAGTTTTGTAATTGCCAACTGCCGAATAGCCTCTCGCCAGTCCAAAATCAACAGGCCAAGTTCCTTTGTTAGCTTTGGCATTCCATTTGAACACTGCCAAGGCTTCATCCTTTTTACCTTGAGCAATCAATTGCCTACCATACCCATGGATTTCAAACACCGTTCCCATTGGCATGGCTTCATCCATGACCGCTTTGGCCTCGGCTGTTTTTCCTTGTCGTTCCAAAATTTGGGCCTTAAGACTTAGATTGTTGAAGTTCTTTTGACTGAAGAATTGTCCTTCAATGGCAGCATTGGCCCAACTTAGCGCCTCATCCAAATCTCCTCCGTTGTTTAGGGCATAATTAGCTGCCTGCTCCCAAGTTTGTCGGTTAAAGCCGGGTGAGGTTTGCATTTGCTGACGGATTTCGGCTAAAACATTGGCCGTTACATCGGTCTCAGCAGTGAATGGTATTTGCTTTTTCTCCCATTTCAAGGATGCTACGGCAGAATTTGGTCCAACTTCATCAAAAGAATAGGTAAGCAGTTCCGTATGTGGAATTTCGTTGGTTTCCACATCTACCCGAAGCGCATCTTCAGAAGGCTCATAAAAATAACTTCCCCAAGCGCCATGATTATTGGAGAAAATCACCGTGGCTGTATTGTCTTCGTTCACAATCATGTGCAAACCATATTTTCCGGCGGGAAGGGTCTTTCCGCCAATGGTAAGATCGTGTGTGGTCTTGAACACCGTGTTTTCATTGGCACCTGCTCTCCAAGGAGATTCAGTAGCCGTTCCAAATCCAAGATTGTTCATACCATAAGGAACCAAGGCTCCCCAAATTTCCCGACCATTGACACTAGGTCTCGAATATGTAATAGTGATATCAGTATTACCGATACGCTGGGATACACTTGCCAATTGACTTCCTTGTGGGAGAAAGTCCAATTGTGCCGTTACGGTACTTGACATGAAAAGTACCATTGTTAGAATTGTGGCCGAAAAGGCCGTGTAGAATTTTTTCATTGCTCGTTGTTTGATTTAATTAATGAATATGTTATTGAGTAGCATTTCTCTAAAGTATGGAGGTTGTTGTTCTGGCAACGTTACAGCAATGTTAAAAAACAGCAGGCTTTGTTAAAAAATAATATACCTCCCTAAAATTCAAGGTATTACTATATATTATTAGGGTAATACATCGACCCGAAGTGATATTTGAAAATGTGGGGTGTACATTTGTTAGCTTTCCATGAATTTCATGAAAATCGAGGTTGAACATCGTAATTTTACAGACAACAAGAGGACAGGTTTTAAATCAAATTTTAACTTTGTTTGCTTACAAATTATTGAATCAGAAGATGAGTAAAACACTATTTGACAAAGTATGGGATTCCCATGTGGTTCAACATATTGAAAATGGTCCAGATGTACTGTTCATAGACCGACATTTGGTACATGAAGTAACGAGTCCCGTAGCGTTCTTGGGATTGAAGAACAGAGGCATTAAAGTGCTGTATCCAGAACGCACCTTTGCCACTGCCGATCACAATACCCCAACTCGAAATCAACATTTGCCGGTTCAAGACCCATTGTCCGCAAATCAGTTAAAGGCTTTGGAAGAAAACGCCAACGCCCACAATATTCCGTATTGGGGACTTGGACATAAGAAAAATGGAATCGTACACGTGATTGGTCCTGAAAATGGAATTACAGTTCCGGGGGCTACCATCGTTTGTGGAGATTCCCACACATCAACCCACGGTGCTTTTGGTGCCATTGCCTTCGGGATTGGAACTAGTGAGGTTGAAATGGTGCTTTCCACCCAATGCATTATGCAGCCCAAACCCAAACGGATGCGCATCAATATTAATGGTTCTTTGAATAAAGCGGTTACCCCTAAGGATGTAGCGTTGTTCATCATTTCGCAGTTGTCCACTTCTGGTGCCACCGGGTATTTTGTGGAATATGCTGGTGATGTGTTCAAAAATATGTCGATGGAAGGACGTATGACGGTGTGCAACCTAAGTATAGAAATGGGTGCCCGTGGCGGTATGATTGCCCCAGATGAAACCACATTCGATTATATCCAAGGTCGGGAGTACACTCCAAAAGGCAGCGATTGGGATACCGCCATGGAATATTGGAAAACTTTGTATTCCGATAGGGATGCCGTATTCGACAAAGAACTCACGTTCGAGGCCGGCGAGATTGAACCGATGATCACTTTCGGGACAAATCCTGGAATGGGAATGGGAATCAGCAACAACATTCCTATGGCTGAAACTATAGATGGTGCAGTCGCCACCTTTAAAAAATCCTTGGAATACATGGATTACAATGAAGGTGAAGCCATGGTGGGCAAACCTATCGACTTTGTGTTCTTGGGAAGCTGTACCAATGGTAGAATTGAAGACTTTAGAGCCTTTGCTTCTATTGTAAAAGGAAGAAAAAAGGCCGATAATGTTACGGCATGGCTGGTTCCTGGTTCACACAAAGTGGAAGAAGCGATAAGGGAAGAAGGTATTCTGGACATTTTGGAGGAAGCTGGTTTTGAGCTTCGCGAACCTGGGTGTTCCGCTTGTTTGGCCATGAACGATGATAAGATTCCCGCTGGTAAATATGCCGTAAGTACCTCCAACCGAAACTTTGAAGGGCGACAAGGTCCTGGAGCACGTACGCTTTTGGCAAGTCCATTGGTGGCCGCAGCTGCAGCCGTAACCGGAAAGGTGACCGACCCAAGGGAACTCATGCAAGAAGAAGCATTTGCTTAGCAATAAAATTAACCATTGTTAATTGATAATTGACAACTGAAAATTGAAAAGATGGCTTACGATAAATTCAACATATTAAAAAGTACTGCGGTACCCATGCCGATTGAGAATGTGGATACCGACCAAATCATCCCTGCCCGTTTCCTAAAAGCAACGGAGCGTAAAGGTTTTGGCGACAATCTTTTCCGTGATTGGCGATACAATTCTGATGGAACTCCGAAGGAACATTTCGTTCTAAACAATCCCATTTACAGTGGAAAAATTCTTGTCGGTGGCAAAAACTTCGGTTCCGGTTCTTCCAGAGAACACGCTGCCTGGGCTGTTTATGACTATGGCTTCAGATGCGTGGTCTCCAGCTTTTTTGCGGATATTTTCAGAGGAAACTGTTTAAACATTGGTGTTCTTCCGGTACAAGTGAGTCCAGAATTTTTGGACAAGATTTTCACCGCTATTGAAGCTGACCCTAATACCGAATTGGAAGTCAATCTGCCTGAGCAGAAAATCACCATTTTGGCCACTGGGGAAAGTGAACCCTTTGAAATCAACGGATACAAAAAACAGAACATGCTCAATGGTTTTGATGATATCGATTACCTATTGAACATCAAAAAAGGTATTGAGGAGTTTGCAGAAAGCACTCCACTGTAAAATAGGCCTGTAGAACACGGCATCAAAAAATGAAAGCACGCACCATTGAAATCATGGACACCACCCTACGGGATGGTGAACAAACCTCTGGGGTTTCCTTCTCCGCTTCCGAAAAACTCACCTTGGCTAAATTGCTTTTGGAAGAACTTAAAGTTGACCGTATTGAAGTGGCCTCTGCCCGAGTCTCAGAAGGGGAATTGAAAGCCGTTCAGAACATTACGGAATGGGCAGCTGCCGAAGGGTACCTTTCCAAAGTGGAGGTATTGACCTTTGTGGACAATGGGGTTTCTCTAAAATGGATGCAGGAAGCGGGTGCTAAAGTTCAAAACCTATTGACCAAAGGGTCCTTAAATCACTTGACCCATCAGTTAAAGAAAACACCTGAACAACATTTTAAGGATATTGAAAATGTGGTGCTCAAAGGTCAGGAATTGGGCATTGAGACCAACGTATATCTAGAAGATTGGAGCAACGGAATGCGGAATTCCCCAGAATATGTTTTCCAATTTTTGGATTTTCTAACTTCCCAACCTCTAAAACGGATTTTACTGCCGGATACATTAGGGGTGTTAACACATAATGAAACTGGAGACTTCCTAAAGAAAATTATTGAGCGTTATCCGGATACCCATTTCGATTTTCACGGGCATAATGACTATGATCTTAGCGTAGCCAATGTCATGGAAGCGGTCAAGGCAGGTTGTCATGGTTTGCACCTTACCGTAAATGGAATGGGTGAGCGCGCCGGAAATGCTCCTTTGGCCAGTGTAGTGGCCGTCATCAACGATTTTTTGCCTGAAGTTACCATCGGCGTTAAGGAATCCTCTCTGTATAAAGTAAGTAAATTGGTGTCTGCTTTTACGGGTTTCAGCATTCCTGACAACAAACCAATTGTAGGAGATAATGTTTTTACGCAAACTGCTGGAATACATGCAGATGGAGACAGTAAAAAGAATCTATACTTTAATGATTTACTACCAGAAAGATTCGGAAGAAAGCGCAAATATGCCCTAGGCAAAACATCGGGGAAAGCTAACATCCAAAAGAACCTTCAGGAGTTGGGATTGACCCTAAATGATGATGAGCTTAAAAAGGTAACCGAACGCATCATCGAACTGGGTGATAAAAAGGAACGGGTCACCAAAGATGACCTTCCTTATATCATTTCAGATGTATTGGATAGCAATCTCCACCAGCAAAAGGTGTTTGTAAAGTCCTATGTACTGACCCACTCTAAAGGGTTGAAACCCTCCACCACCCTTTCCATTGAAATTGAAGGTAAAATTTATGAGGAAAGTGCCCAAGGAGATGGCCAGTTCGACGCTTTTATCAACGCATTGAAAAAAGTGTACAAAAAAGAGAATCGGGAATTGCCCAAATTGGTAGATTATGCAGTGCGAATCCCTCCAGGGAGTAATTCGGACGCCCTTTGCGAGACCGTAATCACGTGGCAAACCAAGGAAAAGGACTTTACCACCCGAGGTTTGGATTCAGACCAAACGGTATCCGCAATAAAAGCTACCGAAAAAATGCTCAACCTAGTTTAAAAAACAATATACCAGAAACGAATAACCTGAATACATGAAATTGAACATAGCCCTTTTGGCCGGGGATGGAATCGGCCCCGAAGTCATAGATCAAGCCGTAAAAGTATCCGACGCCGTTGCTGCCAAATTCGGACATGAAATATCCTGGACACCCGCCTTGACCGGTGCTGCCGCCATTGATGCCGTTGGAGAGCCCTATCCGGATGAAACTCATGATATCTGCGTAGCGGCCGATGCCGTGCTATTTGGAGCCATTGGCCATCCGCGTTTTGACAACGACCCATCCGCAAAGGTGCGTCCAGAACAAGGCTTGTTGAAGATGCGTCAAAAATTGGGGCTTTTTGCCAATGTGCGCCCTACCTTCACCTTTCCTTCCTTGATTGACAAATCGCCTTTAAAAAAGGACCGAATTGAAGGAACCGATTTGGTTTTCTTACGTGAACTTACAGGAGGCATCTACTTTGGTAAACGAGGTCGGGAGGATAATGATAACACCGCCTACGATACCTGTACCTACACCCGTTCTGAAGTGGAGCGTTTGGCCCGTAAAGGCTTTGAAATGGCCCAACAACGCAACAAAAAACTGTGTTGCGTGGACAAAGCCAATGTATTGGAAACCTCGCGTTTATGGCGAGAAACTGTTCAAAAATTGGAAAAGGAATATCCAGATGTGGAAGTTTCTTATGAGTTTGTGGATGCCACAGCCATGCGTTTAGTCCAATGGCCCAACTCCTACGATGTATTGATTACCGAAAACCTTTTTGGGGATATCTTGACTGATGAAGCTTCAGTAATCTCAGGTTCAATGGGATTGATGCCATCTGCTTCATTGGGAGAGAAAACATCTTTGTTTGAACCCATTCATGGTTCTTACCCACAAGCAGCTGGGAAAGATATTGCCAACCCATTAGCCACTGTATTGTCCGCTGCCATGATGTTTGAAACCGCTTTTGGCTTACAGGACGAAGCAGATGCCATTCGTGCCGTGGTAAATAAATCACTTGCAGAAGGTGTGGTGACCGAAGACCTTGCCGAAGGTGGCAAAGCCTACAAAACCAGTGAGGTAGGAGATTGGCTCGCCGCCAACATCTAAACGCAAATAACCAACTTTCAATATTGAAGCCCCATTTCGGGGCTTTTTTTATGCGACTTTTTATTGTTTTGTTATTCAAACAGGTCATTGTTCACTGATAATTGACTATCCGTCAACCCAAACAAAGCATCCCTCAAATAGCAGGTGTTCATCCATACCCTTCCCATTACTTTTGGTGTTAAGTGTTCAAAAACAACCTGTTATGAAAAAAATTGTATTCACTCTATTATTGGTCACCCCTTTATTCATCATAGGGCAAAAAAAGATAAAGACCAAAACCACCCCTTTGGGATGGTCCTACACCATAGCCCCGCTTATAGATTTGCCTGATGAAACAAAAGCCTATTCCATAGCTGTTGACACAAACTTAGATCCTATGGACTTTTGGGATGAGCTCAATTGGAATCAACAGGTGTCCGAAAAGAATCCCGAAAAACGTCAATTATTATACCAACAGGCTGTGCAAGACACATTAAATAAATGGACCAAAAACTATTTGGAACTAAGTGATGCTAAGTTCAATCGAACCAACTCTTCTCCAGACTTCACCATAACACTTGTTACCGAAACTTTTACCATTGACAGTCTGCCAACAGCCATAGATTATTCCAATCAAGATGCTGTTCTTGGTGAAATTAATGTATCTGCCACTCTTACCGTACAGACCGCACAAGGCAAAACTATACTTCAAAAAAAAATTCCTTATTACATTGATGACCCAGATGGACCTACCACCACATTGCGACTTCGCCATTTCATACTAAACCCCGCTTTTAAGTTAAAACTGAAACTCACTAAGAAACCAGAAAAACAAAGAAGTTTGTTGACCAATCGGATTAAACGATTTGAAGCGGATATCTTAGAATCATTTATGCAAGAAGCAGGCAATATCTTGAAAAACAACTTCCTTTTTCAACAAAAAGATGCTTATGGTGCCATGTTCGTCTTTAAGGATAAAGAATATGACCAATTCAATAAGCATGCAGAAGCTTCGGAGGAAGCTATAAACTCCTTATCTGCACTCAGCAAGAAAAAACGGAAAACTTTGGAGGAAATACGTCCCATCTTAGAATCTGCAGTAATCCTGTGGCAAAAAGAACTCCCTAAATCCAATCACCCTGATGTACAGGATGCACTCAACGCAAACATTGCTCTCGCTTCGCTTCTCCTGGACGATATGATAGCCGCAAAACTCCATTTAAGCAATATTCCAGATGTTGAAAACTTAGATAAGAAAATGATGGTAATGGGAAGTTCAAATTACTACCTAAAAGGACTCCAAGAGGCTATTTCAATAAAGGAAGACAGTGGTGATCGCGTGCAAGTATACCAATCTGAATAAAAATTTCTCCAACCTAACCATTACAAAGGCCATCAAAAAATTTTGATGGCCCTTTTATTTCTATAGAATATAATCCGTGCTTAAAAAGTTGCTCACTTTGGCTTTTATTAATCAATTGAAATCAGCCATTCGTCAATTCGGTGTGAAGTAACTCTTTAATAGCATATAGATTTGGTTTTCAACATAGCTTCACTTGACAAGGTGAACGATTCAATATTGAATTAATACAAATCCATAATTATGAAAAAAAACAGTTTATTCACACTGCTGCTTATGGCTTCCTTCTGTTTGCTATCTTCTTGCAGCAAAGATGATCCCTGCAAAGAGTCAACTTTTTACAAAGATGCCGATAATGATGGTTTCGGTGATGCTTCCAATTCCCAAAAAGCCTGTACCCAACCCACTGGCTATGTGGCCAACAGCACGGATGCCGACGACACCAATGCTGCCATATTCCCCGGGTGTACAGAGATTACCTATTACATGGATGCTGATGGTGATGGGTTTGGTGATGCCGCCAACTCCCAGAGTGCATGTGTACAGCCCATCGGTTTTGTGACCACCAATACTGATCCAGATGACAACAACGCCGCGTTATTCCCTGGTTGTACTCAGGTCACATATTATCTGGACTTTGATGAGGATGGTTACGGAGATCCTGAAACATCCATAAGTTCTTGCATCCAAATTAACGGATACGTATTGGACAATACTGATTGTAATGATGAAGACGCCGCCATACACCCTGGGGCTACAGATGACCCGAATGACGGAATTGATAGCGATTGTGACGGGGAAGAAGAAATCATTTCAATTATTTGGACCGGAGCAGATATCACATTCACCAAAGCAGCCAATGCCGATTGGACACTCCCCGAAAATCAAGACCATATTACGGAAAAAGTGGTCTTTACCCGCCAAAATAAAGGGCCTTTATATAACTATCAATGGTGGCAGGATACTTTTGGAGAAGATGCCGTGCATTCAAGTGGACTTACATCGGATCTTGCTTTTGACTTTTGGAATGGAGGTGGATTAGGAGCTGTTCCTGTCAAGGAAGCCTCTGAAATTAATCCAAGCGGAGGTACTAAAGATGTGAGATGGGCTATTTTGGATCCCGGTCAGGGCAATTACCCAAACTCTTCTTGGGAAAATTTTGCCCTTTATGGAAATCTTGGAGATTCTACTCATTTTTACAGTTTCAATAATATTGCTACGATGATTCAAGTGTTGAACAATGGGGAAACAATAAGTGATGTTATTGATAACTTTACACTAAACCCAAGTAGTTCTGATGTTTTTATAGGCGATGTGATAGTTGGCCCCGAATTGGGGGTATGGCTAGTAGAAGAGGATATTTACCTAACTCTTACCTTCACCGAATGGGGGCAGGTAAGTGGAGGTAGTATTTCCTATACCCGTTCCACACCTAACTAATTATATTGTTTCTCATATTATAGTATTTAATATAAATAAAAGCCTTGGGGAAAAACCCAAGGCTTTTATTTTGTTCACCCAGTCTGAGATTTCTATTACAAAATATAATCCGTACTCAAAAAGTTACTCACTTTGGCTTCCATCAATTGCTCAATGGTGTTGGTGTTCAATTCATTGTCCTTAAACGCCACAAAAGTTCGGATAGAGAACGAACGTAGGGCATCATGCACACTCAAGGTGGACTGCGCAGAATCCTTTCGGCCAGTAAATGGATATACATCAGGGCCACGTTGACAAGAACTGTTCAGGTTTACCCGGCACACCAAATTGGCCAGTGAATCAATCAGAGGAGATAGGGTATATACATCCTTTCCAAAGAGACTAACCTGCTGCCCATAGTTGGACTCAGCCATGTCATCTAAAGGTTCTTCAATATCTTTAAAAGAAAGTACCGGAATCACGGGACCAAACTGCTCCTCTTCATACACCCGCATATCCTTAGTTACTGGATAAAGCACCGCAGGCCAGATGTAATTGTCAAAATGCTTCCCTCCTTTTTTGTTTTTTATTTTGGCGCCTTTGGTTTGGGCATCATCCAACAATTCTTGGATATAGGCTGGCTTCCCAGGTTCTGGAAGTGGAGTTAGACTTACCCCCTTCTCCCATGGATTTCCAAACTTAAGGGAGTCCACTTTTTCAGAAAACCGTTTTAAAAACTCGTCTTTAATGTCCTCATGAACATATACCACTTTAAGCGCAGTACAACGCTGGCCGTTAAAGGAAAGTGTTCCAGCAATACATTCGTTGATGGTAAGGTCCAAGTCAGCATCTGGTAAAACAATGGCTGGGTTTTTGGCCTCCAGCCCCAATACCAAGCGAAGCCGGTTACTTTTTGGGTGCTGTTCTTGCAACGCATTGGCCGATTTGCTGTTACCAATCAAAGCCAAAACATCCACCTTACCCGTTTTCATGATCGGGGCGGCCACAGCTCTTCCCCTACCAAAAATAATGTTCACCACACCCTTTGGGAAACTGCTTCTGAATGCTTCCAAAAGTGGTGTAATCAAAAGTACTCCGTGTTTGGCGGGTTTGAATATGGTGGTGTTCCCCATGATAATGGCCGGAATCAACAAAGCAAAAGTTTCATTGAGTGGATAGTTGTAAGGCCCTAAACAAAGAACAACTCCCAAAGGCCCTCTTCGGATGTGGGCATATACCCCATCGTGCTTCTGAAACTTGGCCGAATCACGGTCTAACTGCTTATAGTCTTCAATGGTATCATAAATATACTCAACGGTACGATCAAATTCCTTATAGGAATCTGGTTGTGATTTGCCGATTTCCCACATCAGTAGTTTCACGACCTCTTCCCGTTTTTGCTCCATTCGCTTCACGAATGCTTCCATACATTCAATACGGTCCTTCACTTTCATGGTAGGCCACACCCCTTGTCCTTGGTCATACGCTCCCAAAGCAGCCTCCAATGCCTCTAATGCTTCAGGCTCGCCCATATCGGGAATGCTTCCCAAGGTTGTAGGAGCATAGTCCTCTGTGGAAGAAATGGTAGAAATTACCGGAGTGGTATTTCCCTCCCATTTGCGTAACTCCCCATTTACCAAATAGGTTTTTTGATGGATTTCTTGTGTAATTTGAAGTGCTTCGGGAATTGCTGTTGCAGTAGCTGGCATGTGTTGTTGTTTTTATGAGTGTTATCCAAGTGAATCGTCGTTCACATAGTACAAAGCTAACACAAAAACAGGTGAAAACGACCTCATTTACACTAGCTTAAAATCGCAAACGATTGAAAATTTGTTATACCAATCACACGAGGTATTGGAACAGGTCAGGTTTATCGTTCAGGTAATCGCCAAAGAAGTTATTGGCTTTCATTCGTTGAATGAGGGGTTCCAAATCGGCTGATGACTTTAATTCAATCCCTACCACAGCAGGTGCATTCTCCCTGCTCGATTTTTTGGAATATTCAAAGTGGGTGATGTCATCATCTGGTCCCAAAATGTCGGCCACAAATTCCTTTAAGGCGCCAGGACGCTGTGGAAACCGAACAATAAAATAATGCTTTAGGTTGGCATAGAGTAACGCACGCTCTTTGATTTCAGCGGTTCTGGTAATGTCGTTATTACTCCCGCTGATGATGCAGACCACGTTTTTCCCTTTAATCTCATCAGCATAATCATCCAAAACAGCAATGGTGAGTGCTCCCGCAGGTTCCACCACAATGGCATCACGGTTATAAAGGTCTAAAATGGTTTGACATACTTTCCCTTCGGGAACGGTAGATACTTGATAGAGATGGTCTCGACAAATCGGGAACGTCAACTGCCCCACTTTTTGGACAGCAGCACCATCGATGAACTTATCAATGTTCTGCAATTCGACCAATTCCCCTTTTTCGATTGATTTTTTGAGTGAAGGTGCTCCTTCTGGTTCCACACCAATGATTTTGGTCTGAGGAGAAAGTGCTTGAAATGTGCCACATAGCCCTGAAGCGAGTCCGCCACCTCCTACCGCGGCAAAAACATAATCGATGGGGTCATTGGATTGCTGTAGGATTTCCAACCCCACCGTAGCCTGACCTTCAATGATTTTTTCATCATCAAAGGGGTGTACAAAGGTCTTGCCTTCCTGTTTACAGAATGCTTGGGCCGCTTTGTTGGAATCATCAAATGTATCGCCTTCCAACACCACTTTCACCCATTCCCCGCCAAACATTTTGGTCTGGTCAATTTTTTGTTTTGGGGTAACGACAGGCATGTAGATTGTCCCTTCCACATGCAAATGGCTACAGGCAAAGGCCACACCTTGGGCATGGTTTCCTGCACTGGCACAGACCACTCCCTTTTTTAGTTCATCTTGGGTCAGCGAACTGATTTTATTGTATGCTCCGCGAATCTTATAACTACGAACGCGATGCAAATCCTCTCGTTTTAAAAGGATATTGGCCCCATATTTTTTGGAATAGCGGATACTTTGCTGCAATGGCGTCTCGTCAGCAACTTGCCGAATCGTTTTTGCTGCCTGATAAATATCCGCTATTTGTGGAAAATACATGTCCACTGCTTTATCCATGGGGCCAATGGGTTTGTTTTATCCGATGGGCTTCATGGCGGTCATGGAAGCACGCAACCGTGCACCAACGACCTCAACGTCATGCTCACGGATAGCTTTATTAACCGCAATCAACTTAATGTTGTCCACACCGGTGTCTTTTCCTTCGCCGAAATGCTTACCAATAACATCAGTTTCGATTTTCTTCATGAAATCGGTCAACAAAGGCTTGCAAGCATGATCAAACAAGTAGCAACCATACTCAGCGGTGTCTGAAATTACTCGGTTCATCTCGAACAATTTCTTTCTAGCGATGGTATTGGCAATCAAAGGCGTTTCATGAAGTGACTCGTAGTACGCAGATTCGCCAATGATTCCGGATTCCGTCATGGTCTCATAGGCCAATTCAACCCCAGATTTTACAAAAGCGACCATCAACACCCCATTATCGTAGTATTCTTGTTCTGAAATGGACACATCGCCAGCAGGAGTCTTTTCAAAAGCAGTTTCTCCTGTAGCAGCACGCCAATCCAATAGGTTTTTATCGCCATTGTCCCAATCTTCCATCATGGTTTTGGAGAAATGACCGCTCATGATATCATCCATGTGCTTTTGGAACAACGGACGCATGATTTCTTTCAATTCTTCAGCCAAATCAAAAGCCTTGATCTTGGCAGGATTGGACAAACGGTCCATCATATTGGTAATACCTCCTTGTTTCAATCCCTCTGTAATGGTTTCCCATCCGTATTGAATCAATTTAGAGGCGTATCCGGTATCAACACCTTTTTCAATCATTTTATTGAAGGAAAGGATAGACCCTGTCTGCAACAAACCACAAAGAATAGTCTGCTCACCCATCAAATCTGACTTTACTTCAGCAACAAAGGAAGATTCCAACACACCCGCCTTATCACCACCTGTCCCAGCAGCGTATGCTTTGGCCTGTTCCAAACCTTTTCCCTCTGGGTCATTTTCTGGGTGAACGGCAATCAAGGTCGGTACTCCAAAACCTCTTTTGTATTCTTCACGCACTTCAGAACCTGGACTTTTTGGTGCCACCATGATTACGGTAAGGTCCTCACGAACCTGCATTCCCTCTTCCACAATATTGAATCCGTGGGAGTACGACAAGGTAGCCCCTTTCTTCATCAATGGCATAACAGTACCCACAACATTGGTGTGTTGTTTGTCCGGAGTAAGGTTGATGACCAAGTCTGCAGTAGGAATCAACTCTTCATACGTACCAACGGTGAAATTGTTTTCGCTGGCATTTTTAAAGGATT
The DNA here is from genome assembly GCF_017313225.1 of Allomuricauda sp. CAU 1633. Classification (GTDB taxonomy): domain Bacteria; phylum Bacteroidota; class Bacteroidia; order Flavobacteriales; family Flavobacteriaceae; genus Flagellimonas. The sequence goes on along the minus strand of NZ_JAFLNE010000004.1, from coordinate 50,704 downwards.
GTCTCTGCTCTTTTATGGCGGCTGCACGCAATGCATAAGAAATATCCAATCCGGAATCCCTCATGTTCAAACCTTGGTTCAAGCCTTGTGCGCCACAGCCCACAATTACAATTTTCTTGCCTTTTAAAGCGGTAACACCATCAGCAAATTCGCTGGGGTCCATAAACCTACATTTTCCCAATTGGGTCAATTGATCACGAAGCGATAGTGTGTTGAAGTAATTTGCCATTTTTTGTATGTGATTTTACTATTTATTGATTTTGAAATTCTGCTAAAATATTGGTGATGGGCATCGCATCTTTACTCACAGCGATTCTTCCCGTACGCACAAACTGCATGATGCCATAGGGTTCCAGCGCCTCGTGCATTTCGTCAATCTCATGTCTGCGACCTGTTTTTGCCAAAACGAAAAATTCACGGCTTACGGTGACAATCTGGGAATGGTGCTCTTTGATGATATTTTGAATTTGACGTTCATCGAACAACAAATGGGAGGCAACTTTGAACAAGGCCGACTCCTGATAAATGGTTTCATCATCCGTATGGTAGTAGGCCTTGATGACCTCTACCTGCTTCTCAATTTGATTGACAATCTTGATGGCCCAGTCTTCAGTAGAGTAAATTACGATTGTGAATTTAGAAACTCCATCAATCTCTGATTTTGAAACATTTAAACTTTCTATATTGATGTGTCGCTTTAAGAATATTCCTGATATTCTGTTTAGCAATCCCACATGATTTTCGGAGTAAACCGAAATGGTAAACCACTGTTTTTCCATGCTTATTTTATTTTAACTGCAACGCTGTGCGAATCAAATCTTATTATTTTAATATGATATCGGAAATAGAAGCTCCTGTTGGAACCATGGGGAATACATTATCTTCCTTCTCCACCCGAACTTCCAAGAAATAAGGGTCTTTGGAAGCCATCATTTCTTCCACGGCATCTTTCAATTCTGAACGTTCCACTACCCTTCTGGATTTGATGTGATAACCTTCGGCTATTTTTACGAAATCCGGGTTGGTCATTACCGTTGAAGCGTAACGTCTTTCAAAGAAAAGTTCTTGCCACTGGCGTACCATTCCCAAGTGATCGTTGTTCAACACCACAATTTTTACAGGAAGGTTATGTTGAAAAATAACCCCAAGCTCTTGAATGGTCATTTGGTACCCACCATCTCCGATAATTGCCACCACTTCACGGTCCATGGCGCCCATTTTGGCTCCAATGGCCGCTGGAAGTGCAAATCCCATAGTACCCAAACCACCAGAAGTAATATTACTTTTGGTCTGTTTGAATTTAGCATATCGACAGGCTATCATTTGGTGCTGACCCACATCAGACACAATAACTGCTTTGTGTTTTGAAGCCACATTAATTTGCTCAATCACCTCACCCATGGTAAGTCCAGGCTTGGTGGGGTATATATCTTTTTCGATTAATGTATCATACTCGATTTTGTGTTTTGCTTCAAACTCGGCCAACCATTCCTTATGCTCATTTTTGTTTACCAAAGGCAATAGTAGTTCCAAGGTTTCCTTGGCATTCCCTAAAACGGCAACATCCGCTTTTACGTTCTTATTGACTTCGGCTGGGTCTATCTCAAAATGAATGACCTTGGCCTGCTTGGCATAAGTTTCCAAATTTCCGGTTACCCTATCATCAAAGCGCATACCAATGGCAACAAGCACATCGCATTCATTAGTCAAGACGTTGGGGCCATAATTTCCATGCATACCCACCATGCCCACATTCAATGGGTGGTCGGTATCCATTGCGGAAAGTCCCAAAATAGTCCACGCGGCTGGAATGCCTGCTTTTTCAACCAACGCTTTAAGCTGTTCTTCTGCCTCACCTAAAATCACGCCTTGTCCAAAAACGATATAGGGCTTTTTGGCGTTGTTAATCAATTCGGCGGCTTTTTCAATGGCGCTCAACTCTGGTTCGGGAGCTGGTTTATAGCTTCTTACCCCAGTACATTTCTCATACACAAAATCCAACTCATCAAACTGGGCATTTTTGGTTATGTCAACCAAAACTGGACCCGGTCTGCCCGACTTGGCAATATAAAACGCCTTCGCCATGATCTCAGGGATTTCCTCAGCACGGGTAATCTGATAATTCCACTTGGTCACTGGGGTGGAAATTCCAACGATGTCCGTTTCTTGGAAGGCATCAGAGCCCAACAAATGCCGCGCTACCTGTCCGGTAATGCATACCATCGGGGTGGAATCTATTTGGGCATCAGCAATACCAGTCACCAAATTTGTGGCACCTGGACCGGAAGTGGCCATGGCCACACCTACCCTACCACTAACCCGCGCATACCCTTGAGCAGCATGGGTGGCCCCTTGCTCGTGCCTCGTGAGGATATGGGTCAATTTATCCTGAAATTTATATAGCTCATCATACACAGGCATGATGGCTCCTCCGGGGTATCCATAAATCAAATCAACCCCTTCCGCCAACAAACAATGTATGATTGCCTCAGCACCGGTGATACGTATCGCAGTGCTCTTTTTCTTGTCTTTCTTTTGTGCTTTCAATGTTTCCATAAGCGTATATTTTAGGGAAATACACCCTTAACTTTAATAAATTATATCATATCGGTAACACAGCCTTTGGATGCTGATGATACCATTTTTGCGTATTTATATAGACTTCCTGATTTGATTTTCAACTCAGGTTGTTTCCATTCTTTTCTTCGTTGCTCCAGCTCTTCGTCTGAAATATTGATGTTGATGGTATTGTTCACGGCATCGATGGTGATTTCATCCCCATCTTTCACCAAGGCAATACCTCCACCCACTTGGGCTTCCGGAGAAACGTGGCCAACCACAAAACCGTGGGAACCTCCGGAGAAACGTCCGTCGGTAATCAAAGCGACATCTTTCCCCAAACCAGCACCCATAATGGCAGATGTAGGTTTCAACATTTCCGGCATACCGGGAGCACCTTTCGGACCTTCATACCTAATGACCACTACATCACCTTTTTGTACTTTTCCTGTGTGAATTCCTTCGTTAACGGCTGTTTCGCTATCAAACACGCGTGCAGTTCCGGTAAATTCCAATCCTTCTTTTCCAGTGATTTTTGCGACAGCACCTTCGGTGGCCAAATTTCCATAAAGGATTCGGATGTGACCCGTTTCTTTGATGGGTTGGTCTTTCTTTCGGATGATATCCTGCCCTTCCACCAAATCTGGGGCATCCAATAGATTTTCCGCCAAAGTTCTTCCGGTCACGGTCATACAGTCGCCATGCAACATGCCTTCCTTCAACATATATTTTAACACTGCTGGAACACCACCCACTTTGTGCAGGTCTTCCATCAAGTACTTTCCGCTAGGTTTTAAATCGGCCAACAAGGGTGTGCTTTCACTGATTCGGGTGATGTCTTCCAAGGTGAAGTCTACATCACCAGCATGGGCAATGGCCATAAAGTGCAGCACTGCATTGGTAGAGCCGCCCAGCACCGTTACCAATCGGAAAGCATTTTCCAAGGATTTCTTGGTTACAATGTCACGAGGTTTGATATCCTCTCGTAACAAGTGTAGCATCGCTTCACCAGCAGCCTCACAATCCGCTCCTTTTTTGGCATTTACAGCAGGGATGGACGAGTTAAACGGCAAAGACATTCCCATAGCTTCAATAGCAGATGCCATGGTATTGGCGGTATACATTCCACCACAAGCACCTGCCCCGGGACAAGCCTTGTGAATCACTTCTTTGAACTCTGTTTCATCAATGGTCCCTGCTACGCGTTGTCCATAGGCTTCAAAAGCGGAAATAATGTCCAATTTTTTATCCTTATGGCAGCCTGGAGCGATGGTTCCGCCATATACCAAAATGGAAGGTCGGTTCAAACGCAGTTGCGCCATTAAGGCACCTGGCATATTCTTATCGCACCCTACAACGGTCACAAGTCCATCATAGCTCATGGCTTGAACCACAGTTTCCATGGAATCTGCAATAATGTCTCTGGATGGAAGCGAGTAACGCATTCCGGGGGTGCCGTTGGAGATACCATCACTCACGCCAATGGTATTGAAAATAAGCCCGACCAAGTTGGAAGCCTCTGCCCCTCGCTTGACATCGAGTGCCAGTTTGTTCAAATGCATGTTACAGGGGTTGCCTTCGTAACCTGTACTGGCAATTCCTATAAACGGTTTTTGTAAATCTTCATCCGTCAATCCCAACGCGTGCAACATGGCTTGTGCAGCAGGTAGCGTAGGGTCTTGGGTCACAGTTTTGCTAAACTTGTTCAATTCCATTGTAAAATTTCATTCAAATACAGAATTCCGTTGAATTTAATCTGTTATTCAAAGATAAATGTTTAAAAAGGCCCATATTTTTAACAGTTTCGGGCGGTTTAAATCCATTTAAAAAATAATCATATTAAATTACTGTAATTCAAGTACTTAGGTTAATTCAAAATCCAATATTCATTTATTTTTATTCGTAACGAAAAAGGCCTGTATCAAATTTGATACAGGCCTTTCTCCAACAACAGCACGACTTGTATCACTCCAAATTTGGAACAATAATGACGACACCGTTGACTAGGATACTTCTTTTCATACCCCAATGTTACAAAAAATAAATTTCAAAAGAGGTAAAAATTTAAAGCAATTTAAAGGAAAGGGAATCTCCCGCTTTTTTCTGAGCCAAAACGCAGATGGCTGCTTCAGAAAGTTGTAGAATCCTAGGGTATCCACCAGTGGTCTGACCATCTTTCATTAAGATAATCAACCGGCCAGCAGGGGTAAGCTGAACCGTGCCAGGCAACGTTCCTGAGGTGAGCATGGAATGGGAATGCTCTTCAATAAGCTCATTGAGCTGATACGCCATTCTATCATTTGCCTTGGAAACGGCAAAGGGTTTCGAGAAAATCCCAGCCAATTGTTTGTCTGTCAAAAGAGCAAACTCTGGCCCTTTGAACACTTCCAATTCATCGGTGAGAAAATGGTCCTCAATTTTCACTTCGGAGATTAGTGGTTTGTACGAAGTTGATTCCTCATACGGTATTTCATCCCCATCCTTAACCCGCTTTTTCTTGGTCACTGGAAAATATTGTGAACGACTGTCCAACACCTTTTCGGTTTGAAACCCTCCTTTTACGGCCAAATAGGCTCTGAATCCATCTTTTAACTTCCCAAAAGACAGGATATCCCCTTTTGAAACCTGCACCACTTGATGGTTTTCAATGGCAACATCGTTTAATTTGGGCTCAAGGTGTGCTCCTGAAAGGCTGATGGCCGTGGGTTCTTCAAATTGTAGCTTTGGACCCATCATCGTTATTTCCAAAACGGCATCGTTGGGGTCGTTTTCCAGCAAAAGATTGGCCTTCTTTACAGATTCCACGTCCATGGCGCCTGAAATGGGAACACCAATATCTCGATGGCCAAATCGGCCCAAGTCCTGAATGGTGATGAAAAAACCTGACTTTAGCACCTTAAGCATTCAACAACACTTTTTCTGGTTTATAAATTCCCACTTCGCCTTCAATCTTGTGCAGATTATACTCGGCCTTGGATATTTGTTGAAACTGTATCTTGTCCCCTACCTTCACAAAACAGGGATCTTTTAAACTTGGATTGAAAAGGGGAATTGGGCAATTGCCAATAATGTTCCATCCGCCCGGTGAATCTTGCGGATATATCCCAGTTTGCTTACTCGCCAATCCTACAGAGCCTTTGGCCACTTGAAGCCGTGGTTCTGCCCGTCTGGGAATTTCCAAAGATGATGGCAACCCTCCCAAATACATGAATCCGGGTAAAAATCCTATTCCATATACAATATATTGATGGGATGTATGCTGTTTGACAAGCTCCTCTTGAGATAGCTTTAGGGTTTTGCAGACTTCCTCCAAATCAATGCCGAATTCAGCATCGTAACAAACAGGGATTCTCCATAAGTGTTGAACCCGCTTGGTCTTGGAAGACGCCTGCTTTTCATGGCATTCTAAAATGATCCTTTTAATGTTGTCAAAGTCCAAATGTTCATCGTTGCACACCATGGTTAGGGAATTGTAGGCAACGGACATTTCCCATCCGGGAAGTTTTAGTTCCTTAAATGCATCCATGAAATCGAGGATATCAGCCAAAATGGACACCTCTACCTTGCTGGGCCATTCCACTAGAACGGCTCGCTCACCAAAGGGTTTGATGCTTATGGGGTAACTTTTCACTGTAGTAATTGCACCTCGTGTTTGGATAATTCTTGGGAAAGATACATTAATATTTCTAATGCGGAAGGGGTATCGCCATGGATACAAAGGGTTTTTGCTTCAATTTTGACAAACTCGCCAGAAACTGCCTTTACATGACCTTCTTTTATGATGGGAAGAATATGCCTTAACACTTGTTCGGGCTCTTCGATTAGGGCATCGTCCTGTTTTCGATTCACCAAACTTAAATCACTATTATAGTTTCTGTCCCCAAAGGCTTCATACCAAATAGTGAAACCCTGCCGCAAGGCAATCTCTGCAATCGCTGAACCATAGGGAATATACAACAACGTTCTGGTTTTATATTTCTGAATGGCCTCTAGATAGGTTTTTGCCAAATCCTTGTCTTTTGCAGTCTGATTGTACAAAGCGCCATGTGCTTTGATGTGATGCAACTTTACTTGTTCTTCTGCAAGAATGGTATCAAAGTCCTCTAGTTGCTTTTGAATGCTCTTTTGTAATTCCTTTTTTGATATATCCATAACCTGCCTTCCAAAATTCACTCGGTCTGGGTAGGAAGGATGCGCACCTATTTTTACATCATGTTGTTGGGCCAGTTGTACAATTTGAGTCATGGTTTCGACATCACCGGCATGTCCGCCACAGGCAATATTGCATGAACTGATAAAAGGAAAAATTTCGGCCTCGTTCCCCACACCTTCGCCTACATCACAATTGATATCTATTATCCACCTTTTCATCAATACACACCCATTACTTTGAGAATGCTTTTAACGCCCAAAAAGATGGCAAACCCCACAATAGCAAATCCCAATATATTTTGAATCAACGTATTTCGATGTTCTCCCATTACCGTTTTTCTATTCACTATCCATAATAATAGGATAGCCATAATCGGCAACAACAATCCGTTGGCCACTTGTGCAAATTGTATGACCTCAATGGGTTTAATGTCAAAAGACAAAAAGAATACCCCACAAAAAAGTACAATCGCCCAAACCATCTTGAATCTCTTGTCTTCCATGTTTCCACCCCAATCAAAACAGCTACTGGCCACAAAAGCTGCGGCTAGCGGAGCCGTTATCGCCGAGGTGATTCCCGCTGCCAACAAGCCTAAGGCCATAAAATATACCGCCATTTTCCCAAAGAGCGGTTCCAAGCCTTTGGCCATATCCAAAGCGTTGTTAATATTGTCTATGGGTGCGGATGCCGCTGTTACTAAAATGGCCATGGAGACCAATCCGCCCAAAGCAATGGAAATTATGGTGTCCCATTTTACGGTTTGTAATTCCTTACTCGATTTCCATTTTTGTTTTACCAAGGAGGCATGAAGGAAAAGATTATAAGGTACAACAGTGGTCCCTACCAAGGCAATGACGGTAAAAAGTCCGCCTTCAGGCATAGTAGGCACAAACGCGCCTTTTAAAATAGCAGCAATAGAAGGTTTGGTCATGATAGCACAAATTAAAAAACTCACCCCCATGACACCTACAAGTCCAACAAAAACCCGTTCTAGAATCTTATAACCACTGAACCACAACAATAAGAAAATGAAAATCCCAATTAGGGCAGGGTAAAACGAAACCATAATGGTGTTTGGAAAGAGTTGCTCCAATCCAAGTGTAGCGCCTCCAATGTTTCCTGCTTCGTAGGCTGCATTTCCAATAAGAATGGCAGAAAGAACGACAATAACCACTAACTTTTTAATCCAAGGCGTTTTGAGTTCAGTGCGAACGACATCCACAAGGCCTGTTTGGGCAACCACCCCTATTCTGCCTGCCATACCTTGAAGCACTATTGTTGCCAAAACCGATATCAACAAAGCCCAAATCAAGGCATATCCGAACTGCGCTCCAGCCAATGTACACATGGTAAGGGTCCCTGGACCCACAAAAGCAGCGGCCACCAATACGCCCGGACCTATTTTTTTGAGCATAATTTCGGTTGGTTTTAGGGTTTGAATTTAAGAGGATATTAGGATAAATAATGTATTTCATCCAAAAAAATGCATTTCGTCTAAAAGTGGGATGTTTTACATCGAGTTTTTATACGAATACAAAAAAACAGAAGTTATAATAGTCCCAAATCATACTAGACCTTAAACTTGACAAATACTTATGACATGTAAGGATTGCGAGAAAAGTATTGGACATCAGCAACATAAAGAATCTATGGATTCTTTGGGTGTTCAACTTTGCGAAAGACATACACGACTGATAAAAAAAGTCATTCTAGATAACAATACTCCGCTAGAAGCCATTCAACTATTTTATGCGCTAAAAGAAGCCGGTGCCTACCCCATGTTGGAATGGTGGGATGGAAAGAAATCTGTTGACATTGCCATTTCAAGAGTTAAGCTCAATATTGAAATTGACAAAGATTACAATATGATTACGCATGAGCAGGCCATAAGCGATTTAGAAGATGCCATGCATTCCTTTAAAAATGGGTTTACCACAGTTAGGATTCCCCACTTGGCCATAAAGTATTATTTAGATGATACCGTACAGAATATTTTGGGCATCATATCTGGATTAAAGGCGAATATAAAAGCCATTTAATCGCAAAGCTGCAATCGCTTGTCCAGTTTGGTCTCTTTGTATTCCAGAATATTGATGACTAGAGCTTCCTCGCCAATATTCTCAAGGTCATTCACGTAGTCTTTGCCCCTGTTCTCAAAATATTGGGTATCTCCAGGGTCTAACTTGATCATGTCAATTTTCCCGTTCCCATAGCGGGTCAAAACCAAGCCTCCTGTAGTACAGACCCAACCATAGTTGGTATTATGTCTTCTAAAGGGAAGACGTTCCCCGGAAATTAAGCATAATTCCCATAGTTTTACACTTTCATTTTCAAACACCAATCGGTCACTCAACGATTGTGTAATTTCCTGATGCAGCAACTCATCAATCTTCTCCTGTTCCCACGGGTCAAAATTCCCAGCAGGATTCAATTCAACACATTGCATTCCCTGAACTATTAAAAAACGAGCGCAAAAGTATTTCATAAAAGAATCAATAAACGATTGATTAGCAATGTTTAACGTATTTTTTACACTTCTAATTCAATTATTGCAATCGATTTCCTTTTTTTTCCCGAAATCATGGCTAAAATTGTCATTTTCTTAATCTTACCATTTTTTATGTCGACCAACTAAAAATTTATATAATTTGTAGGGCATTAATGTATGTTTGACCAGGGTACATTAGAAATTCAATAACCAAACCACCAACCAACCTCCATGAAAAAAATACTACTTACCCTTCTTGCTATCATTATAGTACTAGCTGCTATTTTAGTATTCAACACCCTATCATTGACCTCCAAACAAGTGGAACCTGAACCCCTCACTGAAGTCCAATTCCTAGAAACTATTTATCAAAATCTCTCCAAGGCCATACAATACCCTACCATTTCGCATAGCGAAGAGGCTATCCCTGATTCCACAGCCTTTAATGGGTTTCACCGGTTTTTAAAGGAGACTTTTCCATTGACGCATGAAAATTTAAGCCTTGAGAAAATCAGCACATACAGTTTGTTGTATACATGGAGAGGTTCAGATCCATCCAAAAAGCCCATCATTCTGATGTCGCATCAAGATGTAGTTCCTGTGGACCAACCCACGTTGCAGGATTGGGAAGCAGCTCCCTTTGAAGGTGTCATTACGGACACCCACATTATAGGTCGCGGTACTATGGATGATAAAAGTTCTTTGATTGCTTTGATGGAATCTGTGGAAAAATTATTGAGTGAATCCTTTGTGCCTTCGCGTACCATTTATCTTGCTTTTGGACATGATGAAGAACTTGGCGGGTCCAATGGTGCCAACAAGATTGCGGCCCATTTAAAAGCCAAGGGAGTCCATGCCGCTATGACTTTGGATGAAGGCGGTCTGCTCGCTGAAAACTTAGTTCCCGGAGTCGATAAAACCGTAGCCATGCTGAATTTGGCCGAGAAAGGATATGCTTCTTTCAAACTTACAGTTGAAACCACAGGAGGACACAGTTCTGCTCCGCCCAAAGAGAACACCATTGGAATGCTTGCCAAGGCCATTGTTGACCTTGAAAACAACCAATTACCCTACAAACTTGTTAAACCCATTGACTACCAATTTGAGTATATGGGGGCGGAGCTTCCATTTTTCAAAAAAATGGCATTTGCCAATCCATGGCTGTTCAAAGGTCCTGTTCTAGAGGCTTTGAATGCGCATACCACTACGGCACCGACCATCATCAACGGAGGGGTTAAGGACAATGTGATTCCTACGGTTGCCGAAGCTACTATCAACTTTCGGATTTTGCCGGGAGAGACGATTGCATCAACAAAAGAGCATATTCAAAGTGTGATAAGTGATAAAATCAAGGTTGAGGAAGCGGGTTTTGTCACCAACCCATCCCCAGTATCGGGAATTGATTCCGATGCATTCAAGACCTTGGAAAAGACCATTCGGTCTGTGTTCCCAGATGTGATTGTAGTTCCAGGATTGATTGGTGGCGGTACGGATGCCCGATATTTTTATGACGTTTCGGATGATGTCTATCGGTTTTACCCCATCCGAATCAGCCCAGAAAGTATGACCCGATTTCATGGTATTGATGAGAAGATAAGCAAGGACAATTACAAGGAAATGATAGTGTTTTGCTATAATCTGATCAAAAGATTCGACTAAAATTAAATTTACATATGAAAAACATTAGAATCGTTATTACTTTGATGCTTACCCTAAGCATTACAATTTCCAATGCGAGTAACCCTAAAAACGATACAAACCGTAAAATTGAAACTCCAAATGATTCGTTAAGACTGGCGGAACTAAATAACTTTTGGGCTGAGGTTTCCAGAACTGTAAATGAGGGAGACTTTGAAGGCTATAAAGCTACCTACCATGAAGATGCGGTTGTTGTATTTACAACTGGAGAAAACAAAGCATCTGTACCCATTGCAAAGGCGCTAGAACACTGGAAGCAAGATTTCATAGACACCAAGACAGGAAAAACACAGAATAGTGTGGAGTTCCGTTTTTCACAGCGGGTAGGTGACGAAACGACCGCACATGAAACAGGAATTTTTGCGTTCCAATCCAATAATGGGACTGGTGACGAAAGCCCAAAGCATTTCGTCCATTTTAATGCCCTACTGATAAAACGTGATAACGCTTGGTTGCTGGTAATGGAATATCAGAAATCCAAAGCAACTGAAGAAGAGTGGAACTTATTGGAATAATCTTGCAATCTGTACTAAAAGGACAACATACTTTACAGGCTATATGATAATATAGCAAACTATTGTACCTAGGTGTTTTCGGCATAAAAAAGGTAAAATAACCTTTCATCACCCCAGCCAGCCTTCACGGTCCAGACTTCGATATTGAATGGCTTCGGAAATATGGCTCGTGTTGATTTCATCCACATTCTCCAAATCAGCAATGGTTCGCGATACTTTTAAAATGCGGTCGTAGGCCCGTGCGGAAAGATTCAAGCGTTGCATGGCATTCTTCAATAATTCCTTGGAATCTTCATCCAAGGGGCAATACTTTCGTATCAATTTTGTGCCCATTTGTGCATTATAATGCAACTCATTCAGCTGTGAGAATCGCTCCGATTGGATTTTCCTAGCCCTTATGACCCGTTCCCGGATAACGACACTACCCTCCCCTTTTCGTTCATCTGATAGCTTTTCAAAGGGAACCGGGGTCACTTCAATATGAATATCTATCCTATCCAACAACGGACCGGAAATCTTGCTTAAATACCGTTGCATCTCGGTTGGCGAAGAAGTCAACGGAGCATCAGGGTCATTAAAGTAACCACTTGGGCTGGGATTCATACTGGCTACCAACATAAAACTACTGGGATAGGTTATGGTATATTGGGCCCGCGCAATGGTCACCTCCCTATCTTCCATGGGTTGCCGCATCACCTCCAAAACCCGACGTTCAAATTCGGGGAGTTCATCCAAAAACAACACCCCATTGTGCGATAACGAAATTTCCCCGGGTTGGGGATAGCTCCCTCCTCCCACCAAAGCTGCCGCGCTAATGGTATGGTGCGGATTTCGAAAAGGCCGTTGGCTCATTAATCCCCGATTTTTTACCTTACCCACAACGCTGTGAATTTTGGTTGTTTCCAAAGCTTCTTGTAAAGTCATGGGTGGCAAAATAGAAGGTAATCGCTTGGCCAACATGGTCTTTCCAGCCCCTGGTGGGCCAATCAAAATGACATTATGCCCACCAGCTGCGGCTATTTCCATACAGCGCTTTATACTTTCTTGGCCCCGAACATCAGAAAAGTCGAATTCAGGATGACCCGATTGTTCATTAAACTCCTCTTGGGTATCCACTTGGGTCTCAACCAAAGGCATCCCGGAATCAAAAAAGTCAATGACCTCTTTGATATTATCTACACCGTACACTTTAAAATCTTCCACAACAGCGGCTTCCTTGGCATTTTCATTAGGCAGAATAAACCCCTTAAAACCCTCGTCCTTGGCTTTGATAGCTATGGGCAGGGCTCCCTTTATAGGTTGAAGACTTCCATCCAAGGACAATTCGCCCATAATGAGATAATCGCCTATCTCTTCTGAATTGATTTGATTGGAAGCGGCCAAAATACCCAAGGCCAAGGTAAGATCATAGGCAGAACCTTCCTTGCGCAAATCAGCCGGTGCCATATTGATGGTAATCTTTTTACCGGGAATTTTGTAGCCGATATTTTGAAGCGCAGCGGCAATACGATAATTACTTTCCTTAATGGCGTTGTCCGGGAGGCCTACCAAATGGTAGCCAACCCCCTTGTCCACATTAACTTCGACCACTACGGTTGTGGCATCAATGCCAAAAACGGCACTTCCATAAACTTTTATGAGCATTTAGTACAATTCTTGTTAAACGAGAACGAAAAAGTAAGCGATCTCACTCAACAACCAACTCCCTTTTGACGGATACCGGGTTTCCGTTTGACGTAAACCCTTCCAGAACCAACTCATAGGTTCCGGCTACGTCTGAAGTATAAAAAATAAGCTCCTGTTTTCCCTCGGATAAATTCAAATTGGGGATCCAAAGCAATTGGTGTCTGAAATCCGGAGTACGCGCTTGACCACCCTGCTCTGCATACTCTTGATTAAAATATTTTTTTTGTAATTCTGGCTTGAACAATTCAATGTTTTTGATATCAGGTGCATAAAAATCCTGATGAAAGTCCCCCTCCAGGGTTTTGAAATGGAGAATACCTTGGAAAGCTTGCGAGCCAATCATCACATCATCCCTTGAGAAACTAATGGATTTTATTTTTTTGGCACTATATCCCATAAAATCCTCATGTTTTTTAAGGAATAGCCCATCCACAAAAACCGCTGCTGAAAGATTATCATTGGGCAGTCCAAAGCTAGGACGTACTTCAAAAATCCTGTTTCCATCATTCAGGGTCTTAATGGAAAGGTGATCCGTGACTTCAATGATAGTTTCCGCAAGCGTATTGAAGCGAGTATAGGCATCCAAATCGTAAACGATGGGCAAATTCCTATAAAAAGGGGCCGTGTCTTCTGCACGAATAACGGAATCTGACCTTACTTCACCATAGGCATTTTCAATCTGATTATGAACACTTCGCTGCAAAATGGAATTCTCCAAAACTTGTGGAATGACAAACTCTGGAAAAGTCAAATTGTCATACTCTTCCAGTTTTGGATCTAAATTAATCTCATATTGATCCATATCCCCGGTCAGCAGTTGAAGAGCTGCCTCACTATTATCATATTTTCTATCTAAAATAAAGCTAAACCTGCCTTCACTATCGGAGGTTGCCACCTTAAAAAGAAATGCATCCCCGGGCAAAGACAGCACAATTCTTTGGTTTTCAGTAGGCACCTTGGATTCCTTGTCCAAAATAGTTCCGGAAATGACTTCTCCCCTGATCTCTGGAATATGCAAATCTTTTGTAGTTCCCATGCCCGTTTTACCTCCATTTCTATTTAAGTTTTGTAAAAAGGCCACAGAAGACAAAGTATTTCCAAAGGAAACAGCGCTCTTCTTCTTTACCGAAATAGAGAAGTTACCCTCCAACGATGAATCATTTGCGCCTTCAATGGCAATTACCACTTTCTCGCGCTTTCCAACAGCCCCTTTATCCAAAAGTACATTTACAAAGGGGCTATCCGTTGATTGTTCAACGCTATTACGATTTTCATTTTCCAAAGGAGTCTTTTGAAGCGAATCAACAGCTTTCTCCAAATAAGCCTCTGGTATGGCCTGGTATGGATTTATGATGTAAACATCGGCCTGAAAAAAGCTCTCTTGACCAAAATTTTGCATCCATTGGGTATAGCCCACTAATTTATAGGGTCCAGTGGAAAGCGAAACGGGCAGAAAAAAGTCTCCAGAACTTGATCCAGAATCCAGCCGTAATTTATGCGAGAAAACAGCTTCTCCATTTTTATCGACTAAAGATACATATCCAACCGTACTGATGGCAGTCAGCTTTTTGGTGGCATTGTCCAATCCATAGAACTTGTATAACAGTTTCTCACCCGTAAACAGTGTGGACTCATTGAAATGGACATAGACACTTTCTTGGGGAATGGATTGCAACAGTGGCGCATTGGACTGGCCAAATAGTACATTTTGGGTGATGCACAAAAGGAAGACTGCAAGGATATAGCTGTTTTTCATAGTCTTTATTTTAATCTGTCCAGAACTCAGGTACTTCGGATGGTCCCAGTGCCGTACAGTCCCCACATACACGGGGCACTGTTATGTGGGGACCTACGCAACCCCCTCGAATTTCCCCCTCATTGGGTTTAATATATTTCACTTCATTATATCTAACCAAATCAATCACTCCACAGGGTGCAGTATAGCGACAAGGGTTGACATATGGCGGTAACGGTTCTCCTAGAAAATAATCCACGTAATTAAAAAATATACGTTTTTCATCTATCGAAACCACACCAAAATAGCCTAAAACCTTTTCATTTCGATCTTCTTGAGAAAAAATATTCCCTGACAAATATCCAGGTTGAATCTGGGAGAACAGGCTTTCCAAACTAGAAAAATTTTGAAGTATGGAATAGAAGCTGTCGGCTTCCTTCGATTGTACATACTGCCGAACCAAAATACTATATCTATGGGCTAGGATATAACTTTCCCTACTGATGAAACGGACATTAAAGTTAGTATATCCATTTCCATCCAATTCTTCTGTATCATTGAGTATAAGCCTAATGGAATGGTCCGTAGGATAACATACAAACTCATCACCGCTGCGAGGGCCAAGTTCTAAATAATCTTGGAGTGGTGGTTCCTGTTCAACAACCACCAAATCCTCCGTTCTAAAATGTGGGGCAACAATCCTGTAGGTTTCCTCATACTCATATCTGTAATACCCAGGCCCATCACCTGAACTGGAACCATCCATAAAGATACCCATACCCTCTTCTCCAAAATCATTGAACATCCTCACGGCAAACAACGTATCAATGTTGGATATGCCAGCCATTTGAACTGTATTGGATGCATATTGGCGGCCATCCTTGGTGGTTACCTCCAAGGCATAATCCAGATTTGGTTCTGCAGAAAAAACTTGGTTGGAAATATACGTGCCTGCCTCACTTTCCGTGAAATCATAAGTGTTTCCATTTTCTGAAACCACCTTTATCATGGCCCCTGACTCGCCTGAAGGACCATCTGCTTCAAACTCATAGGTGCGTGAAATAAAGATTTCCTGATGCTTGGGTTCATCGGTGATGGTAGCATCTATAACCAGGGCACTTTCAAAATCTACATAGGACGTATCAAAAGGCTCAATACAACCCTGCATTGGCATAAAAACCAATGGTACTGCTTGTACTAAACACTTTAAAACTTTCATTTTTAGCTATTCAATCCAAAATTCAGGGGCTTCAGACGGGCCCAAAACCGTACAATCCCCACAAACACGGTCCACAACAATATAAGGTCCTGGCCGATACAAATTTTCACCATCATAATCCTTAACATATTTTACAAGATTATATCTTACTTGATCGATCAATAGTCCGCGTAATGGAGCAATTATCTCACATGGACTTACATAAGGTGGTAGGGATTCTCCAGGGAAAAAATCAACATAATTGAAAAAAATCCGTTTTTCATCCACAGAAGCTACATCAAAATAGCCTAACACTTTTTCGTTGCTATTTTCCAGTGAAGTGATGTTACCTTTTAAATAACCGGGTTGTGTCTCAGAAAACAGGTTTTCTGAAGTGGCAAAATTGCTTAGCGTCTCATAAAATCTATAGGCCGTTTGTGACTGTACATATTGTCTTACTAAGATACTGTACCTGTGGGTAATGATATAATTGTTGTTAGCGATAAAACGGACGTTATAGTTTTTGAACCGATCACTATTCAAATCTTCGGTATCATTGAGCAACAAATTGGTTGAAAGATGGGTTGGGTAACAGACAAACTCATCTGGCGACCTTGGCGCAAATTCCAGGATAGGGGGCAATGGTGGGGGCTGATCTACTACAATCAAATCTTCGCCTATAAACATCGGTGCCACAACCTTGAAGGTTTCCATGTACTCATACCGATAATATCCTGCACCGTCACCCGAACTAGAGCCGTCCACAAAAATACCCATGCCATCTTCTCCAAAATCGTTTACCGTGCGAACTGCATAAAGACTATCTATACTGGAATTTCCAGCCATTTGAACTGTGTTGGATGAATATTGGCGGCCATCTTTGGTGGTTACCTCCAAGGTATAATCCAAATTTAGTTCTGCAGAAAAAACCTGATTTGAAACATAGGTGCCTATCTCGCCTTCCGAGAAATCATACGTGTTTCCATTCTCTGAAACCACCTTTACCATAGCCCCTGACTCCCCTGTGGGACCATCCGCCTCAAACTCATACGTGCGAGAAACATAAATTTCTTGATGCTTAGGTTCATCGGTAATGGTGGCATCAATGACCAAGGCACTTTCAAATTCCACATAGGAAGTATCGAAAGGTTCAATGCAACCCTGGAACGGTAACAAGACCATTGCTGTAATTAGAAACCATATTTTGTTAGATCCATCCACAACGTAATTATTCGGTCCAAAATTCAGGTACTTCTGCTGTCCCCAATACACTACAATCGCCACAGACAATTGGTGCAATCAAATAAGGTCCCTCACCATCTGCAGGGGAGGCGTTGTCCCCAACGAAAACTGCAGTACCACTCTCCAGAATTGGTCGCAAAACACATCCCCCTGGGTTAGCTATTACTGGAGTACTTGGTCTACAGTCCTGTACATAAGGAGGTAATGGCTCATCTGGATAAAAATCTGAATAATTAAAAAAAATGCGCTTTTCATCCACCGAAGCCACATCAAAATAACCCAAAACTTGCTCGTTTTGGTTATCTGTGGAAAATACATTGCCTTGTAAAAAACCCGTTTGTATTTGGGAAAATAGATTTTCTGATGATGAAAGATCCCCCAGGGTTCTGTAAAAAGTATAGGCTCCTATGGATTGTACATATTGCCTCACTAGAATACTGTATCGATAGGAAATGATGTAGTTGCTCCTATCTATAAACCTAACCATGAAATTAGCAACCCTATCCTCATCAAAATCTTTGGTTGTAGTTTGGATTATCCTGTTTGAATTTACGGTTGGGTAACAGACCCTTTCATAAATCCTATTAGGCTCTTCTACCACATTACAGCCTCCTTGCGGATCCCCCACTAGGATGGTTTGGTTCCAATCCGGGGCAATTACCCTAAATGTCTC
This sequence comes from Allomuricauda sp. CAU 1633, assembly GCF_017313225.1. Classification (GTDB taxonomy): domain Bacteria; phylum Bacteroidota; class Bacteroidia; order Flavobacteriales; family Flavobacteriaceae; genus Flagellimonas. The sequence goes on along the minus strand of NZ_JAFLNE010000004.1, from coordinate 32,757 downwards.
CTCGTAATCATAGCGATAGTTTACGGAATTCCCGGAAGGGTCAAAACTATCCACGAAAATAGCCATTCCATCTTCACCAAAATCATTGGTGATACGATTAACTGTAATTTGGTCAATAGTGGTTGTTCCAGTGGTCAATGGAACAGGGTCCGAGCCATAACTACGCCCATCCCTTGTGGTAATGAAAAGTTGGTACTCCACTCCAAGCTCGGCAGCAAAGGCCTGGTCTGACAAATACATACCATTTCCAGTATCCGAAAAGGCGTATTGATTCCCGTTTGAATCCATAACGGTAATAGTGGCATTGGATTCTGCCGAGGGTACTTCTTCCTCAAATTCATACGTGCGTGATAAAACAATGTGCTGCTGTTTCATTTCATTCGTCAATACTGCATCAATTACCAAAGCACTTTCAAAGTCAGCATAAGATGCATCGAAAGGCTCTATGCAAGATGTCATCAATAGTGATGCGGACAACCAAAATATAAACCTGTATGCTTTGCTCAAGTCCATTTCAATTAAAACTTAAAGTTGTAGGTTATTGTAGGCACCGGAATGGAAAAAATGGAACTTTGATATGCTTTTATATCGCCATCCTCGGTCACAAAAAACACGGAATAGGGATTGTTCCGCCCCAAAACATTGTAAATGGAGAAACTCCAAAAACTATGTGCAAATTTCTTGATCTTATGGTTGCCCTCCATTTGAAAACTAAGATCCAGACGGTAATAATCTGGAATCCTAAACTTGTTCCGGTCGCTATAAAAAACATATTCTGAATTGCCCAAGGAAAAACTTCCAATTGGGAAAGTCACGGGTCTTCCTGTTTGATACACAAAATTGGCCGAAGCACTGAACCTTCGGGTAAATTTGTAATTGGCCACTAAACTGATGTCATGGGGCTTATCATAGTTGGATGGAAAAAATTCACCATTATTTATCCGTTCTTCATTGAACTCGCTGTCCAATTTCACAAACGAACGGGAATAGGTGTATCCCAGCCAGCCATTTAATCTCCCTTCGTTTTTTCTGATCAGAAATTCCACCCCATACGCTTTTCCATCGCCTTGAAGTACCTCAGCTTCAATGGTCTCATTAAGCAGAAGCTCGGCGCCAACCTTATAGTCCAAAAGGTTCTTTTGCTTTTTGTAATAGCCTTCCAAGCTCAGCTCATAGATACTCCCATCAAAATTCTTGTAAAAGCCCAAGGTGGCTTGATAGGCTTCTTGCGGTTTTATATTGATGTCTGATAGTTTCCAGATATCGGTTGGGGACACGGTGGTATTGTTGGATAAGGTGTGAATGTACTGATAGGCATTGTTCAAGCTTGCCTTCACCGAAAAATCCGGTAGGATAAAATAGCGGGCAGACAGCCTGAGTTCAGGGCCGCCATAGGTTTCTATGATTTCATTCTTTCCAAATTGTTGGGTCTCTTCCAAGGTCTCTTCATTTCTTGGGGCATTATCTTGGTAAATGCGCTGTTCGGCTTCACCCAAGGCAGCATAAAATGAATAACGAAGGCCCAAACCTAATAACAACTTGTCACTGACTTCATACTGATCAGAGATAAAAAGTGCAGACTCCAACCCTTGCTCCTTGGGTATGGTCAAAGGAGATACATCTGAATCAGGTCCTATGGGGTCCTTTCTGCCTGGGTTCACCACATAATACTTGCTGGCAAATCCAAAATCCAGCGTATGCTTGTCATTGTACAAATACTTCATTTTGTATTTGATCTCGGTTTCATTGTTTTTATACCCCAAATCAAAATCGTCATTGGCCTGACCATCGAATTCAATTCCGAATTGGTACTCGCTATTGGAGAGAATGAGATTGCTCGTGGTTTTATCACTAAACTTATGATCCCACCCCAGAGAAAACAGCCTATTGCTATAGTTATAAATAGAGTCTGATGTAATGCTAAAGTCATCATAGCTATAATAACCTGTGGCCTTAATCTCATTGTTTTGGTTGATGGTATGATTGTATTTGGCCATGACATCGTAAAAAGATGCGGAACTATTGCTCAACCGTTTATCATCCAAAGCGCCCAAAATCCAATCAGAGTAGGTGCCCCTTCCCCCTACCATTAAAGCTGACTTATTTTTGATGATTGGAGTTTCCAGAACCACATTGGCCGTAACAGGTCCAATGGATGCTTCTCCGGAGAATTTTTCCGTGTTGGCATCTTTACTGGAAATGTCAAAAACTGAGGAAAGCCTACCCCCAAATTCGGCAGGCATATCGCCTTTGTAGATTTCAGCCGAGCCCGTTGTAAAAGGGTTTATGGTTGAAAAGATTCCGAAAAAATGCGCTGGATTGTACACCACCCCATTGTCCAATAATATAAGGTTCTGATCGGTTCTTCCACCCCGGACATTAAAGCCAGAAGCACCTTCACCCGCTGTGGTAATTCCGGGTAAAGCCACGGCTGCCTTTAAGATATCCCGTTCACCCAATACCTGTGGAATGTTTTTTATGCCTTCCACATCAATAACGGTAACTCCGGTAGTGACGGCCTCCACATTTCGGTTACGGTTTCCCTCAACAACCACCTCATCCAAACTCTCTACACTTTCATTCAGTTGAAAATTATGCGTACCATCACCATATAGGATGACCCTGGTTCGCGAATCCTGAATGCCCAGTCCTCGGGTTTGAATGATATGCTCTCCTGCGGATAAACGTAAGCTGTAGTTTCCATTGGAATCGGTTGAGGTGCCCATATCTTCCCCTTCAACCAGAATGGCCAAATCTGGGATAGGCTGATTACTGGCTTGGTTCACGGCCTGCCCTTGAAGGGTAAAGACTCTTCTATCATTGCCTCGGGTTGCCCTTCCTATCCGCACCGTTTCCATGGTACGAACGGTATTTTGGTCCGTTTGAACAAATACAGGCCCTACGGAACCCAAGTCTTCATCGGAAGTTTCCTCTTCAGGTAATTGCTGATTTCTTTCTCCAAAGAAATTGTCAGGTAAGCTGGCATAAACTTGGGTGTTCTGCAATAGAAAAACCCTACCATCTTCCATAATAAAATAGTTGATGACGGTCTGTTTTAGCAAATCATCCAAAACCGTGGTCACCAATACCTTATCAAAAACACCTGAAACCCTTTTTTCTGATACCCAATCCTGAAGGTAAAAAAACTGTAGGTCGGTTTGAGCTTCGATATCTTGAAACACCTCTTCCAAGGTTGCATTGGTGAACGAAAGGGAGACCCTTGGCACCTCATTTTGTGCAAAACCACAATGTACACTTAAGAGCAGTATGATAAAAGCTACTCGGTTTCTCATTCTTGCTCAGTGTTACGGGTTCGTGAAATAAGCAGTTCAATACGTTTTGCCAGACTGATTTTAAAACCATCGGGGTCGGCTTTGCTCTGCCTTCGGGCCAAAGCATAAAAATCCTTGATTTCCTTTTTTAGTTCTGGAAACAACTGAATTACTTCGTTCTTGGAATTGAACGGATGATATAGGTCTTTGTAGTAAAGTGCATATTCACTGGGACCATCCAAAAATTCGTAGTAGAGAAATCTTCTGTCCTTTTTATCGAAACTCCTTTTGGTGTACTTGGTGTAAAGTGTAAAAAAAGTGCCTTCCATGGAAATAGCATAAAATCCATGCTCACTTAATAGCGGTGCATCTTCTTCCAAAATTTTCACAAAATGCTCCCCGTCCAAGACAAAACTTTCCAAATATTCCTTGAGCAACTGCATAGTCCCTCCACCCGCTTCTGTAACCAGTCGTAGGAGAACCTCATCATCATAGACGTCGTATTTTATATCAAGATCGTAATACCATTGGCCATCGTACAGAACACTTCCAGGGAAAAAATCCACTCCCTTATAAAAATGCACTCTTTCATTAATAGTCCTATATTTCTCTAAATATACTTTGCCTTGATATAGTCCCGTGTTTTCAATACCAATGCTATCATCAAAAACATTGTATTGCTCTTGGGCCATATCCTGTCCATACGATAAAAGACAATAAAGTAATGTTAACGGAAGGAGTTTTTTCACGCTGGTTATCATGATTGTTTTTTGGTTGATGATGTGCCAAATATTAGTATGGCAATACCTTAAAGAATTTAAGAAAAACTCAAAAAGGTAATAGAAAAATAGGGTTTTATTGTTAATCTTCAAACAAAAGGAAAGGTTTTTCCTTCAATTCACGAGAAAAATCAAAAATTCTGATTAACTCAAAACTATTATTGATGATTCTGGATAAACGTGAGCACTGATTCCGAAGTGTTTTGAATTTCTTCCTTGTTCATCATCATTTTGCGGAACTTCCCCTGAATATACATTTCAGCCTGATCTTTGTAGTGCTTACTGAAAGGATTCCCAGATTGCCCGGTAGGTAATATGCTGATACTGTTCTCTATATCTGAAAAATCGATGATTCTACGGGTAGACGGCCCTGAATTTACTTTGTAATAGCCGGTGCTGTCGTATGGAAAAGCCATATTATTGATGACTTCCCGAGTACCCTCCACAGGAAATGGCCCCACGTTAAAATATTTTCTTAGGGATTCCACCTCACCAATAGGGTGTTCATGTTCCAACGTATGCACTTTGTCCCAGGTCCATTGGTTGGGGTCTGGGCCAAAATCTTCCACCAAGGAATTCCAAGCATCAGCAAAGGATTGCAAAACAATATCTTGACGGGTTTCCACTCTGTCTGTTGTATGGATATTGTCCCACCACTTTCCATTTTCCATTTGGGCACCCCAAGCAATTTGTCGTTTAAAAAGGTGGGTCGCTAAAAACTGATTGAACATTTCCGTGCCCAATTCATCTTCCATTGTGTTCTTTGTCATAAAATATTCGCAACGATGGTACAGGGTTGGATTGGTACTTTTTAGCGAATAATGTCCATCCCAATTTTCCAAGGAATCAATCTGTACCAATTGCTCATTTGACAAGGGGGTAACATCAAAAAGTTTGATAAGTTCGGTAATTAATCCTGGATTTACAGAAGAGGTGACATCCAATATCATTTCTGATGTGGACTCCTTGTCCCAATCATTCTTGGCTTCCAACAGCTGAACTATCCGTTTGGCCCTATTTTCAGGCAGATAGTATCCGGGATACAACATCCCTGCAATGGAATCGGGTTGGTTGTTGGCAGAATACACGTAATCCCAAGGTGGATTTATGGCTTGGGGGTTTTCTGAAAAACCCAGAAAACGCAATGGCTCTTCTTTCCCTGAAGTGCCATCCAAAATAAACTTGGTGGACAAGCTGTCCGGCATTTGGTACAGTTTGGCCGTGGCCCACCAAGCCACATTTCCTTCAGCATCGCCGTACATTACATTAAGGCCCGGGGCATGGATTTTGGGCAATGCGCTTTTGAATTCATCAATGTTGGTTGCATGACTGATGCCGTATAGCCCATCCATGACCTCATTTTTTTCCTTGGTATAGATCCAAGACATGGCTATAGGCTGCTCTCCTGATATTTGGTCAGCAATATGGTTCAAAACTGGGCCATGCTGCGTTTTGGAATAGGTAAATTCCACATCTTCACCATCTTTTACCTTGATGGTCTTGGTCACATATTCAAACTTTTTCCAGCCATTTGCAGTCTTGTACTGTGTACTGTCTGAGGGGTTGATTTCCTCATAGTAGAAATCAATGTCATCATTCTCGAACATGGTCAATCCGTAGGCCAAATTTCGATTATGTCCCAATAAAGGAAAGGGGACACCTGCCAAATGGTATCCGTATTTTTCATAGGCTGGGGTACTTACATGGGCCTCATACCAAACCGAAGGTTGGGCGAAGCCGATATGGGGATCATTTGCCAAAATCACCTTTCCGTTCTTGGTTTTTTCAGGGGCTATAACCCAACTATTGCTGCCAATAAATTGGGGAATGGGCAGTTTATCCAACAGTGCTGATACCGTTGAGCTGATGTTGGTTGCCAGGGAGTCAATATCCTTTTTCTGATAATTTTTTATCCATACGGTTGAGCTATCCGAACCAATGGCCAGATCGTTCAGATATTCTGCACCCAACTTATCCCGCATACTGGTCAACAAAGGGTCTGTTTTATGAGCTTGGGCAAAACTGAAGGCCATATAACCAACAGCATTGTACACATCTTCCAAAGTGAATGGTTCCTTCTCCAATCCGGTGAGATAAAACTCAATCGGGGTAGGGCCTTTTTGAATGAATTCGTTGATGCCATCCAAATACGCTTGGGAAAGCAAGACCATCTCACTCTGCCTATCCAAATTGGCCACGGTTTGGGTCGTGTGGTCATCAATCCCCAAGGAAAGAAAGAATTTGTCCGTCTTTATCAAATCCTGCCCAAACACTTCAGAAAGTCTTCCTTTGGCCACCCTCCGTAGGAGTTCCATCTGCCACAATCGGTCTTGGGCGTGCACATAGCCCAATGCTTTTAAGGCATCGGGTTCCGTTTCGGCATAAATGTGTGGAATGCCATAGGCATCATAATAAACATTGACCTCACCTTGAAGTCCCTGAAGCGTTTTCTTTCCTGAATAATCGGGTTTTAGGCTGTTCAAAAAAATGAAAACACCTATAACAATAAGCAGTATAAGGCCTGCCAGCACTAAAAGTACTTTTTTAAGCTTTTTCACGGGGCGATAGGTAAGTCAATTAGTCACCCTAAGGTAAGCTATTTTCCAAAATGTGTAGAAAAATGCAAAAAAATAACGAATTACTTATTCATGGAAAGTTGATGCTTTTCCAAGCCAGATTTAAGCCACGCTTCGTACGTTTCCACATCCACATATTGAACCGCATCGTTCAATATTTCTAAATTGGGGGAAAGCAAAACATAATAGGGTTGCGAAGCTGCATTGAAGTTCACCGTCTGGAACGTGCCCCATTTTTGACCAATGGTTTCAATGGATTTTATTCTGCCAGAATCAAACTTAAAATCGAACTTTTCGGTATCCGGGAGTTCTTTGCGGTCATCCACGTAGAGTGAAATAAGCACGTACTCCTCCTTAATAATTGGATAAACATTGGAATCGCTCCATACGTTCTCTTCCATCTTCCTGCAATTGACGCAGGCCCAACCCGTAAAATCCAACAAAATAGGTTTGTTGTTCTCCTTGGCGTAGGCCACCCCTTCTTCAAAATCCTTAAAACAGTCCAATCCCAACGGACAATCACTTTCGGTCTCCACTACGCTGTAGAAATCCGGAGGTGGAAATCCACTCAACAATTTCAAATGGGTGATATTCAAGACCCCTAAAATCAGATAGACTGAAAAAGCCAAGCTCAGCACTCCAAATAATTTTCGAGTCGATGAAAGTTTCTTTTTGGGGCCATCGTGTGGAAATCTGAAAATCCCGAACAGATACAGCGTCATCAATACAAAAAGTACTATCCAAATGCCCAAGAAGATTTCTCTTTTGAATATGCCCCAATTTCCAACCAAATCGGCATTGGAAAGGAATTTGAACGCCAAGGCGAGCTCCAAGAATCCCAATACTACTTTTACGGTGGTCATCCATCCGCCGGATTTGGGCAAGGAATTCAACCAAGTTGGGAACATAGCAAACAAAGCAAACGGTAAGGCCAAGGCCAGACCAAAACCAGTCATACCCATGGTGAGATTGGTAGCCACATTGCCTTCTGCAAGGGTTGTACTTCCCAAGAGTCCGCCCAAAATGGGTCCGGTACAGGAAAATGAGACAATGGCCAAGGTCAACGCCATAAAAAAGATGCCCAAGCCCCCTCCTACTTTTGAAGACGCAGAATCCATTTTGTTGGCCCACGAACTGGGTAGTGTCAACTCAAAATAACCGAAAAAGGAAAATGCAAACACCACAAAAATGACAAAGAAGAAGATGTTGAGCCAAATATTGGTGGCAATGGTATTCAGTATCTGCGAGTCCACCGAATTAAACAAGTGGAACGGTAAACTCAGCAGAAAATAAATCAATACAATGAAAAATCCGTAGAGGACCGCATTGGCGATTCCTTTGGATTTTTGCTGGGATTGCTTGGTAAAAAAAGATACGGTCAACGGAATCATCGGGAAAACACAAGGGGTCAACAGTGCAATGAGTCCACCCAAGAAGCCCAGGCCAAATATCATCCAGAGGTTTGAATTGCCTTGGGAATCGGTTAAACCACCCTGATTGAGTAAATTCTTGTTCTTTAAATCCACTTTTAAAGATTCCCCCAGGGCCACACTTTTTTCATCCAACTCTTTTTGGGTTTCCACAAACGCATTGCCATCCAAGGAAATTTGAAAAAGATAATCTTTGGGAATGCAGACTTCCTTACAGATTTGATAGAACAGATTCACGGAAACCTGCCGCACATCAGGCTTTAAAAGTTTGATTTTTTGGGTGAAGATGGCTTCTTTTTTAAAAAAGGTCTCCTCGACCTCAAAAATATCACTGTACTCCTTTATGGTTTCACTTTCTTCAGTCTTCCCGATAAGTTCGTAATCCTCTCCAGCTTTTTCAAAGGTGAATTCGCTGGGAAGGGAACCACCCTCGGCGGTATATTGGGAATATACGTGCCAACCGTCCATGATCTTTCCTTTAAAGACCAGTTCGTATTCGGTGTCGGAAATTTTGTTGACTTCATGGCTCCAAACCGCCGGGTTGGCCTCGGTTTGGGAAAAGATATAAAAGGGAATCAGCAAGAATCCTAAAAGGGGGACTAAAATTCTCATGCAACAAATGTAATCTTTATAATAGTTTCGGTTGATTTATCAACCTTAAAACGTTCATCCGCTCTACGGCCCACTACCCAAACAATTTCATCGTTGGAGCAAAGCAGCCATTGTTTCTCCTTGGAAAATACGTCCATCTTTTCATCTTTAAAAAATTTGGACAGTTTTTTTCCGCCTTTCATCCCGTAGGGATAAAAATAGTCGCCTTTTTGCCAATTCCTTAACACTAAGGGAAAGTTTAACTTTTTCTTATCCAAAAAGATAGTGTCGGGGCTTGACTTTTCAACGGCATCAACCTTTTCCATTTTCAGTTGTATGGGAGACTCCAACATGGTCTGTTTATCATGGACCGAATAGACTTCATTAGTGCGATTTTCTATCTTGGAAAGTAGTAAATATTCCCTATCCTTCAACAAGCTGTGGGTCTTTGACAATACTTTTTTACCACTCATGGCATTCAGCAAACCTTTTACGTCCTCCCATTCGGTAAAGCCATATTCTTTGAAAAGACCATAGAGATATGCTTCAATTGGGTTCAGTTCTTTTAAAGGCTCAATGGCAACTCTAATGACATCTCCATCATCCGCAAACAAAATGGACTTGATTTCCTGAAGGTGGTTTTGCATCAAAACATGGCTGTCTTGTAGGTGAACCTGGGTCTGTTTGAAATTTTCCAAAAATGTGGGATGCAATTCCTTTAATTTGGGAACAATCTCCAGCCGAATTTTATTCCGAAGGTATTTTTTGTCTGAGTTACTGCTGTCTTCACGCCAACTTAGGTTTTCCCGTTTTGCATAATCCATTAGGTTTTTCTGGGGAAAATCCAACAAAGGCCGGACCACTTTTCCATTTTGTATAGGTATCCCGGAAAGTCCGTCAATGCCCGTTCCGCGGGACAAGTTAATGAGGAAGGTTTCCAGACTGTCATCCACATGGTGGGCCGTTAAGAGATAATCAAAACCCTTGGCCCCCATCAATTCATTAAACCATTGATACCGTAACTCCCTCGCGATCATTTGTAAGGATCCTCGGTTTTGACGGACATACTTCTTTGTTTCGAACGATTTTACTTCTACTCCAACCCCCAACTCCTTGGCCAAATTCCGCACAAACTGCTCATCACCATCACTTTCCGAGCCCCGCAATTTAAAATTGCAATGGGCTAAGGTTACGTCCAAACCGGCACTAACCGAAAGATGGGCCAAAACCACACTGTCCATTCCCCCACTGCATGCCACCAATACCCTTGCTTTCTCCAAGAAAGGCAAATTGGCTTTTAAATGTGCTTTAAACTGTGGAAACATGCTGCAAAATTACGAATTATCATTCGCCTGTTTCCAAAACATTGCGCATGGCTTTGGCCTTCAGCAAACATTCTTGGTATTCCCGTTCTGGGTCTGATTTGGCCGTGATGGCACTTCCCACTGAAAAAGAGACATAATTGCGTCTTGCATTGTAGAGGATACTTCTAATTACGACGTTAAAATCGAAGTTGCCCTCTGGGTCAAAATAGCCCACAGCTCCACTGTATAGTCCACGTTTGGTCTCTTCCAATTCTTCAATGATTTTCATGGCCGATATTTTTGGGGCACCCGTCATGCTGCCCATGGGGAAGGTTTCTTCAATAAGTTCCACGGGATTTTTGTCTGCCCGAATTTCAGCAACCACGGTTGAAATGAGTTGGTGGACTTGCTTGTAGGTATATACTTTGCAGAGTTCTTCAACTGCAACGCTGCCCTTCAATGCACTTTTGGAGAGATCGTTACGTACCAAATCCGTAATCATGATGTTCTCGGCGCGCTCCTTTTCATCTTGGGCAAGTTCCTTCTTCAAATTTTCATCCTCAGTTGTATTCTCATCCCTGCGGGATGTTCCTTTAATGGGTTGTGAGATAAGGGTAGTTCCTTGTTTTCTTAGATATCGTTCAGGTGAGGCGCACATCAAATACCTATCATCCAATCGCATGAAAGCGGCAAAGGGTGGCTCCGAAATGGCATTTAAGCGCTTGTAAGTTTCCCAGGGATCGATGGTTACTTTGTTGGCATAAAATTCCTGACAAAAATTGGCCTCGTAAATATCGCCTCTGTGGATGTGTTCCAGAAACGTGTTCGCTTTTTCAAAATAGGCATCCTTATGAATCCGCATTTTTATTTTGATGGGATGGTAATCCTCTTTATTCTGCTCCAAGTTTATCATGGACTTGATCTGGGCAAAGTCTTCTTTGATTTCATGTGCGCAATCCTCCAAATACAAGAAATGGAGATTTTCCCCGTTACATTTAATAATCTTGGAAGGTTGAAAAAAATGAAGCGTGGGAAAACCCAATCCATCAAAATTTTGGGAAACCAAATCTTCCAGCGAGTTTTTCAAGTCGTAAGAAAAGTACCCGAACAACCAATCTTGATTTTTTCCAACAAAACTTTTTAGTTCGTCCATGGAATTGATGGAAACAGACTTAACGGTCTGTTCACTAACTGCCATCAAAAAATCGAAAGACCCGTATTTTGATGTGTGGGCATTGCTATCTAACCATAAAACTTTGCGAAATGATCTAGACCACTCCAAAAGTGCTCCTTTATAAGCGAACGGATTTGAGGTTGTGAAAGAGCAATGTTGACGCAAGTGCCATTTACTTTAGTGATTCCAAAAAAGTAGTCAAGGCTGATGCATGTTCCTTTTTTAAGGCATCATTTGTAATGTCCTCCTTTTCAAAGTTCTCATGAAATCCCGGCATGGAAAAGGTGGATACCACCTCACCACCAAATCGGGGCAACAAGCTGTTGACCACTTCAAGAGAACCTTTCGCACCTCGTTTACCACCGGAAGCGGACATGAGAAAGACCTTTGTGCCTTCCAAAAATTTTCGGTCCAATCGCGATAGCCAATCCAATACATTCTTAAAATAGGCGGATGGGTTGCCGTTGTGTTCATTGACTGAAACAATAAGTCCCTCCGCCTTTTGGATATCTTCTTTCAATTCCACCAAGGAATTGGAGTAGCCCTTTTGCTTTTCATCATCCTCGCTGTACATGGGAAAAGGATATCGCGTCATGTTCAGGAGCTGAAAATCATGCTCTTTGAGCAAAGAAGTAGTGTATTGTACGAGTCTGTAATTAATGGAAGTTGAAGAATTGCTTCCGGCAAATGCCAAAATAGCAGCCATAAAGGAAAATGTTTGATTCTTTCGCTAAAATACCCCAATTGATGCTTAGATGCGAGTATTTTGTATAATTTTGGCACCGAAAGCATCCAAACGCACTGTTAAACAAGTATATAGGGTATTGTTCACTCCATGAAACCACAAACCAACAGACTGTTTTTTATAGATGCCATGCGTGCATGGGCCATCTTGATGATGCTTCAAGGTCATTTTATTGATGGATTGTTGGACCCTATTTTCAGGGATAAGGGAAATATGGTTTTTAATATTTGGCTCTATTTTAGGGGAATCACCGCGCCTGTTTTCTTTACGGTTTCCGGATTTATTTTCACCTATTTGCTGATTCGTGTACCCCAAAAGGGATTTGATAATCCGCGGGTCAATAAAGGAATCCGTCGTGGTTTGCAATTGCTGTTGATTGGCTATCTGCTACGATTGAATATCTTCGGATTGTTTAAAGGACAAATCTATAATTCCTTTTATTTGGTGGATGTGCTGCACTGTATTGGACTGTCCATTTTGGCCTTGATTGGTGTGTATTTGTTGACCATCAACCGAAAAAAGAACCTTTTCCCATTGCTTTTAGTGGGAATAACAATGCTGCTTTTCTTGTTTGAACCGATATACAAACAGTGGTCATTTTCATTTTTACCAGATGTCATGGCCAACTACCTTACCAAAGCCAACGGCTCTGTTTTTACCATAATTCCCTGGTTGGGGTATACCACATTGGGGGCGTTTATTTCTGTTTTATTCACCCGTTTTAAGGATTTCAAATATTTATATCCTACAGCCATCTCCGTTGCCACCCTGGCTGGGTTTGTATTGATTTTTTCTTCCCCATTCTTTAAATGGATGTATGGAATGACAGATTTGGAGTTATTCAAGTTGATTCTGGCCAATAATTACCTGTTCATTAGGTTAGGCAATGTCTTTTTGGTATTTGCTGTTTTTATGCTGTTGAGACGATTCATGACCAACAAAACAGTTCTACAGCTTGGGGCCAGCACGCTTTCCATCTATGTGATTCACTTTATTATTCTTTATGGAAGTTTTACTGGATTGGGACTGTATCGCTTTTTCAACCACTCCCTAACGCCTAGTATTGCAATACCTGGAGCATTGCTGTTCATGGTGGCCTGTTCGTATTTGGCCTTGAAATACAATCGGCATGAAGCTGAAATCAAATCTCAGATTTCTCTGGTTTTCACCAACGCCAAAATCCAACTACTTGAGTTCAAGGAAGCATTTGCGCCTGTTCTTGGAGAGGTAATCTCACGAGTAAAGTTGGCCCTTAGAAGAGTTTTCAAAACAGTCAGGGGCTAAATTATTCCACAAAAAAGCACCCAACTGGGTTGGATGCTTTTATATATTTTCAAATTCTTTCGAACTCAGAAACTCCTATGCATGAATTGCCCTATCAGCGGTGGCTGCCAAAGCAGCTTCTTTTACTGCCTCTGTGTAGGTTGGGTGGGCATGGCTCATACGGGCAATGTCTTCTGCGGAAGCCCTAAATTCCATAGCCGTAACACCTTCGGCAATCAAATCAGCGCAGCGTGCCCCGATCATATGGACGCCAAGAACCTCATCAGTCTTTTTGTCAGCCAAGATTTTTACGAATCCATCTAAATCCATACTAGCTCTGGCCCTTCCCAAAGCACGCATGGAGAACTGACCCACTTTATAGTCAACCCCTGCTTCCTTGAGTTCTTCCTCTGTTTTTCCAACTGCTGCTACCTCAGGCCAGGTGTAGACCACACCGGGGATTAGGTTATAGTTGATATGTGGTTTCTGTCCGGCCAAGATTTCAGCCACCATAGTTCCTTCTTCCTCGGCCTTATGGGCCAACATGGCACCTTTAACCACATCTCCAATAGCATAAATATTGGACACACTGGTCTGTAGATGGTCGTTCACTTCCACTCTACCCCTGTCATCCAATTTAACTCCGGCAGCTTCGGCATTCAATCCATCCGTGTAGGGCCTTCTTCCTACGCAAACCAAACAGTAATCTCCCGTAAAGGTTACTTCTTCACCTTTCTTATCATCGGCTTTTACAATAACCTCATCTCCTTTTCGCTCAACGGATTTCACCTTATGGGAGAGGTTGAACTTCATTTTCTGCTTTTTCAACACCTTCATCAATTCTTTGGAAAGTGCTCCATCCATTCCAGGAATAATTCGGTCCATAAACTCCACAACAGTGACCTCAGCTCCCAATCGTTTGTACACCTGCCCCAATTCCAATCCAATGACACCACCTCCGATAACAATCATGTGCTTAGGCACTTCCTTAAGCTTCAAGGCTTCAGTGGATGTAATAATACGCTCCTTATCCAATGCAATGAATGGCAAGGTAGAAGGTTTGGAACCTGTGGCAATGATCGTATGCTTCGCTTCAATGGTCTCGGTTTTGCCATCCTTATCAATATTGATGTGTGTAGCATCCTTAAAACTGCCCAATCCGTGGTATACATCAATTTTATTTTTATTCATCAAAAACTCGATGCCCTTGGTGTTTTGGTCAACCACATCTTGCTTTCGGGCAATCATTTGCTTCAAATTCACCTTGACTTCCCCGGGAATATCAATTCCATGCTCCTCAAAATGCTTTACCGCATCTTCGTAATGGTGTGAAGAGTCCAGCAACGCCTTTGAAGGAATACAGCCCACATTGAGGCAGGTGCCTCCTAAGGTTGGGTACTTTTCAATAATCGCAGTCTTCATTCCCAATTGGGCACATCGAATTGCCGCTACATAACCTCCAGGTCCGGAGCCGATAACGGCCACATCGTATTGATTCATAGTAAATGCTTAGAGATAATTATTCGTTCTATTATCAGCACAAAAATAACAATGTTTCTCCGATGCACCATGCTTTCCCTTAACATATCCTTACCAATAAGTTATGCAATTTTGCCCGTATATTTATCGTATGCGAAGTTTACGGTTAGATCAGGAGGTGGAAGTTTTTATTGCAGGAATTGCCGCAGCCCAGAGTTTGCTACTTTCGATTTACAGCTTTTTTGAACGGAAGAAGGATTTTAAAAATCTTTTGCTTTCGGTCTTTTTTATGGCCATTACGCTTCGTTTGGGCAAATCCATTCTGTGGGTCTATTTGGATGATTCCCCACTTTGGATGGTTAATTTGGGGTTTACCGCCCATGCCATTGCTGGACCCGTTTTGTTCCTGTATGCTCTGCATTTTTTGTTTCCCCGTAAATGGTCGCAATGGAATTGGCTGCATTTTCTACCGGCCTTTTTTATCTTGGTTGAAAGTGACTCACTTACATTGAATGGATTTTGGTTTAGTGGAGGGTATACTGCCCTACTTCTGCAGCAGTTGATCTACAGTGGTTTTACGTTATATGTATTGGTTAACTATTTTAGATTGAAACAAACTAGGGTTCCGATGGACCAATCCGCTCTTTTCTGGATCATTGCCCTTGTTGTAGGCACCACAGTTTGGCAACTGCTGTATTTCTCCAATTATTTTCTGGGATGGACCCCTTATTTGCTGGGTCCTGTAATGTACCTTCCCTTTGTTTATTTTATGGCCTTTTTGCTGTTCAAGAATCCTACGCTCCTAAAACAACCCCTAAAAACCAAGCACCAAAATATTCGGCTGACCCAAAAGGAACTCGATGGGCATGCAATGGAATTGGAGAACTGCATGACAGAGAAACAACTCTATATGGATTCCAATTGTACGCTGTCCACGGTGTCCAATGCCATGAAACTACCCCCGTATCTAATTTCGTATGTGGTCAATAATGGAATTGGAAAAAGTTTTCCGGATTTCTTGAACGGCTACCGTATTGAAGAGGTAAAACGAAGGTTGACCCATCCTGATTTCCAAAATACCAAGATTGCCCATATTGCTTATGATTGTGGATTCAATTCGCTTTCCTCATTTAATACGGCCTTTAAAAAAGCTACCGGCACTACGCCATCTGCCTATTTGAAACAGGTTCAACAGGTTGAATCGGCCTAAACCGGCGCTAAAGGAAATTTGACAGCGCCATACCACCCTAACCAAAGTCCGGCCAACAGGGAAAAGTGAAGCCCTGCCTCAAACCATAACGGTCCACCCCATTGCCCGCATAATGCAACAACGGATAATTTTCCAATTATAAAGAGTGTAATAAAAAAATGCGGCCAAAAATTATCCCGGACCACAATTAGGGAGGCGATAAATCCCGAAAAAACCGCTGAGGCAAACATGGCCATAGTTCCCAAAACCAAATCTGTAGTGGAAGAAGTGCAAAATTGGATTCCACTAAAAAGGACATCTTTGGAAAGGGTGACGTACAATTGCAGGCAAAGCCCTCCAATTGCCGTCGCCAATGCGGTAAGAAAAATACGAGTGCGCAGTTTCATGACGTTTTTTGATGGTTGTTCGTTCGTTGATGTCCACAAATTAGACATCAATGACGCTTACCAGTCTCTTTTTAACATCACTTTAGGTTAAACTTTGCTAAATATGGACTGAGGGTCGGTTCTTCACCTCACTGATCACAAAGGAACTTTGGGTGTTTCCAATAGTACTGATGGCCGTTAGTTTGGTTACCATAAATTCCCGATAGCTTTTCATATCCTCTACATTGATTTTTAGGATGTAATCATAGTCCCCACCCACATGAAAACATTCCGATACTTCTTCCAGCTTAAGCACCTCTCTTTCAAATTTTAAAACATTTTCTTTGGTATGCTGTACCAATCTGATATGGCAGAGTACCGTAAAATCACGCTGCACCTTTTCTTTGTTCACCAAGGCCACATAATCGGTAATGATTCCTGTACGCTCCAATCTTCGGATGCGTTCATATACCGCTGTTTTAGACAATTGCAATTGGTCCGCATAGTATTTAGTGGTCTTCTTACAATCCGCTTGTAAAAGTTGTATCAGTTGTTTGTCCAAAGTATCCATGACTCACATTCTATTTTATAAAATTAAATTTGTTGTTTATAGAATTATATTCATTTATATTCTATAATAATAGAATTATATTCTACAAATATAGATAATTATTGACTTTATCTCCAATCATGGTTAGTTTTACAAAAAATGACAATCATGGACTACAAAGCATCAGAACACATTCAAGACCTTCAATATTTTGGTGAATTTGGTGGAGTAAACCCCTCCATATCAGATTCATCCACCTATACCTTTCTTTCGGCCAAGACCATGTTCGATACCTTTGAAGGAAATACCGAAGGTTGCTATTTGTACAGCCGACACTCCTCCCCTTCCAATCTCTATTTAGGTGAAGCCATGGCGCAATTGGAAGGAACCGAATCGGCCAACGTTTTTGCCAGTGGTATGGGAGCCATTACCTCGGTCATCTTTCAACTTTGCGATTCCGGTGACCATATTGTTTGTAGTAGAACCATTTATGGGGGCACTTATGCCTTCCTAAAAAACTTTGTGAAAAAATTCAACATCTCCACTTCCTTTATCGATACCACCGATTTGGAGATTGTTGAAAAATCCATCACCCCAAACACCAAAATGATTTATTGTGAGGCTATCAGTAACCCTTTATTGGAAGTAGCCGACATTCAAGCCCTTTCCAAACTAGCCAAAAAATATGGTATTCCCTTGGTGGTGGACAATACGTTTTCCCCATTGAGCATCAATGCGGCCAAACTGGGCGCTGATATTGTGGTGCACAGTCTTACCAAGTTCATCAACGGGAGCAGTGATTGTGTGGCCGGGGCCGTTTGTGCTTCTTCGGATTTTTGCCTCAGCCTAAAAGATGTAAACGATGGGGCGGGAATGCTGCTGGGTAGTACGTTAGATAGTCTACGGGCGGCTTCCATCCTAAAAAATATGCGAACACTCCACATCCGCATCAAAAAACACAGTGAAAATGCTTTCTATCTGGCCCAACAATTCGAAAAAGATGGGCTTAAAGTGGTCTATCCCGGTTTAGAAAGCCACCCTGGACACCAAACCATGAAAGCCCAAATGAACCCTGAATATGGCTTCGGAGGACTCCTGACACTGGATGTAGGATCATTGGACAAAGCCAATGCTTTAATGGAAATGATGCAAAAAGAGAAATTGGGCTATTTGGCCGTGAGTCTTGGGTTTTACAAAACCCTTTTTAGTGCATCTGGAACCTCCACTTCTTCTGAAATTCCATTGGAGGAACAAAAAGAACTGGGATTAACAGAAGGATTGATTCGATTTTCCATTGGATTGGACAACGATATTCACAAAACCTACTTGGCCATGCGTAATTGTATGGAAGCCTTGGGGATTTTGGCTGATAACCCCACTTTGGCATAATGGGAGGCCACTGACGGTTTGGAGAACATACTTCAAAGTTGTAATATTACTTCCTATCTAACTCAGAACACATGCCAAACCAAAAAGAAAAGCCAAAGTTTAGGGAAGACGAACATATTGTAGAAAATAAAGAACTCAACATTTGGGAAGCCCTTATTCCGGTTTTTGCCTTGGTGGCCATGCTGGCCTACAATGTTTTTGTCTTTGGCGATGATGCCCTGAGTGGCTCCAATCAGTTTATTTTGTTATTAGGTGGAGCTGTAGCGGCCATTGTAGGCTTTTTTAACAAGGTCTCCTATGAAAAGATGATTGCCGAAGTGGCCGAGAACGTCCGTTCCACTACAGGAGCTTTGCTCATTCTATTAATGGTCGGTGCACTTTCAGGAACGTGGTTGGTCAGCGGTATTATTCCCGCCATGATCTATTATGGGCTTCAAATTCTGAATCCCACCATATTTTTGGCGGCCTGTGTGGTTATTTGCGCCATTATCTCAATTGCAACTGGAAGTAGCTGGACCACAGCGGCTACGGTGGGGATAGCACTTATCGGTATAGGCCAAACTTTGGGAATTTCATTGGGAATGACGGCAGGCGCCGTACTTTCTGGTGCCTATTTCGGGGACAAGATGTCGCCCTTAAGCGACACTACCAATCTGGCCCCTGCGATGGCTGGTGGGGAGTTGTTTTCCCACATTAAATATATGACCATAACTACGGTTCCAACTATAGCCGTTACCCTGATTGTTTTTATTATTCTTGGGTTTACGATAGATACTTCAGGAGTAGCCGATACCGGTTCCATTTTGGAAAACATCAGTGGTACTTTCAATGTGAGTGGTTGGCTTTTTATAGTACCTGTGATAGTGATTTTTATGATTGTAAAAAAAGCTCCTCCGCTTTTGGCGTTGTTGATTGGGACTTTGCTTGGAGGATTGTTCGCACTCATTTTTCAACCTGAAATAGTGGCTACCATTGGTGGAGGTGAGGGTCTGACTTTGGAATCGGGCTATAAAGGTATTTTGAATGCCATCACGGTGGACACCAACATTGCCACGGATGACCCAGCACTGAACGATTTATTTTCCTCCGGTGGGATGTCCGGAATGATGGGTACTATCTGGTTGATTTTGTGCGCCATGGTCTTTGGTGGCATTATGGATGGTATAGGTGCATTGGAACGAATCACAGAGTCCCTTTTAAAAATGGCCAAGACCATGTTCGGGCTTTTTGCCAGTACCGTTGGGAGCTGTTTGGCACTCAATGTAACCGCATCCGATCAATATTTGGCGATTGTGGTTCCTGGGAAAATGTTCTCCAAAGCCTATGAAGAACGTGGATTGGCCCCAGAGAACCTGAGCCGTACGTTGGAAGACTCCGGAACCGTTACCTCGGTACTTGTGCCCTGGAACACCTGCGGTGCTTATCACAGCAGCGTTTTGGGTGTTGGTGTTGGTGAATATGCTTTGTATGCAGTTTTCAACTGGTTGAGCCCATTTATGACCTTGCTTTTCGCTGCTTTTAAGATTAAAATAAAGATGCTCGCCACCAACAAAGTATCTTAAATAATCACTTTCATTTTTTGAAAAACCTTTTCCGCATCAATCCATAAAGAAGGTTTTTTTAAGTATTTTTGGCCATGAACCAAAATATAAAAACATGGCTACAGTTACCTTAAAAGGAAACGAAATACATACCCTTGGCAACCTTCCGGAGAATGGTGCCCAAGCTCCCAATTTTACATTGACCAAAAATGACCTTTCTTCTGCATCACTATCGGATTACAAAGGTCAAAAAGTGGTCCTGAATATTTTTCCGAGCATTGACACCGGAACCTGTGCACAATCCGTTCGCCAGTTTAATCAAGAAGCGGCCGAGTTGGAAAACACTGCTATTTTGTGCATTTCAAAAGACCTACCATTTGCCCAGGCCCGCTTTTGTGGTGCAGAGGGAATCGATAAAGTAGAAACCCTTTCTGATTTTAAGGATGGAAACTTCGGAAAAGCATACAATGTGGAATTCACCGATGGACCTTTACAGGGTTTGTTGTCACGTTCTGTTGTGGTCTTGAATGAAAATGGCGAGGTAATCCATTCGGAACAAGTTGCCGAAACGGTGGATGAACCCAACTATAAAGCAGCGCTTGAAGCATTGATGGATGCCTAGGGAATCTTTTTTGAAGAATAGGATTCGCAGTGTGGGCTTTGCACTGAAGGGCATGTTTTTGCTCCTAAGAACCGAGGCCAGCATACAAATCCAATTTGGTATTGCAATCGTAATGACCCTAGCTGGGTTCTATTTTCAGATTTCCAATACGGAATGGATTCTTCAGCTCTTTGCCATTGGCTTGGTCATGGGTGTTGAAGGTATCAATACGGCCATAGAAAAAATATCGGACTACATTCAACCGAAAAATGACCCCAAAATCGGTTTTATAAAAGATATTTCCGCAGGCGCCGTTATGATAGTGTCCATTGTGGCAAGCATCATTGGACTCATCATCTACGTACCCAAATTGCTATAAGCAACATCCAAGGCCAATCGTAGCAGCGTAAATTTGTAAATTAGCCCCGCATAAACCATGATCAATGGCGAAAAAAAGGACAAAATCTAAATCCAAACCTACTGCAGCCAAAAAGAAGGTTTCCCTGAAACCCTCAAAGCAAAACAAAATTATTTTTGGTAGTTTGCTCATTGTTCTCAGCATTGCGCTGTTCTTTTCTTTCATGTCCTACTACTTCACTTGGCAAGCAGACCAAAGTTTGTTGTCCGAGTTTGCCAATAGAAATGCAGAAGCAAGTAACTTATTGAACAAGTTTGGCGCCAGTGTCAGCCATTTTTTTATGTACCGCGGGTTTGGATTGGCCTCTTTTGCCTTTCCCCTCTTGCTGGCTGTTACCGGACTCTATCTGTTTTTGGGGTTAGGTGGCAAGGGACTGATTGGAAAATGGATTTGGGGCTTGTTGGGGGTTATCTGGATTTCAGTGGCCTTGGGCTTTTTTGCGATAGACCAACCACTTCTCGGAGGACTCATTGGGTATGAAATGAACGATTTCCTGCAAGATTACACCGGAAAGATTGGGGTGTTCCTGATTCTGGTTTTTGTATTGATGGTCATTTTGGTGCGATTGTTCAATTTTACGCCTGAAGGTGTTGCCAATTTCTTTCGCAAGCAACGGCAGCAAATTACATCCGATTTTCAAAAGACGGCATCTGTTTCAGATGAAACGGATGAGTCTGAAGAGACAAGTCTGGACCTGAGTCCAGAGGATAATCAACCTGTTAAAATTGACACCTATACCCATAAAAAAGATATTCCTCCCTTAAAAAGTGAGGCAGGGTTGGATGTAAACCTTCCGCAGGAAGAAGAGGTTGATATTAGTCTGGAAGTCGAAAAAGTTGAGGAAGAGAAAGAGGAAAGCGATATCAAATCCGAAAAATTGGTCAAGGATTTTGGGGAGTTTGACCCCAAATTGGAACTGGGCAATTATAAATTCCCGCCATTAGATCTCTTGGAGGCTCATGGTGCTTCGGGTGGTATTACCATCAACCAAGAAGAGCTTGAGGAAAACAAAAACCGAATTGTAAGTACCCTTAAAAACTACAAGATTGGCATTGCGCAAATCAAGGCCACCATTGGTCCAACAGTAACGCTCTACGAAATTGTTCCCGAAGCAGGTATCCGTATTTCCAAGATCAAGAATTTAGAGGACGACATTGCACTTTCCTTGGCCGCTTTGGGTATCCGTATCATTGCCCCTATTCCAGGAAAAGGCACCATCGGTATTGAAGTGCCCAACAAAAATGCCACAACCGTATCCATGCGTTCGGTGATTGCTTCGAACAAATTCCAAAAAGCCGAAATGGAATTGCCCATTGCCTTCGGAAAGACCATTAGCAATGAAACTTTTGTGGTGGATTTGGCGAAAATGCCCCACATGCTCATGGCAGGAGCAACGGGTCAGGGTAAATCCGTTGGTTTGAATGCGGTAATTACTTCGTTGCTCTACAAAAAACATCCCGCTGAGGTGAAGTTTGTTTTGGTTGATCCCAAAAAAGTGGAACTGACGCTCTATAACAAAATTGAACGCCATTTTTTGGCAAAGCTTCCAGATTCTGAGGATGCCATCATTACGGATAATACAAAGGTCATCAATACCTTGAATTCGCTTTGTATTGAGATGGACAATCGGTATGAACTGCTAAAAACAGCTATGGTCCGAAACATCAAGGAATACAATGTCAAATTCAAGGCCAGAAAACTGAACCCCAATGACGGGCATAAGTTTCTACCTTACATTGTTTTGGTGATTGATGAGTTTGCCGACTTGATCATGACCGCGGGCAAGGAAGTGGAAACCCCCATTGCCCGTTTGGCGCAATTGGCTCGAGCTATCGGAATCCATTTGATCATTGCTACGCAACGGCCTTCAGTGAACGTTATTACGGGAATCATCAAAGCCAACTTCCCTGCACGGATTGCGTTTCGGGTAACCTCAAAAATAGATTCCAGAACTATTTTGGACGCCCAAGGTGCCGACCAGCTTATCGGTCGTGGTGATATGCTCTTTACCCAAGGAAACGATGTTACACGACTGCAATGTGCCTTTGTGGATACTCCGGAAGTGGGCAAGATTACGGAATACATCGGTTCCCAACGAGCCTATCCAGAAGCCCACCTACTGCCAGAATATGTAGGTGAAGATTCTGGCACGGGTATTGATTATGACATTTCGGATAGGGATGCCATGTTCCGTGAAGCCGCTGAGGTTATTGTTACAGCCCAGCAAGGTTCTGCCTCCCTCATCCAACGAAAATTAAAATTGGGATACAACAGGGCCGGTAGAATTATAGATCAATTAGAGGCTGCCGGGATTGTTGGCCCATTTGAAGGCAGCAAAGCCCGACAGGTTTTAGTGCCCGATATTTATTCTTTGGAACAATTGTTAGAAAATGAATCAAAATAAAACCATGATCAAGAAACATATTCTATTAATCGGATTTTTAGCAGCAGGGCTTTTCTCCTACGGACAAAGCTCGGATAAGGCCAAAGCCCTTTTGGACGAGGTGTACAATAAAGTAAAAAGCTACGACAATATTTATATCGATTTTAGGTCGACCTTGGAAAACACCGAGGCTAACCTAAAACAAGAAACCAATGGCAATGTGACCTTGGATGGTGAAAAGTATTTCCTGAACTATTTGGGAGCCCAACAGCTTTTCGATGGCAAAAAGGTATACACCATCGTTCCTGAAAATGAGGAGGTCACCATTGAGGATGTTAATGAAGATGATGACAATGTAAGTCCATCAAAAATGTTGACATTCTACAAAACAGGCCATAATTACCAGTGGGACATTCTTCAAAATGTGGATGGACGAAAAATCCAGTATGTAAAATTGATTCCCATCGATTCCAACACGGAAATAAAATCTGTGCTTTTGGGAATTGATACCCAGACCAAGCATATCTACAAGTTGATACAAACGGGAAACAATGGTACCAAAACCACTATCACCGTTAATTCTTTCAAAACCAATCAGCCACTTTCGAGCACTCTGTTTACCTTTGACGAGAAAAAATACGAAGACAAAGGGTATTATATTACAAGAAACTAGGGATTGAAAATACTAGACCAGTATATATTACGAAGATTTCTATATAATTTCTTCAGTTCATTTTTCATCTTGATCGTCATATTCATCTTTCAGGGCATATGGCTGTTCATCGATGATTTGGCTGGAAAAGGTCTAGGTATTGTCATTATCGGAAAGTTTATTTTCTACTTTATCCCCACCCTGGTGGATAAAGTACTCCCGCTTACGGTTTTGCTGTCTTCCATCTTGACCTTTGGAACCTTTGCGGAAAACTATGAGTTCGCTGCCATGAAGGCTTCAGGGATATCACTACAAAGGGGCATGCGCAGCCTGATTGTTTTTGTGCTGTTTTTGGGCGTGGTCACTTTTTTCTTTGCGAACAACGTCATCCCAAAGTCTGAACAAAAAATGTTTAACCTTAGGCGAAACATTGCCAAGGTAAAGCCGGCCGCTGCCATCACGGAGGGCGTTTTCAGTGATTTTGAGGGCACTGGGGAGGGCATGAACATTAAAGTGGATAAAAAGTACGGGGAACAAGACCGTTTTTTGGATAATGTCATTATCCATAAAAAAACAGATCAGAACATCAATAGTACGGTCATTAAAGCCAAAACTGGGGAATTGATTAGTAGTGAGGAATCCGATATCATTCAACTGGTCCTAAAAGATGGGCATTATTATGAAGAACTAATTCCCAAGGATGCCAAAGAAAGAAGGAAACACCCCTTTGCCAAATCAGAATTTGTAACCTATACCATTAATATAGATATCTCTGAACTCAACAATCAGGATCTTGAGGAAGATGGGAACATCACTACAGACAAAATGAAGAACGTAGGCCGCTTGGTGAAGGATATTGATTCATTGGGCAAAAACAATCTGGAAAAAGTAGAGGCCTTCTCCAAGAATATTGTCAACCGTATGGGTGCCTTCCCTGAAAAACGAATTAAAAATGATAGTTTACAGCCTGTAAAGGTTGCCAAGCCAGAGGAGGAAGTGATTGATTCCATAAAGGATGTTGATGACCTTCTGGCCACGCTTCAGGAATGGCAACGGCTTCAAGTCATAAACAACGCCAAAAACTCTGTGTCCGGTATTTTAAACACGGTTATTTCAAAAAAGGAAGAGCTCCAAAGTCGATACAAGTTTTACAACAGTCACATTTTGTCATTGCACAATAAATATGCACTGGCATTTTCCTGTATTATTCTCTTCTTTGTAGGGGCTCCATTGGGCGCCATCATTCGAAAAGGAGGGCTTGGTCTCCCCATGGTAATTGCCATTGTTTTATTTTTGACGTATTATTTTATAGGGGTTTTTGCTGGAAACTATGCCAAGGAAGGGAACATACACCCAGCATTTGGAGCGTGGCTCCCTACCATAATCATGCTGCCTTTGGGCATCTCGCTCACCCGGCGGGCCACAGCGGATAGAGGATTATTTGGGTTTGGGCATATTTTTGACCGTATTAAAGCCCTATTTAAAAAGAAAGATAAAGATTCTGAAGAAGAAGAGTAATGGTTACCAAGGATAAGAAAATACAACTAAACGCCATAGAAGAAGCCATTGAGGATATCCGTCAAGGGAAAGTGATTATTGTGGTGGATGATGAAAACCGCGAAAATGAAGGTGATTTTTTGGCCGCAGCGGAACTTATTACCCCAGAGATGGTGAATTTTATGGCCACCCATGGCCGTGGACTTATCTGTGCTCCCCTTACCGAAGGAAGATGTAAAGACCTTGGCCTCCATAAAATGGTGACCCACAACTCCGACCCCTTGGAAACCGCTTTCACCGTTTCCGTGGATTTGCGTGGCAATGGGGTAACGACTGGAATTTCGGCTGCTGATAGAGCCAAAACCGTATTGGCATTGACCGATTCGGCCACAAAACCCCATGAATTGGCCCGTCCTGGGCATATTTTTCCATTGATTGCCAAGGAAGGCGGTGTTTTGCGCCGTACGGGGCATACTGAAGCTGCCATTGATTTTGCACGTTTGGCCGGTTTGGAGCCTGCTGGTGTTATTGTGGAGATCATGAACGAGGATGGCAGTATGGCCCGATTGCCGGAACTACTGGAAGTGGCCAAAAAGTTCGATTTGAAAATTGTATCCATCGAGGATTTGATTGCCTACCGTATGGAGCACGACAGTCTTATTGAACTCAAAGAGGCTTTCGACATGAAAACCCGTTTCGGGGAATTTCGACTACGGGCTTACAAGCAAACCACTAACAATCAAGTGCATATTGCTTTGGTAAAGGGAAGTTGGAAATCCGGGGAGCCTGTCCTCACCCGAATCAATTCCACCTTGGTGAACAATGATATGTTGGGCACTTTGACCAATAACCCAGATGAGGCATTGCAACGCATGTTCAATGTCTTGAATTCTGAAGAAAAAGGTGCTATGATCTTTATCAACCAAGACAACCAGTCCATGAATTTGCTGAGCCGCTTGGCCGAATTCAAGAAATTACAGGCCCAAGGTGTCTACAAAGCACCCAAAATTGATATGGATGCCAAGGATTTTGGTATCGGTGCGCAAATCCTTCATGACTTAAATATTTCAAAGATTCGGTTGTTGTCCAACTCAGGACAAACCCGTCGCGTGGGAATGGTGGGTTATGGTTTGGAGATTGTGGAGTATGTGAATTACTGATTCAGGTTCAAACTCAAAACGCAAGTTCAAGTTCAATCAGGGCCTGAATTAGTGGATATTCGTGTAATTTGTGTCAAGCTTTTTTAAGTGGATGATTGGATAACCTCTACCATTTTTTTGGCTCTTTCTTCCATTTCTTTTTCAGACCAGCCCAATTTTATCAAGCAAGAAATGGTCCTTCCCACCCAAAGGTCGGATGCAGAAAAATCCGAATTGGCATAATCCGGAAGACCTTTAACTACTTCTTCAGGTAGCTTCCCCAAGGATTTTAAATGTGTAAGATGTTCCCATTTTCGGTAATAATGCCAGTTGTTGTTATACCAATAAAAACAGGCATCCACCCCATTGGCTCCCAAAGCCTGATGCACTTTCTGTGCGATTTCTCCCGAAGGAAGAAAGAAACTCAAAAAGGAATAGTTCTCCTCTCCCCCTTCGGGAACCTTTCTGAAAGTCACCTCGGGAATGCTGGAGAGGGCTTCCCGTAATATGGCATAGTTTCCTTTTTGCAGGGCGATGAATTCATCCAGACGGGAAAGCTGGGCCAAGCCCACGGCCGCATTTAATTCGGAAATCCTAAAATTATACCCCAAAAATGAATGTTGCTCCGCTCCTCTATCCGTTCCGATGTGGTCATGACCATGGTCCGAGTACTTGTGCGCATTTTGGTAATAGGCTTCGTTATTCGTGATTACAGCTCCACCTTCGCCACAGGTAATGGTTTTTACATAATCGAACGAAAAACAGCCTAAATCGCCAATACTGCCCAAAGGTTTTCCGTGATAAGTACCTCCGATGGCCTGACAGGCATCTTCCAACAGTAAAAGGTCATGCTTTTTGCAGATTTGTTGAAGCGAATCCAAATCGGCCATAGAACCACACATGTGCACGGGCATGATTACCTTGGTTTTTGGGGTAATGGCCTTTTCAACCGCAGAAGGGTCTAACGTCAAAGTGTCATCAACATCCACCAAAACAGGAATGGCACCCAGGGCCAAAATGGACTCGAAACTGGCCACAAAGGTAAAGGTGGGCATGATCACCTCATCCCCTGCCCCAATTCCAGCACTGGCCAAGGCCACAGTCAACGCGGCAGTACCACTGCTCACCAAATGAACGTGTTTGGACTGCATTCTTTGGGACAAAGCAGTTTCAAGTTCCTTCGCTTTCCAGTGTCCGTTGCGCATTCCATCAAATCCATAACGCATCAATACGCCTGAATCCAGTACATCCTGCACTTGTTTCCGTTCCTTATCTCCAAAAAGTTCAAAACCTGGCATATTGTATTGTATTATTGGTTGTTGGTTGTTGGTTGTTGGTTGTTGGTTGTTGGTTGTTGGTTGTTGGTTGTTAAAACTACAAAATCTCAATTTTGTCTCTTTTCAAATCCTGTTACCGCACACTGACTACTGACTACTTATTACTGACTACCGACTACTGATTACTGATTACTGATTACTGATTACTGATTACTGATTTTAACCAAAAAACCACAATTTAATGGCCATAACAATTACGGCCACAATTAAAAACGTCTTGATGAATCCATCGCCTTTTTTTACTGAAAACCGACTGGCCACCCAAGCTCCTGTTCCATTCCCAATGGCCAAGATAAAGCCCAATTTCCAATTAACCTTGTCGTTGAACGCAAATACGGCCAGTGCGGAAAGCATATAAATAAAGACTACAGCCACTTTGGTGGCATTCACACGGACTAGGTTCATTCTATTGACGAAATGCAGGAACAACATCATAAGAAATCCGAGTCCTGCATTGATAAATCCACCATAAATCCCAAAAAAGAAGAAAACCACAATACTCAGCCAGAGGTATTTTCCAGTGAGTCGCTCCTGCATTTCTTCCAATCGCATCTTAGGCTTGAAAATAATGATCAACACCACCGCCACCATAATGATAGCCAAAATTCTGTTGAATGTCTCTCCTTCAACATCAATTGCTATATACGCACCCAGTATGGAGCCAAAAAAAGCTGAAATTCCCAAATAGACATTGAAGGGATAGGTAGAAATACCTTTACTTTTAAAACCCGCCGTTGCCAAAGCGGTTTGAATAACAATCGCGACCCGGTTGGTTCCGTTGGCCACAGGTGCAGGCAATCCCAAAAAGATAAGGGTGGGCAAGGATAACAGGGAACCACCCCCTGCCACGGTGTTGATAAAACCTACTGCAAACCCTACAGCTACCAAGAGTGGATAGTGGTACCATTCTTCCATTGGTGTAAAAGTACTAGGTAATTTTAGAAACTTAGGAAGGAAAAATTTAAAGTTTATAAACTTTTACAGAACCAAAAAAGGTTTTTATATTTGCACCCGCCTACGTAAAAGGCTACAGCGGGTAAGCCCGCAAAATTTTTTTAGGAGGAATGGCAGAGTGGTCGAATGCGGCAGTCTTGAAAACTGTTGAGGGTCACACCTCCGGGGGTTCGAATCCCTCTTCCTCCGCTCAATGACGTGAAAAGCCCCTATTTTAGGGGCTTTTGTTTTTTGGTTGACAATCTAGTTGACAGAACTTTCTTTTATATGTTCAATATTAAAGGGTGACCAATGATGAACATTCTCCGCATTTTTCTCTGATATTAAAATGGATATCTTTATCTTATCCATTCGAAATCCCAACCTCTTCTCAATATTGACTTATTTAGTCATACCTAAAATAACTTTTCATGGAGAAGCCCGTTGTTCTATTTTCCAAATCGCATCATAAAGGAAAGGAAATATTGCTCGTTGGATTTGCATATAATTCCAAGCTAAATGAGTACTTAAAAAAATATAATGTTATTTTTTGGAGCAAATCTTTAAAATCATTCTACCTACCCTATTCTAGATCAGCTACCAATGACCTCTTCCAATACCTTAGAAAAGGAGGCTACTTTATTGATTATTCTGCGCTCAAGTCCAAATTAACATCTGAAAAAAATATACCACTGGGTAAAAAAGTAATACTTGGTCAGCAAATTATAGACAAGGACGAATACAAAATAGAAAGCTTTACAAAATGGATGGCTCAAAAGCGATATAGTGAGAACACCATTAACACCTATGAAAGCATGTTAGTTGTATTCTTCCGATTCCATTACCCAAAATCAGTAAATGAAATTTCGGAAAAGGATGTATTAAGGTTTAACGTGGATTACATTATGGCCAACGGGTTTTCTTATACATATCAAAATCAAATGATTAATGCCATTAAACTCTTCTATCGGCAACAAGATAACACAACAATAGTCCCTGAGAATTTAGAACGCCCAAAAAAGTCTAAGAAGTTACCAGTGGTGCTTAGTATTGAAGAAGTAAAGCTGATACTACAAAACACAATAAATCTTAAGCATAAAACCCTGTTAAGCCTACTTTATTCATGTGGACTCAGAATTGGTGAGGCTCTAAAGCTTCGAATAAAGGATATTAATTTTGAACGAAGGTTTATGCATATAAAGTCTGCCAAAGGTTCAAAGGATAGATATGTTCCTATCCCTAATCAGATGATTGATTTATTAACCCATTACCTTGAATCATATAAACCGTCTGAATTTGTTTTTGAAGGTCAAAATGGTGGAATGTATTCTCCTGTAAGTGCTAGACAGATTCTGAAACGCTCCTTGCTTTTATCGAGTATTTCTAAGCAAATAACCCTGCACACATTAAGACATAGCCACGCAACCCATTTATTGGAAAATGGGACAGACTTGAGATTTATCCAGGAACTTCTAGGTCACAACAATCCGAAAACTACAATGATATACACCCATGTAAGCACAACAAGTCTTGATAGAATTAAAAACCCGTTTGATGATTTTGATATTTAATATAAAAAACAACTCCGATCATCGGTTTTATTCCTATTTTGGGTGTATATAGATGTATTTTACATCCATATAAACAAGTTAGGGTACATTTACGAAAACGAACATCATTAATGAGAATTATAATATTATCGACCATATTTTTTTTATCACAATTGACATTTTCACAGTCAATTGCGAGTTATAATACTAATGCTACCAAATACGACAAGAATGCCAAATTTGCTCAAATAATTGAAAAAACAAGCTTTTATAATTCCGACGGAATTAAAACTGAAATTGAGCATAAGGACTTTAACAGGTCAATGCAATTGACAAGCCTAAAAAGATTCGATGATAAAAATAAGTTGATTTGGCTAAATATTTATAAATATGACAGTTTGCAAAGAAGAGTTAGACTTGATAACAAAAGATGGATAAATATAATTGGTTATCAAACAAAACACACCGAATATAAATATGACTCAATAGGAAATTTTGTACAGATAGATTACAACTCTCAAAAACAAATTTCCAATATCGCACAATACTTTTTTGACAAAGAAAAAAACTTAATTCGACTGGAGAACTTTAATGGCAATGGTAGTTTAATTGGTTATGAAACGGCAGAATACGATTTGGAAAATAACGTCGTGGTTGTCAACCAATATAACAACAAAAATGAGTTGGTTAATTCTAATAATAGAGCAATTAGTTATTCTGGAGACAAAAAACAAAAACCTTCGAATAAGTATAATGAACAAGGAGACTTAATATTTTACAAAAGAAATTGGAATGACAATGATAATGTTTGTTACACAATTGAATATAAGTATGACAAAAAAGGAAATTGGATTTCTAAAAAAAGATATAGCCATATTCAAACGGAAAGTGGAAAGTTGAAAAAGAAAAAGACGAAAATGGTTAAAACGAGGAAAATTAAATATCAAAAATAAAAACGTACCCTAACAATGGCTATAAGTAATTGCTGGTTTTCGCTTACTTCTGAAAATCCTTGCGGATTTTCAGTTTGGTGTGTACTTGCAAAGTTTCGTGCAAAACCACGCAACTACTCATAGCCAAACCCGTTGGCAATAATTTAACTGAATGCAAAACATCCCAAATCCAGCAGTAATTTTAGCAATCGTTCTAAACGGTCTGATTTTTATAATCTATCTGATTTTAAAAAATAATGGAGAAAAGGGAAGGCTTTTTAGTGGTGCTGTTTTTACAAACCCAATAAAACTCTTCCGACTTGCAAAACGAACTGAAAATAATGGAATAAAATTCATCTATTTTTCTTTGGTTTTTGCTATTCCGATTTTGACAGTTTTATTTGTTTTTTCAGCATTTACTCAAATGTCTGAATTTATAAATCACGACGAATGTGAATATCAGGAATACTTTAGAAATCGAGAATGGAATGGCAAAATAGTTGACAAATATCTCGACGAAGAAAATCATTTATATCAAACAATAAGTATAAAAAACGATAGCGGAATTTATAAAATACAGGACGGAATTTTATCTGATTATAATAATTATGAATTAATTGAGATTGGAGATTCTATCTCAAAAACTAAAGGAGAATTAACAGCTAAATTATATAAACCGAACAAGAAAACGGAATTGAAATCTGATTTCGACTGTGAAAAATAAAAAACTATTGCCAACAACGGCTATAATTCAGCGTGGCGACAGTGCAAAACCAAAGTTAAAAACATTAAATTAGCTTGATTTCTCTGCGGAATAGTCCTGCGGACGATTCCACGCCGAAATCATAGCCAAACCGTTGTGCAACATTAAACTAGACTAGGTGAGAAAAAAGAAGCAATCACAAAAAGAGACTGTTTTTAATGAATCTTGGCTAACCAAAAGCTTGGAAAGCTTAGAGAATGATGTTTGGGCTGAATCTCAAGATGACAGTTATCTAATATCGACATGTCTTTCATTGAGAAAAAAGAAACTAAAGGAATACGAAATAGAAGACCTAAGAATTATGATAGGTCAAGACATTGGATTAAGGTTCTTAATTCCAATCGCAATTCAAAAATTACAAACCAACATTCTAGCCGAAGGCGACTATTACGAAGGTGATTTACTCATGTCAGTTCTGAATTCTGATATAGCATATTGGAAACAGGAAATACAAAATTGGAAATTTGTGTGTGAGCTTTTTGAGCAAAATACTGGCAGGTTAAAAAATGAAGTTTCGGACCATGGCCTATTGAAAGATATATTTAACTCTGGAAAATCTTTTAAAACAATAAATTAAAACGTTGCACAACACTAAATAAAGCCAATGCTAAATTTCTCTAAGCCGACAGTAACGCTTTCTTACTTTACGACTCCTTCTCCGAAGGATTCGACAGACGAAAACGCACTGTCTTTATTTTAACCGTTGTGCGTCATTTGAGAAACAGTTGTAGCCTTCCCTAAAAATGTAGCCTTACCCCTTTTGTAGCCTTACCCCTTTTAGGACATCGCTAAATTCATAAAATTATCATTAATGTCGTCTGTTTCGGGGAAGAATTCTTCCCCGAAACGGTTCTTGTATTCCCTTGGTGGCATATCGCCGATGG
>NZ_JAFLNE010000003.1:340691-596715 GCF_017313225.1 Allomuricauda sp. CAU 1633 | reverse complement strand
TGCCGCTCTTTCAAGGCTTCAAGGACCACCTTGGTCTTGAACTTCGGGGTGAATTTTCTTCGTGTCATATTCAGTAAATTTAATGATTAAACTTACTGCCCTAATTTTTGGGGTATCTACAGATAGCAATGTTTCTTTTATGTTGTATAGTATTAAATATGGTTTATGATATATACATGCGACCATATCGAAATGAAAACGATGATGAATCCTAATGACAAGATCTATAATCCAATATATTATTTGGCATTTGTAATTTCTTAATATTCGATTTTTATTTCTTCATAATCAGTCAATTTAATAATATCCTTTGTATTGGAATCTACCGTCCTTGAATACAAATCTTTTGAAACGGGGTAAGATTCCAATTCCCCTTCCCAAAGATCATCTTCCATCAACTGTTCAACATCCGAATGGTCATTGCCATCAAAAAGCCATGAACCTAGGCTTTCATCATCTATTATAACTGGCCGTCTTTTTTTATCATTGTGAACCTCTTCAAATCTTGGAGTAGCTGGCTTGGTTAAAATTGTAAAAGTGTTCCATCCATCGCTGGTTGTTGTGTAAATGCCAGCTAAATAAATTGGATCATCATTCTTTCGTTTGAAATAGAACGGAACTTTGAACGGTTTACCTTTAACCTTAACGGGGGTGGTATGGGGTTCAAAAAAGCCATCAACTGGTATTATACATCGTTTATGTTCCCAAGAGTACCTGTAGATAAAATGGTCAAACAGTTTTTCCGATTTTGCATTCAGGCCACCAAATGTCCTTGGGTTTTTGAAATACTCCTTGTAATCTGCCCCAACACTTTTAGAAGGCATTATTCCCCACATGGCCGGGGTAATTGTATTCGGGGCTTCCTGGGGCAAAATCCACATCAAAGGATGGTTCCACCCATTGGCATGGTAATAGACCAAATCGTTTTCCAATTCCCTTTCACCGGTTAGGGCTTTTGCCCTGAAATGTAACTCCAATTGTTGCTTGGTTTTGGTCTGTCTAGTTGAGTAGCACATTGCTAAATATTTAGTAAACAGAAAAGTAAGGAAAATTGTTAAAGTTCCGAAACCGATCACATCTATTATTAACTTTGGATATTTTCCGTTTTTTTGGAATAAATCCATTTTTTATGTCAACCTCAATACTACATTTGGATTTAGATACCTTCTTTGTATCGTGTGAAAGGCTGCTTGATAACCGTCTTAAAAATAGGCCAATTTTAGTAGGTGGTACAGGTGATAGGGGTGTAGTTTCTTCCTGTAGTTATGACACTAGAAGATTTGGGGTTCATTCAGGTATGTCAATGAAAATGGCCAGACGGCTTTGTCCTGAAGCCGTAGTCATCCGTGGGAATGCCGGAACCTATATGAAGTTTTCAGATATGGTCACGGAAATCATAAAAGAAAGTGTTCCAGTATTTGAGAAAGCCAGTGTTGATGAATTCTATGCAGATTTGAGCGGCATGGACAAATTCTTTGGATGCTATAAATACGCTTCAGAATTAAGGGAAAAAATTATCAATGAAACCGGACTGCCAATCTCCTTTGGGCTTTCAAAAAACAAAGTTGTTTCCAAAGTCGCTACCGGTGAAGCTAAGCCCAATAACCAAATCAAAATAGATTTTGGGTTGGAAAGGGATTTCTTAGCCCCATTGTCCATTCAAAAAATACCTTCTGTCGGGAAAAAGACGTATGAAATGCTTTCCAATATGGGAGTTGAGCATGTCAAGACGGTCCAACAAATGCCTCTGGAGATGATGGAAAGTGCCTTTGGTATCCATGGCCGGACCATTTGGAAAAGGGCGCATGGATTGGATAGCCCGCCATTGGTTCCTTTCCATGAAAGAAAATCCATTTCATCAGAAAGAACTTTTCACAAGGATACCATTGATATGGAAAAGTTACGTACCACAATCGTGGCCATGGCTGAAAGCCTTGCTTATCGGTTGCGTATGGGCAACAAGCTTACTAGCTGTATCAGCGTAAAAATTAGATATTCCGATTACAACACCTATACCAAACAGAAAAGAATACCATTCACAAGTGCCGATCACATATTGGTCCCAGCCATTCTTGAGTTGTTTAATGCACTTTACAAGCGTAGGATGCTCATAAGGCTTGTAGGTGTCAATTATAGCCACTTGGTAGGGGGAAACTACCAAATAGACCTTTTTGATGATACTGAAGAAATGCTAAGCCTTTATAACGCCATGGACAAAATCCGAAAAAGGTTTGGTGAAAAATATGTCATGCGTGCTTCTTCCATGGGAGCAAAGACGATTGGTGCTGGAATGGGCAACCCCTTTAATGGTGATCCTCCAATCGTTTTAGCACATAGAAACCAATAATGTACCTGAATTGCCATTCATATTACTCACTTAACTACGGAACCTTTTCCGAAGAAACTTTATTGAACCTTGCCGAAAAAAATGGAATTGAATGTTTGGCATTAACCGATATAAACAATACCTCAGCTTGTCTAAACTTTGTAAGACTAGCCCAAAAGAATCATATAAGGCCAATCATTGGTATAGATTTCAGAAATGGCAACCAACAACAGTTTGTAGGTCTTGCGAAAAACAATCTTGGATTTCAGGAGTTGAACCGCCTTTTATCCAGCCACCTACATAATGGAACCAAATTCAAACCCGTGGCACCAAACTTTGAAAATACCTTTATTATATATCCCTTTGAACAGGTATTGAAGTTGGAAAAGCAAGAATTCAAAATGCATGAGTTTATCGGAGTATCAAGGGATGAATTGAGAAAATTGCCGTTCACTAGGTTAAACGATTTCAGGGATAGAATTGTAATCCAACAGCCGGTTACTTTCAGGAACAAACGAGATTTCAACACCCATAGGCTGCTACGGGCAATAGGATTGAATACTATCCTGAGCAAACTACCTTTATCTGAACAAGGCAATGAAATTGACAAAATGATGCCCTTGGAATCATTATTGGAAAGCTTTTCACATTTTCCATATATCATTGATAACACCCAAAAGCTAATAGATAACTGCACAATTGATTTCAGTTTTGGAGATAAAAGAATCCCTCAAAATCAAAACTGCTATTCCCACTCAGAAGAAAATGATTTTTTGCTTTTGAAAAACCTCAGCACAGATGGACTGCCTAAAAGATATTCCAAACCAACACAAAAAATCATGGATAGATTGGAAAGGGAACTTAAAATCATCAAAGAATTGGGTTTTGTCTCCTACTTTCTTATCAACCATGATATCATCCAATTTGCTAAAAGTAAAGGATACCCATACGTGGGAAGGGGAAGTGGGGCAAACAGCATTGTTGCCTATGTCATTGGGATAACCGATGTGGATCCTATTGACCTAGATCTTTATTTTGAAAGGTTCATCAACCCCTATCGTGCATCACCTCCCGATTTCGATATTGATTTTTCAACATGGGATAGGGATGAAATCACATCCTATATCTTTCAAAGGTTTGACAATACGGCTTTATTGGCCACCTATAGCACTTTCAAGTATAGGGCAGCTGTACGTGAATTGGGAAAGGTGTTTGGGCTACCAAAAGAAGATATTGATAAACTATGTGTTGGTGATTACCATGAATCGACCATTGATCATATTTCCAGATTGGTTTTAAAATATGCCACTTGGATAAGGGGCTTCCCAAATTATATCAGTGTACATTCAGCCGGTATACTCATTTTGGATAAACCGGTCCACTACTATTCAGCTACCAATTTACCACCGAAGGGATTCCCAACAGTTCAATTTGATATGATAATAGCAGAAGATGTTGGTATTTTCAAACTGGATATACTTGGACAAAGGGGGCTTCCCAAAATAAAGGATGCCTTTGAATTGGTCAAACAAAATCAACCCAATGCCAACTTAGTGGATATTGATAAGGTTGAACTATTTAAAAAGGATCCTAAAATAAATAGGCTTTTAGCGTCGGGTAACGCCATAGGTGCTTTTTATGTTGAATCACCTGCCATGCGTGGGCTGATGAAAAAACTCCAAACCAGTTCATACGTGGAACTTGTTGCGGCCAGTTCTGTTATCCGTCCGGGCGTTGCTAGTTCTGGAATGAAAGATGAATTTATAAGGCGTACCAGGATACCGGAACGAAGGAAACTGGCAAATCCAATTCTTGCTAAAATAATGCCTGAAACCTATGGAATCATGGTATATCAAGAAGATGTGCTAAAAGTGGCTAATCAATTTGCTGGCCTTGATTTGGGCGAAGCCGATGTGTTGAGAAGGGGAATGAGCGGAAAATTCAGGTCCAGGGAAGAATTCACTGCAGTGGAACGTAAATATTTCGCCAACTGCAAAGCAAAAGGCTATGATAATCAACTTACTACAGAAGTCTGGGAACAGATAAAGAGCTTTGCCGGATATGCCTTTGCAAAGGGCCATTCTGCTTCCTATGCGGTTGAAAGTTATCAAAGTTTATATCTAAAGTGCTATTTCCCACTGGAATTCATGGTATCAGTTCTTAACAATGGTGGGGGCTTCTACGATGCTGAACTATACCTACATGAAGCAAAAAAGTATGGGGGCATTATACACCCCCCATGCATCAATACTAGTGATCATCCCAACATCATTATTGGAATAGATATTTACCTTGGACTGGGCTACTTAAAAAGCCTGGAAAAGTTGGTGGTACAGCGAATCTTGACAGAGCGGCAATTGAATGGCCATTTTCAATCATTTGATGATTTTATTGATAGGGTTCCCATTTCCATTGAACAGTTAACAATACTTATCCGGATAGATGCCTTTCGATTCACGGGTATACCAAAGAAAGAATTGTTGTGGCATGCCGTGTTCAAATCCAAGGCAATCCAAAAAAGTTCACCTCAAAAATTATTGTTTAAGCCAAAACACAAAAATTTCGAACTACCTCAACTTTTATCAACCTCCATTGAAGATGCTTATGACCAAAT
The DNA here is from genome assembly GCF_017313225.1 of Allomuricauda sp. CAU 1633. GTDB lineage: Bacteria > Bacteroidota > Bacteroidia > Flavobacteriales > Flavobacteriaceae > Flagellimonas. The sequence goes on along the minus strand of NZ_JAFLNE010000003.1, from coordinate 591,775 downwards.
TGAATTGATTGGATTCCCATTATGTGGGTATTTCAAATTGATTGATTTCAAAATTGACAGTGAATTAAAGGCAAAGGATTTACCTAGTTATAAAGATAAAAAGCTACTAATCTTTGGTCAATTAGTACACACTAGGACCAACACAACCTCAAAAGGTGAAATAATGAGATTTTCCACAATGCTAGATCTTAATGGTGAATTTTTTGATTGTGTTCATTTTCCACAATCAATCAACAATACACCTATAAGTGGCAAAGGTGTATATGCCTGTTATGGTAAATCAACTGAAGAATTTGGACATTTTAGCCTTGAAGTTTATAAAATCAAAAAGCTTCCATTATTGAATAAAAAACTTACCTCAGCTTGAATTTATACCTGAACGCATTGGCGAACTGGAATATCAAATAGCCTATGAGTATTCGTCCAATATTATCTATTAATGGCAGAAAATTTGAGTAGTATTTAGGATAGTCACAGGTTCCCAAAACATCAATGAAAATACTTGTCTTGTGTGTTGGGTTCATAAGATAGAAGAATACTCCCCAATTCTCAATTAAAACTGGAAAGCAGTTATAAGATAGTTTTAATATTAAGGCACTCTCCAATACACAAATAACCAGAATCCATAAAAGAGGTAACACAAGAGAAAGTCCAAAATTGTTGGACCATCTGGTTAACCATAATGGGAAATCGTTCCTATGATTTTCTAAGTACCATTTTTTCTCAAATGCATATTGCAACTGAGTGTTTAAAATATCATCTTTCCCACCATAGTAATTCTTTAGTAGGTTAATCAATTTACGCTTCCCTTCAGGGTAAGCATCACTACTAGTAATACCATTATAATTCCATTCGACCTCATTTAATTCAACTCTGTTTGGATTGAATCTATTGTCATTGATAATAAGATAGCTTGGGTGCAACCTAAAGGTGTTAGTTTTCTTGGGTCGACCTATTGACCACGTTCGGGAACCAAATAGTGCCTTATTAATAGTTAATTGACTGTTAACAGTTGAATCTTTAAAAATGAGTTGTCCTTTATTAGCTTCCGGATTTAGCTTTTCAATGGTCATGTTTGTTGTGTTGAAATCGACACATTCGATTTTGTCAAAGGTAGATTCTACAAGCCGAAACTCTGCAAAATTTGAATGCTGAAGGTTTGCTGAATTAGTTTTGCCTGAAATAGTTAAATCCTCACCGTCAAACCCTTTGAAGTAAATCTGATTGCAGTTTTTGAAATTACCTCGTTTACAATTTGTATTTGTTACATTTAAAGAGTTAACATTATTGATAATAACTTCACTACCTGAAACTTCGTTCAAAGAAATTTGATTAGTACTATGAACATTAATCTTGGCTGTTGTATCCGAAATTGAAACATTCACTGTCTTTGACACCCCATCAATTGTTATAGCGTCTAAGGCATTTGAATCTTTAAATCCAGATAATGCAACGCTCCCTATTTCAAATTCAAAATTGGTTATACCCCGCCAATAGCTGTAATAAGTTTCACCTAAAATTAGTTCCAGTTTCTGAACATATACCTTAACTCCAAATGGCCTAATAATTAATGATTGGGTTAATTTTTCTTGTTCCCAAGTAAATATTATATTAAAATTTAATCCTTGTTCATTTATGGAAAAGGAAAAACTTCGACCTCGACTTTTGGCCTTGTCAATGTGGGCATCAGCTTTGTTTCGAACAACCGGATAATTGTTCTCAAAGGGTCTCATAATCTCCATTTCCATAATTCAGAATACTATCAAAATCCTGTAAATTACAAAATGAGTGCAATTTGAATTAAGGTAAATTCAAATAAAAAACCCACAATAAACATATTGTGGGTTTAACTTAACCATGATAACAAAAGAAATCAAAGTGTTGCCAAGTGCTTTTTAATGGAATTTCTCAATGCCATTTCCTCTGATTCGGTATTGTCAAGTTCAGCACCGGACTTTATTCCTGCCAATACCTCATCTTTGTTTTGGTCAATATGGACCAACCAATTCTTAATTCTTTTGCTTTCCAATTCCTTGCCTTTTTGCATTCCCTCATTAAAGATTGCTTGGTAAATCCCAGGAAGTTCAAATTTTAAATAGTCTGCTGTCATAATTTGTAATGATTTATTGTTGTTATGTTTTTCTAATTGTTGAGTCTAGCTTCTAACGTGAAAGAGAAGACATATCCTTTACTATTTGAAAATATACTAACCCAAGTATGGATTCGTTTGCTGGATCTTCTTTACAACCTACTGTTGAAATAAAGTTCTTTCCTTTACCATAATGATGTAGCATTTTGGTGGCTGGATTCCAATATGCAATTAGAATTTTATCTGATCCAGATACCATATACGGTTCGCAGTTTTTCAATTCTTCTATTGTTGGTGCTGCCATATAGGATAATTTTAAAATTCCCAATTTGGTATCGCTACTTCTATTCTTAAATCCAATAGAATTTGTTCCAGTGTTTTGTTTGTTCCTTGGGGGATGGTCTTTAAATCAACTCCATCCGGTAACGTAATTCCCCTTTTATCCGCATATCCACTTTCACAATACTTAACAGTTACTTCCTGTTTGCTGGCCAGTTTGATTTCCTTATCCAAATCCAAAAATCCTATAACATGCCTTAGCTTGTCATCATTTTTGGCCAGAAGAAGGTTATTTCTGTCCCAACCATCAGTGGTAACGAGCATACCTGATTTAATTGTCAACTCTTTATTGGAATCATTTTTAAAGAGGGCAGTTCTCGTGCTATTTGTTAAATAAAAGATTGTTCCTTTTGGTATCATATTCGTGAAATTTTAATTGATTAATCTGATTACTGACCTCTGCCCATTGTCCTTCGGGTTCTTATAGCAATTGGTTCCGGTCCTGCATTTGAAACATTTCCAACATGGCCACCTGGATCATTGATGTCCAAGCTGATTCTACTATCCACAATTGCCCTTGTTTGCTCCTTGGTTGCCCTTGTCTGCCTTGATTCAGGGCTTTCAAGTGGTTTGTTTGTTGATACGCCACTATCTCCCGTGAGCTTATCCATATTTTCCAATATTCCACTGGCCATATCCCCTATACCAAACATTTTGATTTCACTCAACATTTTGAGCACCATTTTCATTGGTGCCAGCATGAATTTCAGAATGCTTTGACCAATCTTTTTGAAGAACTCCTTGAAATCGAACTCCTTGAACCAGCTAACTACCTTATCCCATAATTTTCCAATCCATGAAGTAAATTTTTGCCATTGTTTACTAAACCATGCTGTAATATCATCCCAATAGTAAAATATCGCTATCACAGCGGCAATGGCCGCTATTATGGCCAGTATCGGCCAAAGCCCTAGGTTCACAGCAACTGCAAAAGCGGTTGATGCTGCTGTTCCTGCCCACGTAGCAGCTGTCATTATCCCTTGCACAACTGTATAAGCAGCCAAAGCAACTTTGAAAACAACAAATGCTGCAGCTAATCCACCAATGATTTTTAAAACCTGGGCAGCTGTATTAGCATACATTCTGATCGCTTTTTCACTGGCCGTCATTTCGCTTTCAGCTTTAGCGGTTCCACTGGCCATTGATAACATTTCCGTTGCGACCATAACTACATTCTTTATAGTATTGGAATATGCACCCGTTCCATCATCTAATGAAAGAATGAATCCTTCGTAAGCGGATTTTAATATTGTGGTTTTACCGGTTAAGGTGTCCAATTGTTTTTCTGCCATTTTTTGAGCAGTTCCACCAGCTTTACCAAGAGCATCATTCATGGCCAGAATCTTATCAGTACTGGAAATAAATGTTGCGAAAGCAGCTACAGATCTCTTATCCGTCAATTCCAACATTTTAGCAAGTGGAACACCTTTGGCATGCAATTCCTTTAATCCTGATACTAAATCGGGAAGGTTCTTAACCGGTCTGCCCAAAGATTTTGCCAGCTTACCATTGCTATCAGCTAAGTTTAATAAAATGTTTCTGGTTGCAGTTGCGGCACTACTTGAATCAAATGCCGCATCACCCAAACTACCTAAAAGGGATACGACTTCTTCTATTTTAAAACCAAACTTTGAAGCTACCGGTGAAACTATGGACATGGAGGTATTAAAAAATTCCATGTCTACAGCTGCCTTACTTTGAGCCATGGCAAAAACATCTGAAACCCTGGAAGCCTGTTTCGCATCCATTCCGAAAGATTTCAAAGCGGAACCAACCTGGATTGCAGACTGACCCAATTCTGTTTTAGTGGCAGCAGCTAAAGACAAAGTGCTTTGGGTCATTGCCAGTATTTCCTTTTCCGAAAAGCCCAGCTTACCATACTCGGTTTGTAAACCAGCAACCTCAGAAGCTGTAAAAGCAGTGGTTGCACCCAATAACTTGGAATTCTTTTGCAGCTGCTTAGTCTGATCAATATTGATTCCCAAAATTGATGCAAGATTTGCATTAGCTTGTTCGTAGTCTGCGGTAATCCCTACCGCTCCGCTCAGGGCACCGTACAATGCCGCACCCCCCAAAAAAACTCCAAAATTACCGGCCATTCGCTTCATCCGTCCAATGGATTTGTTGAATCGAGCATCCAACCTGCTAATAGCGTAACTACTGTTCTTAGTGAATTTCCTAACACCTGCAGTCATTTTATTGACTACATGGGTCATTTTGTCGATGGCCCTGAATTCAGCTGGTATTTTAATTGTTGCTGGCATAATTCTTTTATTTATTATTTTCTTTCACCTCTGCTACGTACCTCAGCATAATCGTTGATAGCAATTTTGATTTCCCTAAATGCGATTTTCTTAGTTTTCTTGATTGAAGCATCTAAATGCTCCCGCATTCTTTTGGTCATTTCTGATAAATGTGATCTATCACCTCCCAGAATTTCACAATAAGTTGATGCTATATTTTCTGCTTCTGCTTCAAATGACCTGAAAACGGATTGCACATTTATCACTAATATTTTTTCCATAAGCTCAACTGGCATCAGTTTTCCCATTTTCTTTTGAATCTCGATTTTTTTTAGTTCATTGTCCCTTTCTGCCTTTTCTGCATCTGCTTTCCTTTTTCGTAGTTCAAAAGAGTCATATTCTTTAGTCTTAGTGGGTTCAACCTCAATTGCCTTGTTAGATTTCGCTGGGCTTAGATTGCCAACATCTTTTAACTGTTTAATTTCCCTTTTTTCTACTTTGTTAAGATCTAAACCCTTTCCGTTGGTTTGAGTTATGATATATTCATTATTTAAGGGAAATTCTGTATCAATAAACTTTCCACTTTTCCTCAACTTATCTCTTTGGATATGCTTTCTCAAAGTAGGGAGGTTGATACCAATTGCTTCTGCAAGTTGTTTTGGTGTGATTAGCATATTTTAAATATTATCTGTCTCTTTTTTGTCCTAAAATTTGAATTTGCACTCCCAAAAGTGGGACACAAAACGTGACACTTTTCAAAAGTCTGTCAAGCATACTTTTTTCGGCGTGCGCAACGTATTGGGTTTTGTTTCCAAAGTCACTACAGTACCTTAGCCCTTCAATAGTTTTCATCTTCAATTTCATTGATTAAATCTTCTTTATCTATGTGCAGCACTTCACATAAATCATTTATAGTTTGGTTCATCACATAGGTTTGGTCAATATTCTTTATACCAGTGGTATTGAGTTTGCAAAGCCATACATTCACGTTCTCAAATACATATCTATTGGGATACGCTTCTTCCATGAGCAGAGCTAACCTTCTAATGTTGTTGATTGTATTCTCACCTTTAAGCAACCTCCTATGGTCCTCAAGAATTATTGCTTTCTTTAATCTCAACTTAATTGTGCTGGCCATCCAATTATTTTTTTGCCTTTTTGTTTTCTACTTTTTGAAGCTAATTTCATCAGTTGATTTTCTGATAGTTCAATTCCATACCTTTCGGATAGAAGTCTAACAATTCTTGTTATTGCGTTGAAATACGGCCTGGGGTTAGAATAGTCTTTGCTGATTAAAGTTCTAACAGCCCTTTGTAAAGTGTCATTTCTGGTTGTCTTTACACCTAACTCATGCAAATGGGCCATCACCCAATTGTTATTTCTCATATGTTGCTTTTCAGATATGGCAGTTTTCCAAATCTCGGAATTGTCCAAATCCTTGTTATGAGTAAGGATATCTTCCCTTTTTGATTCTTCTTGTGTGCAAATTCCAAGGGTGCGTTTTCCATGGGTGGAAATTCCAAGGGTGGAAATTCCAAGTATATCATAGGTGGAATATGCACACATTTTCTTTGTTGTGGAATTTGCACATATCTCAGCTTCATTTGTAATAAGGTTATCTAGGTCAAAGGCAACCTGATTGCTGAATACTTTATGTATATTCTTACCAGCTTTATCCAATAAACAATTGTATGATGCCCTTCTTTTAGCGAAAGTGTTCCTATGGCCTTCATTAATGGTTTGATGCCAGGTGTAGGTGTTCAAGAAATCCTTGAGCTTAATAGATTCGGAACCATCTAAACCTTCAAAGGAAACCGATTGATCAAGAAAGAGAATATCAGTTGATGTTTCTTTCAGTTCCTTAGACATTACTTTATAAGGCTCTAATGCAAACAAATCACGTATGGTTTTAACCCCTAATTGGTTTATGTATTTGGATTGCTTGGATTTTATCTCAAATCTAATTGTTTCTTTGGGGCAAAAATCTGGGTGTTGCAAGCCCTTACTATACAGCTTGACTATTTTATAAGTATTGGCTGTGCCATTGCTTTGTTCCTTATATGCTTTCTTGGAAAATGCCAGTTCATCATCATTCTTGAACCTGGTTCTTTTCCAATATTCAACAAAGTGTATTATTTCTTTGTCATATCCGGGAATGATAAGATTTAAACCAAATTCTATATTTACTATATGGTAGTGTTCCAAAGAGGTAATGCCCAATGAATCCAATAGGTTTTTAAGCACCCCAATACAGTCATCTGGGGAAAACTTCCCAGCGTTATGTACATTATCATTATGTAAGTACCCTGGCCGTATCAAGATTTCGATTTTAGATTCATGTCTGCAGAATAAGGTGCCTTTGTATTTCTTAGTTGATTTGGTAATCAATGTTTCCCAATCAAAATGGTTAAGTTTTTCTCTGTAGTCGTGAAATATTAGTTTGTCATTGTTCCAAATGAATTCTATCTCGTCAGGATCCTTAACTATAACTTTGAGAAAATCAAGCATAGTCTTTCCGGATTATGATAAAGGGGCCAACGATTTAACTCAATTGACCCCATCCAAACAATGCACGAATTATGCTTCTTGCAAGCCTAGAATGAAAGACCGGTTTGGAACAATCTTACCTTGTTCAGTAGTTAGTGTGTTGTCTAACTCTTTTAAAATTGTATACTTGGTTTTTCCGTGCATACTTCTAGGCTCAAGGTCTACTCTAACAAAACCTTTGTCAATGACCTCATCTAATGATTCACCCAATTTGGAAAGTAATTCAAAAGCGTCATTTTGAGTTTGGTTTTGAGTTTCGTAAGAATATCTTTTTTCTATTTCCTTATAAACTTCATCAGGAAAGAAAAATTCGCCATCCTTGAAGTTCAGTTGAATTTCTTCCATAGCGGTCAACCCAATATCCCTAAACCTGCCAATGAGGTTTTTCATGGTGTCTTTTGAAATGCCATGCATCTGAAAAAGAATGTCTGCTGTGGCATTGGGCAGGTTGCTTTGTTCCCTTAAATGTTTGGCAAACCCTTCAAATCCATCGTTTAAAGTGTTAAAAAATTCGAGTTGGTCCATATCCTTACCAACAAGTTCTTTCGTTTCCCTATAAAGTTCAGCTAACGGACTAGGCTTGGACTTTTTGTTCCTAATCACTTCGTTAATTGATCTTTCATCCCTGCCCAGAGATATGGGCTTAAATTGTGTTTTTGTTTTACGCATCATTATTTGGATTTTAATGTTATTCGTTAATTGCTATCAAGGCTGCTTCTACCTCAGATCTTTTGTACAGAATATGACCCCCAATCCCATGCTTTTTGAGAATGCCTTTTTTGGACCATGCGTGACGAGTTGTGGAAGAAATCTTGAGTAGCTTTTCTACCTCTCTTCCCTGAATATATTCTTCAGGTTTCTTAGGTTGAAAATTGTTTTCAATTCTGTCATAATGTTTATAGAGTCTTTTATCGACTTCTGACAGAAGTTCCTCTGGAGTTGTATTAATGAATTGTATTGAACCAGACATAATCTCAGTTTTTAATTATGTCTGCAATTTGTGAAGAACTATTTGATACTATATAGCTGATACTGGTATCAGTGAAGTATCATAATATTAGTTAAGGTATTTTGAACAAATTATATCAATGTCATTGTCCATGCAGTACCGAGATATTGCTTCTCTGTCTTTAATATTTCTGAAAACATTATTGTTATCATCCTTAGTTTGACCAATTTCATTGTAGATTTTGTATGTGGTACTAAGTTTGCCATTCCATGTTTCTGGAAATTTTAGTTCTTTGGCAATATTTCTCCAAGAAGTGGGCTTGGGCATACTTCGCAGTTTATCTACTTTTCCAGATAAGAAGTAAGAGCCAATTAAAACAGTTTGGCTTGGACTTATAGGTAATTTTGGATTAAATGATTCAATTAAGAGGTTGATTATATCCAGTGAAGCAGTGAGAGTTAATACGGCAATATCAATTTCATAATTCTTTTTGTCTAATGCGCTTTCCGGCCATCTTGATTTTAGTATTCTTATTGTGTCAGTAGGGTCTGTATTTTCAACTTCATTTAGATATTTCTCAATTTTCTGAATTTCTTCAATACGTTTGTTTCTTTCTTCATAATATGATTTTTCCCAGCCTTGGGGATAGTCTAGTTCTAAAAGTGATTTTTTGTCGTTGATTCTTGCTTCAAGATCATATTTGAGAAGTTCATAATTTTCAAAATTCTGACCACAAATGGATTCTATTCGAAGTTTAGTCTCCAAAAGCGAAATACCTTGCTCAATGGCTTTGAAGAATGGTTCTATTTCATCTAAAGACTTTTTCATCAATTCAATTTAACTGATTCTTCTATGCAATCACAATTAAATGAATCCCTTGTGGACTATTCATCATACTTATCTAGAAGTTCATAATCCTTGTTTGATAATCCAATTCCTAAGTCCTGTTTTAAACTAATAATTTTGGCATCCTGAAGATCGTTTGAAATCTCTACACATTTTGATAGAGCTTTCCATAATTCATGCTCCCTGCGTTTGATACTCTGCTCCTTGTGTTTGATACTAGCTTCTAATTCCTTTCTTAGTTTTTCTCTTTCAAAATCATTCATTGTTTTCAATTTAGATGGGTTTTGTAAGTGGACCTATTTTGTTGCCCAAGTGAACTGATATTCCTTTTATGGTTGGGATTGTTTTAAGGGAATAACTTTTGAATTTTGATTATTTGATTTCAGTTTTTCCATGAAATTGATTGTTTCTTTCGCATAGTCATAACTGGATTTGCCAATATATCCCAAAAGACTTTTTTCGCTGCTATGCCCGGTTATTTTCATTAATAGATGCAAGGGAATAACTCCATAGTAGTTAGTTGCAAATGACCTTCTACAAATATGTGATGTGACCAACTTATGTTTTGGATAAATGTCTTTGATGTTCCTTTTTGACTTTTTATCAAATTTGTTTCCTTCGGTTGGTTCATCAACCTCAGCAATTGCACATACTTTTTTTATATACTCATTGAATTTTTGGGTTGATATTTTTCTTGGAAACCCTGCATTAAGAACTTCGTTTGCCTCATCAAAAATTGGAATAGTAACATGCTTTTTTGTCTTTTGTTGGGTTAATTGAATGACATTGACACCTTCAACCATTTTTATGTTCTTTTCAGATAAACTAAGTAAATCACCTCCCCGTTGCCCTAAATAACATCCAAGAAGCAACCATTTACGTGCATTATTCAAATAAGGGGTTACTAGTTTTGCTTTTTTTATTTTCTGAATTTCCTCCGGGGTCAAAAAAATTATGAACTCATTTTTAATCTTTCCACCCTTGATTTTTTTAAGTTGATTGGATACTTCAAGTCCATTAAATGCGGCATCGTAACAAACGGTTTTTAGGTTCCCAATTAACCTTTTAGCATATCCTTTGGAGTATTTTTTTTCATTGACCAAAAAGTTTAAAAAATTAGTGGCCAAAGGTCCATCGACCTCAACAATTTTTATACTCTTCTTTCCTTGGAACTCTTTAAAAATCCTTAGTAATGCACTGTAGTCGTTAATTCTACTTTGAGAAAGCCCCATGCCTCCATTTTGATTGGTTCTCAAGTTGGCGGTGTCTATGATATTCTGAATAGAATCAGTAACATAATCAGTTTGGTTTTCAGGAGTTATTTTTTTTAAGTGTATACCAATATGATATTCTAGCCAGTTAAAGTTGATATCCTCTCCATTTGAGATTGATTCATTGACCTGCTCTAAAATATACTTGGTTAAAGACCTTAGCTTATTGGCCAGTTTTTTTTCATTGGCCTCATTTTGTTTTGGCATGCCTTTGGTAAAGCTCCATTTACTATAATCTACTATGTAATCTGTTTTCTTTTCAAATACTCTTCCTCTGCCTAGTGAAAGTTTTAGATAAATGGATGCATTTGATGACTTAGATTTTATCCGATATTTAATAGAAGCCATGAAGCGGGTGTTTCAATCAAAGTTATATGTTTTCCCAACATTTTCCCAACCAAATATGTATTTATTTGTACATAGCCGTACACAGACGTAGTACTTAATTTAAGAATTATAGTTTTAAGTAGTTAAAAAACAATAAGATAAGATTGATTTTAAATGAATTGTGAATTGGGGCTGTCAATAAGGTTCGACTCCCTTCACCCGCACTGAAAGCACAAAGCCTCTCAACTTGAGAGGCTTTTTTATTTGGGTACAACTTTTGGGATTCCTTGGATGAAGCTTTTAAAACGGGTTTTGTTCCGTGTTAGGATGAAATGTGCGCCAGCTATGCCAGAATTCCTGATAGGCATTTATCTTTTTTAAGGGAGGGATGGAATCTTCAAGGGGTTCGCCCCATATAGTGTATTTGTGCTTACCCATAAGGGTGTCATTTTGTATTCCGAAAATTGTGGCGTCAGGTCGCTCAAGGGCATAGAAGCTCAGCGTGTCTTTTGCAAGTGCCACTAGAATTGGTTTTCCACCAAGTTCAAGATTTATGACCCGCTCTTGTTTAAGTTGGTTCCAGTCAACTACTTTACTGTCATTTCCGATTTCAACTCCCACAACCCAAGATTTTTCCTTCCAAGAGAGGGTATCTGTTCGGGTGAGGTTGCCTCGTTCAATGCCAAAATCATAGTCATCCAAATCGTCATATTCTTCATTAAAAGTAGAATCACGCTGCATAACCAAACTGTTGGGGTGGCGTTCCAGCCACTGTTCCAAGGTGGACTGTTCACTCATAAGCTCGGGTAAGTTAGTGCCCTTTAATGGACCTGTGATGGCTTCTCCACTGACCTGTCGCCACCAACTTCCGGTACTTTCGTCCTCGAACATGGCATTAAAATGGTCCATTCCCACCAACCGGAACGTTTCGGGAGTACCATTTAAGGTGGGCTCAAAGATGCGTCCACTACGGCATACGGAGCAGTAAGTCACCATAATGGGTTTTCCTGCAAGGGTGTCTATAACTTGGTGGTGGTATGCAATAAGTTGTATAGGGTAGGCGCGGGCTTCATTGTTGATTTGTATGCCCAAAACCAGTTTGTTCAGGGGTATGGTATTGGACGTGGAATCGGCAAGGGTCAATTGTCCGGGTTGGTAGAACATTTTGTCTGCTGCCATTTTAAAATTGAACATCAACCCCACGGCCAAACAGGCTACAAACACAGTCAGCATCAGCCAACGTTTGGAGGTATAAGCCTTATAAGCCCCAATCACAATCATGATTACAAAACCCACTCGGAAAGTCCAACGCCAGGTATGGAGAAAGTAAGCCAAATCAATACTTTCCATTTCTTGGCTTCCCGGCATGGGCATTATGAAATACACTTTCAGTACTTCAAAAAGTATCAGTCCAACGGCACCAATATAGAACCACTTTTTCATCTTGGTCAGTTTTTTGGGTTGTAATGGGCATAACCTTCTTCGGCACGTTGTTTTCCCTGTTGATATAAAAATTACAATCAGTAAGTGAGTCGGCCTAGGTATCGATTAAACATACAAAATATTGCCGAGATGAGGACCGTATTGTGGATCTCGATATCACTGGCTCCTAGATTTTTGGCATGTTCAATTTAAATTACTGTAATCGTTTACTCAGAGAGGGAGCCGGGAAGGGTGAATTCTCTTATGAAAAAATCAGAAGCATGAAACCTAAAAAAGTAAACAAATCCTCTTTGAGATGCGATCTTAAAAAAGCATAGGACCTTTTAATCTGTGTTTTTACCGTATTTATGGATACCCCGCTGGCATGGGCTATTTCGCTATAGGTATGACCTTCCAAGACGGAGGAGATGAAAATTTCCCTGCGTTTGGCGGGCAATTCATTTAGAATATCGAATATTTTCTTTTGTGTTTTTTCTTTGTCCAAAAGCTTCTGTACCTCAAATTCAGGAATAGGAATGTCCTTGATCATGGACTTTTCCTTGACTTCCTTTTTGATGGCAAGCAGACTGAGATTTTTAACAGCCTTGATTGCGTACGCCTTAAAGGAAACTTTTAAGGAAAGTGAATTGTGTTTTTGCCAATAGGAGATAAAAAAATCTTGAACAACATCCTTGGCCTTGGCCTTATCTTTTACGATGGCAAAGGACACTAGACACAACAGCTCATAATGCTCCTTAAAAAGGGTGTCAAAACTGTCTATTCTGGCGGGGGACACTTTCTTCATATCATATTCGAACACTTAAATTTATCATAATATCAAGAAAATGTTAAGTGTTTGGTGGATTAAGATAAAAAATTATTATTTCAAAAAAAAAACCACCCTTTGTCACCCTTATTAAAAATTTTCACAACATATAATTGAAAACTTAATTCTATGTAAATGTGATAAATTTCAAAGCCACTCCTTTAATGATGGAAACTTCTTACAAATACTTTCTATACTACTTTTTATGCAGTTTTAAAAAAGATAAAACTTCGCATAACACCAAATACGCAGCTAAAAGTTACGGATAGCGGAAGTAGAAAGGTAAGGGGAGTCTGTTGAAATAGAAGGGTTCCAGAAATGTCCTTTATTATAGGTTAAGTTTTAAAAAATTTCATGGGAGAAAATCCAGATGTTGTTGTGGCCTTCTCCAACATTTTAACCAACTAAAAATCTAGTATCTTTTTTAATCATCATTTTTAAAACTTTTTTTATGAAGCGTTTTTTACTTACCACATTATTGATGCTACCCATGTTGGTGGCAGCCCAAACGATTGGGGCACCCGATCGTAAAACAGGAGAGGGCGAAGGCCCGTTTAACAGGCTAATTATTAGAGGGGCCACATTAATAGATGGAACCGGGGGGCCAGCGGCCGGACCTGTTGACATTGTAATAGAAAACAACAAAATTGTGGATGTCGCCAGGGTAGGTGCCCCAAAAGTGCCTATAGATGAATCAAAACGACCTAAAATTGGAGCAGGCAATACCAAAGAAATTGATGCCACAGGAAAATATGTTATGCCAGGGATTATTGACCTTCACGTGCATACGGGAGGTAAACCTAAGGCTCCTGAAGCAGAGTATGTGTACAAATTGTGGATGGCCAATGGAATCACTACGGTAAGAGGAGTGCCTTTCGGAGATTTGGAATGGTCCCTTAAAGAGCGCGAAAGAAGTGCTAAGAATGAGATTGTGGCCCCTAGAATGGTTTCATTTCACCGTATTGGAACTGGAAAGGAATGGGATGGAAAAAAAATCCTTACCCCAGAAGATGCCCGGGAATGGGTGCGCTATGCCAAGAAAAAGGGTGTGGACGGGCTAAAATTGGGTTCACATCGCCCAGAAATCATGAAAGCGGTATTGGATGAAGCCAATTCATTGGGGATGGGCAGTACCGCCCACCTTGGTCAAAGTGGAGTGGCCCAGATGAACGCCATAGACGCGGCAAGAATTGGATTGACTAGCATGACCCACTTCTATGGATTGTTTGAATCCATGTATGAGAACCATGATGTACAACCATGGCCTGTGGACATTAATTATGGAGATGAACAACACCGATTTGGGCAAGTGGCACGCCAATGGAACCTAGTAAAGCCCAATGGCGAAAAATGGAATGCCCTATTGGATGAGTTTATGGAGTTGGATTTTTACATCAACCCTACCATGACCATCTATTCCGCAGGAAGGGATGTAATGAGGGCCAGAAATGCAGACTGGCACGAGAAGTACACTTTACCTTCTTTGATGGATTTCTTTTCACCCAGCCGTACAAGCCATGGCGCTTATTGGTTCGATTGGACTACAGAGGATGAGGTGGCATGGAAAAAGTATTATCAAGTATGGATGGAATTCTTGAACCAATACAAGAATATGGGAGGTAAAGTCACCGTAGGATCAGATTCTGGATTTATATATCAATTGTATGGTTTCGGTACTATTTTGGAACTTGAGATGCTACAGGAAGCAGGTTTCCATCCGCTTGAGGTAATTCGGTCTGCTACTATGCACGGTGCCGAAGAAATCTTCAAACCCCTTAAAAAACCTATTGAGTATGGTGTAATTCGTGAAGGTTTATTGGCTGATATGATCATTGTTGATGAAAATCCATTGCAAAACCTAAAAGTGCTTTATGCAACAGGAGCCGTTCGTTTGAATGATGAAACTGCCAAAGTGGAACGAGTGGGAGGTATTGAGTATACCATCAAAGACGGTATCGTTTACGATGCCAAACAATTGCTCAAGGATGTTGAGGAAATGGTGAACAAACAAAAGAAAGAAAGAGAAGGAAAATAGCCTTCAAAAGTACCCTGTATCAGGAAGTTGCCCCATCTAGACTTATATGCCATTTGCACCTCATAAAGTGCAAATGGCAAAAAGTTGAAATTTTTGTCACCCTGTTTGGCAAAAGCCACAACATTATTATGTAACAACGATTCAAATATGTCCAAAGAAGAAAGATTGAAGAGAGTTCTGGAATCAATGAAAGCGTCCGGTAAGCTGGATTTGCATGATTTGAAGGATGTGTCGGAGGAAGAAAGGGACATCATCAAAACCTTGTTTCATGATGGTTTGGTCGAAGAAGCATTGGACTTTATGTCAGAGCTCGATACCGATAAGGAATTAAAAGAGCTCAAGGAGAAACTTGAAGATGAAGAAGTTGAACGGAATGTTGTTCCCTTGTGGAAATCTATTGTAAAGTATGCTGCCATATTTATTGGGATTTTTGCACTTACCTATTTTTTCCAAACTGGAAAAACGTTGGAGTCCCAATCTGAAATTTCTGATGGATCCATAATCCTGATCATGGAAAAGAACGGGGTTAAGATGATCGATCAAACCGATAGCCGATCAATTCTTTCCAATTCAGGTGAGGTCATTGCAGAACAGCAGGGCAACACACTCCGGTATCGTTCAGATTCAGATATGGATGAACTTGTGTACAATGAACTTGAAGTTCCAAATGGGAAAATGTTCGATGTTGAACTTTCGGATGGAACATTGGTACACTTGAATTCAGGTACCACACTAAAGTATCCCGTAAAGTTTATACACGGACAAAAAAGAGAGGTCTTCATTGAAGGAGAGGCCTATTTTAAAGTAGCCAAGGATAAGGACCATCCATTTGTTGTGAATGCGGACGATGTAGCAGTGCAAGTGCTGGGAACGGAGTTTAACCTGTCTTCCTACAAAGATGATGCGGAGATAACCACGGTTTTGGTAGAAGGCTCGGTAAGCATGACCAATACATTGCAGCCACAGGACAACTTGGTGCTCACCCCCGGAACAATGGGGTCATGGAACAAAAAAGAACGTTCCACCAAAATGGAGGAAGTGGACACGGAACTTTACATAGGTTGGATCAAAGGAGAGCTCATTTTTAGGAATTCAACCTTTCAGAACATGGCCAAGATATTGGAACGAAAGTACAATGTTACCATTGAGAACACCAACACAGCTCTTGACGAAAAGGTGTTGACCGCAACGTTCAATGCCAAAATAGAGAGTATAGAAGATGTGCTCAAGGCCATAGGGGAAATTCACCCACTTGATTATGAAATAACCAACCAAAACATACGCATATTAACCAAAACCGAAAGCCAATGAAATAAACCCTCTTTCCAGTAAAAAAGATTCATAAAAAAAATCGGGAAATGCGGCAACATCCCCCGATAGTTATGAATTGTGAATTAAACATTGTAAGGACAACGATTTAAATCAACTCAAAATTATGAAAAAAACTACAACCAGAAGTTTATCATTCTGGAGGTTACCAAAAATTGACTTAAAAATGAAACTTATCGCAATTTTATTTGTTTCGTTTTTTCAGTTACAAGCTAACCCTAACTCAGCAGAAGATTTATTGACCTTGGATTTGGAAAAAGTAAGTGTTGAACGAGCTTTTGAACAAATTGAGGCAATTTCCGAATACAGATTTCTTTTTGAGGGGAAACAGATTCACCTCGAAAGAAAAGTGACCTTAAAACTTGAAAAGAAAAAAATCTCAGAAGTTCTTGACCTTCTTTTCAGGGGTACAGACATTACCTATAAGATAAAAGGGCGGCAGGTTATCCTGTTAAAGAGCCCGGGAGGTGGAGTTTTGGCAGACCCACAGGCCATGCATGACCGTCTTGAATTGCTTGGGCCAACACAACAATTGGTTACGGGAACGGTAGTGGATATTCAAGGGCAGCCCTTACCGGGAGCCAACGTTGTGGAAAAAGGGACCATGAACGGCACCCAAACAGATTTTGATGGAAATTTTACCATTGAAGCGCCCGGAGATGCCATTTTGGTGGTTTCCTACATTGGTTTTATGACCTTGGAAGTGCCTGTTTCCAATCAAACTACAGTGAATATTACCCTTGAGGAAAATTCACAACAACTCAACGAGGTTGTGGTTACCGCCCTAGGGATTTCGCGTGAGAAAAAATCCTTGGGATATGCCACACAAGAAGTGGATGGCGAAGAGGTCAACAGAACCCCAACCGATAACGTGGTTGATGCCCTATCTGGTAAGATAGCAGGGGTGCAGATCAAGAACAACACCAACCTTGGCGGATCCAGTAACGTAGTGATCAGAGGTAGTACATCCTTAACGGGAAACAACCAGGCCCTTTTTGTTGTGGATGGAGTGCCGGTAAGTAACTCAAACTTTAACACAGACGCCCAACAAAGTGGGTCAGGTGGTTTTGACTATGGTAATATGGCTTCGGACATTAACCCCAACGATATCGAATCCATCAACGTATTAAAAGGTGCCGCTGCAACTGCACTTTATGGCTCAAGAGCTACCAATGGTGCGGTGATCATCACCACAAAATCTGGTTCAGGTGCAAAGAAAAAACCAACAGTGACCGTAAGTTCCAGTATCACTGCTGGTTGGATAGACAAGTCTACATGGCCAGAATTTCAGTATGAATATGGTACGGGTTATGGAGCGGTCTATGGAAGCAATGGCGATAGCTTTTTTGTTGACTCCGATGCCAACGGGGACGGAGAAATTGATTTGGTTACTCCTGCCACGGCTTATGGGTCTTATGGAGCTCCTTTTGACTCCAACCTAATGGTATACCAGTGGGATTCTTTTTATGAAGGTTCACCAACGTATTTGCAGCCTACTCCATGGGAAGCACCAAAAGACAAATTGATTTCATTCTTTGAAACTCCTGTTACCATTTCCAATAGTGTGGCAGTGGCAGGGGGTAGCGATAAGGCCAATTATAGGATTGCCTATACCCGGTTTGAGCAGGACGGCATTATGCCCAATAGCAACCTGACCAGGGACAACATTTCGGTCAATGCCGCCTTTGATGTCAGTGATAAATTATCCGTATCGGGTAGTGCCAACTATATCCTGACCGATGCACTGGGTAGGAACAGAACGGGGAACGAAACCGGTTCCAATGCCCAGAACGTCATTTCCTCCATGCGTAAATATTGGGCCATGAACGTAGGTGTGCAAGAGCTTAAAGAAGCCTACTTCAACACCGGACTCAATGTGGATCCTTTTATGGGAGGTACCATAGACAACCCGTATTGGGTAGTATATGAAAACTATCAGAATGATTCCAGAAGCAGGATATTTGGAAATGTTTCCGCAAAATATAAATTCACGGATTGGTTGAACATTGAAGGTAGGGTTTCTCTGGATACCTATTCTTTTGAACAGGAAGAGCGGAACAACAAAGGTACCGCCGGAGCTGTGGGAAGATACTACCGAAGGAATATCAATTATAGTGAAGAAAACTATGATTTGATGTTGAACTTCAACAAGTACATCACCGAAAAGTTGAACATCAGCGGGGTTTTGGGAACCAATATTCGTAGAACGCACCAAAGTTCCATTTCTGCCGAGACCAACGGTGGATTGGTATTGAAGGATTTGTTTTCACTTTCAAATTCCTTGAGCCAACCGGCTGCTCCAATAGAATCTGTTGAAAAAGTAGGTGTGGATGGTTTTTATGGACTGGCATCTTTTGGGTATGATAATTTTATCTATTTGGATGTGACAGGAAGGTTTGATCATTCCTCGACATTGCCTGCAGAAAACAGCACCTATTTTTATCCATCCGTTTCTTCCAGTTTTGTGTTTTCCAATCTTGTGGACAACAGTTGGTTGAGCTTTGGAAAATTCCGGTTGAACTATGCAGAGGTAGGTAGTTCGGCGCCAGCCAACAGTTTGGTGGATGTGTTGGACAAACCCACTCCTTTTGGGCCAGTTCCATTATATGGTACCAACGATACCAAGAACAATCAAAATTTGTTGCCAGAGAAAACCGTAAGTGTTGAAGCTGGTTTGGAGATGCGCTTTTTGAACAACCGATTGGGAATGGATCTTTCCTTGTACAAAACCAACTCCAAAGACCAGATTATTCCGGTGGCCATCTCTACTGCAACAGGATATTCTTCCAAGTTTGTAAATGCCGGTGAAATCGAGAACAAAGGGATAGAAGTGGCCCTAAATGGATCTATTATTCCCGAAGGTGATTTTCAATGGAATGTCAACGTGAACTGGGCAAAGAACCAGAGCAAGGTGTTGTCGCTTTTTGATGGAGGAACCAATTTACAACTGGGCTCCGTAAATGGTGTCACCATCAATGCAACCGTAGGAGAGCCTTATGGAACCATTCAAGGGACAGATTTTATTTATGTTGATGGGAAGCGTCTTATCAATCAAGATACAGGGGCCTTTGAACGGACAACCACTTCCAATAACGTAATTGGAAACGTAACACCGGATTGGACGGCAGGGATTACCAATTCGCTTCGGTACAAAAACTTTAACCTTAGCTTCTTGATCGATATCCAAAGTGGGGGAGATGTGTATTCCAATGATATCAACACAGGAAATAGATCAGGTCTTTACAAGTGGTCGGTTGGGCTTAACGACTTGGGCAATCCCAAACGTAACTCCTTGGCAAATGGTGGAGGTATCATTTTAGATGGTGTTGCACCGGATGGTTCACCAAACACCGTTAGGACCGCCATGGACAACTATCGAAATGCAACAGGTAGTATTTTGGCTCCAAGGGCCTATTTTGTATATGATGCATCTTATGTGAAGCTTAGGGAAGTTGCCTTGAATTACAACTTTCCAAAAATGGGCTTTATGGAAAAGTTGAGCATACAATCGCTTAGATTGGGATTGGTGGGATCCAACCTGTGGATCATTCACAAGAACCTGCCCTATGCAGATCCTGAGGCAGGGTTAAGCTCTGGTAACTTGCAAGGTTCCCAAAATGGGGTGTTACCAACGGTTAAAAATTTAGGAATTAACCTTCAAGTTCAATTCTAAACCAAAAAAAGTAGAAAATGAAAAACTATTATATCATATTAATAATTGCACTGTTTTTCTCTTGCTCAGGGGATTTGGAAGATATGAACGTGGACATTAAAAATGCTACGGAAGCTCCAGCCGAAACCTTTTTTAATAATGCATTGAAAAACTTGTCAGATAGATTGAGTGCCGTCACCTACGGCGCAACTGGAAGCCCTTGGGAAATTTCCAGATTATGGGCACAACAAATGTCATCAGTAACCTATAACGAAGGGACTACCTACTATGTAAGTTTTGATTGGGATCAGGTCTACATGGGAGTGCTGAACAATTTACAACAGAGTAAAGTGCTTATAGAAGCAGAAGAAGGTTCTTCTGCAGTCAGTGCTAACCAATTGGCCATTATTGAGATTGTTACGGTATACACCTACGCAAAACTTGTTGAAGCTTTTGGGGATATTCCTTACTCACAAGCCCTGGATGTAGATGTTATTTCACCGGAATATGACACAGATGAAGCCATCTATGCAGATTTAATCTCCAGATTAACCACTGCGGTGGGGGCTTTGAATGCATCTCAAGGATCCTGGGACCAAGACCTATTGTATAATGGAGATGTGGCTAGCTGGACCAAGTTTGGTAACTCCCTACTTTTACAAATGGGAATGCGTGTTATTGATGCCGACCCAACTTTGGGAGAACAGGCCGTAACTACTGCATTGCCCAATGTATTTACTTCCAATGAGGATACTGCGGATATGGAAATGTTGGCTTCTCAGCCCAATACTTCTGAGCTATATGTGGACATTGCTGTTGGAAATAGAAGGGACCTTGTGGGAAGCGAACCCTTTGTGAACTATATGAATGACCTTGAAGATCCCAGAAGAGCAATTTACTTTCAGGAAGTGGATGGAACCGACGGTGTTTACTTGGGATCCCCATCTGGTCTTACGGTAGCTTATTTCGATTTCTCCAGATATGGGACTTTGTTCTACGAACCCACAACAGCGGTGATATTTTTGGATTATGCATCTGTTGAGTTTTTTCTTGCAGAAGCTGCTGAAAGGGGTATCGGTTCTGTAACGGATGCCGAAGCACACTATAATGCAGCCATTTCGGCTTCTTTTGAATATTATGGCGTGGATGGTATAGATGCCTATTTGGCACAACCTGAGGTTGCTTACACTACAGCTGAAGGTACGTGGGAGCAGAAAATTGGAATGCAAAAATGGTTGGCACTTTTTAACCAAAGTCCAGAGGTGTGGACAGAATACAGGCGTTTGGATTATCCAGAGCTTACCGCACCACCTGAGTCTTTTGTTCCAACCGTTCCGGTGAGATTAACATATCCTATTTCAGAACAGACGTTGAACAGGGCCAACTACGAAAGTGCAGACGCTTCCATAGGTGGAGATTTATTGACGACCAAGCTGTTTTGGGATGTGAACTAAACGTATAATACTTTGCTCAAGAGTAGTTTAATTTTCAAGTTGTTTGTTTTTAATAATTGTGGTTTAGTTTGAGTTAGCTAACGTGAAAGGGCAAAAGTATGGTTGTTGTATGCAATTGTCTTTTGCCCTTCACAATGCTAGCTTATAATAAATGAATAAAGCAAATTTTAAAATCTTTGAAGACCCCCTTACCGAATAAAATAATAATTGTACAAAAAACTGAACTATACATAAATCACATGAAAATGAATCGAATTTTAGCAATTGCCCTGCTGTGCCTTGTTTTTCCTTTACAGGCACAACAACTCAACACCGATATGGATTCCACCGTTACCACCTATGGGCAGGTGACCATAAAGGGAACCCCGGTTAAGTACAAAGCCGTTACGGGGAAACAACCCGTATGGGATGAAAAAGGAAAAATTATAGCCGGTCTCTTTTTTACGTATTATGAAAGAACTGGAATCAGCAATAGAGCAAAAAGACCTTTGGTCATTTCCTTTAATGGAGGCCCGGGTTCGGCATCGGTTTGGATGCACATTGCCTATACGGGTCCCAAAATTCTTTCCATTGACGATGAAGGCTACCCTGTGCAACCTTATGGGATTAAAGACAATCCTTATTCCATTTTGGATGTGGCGGATATCGTATACGTCAACCCAGTAAATACAGCATATTCCAGGGCCATCGATAGTATGGACAGTAAAGAAGTATCAAAGCGATTTTTTGGGGTAAACCCAGATATTGAGTATTTGGCAACTTGGATCAACACCTTTGTGACCCGTCAAAACCGTTGGGAATCCCCAAAATATTTGATCGGGGAGAGCTACGGTACACCTCGTGTTTCAGGGCTTTCATTGGAACTCCAAAATTCCCATTGGATGTACTTGAATGGGGTCATTTTGGTATCGCCCACCGGTTTAGGGATTGAACGAGGAACGGCAGTGGAGCCAGCCAACTACCTTCCCTATTATTCAGCAGCGGCATGGTTTCACAAAAAGCTGCCGTCGGATCTTCAATCCAAAGATTTAACCGATATGCTGCCGGAAGTTGAAAAATATACGGTGGAAGAGCTTATTCCCATTATGGCCAAAGGAGGGTCTATTTCCGAAGCCGATCGAAAAGCAACAGCAAGTCGTTTAGCACGGTACACCGGACTCTCAGAGAAGGTGATTTTGGAACATAACCTAAGAATTCCAAAGCGATTTTTCTGGAAGGAATTGCTTCGGGATGAGGGCTATACCATTGGTAGATTGGACTCCAGATATTTGGGATTGGATAAAGAGGATGCCGGGGAGCGACCAGATTATTCCCCAGAGCTGACTACTTGGTTGCATTCTTTTACGCCAGCCATCAATTATTACATAAAAAATGTGCTCAAATACGATACAGATTTGCACTACAATATGTTCGGACCTGTTAGGCCATGGGATAGAAGTGGCAATGAGACTGGTGACAATTTGCGTCAGGCCATGTCCCAAAATCCTTACCTACATGTAATGGTTCAGTCTGGATATTATGATGGAGGTACAGATTACTTCAACTCCAAGTACAACCTTTGGCAAATGGATTTGAGCGGTAAGTTAAAAGATAGGATGAGTTGGATAGGATACCGTAGTGGGCACATGATGTATCTCCGAAAAGAAGACTTGGAAAATGCCAATGAGCATATCCGTGAGTTCATTGAAAAAACTATTCCGGCTGTGGGGCAGCCCGCCCAATATAAAAGATGATTCCAAGGATGAATGCAACAAAAGTAGGTTGTATCTTGACTCAATTATAAAAACTAAAACAGAGTTATATGAAAATTGCAAAGAATGGTTTCCTATCCCTTGTGTGCCTGTTGCTAATGCAAAGTGGTTTTGGACAAATTGAGAAAGCTCCCGAAAGGTCAGAAGGTGAGGGGCCGTGGTCCCAATTGATCATTCGGGGTGCTACCATGATCAATGGAAATTTGGCACCTCCTGTTGGGCCAGTGGATATTGTTGTGGAGAACAATCGCATTGTTGATGTGAAAACCGTGGGGTATCCCGGGGTTAAAATCAAGGATGACAGACGTCCAAAATTAAAACCAGGGGGGAAGGAACTCCAAGCTGAGGGAATGTACATTTTACCTGGATTTGTGGACACCCATGCCCATATTGGTGGGAAAGCCCAAGGTACAACCGCAGAGTATGTCTTTAAACTGTGGATGGGCCACGGAATTACCACAATTGCCGATCCTGGAAGCGGAAACGGATTGGATTGGACACTGGATCAAAAGAAAAAGAGTGCAAGCAATAAAATTACCGCCCCAAGAATAAAAGCCTTTACCTTTTTTGGAGCCGGTTCGGAAACACCTATCTCTACACCAGAGCAAGCTAGGGAATGGGTGCGGGAAAATGCGAAAAGTGGTGCCGATGGCATTAAGTTCTTTGGAGCACCGCCCAAAATTATGCAAGCAGCCCTTGAAGAAAACAAAAAACTGGGATTGCGATCAAAGATGCACCATGCCCAAACCTATGTGGGTGAATGGAATGTATTGAACAGCGCCAGAGCTGGACTTACGGCCATGGAACATTGGTACGGACTTCCCGAAGCCTTGTTCCATGATAGAACCGTACAGGATTATTCCTTGGATTACAACTACCAAAACGAGCAGGACCGTTTTGGTGAGGCAGGTCAGCTATGGGCACAGTCCGCACCTCCATTTTCTGATAAATGGAACAGTGTAATGAACGAGTTGCTCGAACTTGATTTTACACTTTCCCCTACCATGGTCATTTATGAAGCCAACAGGGATTTGACCCGGGCACGAAGGGCCGAATGGCACGAGGAATATACCTTGCCTTCCCTTTGGGAGTTTTACGCGCCGAGTAGAGAATCGCATGGGTCGTATTGGCATACCTGGGGAACCGAAAAAGAGGTGACCTGGAAAAAGAACTATGAGCTTTGGATGACTTTTATCAATGAATACAAAAACCGTGGGGGACGGGTCACTGTAGGTACCGATGCAGGATTCATTTATGAACTCTACGGTTTTGCTTATCCACGGGAAATGGAGCTATTACGCGAAGCAGGATTCCATCCGTTGGAAGTAATTAAAGCAGCCACATTAAATGGGGCAGAGTCTTTAGGGATGGACGATGAAATCGGAACCATAGAACCCGGCAAACTGGCCGATTTTGTGATTGTAGAGGAAAATCCAGTGGCCAATTTGCAAAGTTTGTACGGTACGGGAACCATCAAGCTTACTGATGACAATACCGTGATCCGTGCCGGAGGGGTGAAGTATACCATCAAGGATGGGATTATTTATGATGCCAAGAAATTGCTTTCAGACGTAAAGGCCATGGTAGATAAGGCCAAAGCAGAAGAAGACTATAAAATCGTTCAACCTGGACTAAAAGGATCAGAATAAGCCTTGGTCCCACTTTAAAGTAAACCAACCTAACACTAAATCGTCGGCAAAAAGTGGCATTTGTGTTCTTTTCGTGAATGTCACTTCATTTGTCGATATGTCTGTTCCCAGAAATTATTTTGCAATTGCTATGCAGAACACCCTGAATTTTGAAAACACCCAAATTGCATTTTCATCGAAGTCAAATAGGCAGTTAAAAAAAGCGGAATGGTTATTTTCCGTGGTAAAAAAAGCATGGCTCACCAATTTGGCCAAATCCACAACAAATTTTTTGCTGCGTATTGGATTTCCCATAGAACCCATTTTAAAACATACCGTTTTTGAACAATTCTGCGGAGGTGAAACCATTGTGCAATGTGAAAGTACGGTCAATGATTTGTTTCAAAATGGAGGGGTCCACTCTATTTTGGACTATTCCATAGAAGGTAAGGAAACAGAGGATTTTTTTGATGGCACCTTGGAGACCATGCTCAAAATTTGCGACTATGGAGATGGTTCGCCAGAGGTTCCTTTTCTGGTTTTTAAGCCCACGGGAATGGGGCGTTTTAAAATCTATGAGAAAGTCTCGGCCCATTTGGATTTGGATGCAGATGAAGTGTTGGAGTGGGGAAGAATCCAGAAAAGATTCGATGCCATTTGCAGTGCGGTTGCCACAACCAACTTCCTTAAGATCATGGTAGATGCCGAAGAATCCTGGATACAGGAAGCCATTGATACATTGGTGGAGGAGATGATGGTAAAATACAACACCGAAAGGACCGTGGTCTTCAATACCGTGCAGATGTACCGATGGGACCGATTGTCCTATTTGCAGCGAATGCATTCATTTGGTCAAAAGAACAACATCCGTGTAGGTGTAAAACTGGTGCGCGGCGCCTATATGGAAAAAGAACGGGAACGGGCTTTGGAGAAAGGATATAAAAGCCCTATTTGTGAAGACAAGCGCGCCACGGACCTAAATTTTGATAAAGGAATACACTTTTGTCTGAACCATTTGGATGTGTTCGATATTTTTGCAGGTTCCCATAATGAGATGAGCTGTCAAAAACTTTCCCAAAGCTTAAAAGAGGACGGTATTTCCAAAAATGATGAAAGAATTTGGTTTGGTCAGCTGTATGGTATGAGCGACCATATTAGCTTTAATCTGGCCAATAACGGCTATAATACGGCCAAGTATGTTCCCTTTGGTCCGGTAAAGGAAGTTATTCCCTATTTGTTCAGGAGGGCAGAGGAGAATACTTCTGTTGGATCACAAACTTCACGGGAACTGTTCTTTATCAAAAAGGAATTGCTCCGAAGGAAAAATGAAAAGTAGCTCATAAAGAACTATCCTTATTCTCTTTTTGACCGATAAATCTGTCGGGTTCCATAATTTACGGAATCGTTTGCGTAAACCGTAGGGCAGCTGTGTAACATTACGCCTATAATATGTGAAATTCAGGAAGGTTCGGTCTGCCCTCAAAATTCTTCAAGGCCCTAATGTACATCCTTGTATTACTGCTATTCATTAAAATTGAGTGTGCGGTTAAATTAACATTAAGCGTACTCTTTTTTATGTAAATTTTATGAAATCAAAAATATTTGAATATATTAGAGTGGTTTTTTTAAAATAATCACGCTTATTTTTATGCATTCTTCAATGTAAATAACCCCGGTCAGTACAGATGTATTTTTAAGATCAATGAAGAATCAAACCGAAGATACCATAAGAGGAATATTCATAAAACACTATCAGGAATGGTGTGTTCTTTCTTTCTCATTCCTTCATAGCATGCCCGAAGCGGAGGATGTTGTGCAAGACATCATGGTAAAACTTCTGACCCGAAAAGATGTACACACTATTGAAAACCTTCCATCCTATATTCGCGTTTCCATTAAGAATGCGAGTCTCTTAAAAATAAAATCTGGACAAAAGATTCGCCGATTGGATGAAACAGTGAGTTTGTATGATACTTCCTACGAACAGGAGCTTATTGATAAGGAAGGTCAGGTTGAGGTGCAAAAGGCGCTTAATATTTTACCCGAACAGAGCAAAAGGGTTTTTGAGCTTTGCGTGATTGAGGGACTTCAATATAAAAATACGGCCGATGTTCTCGGAATTTCCACAAACACAGTGAAATACCATCTGAAAAAGGCCTTCAAAATTCTTCGCCATAATCTTAGTAGTTCGTATTTTTTTAGCTTCATTATTATGATTGTCTCTTTTTTTTGCTAAAAAAATTGACATTTTAACAATTCGACACTACCCGTTTTTCCAATTTTGTAATTATATAGGTAAATGGTGGAAATACCACTTAGTCATTTAAGCCTATGGAAGTCGCTTCGCTGATTTATAAAAAACTTACTTCAAAACTTGATGAGTCCGAAAAATTGAAACTCAGCGAGTGGCTGTTGGCCTCTGAAGAAAATCAGACTATATACAATAACATTGAAACCTTCTACAATAAGGGTGGGGATATATCGGGGCTGATGAAATTGAGCGCCCAAGACGCTTGGGATAAAGTTTTGAAAAGCAGTAGGGCGGTCAAGAGACAAAATCGCACAAAACATATTATTCAATCAACCTATAAATATGCGGCCGTGCTCCTTTTTACCCTCATGGCCGGATATGTGTATTGGAATTACAACAACGCATCTGGGTCCATTACAAATGAGAATAGTCAGGATGAAGGCATTGTGATCGTTTTTGACAATGGTGAAAAAATTGAGCTGTCTTCAGATAAGACAAGGGAGCAATTGTTAGACAAGGACGGTAACCAGATAGGGGAAAGAAATGGGGATCAACTGGATTATTCCGGGAAAGAAAACTTGGGCGAGTTGGTCTACAACACATTGTCCGTACCCAATGGAAGACGTTTTGATATTGTTTTATCGGACAATTCACATGTTTTTCTTAATGCCGGATCTTCCCTTCGTTATCCCGTAAACTTTATTCCAGGTAAAAAAAGACAGGTGTTTTTAGAAGGAGAGGCCTTTTTTGAGGTTTCCGAAGACAAGGAACACCCTTTTGTGGTAACCAGCGGGAATATGGACGTTGAGGTTTTGGGAACAAAGTTCAACGTAAATGCCTATCCTGAGGAAACCAATATCAATACCGTATTGGTGGAAGGTTCTGTACAGTTGAATGTGACCGAAGCTGAGAAAAATGCCAATTCTTTATCCGTGTTGTTGGAGCCAGGTCATATTGCCCATTGGGACATAGATTCCAAATCAGCACAGATGGAAGAGGTTGATACCGAATTGTACACCAGTTGGATGCAAGGAAAACTTGTACTTAGGGGGATGCGATTCAAAGATATCATGAAAAAGCTGGAAAGGCACTACGGCGTGTCTATCCAGAATAAGAATAGAGAGCTGGAGAACCGTGTGTTCACCGCCACATTTGATGTGGAGACCATTGAGGAGGTGCTCAACACATTTGTTTCTGAGACCGACTTTGATTATTTGATAGAAAAAGATCAAATAACCATTTTAGAATAAATAACCAAAAAACCAAAATTATACGCCTATGAAATAAATGCACATAAAAAAATCGGGAGATGCTGCAACACCTACCCGATTGAGATTATTAACTCAAAAAATTAAGTTAACTAAAAACATTACAAAGGTATGAAAAATTACATCAAGAGCACTCTGCCTTGTCTAACTAACAACTTGTCGCTGACGGTGAAACTAACTGCACTTTTTTTGATAGTTTCTTTTTTCTCGACACATGCAAATTCCTACTCCCAGAAGACCAAACTAAGTTTGGATATGGAAAATGTAGAGATTGCACAGGTGTTCGAGCAGATTGAGTCTGTTTCAGAATTCAAGTTCTTTTATGACAACAGAAAAGTAAATGCTCAAAGAAAGGTCTCTATTAATGTAGACCAAAAATTGATCACAGAAATACTGGACAAACTGTTCCAGGGAACAAACATTTCTTATCTTTTTAACAAACAACAAATTGTTTTAAAAACCAGTAACGCAATCGATGTCGCTCCTATGGAAGCAAGTCTTTCCTCGCTTCCTGAAGACGATTTCCAAGCCACAATTTCGGGTACAATTACAGACTCCAATGGTGTACCAATACCGGGGGCTTCCGTGGTTGAACAAGGTACTACCAATGGTGTTGCCGCCGATTTTGATGGGGTCTACCAAATTACGGTTTCAAGTTCAAATGCCGTTTTGGTGGTAAGTTCCATCGGATTTGCAAGAAGAGAAGTTCCTGTGGGTGGATCTACTTCCCTCGATATTGTATTGCAAGAAGACACCCAGAGCTTGAATGAAGTAGTGGTAACTGCTTTGGGTATCAAGCAAGAGACCAAAAAATTAGGATATTCCATTGCCCAAGTTGATGCTGATGAGGTTAATGTGAACCGATCCTCCAACTTTATGAACACCCTTCAAGGTAAGGTGGCCGGTGTTAACATTTCTTCATTGAGCTCTGGTCCTGGTGGGTCATCCAAAGTTAGGATTCGGGGTCAATCATCCATTTCAGGAACCAACAATCCGCTCATCGTTGTAAACGGTGTGCCTATTGATAATACTTCTTTTGGTACCAGTCCAGGTAGCTCAAGCTCAGAAGTCGGAACTAATAGTGGTGGTGTTTATTCAGATGGAGGTGATGGTTTTTCCAGTATCAACCCAGACGATATAGAAAGCATGACCATCCTTAAAGGAGCCACAGGTGCTGCACTTTATGGATCTAGGGCAAAAGATGGTGTTATTATGATCACCACAAAATCCCGTGGACGCCAACAAGGATTGGGAGTTACCTATAACATCAACGTTACAGACCATACTCCTTTGGATTTTACAGATTATCAATATGAATATGGGCAAGGTGAAAACGGGGTTAGGCCAACATCTGCCAACCCAACTTCTGGGCAGTGGTCCTTTGGTGAGCGTTTTCAACCAGGAATGACACAGGTTCTTTTTGACGGTGTTGAGGTTCCTTATGTTCCTGTACGTGACAGAATCAAGAACTTTTACAGAAATGGTACCGATATCACCCATTCCATATCCATTTCAAGTGGATCTGAAAAAGGTGGTTTCAACCTGTCCCTTTCCAACTTGGGCAGTAAGGGTATAACCCCCAACAATGAGTTCAATAGGAAAACGGTAAACTTTGGAGCCAACTATGATCTATCGGATAAACTTAGTATTGAATCCCATATCAACTATTCCTATGAGAAAAATATAAATCCACCTAACGTTGGGCAGCAGGATAATACCATTTCGGTTGCTTTGTACAATATGGCAAACTCCATGCCTTTGGATTTATTGGATGAGAAAAAGTTCAATGCCGATGGAAACGAATTTGTGTACAGTAGGTTTAGAAACCGTACCAATCCTTATTTCACACTTTCTGAGCAGTTCAATGAAATTAGAAGAGACAGGATTTTTGGAAACGTTTTAGCTAGATATGAATTTGCCCCTTGGTTGATTGGTCAAGTTCGGGTAGGTCAGGATTACTGGTCACGTGCCCAGCAGTACAATGGGTACCCAACCGGTCAAGCTTCCAGACCATCAGCTCCAGCTCCATTCTTTAATGGAACCTTTACACAAACCGCCAGAAGGTATAGGGAAACCAACGTTGACTTCCTTCTTTCCGGTAATGTTAACGTAAATGAAGATTTGGCCGTAGGGTATAATGTTGGTGGAAACCAGATGAGAAGAAGACAGGATCTAAATCGTGTTGATGTAACCGATTTCGTTATCCGTGATTTGTATACTGTACAGAACGGTAGGGTAAAAAACCCAACTTATTCGTTGTCGGAAAGAGGTATTAATTCCTTGTATGGAGCGGTTGATCTATCTTATAAAGACACGTATTTTTTAAGTGGTACAGCCCGTAACGATTGGTTCTCAACCCTATCCAAAGAAAATAGAAGTATCCTGTATCCTTCGATTTCTGGTAGTGTTCTCTTTTCCAATTGGTTGGAAGGTAAAGCAGAATGGCTAACATTAGGTAAAATAAGAGCTGCTTACGCTGAAGTGGGTAGTGATACGGACGTAAATCCGTATTCAGATGCCTTGTTTTATGACATTAATGCCAACTTCTTCCCTGGGCCAGACGGATCACCTAATCCCGTGGCAGGGGCCAATACGTCAACACTTCCAAACCCTAACCTGCGCCCGATGAGTGTAAAGGAAACGGAAATAGGTGTCGATTTAAGAATGTTTGACAACCGAGTGGGATTGGATTTGGCCGTGTATCGCAAGACAACAATAGACCAGATTATTCCAGCCCAGATTTCCAACTCTTCTGGATTCATAAGCCAGTTGATCAACAGCGGTGAAAGTAGAAGTGATGGTATTGAAATGTTATTGAACCTAACACCTATCCGAAACGATGATCTACGATGGGACTTCAATTTCAATGCGTCTTACAACAAGACCAAAGTAATCAGTCTTCTAACCGATGAAGAAGATGAGAGCATTTTGGTGGGGAACCACATTTTTAATGGATTCCTATACCAAGTTGTGGGAGAGGAAATCGGACAATTGGCCGGTTTTGGGTATCAGTTTGATGACCAAGGAAGACAAGTATTTGCAGATGACGGTAGACCTCTAAGATCAGATGAGATTAAATTCTATGGTAGTGCATTGCCCAAATGGGTTGGAGGTATTACCAATACCGTGAGGTACAAGGATTTCAATCTGTCCTTTTTGATTGACTTCAAATTGGGCGGTAAAATGATTTCCGGTACCAACTTTAATGCCGTTAGACACGGTCTTCACAAGATGACGCTACCTGGAAGGGATACTGGAGTTATCGGAGATGGAGTAAACCAGGCTGGACAGCCTAACACTGTGGCTACAGAATCCCAAACCTATTGGGAAGTTGTGCGTTCGCAGCAGTTAATTGAACCTATTGTGTACAATTCCGGATACTGGAAATTGAGACAAGTGACTTTAGGCTATGATTTTAGGAAGTTTATTCCTGAAGATTCCCCCGTGCAAGGGGTGACCCTTAGCTTGATCGCAAACAATGTGGCTATGCTTAAAAAATGGGTTCCCAATATTGACCCTGATTCTTTTAGCTTCAGTTCCGATAACGTTTCTGGACTGGAATCCACAGGTGTACCGACCACAAGAAGTATCGGGTTTAACCTTAACGTCAAATTTTAAATAAGACATCATGAAAAATATAGGGAATAAAATCATAATTTTTGTAATCCTGATAGGCTTATTGGGATGCGAGGAGAATTTTGATGAACTCAATACCAATACTGTAGATCCTACCAGTGAAAGTGTAGACCCCGTGTTTCTATTGAACAATGCAATAGTTGGGTTGGCCTTTGCAGCTGGTAGCAATATCTACTATGACGAAGCTATTGTTCAGCAGATTGTAACCCCAAACTCTGGATTTGTGTCTGGGGCCAACTACAACCAAGACAATAGGAACAATACTGGTAACCAATGGGACGATTACTTCCAAAATGTTATTAAACATACGAGTGATGTAATCTTCCAGCTTAACAGTGTAGAATCAGACCGCTCAAACTTGTTGCAAATGGCCCGTATTTTGGAAGCCTATGCTTTTATGGTCCTTACCGATGAATATGGGGATATCCCTTATTTTGAGGCGGGTAAAGGATTGTCCGAGCAAATAGTATTGCCAAAGTATGATCCCCAAGAGCAAATCTACCCAGATTTGATCACAGAGTTGACCGAGGCCCGAGATGCTTTAAGTGCCTCTGCTCCGGCGGAGAATGGAGAAGCCTTGTATGCAGGTGATTTGGATCAGTGGAGAAAACTGGCCAACTCCCTTTTGGTAAGGGCTGGTATGAGACTCTCCAATGTAGACGCAACTTTGGCCCAACAAACCGTTGCAAGTGGGTTTAATGGAGGTGTTATGGAATCTAACGATGACAATTTTGTTATTCGTCATGATACCAATTTCTCCAATCCGTACTTTGGTGTTTTCAACGGAACAGAAGCCAATAACTTTTATTTGGTAGATGTTTTTGTAGATTACTTGAGTTCCAATGATGACCCAAGATTGGCTTCACTGGCAATACGCTATGTTGGAGCTACCTCAGGACCGGAACAGACTGTGGATATCGCCTCCAAAGACCCTGCAGATCAGGTTGGAATGCCTATGGGATATGACAACAGTACTATTGGCACTGTAGTTACCAATTTGGGGCTAGCCAGTTTCTATGACTTTACCCAAATGGATAGGTTTACATTTGGAGCACAAGCTGCACCATCATTCCTATGTACCTATGCCCAGACCCAATTGTTGTTGGCAGAAGCAGCTGCAAACGGTTGGATTACTGGAGACGCTGCCGAGTTCTACGAGAATGGAATACGGGGCAACATGGAGCAGATAGCCGCCTATGGTGAAAGTGTGGCCATTGCTGATGCTGATATTGATACCTATATAGCGGCCCATCCATTGAATTTGGCCAATGCCGCAGAGGAAATCAATACACAATATTGGGTGGCTTCCTTTTTAAATGGACCTGAACTGTTTGCCAACTTTAGAAGGTCTGGTTTTCCAGATTTAACCCCTAACCCATATCCGGCACAAGACATCACAGGTGATTTCATAAATAGGTTAACGTATCCTACTGCCGAAATAGCCGTAAATCAGGCCAACCTCCAAGAAGCGGTTTCCAGAATGGGACCAGATAACTTGGATACCAAGGTTTGGTGGGATGTAGATTAAAAAATAACCGAAATTATAACATAGATTAAAGCATGAAATCAGTATTAAAACAAATCATTGCTAAAAGCAAGCAGGAGGAGAAAGAGTATAGCTTGTCTAGGCAGGCGGAAATTGATAATCCCAAAACAACCGACGACAGAAGAAACTTTCTGAAGAAGACGGCTTTGGGGGGTATTGCCATGACTGGTATGATGGGGCTTGGTATTGAAGATACCATCGCCCAGACCACCTCTAAGGTGAGCAGGATGTCCGCTCCGTCCGATCTTAAGATCACGGATATGCGATACGCCCTCACCAATGTTATGGGAGGTACCGCCATTATTAAAATTGAAACCAACCAAGGGATATATGGTCTTGGAGAAGTAAGGGATGCCGCCGATGTGCGGTATGCCCTCTTCTTAAAGAGCAGAATCTTAGGAAAAAACCCTTGTAACGTTGAAAAGATATTCAAGAGCATTAAGCAGTTTGGAGGCCCTGCTCGCCAAGCCGGTGGTGTCTGTGCTGTTGAAATGGCTCTTTGGGATATCTGTGGTAAGGCCTACAATGTTCCTGCATGGCAGTTACTGGGAGGTAGGTATCGCGATATGGTGAGACTTTATGCGGATACACCCCAGGCCAGAAGTGCTGAGGAGCAAAAGAAGTTGATCGACTTTAGAATGAATACCCAAGGGTACACTTGGTTGAAAATGGATGTGGCCATTTCTTCCCTTCCGGCAGATTCAGGAATGTTGGTGAATGATAAATTCTGGAGAGATGACAACGGACGCTTATCCCAGTGGGGCGATGCTAGGAACTATATGTCTTATGGTAATACTGCGCATCCCTTTACACAGATTCAAATCACTGAGAAAGGTTTGGAAATGTTGGCACAACGAGTTGCCGATGTTCGTGAAATGGTAGGTTGGGAAGTTCCAATTTCAACCGACCACTACGGACACTTCGATTTGAACAATGGTATTCGATTAGGGAAAGCATTGGACAAATTTAGACTAGCTTGGTTGGAAGATATGGTGCCATGGCAATATACAGAGCAATGGAGAACCATCTCCGAAGCTTTGGAAACGCCTACCACCACAGGTGAGGATATCCATTTCTTGGAAAACTTTAAACCTATCATCCATAACAGGTCGGTAGATATTGTACACCCAGACTTGGCATCTTCCGGTGGTCTTTTGGAAACAAAACGAATTGGTGATTATGCTGAGGAGTTTGGTATTGGAATGGCCATGCACCAAGCTGGAACACCAGTTTCCTTCATGTCAAACGTACACTGCGCAGCAGCTACCCAAAACTTCTTGTCTTTGGAGCACCACTCTGTGGATTTACCTTGGTGGGAAGATTTGGTGACGACCGTAGGAGGTTTTAAAATGATTGACAAAGGATTTGCAACTGTTCCGTTGACAGCCCCTGGTTTGGGTATTGAATTGAATGAAGATGTGGTCAAAGAACACTTGCATCCAAGAGATAAGAGTTTCTTCAAGTCTACAGACGAATGGAACGAACTCAGATCGCACGATAGGACTTATAGTTAGTAGCTCAAAGGTTACTTAAGTTGTTTAGTTTTTTTTAAAAGTCGGCCTGGGATTAATGCTTTGGAGGTCTTGGGCCGACATTAAAAATTTTGTAAACCAATCTAATAGTAGATATGAAATACATTCAAGTAAAGATGATGGCATTGTTGCTCTGTTTAATGGCAACGATCAATGGCAATGCGCAAAGGGTCGCTTCATCACCAGATTATATAAAGGCCCTTACCAGTGAATGGGATGGTGAACGCTTCGATGATGGAAGGCCGAAAGTATCGGATGCCTTACTTTCAAGATTAAAGAAGATACGAATAGAAGAAGCCTGGGGCTATTTGCGCCAAAGGGGTTTCAACAACCAATATGAGGGAGGCTGGAAGATCATACACCCAGAAGGGGTTATGACCGGTCGGGTTGTAACAGCACAATACGTTCCCTTACGACCAGACTTAAAAGAATATGTAAAACTGCAAGGCGCTAAAGAAAAGCGTGATACCATTGGTGGCAGCAACTCATGGCCCATTGAGATTTTGGTAAATGGCGATGTGTATGTGGCCGATGGCTATGGAAGAATCATAGACGGAACCCTGATTGGCTCCAATCTTGGTAATGCCATTTATGCCAACTCCAAAAATGGAGTGGTGTTCGATGGGGGAATTCGTGACCTTGGAGGACTTTTGGAAATTGAAGGATTTAATGGTTGGTACAGGGATGAAGACCCTTCCTATTTAATGGAACAAATGTTAACCACTATCAATGCACCTATTCGTATAGGTCGTGCTACGGTTATGCCTGGTGATGTGGTTTTGGCTAACCGTCATGGAACCATTTTTATTCCATCACATTTGGTGGCACAATTGGTAATTTCTTCTGAAGTTGTGGCTCTTCGTGACGAATTTGGATTCCAAAGACTACGAGAAAAAACCTATACTGCAGGACAGATTGATACCCGTTGGACAGACGAAATCAAAGCAGATTTCTTGGATTGGCTCAAAAAATATCCAGATGCCAAACTACCCATGACCAGAAAAGAACTGAACGATTATATCGCGAACAGTAGATATTACCAACCATGATAAGCATCAAAATTTTCAAAAATATCCTTGCCGTATTGGTAATTGGCCTTGCTGTTTCCTGTACCTCACAAGGTGCCGGAACATTGGACCAACAATCTGTTTTGGAAGCTTTGGGAGAACTGGACCAAGCATTAATTGATAGGGACTCAGAAACCTTATCTTCCATTACAGCGTCCAATCTAACCTATGGACACTCTAGCGGAAACATTCAAGACAAGCAAGAATTTATTGATGATGTAATGAACGGGCCCTTCCGATTTGTTTCCATAACCAATGAAGACCAGAGTGTTGCCATTTCAGGCAATACAGGCATTGTTCGTCATATACTTTCTGCAGATGCCACCAATGCTGGAAACCCGGCGAAAGTTCGTATCGGCATTGTAATGGTGTTTCAACAAAATGAAAATGGAAAAGTGGTTTTGTTGGCCAGACAAGCTTATAAACTGTAGATCTGGATACATATAAACTGGATATAAACTAACTAAAAGCAAACTAAACTATGTTAAAAAGAGGATTCATTTTAATGCTGTTCCTTTTTGGACTGGTAGGGCAGGTTTTGGCCCAACAGATTTCAAAGGAAGAACTGATTTTTTTGACCCCTGAGTGGAAAGGTGAACGATTTGAGGATGGTAGACCCAAAGTATCGGATGCTATCCTGGAGCGGATGAAACAGGTAAGTATAGAAGAAGCTTGGGCCGTGATGAAAAATGCTGGGTACAGGTATCAAATTGCCGAAGACTGGAAGCTTATCAACCCAGATAGCGTATTAGTGGGTCGTGCCCTTACTGCTACCTTCATGCCCGGTCGACCTGCGGTATGGAAAGCCATTGATGATAGGGGCAAAGCACAGGGAAAAAGAGGTCAAAACACATGGCCAGTAGATCTTTTGGTAAAAGGAGATGTGTATGTGGCAAATCAGTTCGGTGCAGATATTGATGGCCCAACAATCGGAGATAATGTGGGGAACGCCATTTATGCCAATTCTGGCAATGGTATTGTATACGATGGTGCTTTAAGAGATGTAGAAGGCCTCATGGAAATTGGTGACTTTACCTCTTTCTATACCAGTTATGATGCATCACACCACAATCCCCCCGGAGATTTGAATACCATGATTATTGGAATCAACCAACCCACACTGATTAGAAAAGTAACGGTTATGCCAGGTGATGTAGTGTTGGGCAAGTTGGGCGTAGTGGTATTCATTCCTCCTCATTTGGCGGAAAAAGTAGTGACTACCTCAGAAATTGTGCGCTTGCGTGACATGTTTGGTCACCAACGTATCCGAGAAGGAAAATACACAGCGGGTCAGATTGATACCCGATGGGCAGATGATATCGAGAAAGATTTTAGCAAATGGCTTAACGATCATATCGATGAACTTCCCGTACCCAAAGAACAAATTCAAGAAATATTAAAAAGTAGAACCTGGTAATCAAAAACTATATAAAGTGAAAAATTCAAGAAGATCATTTATCACAAAATCAGCATTGGCAACTGCCGGTTTGGGAATGGTATCCAGCACCTATGGTAATGAATATGTGCAGGCAATGGATAAAAACCCAAAGCTTTCCGCACCCTCAGACTTAAAGATAACCGATGTCAAGTGCGGTTTCATTCGTAGAGGTAGTGGCTTGTTCGTAAAAATACATACCAACCAAGGAATTTATGGATGCGGAGAAGGTGTAGATGCTGTACCAGGTACCTATCATTTGGTGAAGCGAATGGGCTATTTTTTAAGAGACCAAAGCCCGTTCAATGTGCATAAAATTTTTGAGGATATCCGTAGAGCTGGCCATTTCGGAGGTGGACAATCAGGGACTTATGTTGCGGTGCTTTCAGCTATTGAGACAGCATTGTGGGATTTGGCAGGTAAAGCCCTCGATTTACCAGTTTATAAACTTTTGGGAGGTAAATTCCGTGATAAAGTCCGCGTATATTGTGACACGGCCCTGTACCGAGTTCGCTTTCCCTCTCCAGAGGATTTTGCCACAGCAGCTACAGGTGCCATCAAGAACTGGGGATTTAACGCCTTAAAATTTGATTTGGATTATGCCAGTGATCCCGATAAATACGATCGATATAACTGGACTGCCAGCCCTGGTGAGATTTCAAGAATGTATAACCAGCTTGCGGCAGTAAGGGAGGCTGTTGGCCCTAAAATAGACCTGTGTGTCGACATGCACGGACGTTACGATCATGTAACTGCCCAAACGATAGCCAAAAAAGTGGAAGACCTTAACCTAACTTGGTTAGAGGAGCCTATACCCGCTGAGAATTTTGATGCTTTCAAGACTTTATGCGAAGAAACAAGTACTCCCATTTCGGCAGGCGAAAACGTTTACCTTGGTCATGGCTTCAAGCAATTATTGGACAATGGAGTTGATATTGTCATGCCTGACTTACAAAAATGTGGTGGGCTTGGTGAAGGTCAGCGCATTGCGAACTTGGCCAACCTATATTATGTGCCGTTTTCGCCCCATATGGTGGCTTCCTTCTTGGGTGCAATGGCATGTGCGCACGTTTGTGCCACCGTACCAAACTTCCATTTAATGGAATGGCAATCTTATTTCCATACCGATCCAATGTTCAAGGAAATTGTAACCTATGACGAATCCGATTGGGTAAAGGACAGTTTTGTAACTGTATCTGAAAAGCCAGGCATTGGTGTGGACATTAATGAAGAAGCCATGAAGAAATATGCTCCAGAAGGAATACCCTTCTTCGAATAAGAATTGATAAAACCAGATTTGTGAAGTCTATATATAAATATTTTCTTGGGGCGGCAGCGATATTGGCCATAGTTACAGCCTATTTTTATTTTACTGGCCAGTTTTCCACTTTTGGAATTTTACTCACCTTCTTTTTCCTTGCTTTATCGTTTGGGTCTAGGGGGCATCATGTTACAAAAGGCTTTTCATTTGCCTTGCTCATTTTTGCAGGAGTAACCATGGCGATGACCTATCCCAAAATGTTTACTAATTTGGGTGGTTTTGAGTTAAATGCCCTTATTGTGCCCCTTTTACAGATTATCATGTTCGGTATGGGGACCACAATGAGTCTCAAGGATTTCGGCGAGGTAGTAAAAAGTCCAAGAGCAGTATTTATAGGGTTGGTTTGTCAGTTCACCATAATGCCCTTAGTTGGGGCAAGCTTGGTGTTCTTGTTCAAATTTCCACCCGAGATAGCTGCAGGTGTTATTTTAATTGGTTCCTCACCTAGCGGTTTGGCTTCTAATGTGATGGCGTATATCGGAAAGGCCAACCTGGCGCTTTCGGTTACCTTGACCACTGTGGCCACGCTGTTGGCACCTTTTGTAACGCCTATTTTAATGAAAACATTTGGCGGTCAATTAATCCCCATTGATCTATGGGGAATGATGTGGAGTATAATCAAAATCACTATAATACCTATTGCAGGCGGACTAATTTTCAACAAACTTTTTCACGGAAAAACGGAATGGCTGGACAAAGCCATGCCATTGGTTTCCATGGGAGGAATTGCCTTGATCATCACCATCATTACAGCAGCAGGTCGTGACAACCTGTTGACTATGGGTGCAGTGCTCATCTTGGTGGGGCTTATCCATAATTTATGTGGTTACTTTTTTGGGTATTGGGGATGCAGGATTTTCAAGCTCGACGAGCGTTCGTGCAGAACCATTGCCTTTGAGGTGGGCATGCAAAATGCTGGCTTGGCCTCTGGCCTTGCCAATGAAATGGGCAAAGTGGCCACAGTGGGGCTGGCCCCTGCGGTCTTTGGCCCAATGATGAACATTACAGGATCCATATTGGCATCCCATTGGCACAAGAATTCACCCAAAGATGAAAAAACATCAACCTTGGAAACAGCAAAAGAATAAAAATAGTTGTTTGAGTTAGTTTAGTTATCCAGTGAAGAACGTGCTACATTTGAAGCACGTTCTTCTTTTTTTTCCATAAAAGGTGGAACAATGATATTTTTACATAAAGATTCAAAATAAATATAATATGAAGAAAGTAGTGACCTTTGGTGAGATTATGCTTCGCTTGGCACCTCCCGGCTTTTTGAGGTTTTCGCAAACAAATAGTTTTGATGTAGTGTACGGTGGCGGCGAGTCGAACGTTGCGGTATCCCTGGCCAATTATGGTGTTCCAGTGGATTTTGTGACCCGCTTGCCAAAGAATGATATAGGAGAATGTGCGCTTATGGAGATGCGAAAGCGGGGAGTCGGCACGGACAGAATAATCTTTGGCGGTGACCGCCTCGGAATCTATTTTCTGGAGACGGGAGCAGTGAGCCGCGGGAGCAAGGTGGTCTATGATAGGGCCCACTCTGCAATGGCCGAGATTGGCCCGGGAATGATCGATTGGAAGAAAGTTTTTGAAGGAGCACAGTGGTTCCATTGGACGGGGATTACCCCGGCCATTTCCCAAGGCGCGGCCGATGCTTGCATAGAAGCTGTTAAGGTGGCCCGGGAAATGGGCGTGACCATATCAACGGACCTGAATTATAGGGCCAAGCTCTGGAAGTATTGTGATGATGCAAAACGCGAAGAAATCATGTCGGAGCTCACCGCGCATTGTGATATTGTGTTGGGGAACGAGGAAGATGCGGAGAAGCACTTTGGCATAAAGCCCGAGGGGCTGGACATCACCACCCAAGGGGAACATGTGAAAGCAGAGGCTTTCCTGTCCGTCTGCAAACAGATGATGGAAAGGTTCCCGAACGCCAAGAAGGTGATCACCACCCTTAGGGGTTCACTGTCGGCCTCGCACAATACTTGGGCCGGGGTGCTCTATGATGGAAAGGAACTTTATAAGTCAAGGGAATACCAGATTACCCATATCGTTGACCGCGTGGGTGGCGGGGACTCCTTTATGGGCGGATTGATCTATGGACTGATCAAATACCCAGAGGACGATCAGAACGCACTGGATTTTGCGGTGGCGGCCTCCTGCTTAAAACACACCATAAAGGGTGATGCCAATTTGGTGACCGTAGATGAAGTTGAGAAATTGATGGGAGGCGATGCCTCTGGGAGGGTATCACGATAAAAAAGGATAAAATGGCAAGATATACGCGCATAGAAGTAGTGAGCACAATGATGGGGACCGGAATGGTGCCCTTGTTCTACCACCCAGATGTTGAGTTAGGAAAAAAAGTACTGAAGGCCTGTTACGATGGCGGCGCCCGACTGATGGAGTTCACCTCACGGGGAGACTTTGCCCATGAGGTGTTCGCAGAGTTGAACAAATATGCCTTGAAAGAACTCCCCAGAATGATGATGGGCGTTGGTTCGGTGACCGATGCCGCAGCGGCCTCGCTCTACATGCAGTTGGGAGCCAACTTTGTGGTTACGGCCTCACTACGGGAGGACGTGGCAATCGTCTGCAACCGAAGAAAAGTATCCTACAGTCCGGGCTGCGGTTCCCTTACGGAGATTGCAAGGGCGGAGGAACTGGGTTGTGAGATTGTGAAGCTGTTCCCTGGCTCTCTGTATGGCCCCGGGTTTGTAAAGGCCATAAAGGGTCCCCAACCTTGGACAAGCATTATGCCTACTGGAGGTGTGAGTACAGATGAGGACAACCTAAAAGGGTGGTTTGGTGCAGGAGTGACCTGTGTGGGATTGGGCTCACAACTAATCAGTAAGGAGGTCATACAAAATGGGGATTTTAAAGGATTGGAAAAAAGTGTGAGCGAAACGTTGGCCCTTATAGCCAAGATTAGAAAAGGCTAATTTGGGTTTTATGGCTTGGCCTTATTTTTTGAAACATAAATATTGCTCATCCCATTGATTTCTCTGAAGGGTTTTCCACTTGAAAAGAAAAAGTGACTGCTGTCCGCAGTAATGAAAGCACTGTCTTCATAGAATTTGGAGTTGATGGAATCGTTCAGTAAAATAGGTTCTTGCCAAGAGCCTTTGCTTTTGTGGGATATGTAAATATCATCACCTCCAATCCCACTTTTTCGGATGGAACTGAACCATAAAACAGAATTGGATCGGCTAATATGGCTGGGCCATTCACCACTTTCATTTGTGTTGATGGGATGGTCTAATTTTTCAATTCTTTCAAAAGAATGGTTCACATATTGGGCGCTGTAAATGTCCCAAGTACCGTCCCTGTTGGATGAAAAATAGACGTTCCCGTTGGAATTCATGGTCAAACAACAGTCTTGATATTTGGAGTTAATGGGACTGACCAATGGTTTGGCGGTTTCCTTCTTAAATTCATACTTTTCATCAAGCTCAATTTCCCAAATGTTCCAAAGGTTGGTACTATCTCCTTCCTTAAGTTTAAATTTATTGGTAAAAAAGGCTTTGGATTTATCGGGACTAAAAGCAATACCAGCTTCATATGAGCTTTCAGTAAGTTTTATTTTGGTTGGGACGGTCCATTGACCCTCTAAAAAGCGTGAGATATAGAGCCCCGATTGCTCGTAATTTTTATCGCTTCGCGTAAAAATGATGACATCCTTTTGAGGGGATATATAGGAAAGACCTTCGTGGTTTTCTTGCGTTGAAATCAACCCTTCTTCAAAAATATGGGTGCCTTCTTGATATTGTCCCAATGAATCTATAGGCTTCATCTGTTCGCATGACATTGTCAGAAACAGGAATGCTCCAACTAAAAAAATGCAAAAAATCTTCGTTTCAGAAAGCATTCGCTTTATCCTATTGATGAACGTGCGCTGTTGTTCCAAACTGTTTTCTATATTTCAATTGTTTTGGAGAAGCACTGAAATCCAAGATATGCTTTGGGTGGACAGGTTGTGCTTTTTCATGGTTTAATTTTTGAACCAATAAGATGCTCCAAAGGCTTTAGGGTCGAAAACCTTGTCGTCTAGATCTGGATGAAGGTCAATATCGTTGTACCGTTCCGTTTGAATAAGGCGGCCATCCACATGGAACTCAATCCAAGTTTCTATCCAATGCCCTTCAATGTTTTTAAAATCATCATATTTTACTTCGTAAAGTTCCCCTTGTTTGCCTTGACTGAACCTTCGGACCACGTAAAGTTCTTTGGCGTCCACCCAGATTTGAGGTTTGCTGGTGTCATCAGCGGTAGACCCTAAAATATAAACCGGTTTTCCGTTGTACTCCGAGGTATTCAAAATTGAAGTGTCAATCCCCAAACTCTTGAGCCTTTCCAAAGTTTCTGCTGTAGAATAATGGAAGAGTCCCCCTTCCAGAATCAAAAATTCCTGAATTTCCGGACCGGAATGCACTAGGGAATCCTTTCGGAATACATAAATGCTGTCGTTACGGTTAATATTGGCATTTCTATTTTCGGGGTCTCCAAAATCTATTCGAAATTCTGTGGGATATCGAATGGCCTCATACCATGTTGAGGTATCCTGTGGTTGACCTTCTTCATTAAAATGTACCGTTTCTTGCACAAAGGTGAACTCAGTGATTTGATCTTCACTTTTTTGGGTTTTCATAAAATCTATCAATGCCTCAACCGAAGTGATGGGACTTTCACCTTTTGGCGCTTCTTTCTTGTTTTTGCATGAAATCACATAGAGGAATAACAATACAAGCCCCCAGATTAGAGGTTGTTTTTTGCTTGTCTTTAAGGCATTTTTCATAAGCTACTGTTA
Organism: Allomuricauda sp. CAU 1633; assembly: GCF_017313225.1. Lineage (GTDB taxonomy): Bacteria > Bacteroidota > Bacteroidia > Flavobacteriales > Flavobacteriaceae > Flagellimonas. Next base: position 548,201 of record NZ_JAFLNE010000003.1, on the reverse strand, counting down.
AAAAATTTCAAAATTAAGAAGGGAGTTAGGTAACAAATTGTACTTTTTGGACAGATGTAAAACAGAATCCAAGGAGTTCATGTATTGCAAGGAATATTATCCAGATCAGTTTTTTTCGCGATATATCGACAGTTATTTTACGGTGGATACGTCCTTGGTCTATGAGGATATCACCGATATTGTGGTGCCCGATGGCACATTTGGTTTGCTGTTTATTGATTCCCAGAATTCCATCAAAAGAAACACTTCAACAGAGGGTCAACCCATAACGTTGGGCCGTACCAGTTTGTTCGGACAAAGAACCAAACCGGTCAACTATTACTATTCACCCGGGAAAACAACATCCTTTGGAATAAAAATCAACCCGGAGGGATTTCCCCTATTTTTGGATTACAGCTACAAAGAACTCAACAACATTTTTGTGGGACTGGACGGTATAGCGGATAGGGGTTTAATGGAATTGGAGGAGCAGGTTTTTGAACAACCTAGTGTGAAAGGCAAAATAAAGGTTGTGGAATCGTTTCTTTTAAAGCGGATTGTTAAGCTCAATTCGGATGATGATTATATGCTCTATTCCGCTATTGTGGAATACATTAAGATAAAAAAAGGGGAGATTCGTTCCAATGTATTGGCTGCACATTTTAATATCAACTACAAGAAAATGGAGCGGCTCTTTAAATTTTATATGGGCATTGCGCCGAAAACCTACATAAGGATTATACGCTTTAATGCCGCCATTCACCTACGGGGGCAATTGACCGATTTAAATCTCACCCAATTGGGCAATGAGTTGGGCTTTTTTGACCAATCCCATTTTATTAGGGAGTTTAAATCATTTTCTTCATTGACACCCAAGGACTTTTTTGGCAAAAAACTGTCAAGTTCAGAGGAAGTCCTTATGGGCATCATTGCGCAGCGTTGGAGCTGATTCCTGTCTAATTTTTACAATTTTTAGATACTTCCCAGAGGTAGATTTGCCTTATGAGCTATATTTAGGGCAATTACAAAATTGAGGAGCAACCACCAAGCATGATACAAAACAGAAAAAAGAAGATTCTTAAGGGACTTCTAGCGTTTTTATGTTTCCAAACTCTGGTTCAAGCGCAAGAATTTTACAGCCAACTGGAATCCGAACTTCAAACTAAGTTAAATTCCATCGTTCGAGAAAATAATCTCCCAGGAGTTACTTTTTCCCTGCTGCTTAATGAGGAACATCAAATTACATTGGCAGCAGGCTTTTCCGATACCGAAGAAAAAATTCCCATGAGGCCCGATAGCAAAATGCCAGCCGGTAGCGTTGGAAAAATCTTCTTTGCAGCTGTTGCCTTAAAAATGATTCAGGAGGGAAAATTGAATTTGGACGATAAGGCTTCCTCTTATTTGGGCGATACGGACTGGTATTCAACTTTTCCCAATCATGACGATATTAAAATCATCAATTTGATGAACCATACTTCAGGTTTGCCACGGCATTTGTTTCAGCCTGAGTTTATGGAGGATTTTGTAAAGGACCCAAAAAAGAAAAGGGCTCCGGTGGACTGCATTCAATCCATAGCCAACAAAGAACCGGTACATCCTGTGGGAAAAGGATGGGCGTATTCAGATACCAATTATATTTTGTTAGGTCTGATTGTAGAGAAAATAACAGGACGGGATTTTTATGATTTGATTCAAGAGCAAATTCTAGATCCCTTGTGGTTGGATTTAACGGTTCCGCAGCGAAGTGATCAAATAGAAGGATTGGCGCAAGGATATGTGGGACCTAATAATCCCTTTGGTCTTCCTAAAAAAGTTGTGGACACTGATGGAAACTTTGTTTTAGACCCTTCTTTTGAATGGGCCGGAGGTGGCTTTGTCAGCAACCCAAAGGATTTAACCAAAATGGTAAAGTTTATCCAAGAGGGGGAATATCTGGATGAAGACACAAAGACCAAGCTTAGGAAGGCGGTGAGTATGTCCACTGGGCAAGCTTTTGATAACGGATATGGATTGGGAACTTTTGTTTGGAGCAAGAGGAACGATACCAGATATGGGCATTCGGGCTTCTTTCCCGGTTATGTGTCGCATGTGGAGTATTCCCAAAATAGACAATATGCCTTAGCCATTCAAGTGAATGATGATGGAACCTATGCTTATTTGCAGCAATTTTTATTCGATTTGGAAGAAATTGTGGACAACTACTTGGGTAGTATCGATGATTATACTATTCGGCAGAACTTCAAAAAACAGGAGGACTGTTGGAACAATTCCAATATAGAATGCTATATGGAGGCCTATGCCAAAACCGAGCCTATACAAACCGCTTCTCAGGGCGGAATAACCTATGGTTATGATAATATTATTGGGAATTATAAAAAATACTTTCCCAAAGAGCGCATGGGTGAGTTGTATTTTGATAACATCAATACACGACGTTTGAGCGACCATTTGTATTTTGTCACAGGTCGCTTCAACCTAAAATTTCCAGGTAGGGAAGAACTGGCCCAAGGATGGTTTTCCGTCAACATGAAAAAGATAAAAGGAAAATGGTACATGATTACCGATCACTCAAGTTAAGTCCCATGAAGAAACTGTTTTTTGCTGTCTTTTTAGGTTTTCTGCTGATATCATGTGAGAAAAAGGAAACACTTTCCGGAACTGTTTTGGTTGAGGATGTACATGTGGTGGATGTGGAGACCGGGGAATTGGTTTCCGATCAGAATGTGTTGCTTCAAGGAAATAAAATCTTGGATATTCGGGCTGCGGATGGGAAAGTAAACTATGAAGCAGGTACTGTGATTGATGCTAAAGGAAAGTATATCATTCCTGGTTTATGGGACATGCACGCCCACCCAGATGACCCTGAGGTGTGGCGAATGAACCCCAAAGAGGAAGAAAAAGACCGATTGATGCCCTTGTTTGTGGTGAACGGGGTAACAGGCATCCGCGATATGGGGGGCGATATAAAATTAGTACAACGATGGCGAGAGCTATACAAGGATGGAAAACTATTGGCCCCAAAAATCTACGCCGGTGGCCCTTTGTTGGACGGTCCCAATCCCATGTGGGATGGATCAGTGGGCATTAATGCGCCCGAGGATGCCAAACAGGTGGTGGATTCCTTGATCAAGGAAGGGGTTGATTTTCTAAAGATTTATTCCCTTTTGCCTAGGGAAACCTACTTGGCGGTGAGTGCCTATGCCAATGAAATTGGTTTTCCGTTTGTGGGCCACGTGCCCTACACAGTGCCTCCATCCAAAGCGGCCGAAACTGGGATGAAAAGCCAGGAGCATCTGTTGGAAATCCTCAAAGAATGTGCTGATACGCCATCGGAGGAATTTATGGCGTCCCTTCAAGCTATCGATGACCGCATTGAACGTTCCAATCAACTTAATGATTTTAGGTTGAATACATTCAATACTTCCAAAGCCGATTCACTGTACGGTGTTTTCAAAAAATATAATATATGGCATTGCCCCACTTTGAGCATGTGGTTCAAAAATGCGTGGTATGAAGATGAACTGCGGAAAGACGGTGACTTGGTGGCATATCTGCCTCCCTATTTGAAGGCCTATTGGACCCCTGACCATAACGACCATCTTCAAAATCGAGATAAATTGGGCTATATCGATATCAAAAAACGTTTATATCAACTGTATTTGGATATGGTGAAAAACATGAACGAGCAGGGAGTGATGTTTTTAGCAGGTACCGATGTTGGTGCCAATCCCTTATGCCACCCTGGAGTTGGTGTTCACAACGAATTGGAAGCTTTCACCCAAGCAGGACTGACTCCCGCAGAAGCTTTAAAAACAGCTACCCTGAATCCAGCCTTGTTTTTTGATATTCAAGAAAAATATGGAACGGTTTCCGAAGGAAAAATAGCTGATTTGGTTTTGCTCAACGACAATCCTTTGGAGAGCATCAATAATGTGCGAAAAATTGAATTGGTGATTCGGGAAGGGCAGGTGATTGATGCTGTCAAAATTCAGGAAATCAAGAATTCCATCAAAAAGGAAAATGCATACCCTTGGAAGGAATAGCTTTTTCCTCCGGAAAAGCTGTTTGCAACATCAGAATACGTTGTTAATGAAGGGTTAATGTCCAAATTATACAATTTAAGGTAGTGTACAGGCAGTAAGTTGGTCGGATATAATTTCTACCAACATGTTAAAAAACGTACTTTTTATTTGTCTGCTGGGTGTTTTTCTTACCACCCATTCTCAAAGCTTTGCCCAAATACAAATCCCAAAATATAGTGTGCAATATGTTTGCCCGCCCTGCGGGTGTTCCAAAGATGGACAACATTTTGATGCACCTGCAATTTGCAGCGAATGTAATATGGCATACACGTCTCAATTAAAAGGAATGGAAGATAAACCTAGAAATGGAATTACGAGAAAGACTGTGGCCATTTTGCTGTTTGATGGAGCGGATATTATGGATGTAACAGGACCTATGTCGGTATTTGAACATGCTGGGTTTCATGTGGTCACTGTGGCCAAAAACAGCGAAGCAAAGGCAATTGGGATGTACATGAGGCTATCTCCGGATTATACGTTTGCAAATCTTCCGCAAGTGGATGTGATAACGGTTCCAGGTGGTGGAGCGGCAGAATCCAACCAGGATATGGAAATAGTTCAATGGTTAAAAGAAAGAGATGGCGAAACGGATACCCTATTTTCGGTGTGCAGCGGCGCTTTTTTTTTAGGGTTGGCCGGACTACTGGATGGTAACGATGCCACAACCTTTGCTTCATTGATACCAACCCTTAAAACACAGTTCCCCAATGCCAAGGTTTTGAATGATGTAAAATACACCAATAATGGACATATCATTACGTCATCTGGACTCTCTTCCGGAATTGATGCCTCTTTTGAGGTGGTCGCCAAGTATTATGGAGTGGGAAGAGCCCAAGATGTGGCCAATAGAATGGAATATCCTTGGAAGCGCAAACATGATTACGCCCGGTCGCAATTGGCGGACAATTTTATCCTAAGCATTGGGGATTTGGTCAGGCGTTTTGCCACGAAATACCATTTCTCCGAAGGCGATATGAATACTTGGGAATACAAATACCTGCTTTGGGAGGGGGTGGATGTTTACGAGTTTATGAAATTCATGGCAGATGAGTTACAGAAGCTTCCGGAGTTTGCCTTGGAAAAAGAGACTCGTAAAGAATTGATAGGGGAATACGTCCATCCTGTTTTGGGAAGAGGTCGGGTTGAGTTGAAGCTACAAAATACAGACAATGGTATGGAAGCTTCATTGAGTGCGCAGCGAATAATGAATCCTAATTCTTGAGAATGGGAACCAGGTCAAAAATTTATATCAGTGGATTTCTTTTTGTGCTCTTGGGATGTTTGGGAAAGGCGCAGACTATTCCGGAGTTTGTCAGTTTGGATTCTTCAAAAGATGCATTTCCAGGGAAAAATATCGCCATTCCATCACAATTTGAGACATATCCCATAGTAGAGCCCACTATTGCTTCCCATCCTTCGGACAATGATCATTTACTTGCGGCAGCCATGGTAGTTACAAATAGTAATGACCCTTATCAAAGTTGTAGGTTGTCCAGTTTTGTTTCCAAAGATGGGGGCGAAACATGGAAAGAGACAGCACATGATTATTGGGGGTATGACCCATGGGTGGCATTGTTGCCCAACGGAAAAACCGCTTTAAGTTGGCTAGGTACCCCAAAAAGTTTTAAAAGCCAATTTCCCCTTGCTGTTTTTACTTCAAATGACGGTGGAGAAAATTGGGATTCAAATGTTCAAGTATTTCAAGGTTTGGGCCATGGTCATGACGGAACAAAATTGGTGGGCTCTAAAGATGCATTTTATTTAACAACGGTACGATTCAATGCCAATATGGGAGCAGATGTTGTGCTGTATGAATCGATAAGTAATAGAGGTTTCAAGGAAGTAGGAGCAATTGAAGGACAAGGAAGACGACTTAATTTTTGTGAGCCGGCCATTCTTACCAATGGAACGGTAGTAGTCCCCACCATGCATGGCCAGGGAAAGATTTGGGCCAATGTATACAACCCTGAAACACAAGAAATTTCCGAAACTTATATCGTTTCAAATAACCCTAGGTTGGGAAGGGGGTATTCTAGAATGGCTTCGGATATAGGCAAAAACTCTGATTTTACGGACAGGATTTATTTTGTGAGGGCAGTGGCAGATGGAACACGCTCACAAGGTGTTTGGCTCAATTACTCCAAGGACGAAGGAAAAACATGGACTCCAGAAAAGCGAATTGACCTATTTGAAAATAAAAGACCAAGTAAAGCCAATGTGGCCAGTGTGGCGGTGAATAAAAATGGGGTAGTGGGCATATCTTGGGTAGATGGGCAATTTACAGAAGATCAAAAATCCTATGATGTGTTTTTTTCTATTTCAAAAGATGGAGGGGAGCGTTTTCAACGCCCGATTCGGATAACCGAAGTCAGTTCCAACCCTAGAACAAATGAAAATGGCGATGTGGCCAATAAGTTTATTGGAGGCGGGCATTATTTGGGCATTACTGCCAAGCCCGATGGAAGCTTTCAGCTCATTTGGAGTGATAGCAGAACAGGAATGTTCAAGCTCCAAACCTGTAATGTGAAAATCAAATGAGGAGGTCATGCATTGTTTTTTGCGGATTTCTGTTCATAGGGTTTTTTGGATTTTCCCAAACATTTAGGCCATTTTCAGAAAACCATAACCGCTTGGTGCAGGGCGTCAGTTTTTCACCAGATGGAAAGGTACTTTACATGGCAATTCCGCATAAAGAACGTTTGCAGGCCCTGGGTAAAATAGATTTTAAGGATGCTCCAAGGTTGGCCATATATTGGTCCAAGCAAACCGAAATAGGATGGGGAAAACCTGTCCTTTGGAAGCATTCAGGGACATACAAAGATTATGAACCTACGGCTTCCCCTCTAGGAGATGTTCTGTTTTTTAACTCAAACAGGCCGTTGGAAGGCAGTCAAACCCATGAAAAAAACAATATTTGGTATTCCAGATTCAAAAATGGCGATTGGGAACAGCCCACCAGTCTTTGCAACATAAACACCCCAGAGGAGGAACAGTCGTATCCGACCCTGTCAAAAAAAGGGAAACTTATTTATACTACTGAGGAAAATCAAAATGGGAAAAGTGTCTTTGCTTTGTTCGAAACCGTATTTGAGGGACGTATGACGGAGGCGGGGAAGAGGATACGGTTTCCTAATTTTCACCTAGATGTTTCAGACCCTTGGGTTTCACCTAAAGGTGACTATCTCATATTCACGGCTTTTGCCACCGGGGATTGGCAAAATACGTGTGACCTTTATATCTCTTTTCGCAAGAATGGACAATGGACGAAACCAATCGCCATGACGGAACTCAATAGTTCAGGGCCGGATTTTTCACCTACAGTTTCATCCAATGGTAAATGGATTTACTACCGCAAAAATCATGAGTTTCTAAAGTTGCCCTTTAAAAAGCTGCTCAAGAAATACTCAAAAATGGAATAGCTCTGTTAGTGTCCAATAAGTACAATTTTTATGAGGACCGAGGCGCTATATTTCCTTCAATATTAACTCTTGGTTGGTTGATTGCTTGATTGCTGATTGCCCGTTTATCCAAGTAAACGGGCATTCTTTTATTTGATGAATAAAACGGATATGAAAGGTATGGTACAAAGAATTCTGGCTACAAATATGGATATAACCCCGACTATTTTACGCATTGTTTTGGGGTGCGTAATTTTTGCTGATGGGGCCCAAAAGCTCTTTGGGGTTTGGGGTGGACATGGTCCTTCTTGGACCGTTGCGGCATGGCAACAATGGTGGAATGTTCCTTCTTTTTTAACCTACACCGTAATCTGTATTGAATCTTTTGGAGCTGTTCTATTGGTTTTGGGATTGTTCACCCGGATTTGGGCCTTCTCTATCGGTTTAATAATGTTGGTTGCGGTTTACTTGGTGCACCTTAGATGGGGTTTTTATATGAATTGGTATATGCAACCCCAAATAGGCGAGGGATTTGAATACCATCTTTTGGTTTTGGCCATGGTAATTGTCCTCATACTTACGGGAGGTGGAAGGTGGTCCTTGGATAGATTTTTCATAAAAAGAAACCAAACCACTTAGAAGACAAACAAGGTTAGTATTACTTCAAAATAAAGTAGGGCTGCAATGGATTGCACACGACTGCAAGGGTATAATTTCTGAAAAAACTCTTTTAAAAATTTCTCATAGTTTCCATAATCCGGTACAGCAGGATGTGGCGCTTATAAAAAGTAAGAAAAAGGTTACTTTTCTTTCAAAAAAATGCTTTCTTACTTCTCAAATACAATAAATATTGTCAAATGATGTTTGATTTAGTTGACAAAAATCATTTTTTTCGCTGATTTAACATATCTTTAAAAAAGCGATTTGCTTAACCAAAACTATATTAACTGACTATATGTACAAGGAAATTTATTTGGTCGATGACGAGGACCTTGTGAACACCGTGAATGCAATCCATTTCAGAAGAATGGGAATGGAGGATAAACTAAAAAGCTTTACCAACCCAGAACTGGCACTTGATGATTTAAGGTTTAGGGAAGACCCAAACGTTAAAACATTGATTCTTCTTGATATAAATATGCCGGAAATGAGCGGATTTGAATTCTTGGAATTTATGATGCTTGAAAATTTTCCAGAAACGAACAAAGTTTTGCTCGTTACATCTTCAGAATCGGACGAGGATAGGGAAGAAGCCAAAAAATACGATAAATACGTAAAGGAATTTATTACAAAACCATTACATATCGAACATTTGGAAGATTATCTGCAGGGTTCTTACTTCTAAGTTAAGCGATTTTTATCCAAAATATCTAAAGCTATATCCTTTATATTTGTTTTTAGTTTATTGATATTGCACAGCATTGCTACTTTGTTGAAATTGCTGGTTTATTGCCAAAAATTTTGACAAAAGAGACTTTATGCTGAAAAATCTCGTTAATGCGTTGTCCCCCTTTATAATAAACTGTATGCTAATAAAGTTTTGAAAGGTGAAAAAAAAGCAAGTTCGCATTCAAGATGCAATAGAAATCTTCGAAGACAGTAGTGATGTGGTATGGACCATGGATAAGGAATTCCAGTTGACCACTTTCAACCAAATGTTTGAAAATAAGTTCAAGGAAGAATTTGGCAGAGCTCCAGAGAAGGGCGAAGACCTAAGGGAAGCATATGCCAAGAGTTGGTTTTTTAGTGTTTGTTTGAAAGGCTGTGAAAGGGCATTGAACCACTATCCAACAACTGCAAAGCACACCTTGGTCAAAAATGGTTCTTTCCGAGTTCATGAGTTTGTTTTTCAACCTTTTATGGATATTTCTGGCAAAGTGATGGGGTGTTGTGTCTGGCAAAAGGATATCACCCATGAAGTTGATAACATTCATAGGCTGGAAGATATTGAATCCAGATACAGCGAGGTTCAAAAAATAACCAATGTGGGACATTGGAGCTGGGATATGCATAAAAATGAGATAACATGGTCCAATCAACTGTTTAGGATTTTTGGTCAGGTTCCCGGCGAGTTTGAAGCTACTTTTGAGGCTCTAATGGAAATTATTCACCCAGAAGATCGGGAAGTTTTTAATAAGGATGTTGAGCGATGTATCCAAAAGAATGAGCTGCACGATATTGTCCATAGAATCGTAATCAATGGCGGTGAGGTAAGGTATGTTCATCAAAAAGGTACTGTTTATTATGATGAGAACAACAAACCCTACCGTATGTCGGGCACTACCCAAGATGTGACCAAGGATGTGTTGGCCAATGAGCAGATCGTACAGCAAAACAATGAGCTTCAGAATTTTGTGCGAATCATTTCACATAACCTCCGGGGCCCCATCTCAAACCTCTTGATGTTGGCAAAAATATACGAATGGGGCAAAGATGAGATGAATGATGACATTGTAAAGAAGATTGAGCATACTACAGAAGCCTTGGACCATACTATAAAAGACCTTAATCTTTCTTTGTCCATGAAGAATACGGATAAGGAAAGATTCCGAAAAATTAGATTGGCGGAGGTGATGAAGGATGTGGATGGACTACTTTCCGAAGAAATGGCGAAGACCAATGCCACCATAAAAACCGATTTTTCCAAAGCCGGTTCCTTCCTAGGCCTAAAAAGTTATTTTGTCAATATTTTATATAACCTTATTCTTAATGCCATCAACTATGCCAAGGAAGACGTAAAGCCCATTGTTGAGATTTCAACCCAAGCAACAGATGATGCCTTATTGATCCAGATTAAGGACAATGGAATTGGCATGGAACTTACCCCGGAAAGGGAAAGGAAGATTTTTACGATGTACGGTAGGCTTAGCGGAGAGACCCTCGGAAAAGGGTTGGGACTGTACTTGGTAAAGACCCAAGTGGAGGCCATGGATGGGAAAATTGAGGTGGAAAGTGAAATAGAAATCGGTACTACCTTTACAATTACGTTTCCTAAGTCAGCCTAGCCTTTTAAAAGGTAAATTACCAACGTCAACATTTCCCCCAGAGACGATCACCCCTACTTTTTTGCCGCTAAACTTTGCTTTTTTGGTTAAGATTGCTGCAAGGGCCACTGCGCTGGAAGGTTCGCAGACAATCTTGAGCCGTTCCCAGATTAATTGCATGGCAAAAACGATTTCCTCTTCTGTTACCCGAATTATTTCTTCCACATGTTTTTGGATAATGGGAAAATTTCTATTCCCCAACTGGGTTTTAAGACCATCGGCTATGGTATTTGATGTGGAATTCTGCTCTATTTTTCCACTTTGTAGGGAGCGATATGCATCGTCAACCTCAAACGGTTCGCCCCCAATGGTTTTGCATTCATTTCCAAAGTAAAAAGCGGCAAGGGCGGTTCCTGCGATCAATCCCCCACCACCAACAGGAGTCACCACGTAATCTAAATCAGGATGGAACCCCAATAGCTCCATACAAGCTGTGCCCTGACCTAGGATTACAGCATCATCATTAGAAGGATGAATAAAAGTTGCTCCGTATTTTTCCTGAATCTGTTTTGACTCTCGCTCACGAGCTTCCAAGGTAGGCTCACATTCAATAATCTGACCTCCGTATCCTTTTACCGCATTTTTCTTTACTTGGGGAGCATTTTCCGGCATCACAATATAAGCCCTCACCCCAAGACTTTGTGCAGCCAAAGACAGAGCTTGGGCAAAATTCCCCGAAGAATGGGTCACTACCCCATTTTGCTTTTGCTTTTCGGAAAGTTGCATAATGGCATTGGCAGCTCCACGCATTTTAAAAGCACCCATGCGTTGAAAGTTTTCGCACTTGAAAAAAAGGGCTGCCCCTACCATTTCATCAATGAGACGGGAAGTTAAAACAGGGGTGTTGTGGATAAAGGGCTTTATCCGCGCATGACATTCGATCAGCAATTGTTTGTCCATGAAAAATCCTTATGCTTTATAGCATAAAGATAGGAAGCCAAACGCTATTTATTGCTATTGATACGCCTGTTGCTCCACCTTTTCATCAGAACTGGAAGAAACCCCTTCCATGCCCAATTCGGGAATCACGAACAATGGTATTTGCGTGTGGAACGCTGCTCGTTTTACAATGGGCTCCCGTGTCATTTTTTCCATATAACTGTGCTGATAGTTCAACAAAGCCAACAAATGGATATCCAGTTCTTTGGAGAAGATTTCCAAAGTTTGGGACACCGAATTGATTTCAGAAACTGTGTGTACATAATGTTCCACACCTTTGAGATACCTTCGCAACATGTTTAGATTAAACTGCTGTAGCTCGGAAAGTGCCTTAATGCCATATTGCACATGTACAATGCGTATGGCCGAATTGAACATCCTGGCCATTTCTATCAACGGCATTAATTCTGAAGTGGTATAAAATCGGGTAAAGTCAGTTGCAAAAGCAATTTCTGAAGGCGTGGTATAATCATAATTGTATGGAATGGCCAAAACAGGACATTTTTTGGTGTTCTTTATGATGCGAACCGTATTACTGCCCATAAAAACTTCATCAATACCAGAAGCACCTTTGGTACCAGTGACCACTAAATGGATTCCCAATGAGTCAACAAGATCTTTGACTTCTTCAACCAAAAGATTAAAGGAGGATATGGTTTCAAAACTATGGTTGGGATTACCATATTTGCTCTTGATTCGGTCTACCGTTTTCTTTAGACTCTTTTCTGAAGTGTCCCTTACCGCATCTACAATGCGTTCACCATCAATCATTTTGGCCATAAATCGGCTGCTGGGAATTACTGGTGTATATGTATTCAGCAAATAAAATGTACAATGCTTGTTACGAAACAATTGCATGGCATAATCAATGGCATTCCATGCATTTTCCGAAAAATCCGTAGGTATTAAAATCTTTTGCATCGGACTAAGTTTAAGATGCAATAAAATTACCGCTATGCCTAAGGGGATTCTATGACAATTATCAGCTTTTGAAAAATGAAACTTTAAAAGCCTTCAACAAGCTCCATGAGTTTGCGTTCATCTTTAATGCCGATTTTTTTCCCAGAAGTATGGATGTACCCTTTTTTCTTGAATTCAGAGATTATTCTGATAGCAGATTCGGTAGCGGTGCCCACTACATTGGAAATATCTTCGCGGGAAAGTGTTAGAGCCAAAAAGCCCTCTTCATCTTCGCCAAAGTTGTTTTTGAGGTAAAGAAAAGCCTCTGCAATTCGTTGTTTAACGGTCTTCTGTGAAATATTAACTATGACGTCATCGGCCTCCTTAAGATCATGGGCCATATGGCGAAGTACCTCAAGGGTAAAGTTGGGATTCGATTGTAGGGTATGGGTAATGCTTTCCTTGGGAATAAAGCAAACCTCCATATCACTTACTGCAATGGCAGACAAATTGGTACACTCCTCAGAGATTACGGATCGTTGCCCCATTACCTCACCTTTGGTGGCCAGCTTTACAATCTGGTCCTTGCCATTTGCGCTCAATTTGGAAAGTTTGGAAACACCATTTCGGACACAATACACTCCATTGAGTTTATCGCCTTCCTCAAAAAGGGGCTCCCCCTTTTTTATGGTTCTTGTGGTTTTGGTGTCAGAAACTTTTTTTAACTCCTCCTTGCTCATGGCACGTAAAGAGTTAAACTGCCTGATTATACAATTTTCACACCTGCTTTCCATAACTGATTAGTTTACCTGATGGAACAAAATTAATGGATACCAGCCTGTAATTTACTGATAAATATCATATTTTTAAGGAGAAGAGTATTACAAATTTGCATCAGGTAAAGCAAATGTGAAATGACAGACTCAACCTGCTATCATTGTGGGGACGAATGCGGAAAAAGCTCTGTTCAGTTTGATGATAAAGATTTTTGCTGTAATGGCTGTAAAACAGTTTACGAGATTTTTACATCGAACGGCCTGTCCACTTTTTATGAAATAGAGGGCAAGGCAGGGACAACCCCGAACGAGATTCGTCAGAAATACGATTTTTTGGACAACCAAGAAATCGTACAACAGCTCTTGGAATTTAATGAAGACGGTGTACAGGTGGTCAGTTTAAGCATTCCAACCATTCATTGCAGCTCCTGTATTTGGGTTTTGGAAAACCTGAACAAGTTGCATTCCGCCATTAAAGTTTCACAGGTTGACTTTCCCAAAAAGACCATTCGAGTCACTTACAAAACAGAAGATTTTTCATTGAAAGCCTTGGCGCTTTTGTTGGGGAGCATTGGGTACGAGCCCTATATCTCTTTGGAGGAGTACAATAAGAAAGGAAAAAAAGTAGACCGTTCCCTGATATACAAGTTGGGCGTATCAGGTTTTGCCTTTGGTAATGTGATGCTGTTTTCGTTTCCCGAGTATTTTGAGGTGGAGGAATTTTGGTTAGATCAATACAAACATGTTTTTCGTTGGTTGATGTTTGCCTTCTCCCTTCCCGTGGTCTTTTATGCTTCGCAAGATTATTTTATTTCGGCTTATAAGGGTATTCGTTCCAAATTATTGAACATTGATGTGCCCATTGCCTTGGGTATTTTGACCCTGTTCCTTAGGAGTACGGTTGACATTATTTTTGATTTGGGATCGGGATTTTTTGATAGTCTAACAGGCTTGGTTTTCTTCTTGTTGCTGGGGAAATTTTTTCAGCAGAAAACTTACGCCTATCTATCCTTTGAGCGGGATTACAAATCCTATTTTCCAATAGCCGTTACCCGTCTGAAGAAAAACGGGGAAGAAGAGAATGTTCAAATTTACAATATTGAAGTAGGGGATAGGGTGCTGATACGTAGCCATGAGATTATTCCTGTGGATTGTATCCTCATCAAAGGAACTGCCGAAATCGATTACAGTTTTGTAACGGGTGAGTCCGAAGCTGTTTTTAAAGAATCGGGTGAAAAATTGTTTGCGGGAGGAAAACAACTTTCGGGTGTTCTGGAGGTTGAGGTGTTAAAATCCGTATCCCAAAGTTATTTAACCCAACTATGGGGCAACTCGGTATTCTCAAAAGACAAAGCGAGTCAATTCCAGGCCCTGACAGACAGTATTGGAAAACGATTTACCATCGCGGTGTTGAGCATTGCTACTTTGGCCACCATTTTTTGGCTGATTTTTGATCCGAGCTTGGCACTCAACGTGTTCACATCAGTATTGATTATTGCCTGTCCCTGTGCCATTGCGTTGGCAGCTCCGTTCACATTGGGCAATATGCTCCGCATTTTTGGGAAGTATAAATTCTATTTAAAAAATACCAACGTAATTGAACGCTTGTCAAAAATTGACACCGCTATTTTTGATAAAACGGGAACGCTCACCACCAATCAAAAAGATACCATACATTATGAAGGTATGGAACTTACGGAGGAAGAAACAGCACTCTTGAAAACCACATTGCGGGCATCCAACCATCCACTGAGCCGATCCTTGTATAATATTCTAAAATCCAATGCCATTATGACCCTTGAGGAATTCCAGGAGCATACCGGAAAAGGCATCGAAGGAAAATACAATGAGCATTCCATAAAAGTGGGTTCCGCATCCTACGTGGGGGAAAGCAAATCCAATGCATTGACCAATACCACGGTTTATGTAAGTGCCGATGAAGATGTAAAAGGAAGGTTTGTCTTCAAGAACACCTATCGAGATGGAATGAGCCAAATATTTGACGAGTTGTCGGCAGATTTGGAACTGGGCATTCTTTCGGGCGATAACGATGGTGAAAAAGAGCAGCTTCAAAAAATGCTTCCTGAAAAAACAACGATGCTATTTGACCAAAAACCAGAGGATAAGTTGGAATACATCAAAAGTCTACAGGAAAAACACAAGGTTTTGATGGTTGGCGACGGATTGAATGATGCAGGAGCCTTAGCCCAAAGTGATGTAGGTTTGGCCGTTTCGGAGAATATCAACGTGTTTTCGCCAGCTTGTGATGGCATTTTAGATGCCAGCAAGTTGCGAATGCTACCAAAGTTCATAAAACTGTCCAAAAAATCCATTGGAATCATAAAAATGAGCTTTTT
Source organism: Allomuricauda sp. CAU 1633 (assembly GCF_017313225.1). Lineage (GTDB taxonomy): Bacteria > Bacteroidota > Bacteroidia > Flavobacteriales > Flavobacteriaceae > Flagellimonas. The sequence goes on along the minus strand of NZ_JAFLNE010000003.1, from coordinate 532,726 downwards.
GTTGTCGCTCTGCTACAATGTGGTGGGATTATATTTTGCTGTCACAGGCCAGTTACAGCCCGTGATTGCAGCTATTTTAATGCCCTTAAGCTCTATTAGTATAGTGGTGTTCACCACCTTGGCCACAAATTATTTCGGTAAAGAACTAAAAAATTTAGAAAGCTGATATATGTCATTTTTTGCGCAATACCATCACAGTAGTTTTACCGCTAAATTCAGGCAGGTATGAGTGTTATTTATGTGTTGTTGGCCATAAGCATAACGGTGGCCCTAGTCTTTTTTGTAGCCTTTGTTTTTTCGGTGAAAAGCGGACAATACGATGATACCTATACCCCATCAGTAAGAATGTTGTTTGAAGATGAGGTGGTCAAAAACAAGGATAAATCGAACCTAAATAAGAAGGAAATCAAACAAACTAAAAGCACAAACCAATAAATATGGAAATACAACAGTTCCGTTACGATAACAAAATCGTACAAAAGTTCTTATATGCCACCATCCTATGGGGAGTGGTAGGTATGGCCGTAGGTCTCTTGTTGGCCTTTATGTTTTTGTTCCCCAATGTTACAGAAGGTATCTCTTGGTTGAGTTTTGGGCGTTTACGTCCATTGCACACCAATGCCGTGATCTTTGCATTTGTGGGGAACGCCATTTTTGCAGGGGTGTATTACTCGCTACAACGTTTGTTAAAAGCAAGAATGTTCAGTGACACCCTGAGTAACATCAACTTCTGGGGCTGGCAATTGATCATTGTGGCAGCAGCCTTGACCTTGCCTTTGGGATACACAACTTCCAAAGAATATGCCGAATTGGAGTGGCCGATAGATTTAGCCATCGCAGTCGTTTGGGTAATTTTTGGTTGGAACATGATCGGCACCATCTTAAAAAGAAGACAAAGGCACTTGTATGTGGCCATTTGGTTCTACTTGGCCACGTTTGTCACCGTAGCGGTGCTACACATCTTTAACAGTTTGGAATTGCCTGTAACTGCATTGAAGAGCTATTCAGTGTACGCTGGTGTGCAAGATGCGCTCGTGCAATGGTGGTACGGTCACAATGCCGTGGCATTTTTCTTGACCACACCTTTCTTGGGGTTGATGTACTATTTTGTTCCCAAAGCGGCAAACAGGCCTATTTACTCCTATAGATTGTCCATTGTCCACTTTTGGTCGTTGATATTCATTTATATCTGGGCAGGCCCTCACCACTTGTTGTATTCTTCTTTGCCCGATTGGGCGCAGAATCTGGGTGTGGTATTCTCCGTAATGTTGATCGCTCCATCTTGGGGTGGTATGATCAACGGTTTGTTGACCCTTCGGGGTGTTTGGGATAAAGTGCGTACCGATGCCACATTAAAATTTATGGTAGTTGCCATTACCGGTTATGGTATGGCCACTTTTGAGGGTCCAATGCTATCGTTGAAAAACGTAAACGCCATTGCGCATTTTAGTGACTGGATTATTGCCCACGTTCACGTAGGGGCCTTGGCCTGGAATGGGTTCCTGACCTTTGGTATGATCTATTGGTTGGTACCTCGAATGTTCAAAACAAATTTGTACTCCAAAGGATTGGCCAATTTCCACTTCTGGATTGGAACCTTGGGTATTGTATTGTATGCCCTACCGATGTACGTGGCAGGATTCACCCAAGCCTTGATGTGGAAAGAATTCAACCCAGATGGTACATTGGTGTACGGTAACTTCTTGGAAACTGTTACCCAGATTATCCCAATGTATTGGATGCGGGCCATTGGTGGTTCCCTATTTATCTTGGGGATGTTTATACTGCTCTATAATGTGGTGATGACCATAAGGTCAGGCAGCAAGGTTGAAGATGAAGCAGCAGAAGCTCCGGCATTGGAACGCGTTACTAAAAGACGTGTGGCTGGTGAAACCTTCCACAACTGGTTGGAAAGAAAACCCGTTCAATTGACCATCTTGGCTACAATTGCCATATTGATTGGAGGTATTGTGCAGATAATCCCGACCATTTTGGTGAAATCCAACATCCCTACCATAACAAGTGTCAAACCGTATACACCATTGGAATTGGAAGGAAGAGACCTTTATATCAGGGAAGGTTGTGTGGGATGTCATTCGCAAATGATCAGACCGTTCCGAAGCGAAGTGGAGCGTTATGGCGAATATTCCAAGGCAGGGGAGTTTGTGTACGACCACCCATTTTTGTGGGGTAGTAAGCGTACTGGCCCTGATTTAGCTAGAGAGGGTGTTTCAGGTAGACTTCATGGCGGTAAATCTGACAGTTGGCATTTCAAACATATGTATGATCCTAGGTTGCTAGAAGATAAGTCCCTGATGCCTGCATATCCATGGATTATTAGAAATGAGCTAGATAAAAGCGACACACAAAAAAAGATGCGGGCAATGGTCAAGCTTGGAGTTCCTTATTCGGAGGATGATATTGAAAATGCCTATGAATCGATGGAAACACAAGCTTTGAAAATAGTTGAGAACCTAAAAGTAGACCCAGATTTAGAAGTGTCATTTAGGGAGGATAGACAAAGAGCCCAAGATGAAGGTGTTGAATTTATTGAAATTAAAGATCGAGAAATCGTAGCCTTGATCGCCTATCTACAGCGATTGGGCACCGATATTAAGATAACTAATGCTGAATAATAAAAAATCATGAAACCAGAGTCAAGAACCAAGACACAACTAAAGCAGACTTCAAAGTCCTGTGTCTTGATTCTTGTCTCTAAAATCTAATAACCATGTTGAAATTTGTAAAAGAACATATGGAAACCATTGATGGGATAGCGAACTACCCCATGGTTTCTCTCCTCATCTTCTTTGTGTTTTTTGTTCTCTTGTTTTGGTGGGTGGTAACCGCTACCAAGGAGCACATAAAGGAGATGTCTGAACTCCCCTTGGATAACGAAGATCAACACAACAAACTATAATAGTATGAGCACAAAAACACCTTGGTGGATACGAGTCCCGGTTTTATTCTTTTTGATCTTCGGATTGATGGAATTCTTTATAGACTCCGGTGAGAAACCCGCAATAATTGAATATCCCATCACGCAGTTTTTTATGCTGTTGGTGCTGATGATTCTTATTGCCATAGAATTGATTTTAGCTTCCATTGAGAACATTATGTTCCAGACCCTTTCAGAAGAAGGTAAGGAGCGCTATTTGGAAACTAAAAGCAAGAAATACGAATGGACATGGGTCAAAAACCTCTATAAAAAGCTTACCAAAAGTCGCTCCATAGAACGTGAGGGAGAAATTATCATGGACCATAATTATGATGGTATCCGTGAATTGGACAACGTACTGCCTCCGTGGTGGGTGTACTTTTTCTATGCAACCATAATATTTGCTGTTGTTTACATGATACGTTTCCATGTTATTGGAGATTATGACCAAGCACAGGAATACGAACAAGAAGTGGCCGAAGCGCAAGCAGCTATTGAGGAATACAAAAAAACAGCTAAGGATTTAGTGGATGCCAGTACGGTGGAATTTTTGTCTGATCCTGCTGATTTGAGTGCAGGTGAGAAGATTTTTACAACCAATTGTGTGGTTTGTCACATGGCAGATGGTGGAGGTGGCATTGGCCCCAACCTTACCGATGAATACTGGATTTTGGGAGGGGGTATCAAAAATGTCTTTACCACAATTTCCGAAGGAGGTCGTGATGGGAAAGGAATGGTCGCCTGGAAACAGAGCTTTAAGCCAGCCGAAATTGCACAGGTGGCGAGCTTTGTGCTTACATTGGGCGGGACCACACCCGCCAATCCAAAGGCACCTGAAGGGGAAATTTGGGTAGACCCCAATGCCCCTGAAGAGAGCGGAACAGAATCTGCACCATCAGAAATGGAGCAGGCCACAGATTCAACAGATGTTGCCATGAATTAGCCCTAATCAGGGACGTCTATGGTAGAATAATGAATGGATAAATCACAGTTCGATGGAAGAGAATTTTAGGGATTCCATAGGCACAATCACACAAGAAGGCAAAAGAAATTGGATATTTCCAAAGAAACCCAGTGGACGGTACTACGATTATAGAAAGTATGTGAGTTACTTTCTGCTGATTTTCTTGATAGCAGCTCCTTTTGTTAAAATCAATGGGCATCAATTTTTGATGTTCAATGTGTTGGAGCGCCGGTTCAATATTTTTGGACTTCCGTTTTGGCCCCAAGATTTTCATTTGGTGGTGGTTTCCATGATCATTGGCGTAATTTTCATTGCCCTGTTCACCGTCGCTTACGGACGAATATTCTGTGGTTGGATGTGTCCCCAGACCATTTTTTTGGAAATGGTCTTCCGTCGAATCGAATATTGGATAGATGGGGACAGGGGTGCGCAAATGCGTTTGGCCAAAGCACCTTGGACGGGTAAAAAAATCTGGAAAAGGGTGTTGAAGTGGAGTGTCTTTTTTATTATTTCATTTCTAATAGCCAATGTCTTTTTAGCCTACTTGATTGGCAGTGACGAACTGATTGCCTATATCACTGATGGTCCCGTGGCCCATTTGGGAACTATGATTCCACTGCTGATTTTCACAGGGGTGTTCTATTTCATTTTTGCATGGTTCCGGGAGCAGGTGTGTATCATTGCCTGTCCATACGGTAGATTGCAAGGAGTTCTGTTGGACAATAAATCCATTGTGGTGGCCTATGATCATAAACGGGGCGAAGGTGAAAACGGACGTAAAAAGTTCAGAAAGAACGAGGACCGGGAAGCGCTGGGACATGGTGATTGTATAGACTGTTTCCAGTGTGTGAACGTTTGCCCTACGGGAATTGACATCCGCAATGGAACCCAGTTGGAGTGCGTAAACTGCACCGCTTGTATTGATGAATGTGACCATATTATGGATAGCATCGATAGACCCAGAGGGTTGATTCGCTATGCGAGTGAGGACGAAATCACCAAAAAGGCCAAGTTTAAGTTTACGCCTCGAATGAAAGGATATACAGCAGTGCTTACGGTATTGACCGGGATTTTGATTGGCATGTTGTTCTTGCGAAATGAAGTTGAGGCCAATATTTTGCGATTGCCCGGCCAGTTGTACGAGCGTAAAGAGAACAACATCATCAGCAATGTGTATACCTACAAATTGGTGAACAAGACCACTAAGGATATCGAAAATGTTTCCTTTGAACTAATGTCGCATAATGGGGAGATTAAGATGGTGTCCCAAGATACGTTCACGGTTCCCGCAGAGGAATTGGCAGAAGGCACCTTGTTTATTGAAATAAATGCATCAACGTTGAACGGCGATAAGGATAAATTGAAAATTGGCGTGTATAGTGGTGATAAACTCATAGAAACTACAGTAACCCAGTTTTTGGCACCAAGGAGTTATAATTAAAAAAGATTGAGATGAAAATTAATTGGGGAACAGGAATCGTATTGGCATTTATAGGTTTTATCACCTTCATTCTATACTTCGTCTTTAGAATGAGCACGGATGATAGGGCCAACCATGATCTGGTGACAGAGGAGTATTATAAAAAAGAATTGTCCTATCAACAGGAGATAGATGCCTCAAAAACAGCATCAGAAATGAAGGCCAACCTAACCATTGAAAAAACAGATGAAGGCCTAATGATTTATTTTCCCGAGCGTTTCGAACCTAAAAAAATAAGTGGTACAGTGTCCCTTTATAGACCGTCTAACAAGCACTTGGATTCTAACTTTCCTATAAGTTTGTCCAATACACATTTGCTCATACCTGACAATCGCTTGGTAGACGGTCGCTGGGACATTTCCATAAGCTGGGAATACGAAGGTAATTCCTTTTTACATAAAGAAAAATTGGTGTACTGATCATGTTAACATCCGCATTGGTATTGGGTCTTTTGGGAAGTCTGCACTGCTTGGGCATGTGCGGGCCAATAGCTTTTATGCTGCCCTTGGACCAGGCCAACAATGTAAAGAAGACTGCACAGTTGTCCATTTATCACTTGGGTAGGTTGCTGGCCTATGGAGTCATTGGGGTGCTTTTTGGCCTTTTGGGTAAGGGATTGTCCTTGTTCGGAATTCAACAGAAGCTTTCCATTGGTATTGGTGTACTTATGATTGTTCTTGTTCTACTTCCAAGCAAATACATGAGCGGTCACAAACTATTTTCGCCCATATATTCCATAATTGGAAAGGTGAAGTCCAAACTTGGGTCCGAACTCAAAAAGAAGACACCGGATACCTTTTTGACCATTGGCTTTTTGAATGGATTTTTGCCCTGTGGCTTGGTGTATATGGCCCTTTTGGGAGCCATAGCCATGGGAAATGCATTGGAGGGGGGATTTTACATGATGATTTTTGGTCTGGGAACGGTACCCCTCATGTCTTTTGTGGTCTATTCCAAAGGAATGTTCAGTACTTCCATAAAAGCTAGAATACAAAAATTGATACCGGTATTTGTGGTCATTATTGGCCTATTGTTTATTATACGTGGACTGGGATTGGGAATACGTTATGTTTCTCCTAAACCAGCTCCTGCAAATGCAATAACGGCGACCATTGAGTGCCATCAACCTTAAAAAATAAAATCTAAAATGAAAATAACATCAGCGGAAGAAGCAGTAGGAATTGTTAAATCAGGAGACCGGGTCTTCTTCCAAGGAGCAGCCATGACCCCTAACGAATTGATTGATGCTTTATGCGACAGGCATGGAGAGCTTAAAGATGTAGAGATAATTTCCATCCATACCGAAGGGGATGCAAAGTATACGAGAAAGCCGTTTTGTGAAGCTTTCACCCTGAATTCATGTTTTGTGGGGGGCAATGTAAGACCCTTCGTCAATACGTATATGGGGGATTATATTCCCGTTTTTTTGAGTGAAATCCCTTGGTTGTTCGCTGATGAATATTTGCCATTGGATGTGGCCTTTGTGCAAGTTTCACCACCAGATAAACACGGGTATTGTTCTTTGGGAGTTTCAGTTGATGTGGCACTACCGGCTGTACGAACGGCCAAAAAAATTGTGGCACAAATAAATCCCCAGGTGCCCCGAACCCATGGTACTGGGATTGTGCATGTGGATGAGATTGTTTTTGCTACAGAGGTAAATAGACCTATTCACGAACATGAACCCACTGAAATATCAGATACCGAACATAAAATAGGGAAACACGTGGCCTCATTAATAGAAGATGGCGCTACCTTGCAAATGGGAATAGGGAATATACCCAATGCGGTGCTATCCAACTTAGGGAACCATAAAAACCTGGGTATCCACACCGAAATGTTCTCTGATGGCGTATTACCTTTGATAGAAAGTGGGGTCATCAATGGAAAGGAAAAAGCGGTAAAACGAGGCAAAATTGTGAGCTGCTTTGCGGTAGGCTCCCATAAACTCTATGACTTTATAGATGACAATCCCATCTGTGATTTTAGGGATTCTGGGTATACCAATGACACGGCTAGAATCCGGAGAAATCCAAAAGCAACAGCTATCAATAGTGCCATAGAAATTGACCTTACCGGTCAAGTTTGTGCGGATACCATTGGCGGCTACCAGTTCTCTGGAGTGGGTGGGCAAATGGATTTTATGCGGGGAGCGTCGCTTTCACCAGGTGGAAAACCCATCATAGCCATGTCATCCAGCACAAAGAAAGGAGTCTCTAAAATAGTACCCTTTCTAAAGCAAGGTGCAGGGGTGACCACCACTCGTGCCCACATGCACTACGTGGCCACAGAATATGGTGTGGTAAATCTTTTTGGGAAAAATCTGCAACAACGAGCCAAGGCTTTGATTTCCATAGCGCATCCTGACCATAGGGAATCCTTGGAAAAAGAAGCCTATAACCGATTTCACGGATAAGTTTCTATTTGAATAATGAACTAAAAAAGGGGAGCCGGTTTAAACTGACTCCCCTTTCTTGGATTGCATGAAACCAATCAAAAAAATGCAACCATCAAATTTTAAAGGTCATTACAGGGATGTTGGAATGATTGGCAATATCTTCCCCAATACTTCCCATAAAAAAGTGGGACAATCCCCTTCTACCGTGGGTGGGTATGCCAATAATGTCGGCCATTACCTTATCACAATAATTGAGGACTCCTTTTTCAACAGTGTAGTCGTTATAGATTTCAACTGTTAAGCCAAGCTTGGCCGTATCCAAAAATTTGGAGACTTTTTCATAGGCATCATCGGTGCTCAAAAATTCATCCCCAGGTGTATTGATGTAGATCAACTGTAATTTGGATTTCAAAAGTTTGGCCATTTCCACAGCTTTTTTAAGAGCAGGAACATTTTCTTCCGAAAAATCGCAGGCAAAAACAAAGTTTTTGGGCTTAAATCCGTTCATTTCGCCTTTAATGACCAGTACAGGGACATCAGAGGTGCGAACAACACGCTCTGTGTTAGATCCTATAAAGATTTCTTGGAGTCCATCGGTACCATGGGAACCCATGACAATAAGATCGGCGTTGTGCTTTTCGGCAACTTCGTTTACTTCACTAAAAACTTTGTAATGTTTAATGACGGGGACAATGTTGACATCCTTTAAATAAGGTTTGTCCAAAAAGTCGGCAAATCGTTTTTCGCCAATTTTAATCAAGTGGACCACTTGTTCTTGGGACACATAGCCCGATTCGCTCATAATGGCCGGTGAAAGCTCCAACATGTGGAGCACCAACAACTCGGCCTTGTTTTCTTTGGCCAAGGATGCAGCCACTTTTAGGGCGTTTTCAGATTGTTCTGAAAAATCTACGGGTACAACTATACTTTTCATTTGTTTGTTTTTTATAGGTTAAACGGTCATGGAAAATATTCGGGTTTCCGGTTTCTTCCGGTGTAATTTTAAGTCAAAGGCCATACTGATGTTTCTCACAAAAGGCCTACCTTTTTCGGTTACTGAAATCTTATTTTCTCCTATCTCCACCAAACCATCAGATTCCATTTCCGATAGGTTGTTGATGATACTTTGAAAATCGACTATCTTAGCTTCTTCCATCTCCCAAGAAGTTTCAAATCGGCACATGAGATTAAGAATGTGCTTTCTTATGATTTCATCCTCTTGGTTAAGGATATGTCCCCTAAAAATAGGGATAACTCCGTGTGAAACCAAATGTTCATATTCTTCCAAACTTTTTACATTTTGGGCAAATCCATACCAACTATCACTGATGCTGGATACACCCAGACCAATCATTAATTTGGTCTTGGATGGGGTATAGCCCATAAAATTTCGATGCAAGGTTCCATGGGTCAAGGCGGTATACAGGTCATCAGTAGGTAGGGCAAAATGGTCCATTCCCACATCTTTATACCCAAAATCCGTCAACATTTTTTTGCCCATTTCATATTGTGCTTTTTTCACCACGGAAGAGGGAAGGTCGGCCTCTTTGTAGCCTCGTTGTCCATTTCCTTTGAGCCAAGGCACATGGGCGTAACTGTAAAATGCTATGCGATCCGGTTTAAGGGCATTGGTTTTTTTAATGGTTTCCTCCACGTGAACACAATCTTGAAATGGGAGTCCATAGATAATATCATGCCCCACAGAGGTATACCCAATTTCTTTGGCCCATTCAGTCACATTTTTTACATTTTCAAAGGGCTGGATTCGGTTGATGGCCCTTTGAACGGTCATATTATAGTCTTGCACACCGTAACAGACCCTTCTGAACCCTACATCAAAAAGGGCCTGTAGATGCGCTTTGGTTGTATTGTTGGGATGCCCTTCAAAACTGAATTGGGCGTTTTCAGCCTTTTTGCTTTGCAAAAGAATCCCATCTATCAATAGTTGTAAGTTTTCAGGAGAAAAGAATGTGGGAGTTCCCCCGCCCAAATGAAGCTCTTTAATGATGGGTTTGGTGCCCAACAAATCTACATATAAGTTCCATTCCTTTAGAACACTGTTAATGTAGGGAAGTTCCAACTCATGTCTTTTGGTGATGCGCTTATGGCAGCCACAAAACGTGCACATGCTCTCACAAAAAGGAAGATGTATGTATAAGCTGATTCCTTCTTTGGGATTTTCCTGAAAGGCCCTCAATACAGTCGATTTCCAGCGTTTACCTGAAAAATCGTCCAAATCCCAATACGGAACCGTTGGGTAACTGGTGTACCTTGGGCCAGGCACATTGTATTTCTGTACTAATCCACACATAACTCATACCATTATATTACAAGACCAAAATTAGTGGCAGGACTCAGTATAAAACATGATAAATGTCAGTCCATTACAAATCAATACCTGATAACTGTCATTTTTTGGCTCTGCTGCACTTCGTAGCTTTAACATTCCTAACACGTTCAATTACCATAACAATGGGAGAGCATATCATTGAAAGCAAGTTTAATGAGGAAGAACGCAAAGCGTTCGTTCAGCATTTAATTGAGGATATAAGAGCTCTGGAATTAATGATGATGGGGGGCTTGATAGAGGATGATATACGCCGAATAGGCGCCGAACAGGAAATGTGCCTTATTAACCGGGAATATAGACCAGCTCCCTTATCCCTAGACATCATTAGGGATATTGATGATTCCCACTTTACAACCGAACTGGCAAGTTACAATCTAGAGGCCAATCTTGACCCTGTAAAACTCGAAGGTAATTGCTTTGCAGCTGTTGAGAAGCAGCTGAATGGATTATTGGGAAAGGCCAAAACCCATGCAGCAAAGCACGGTGCAAAAGTGTTGTTGACAGGAATCTTGCCCACCATTTCCAAAGATGAGTTGGGGATGGATTTTATGACCCCCATTCCCCGGTATTATAGGATAAATGATGTTTTAAAAGCATGGCGGGGGGATGATTTCACCCTCAGGATCAAGGGAGTGGATGAATTATCATTGCACCATGACTCCGTACTTTTTGAGGCCTGCAACACCAGTTTTCAACTTCACTTGCAGGTCAAGCCTGATGATTTTATAAAGAGCTACAATTGGGCACAGGCCATAGCTGGACCGGTTTTGGGGGTTTCCTGCAACTCTCCTCTACTGTTGGGCAAGGAACTTTGGAAAGAAACCCGTATTGCCCTTTTTCAACAAAGTCTGGACACCCGTAAATGGACCAATGCCGTAAAAGAACAGGTAGCCAGGGTTTTCTTTGGGGAACGATGGCAAGAAGAATCGGTGGTTCAAATCTTTAAGGAAGATATTTCCACCCATCGCATTGTTCTTACCAAACCCATTGAGAAAAACTCCCTCCAGCTTTTGGAAGAAGGAAACATTCCAAAACTGGAGGCATTACACCTTTTCAATAGCACAGTGTACCGTTGGAACAGACCTTGTTATGGGGTGGGCAACGGAAAACCGCATCTGCGGATAGAGAATAGGTACATTCCCTCAGGCCCTTCAGTAATTGATCAAATGGCCAATTTTGCCTTTTGGATAGGATTGATGGTAGGGCGGCCCAAAAAGTTTGACAATATGCCAGCCATTATGGATTTTAGGGAGGCCAAGCTCAATTTCATAAAATCGGCCATGAACGGAAGACAAACCGTTTTTACCTGGTTGGGTATGCCCATAACCCTTAAAAAATTGGTGATAGGTGAACTGCTTCCCATCGCTTATGAAGGGTTAAAAAAGGTAAATATTGACGAAGGTGATATTCAAAATTTGCTAGGAATTGTGGAAAACAGAGTGCGAATGGGCACGGGAGCGGAATGGCAAATTGGAAACTACAGGGAGCTCAGAAAACAGATGAAGCAAGATAGCGCATTGGTACAGTTGACCAAGGCGATGTATACCAACCAGAAAACCAATAAACCTGTACATGAATGGTCTTCCATCAAGGAAATTACCAAGAAAAGGGAGTCCTTTAAGTGGGTGGGGCAAATTATGTCCACCAGACTCATGAAACTCTATGCGGATGATTTTGCCAACTTGGCCATTTCCATTATGCAGTGGAACAACATCCATCATCTGCCCGTTGAGAACACCAAAGGTGAGTTAGTGGGACTATTGACCTGGAGTCACATAGAGAAATTGGGAGAAATCGACATAAATGGGGCTAGAGTATCTGATATTATGATTAAAGATGTGGTCACCGTGCAGCCCAAAACAGAAATCAATACAGCCAAAAAAATAATGAAAGAACACCAAATAGGGTGCTTGCCAGTTTGCGTGGACTCCAATGTGGTGGGAATCATAAGCAAAGTTGATTTATGATCATGCAGGAAGTACAAAAAAATGACCTAAAAGAGACAACAACGGTTGAACGAATTATTGGTCATTTATCAGGAAATAGAGAGGGGCCAACCGTGGTTTTCTTTGCAGGTATCCATGGCAATGAACCTGCAGGTGTGCTTGCCCTAAAACAGGTCTTTAAAAGGCTAATAGCAAAGAAGGTTGATTTAGAGGGTGAAATATTTGCGGTGGCCGGTAATCTGGGGGCGCTTAAAAAGCAGGTAAGGTTTCAGGCTGTGGATTTAAACCGTATCTGGTTTCCGGAACGAATAAGCAATATACTATCCGACGAGCACAATAATAATGCAGAGGAAGAGGAGTTGAAATTACTTTATGGCGTACTCTGCAAAATATTGGAAAAAGGAAACCCTCCTTTCTATTTTATTGATCTGCACACCACTTCCAGCGATACAACGCCTTTTATAGTACTCAATGACAGTTTGTTGAATAGAAAGTATGCATCAAACTATCCATTGCCCATTATTTTGGGGATTGAAGAATATCTTGAAGGAGCTTTATTGAGTTATATCAACGAATTGGGATATGTGTCCTTGGGTTTTGAAAGTGGTCAGCACAATGATAGTAAAGCCGTAGAAAATTGCGTGGATTTTATTGAGTTCACCCTACAACTGACAGATGTGGTCCGTACATCGAAAAGCGATGGAAATGGATTTAATAATGCCAGCCATACGTTTTATGAAATCTATCATCAGCACACCATCGGTGCAGAAGATATATTCAGAATGTTCCCTGGATTTACAAACTTTCAGGAGGTTCCAAAAGGAACGGAGATTGCTGTGAATAATGATGCTGTGCTGAAGACCAAAAAAAGAAGACAGATTTTTATGCCCTTATACCAAGATCAGGGCGGGGAGGGTTTTTACTTTATTAGGCCCATTCCCAAATTTTTGTTGTGGTTGTCCAAAGAGCTACGACGTTTTAAAGTAGACCATCTTTTAGTAAAATTGCCCGGAGTCCAATGGAAATCAGACAAAAAAGATACTCTTCTCGTCGACCAAAGAATTGCCCGTTTTATGGCAAAATCCATTTTTCACTTATTGGGCTACAGAGCCAGACAATTTGATGAAACCCATTTGGTGGTCAAGAGTCGGGAAATAGCCTCTAGGAACAATGAATATAAAGGCGCTGGCTGGTTTTAAATAAAAAAGCGACTCAAAATTAATTGAGCCGCTTTCTCCAATTTTGGTGTTAATCATCAATTCATTACAAAACTTATGGGTATGCTGTATTTTACACTAACAGCTTTTCCGCGCTGTTGTCCAGGCTTCACATTGGGCAATGCGGCTATAATTCTAGCTGCTTCGTCTTCCAATAAACGGTCAGGACCTCTCTTTTGGATATTGGTCACATGACCTTGGGAGTCAATGACAAACTGTACATAGACCCTTCCGGTAATTTGCATTTCCAATGCACTTGGAGGGTATTTGAAGTTTTTCATAACATGCTCCTGTACTTTTTCGTTAAAGCATGCTTTGCGCTCAGCTTGGGTTTCGTAGACTTCACATCCTGGGAAAACAGGCACATACTCTATAATCGCAAAGGGAACAATAACCTCTTCCTCAACCTCTTCAACCTCCACATCTTCCACGCTAACAATAGCATCTTCAATATAGGTCTCCTGGCTACTCTCTGTACTTTCAATAACAGTTTCTTCAACCTCTTCAACATCCTCCACAATTTCTATGACATCTGGCGCAGATGGTGGAGGGGGTGGTGGAGTGGTACGCAACATTTCTGTAACGGGAACATCTTCCTTAAGGTCATCCATGACTTCAACAACATCTGAAACCTTGGACTCCTTCTCATAAATTTTCACTTCCAAGGATTGCCATGTAAGGAACAAGACCGAAGTAAGGCCTATCATGAAATAAAGACTGCTATTGCGTCCTATTTCTGCGTTTGGGTTCTTTTTTGGTTTCATGACTTTTACTATTTGATTGAGATAAAGGTAGCTAGGTCACTACTCAAAAAATATGATAAAAATCAGGTTACAACTTGCAAAATGGTATTTTACGGATTTGCTTCCGCCAGTAGGGCAAGATCCTTTTTGGTAAGGTCAATATAGAATGATAACCCAACCTGTACCATATCTTCCCTAACTTTTGAAAACTGTCGGTTTAAATAACCAATATCCATGCTTAGTGATGGAGTAAGTTTTTGCCCCATACCAATGAAAAGCCGGTTTTGGTTGAAGGTTTCTTCCTCTAGATTTAAAATGATTTCATTATAGCATTTAAAATAAACGTTCTTGTGTACAGGTCTTACAAATTGCAGGCGATATCTGACTCGGTTATTTGGAGAGGCATTTTCAGAATGGATGGGCCTGTAATTCTCCACACGCCATCTTTGGGAAATAGAGCTCTTTCCAAACTTGGACTTTAGGCTATATTCTCCATAAATCCAAAATTGGCTACTATTTTTTGGCGATGTAGTGTCTGTATAGCTATTCATGTTTAAGAAGGCCACTCCCCCGGTAAATGTTGATGAAGCATCAAGGTTGAAGGATGCTCCTGTCCGTACAAAAGAGAATCCATAGTTTTCCCAAATGGTATTGTTCTTTATAATCGCAACGGTGGGAATGCTCCATTGCTCGTGAATTTTTGTGTTTCCGGAGAGGACAAACCATGAACCAGGTTGATGTTCGCTAAAATCTTGTCCATAAAGGCAGTTTTGGGAAGCAATTAGGAGTACAACTGAACAAAGTACACTAAAATAACACTTTGTAAACCCCATACTTTACGGCTTTGAAGGTTGGAGTACAAAGTTTTGTTCTAAAAATCCTTTAAAAGTATGATACTTATCAGCTTCTAGATTAAATTTAGATTACGCATTGGAGTTGACCCTATTTTTTTGATTTTCCCAAATCAATGCGGCGGCACCGCAAATGGCTGCCGTTTTGCCTTCCATTTCTGAGTACATCAGTTTTACCTTGCTCTTATATACTTGCAAAAGATTGGCATTGAAATATTTTTCCAAGGGCTCCATGATCCATTTCCCACTATTGGTGAGCCCTCCCATTAAAATAAAAGCTTCAGGCTGGGTGAATGCCGTAAAGTTGGCCAAGGCCAATCCCATTATTTTAGCTGTATAATCAAATGCCTTTAGAGCAATTTCATCGCCTTCTTCCGCCGCTTTGGTAATATCCTCACCATGGAGGTCATTATAGGCCACACTTCTAAATCTGCTGTCCACCGTATACTTGCTCATCATATATAGAATAGTGCGTTTTAAGCCAGTGGCGGATACATAGGCTTCCAATCCGCCCCGGACCCCAAGCCCGGTCAACCTGCCATCGCCCAAAGTCATGTCCACGTGGCCCAACTCGCCGGCAAAACCATCGTACCCATCAATTAATTGGCCATTGGCCACAATACCGGCGCCAAAACCAGTGCCCAAGGTGATTACAATAAAATCGGTCATATTCCTAGCTCCGCCAAAGAGCATTTCACCCAAAGCGGCAGCACTGGCGTCGTTCATAATGCGCATGGGCATGGGCATACGTTCCTGTAACTTTTTAAGGATGGGAACACTTTCTTTCCACACCAAATTACTGGCATTTTCTATGGTGCCATTTTTACTAGAGGCATTTGGAGCTCCAATGCCACAACCCAAAACGTTGACCTCATTTCCCATTTTTTGGATGAGTTCGTCTGATTTGGTCTTGATTTGGTCCAAATAATCGTTCAGGTTTGGGAAGTCCTTTGTCCTAAAAAAAGTTTTTTCAAGGCATTCCCCGTTTTGGTCGACCAGCCCTATCTTGGTTTTGGTTCCGCCAATGTCCACACCTATTACAATATCCATAGTTAAACTAGCATGCTTTTGTTGTTTTTAAATATAACCATTATCATTTCAAAAAATAACTCTGAAGGCTTTTAAATAGGGAGATTTTTTGTTAATATGGTTCAAAAGTTAGAAACCTGACTTCTGTCATATTTTAGGTCGCAGGACGACTCTACTTTTGAAATGAAAGTTTTGAATAATTTAAAATTTGAGGTATGAGCAATATTAAAAAAATAGTAGTCCCTTTCGATTTTTCAGAAGCCTCTTTGAATGCATTGGAGTACGTGGCCAATTTTGTGGGATCAGACCGACCCATTGCCATTTTAGCCTTATACGTGGGTGTAATGCCAACCAGCAAAGCGGAAGAAGATGAACTAAAGAAGGATTTTGCAAAAGTGCTGGAATCCTTCAATGTAAGGTTGAAGGTAGAACCTGATTTTCAAACTGCTACTGGTGATTTGATCAGTACCATCCTAAAAGTGGAAGAGGAAAGCAATGCAGATTTGATCATGATGGGCACCATGGGAGACAAAATCACCGATGAGGCCATTACCAATACCTCTAGATTGGTACTCGATGCCAATTGCCCGGTAATATCAATCCCTTATGGATGCAGCATCAAAGAGCCTAAGGACATTGCTTTGGTCATGGGCGGCGAAAAAATTGACGATAAAGAGGTGTTGACCACCCTCTTGGACATTGCCCGTACCTTTGACTCCAAAGTCCACGTCTTGACCATTTATAAGGAATCGGTTTATGCGGAGGAATCTATAGTGGACAGCACAGAGAACTTGTTGGAATACTACTTGGAGCATTTTTATGTGGAACATACATTCAATAAAAATGAAGATGTGGAAGAAGGTATTTTGGATTACATCAATGAAAAGAACATTGATATGTTGGCCATTTTGCCCAGAAACCATACCGAAAAGAGTAGCCCGTCCGAGGGTCGTTTAACAAAACTGTTGACGTTGCATTCAGAGATTCCGGTTCTGGCATTGGACTGATACACTAACCCCAATCAATAAGAAAGCATGCTGCCACTGCTGGTTATTTTGGGTATTACGATCATACTATTCGTTTGGGGGAAGTTTCCTCCAGACGTGGTGGCCCTGATGGCCATGCTTTCGCTCTACTTGACCGGGATATTGGATATTGGGGAAACCTTGACGGGCTTCAGCAACCCAACGGTGATAATGATTGCCGCCTTGTTCATTATCGGTGAAGGACTTTCCAGAACTGGTTGGACGGCAGTTGCAGGCCAGTGTTTCGTTAGATGGGCAAAAAAGAAGGTGCCCAGATTGTTGGTCATCATAACCTTGGGATCCAGTTTGCTCTCTGGTTTTGTGAGCAATACGGGAACGGTAGCTGCGTTATTGCCAGTTACGGTCACCGCGGCTTGGAATGCAGGTACATTGCCTTCAAAATTATTGATACCTGTAGCTTTTGGCTCAAATACGGGTGGGTTGCTCACCTTAACAGGAACCCCGCCCAACATCATTGTGAGCAATGCACTGGAAGAAAATGGGGTCACAGGATTTTCGTTCTTTGAATTTGGATTGATAGGCGTCCCTTTATTGGTCATATCCATACTCTATTTTCGGTATTTGGGATATAAACTGCTCCCCAATCACCGAACAGACAATAGACCTATGGCCATAGACCAAGAGATGCATAAATGGATCAAGAACTACAGTATTGGCGACAATATGTATCGTTTGCGGGTTAGATCCATGTCCCAATTGATCAACACCAATATAGGCGATTGGGATTTTGAGGAAACCCACAAAGTGTCCGTAATGCGATTAAAACGAAGGCACCCCAATCCACTTCAAGGCATACCCCAGTTCGTGGAAATGCCCGGTGATGATACCGAAATGCGCTATCACGATATTATTACGGTAAAGGGAAAAGCTGAAGATGTGGATAAATTGGTTTTGAAGTTTCATTTGGGGGTAGTGCCGTGGAAACCCGAAAAAGACACCCTCAAAAGAGAGTTGATCAATCAAGAAGTAGGTATGGCCGAAATGATTATTACCCCAAACTCCGTTTTTGTGGGGAAAACCATTCCATTGGGACACTATTTAAGCCAAGCTGGAATACAGTTGTTGGCCGCCTCAAGACACAATCGCCCTTTGGACGGAAGAATAAAGATTGAGGCAGGCGATGCATTCATCATTCGTGGCCAATGGGATAATATTGAGGGACTCACATCGATGTATGAAAATTTGGTGATTTCTGGAAGTCCAGAGGCCCTGGCCAAAAATGTGGATGTGCTCACTCCAAGAAGCTATATTGCTCTTGGCACGCTTATTTTAATGATACTGCTTTTGGTGCTAAATATACTTCCTGGGGCAATTGCAGCTTTGATTTGTGCTGGAATTATGATGTTGACCGGTTGTGTGCCCATCTCGAAAGCTTACAAGGGTATCAGTTGGACCAGTGTTGTAATGATTGCGGCCATGATTCCCATGGGATTGGCTTTGCAAAAAACGGGCGTGGCCCAATTGGCAGCCAATAGTTTGGTGGAGAGCTTGGGAGCCATACACCCATCAGCACTTTTGGCCGGGATATTTTTGTTGACCGCTGCGTTCAGTCAAGCCATTAACAACTCAGCCACGGCAGTTTTAATGGCACCTATTGCTATTATGGCATCAATGACATTGGGAGTATCACCAAAACCGTTTATGATTGCCGTCGCGGTAAGTGCATCAACCGCTTTTTTAACCCCAGTGGGTACAACCACCAACGCCATGGTGATGGCAGCGGGGGGATACAAATTTTTGGATTATGTAAGAGTGGGAGGACCATTACTTCTCTTATTTTTTTTGGCAACACTACTATTGGTTCCATGGATTTGGAACTTCTAACCTATAAAAACAACAAATATGAGCACAACTAAAGACTTAAGTAAGTACGGATTAAAGGATGTTACTGCCCATTGGAATCTTAATGCCGAAACCCTTCAAAAAATAACGGTGGAAAAGGGGATGGGTGTTGAGACGGAAAATGGTACCCTTTGTGTAAAAACTGGAAAATTCACCGGACGCTCTCCCAAAGATCGTTTTTTGGTGAAGGACGACTATACAAAAGACAAGGTTTGGTGGGGCCGGATCAATAAACCGATTTCCCCTGAAAACTTTGATGAACTTCACAGTGAGATTGTTAAGTATCTAAGTGGGAAGGAAGTCTATGTGCGCGATGCCTACGTCTGCGCCGAACCCAAATATCGCATGAATGTAAGGACTGTTACCGAATACCCTTGGTCCAACTACTTTATTAAAAATATGTTTTTGCGGTTGGATGAAAGTGAACTGGAAAACTTTGAAGAAGAATGGTTAGTGCTTTGTGCTCCTGGCTATGAAGCGCCCAATCCTTCGGAAGTAGGAATCCTAAGTGGCAATTTCTCCATCTTGAATTTCACCAAGAAAATAGCCTTGGTCGGAGGGTCGGCCTATACCGGTGAGATGAAAAAAGGTATTTTTTCGGCCCTAAACCTTATTCTACCCATAGAAAAAGAAGTATTGCCCATGCACTGCTCGGCCAATGTGGGTGAAGCAGGGGACACCGCCATTTTCTTTGGACTTTCCGGAACTGGAAAGACCACCTTGTCCGCAGACCCGGACCGTAAACTAATCGGGGATGATGAGCATGGCTGGACCAAGGAGGACACCATATTCAATTTTGAAGGAGGTTGTTATGCCAAGGTAATTGATCTTACCGAGGAAAAGGAACCCGATATTTTTCGGGCCATCCGTCCTGGTGCGCTTCTGGAAAACATCGTTTTCAAGGAAGGGACCAAAGAAGTGGACTATTTTGACAGCAGCATAACCCAAAATACCAGGGTGAGCTATCCCATTGACCATATTGACAATATTCAAGTGCCTTCGTATGCATCCAACCCAAAGAATATCTTTTTCCTCACCTGTGATGCCTTTGGCGTATTGCCCCCGGTCTCCAAATTGACACCAGGTCAGGCGGCATACCATTTTATCTCAGGTTATACCGCCAAGGTAGCAGGTACCGAAGCGGGAATCAATGAGCCTGTACCTTCGTTTTCAGCTTGTTTCGGAGAACCTTTTATGCCCTTGCATCCTGCAGTCTATGCTGAAATGTTGAGCAATAAGATGACTGCTGCAGGAGTAAATGTCTGGTTGATCAATACCGGATGGAGTGGTGGCCCTTATGGTGTGGGATCCCGAATAAAGTTAAAATATACCCGGGCAATGATTTCCGCCATTCTAGAAGGGAAATTGGATGATGTTGATTTGGATGTACACCCTATCTTTGGATTACATATGCCCAAATATTGTCCAGGTGTGCCATCGGAGTTGTTGGACCCCATGAACACTTGGTTGCAAAAAGGAGCCTATGTGAGCAAGGCCATTCAATTGGCACACTCCTTCCATTTAAATTTTGATAAGTTTGCGAGTCAAGCTTCAGACGAAATCCTAAATGGAGGGCCGCTGATTGATTCGCATCACAGCTTGACCGAACATTTTTAAGAACAGACCAAAGTGGATAGCAAAAACCAATTTCAAATAGAAAACCTAGGCCCGGCCAAATTCAAATCCCCCTTGCAATTGAGCGAGGTTAAGGGAGATAAGATTTTTAATTTCATCAGAGATGCGGACAGGTTCGTCTTTGATTTGTCCCTGGAAGGGTACAACCAATGTCTTCAAAAGGGGGAAGAACCGTTGTGTTTGGAAAAGGCAGGTCCTAGGCAAGATATCTTTTTTGAGCCCGGAAAAACCTCGGCTGCAATTGTTACCTGCGGTGGTTTATGCCCGGGAATCAATAATGTGATTCGAGGTGTGGTTATGGCGCTGCATTATTTCTACGGCGTAAAGCGGATTATTGGTATACCCTACGGGTATGAAGGACTCAATCCGGAAAAGGGCCATCAATTTGTGGAGTTGACACCAGACAAGGTAAAGGACATCCATCAATTTGGAGGAACCTTTTTGGGATCTTCACGCGGAGGGCAAGATGTTTCGGTGATGGTGGATACTTTGGAAAAGAACAAGATTGACATGCTATTTGCCATTGGCGGAGATGGAACACTGAAAGGGGTCAATGCCATTGGTGAGGAAATTATGAAGCGAAATTCAAAAATCAGTGTGGTGGGGATTCCAAAAACCATTGACAACGATATTGACCTGATTGATGAATCTTTTGGATATGAAACTGCGTTTGATGTGGCCAGTCCCATCCTACGGGATGCCCATAATGAGGCAACTGGGGCGTATAACGGCATCACCATCATAAAATTGATGGGCAGGGATAGTGGCTTTATTGCTGCTTCAGCTGCTTTGGCCATGCCCGTAGTTAACTTTGTGCTCATTCCCGAAATGGATTTTACTCTGGGAGGTGATGACGGTTTCCTAAAGGTTTTGGAGCGCCGCTTGGAACAAAAAAAGCATGCTGTAATTGTTGTGGCGGAAGGGGCAGGTCAGCAATTGTTTGAGGATGAGAATAGGGTCAAGGATGCTTCGGGCAATATAAAGCATAAGGATATTGGTCTATTCTTGAAAGAGAAAATAGCGGAGCATTTTCAGGATACATCGGTCACCATAAAATATATCGACCCAAGCTATATTGTACGGAGTGCACCGGCCAATTCCAGTGATAGTGTGTATTGCAGTCGTTTGGCGTATCATGCCGTACATGGTGCCATGGCTGGGAAGACCAAATTTGTAGCCAGTAAAGTCAACAACAAATATGTGTATGTACCCATCGCCGAAGTGACCAAAAAACGGAAAAAGATAGATTTAGAGGGCGAATTTTGGTTTTCAGTATTGCAGAGCACGGGACAACCCTTCTCCTTGGGACAATAATGCAATTCTAAGCTGACATTTGTCATTTAATTTACTCTTTAAGTATTATAGATTTGAATATAAATCAAAACAATTATCATGGAAGTACATGTTCAATATCAAAAGATGCAAACCAGTGAATCATTAACACAACTTTTAATGAAAAAACTGGAAGGTTTGGAGAATAAGTACAGTTGGTTGATCAAGGCCAATGTACTATTTAAGCAAGAAAATGATAAAACCGGTGAAGGTAAGGTGTGCGAAATCGAGCTGAGTGCACCCGGTCCCCGGATTTTTGCTAAATCCAACTCCGATGATTTTGAGAAATCCATGGCTAAAACAGTTGAAGATTTAAGAAGGCAGTTGGAAAAAAGACAAGAAACATTTTCAACGTATTAAAATATATCTTTGCTGCGCATGAAGTTTTAAATTCATTCCAATGAAATCAAAAATAGGGGTCATCGGTATTTTACTCCTCATGAGCTGTTCCAGTACCAAGCTTGTAAGCACCTGGAAGAATCCAGATATTGTGCTTTTTGATGCCCACAAGGTTCTGGTAGTGGGTTTGGCACAGGATGAGAATATCCGCATGGAGTTTGAGAGTAGATTGGCCGATAAGTTGGAAGAAAAACAGATTGAAGCCATGCGCAGCATTGATGTTTTTGATGTTGAATTTACATCGGCGCAAAGGTCTGAAGAAGAAATTGCCTTAGTGGAGCAACAATTGTTGGATAAAGATTTTGATGCCATTTTGTTTACCAAGGTGGTTGCTACTGAAAACAAGAGAACGCTAAAGGAAAAGGTGCACAACATTGATAGAATGTTCATGCGTTTCAGCACGGACTATCTGGAGCATCAAGATATTTATTATGACCCTGAGTCTTATGACTCATTCAATATATATCACGTGGAAACCTCCTTGTATTGTATTTGTGATGGGAAGGAAATGGAATTGATTTGGAGGGGTGATCTTGACGTTACCGAGACGGTAAAGGTTGATAAGACGATTGACACCTATATTAAACTGATAACGGACAAAATGGGGGAACAGGAAATCATTTTTTATTAAGAGGATAGGCCAATCGCTTCCAAAATGCCTAAAAAGTCCAACAAGATACAAACGGGTATTGCAATCAAAATAATGATGAGGACAAAGACCATTATTCGTAAAAACCCAACCATAAGTTTATTCCCAAAAGAAATTTCATCAGACATAATAGTGTAATTTACTCCAATGTACGGAATTATTCAGTTATTGCCCCTAACAACCAAAGGGTTATTCGATTAAAGGTTGAATTTATAGAGTAGTGGTTGTGTTAACTGGATTTACCGTTTTTGCTACTCAGCATTTTTCCCAATTCCTCCAAACTCACCCCTTTGGTCTCGGGCATCATAAAAATGACCCAAAGCAACTGGAGCACCATCATAAAGGCAAAAAAGATAAAGATGGGCCAAGGGTTGTCCTTAAAAATTCCTATCTCCGAATCCAGAAAGGTTGGGGTCAATAATGTGATTAATGCCGCAAATACCCAGTGGGTTCCCGTTCCCCAAGACTGACCATAAGAGCGAACCTTATTGGGAAATATTTCTGAGATGAAAACCCAAATTACGGCCCCTTGTCCAATAGCATGGGAGGCAATAAATACTAATATGAAGATCAGCAGTAGCACAGAACTGGCACCCGAATAAAAACTCCAGCCTACCATGGCCAAACTTATAATATAGCCAATGGAACCAATATACATCAATTGTTTACGACCCAATTTGTCGATTAATGCTATCCCCACAAAAGTGAAGATCAAATTTATGATTCCAATGGAAATGGAACTGAAAAGGGATTCGCCAGTGGCCAATCCGGCACGTTCCAAAATTTCTGGGGCGTAGTAGAGCACAAAATTGATTCCCGAAAGTTGGTTGAAAAAGGCAATCAAAAAGGCCAGCACCAAAGCTTTGTTATATTTCCCTGAAAAAAGATTTTCCTTATGCTTCTCGGCAGTGTCCTGCAAGGCCACTTTTATTTTGGTAAGGTGAATCGTTGCCTGTTCCGTATCAATTCCTAACAGGGTCAATGACTGGATGACCACAGATTCTTCCCGGTCTTTCATGAGAAGCCATCTAGGGCTATGAGGAATCTTAACCACCATTAAGGTATAGATCAAGGCCGGTAATCCTTCCATGCCCAACATCCAACGCCAAGCTATGCTTTCGTCAAAAATGACCCCGATTAAATAATTGGAGATAAAAGCAATCAGAATACCAAAAACAATATTAAACTGGTACATGGCGGTCAACCTTCCCCTGTTTTCGGCCGTTGAAATTTCTGAAATATAGACAGGAGCAGCCACAGAAGAGGCACCAACCCCAACGCCACCAATAAACCTAAAAAATGAAAAACTATAGGCTTCGGGCGCGAAAGCAGAGCCTACCGCAGATGCTAAATAGAGAATTCCAATCCAAAAAAGGGTTTTTTTTCTTCCCAAGCGGTCAGTGGGAATACCTCCTAAAAGTGAGCCCAAAACGGTGCCCCAAAGTGCCATGGACATGATAAAAATGCCGTGAAAAGTGAAAATGGAATCGCCCAAAAACCAATTGGTGCCCCAAAGCTCTTTAATGGGTTGGTTAGCCCCAGAGATAACCACAGTATCAAAACCAAATAAAAAACCCGCTAGGGCAGCGGTTACAGAAATTCTAAAAATACGCTTGTCCATATTGGCTCAATTTTGCTAAAGCTAACTAAAATTTAGAGAATTTCTTTAATATGATTCATTGCCAAAGTGGTTGCGCCCAAATTGGTATTGATGTAATTTGAATTGATTTTTCCAGTTTTCGTGACGGATTCAGGATGGGTAACAAAACCATTCATCAAATCAGTGAAGTTTTCTTGATTCTGGATAGGTAAAATGCCTTTTTGGGCCACAAGATCATCAGCTTCTTTGAATCCTTTAAAATTGGGGCCGATGATAACGGGAATACCAAACACAGCAGGTTCCAAGGTATTGTGCAGTCCTGTGGCAAATCCACCTCCCACATAGGCCACATCGGCATAGCTGTAAATTTTGGTCAGCAGGCCAATAGTGTCAATAATGAGCACATCGTATTTGGAAAGGTCTTCATTGCCCAATTGGGTATAGCAGATGGTCTTTTTGGAAATGGCGCTGGTAATATGGTCAATATGGGCTTGTTTTATTTGGTGAGGTGCTATGACAAATTTGATCGGATGCTTGGTGCTGTTGATAAAATTGATCAAAATTTCCTCATCCTCTGGCCATGTGCTGCCAGCTACTACGCAAAATGCATCCCCTTTGAATTTGGACATGAAATCCAGATGGTTGTCCTGCTTTAAAATTTCAGAAACTCGGTCAAAACGAGTATCTCCGCTGACAGTTGTGTTTTTAAAATTGATGGATTCCAATAGGCGTTTCGACGTTTCATCTTGCACAAAGAAATGGGAAATGGCTTTTAAGCTGTTCCGCATAAAACCCCCCAAGGGTTTGAAGTAAATCTGTTTTTTTAAAAAGCGGCCAGATACCAATAAGGTAGGAATGTTTCTTTGCTGTAATTGGTACAGATAATTGGGCCAAATCTCGTATTTGATGAAAATGGCAAGTTCAGGATTAGTCTTATCCAAAAACTTGGAAGCATTTGAAAGCGTATCCATGGGAAGATATACCACAACATCGGCAGCAGATGTGTTTTTCTTCACTTCATATCCAGATGGAGAGAAAAAAGTCAATACAATTTTATGATTGGGGTAGGCGCTTCGAAGCTGTTCCAAAATGGGCAGACCTTGTTCATATTCACCCAATGAAGCCACATGCATCCAGATGGACTTGCTTCCTTCCAGAAGAGTGGCTTCCAGTTGAGCAAACGTCTCCTTTCGCCCAGAAACAAACAATTTTATCTTCGGATTGAAGAGAGCAATCACTTGTAGGGCGTACCAGGACAGCTTTACCAACATCGAATAAACAAAACGCGAGAGCATCATATTTTGCTAAAATACATTCTTTCATCAATAGGGCATTATGGCATCTTTATTTCTTAATTTTGAAGCATAATTTATTCGGATGAAAAAAATACAAATGGTCGACCTTAAAGGTCAATACGAAGGCATAAAAAATGAGGTCAATGATTCCATTGCAGAGATTTTGGATTCCTCGGCATTCATAAACGGACCCCATGTGCATGCTTTTCAAAGGGAACTGGAGGAATATTTGGGTGTAAAACACGTAATTCCCTGTGCCAATGGTACCGATGCCCTTCAAATTTGCATGATGGGACTTGGTTTGCAGCCGGGAGATGAGGTAATCACCGCCGATTTTACCTTTGCCGCTACTGTTGAGGTCATTGCTCTGCTAAATTTAACTCCGGTTTTGGTAGATGTGGAACCAGATACCTTCAACATCGATATAAAAGCCATTGAAAAAGCCATTACCCCAAAAACCAAGGCCATTGTTCCTGTTCACCTATTTGGACAATGTGCTGATATGGATGCCATTATGGAGCTGGCCGAAAAGCATAACCTTTATGTGATAGAAGACAATGCCCAGGCCATTGGTGCTACTTATACTTCCGCAGATGGAAAACAACAGAAAGCAGGAACCATGGGTCATGTGTCGTCCACCTCGTTTTTCCCATCCAAGAATTTAGGGTGCTATGGAGATGGCGGCGCCATTTTTACCAATGACGATGATCTGGCCCATACCATTCGGGGAATGGTAAACCATGGCATGTACAAAAGATATTACCACGATGTAGTTGGGGTAAACTCTCGTTTAGACTCCATTCAAGCTGCGGTTTTACGGGCAAAACTTCCCAAATTGGATATGTATAATAAAAAGCGATGGGAAGCCGCATCAAAATACAGTAAGGCTTTTGAGGGACAGGAAAACATTGTGGTGCCAAAAATCACATGTGTCTGTGAAGGAGGAAATAGTACCTGTGATTGTCATGTGTTCCACCAGTATACCATCAAAATATTGAATGGGAAAAGGGACGGATTGGTACAACATTTACAGGATAACAACGTTCCCTGTGGTGTGTATTATCCAGTTCCGTTGCACAAGCAAAAAGCGTATGCGGATGACCGTTACAATGAAGAGGATTTTCCGGTGACCAATCAATTGGTACAAGAAGTGATCTCGCTCCCCATGCATACCGAATTGGATGATGAACAGATTCAATTTATTACCAACTTGGTCATTGACTTTGTAAATAAATAAGATGAAAATACTTGTTACGGGAGGATTGGGTTTTATTGGTTCCCATACCGTTGTTGAATTGCAAAATGAAGGCTTTGAGGTGGTTGTCATTGATAACCTTTCCAATTCATCCATCGATGTGCTGGATGGGATTGAGGCCATTACTGGGAAACGTCCCATTTTTGAAGAATTGGATCTGAGGGAAAAATCCAAAGTCCAAAATTTCTTTAAAAAGCATAGCGATGTTCAGGGCGTAATCCACTTTTCGGCATCAAAAGCTGTTGGGGAAAGTGTGGAAAAGCCTTTGTTGTATTATGAAAATAACTTGGGAGTGTTGGTATACATCCTTCAAGAGTTAAAGAAAAAGGGAGGAGCCAGCTTTATTTTCAGTAGTTCATGCACAGTGTATGGCCAAGCGGATAAAATGCCAATTACCGAAGACGCTCCTGTAAAACCCGCCGAATCACCTTATGGAAACACAAAACAAGTTGGCGAGGAAATTATCCGGGATACGTGTAAGGTAAATCCAGATATTAAAGCCATTGCCCTTAGGTATTTTAATCCTATTGGAGCACACCCCAGTGCCAATATCGGTGAGTTGCCCTTGGGAGTGCCTCAGAACTTGGTTCCTTATATAACCCAAACAGGAGTTGGATTACGGGAACAATTATCGGTTTTTGGCGATGACTATCCAACACCGGATGGTACCTGTATTCGGGATTATATCCACGTAGTGGATTTGGCAAAAGCGCATGTAAAAGCATTGCAGCGTTTGCTCAATGACAAAAATGAAGACAATTATGAGGTTTTTAACCTTGGAACTGGGACCGGTAGCTCGGTATTGGAGGTAATCCATAGTTTTGAGCGTGTGTCTGGAAAAAAATTAAACTATAAAATCGTGGACAGAAGGTCTGGAGATGTTATCCAGGCCTATGCAGATACTTCAAAGGCCAATGAGGTCCTTGGATGGAAAGCGGAATCCACCTTGGATGAAGCCATGAAATCGGCATGGGAATGGGAGAAGAAGGTGAGAGGTTAACAACCTTAATATCATAGTGGCCTGTCTTTTTGGACAGGCTTTTTTTGAAAATCAATTGTACTCTAAGCTCTTTTCCATGGAAATGAGGGAATGTATATGTATTTTAGGGGTCTAACTAATTAACCCCCATCATGAAACATCTGATTACCCTTTTCCTTTCGCTTTTTACTACTATTTTATTAGGCCAAGAAACGTATCTGCATTGTGGTCGTTTGGTTGATGTCAATTCAGGAAAGATTCTTACCGAAAAGACAATAATAATCTCAGGCAATACGATTAAATCCATAGGTAATGGATATCAAACAGGCGTTGCTGATGCTGCGGTAATCGACTTAAAAGATAAAACAGTGCTCCCGGGTTTTATTGACATGCATGTGCACATGGAAGGACAATCCAGCCCAAATACCTATATACAGAAGTTTACATTGAATGAAGCTGATGTGGCACTTCAATCCACAGTCTACGCAAAGAATACCTTAATGGCTGGGTTTACCACGGTTCGTGATTTGGGCGGAAGTGGTGTAAACATTGCTTTACGGAATGCCATTAATAAAGGAGCCATTGTTGGCCCAAGGATTTTTACAGCCGGTAAGGCCATTGGAACTACCGGAGGTCATGCAGACCCAACCAATGGTATGAAAAAAGATCTTATGGGAGACCCTGGACCAAAGGAGGGGGTGGTCAATTCTCCGGAAGATGCCAGAAAGGCCGTAAGGCAACGTTATAAAGATGGTGCGGATGTCATTAAGATTACGGCAACGGGAGGTGTTTTAAGTGTGGCCAAAAGCGGTCAAAATCCTCAGTTTACCATTGAGGAGATAAAGGAAATAACTTCAACGGCCAAGGACTATAATATGCTCACAGCTGCCCATGCCCATGGAGATGAAGGGATAAAAAGAGCTATTTTGGGCGGTATAAATACCATTGAACATGGAACTTTAATGAGTGAAGCTACCATGGATCTAATGGTGGAGCACCATACCTATCTGGTGCCTACCATATCTGCAGGAAAAGAGGCTGCTGCCAAAGCTGAGATTCCAGGATATTATCCAGAGGTTGTTGCCCAAAAAGCCAGAGAAATCGGTCCTAGAATAGAAGCCATGTTCAAAATGGCCTATAAAAAGGGTGTCCCAATAGCTTTTGGTACGGATGCTGCGGTGTTTCCCCATGGTGAGAATGCCAGTGAGTTTGTATATATGGTAGAAGGAGGTATGCCCATTATGGAGGCTCTTCGTTCTGCTACGATAACCAATGCGAAACTCTTGGGTATGGAAGATAGTTTAGGGCAGATCAAAGAAGGTTACATCGCCGATATTGTTGCGGTTGAGGGGAATCCCGAAAAAGATGTGAGCACGCTAAAAAATACGGTCTTTGTAATGAAGGAAGGAAAAATATATAAATCCGAATAAACCCTAAGATACATTTTGGTCGTAAATTAGGTATGCTATCCAACATAAACAATAGTCTGGAATTATTGGAGACGGCCCAAAAGGAGCAGCTCTATAAAAAATTGGTGCTTCAGCTGAAAAAGGATTTTGAACTGGCCAACGTTCCCATTAAACTTTCTGTTGATATTCCTCCTGCTGAACTAAAAGCCCTTCTTCACGAAAAAGTCTATGTGTTGATTGTTGAAAAGTTTGATCAGTACCTCAATCTTTTGTATGTGGTTGATATTTCAGAAAATGAGGTGCGAAAGATTTCAGCATCTGATGCTGTGGACATTTCAGCCGAAGTTTCTTTTTTACTCCTAAAACGGGAATGGCAAAAAGTTTGGTTCAAGAACAAATACAGCTCTTAAAAGAAACCTTACACTTTCACGTAGATTCCCTTTTTGTCCATAAAATAGCCTACTGCCCAGCAGGTAAACATGATCCAAAGGGCAAATAAAAGGGAGCCCATATAACCTCCAGCAACTGAAATAAATATGTTGTCCGAAATCCATCGGTACAACGAACCTCCCTCAACAGGTATGGAGAACAGACTTATCACAAATATTTCGGAAAGTAGGTAAATGAATAGGGTGTTCTTTCCAAAGACTTCAAAAAAGTAACTCCAACCTTTGGTTTTCTTCATGTCCAAAAGGTAAACCAAAATGGCTATTGCAAAGAGGTCAATGCCGCTTGTAAGTAGCACAAAGGAGCTTGTCCATAATTTTTTGTTGATGGGTAGCAACAGGTCCCAGGCCAATCCCGCAAACACAAGGATAAAGCCCATCATCATCAATTTGGCCACGGTTTCAAAATTTTGGCCATTCTTCTGAATGAATTTC
The DNA here is from genome assembly GCF_017313225.1 of Allomuricauda sp. CAU 1633. Taxonomy (GTDB): domain Bacteria; phylum Bacteroidota; class Bacteroidia; order Flavobacteriales; family Flavobacteriaceae; genus Flagellimonas. The sequence continues at coordinate 502,488 of NZ_JAFLNE010000003.1, read as the reverse complement.
CCAGTAAGGTATCCCGCTACTACATTTACAATGGCCGGTAAGGTGCTCAACAGGCCTTCGGGGTCAAAAGCAATGCCCTCCCCATGGTACATGTGGTTGGGTCCAATGAGCCAAGTATCCAGTTTCAGTACGGCATTTCCGGTGAGGGTTAGGTCCCCAAAAGCAATCAATATAATATGATAAAGCACCAAGGCCGCAATACTGAGGATGATTGCCGTTTTCGTTTTCACGTAGTGTAATAAAATGGAAGCAAACAAATAACAGAGGGCAATGCGTTGCAATACCCCAAAAATGCGTGTCTCGGCCAAGGGTTTTAGTTGACCATTTTCAAAAAATGGATACCAGTACATCAAAAATCCGAGTAGGAAGATAATCGCAAACCGTTTCAAAATCTTTTTGAAAAAGGCTGAGTTGCCCATCTCTTCGTACTTTTTCATGCTAAAGCTCATGGAATTTCCCACAACGAACAAAAAAGTGGGGAAAACCAAATCGGTCAGGGTAAAACCATTCCACTCGGCATGGAGTAGCGGTGAAAAGGTGGTTTTTCCATTTCCAGGGGAGTTTACAATAATCATTAGGGCAACATCCAGTCCCCTAAAGACATCCAAAGAGAGGTATCGGTTTTTCAGCTTGGACATGGTTGGTTATTTTGGCTGGGAAACCAAGGTATGCTTTTTTTAGAAAATTGACATATAATTTCATAATTGTTGTTTTAAGATGGATTCGACCCCCTAGTTGTGAAATCATCTTTTTTTAAGACAATAATTTGGTTAAAACGCTCCTATATAAAAGGCAAAACCCGTATTTTTGACAAAATTTTCCATAAAGTTTTGGAAATACAGGAATAATGGACAAATATTCATTTTTAAATGCTGCGCATACCTCATTTTTTGCGGAGCTGTATGATAAATACCTAACGAACCCTGATAGTGTTGAGCCCAGTTGGAGGGCTTTTTTTCAAGGGTTTGATTTCGGTTTGGAAGGTTCGTTGGAGGACTTGGGGATAGAATCCGAGAGGAATGGAATGGCGGTGCTTTCCAACGGAAAGCAAGTGGAGATGCCAGAGACCTTGCAAAAGGAGTTTCAGGTCATCCGTTTGATTGATGGCTACCGTTCCCGAGGTCACTTGTTCACCAAAACAAATCCCGTACGCGACCGAAGACAATATGAGCCTACCTTGAACATTGCCAACTTTGGCTTGTCCCAAGAAGATATGGATACCGTTTTTGATGCCGGTAAAATCCTTGGTATTGGTTCCACTTCATTAAAGGAGATTGTTGCCCATTTGGAGCGCATTTATTGTGATTCCATTGGCGTGGAATACATGTACATCCGTACCCCGGAACGTATTCAATGGATTCAGGATTGGCTCAATGTAAACGACAACCATCCTAATTTTTCAGCTGACGAGAAAAAGAATATCCTTCGAAAGTTGAACGAAGCGGTTTCCTTTGAAAGCTTCTTGCACACCAAATATGTGGGGCAGAAGCGATTCTCTTTGGAAGGTGGCGAATCCTTGATTCCCGCGTTGGATGTCATTATTGAAAAAGCTGCGGATAAGGGCGTAAAACAATTTGTGATGGGAATGGCCCACCGGGGCCGATTGAATGTGCTCACCAATATCTTTGGAAAATCGCCCAAGGATATTTTTAGTGAGTTCGATGGCAAAGATTACGAAGAAACCATCTTTGATGGGGATGTAAAATATCATTTGGGTTGGACCTCCAAACGGGAGACGGATTCCGGGAAAATGGTCAATATGAACATAGCTCCCAACCCATCGCACTTGGAAACCGTTAATTCCATTGTTGAGGGAATTTCCAGGGCCAAGCAAGATCGCGACCATGCAGATGAAATCTCGGAGGTATTACCGATTCTGATTCATGGCGATGCTGCCTTTGCAGGACAAGGTGTGGTATACGAATTAATTCAGATGGCGCGCTTGGAAGGGTATACTACAGGGGGTACCATTCACATTGTGGTGAACAACCAGATTGGATTTACTACCAACTATTTGGATGCAAGATCGTCTACCTATTGTACTGATGTGGGTAAAGTGACCCTTTCTCCCGTACTTCACGTAAATGCCGATGATGCTGAGGCCGTGGTTCACGCCACAACTTTTGCATTGGAATACAGAATGCGCTACAAGCGAGACATTTTCTTGGATTTGTTGGGCTATAGAAAGTACGGTCACAATGAAGGAGATGAGCCCAAGTTTACCCAGCCACTTTTATATAAGTCTATTTCCAAGCATAAGAATCCAAGAGATATTTATGCCGAAAAGTTGATTGCTGAAGGTGTCATTGACGAGAATTACGTAAAGGAACTTGAAGAAAAATACAAGAACGATCTTGAGGAAGATCTTTTGGACTCCCGCAAAATCGAAAAGACCAGAATAACTCCTTTCATGCAAGATGAATGGGAAGGATTTGAGCAGGTCGCCGAAGACGCGATGCTGAAATCCATGGACACTACCTATGACCTTAAGAAGTTGGATGAGGTGGCCAAGAGCATCACCAAACTTCCTGAGGATAAAAAGTTCCTTAGAAAATTGGTTCGATTGGTTGAGGCTCGTAACGACATGTACTTCAAGGACAATAAATTGGATTGGGCCATGGGGGAACTGTTGGCCTATGGGTCGTTGATTGAGGAAGGATATGACATTCGGATGACGGGCCAAGATGTGGAAAGGGGAACTTTTTCGCATAGGCATGCGGTCATCAAAACAGAAATGCACGAAGAAGAAGTGGTGTTGTTGAATGAGATGGGGAAAAACCAAAACGGACAGTTCCATATCTACAACTCCCTGCTATCAGAATATGCCGTAATGGGATTCGATTATGGCTACGCTATGGCAAGTCCAAATACGCTCACCATTTGGGAAGCGCAGTTCGGGGATTTCAGTAATGGTGCCCAAATCATTATAGATCAGTATATTTCTGCTGCTGAAGACAAATGGAAGTTGCAGAATGGATTGGTGTTGTTGTTGCCCCATGGTTATGAAGGTCAGGGGGCGGAACACTCTTCCGCTAGAATGGAAAGGTACCTCCAATTGTGTGCCAAGGACAATATGTTTGTGGCCGATGTGACCACTCCGGCCAACCTGTTCCATTTGTTCCGTAGACAAATGAAGGCCAAATTCCGTAAGCCCTTGGTGGTATTTACACCAAAGAGCTTGTTGAGACATCCTAAAGTGGTATCCACTAAGGAAGAAATGGCTAACGGAAGTTTCCAAATGGTCATTGACGATGGGGAGGCCAAAGTGAACAAGGTGAAGACCCTCGTGTTCTGCACCGGTAAGTTCTACTATGATCTTGTCGACAAAAGGGAAGAACTCAACAGAGATGATGTGGCCTTGGTGCGTGTGGAACAATTGTTCCCATTGCCTGCTAAAGAAATGCGTAGCATCATCAAGAAATACAAAAACGCAGACGATATTGTTTGGGCCCAAGAAGAGCCGAGAAACATGGGGGCATGGGCCCATATGTTGATGCACTTGGATGAAGCCAAACAATTTCGGGTAGCTTCCCGAAGATTTTACGGAGCCCCGGCCGCTGGTAGTGCCGTGCGTTCAAAAAGACGTCATGCTCAAGTATTGGAGTACGTTTTTGACAAGAGTAAGGACAATATGTTAATAAGATAATACACGTATAAACTATAACAGAATGGTTTTAGAAATGAAAGTTCCCTCACCTGGGGAATCCATTACAGAGGTTGAAATAGCCGAGTGGTTGGTTGAAGATGGCGATTATGTGGAGAAGGACCAAGCCATCGCCGAGGTGGACTCGGACAAGGCAACATTGGAACTTCCGGCAGAGGAAAGTGGAATAATCACCCTTAAAGCCGAAGTCGGGGATGCTGTAGCCGTTGGTGAAGTAGTATGCCTTATCGATACAAGCGCAGAAAAACCAGAAGGTGATGCGCCCAAAGCTGAAAAGAAAGAAGAGCCCAAAAAAGAAGAACCTAAGGAAGCTCCAAAAAAAGAGGAACCTAAAAAGGAAACCTATGCTTCGGGAACACCTTCTCCGGCGGCCAAGAAAATACTGGATGAAAAAGGAATTGAGCCTTCGTCCGTTTCTGGTTCTGGAAGGGATGGAAGAATCACTAAGGAAGATGCTGTAAAAGCGGTTCCATCTATGGGAACCCCAACTGGTGGAAACAGAGGGGAGACTCGTTCCAAATTGTCCATGCTTCGTAGAAAAGTAGCCGAACGGTTGGTTGAAGCAAAGAATGAAACCGCAATGTTGACCACCTTCAACGAAGTGGACATGTCACCCATTTTTGAGCTTCGGGCCAAGTACAAAGAAGAATTCAAGGAAAAGCATGGAGTGAGTTTGGGCTTTATGTCCTTCTTTACCAAAGCGGTCATCCGAGCCTTGCAAATGTATCCAGCGGTCAATTCCATGATTGATGGTAAGGAGATGATTTCTTATGATTTCTGCGATATCAGTATCGCAGTTTCCGGGCCCAAAGGTTTAATGGTGCCCGTTATCCGAAATGCAGAGAATCTTACCTTCCGTGGTGTAGAAGCTGAGGTAAAACGATTGGCACTACGTGCCCGGGATGGACAAATCACTGTGGATGAAATGACCGGTGGTACTTTTACCATTTCAAATGGGGGAGTGTTCGGTTCCATGTTGTCCACACCGATTATCAACCCACCACAAAGTGGAATCTTGGGGATGCACAACATTGTTGAGCGTCCAATTGTTCGAGATGGTGCCATTGCTATTGCCCCTATCATGTATGTGGCACTTTCGTATGATCACCGAATCATTGATGGAAAAGAATCCGTTGGGTTCTTGGTTGCTGTAAAAGAAGCTTTGGAAAGTCCAGAAGAATTATTGATGGACGGCGATGTGAAGAAAGCATTGGAGTTATAACCAGAATTTATAAAACACCCCTAAAGTCCCCTCAAGGGGACAATTACAGTTAGAAATAAAGAATAATTCCCCCTTTGAAGGGGGTAGGGAGACGTAAAATGCAAAGGCCTTTACTTTTTTAAGTAGAGGCTTTTTTTATCGTAATCAATTACGGCTTTTCCTTTTTTAAGGATGTCGGCGCCAATAATCCCATCAACGGGAAGAGCATTGTGCGAGGTAAGGGCGCTGTTCACATGGGAGAGGTCAAAAAGCACAATTTTCTGCCGACTTTTTTTCCAATCCCCGATCTGGATTTTGTTTTTCGCGGAAACCAAGGTTTCCATTTCGGTGGCGCCTGCACCTGCCGCTTTAATATCCGAAGTTTCAGAAAGCATCTTGAACATTTCTATTTTATCTATTCCCACACAGGTATTCGAGGCACCGGTATCCAGAATAAATTTGCCCGTCACGCCATTAATGGTAGCGGTCAGTTCAAAGTGATTGGTTTCGGTGAATACCAAAGGTATTTTGATATAGTTTTTGGATTTCAGGAACTTTTTAAGTGATGCCATTATTCGTTATTTGGGCTTTGTCATCCTGAGCGCAGTCGAAGGATCTGGGTGTATAATCAGAAACAAAATTTTGGGACATCTAAGATAAAGCTATTTTTGTGATCGATAGTATCTATGTTTTGATGAGCCGAATAGTTTTGTTTTTTTCATTCATTTTGATTTTGTTAAGCTGTGCCGCGACCCAAAATAGCCACCAATCCAATTTTATAAAAGAAGATGATTCTGTCAACCTTTATGCATTCGTAGGTGAAAAAGTCTCTATTGTTGAGATTGATGCTAATGAGTATAACAAGAGAATAGAAATAGATTCGATTACCGGTGATACTATAATTCGTATGACATATGTAATGGATAATGCATTCAAAGCGAAGTATAAAGTGATTAAAAATGTATTTAATAGTGTTGACTTGGATACGGTTGAATTTATTGTTTACGATCACTATGGTCGTCCGCAATTTGAAGACTTGCAAAATGTCCTTTTATATGTTTCTTTAAATGAGGAAAGGGGTGTGTACTATCATCAGAAATATCAGTTTGATGCAGTTGAAAAGAATAGGCATTCGGAATGGAAGGGGGAGAAGGGACAATCTTTGCAAGAATTGTTCTTAAAGAGAAAACAGGAAGTTTTAATTAACAGAGGTTTATTTGAATAAAGAAGTATTTAGATTCAAACCTAAAGAAACACATTGCATACGGAATGATCATAACCGACACCCACACCCATCTCTATAGCGAAGCCTTTGAACAGGATCAAAAAGCAATGATGCAACGTGCATTGGATACCGGAGTGAAACGCTTTTTTATTCCCGCCATTGACTCTTCGTACACCCAAGCCATGTTGGATTTGGAATCCAACTATCCTGAGAATGTTTTTTTGATGATGGGATTGCACCCCACCCATGTGAAGGAGAATTACAAAGAGGAGTTATCTTTAGTTGAAGAATGGCTCTCCAAGCGAAAATTCTACGCAGTGGGTGAAATCGGTGTCGACCTATATTGGGATAGAACATTTTTAAAGCAGCAACAAGAAGCTTTTGTATATCAAATCCGATTGGCCAAAAAATACCAGTTGCCTATTGTGATCCATTGTAGGGATGCCTTTGATGAAATCTTTGCGGTTTTGGAGCAAGAAAAAGGCGAGGACCTCTTTGGGATTTTTCATTGTTTCACGGGAACTTTGGAACAGGCGCACAAAGCCCTATCCTATAATATGAAACTGGGCATTGGGGGCGTGGTCACCTTTAAAAATGGAAAGATTGACCAGTTTTTGGACCAAATCGACTTAAAGCACATTGTCTTGGAAACCGATTCCCCATACTTGGCTCCAACGCCTTACAGAGGAAAACGGAATGAAAGTGCATACATTAGTAATGTATTAAAAAAGTTATCTTCCATATATAATGTGTTCGAGGAAGAAATTGCGGCAGTGACCACAGAAAATTCCAAGGAAGTATTCGGCATCTGACCATGAAAAAGAAAACCAACATACTGCTCATTTATACTGGAGGGACCATTGGTATGGTCAAGGATTACAAAACCGGTGTGCTTAAGGCTTTCAATTTTGATGAGCTGGTCAAGAATATCCCAGAGTTAAATCAATTGGATTGTGTTCTAAAGGGAGTTTCTTTTAGGGAACCGATTGATTCTTCCAAAATGAACCCGAAGTATTGGGCCTTGATTGCATCCCTCATTGAAGAAAACTACGAAGCGTTTGATGGGTTTGTGGTGCTTCATGGTAGTGATACCATGAGTTATTCCGCCTCGGCCTTGAGTTTTATGTTAGAGAATTTAGCAAAACCGGTCATTTTTACAGGATCACAACTGCCTATCGGGGATTTACGGACGGATGCCAAGGAAAATTTGATTACCTCCATAGAGATAGCATCGCTTCAAGAAAAAGGAAAACCGGTGGTGCAGGAAGTGGGGCTGTATTTTGAGTACAAACTGTATCGGGGTAACCGTACCACCAAAATCAATGCGGAACATTTTGAAGCTTTCGCCTCACTCAACCATCCTCCTTTGGTGGAATCGGGAGTGCATTTAAAAGTACATCATCCAAACTTGTTGAGCCGCCCGCTGCGGAACAAACAGCTTCAGGTGCACAAGAAGATGGATAGTAGGGTGGCCATCTTAAAATTGTTTCCAGGCTTAAATCAAGATGTATTGCAATCAGTCTTGAATATTCCTGGATTGAAAGCCTTGGTTTTGGAAACATACGGTGCGGGAAATGCTCCTATGGACGACTGGTTCTTGGAAGCATTAAAAAATGCAGTTGAAAGAAATTTACACATTATAAACGTTACCCAATGCTCTGGCGGGAGTGTTTCCATGGGGCATTATGAGACCAGCGAAAAGCTGAGGGAGATGCAACTTATTAACGGAAAGGATATTACAACCGAAGCGGCCATAACCAAAGCGATGTACCTATTGGGAACTGGGGTTCCCGACAAATTGTTCAAGACAATTTTTGAGACACCACTCCGTGGTGAAATGGTGTAAAATTAACGCGTCAAATTTCTATAACTGATTATTTTTTTGTTTATTGGTCGGCCTAACTGGAGGAAATAGAGAGGTGGCCGAGTGGTCGAAGGCGCACGCCTGGAAAGTGTGTATACACCAAAAGTGTATCGAGGGTTCGAATCCCTTCCTCTCTGCTAGGTATTTTAGTTTTTCAATTATAAAATTTTTATATCTTTAACATTATTAACTAACTAAATTTAAGTTTAAGAAAAATGAAAAAAGTATCCTTTACTCTGGCCGCTGCCGGAATGTTTGTTTTGGGAACTACCACTGCATCTGCAGCAATGTTGCAAGAAGAAGCTGAAGCCAGCAAAGGTTTCACCCAAGTATTGAAAGAACAGTTTATCCAAGGAGGTCCTGCCTTTATGGGAATTGTACTTCTTTGTTTGATTTTGGGATTGGCAGTTGCCATTGAAAGAATAATTTATTTGAATTTGGCAACCACGAATACCGCTAAGTTGAAGCAACAAGTTGAAGATGCTTTGGCTTCCGGTGGTGTTGAAGCTGCCAAAGAAGTTTGTAGAAACACTAAAGGACCCGTTGCTTCCATCTACTACCAAGGTTTGGATAGAGCTGGAGAAGGATTGGAGTCCGCTGAAAAAGCTGTTGTTGCCTACGGAGGTGTACAAATGGGACAGTTGGAGAAAAACGTTTCTTGGTTGTCTTTGTTCATCGCCATTGCTCCCATGCTTGGGTTCATGGGTACGGTAATCGGTATGATTCAGGCCTTCCAGAAAATTGCTGCGGTTGGTAACTTGAGTGCCTCTTTGATCGCTGGTGATATTCAGGTGGCGTTATTGACAACAGTATTTGGTTTGATCGTTGCGATCATCCTTCAGATTTTCTATAACTATATCATTGCTAAAATCGATAGTATCGTAAACGACATGGAAGATTCTTCCATTGCCTTGATTGATATGTTGGCAGCTCACAAGAAGTAATTACGAATTAAAAACTATCGAGAATCATGAATAAGATAATTAAAATAGCACTCATAGTCATCGGGTTGATAGCGGCCGTTCTTTGGTTCTCTTTGCCATCAGCTGATGATCCAGATGCCATCAACAGTGGTGCAATGAACTTCATGTTCATTATCATGTACATCTTGTTGACAATAGCGGTTGTGGCGGCATTGTTTTTTGGACTTACCAAACTTTTCACCACACCCGGAAGTATTAAGAAGGCCCTTTTCGCCCTTGGTGGATTGGCCATTATAGTCGCTATCTCCTATGGACTTTCTTCCAACAACGCAGCTGTTGTTGAAGCGATGTCCGGTAGAGGTATAGAGACTACGGAAGGTACTGTTAAGAACATAGGAATGGGATTGAATGTTTTCTTCATCCTTACAGTTATTGCTGTTCTTCTTATGGTTTTGCCAGGTTTGAAGAGAATGTTTGTTAAGTAAAAAAGTTGAATTATGCCTAGAAGAAAAGGAGCTCCGGAAGTAAATGCCGGTTCCATGGCAGACATTGCGTTCTTGCTGCTTATCTTTTTCTTGGTGACCACCACCATTGAAACAGATGCAGGATTGGACCGTATGTTACCGCCCATTGAGCCGCCAGAAGAAGACGTTATCATTAAGCAGAAGAACATTTTTACGGTGAACATCAACAAAAATGGACAATTGCTTGTTGAGGATAACTTGATGAAATTGGAAGACTTGAGAGAGGCAGCTATAGGATTTCTTGAAAACAATGCGGATGGGACTTGTACCTTTTGCAAAGGAAAAAAGAATCCAGCTTCTTCGGATAATCCCTCAAAGGCCATTATTTCTTTGAAGAACGATAGGGAGACCAAATACAGTACCTATATTACAGTTCAGAATGAATTGGTAGGGGCTTATAATGATCTTCGTAATCGGGAAGCCCAAAGATTATACGGTAGGGATTTTACCAAAATGGAGGCAGAGTATTTGAACCCAGAAACACCTTCATCAGTGCGGGATGACCTCAAGGATAAAGTGAAGCGGGTTCAAGATATGTTTCCTCAAAAGCTTTCAGAAGCTGAAACATCAACCAATTAAAACTAGAGATTAGTATGGCTAAGTTTACAAAAAAGAAGGATGGTGATTTACCTGCAGTATCTACGGCCTCATTGCCTGATATTGTATTTATGCTACTGTTCTTTTTTATGACAGTGACCACTATGAAAGATAGTTCGTTGTTGGTTGAAAATACACTTCCCAATGCAAGTGAAATAAAGAAATTGGAGAAGAAAGATCGTGTAATTTATATCTACGTTGGAAAACCAACCCAAGAATACCAGAAGGTTTTTGGGACGGAACCAAGGATTCAGTTGAACGATAAATTTGCCAGAGTGGACGAAGTAGGTACCTATATTCTGGCTGAGCGTGCAAAAAAACCGCAAGAACTTCAAAACGTATTGACTACTGCACTTAAGGTTGATAAGAATGCCAATATGGGTCTTATCGCCGACATAAAACAAGAATTGCGAAAGGTGAATGCCCTTAAGGTCAACTATACGACCTATGAAGGAAATGCTTTTAACAATCTACAGTAGGCAATAACTTAGATTTAGTGGGAAACGCTCCAAATGACAATTTGGGGCGTTTTTTGTTTTATCAATCATAGTTCTGTTCAAAAATGTTTTTGGAATAGTTGTTGTATTTATCTCAATAACCCCGGGTAAATAGAATCATTAATCCAACAAAACATTACATTATGGACAGAGACAGAAAAATCCCAGAAGTGAATGCTGGGTCAATGGCTGATATAGCCTTCTTGTTATTGATCTTTTTCTTGGTCGCCACATCAATTGAAACCGATGTTGGCCTTGATAGAAAATTACCTCCGAACGATACAAGCCCTCCTATTCCTATAGCAGAACGTAACATTTTTAGAGTGGCCCTGAACAAGAACAATGAGCTTTTTGTTGAGGATGGAATTATGCAGCTCAAAGATTTACAGGCCGCAGCAATAGCTTTTTTGGATAATGGCGCAGGTACGATAGGCAGCAAAGAGTATTGCGATTATTGTCAAGGGGAAAGGAATGCTGAATCTTCTGAAAATCCGGATAAGGCCATTATATCCTTTAATAGTGATAGGGAAGCCTCCTATGGTATGTACGTCAGTGTGCAAAACGAACTTACTTCGGCATACAATACGTTGAGAAATAGAGAAGCCGTTAGGCTTTTTAATCAAGACTATGTAAGTATGGAAAAGGCCTATTATGCTCCAGAAACAGCAGTTGAAGCCAAGATTTCTTTAAAAAAGAACATTGAACAGATACGGCAAATGTTTCCTATGAAACTTATAGAGGCAGAAACACATAAAAAAGGTTAAAAGAAGCGCGATATGAAAAATTCAAGAGAAACCAGAAAAGAAATACCGGCTATTTCAACAGCATCTTTGCCAGATATTGTTTTTATGATACTGTTCTTTTTTATGACCGTTACCACTATAAAAACCAATCCGCTTTTGGTCGACAATAATTTACCAAAAGCAGATCAAGTCAAGAACTTGGAAAAGAAAGATAGAGTCATTGAAATCTTTGTGGGAAAACCGTCCCAAGAATTGGCTAAAACGTTTGGTAATGAACCAAAAATCCAGCTGGATAATAGGTTGGCAAATGTAAATGAAGTGGGTCCTTATGTGCTGGCCGAACTGGCCAAAAAACCGGATGCCATTAGAAATTTGGTCACTGTTTCATTAAAAGTGGACAAGGATGTAAACGTGGGTATCGTTTCGGACATTAAACAAGAGCTTCGAAAAATCAATACCCTTAAGGTCAATTATACCACGTATCAGGGCAACTCTTTGGAAAACTAAGAAATAATACAACTTAGATTGAGCTTGAGACAATCCAAATGTGTAATTTGGATTGTTTCTTATTTTTGGTACTAGTTCAATGAGGTGTTTTTTTATCTTTTTTATTTTCTGCGTATTCAGTTTGTCACAGCTGTTTTCTCAAGCAGTAGAGGAGGAAGTATCAGTTGATTCAAATTATCTCGAAGACCAATTTTATATTGGTTTCGGGTATAATGTTTTGCTGAATAAGCCTACCGATGCTGTGCAGCGGAATCTGTCCTTTAATCTGCAGGCAGGTTTTATTAAGGATATCCCATTGAATACAAGAAGAAACTTTGGTATAGGGATTGGCTTAGGGTATGCTGTGAATTCATATTACAGCAGTATAGTTGCCTCTGAAGTAGGCAATGCTATTGCATATGAAGTACGTAGCACATCAGATTTCAATAGAAGTAAGTTGGAAACCCACGCCTTGGAAATCCCTTTTGAATTTAGATGGAGAACTTCTACGGCCGAAGATTACAGTTTTTGGCGAATTTATGCCGGCGCCAAATTGGGCTATGTCTTTTCAGGAAGGTCACGAACGGTGACCGATGCTGAAAAAATGGTATTTTCCAACCCAGACATCCAAGATTTACAATATGGGCTTATCCTCAGTTTTGGCTATAATACCTGGAACGTACATGCTTATTACGGTCTAAACCCCTTATTAAAGGAAGGTACAAGTCTAGAGACCGGGGAGTCATTGGATTTGAAGGTTTTACGTATAGGAGTTATTTTCTACATCCTATAACCAATATTTCAAAATAATCAATTGTGAGCAGCAACCTACAAGGAACCCAATAAAGAGTTCGGCTTTGTTATGAGCTTTAAGGTACAATCGAGATGTGGTTACCAATCCTGTAAAAAGTACAAAAATGCTAATGGCAAGGGTAATATTCACTTCAAAATGAATGCTGAGTCCAACCATAAACATTAAAATGCTACCCATACCCAATAGATGCATGCTGGTCTTAAACTTTAGGAAAAGAAGAATAAGAGCGGTTGCAGTGGCTGTTAAGAGTCCCGTAAAAAAGTAAAATAGCTCGTGTACGTAGTTATTTGGAATAACCTTGTACAAGATCATCAAAAACAAGATGCAACTGATGTAAAGCGGGTATTTGCGTTCCTCTAGGGTAGGCAGAAAAATGGAGTGTATGACCCCAAGATTCTTCAAGATCAGGAAAAAGATGATGGGGATGATTACGGTCAAGATAAAAATGGGGAGGATGTTGCCACTTTGCGTCTCAAGGGTGCTATACGGAGCAATGATGAAGTAGAGGATGGTACCACCAAAGGGAATGAACAAAGGGTGAAAGAGATAGGATACAATGTTGAAGAAATGGCGCATCAGATTTCCTTTCTTAGCCTGGCAACGGGAATTCCCAATTGTTCCCGGTACTTGGCCACGGTTCTCCGTGCTATGGGGTAGCCACGTTCTTTCAGAATTTTGGCCAGCTTATCGTCCGTTAATGGCTTTCGCTTTTCCTCATCCTTGATAACAGTTTCCAATATCTTCTTGATCTCTTTTGTGGACACATCCTCGCCTTGTTCATTTTTCATGGCTTCAGAGAAGTAATCCTTTATGAGTTTGGTGCCATAAGGGGTGTCTACATATTTGCTGTTGGCCACTCTGGATACGGTGGAGACATCCATGTCGATTTCATCCGCTATGTCCTTTAAGATCATGGGGCGCAATTTTCGCTCATCGCCAGTCATAAAGTACTCCTCCTGATAGTTCATGATGGCATTCATGGTAATGTACAAGGTCTGTTGACGTTGTTTTATGGCATCGATGAACCATTTGGCTGCATCCAACTTTTGTTTGATAAAGAGTACAGTATCCTTTTGCGACTTGGATTTTTCCTTGGCATTTTTGTACCCCTGCAACATATTGTTGTATTCCTTGGAAACATGCAATTCTGGAGCGTTTCTACCATTAAGGGTGAGGTCGAGTTCCCCATCCACAATTTTAATGGAGAAATCTGGGACAATATGTTCTATCATTCGGGTATTGCCCGAATACGAACCCCCAGGTTTGGGGTTCAGCCGTTCTATTTCGGAAATAGCCTCTTTGAGTTCTTCTTCACTGATGTGGTATTTTTGAATGAGCTTGGCATAATGTTTTTTAGTGAATTGATCAAAGGACTTCTGTAAAATGGTTATGGCCAATTCTACGGAAGGTTTCTGTTCCTTTCGTTTTAGCTGAATAATCAAACATTCATCCAATGATCGGGCTCCCACACCGGGAGGATCCAACTCCTGCACCACCTTAAGGACAGACTCAATTTTTTTCTCCTCTACATAAATGTTTTGGGTAAAAGCCAAATCGTCCATGATATCCGTAATGGGTCTTCGGATATAACCACTTTCATCCACACTACCTACCAAAAATTCGGCGATGGCCCATTCTTCATCATCCAGATATACCGTGTTAAGTTGGTTGATTAAATATTGATTAAAGGATATTCCAGCAGCATAAGGAATGCTCTTTTCATCATCATCCGGGCTATAGTTGCTGGTCTGGGTCCTGTAATCCGGGACTTCGTCATCACTTAGATAATCATCTATATTGATGTCCTCAGCGGAAATGGTCTCGTTGTCTGTAGAATCATCATAGGCGTCCTCGTAGGTATCATCCATAGTCTCGCTCTCCGCCTTTCCACTTTCCAGTGCAGGATTGTCTTCCAACTCCTGTTTTAAGCGCTGTTCAAAAGCCTGGGTAGGCAATTGAATGAGCTTCATGAGCTGAATCTGCTGTGGAGACAGTTTTTGGGAAAGCTTAAACTGTAGATGTTGTTTCAGCATACAGATTGATTTACAATCGTCTTACTTATAAAATTAAGAAAACCAATTAAAACTCAGCATTCTGGGGTGATCTAGGGTAGGGGATTACGTCCCTGATGTTGCCCATGCCTGTTGTAAATTGGACCATTCGCTCAAAGCCAAGTCCAAATCCACTGTGCACTGCGGTACCAAAACGTCTAAGATCCAAATACCACCAGAGTTCTTTTTCGTCAATGTCCAGTTCCTTTATTTTTTGTTGAAGCACTTCCAAACGCTCTTCACGTTGGGAACCTCCCACAATCTCTCCGATGCCTGGGAACAGGACATCCATGGCCCGAACGGTTTTTCCGTCCTCGTTCAAGCGCATATAAAATGCCTTGATGTTGGCCGGATAATCAAAAAGGATAACCGGACATTTAAAGTGCTTTTCCACTAAAAAGCGTTCGTGTTCGCTCTGTAGGTCAGCACCCCATTCATCAATGGGATATTGAAATTTTTTCTTCTTGTTGGGTTTGCTGTTTCGCAATATTTCAATGGCTTCGGTATAAGTGACCCGCTTAAAGTTGTTCTCTACCACAAACTTTAGTTTCTCTGTCAAGCTCATCTCGGAACGCTCATTTTGAGGTTTGGTTTTTTCCTCATCCAGCAAACGTTTCTCTAAAAATTCAAGATCATCTTTACAATTGTCCAGTACGTATTGAATGATGGACTTGATGAAATCTTCGGCCAAATCCATATTGGCATCCAAATCATAAAAGGCCATTTCGGGTTCAATCATCCAAAATTCAGCCAAATGTCGAGAGGTATTGGAGTTTTCCGCCCTAAACGTGGGGCCAAAAGTGTACACCTTACCCAAGCCCATGGCATAGGTCTCGGCCTCTAACTGACCAGAAACGGTTAGGTTGGTCTCCTTGCCAAAAAAATCTTCAGAATAATCCACATTACCTTTTTCATCAAGAGGAGGGTTTTTGGTGTCCAAAGTGGTCACTTGGAACATCTCTCCTGCACCTTCGGCATCAGAACCGGTAATGATCGGGGCGTGGAAATAATAAAATCCATTTTGCTGAAAATAGCTGTGGATGGCAAAAGACAACGCAGAACGTACCCGCATAATTGCCGAGAACGTATTTGTCCTCACCCGTAAATGGGCTTTTTCCCTTAGAAATTCCAAAGAATGCTTTTTAGGCTGAATGGGGTAGGTTTCTGGATCGGCAGTGCCATGTACAAAGATATCCGAAGCCTGAATCTCCACACTTTGGCCTTTTCCCTGACTTTCTTCCAGCGTACCCGATATTTTTAGGGCAGCACCAGTATTGATTTGTTTGAGTATGGCATCATCCAAATTTTCAAAATCCACAACACATTGAATATTGTGTATGGTTGAGCCATCGTTTAAGGCAATAAATCGGTTACTCCTAAATGTCTTTACCCATCCATTTACTTCAACAGGTTCTCCTACGGGCTGCTTTTCCAGCAATTCTTTTATGGAATAAGATCTCATCGTCAAGCTATCGTAATTTAGGCGGTAAAGATAGGTTTTTGATAAAAAACGAGGGCAATGGAATCGCCATATTTATAGCCGTTCCGCAGATTATTTATCCTTGATGGAATCTTCTTCTTTGGGTAAAATATCGATTTGTGGTTTTTTAAGGACTTGTTTGTTGGCAATACTTCTTTCCAAAGAAAGGAGTAGGGATGGCAACAAAATCAAATTGGAGAGCATGGCAAAGAGAAGGGTTGCGGATACCAATCCCCCTAATGCCTTGGTGCCTCCAAAACTGGAAATGATGAAGACCGAAAACCCAAAGAAAAGAACAATGGAAGTGTAGAACATACTCACCCCGGTTTCTCGTAATGCGGCATACACCGATCTTTTGATATGCCATTTATGTGCGGCAAGTTCTTGCCTATATTTTGCCAAAAAGTGAATGGTATCATCCACCGAAATTCCGAAAGCAATGCTAAAGACCAAAATGGTGGATGGTTTTATCGGTACGCCCAAATATCCCATGACTCCTGCTGTGATCACGAGTGGGAGCAAGTTGGGGACCAAGGAAATGATTACCATTCGGAAGGAACGGAACAAATAGGCCATGAAAAGGGAAATCAATCCAATGGCCAAGGCCAAAGATAGCAGTAGGTTTTTGACCAAATACTTGGTGCCTTTTAAAAATAGCAGCGCCTTCCCGGTCATAAAAACCTTGAATCGCTCCGAAGGAAAAAACTTATCGATGGCCTGTTGTACATCCTGTTCAATTTCCTCCATGCGGTCTATTTTAACATCGCGCATATAGGTGGTCAAACGGGCTGTTTGCCCAGTACTGTCCACAAAACTTTTTAGAAGATCACCATCGCTGGATGATTTTCGGGCCACATCCATAATGAATGTGTTTTCCTGTGAAGTGGGTAATTGGTAGTATTTTGGGATTCCGTTGTAAAAGGCCTGTTTGGAATATTTGATCAAATCCACCACTGATAACGGTCTTGACAATTCCGGGATTTCATTGATGACCGTTCCCAATTGGTCCATACGTTTTAGCGTAGCGGGTTTAATGACTCCGTTTTTTCGTTCGGTATCCACTACAATTTCCATGGGCATGATGCCATCAAATTCTTGTTCAAAAAAGCGGATGTCCTTAAAAAAGTGGGTGTTTTTGGGTAGGTCTTCAATCCGACTTCCGGTAATTTTTATTTGATAAATACCAATTATGCTCAATACCAATACTGCAACAGTAACAATATAAACAGCTATTCTATGGTTCCGAACGATGCTTTCCATCCGATTCACAAAAAAGTCAATCCACCTTTTGTTGAGATGCTTTAAGTGCTTGGTCTTCGGAAGCGGCATAAAACTGTAGATGATGGGAATGATCAACAGGGAAAGGATAAAAATCCCCACAATGTTGATGGAGGCCACAATACCAAATTCTTTGAGTAAATCACTATCCAAAATAATAAAGGTGGCAAATCCGGAAGCTGTGGTGATATTGGTCATTAGGGTGGCATTCCCAATCTTTGAAATGACGCGCTGTAGTGAAAGTGCTTGGTTTCCGTGCTTTTTGACCTCTTGTTGGTATTTATTTATGAGAAAGATGCAATTGGGAATCCCAATAACAATGATCAGAGGTGGAATCAAAGCAGTTAGAATGGTAATCTCGTATTGCAACAATCCCAGGAATCCGAAGGCCCACATTACACCAATAATGACCACACACATGGAAATAAATGTGGCCCTAAAACTTCTAAAGAAAAAGAAGAAGATGAGTGAGGTGACCAAAAGGGCGGCTACGATAAAAATTCCTATTTCATCCACAATGGATTTGGTGTTCCATGTTCGGATGTAGGGCATTCCAGAAACATGGACATCCAGTTGGGTCTCTTCCTCAAAACCTTTCACCAAATCACCAAGATCATTCAGTATAAAGTCATTTCGGACATTGGTGCTCATGATATCCTTGTCCAAATAAGCAACAGTCTGAATGGTGCCGCTTTTAGGATTGTAGACCAAATTATCGTAAAAGGGAAGCTCGTTGAAGAGATGATTTACAAGGGTGTCCACCTCTTGTTTGGTGGCAGGAGGGTTTTTGATGAAGGGTTCCATGACAAAAGCTTGCGCTTCATTGTCTTTGACCAAAACCCTGAGATTATCCGTGGATACTACAAAATCAATTTCAGGAAAGGCCTCCAGTTGTTTGCTAAGCTTGTTCCAACGGTTAAAGTTTTCGGGAGTGAACAAGGCAGAATCCCGAACAGCAATGACAATGGCATTGCCCTCTTCGCCAAATACTTTGGTAAAGGCCTTGTATTCAATGGTGGCAGGGTGATCATCGGGTAGAATATTGGCTTCGGTATTGGAAAACTGCATGTTTTTCCACTGAAGCGCCAGAAAAACTGTGAACCCGGCAATGGCAATGAGAATTAAAATTCTATTGCGAAGAATAATGCGTGCGACCTTTGGCCAAAATCCTTTAGTGAGCTTTGCTACCATTTGGGTTTTGTTGGGCGCAAAGGTAGAAAATGATCGGCTGTGTTCCTAGGAAACGCAAGAATCAATTGGGGGTTTTACACCTTCATGATTTCAGCCTCCTTGTTGGCTAAAATGGCATCTATTTTTTTGCTGTAGGAATCGGTAAGTTCCTGTACATCCACTTCGGCATTGCTCAACAAATCTTCGGAAATATCCAAAGCTTTAAGTTCTTTATTGGCATCTTGTCGTGCACTTCGAACACTCACTTTGGCATCTTCAGCCTCTGCTTTGGCTTGTTTTACCAATTGTACACGTCGTTCCTCGGTCAATGGGGGGACGTTGATAATCACCATTTCACCATTGTTCATGGGATTGAAGCCTAAGTTGGCGTTCATGATGGCCGTTTCAATCTCTCCCAAAAGATTTTTTTCCCAAGGTTGCACCGAAATAGTTCGTGCATCTGGGGTATTGATGTTGGATACTTGGGATAATGGAGTCTGGGAGCCATAATATTCCACCATTACCGTGGAGAGCATCATTGGACTTGCTTTTCCAGCACGAATTTTAATCAGCGCTTTTTCCAAATGGGAAATGCTCGCATCCATACCTTCTTTGGTGGTGTCCAAAATAAATTTAACCTCTTCGTCCATAATTTTTAAATTTTATAATCCAAAATCAAAGCGTGTGCCAATCTAAATATTGACCACGGTTCCAATATTTTCACCGGAAACTATTTTCATAAGATTACCCCTTGTGTTCATATCAAAAACAACAATGGGCAGCTCGTTTTCTTGACTAAGTGTAAAGGCAGTGGTGTCCATAACCTTAAGCCCTTTTGAAAGTACCTCCTTAAAGGAAAGCGAATCAAACTTGGTGGCATTTTTGTCCTTTTCGGGGTCGGAAGTGTAGATACCATCCACCCGGGTACCTTTTAAGATAACATCGGCATTGATTTCAATAGCTCGCAATACCGCAGCAGAATCTGTTGTAAAATAAGGGTTGCCGGTGCCACCACCAAAAATTACGACTCTTCCTTTTTCCAAATGGCGAACTGCTCTTCTTCGGATGAAAGGTTCGGCCACTTCATTAATTTTGATGGCAGACTGCAAACGGGTCTCAACCCCTTGGTGCTCCAATGCACTTTGCAAAGCCAAACCATTGATTACCGTGGCCAACATACCCATGTGGTCTCCTTGAACACGGTCCATTCCCTGGCTGGTTCCCGAAAGACCCCTAAAAATATTTCCGCCGCCAATTACTATGGCCACTTCAACACCTTTGTCCACAACGGATTTGATGTCTTCGGCATATTCCGCCAATCGTTTGGCATCAATGCCGTATTGCTGTTCGCCCATGAGTGCTTCACCACTAAGTTTTAACAGAATTCTTTTGTATTGCATTGAGGGTGTCTTGAAGTTCGGACAAAAATAATCAAAATTATTTATGGGAAACCATTGAAAAATGGACAGGACTTCGAATCAGTTGCACAAAAAATCCCTACATTCTGTAACCTTTTTAAAAAACTACAGTATATCCTCCAGTAGACCAAAAGACCAAGGAATTGCAAAACCTAACCGACAACACTTTAATGATGCAAGTAAGAGATGGGGACTTGGACAAGTTGGGCTTGCTCTATGAGCGACATAAGAAAAGGCTATTCGGATTTTTCTACAATTTGGGCAATAATCCATCAGTTAGTGAGGACTTGGTGCAAAATGTTTTTATGCGCATACTGAAGTATAGAAAGTCCTATTCGGGGGAAGGTTCTTTTGCGGCATGGATGTTTCAAATGGCGAGGAATGTCAATTACGATTATCATAAAAAAGTGTCCAAGTCAGGAATTTCAAGAGGAGTTGCTCCCGAAGACGCCAATGCAGGTTCAGAAGATAGTCTGAATGAATCCTTGGAGCAACAGGGTAATACGTTCTTGGTGAAAAAGGCACTTAATCTTTTGCCTACTGACAAAAAGGAAATATTGCTGTTGAGCAAATACAGGGAATTGAAATTCCATGAAATTGGGGAGATTTTGGGCTGCACGGAAGGGGCAGCCAAGGTGAGGGTGCACAGGGCACTAAAGGATTTAAGAACCATTTTTTTACAATTGGAAACAAGATGATGGATCAAGAAAAGTTTGAAATACGGGCGATGGATTTTATGAGCGGGACAATGTCACCCGTGGAGGCCAAAGACTTTGAAAAGTTTCTTGCCGAGAATCCAGAATATAACGAGCAATATAAAGACTTGCTGGTTACATGGGAAATGATGGAAAATCTAGACGCTCCAGAAATTTCATCGCAAATGGATGAAGCTTTCTTTTCCATGCTTTCTGATGAGAAGGAAAGAAACAAGAAGAAGGAAACCAAAAATCCATTTTGGGGTGGGATTTTCACGGTGTTCAGGCCGCAACTGGCATACGGGATTCTTCTGTTGGCAATAGGGTTGGGAATGGGGTATTATTTGAGTTCTTCCCAACAACCTAAACCTATTGAAACTACTGTTTCCAATGCCGAAACTGAGGAAGTACGCCAAAAATTGGTCTTGACGCTCTTGGAACAACCTTCGGCCAATCAGCGATTACAGGGCGTAAGTGAGGCCAACAAATTTGAGAATGCCGATGAAATTGTAATCCAGGCGCTTTTACAAACCTTGAACAATGATTCCAATGTGAATGTTCGGTTGGCCGCCATTGAATCTTTGACCAATTATGTGGATAACCCTGTGGTGCGCCAAGGGTTGGTGCAGTCCATACCCAACCAAGAGTCGCCCATTTTACAGATAACCTTGGCCAATCTCATGGTGGCCTTGCAGGAAAAAGCATCGGTTGAACCCTTCAAACAATTACTGAAGGAAAAGGAATTGGACACCACTGTGAAGAAGCGCATTGAGAGTAGTATAGAATCAATCATATAGTTTATTTATCAATCTACCCTAAAGGGTAAAAATCAAATTACGAACAGTTAAATTTTAGAAAGATGAAACAGTTAGTTATGATGGCGTGTCTGTGCCTGTGGGTATGGTCGCCAAGTGTAAGAGCACAGCAAAAGGAATTTAAGGAGACCATCAGCAAGGAACTTTCGTTCAGTAATACCACAGATAATACGGTTGTGGTGAAGAATGTATTTGGTTCAATAAATGTTGAAGGTTATCAGGGGGACAAAGTTCTCGTGGAAGTGGAGCGCAAGATCACAGCAGACAATTCGCAAGATTTGGAACTGGGGAAAAAGGAATTGCAGTTGAAAATCATTCAAGAGGACAATAGGATCATTTTTCATCCGGATGCACCTTACATTAATTTTAAAGTTGATGGACTTCGTTACAGTTGGTGCAACAACAATCAGAATGTTCCGTATGATCATGCCCTGACCTTCAACTTGAAGGTTCCCCATTCAGTTCAAGTTAATGTTAGCACAGTCAATAATGGTGTAATCGATGTGGAAAATATCAGAAGTAAATCCATTGTTGCCGAAAATATCAATGGAGGCATCACCCTCAACAATATTTCTGGAAAGACCTGGGTGAGCTGTATCAACGGTCCTGTGGATATTTCCTATGCGGAAAATCCCAAGGAGGAATCCGTGTATCATACCATAAATGGAGATATTACAATTGCTTACCAGAAAGCACTTTCGGCCAATATAACTTTTAAAAGTATGAATGGGGAAATGTATACCGATTTTGATATTAATAAACAGTTTGTGAAAACTATTAAAAATACGGGTGATACAGGAAAACCAAAACATAAGTTTGAAGCCAATCCAGTGGTACAAATTGGAGGTGGGCAAGTGGATTTTGATATAGAAACCTTGAATGGGGATGTATTCATTAAAAAAATATAAGCGATGAGAGCAATGAAAACAATGTTTATAGTAATGCTACTTCTTGTGGCAAATGCAGTGGTAGGGCAACAAAAAGAAATAGATTTATTCACGGTACCATTGAGTAATCCAAGCAAAGCTGGAAAGTTGGAGCTAGACCAAATTAGTGGTTCCATATCGGTAACGGGCTATGAAGGCAAGGAAGTGATTGTAAAAGTTTTGGTGATGGATGGCGACAACTCATCCAACAGCACCAAAAATGGAATGAAGCGTGTTGGTAGTTCTGGATTGAATATCAGTGCTGAGGAAAGCAATAATGTGGTGCGGATTAATAATGAAGCCTGGAATCGGAAAACGGATTTTGAGATTAAGGTACCCTACAATTTTTCGTTGAAATTGGAAACTGTTAATAATGGTAGTATAAAGGTCAGTGGAGTGGCCGGGGATTTGGAAATCAGTAATGTAAACGGAAGCATCACTCTTGAAAATGTGGAAGGTGCGGTTTCAGCAGATACCACCAATGGCGCTGTAAAGGTTGATTTTAAGGCGATTGACAATTCAGCCAATATGGTTTTCAGCAGTTTTAATGGTGATGTGGAGGTGACTTTCCCAAAATCGCTTAAGGCAGATGTAAAGGCGAAATCCGATATGGGTGATGTATATACTGATTTTGATATGACCCTTGCCGAAAGCAAACCTGAAGTGGATAAAAAACAAGGCTCGGGACGATACAAAGTGACTATGGAGCAATGGGTGAGGGGTAAAATCAATGGCGGTGGCCCTGAATTGTTGTTCAAGACCTTCAATGGCGATATCTTGATAAGATCTAAATAAGGAGGAAGATTAACAAATAAAAAAAGCACCTTGAAAAAGGTGCTTTTTTTTATAAATGATATTTGGAGTTTAACCCAAGGCTACTCTTTTAAATCCAGTAACTTCCAAGCTGGAATCTACAGATTTAACGTATTGGGCAACACTCTGCTTGCTATCCTTGATGAAATCTTGGTTTACCAAAGTGTTGTCTTTGAAGAAACGCTTTAATTTACCTTTAGCGATGTTGTCCAACATTTCCTCTGGTTTTCCTTCTTGACGCAATTGGTCTTTTGCAATTTCAATCTCTTTATCAATCACAGATTGATCAACACCTTCTTCGTTCAAGGCAACAGGATTCATAGCAGCAGCTTGCATGGCAACATCTTTTGCAGCTTCAGCGGCACCATCTACATTGGCAGACAATCCAACCAAAGTGGCAATTTTGTTTCCAGCATGGATGTACGAACCAACAAAAGGAGCGCTCAATTTCTCAAAGCTGGCAATCTCAATTTTTTCTCCGATAACACCAGTTTGCTCAGTCAATTTTTCAGCTACGGTCATGCCATTGAAAGAAGCGGCAAGAAAATCATCCTTGCTGTCAAAACCCAAAGCCAGATCAGCCAAATCGTTGGCCAAATTCACAAAACTTTCGTTTTTAGCAACAAAGTCAGTCTCACAGTTCAATGAGATGATAACACCTTGGGTGCTATTGTCATTCACTTTTGCGATGGCCGCACCTTCAGAAGAATCTCTATCAGCTCTGTTGGCTGCAACTTTTTGACCTTTCTTTCTTAGAATTTCAATTGCTTTGTCAAAATCACCTTCAGCCTCAACCAAAGCTTTTTTACAATCCATCATTCCAGCTCCGGTGGTCTGTCTCAATTTATTTACCTCAGCGGCGGTAATCTTTACCATTTTTTATGCTTTTTAAAATTTATGTAAAATAAAACACTATTAAGGTGTTTCGTTTTAGGACAATGTTAAATCAATCTTAGGCTTCAACCCCACCTTTGGCGTTGTCTTGCCATTCTTTTAATTCATCCCACTTGCCATCAGCGGCCATTTTAGCCTGTTTTGGCCAAGATGTTGGATCTAAATGAGCCAAATTTGAACTAGCCTCGGTCAAAACTTCCTTGATTTTTTCAGGATCAGCTTTTGCCAATTTAGCGTAGGTTTCAATACCACTGCTCACGATAGCTTCAGCTGCTTTGGGTCCAATACCTTCAACTTTGGTCAAGTCGTCTGCTTTAACAGCTTCCTCTTTTTTAGCAGGCTCAGCGGGTTTTTCAGCTTCTTCCTCTTTCTTTTCTACGGCCTTTTCTTCTTTTTTGGCTGCAGGTTTTTCCTCTTTCCTAGGTGCTGGCTTTGCTTTCTTAGGTGCTTTTTTCTCAGCTACGTCATCATCATCGTCATCAGAAACAACAGCTTTTGCTACTACTTCCTCCTCTTCATCTTCTTTGTCGTTCTGCTTGTCATTTTTACGCTCAGCCAAACCTTCAGCAACGGCTTTGGTCACTTCTTCCAAGATAGCCTCGATGGATTTTCCAGCATCATCATTGGCAGGAATCACAAAATCGATGGGTCTTGGATCTGAGTTGGTATCGACCATGGCAAAAATTGGAATGTTCAATTTTTGGGCCTCTTTTACGGCGATGTGCTCACGCATGGTATCCACAATAAAGATAGCGCCAGGCAAACGGGTCATATCGGCGATAGAGCCCAAGTTTTTGTCCAATTTTGCACGAAGACGGTCAACCTGTAATCTTTCCTTTTTGGAAAGGGTGTTGAACGTACCGTCTTTTTTCATACGGTCAATAGCAGCCATTTTCTTAACCGCTTTACGGATAGTGACAAAGTTGGTCAACATACCACCAGGCCATCTTTCAGTGATGTATGGCATGTTCACTTTGGATACTTTGTCAGCAACAATGTCCTTAGCTTGTTTTTTTGTGGCTACAAAAAGGATTTTTCGTCCAGAAGCAGCAATTTTTTTAAGGGCCTCGTTGGCTTCCTCAAGTTTTGCTACCGTTTTGTAAAGGTTGATAACGTGGATACCGTTACGCTCCATGTAGATGTAGGGAGCCATGTTGGGGTTCCACTTTCGTGTTAGGTGTCCAAAATGCACACCTGCTTCCAGTAAGTCTTTTACTTCAATTTTACTTGCCATTTCTTGTACTTAGTTTACGTTCCGTTGTAGTAGCAATGGGTTGGTGGTCACTTACGTTCGCCCAGCCCATTTAGATGCTAAACTAAATTCCAAAAAGTCGAATTGTTTTTCCTTTTTGGAACAACGACAACTTGGTTAAAAATTTAACCCTGAAATAGGTTTCCAGGGTTTTCAATGAACTTATATAGTGGTGCCAAAGACACCGAAATATTAACGTTTGGAGAACTGGAATTTCTTACGGGCTTTCTTCTGTCCGAATTTCTTACGTTCCACCATTCTTGGATCCCTGGTCAATAGACCTTCGGGTTTAAGAACAGCTCTGTTCTCAGCATCGATTTCACACATTGCTCTGGACAATGCCAATCGAATTGCTTCTGCCTGACCTGTGATACCACCTCCGTAAACGTTAACTTTTACATCGTAAGCATCTTCAGTTTCAGTCAAGGTAAAAGCTTGTTTTACCTTATATTGTAGTGTGCCAGTGGTAAAGTACTCATTCAAGTCTCTTTTGTTGATGGTGATGTTTCCTTTTCCTTCAGAAACATATACCCGTGCCACAGCAGTTTTTCTTCTACCTATCTTATGAACCACTTCCATTTATTTGTAGTCGTTTAAGTTGATTGCTTTTGGTTTTTGTGCTTCTTGACCATGTTCAGCACCAGCATATACCTTTAGATTTCTAAAAAGGTCGGCACCCAATTTATTTTTGGGCAACATCCCTTTTACAGAATTTTCAATGATACGCTCTGGGTGTTTGGCCAAAACCTCCTTGGCGGTAGCGGAACGCTGCCCACCTGGATAACCTGTATATCGAAGATATTCCTTATCGTCCCACTTGTTGCCGGATAGACTTATTTTCTCGGCATTAATGATTATCACATTATCACCGCAATCTACATGGGGAGTAAAATTGGTCTTGTATTTTCCCCTAAGCAACTTGGCTACTTTTGACGCCAATCTTCCCAAAGTCTGTCCTTCAGCATCAACCAATAACCATTGCTTGTCAACGGTAGCTTTATTGGCGGAAATAGTCTTATAACTTAATGTGTCCACTTCTCTAAAAATATTGATTTAATAACCTATCCCGATAAACGGGCTGCAAATGTACAATTATTAGATTGAATTACAAACGGTTGATTGGGAATATTTTTTCTCTTTTTTCATTTGAGCTTCCAGCAGCCAAAATTAAGGCCCCGACCTTTGGCTGTCCTGTTAAAAAAAACCTAAAAAAAGACATACATGTAACAGTTTGCTATTTTGCTGGTCTATCAATTACATCAATCAATCAACAACGAACCAGTGAAGCAACTCTGCCTTTTTCTCACTTGCCTCCTTTTTTCCGTATTTATCCAAGCCCAGGATTCCACCAATGTAGTTCCCAAAAAAATATATATGACCCAGTCTTTGGGTTCGGAACCTGCCCCTGTTATTGATGGAATGTTGAATGACCCTGCTTGGGATTTGGTACAGTGGGGCGACAATTTTATTGAGCAACGACCCGATGAGAACACGCCTCCCGCCCAACAAACCGCATTTAAAATACTGTATGATGAGAAATCTCTTTATGTGGGTGTGCGCTGTTTTGATACCGAACCGGAGAAAATTGTAAGGCGCTTGTCCAGACGTGATGGCTTTGATGGCGATTGGATAGGGATTTTCATAGATAGTTATCACGATAAGCGGACGTCATTTGGATTCATTGTTACGGCAGCAGGGGTTAAGGGCGATGTGTTTGGCTCCAACAATGGTCAAGAGGATGACAGCTGGAATCCCATTTGGTATGTAAAGACCCGTACTGATGAAGAGGGGTGGACTGCTGAAATGCGAATACCGCTCAGCCAGATTAAATTTGGGCGGGCGGAAGATCAAGTATGGGGGTTGCAATTTATGCGGCGGTATTTCAGGAATGAGGAGCGCTCGGTTTGGCAACGCCTTCCGCGTGATGTTGCCGGCTGGACGAGTGAGTTTGGGGAGTTGCATGGACTAAAAAATATGGAACCCCAACGCCAATTGGAAATCCAACCCTATACCGTGGCCAAGACCGAAACCTATGAAGCAGAGGAAGGAAATCCTTTTGAGGATGGTAGTGAAAGCGATATTACCGTGGGTTTGGATGCCAAAATTGGAATCACCAATGACCTAACTCTCGATTTAACCGTCAACCCAGATTTTGGTCAGGTGGATGCCGACCCATCCGCCATTGCCTTGGATGGATTTCAGATTTTCTTTCAAGAGCGACGTCCATTTTTTGTGGAGAACAAGAACATTTTCGATTTTAATGTATCCCAATCCGAAGCAGGCAACACCTTCGGCTCAGACAATATTTTTTATTCTAGGAGAATTGGAAGGAGTCCGCAAGGCTATCCAGATACGAATGACGGTGAATTTGTGGACCAACCGGATAATACGCCTATCATTGGTGCGGCCAAATTCAGTGGAAAGACCAAAAATGGTTGGGCCATTGGGGTTCTGGAAAGCGTTACCGCCCAACGAACGGCCACCATCGTCTCAGATAATGGAGGTCCAAGAAAAGAAATGGTGGAACCCTTGACCAATTATTTTGTGGGAAGGCTCCAAAAAGATTTTAATGATCGAAACTCTTATATAGGTGGAATTTTCACGGCTACCAATCGAGAACAACTCCCTGAGGAGCTAAATTTTCTCCACAAGTCGGCGTTTACGGGTGGAATCGATTTTAAACATCAATGGAACAACAGGGACTGGTATTTTGAAGGGAATTTCAATTTCAGTCATGTAACAGGAAGTGAAGAAGCCATCCAGAACACCCAAGAATCCATTACGCATTTGTTCAATCGGGTGGATGCCGATTATTTGGAGTTGGACCCAAATCGAACTTCTTTAACGGGTACCGCAGGGAATCTTCAAATCGGGAAACTGGGAAAAGGCAATTTTCGATTTGAAAGCGGGGCCACTTGGCGTTCCCCAGAGTTGGAATTGAACGATATTGGTTTTCAACGGCAATCTGATGATATTCGACACTACACCTGGATTGGATATCGAACCCTAAAACCTGATAATACTTTTCGGCAGATAGGGATTAATTACAACCATTGGACGGCATGGGATTTTGGCGGCAACCATAATTATACGCAGTTCAATACCAATAGCTGGCAAAATTGGAAAGGGAATTGGTTCACCAATATTGGATTTAATTATGCCCCTATTGACTACTCCAACTTTGCCTTGCGGGGCGGCCCACGATTACGACAATCTCCCTGGGTAAGTTTTTGGAACAATACGGAAACGGATAATCGGAAAAAACTACGATTTGCTTTCTTCCATAATGGGAGAAAAGCCTTGGACAATTCGTACAAATCCTATTATATGGAGGGAGGAATCACCTACCAACCCATAAATGCATTGCGGGTTTCGGTATTTCCGTCCCTGAACATCAACAACGATAAGCTTCAGTTTATAGATAATTTGGATGATGTCAATGGCTCGCCACGATATCTTAATGGGGAGATAGACCAACGGACCTTGAGCATGTCAGTTCGGTTGAATTATACCATAAATCCTAATTTAACCATTCAATATTGGGGGCAACCTTTTATTTCCCGTGGACGATATTCCAATTTTAAGCACATCACCAATCCAACCGAAAAAGTATTTGAGGACAGGTTTGTGACTTATGGGACTGACCAAGTTTCATTGGCCGATGGGGTATATTCAGTGGATGAGGACATGAACGGTGTGCAAGACTTTAGTTTTGATGATCCCGATTTCTCTTTTGTGCAATTCCGCTCCAATTTGGTAATCCGGTGGGAGTATATTCCAGGTTCTGAAATATTTTTGGTTTGGTCCCAAGATGTGTCTCGGGATGGAGACCCAACCAATGGCCTTTTACCTAGTTTAGGCGACAATATTTTTGGCCAAAAACCGCAGAATATCTTTCTGTTGAAGGCAACCTATCGATTTGTGCTTTAATTGTCATTCCTGCGAAAGCAAGAATCCAAATAATCTAATCGTCAGTTCGAGTGTTTTCCTTTAGGAAAATGTATCGAGAACTGGTTTTGGGAGAATGAAATTCTAATTCTCGATATAATTTTTTCGTTTTTTACATCAAAAATCATTCGAATTGACGAATTTCTTTAATGTTGCATAATTTTCCGCAACGCCTTGACCAAAGCGGCATTCGCCTCAGCATTACCTATGGTAACCCGTACCTTACCGGGAGCGCCAAATTGAGAGACGGGTCTCACCATAATCCCTTCATCCATCATCTTGTCCGTGAATTCCATTTCGGGTAAAGGAGGGTCGATGATAAAAAAGTTGGCCTGGGTTGGCCAATATTGAATTCCCAATTCGTCAAATGCTTGGGCGAGGTATTCCCGACCTTCCAAAACCGTTTTTACGGTTTGAGCAATAAATTCGGTATCATTTAAGGCTCCAATGGCCGCTTCCATGGAAGTCAAGGGCAATAAAAACGGTTTTTGAATCAAGCGGATATAGTTGGCGATGGTTGCTGTAGTGTAGCAATAGCCAATCCGCTGTCCGGCCAAACCATAGGTTTTTGAAAAACTATTGAGTCCGATCACATTATGACCTTGCTCAACATAAGGTAATGCGGTGACATAATCCTCGGCATCCGCAAAATGACGATAGACTTCATCAAAAACGATAACAATGTTTTTGGGAACTCGATTGAAAAAATCATCCAACACCGGTTTAGGAATATAGGTGCCTGTTGGGTTGTTGGGGCTGGTCAAAAAGATGATTTTCGTTCGTTCTGTAATGGCATTCAAGATGCCCTCCACGTCCAAATCGTAATGGGGAGCCAAAAGAGGAACATCCACCTGATTGGCACCGTACCAACGTGAGAAAACCGAATAAGGCAAAAAACAGGGATTGGAATAGATGACCTCATCCCCTTCATTGATAAAGGCCCTTAAAATCATATCAATGACTTCAGAGCCACTGTTCCCCGTGATAAATTGCTCGGCAGATAGTTGTTCATCAAAATCTTTGACCAAAGCCTCACGCAATCGCATATCCGTTTGATCGGGATACAGGTCTATCCGGTCT
This sequence comes from Allomuricauda sp. CAU 1633, assembly GCF_017313225.1. Classification (GTDB taxonomy): domain Bacteria; phylum Bacteroidota; class Bacteroidia; order Flavobacteriales; family Flavobacteriaceae; genus Flagellimonas. Next base: position 472,130 of record NZ_JAFLNE010000003.1, on the reverse strand, counting down.
GCAGCTGCTTTAACAGCTGCCTTGGCTTTGGGCGAAGCCCCCAATGGATTTTCATTGGAAGAGAGCTTATAGATTTTTTTATCCGAAGGCGGGATGTTTTTTCCACCTTGATATACCTCTTTGGGAACCAAATGGGGTTTAAAGATGGATTGGATTTCTTTTTTCATTTTTTACGGAAACCTTTGATGCTCTATTTTAAATATTCAATTAGGCTTTTTAAATCTTGTTTCGAATAGTTGAAGTTGTGGTTGTTCGGTTGATTTCCCCATTCTTTTTTGATAGCTAAGGCTAACTTGTCTTTATTTTCAATTAGAGAATCTTGTTTTGTTAAGTAGAGAATTAGATATTCTTCACCCATTTTATTGACTACATTACCTAAATAATTGTGGAGCTTGTTTTTGGTGACATGGCATTTTCCACAATCTCTTAAAAAAATATTTAAACCATTTTCAAATTCAGATGTTCGTTCCGCATCCTTTGACACCAATGGCTGATATTCAACCTTCTCGGAGTCAAAGATTTTAACGCCATTGACTTTTAATATCCAAATAAGTATTGTAGTTCCTGTTAGGAGAATTAAGATGAATCCAATAATAATCTTTTTTAGATTTTTCATCTTTTGTTTTCTACAAGCTCTCCCCAAACAACAAATACGCCATCGCCTTTTCTGTATCGCCCTCTTCCAATAGTTGTTGGGCCAAGGTATGTAATTCGGTCTTGGAGGCATTTAGCAAACTTTCCTTTTCAATAATCGCTTTAATTTCCTTGGTAGAAGGCACACCTTCCAAATTTCCCAATCGGCCTAAATTATTTCCTGTGAGAATCTCGCTTTCCCGAATGCCCTTAGGCAATGCATCCACTCCAATTCCGTGGGTGCGGAGAGGCTTTGGGACTTCAAACAGGGATTCTTTAATGGCCCGGATATACCAATTACCACCCATTCGACCTACCAAATCCAATTTTTCGGTGTCAAGTACACCATCTGTAAAATAAGCTTCATTCACATGGATGAGTTCCACCTTTACAATAATGAGATTACCCGCTCCTGGGGTCTGGGCCAATTCAATGACCTCCATCACAGAACACTCAAAAGAAACTGGAGCCTCACCTACGCGCGGTGGTTTCACTTTTTCACTGGGGACTTGGGTAAACCCTGCTTTTCCAAACTCGTTCACTCCTTTGTCATAGGCCGTACTGGAAAGCGACATTTGCTCCACCATGTCATGGTTCACAATATTGATGGTCACTTCAGGTACTTCCACGATATTTTCATGGGTGTGTTTTAGGGAATTATCCCGACCACTTCGGGATGGCGAAAAAATCATTACCGGCGGATTGGAACTGAACACATTAAAAAAACTGAAGGGACTCAGGTTAACGTTCCCTTCTTTGTCCACCGTACTGGCAAAACAAATGGGCCGTGGTGCCACAGCCGTCAATAGAATACTATGAAGTTCGGGTTGGGATACTTGGTTAGGGTCTATGGTTTTGATCATTAAGTTAGTTTTTGTCATTCCTGCGAAGGCAGGAATCTATCTTATTGTTAGCTTAGCCGATTGGACTAATTCGAAGTCACGATTCTAGATTCAGTAGCTTCGACTACCTGCCCGTCCGGCAGGCGGGCGCTCAGCTACCAGAAATTATTTAGCGGGTAACACTTTCGTCGTTACCTCGCCAAATCCAACCCGAATATCGCCATTTTTAGCGTAACCCCGAAGCGTAACCGTATCTCCATCATGGATAAATTTTCGTTCCGAACCATCCTTCATTGTAACCGGTTTGGTACCCATCCAAGCCAATTCCAGCATGGAGCCGTAACTTTTCTCATCTTTCCCGGAAATGGTCCCGGAAGCCATCACATCGCCCACATTGATGTTACAACCATTGACCGTATGATGGGCCAGTTGTTGGGCCATGTTCCAATACATGTGTTTAAAGTTGCTATGGCAAACTGTAGTTTCTTCACTTCCCTCTGGAGTGATGCCCACTTCTAAGTTAATGTCGTAATTTTTATCCCCTGGATATTCCAAATAGAGGAGCACTTTGGGTTCTTGTTTGGGCCCAGCTACTCGGAAAGGTTCCAGAGCCTCCAAGGTCACAATCCAAGGAGAAATGGAAGACGCAAAATTCTTCGCCAAAAAGGGTCCTAACGGCACGTATTCCCATTTTTGAATATCTCGGGCGGACCAATCGTTGAACAGTACCAAACCAAAAATATAATCCTCAGCTTCGGCAGTGGAAACGGAATCCCCCAAGTTCGTGTCTTTTCCGCAGACTAATCCCATTTCCAATTCAAAATCCAGGCGTTGGGTAGGACCAAAAACAGGCGCATCGGCATCTTTAGGCAAAGTCTGTCCTTTAGGGCGATGGATAGGTTGTCCGCTTACAATAATTGAGCTTGCCCTACCATGATACCCCACGGGAATGTGCTTCCAGTTGGGCAAAAGGGCATTTTCGGGGTCGCGGAACATTTTGCCCACATTGGTGGCGTGCTCTATGCTGGAATAAAAATCGGTATAGTCCCCAATTTGGATGGGCATGTGCATCCGGGCATCGGATTGTTTTACAAAAAGTTTTGGTTTCCCAGCTAGCTCGGATGTATCATCCTTGAGCCAGTACTGAATCTTTTTCCGTACTCGGGATGTAATTTCTTTTCCCAATGAAATAAAATCGTTGAGCGTATCCTTTTCCAAGACTGCTGTATTGAAATCAAATACATCCAGTTCGGCAACGGCAGCCAAATCCAAAATATGGTCACCCACAGCGACGCCTACACGAGGACTTCTGTCTTCGGTGGAAAAAATCCCAAAGGGAATATTATGAATTGAAAAATCTGAATTTTCAGGTATGTTTATGATCATGTTTTATTTAGATGTTAGATATGAGTAGTTAGAAGTTAGATAGTTTGAATTGATAATGTCTTATTTCTATAATCTAACGTCTACTTACTTGATTACTCTACCCAAGAGCTATAATATTTGCCATCATCAATCTTGAGGGCATTTTCAGTAACTTTTAGGGGTTTGAACGTGTCTATCATCACGGCCAACTCTTCTGTTACTTTTTTCCCGATACTGGCCTCGTAGGTTCCGGGGTGTGGGCCATGTGGAATTCCAGCTGGGTGCAGTGAAATGTACCCTGGACCAATTCCCGTCCGACTCATAAAATCACCATCCACATAATACAGCACTTCATCAGAATCTATATTGGAGTGGTTGTAGGGTGCCGGAATGGCCTTGGGATGATAATCGTACAGCCTTGGGCAGAACGAACAGATGACAAAGGCACCCGTCTCAAAGGTTTGATGTACTGGTGGCGGTTGATGTACACGTCCCGTAATGGGTTCAAAATTATGGATGGAAAATCCGTAGGGAAAGTTGTAACCGTCCCAACCCACTACATCAAACGGGTGCGTGGCATAAACGAGTTGGTGCAGCATACCCTGCTTTTTGATTTTCATCAAAAACTCACCTTTTTCGTCATGAGCCTCCAAATCCTGTGGCAATTTATAGTCCCGCTCACAGAAAGGAGAGTGCTCCAACAATTGCCCGAACCAATTTCGGTACCGTTTTGGGGTGTAAATAGGATGGAAGGACTCGGCATACAAAATGCGGTTGTCCTCCGTATTAAATTCAATCTGATAGATCATCCCTCTTGGAATAATGAGATAATCCCCATATTCAAAAGGAATATTGCCCAAAAAGGTTTTTAACGTTCCAGACCCTTTGTGGATAAAGAGCATCTCATCCGCATCGGCATTTTTATAGAAATATCCAGTGATGGATTCTTTGGGAGCTGCTAAACCTATGTGAACATCATTGTTCACCAAAAGGGGTTCACGGGCCTCCAAGAAGTCATCTTTGGGTTGAACATCAAAACCAATCAATTTTCTACTGGTGATGTTCTTGTCCACTGCAATTTTGGGGCTAACATCCAAGGCTTTTCCAATTTCCTTCACCTGTGTAGGGCGATGGATATGGTAGAGCAGGGATGACATCCCATCAAAACCAATGGTTCCAAAAAGCTGTTCGTAATAGAGACCGCCATTGGGTTTTTCAAATTGGGTATGCCGTTTTTGCGGAATTTTCCCGAGATTGTGGTAAATAGGCATGGTGTTACGTTTAAGTTCAAATTCAAGAATCAAGTGCAAGCTCAAAAACTATGAACCACCAATGTTAATGCAAAGTGCCTCGAAGTTCTTGCTCGCGTTCTATGGCTTCGAACAGTGCTTTAAAGTTACCTTTTCCAAATGATTGTGCGCCCTTTCTTTGTATAATTTCGAAGAACATGGTGGGTCTGGGCTCCACAGGTCTGGTGAAAATCTGAAGCAGATAGCCTTCATCATCACGATCTACCAAGATGCCCAACTCTTTCAAGGGAGCAATATCCTCATCAATTTCTCCCACACGGTCAGTTACGGCTTCATAATAGGTTTCAGGTACACGCAAGAATTCTATACCACGACTCTTCAAATCGCGGACGGTTTTGATAATGTCATCCGTAGCTACGGCAATGTGTTGAATGCCTTCGCCTTCGTAAAAATCCAAATATTCCTCAACCTGCGATTTTTTCTTGCCTTCGGCTGGTTCATTGATGGGGAATTTGATGCGTCCGTTGCCGTTGCTCATCACCTTGCTCATCAAAGCGGTGTACTCAGTAGAAATGTCCTTGTCATCAAACGAAAGGATGTTTTTGAAACCCAATACATCTTCATAAAAATTGACCCAGTGGTTCATTTTGTTCCAACCCACATTGCCTACCATATGATCTACATATTTTAGGCCGGTAGAGGTAGGATTGTAATCTGGGGTTTCCCATTTTTTGAACCCGGGAAGAAAAACGCCTTCATAATCTTTTCGTTCCACAAAAATATGGACCGTCTCACCGTAGGTGTAGATTCCAGAACGAACCACTTTTCCGGTTGAGTCCTCTTCCACTTTGGGTTCCATATAAGATTTGGCACCTCTTTCCATAGCGGCATTGTAGGCATAGGTGGCATCATCCACCCAAAGGGCCACGACTTTTACGCCATCGCCATGGGAATCGATATGTTTGCCGATTTCAGTACCACTTTTAAGGGGAGAGGTCAGAACCAAGCGAATTTTATCCTGTACCACCACATAACTTTCGCGGTCTTTAAGGCCTGTCTCCAATCCAGCGTAGGCTAAGGACTGAAATCCAAAAGCAGTCTTGTAGAAATGCGCCGCTTGTTTGGAGTTGCCTACGTAAAGTTCAATGTAATCTGTACCATTAATGGGCATAAAATCCTGCGCTTTGCCCGATGATTTTGGAAGTGTTGCTGTTTCCATATTTGCGTATTTTTTATGTGCTGAGTTTATATTGTTGCTAATGCAACAAAAATAACTTTTTTTCGGATATAGCAATGCGTTCTGAACTAAATTTTAGGTTAAAATTGGCTTTGTTGACTAGTAGACCATTGAATGTCATCCAAAATGAATCCCTATTTTTGTGGGAACTGTTTATAGATGCTCAATCATATAGATGAAATACAAGGGATAGGACTGCACTTGGATTTGGTGCTCCGAAAAATCCAGTTCGCCTATTTGCGTGCTTTTGAAGAATTGAATGTGGAAATGACCATTGAGCAATGGGTCATTTTACACCGGATTTATGAATTGGGGGATGAAGCCAGTCAGCGGGATATTGTGCAGAGCAACTTCCGAAACCGAGCCACAACATCGCGGGTAATTGGCGGACTGGAACGCAAAGGTTGGGTAAGCAAAACCCGTTTTGAAGGCGACCAAAAACGATTTAAACTGGAATTGACTCCTGAAGGGCAAGAGGTGATTGATTTGGTGATGCCAAAAGCCCTTCAATTGCGAAAATTGGCCGTTAAAAACCTACAACCCTCTGAATTTGCCACTTTTTTGGCTGTATTGGACCAACTGGGAGAAAATTATTCCCTTGAGGACTAGTTGATTTCAGAGCCAAAAAAGCATCAGCTGTTGTATTCCGAATAATTTTAGGGTTTAAAGGTTATGGTATCACTTCGTTTATAGCCAATTCGATCTGCAACGATTTCAACTTTTTGGCTTTGAAGAACCTGAATGGGACTATTATAGATTTTCCATGACTCATCTGAATTAAACCGATATCCAATTGATGCTCCATCGGTGGAACATGAAATATGTAATACACCATCTTTAAACTCCAGTTTTGGGATTGAGGTCAAGGGTTGCTCTTGGTTGGGCCAGAAACTTTCAATGAGTTCGTTTTCGGGCTGCAATCCTGTATCCCCAATTTCTTTGACCCAATCGTTGCAGGCCAGCCTCATCTTTTCCAATCGGTCTTTATATTCTGGATTTCCAGCTAGATTATTGAGTTCATGGGGGTCATTTTCCAAATCGTAGAGCTCTTCTTCGGCTTTTGGACTGTTAAACCATAAGGCTTGTGTTGGCGTCAATTGATTTTGATTCTTTAATTGTAACAATTCTTGCATTATGGGCATTTGTTTCCGATAAGCCACATCAGAATAGACCGGTTTGTCCAACTCATAATTTTTAATGTATTTAAACTTTTTGTCCCTTACGGAACGCATATGATCGGTAAATTCATCAAAACGGTCAGCTGCGCCAAAGGCATATTCAGGTTCTTCGGTTCGCATATAGTCCCCCAAGAAAGCCTTGCCCTCCATATAATTTGGAGGCTCAATCCCGGCAAGGGAAAGTACGGTTGGCGCCAAATCAATAAAACTTATAATTCGGTTATCCCTGAGTCCATAAAATTCCCCGTTGGGGAAACGAATAATCATGGGCACTTTTAATCCGCTATCGTACAACAACCTTTTTTGTCGGGGCAAAGGACCTCCATGGTCCGTATACCATACCACAATGGTACTGTCTAGTAGTCCATCTGTTTGTAAATCCTCAAGAATTTGACCGACCTTATGATCCATCTCCAAAATGTTGGAGTACATGCGCCTAAAATCCTTTTTGCCCACTTTTGTATCGGGAAGATAGGGGGGTACTGAAACCTCCAAGTTTTTATCCACCCAAAGGGAATCAGTTGCTTTTGACCAAATTCTAGATTCGTGGGTCACCTCAATATTAAAGACGGAAAAAAATGGGGTTTCATCAGGTCGATTTCTCCAATGCGCCTGATCACTGCTTTCATCCCAAGCGGTCATTGTTTTTCTAAACTGGTAATCTTCTTTTTTGTTATTGGTACAATAATACCCTGCACCACGCAGGTATTCCGTAAACATTTTCACCTCAGCAGGAGGAACAGCTTCATAGTTGATATTCTCAATAGGTTTGGATGCGTAGTTGTTGATTACCTCGTCAGAAACAGTGTCACTGAACCAAGGCCCAGTACGCATGTGGCTGGCTCCAATACTATTGGCATACATCCCGGTGATGATTGCAGCGCGAGCGGGAGCACAAACGGGATGGGGCGAAAAAAAATTATCGTAGCAAACGCCTTCGGCGGCCAATTGATTCAAGGCTGGGGTTACAATAGTGCTATCGCCAAAAGCTGGAATATAAGGACTTAAATCTTCGGCGACAATCCATACGATATTGGGTTTAAAATCCAATTTAGGATTGATGATTTGTGGTGGTTTGTCTTCAACTACTTGTTTTTCAGAATTTTTACAACCCAAGATGAAGGTGATAAGTGCTAAACAGAGTATAATTTTTTTCATGGGTGTATAGGTTGATGAACTTTTAGTCAATAGTATGGTATATTAAAATGCGAGTTGCCCCCAATGCTTTATGGTCAACTGGACAATGGTAGCCAAACCAATGAGCAGTACAAAAAGCAAACTTAATTTCCGGAACCGTTCTTGGGGAATATAGACTAAGATTCTTTTTCCTAAATACGTTCCTATCAAACCAATGGCAAAAAGAAAAGGAAGATAGGTGAGTTCTTGCTTGCCGATATACCCATTATCGTAATAAACAAAGGTCCGGGAAAAATCAATCAAAAAATCAATAAAGGCCGAAGTGGCGATAAAGGCATTCTTTTCCAGATTGAAGGCGGCCATGGTCAGTCCCCGAATTGCACCACCTGTGCCTAACAATCCGGCAGAAAAACCAGAAAGTGTACCGCCAATAATGGCGTTCTTTTTATTGGGGAGTACTACCACCTCACTTTTAATCAGGAAGAATAGGCTAAAGACCACCAAGAATACCCCTAACACAATGGTGAGCATAAGTCCATCCACAATTTTCGATAGAAATCCACCGATGATAACAAAAAGTACAGAGGGAGCACCAATGTACAGCAGTAACTTTTTGTCCAATCCTTTTTTAAAGAGGAAAATCTTACTCACGTTACTGGACAAATGAAAAATGGCCGTCATGCCGAGTACGGAGTAAAAATCAAAGTAAAAATTACCCAAGGGCACAAAAAATACCGATGACCCAAAGCCTCCAACAGTACCAATAATCTCTGCCAAAAGGGCCAATAACAAAAAAATGTAGTTGATTTTCATGTCATTACACAGTTGAAGGATAAAGATAGAGACACTTTTTTGTAAAATTTTAACCTAAAATAAACTTAAAAACAATATTTAGGACAATACAGCATAGAAACTGGTGAATTTTATAGAAGCACGGGCAGAAAATCAGCCGCAATTTTGCAGTGTATAATTTAATATACAGTGTTATGGAAAAAAAGAGAATTTATCCGAATAAGTGGCAGAGTGTACCATTCTCATTTGATTTGTTGAATCAAGTGGAGAACAGGGATAAAGCTGTCAAAGAATTGATTTTGAAAAGCGAAGCCGCAACAGAGCTTCATGTTTCCGATATGATGTTGAACATTACCCAGTTTTCTGCTTTTGATGCAGCGGGTAATGAACATACGGTTGCAGATTTTCCGGGCCAAAGTGCAGTTACCCTTCGAGGGATTTCATCTGGACAGTTTTTGCGCTCCAAAAATGTGGTTTCACTTCCTGAAGGAACGTATACCAAGTTGCGTTTCTATTTGGCAAATGAAGGCAACCAGTTTCGATACTGGGATGGTGTGCAAGAATCGGCCGATCACTTTGGTCGTTTGGACTTTATCATTGAAAATGGACTTCAGATAGAAGGCAATGAAGGACCGGAGGTAAAATTGTGGTTTGATTTTGTTCCTTATAAATGGAGCAGTCACTTTAAACCCTTTTTGGACCTATTTAAAGGAAACAAAACCCCAAGGCCAAGATTGGCAAACAGTTTTGGGAATTAATATTGCTATGAAATAGAATGAAAAAGGCACCTTAAGGTGCCTTTTTTTATGCGTCCTTTAGAGTATTCACCTTTTTGAAGGCAAATTTTGGAGCAATTCTGGATATCCAATACAGTAGTTTCACCCCTGCGATTCTGATTTCTTGTTTTCCTTTATTTAATCCAGCGAGCATGTCATCAACAGCTCTGCTGGTTGATATGGCGATTTTTGGTGGCTTGCCTTTGTGCCAAGGCGTATCCACCGCAGGGAACATCACTTCCACGATGTCAACTTCGGAGGTTTTGGTACTTTTCCGAAAGATTTGGGTGAAGGAATGGAGGGCTGCCTTTGTGGCATTGTAAAAAGGATAGGCGACCCTAGGGGTGTATATTAATCCTGAGGTAATATTGACAATTTTAGCGTTGCCGTTCTTTTGGAGTTGTGGATAAAGGCCATGTATCAATCGGATGGGCGCCATAAAGTTAGTTTCCATTTCAAGTTCGGCCATTTCCATGATGTTATCCGTGGTCAAAAAATCTACTTTGTGTACAAGAGCCGCATTGTTGATAAGGACATTAATGTCTGGATAATGAGTTATAACCCATTGCACCAAATTTGTACATTCCACTTTATTGGATAGGTCGCATTGTACAGTTTCAAGTTGAGGAAGTTGTTTTTTGGCCTCATTTAGTTTGTACTGTGAACGCCCGCAAATGATGACCTTGTTCTTTTGCTGGATTAATCGTTTGCTGAGTTCCAGGCCAATGCCCGAACTTCCGCCGGTGATTAAAATGGTGTTACCAGATAGTTTCATTGTTTTGGATTTATGATTACTATGCAGCTAAAGTATATGCACAAAACCAGCGGTGCATTGATGTATGTTAAGAGAGCATATTTTTTCGAAGACGACTTAAACTTTCGGGCTGTATCCCCAGATAGGAGGCGATTATGGTTTGATTGATTCTTTTCTCGATACCCGGATATTCCTCCAAAAAGTCTTTATATCGAGTTTTGGCATTCAACAATAAGAGATCTCGTTCCCTTTTTTCTTTTTTGGAAAATCCTTTTTCAATCGATTTTAGCAAAAACTTCGTCCAAAAAACGTCTGTTTCCATCAAAACAAGCCATTTTTGGTAAGAAATGGTCAATATTTCCGCATTTTCCATGGCCTCAATAAAAAAATGGGAGGGAGAATTGGAGGTCATTGCCGAGTAGGAGCTGATGAAATCATGTTCCATGATAAGGCCCTTGGTAAATTCGTTCCCTTTTGGGGTAATGTATACATATCTAAAGAGTCCGGAAATCACAAAGGCAAAATTTTTGGGTACTTCCCCTGCTCGGATAAAATATTCGTGGGCCTTTAGGGTTTTAGGCTGACTTATAGCCAGCAACTCAGTCTCCTTATCCTTGGGAAGTAAGTTTTGCAAGACCTGCTCATTTTCTTGAATCATGGGCGAAAATTGTACTTGTAACAAGTTACCCATTATTTTTCTATGTTCTCATCATAAAAATTGGTAAGGATGGAATCCAGTTCCTCCTTTCCTGCAACAATACGCTCAACCTGATTCCATAAGCCTTTGGTAAGCAGGGGGCGTAAGGGCTGTTGCAATTTTGTGATATTCCCAAACACCTTCTCAATTTTTTTGTCCCAGACCTTGTAGTATTTCAATAGGTCATCTGGGTAGACAATTTTACGGCGGGTACCCTCATCGGCAGCTCTAAAGGGCAGGGGAATGTTGAGGTAGCCATAATCGTCTGTGAGTTGCTCCCCAGGTTGAATGTCGCGGATGGCTAGCTCAAAATCGTATGCGGTGGTGAGGCAGTTGGAGTTAAAACTGTGGTTCACATACCGTCCATTGTCCCAACAAAGAATATAGTTGCCCTTGTTGTTGCGAAAGGTATAGGTATCGAGAATGTTTTGGTAGGTAGGGTCCATTTGTTGGAGTTCCAGTGGGGTGAACTCGCGATCTAATTGGTCCAGTACCCAAGTAATGGTGCCTGCGGGAATGAACTTGGTAGCCACTACGCCATAGCCAATTTCATTGCTGATAAAACGTAATTCTGTATCGGGATGAATCATTTTATATCCTTGAATTTTTAATGGAAGGTATAAAATAGTTGGATTGGTTTTGAAGGATTTTTTAAAGAATCAATACAATGTAAATGAGATACTTATTTGCTTTAAGCCATGAATTGAAAGTGTCGATTTGTGCAAAAGTCATATCAATTTTGACAACTGTAAGGATAATTTATTCACTTCCATATTTTTCTTCCAATTCTTTCCAGAGGTCGTTTTTGTACTTTTCAATGTAGTTCATTTTTAATGTTGAAAAGTCCTCTTTGTACTCATAAAACTTTTCGTCCAGTTCATACATCTTTTCCTCTAATTTTTCATGATTATAAAGGTCAGATGATTCAATAAGCTTATTTATTTCACCAGTTTTGATTCTCTCATTACTTTTGGTAACGGTTTGGACCGCATTGAGCAATAATTGATAATTGTGTTTGGCACCAATGGCCTCCAGAGCTTCTAGGGTTTCTTCCGTATAGCGACCAGATGAATTAAAGAAAAACTGCGAAAATCCACCATTGTTTACCTCTGTTTCAAGTTCATTGATTAACCAAACTACTTGAAGGGGTTTGGGCATGTTCCGAAAAGAAGCATTACTATAATTATGCGCTTTCCTAATTTTATGGGTGTAATAGTAAAGTAATTCCTCCTTTTCCTCTTGGTTGGCCTTTTCAAATTTCTCCTTGTTGAGTTTTGCGAATTTTACACGGTAGTCCCACTCGCTTTTTCTTTCTGTTCTTTCAGGTGCCCCAAAATCCACCAATCGGGGAACCAGATATCTTAGGAAAATAATAATGGCAATAAATATGGTGAGTTTCATCTAAGGATTTTACTTAATAGCCATTAAAGTTAGCATTTTGAAGGATTGTTGATTCATCTGAATCATTCAAGCGGGAAATCACAGCTTCACTTTTTTTGAAACAAAGCCCATAAGCCCAAAATGGGACCCAAGGCCAAAACCATATAAGTGCTATTGGATGAGGTGAAAGTTAGCAACACATTCAGTAATTGAATGCTAGCAATGGTAATGGCAAATCCCACACAGTTGACAATGGTCAGGGCGGTACCTTTGAGTTCTGGGGAGGCATTTTGGGCCACCAAAGTGGAAAATAAGGGTGAATCTGCAATGACCACCATCCCCCAGAAAAGTAGAAATACCACAAATACCATTTCCGAGGTTTGGACAAATAGCAATGGTGAAACCAAGCAGCATATTCCAGAAAGAAGGAGCGCCATAAAAGCAACACGTTTGGTTCCTAGTGCTTGTGCCAAATAGCCACCCAATACGCAAGCCAGTCCACCGATGGCAATGATCAAAAAAGACAGTAAAGGAATATTGAAGGTTGCAGCGGGATGCACCATAGTATACGTTTTCAGCATGATAGGTACGAATGCCCAAAAGGCGTACAATTCCCACATGTGTCCAAAATAGCCAAAGGCTGCCGAACGAAATTTTCCATTTTGGAACACTCTTAAAAAAGCGGATAAGTGCAGTTTCTGACTCGGTTTGCGGAAGGGGCCATCCGGAACCAAACTTACCATCAATACGCCACCCAGTATAGCAAGTGATGAGGTACCCACTAAAACTGATTTCCACGGAAAGGCACGAGTCATTTCTTTTAATAAATGTGGGAATGCGGTTCCAATGACCAAAGCGCCTACCAAGAACCCAAGAGACTTGCCAAGCCCTTTTTCAAAATAATCTGCGGCTATTTTCATCCCTACGGGATAGATGCCCGCCAGAAAAAAACCAGTGCAAAATCGAAATGCGAGGATGCTTGCCAACGAATTCCCTTCCCAAATTACCCCCAAATTGAACAGAGCTCCCAATACCGCACAGCATAAGAATACTTTAGAGGGTGAAAAACGGTCGGCAATGGATAAAATGGCAAATAATAAGGTGCCTATGATAAACCCTAACTGAACTGCTGAGGTTAAATGTCCCACTGCGCTTTCAGTTAAACCAAAAGTGGTTACAAGATCCTGCATGGCCCCATTTCCCGCAAACCACAGCGATGTACAACAAAACTGGGACACCACAATAATGGGAAGAATGATTTTGGAGGGTTTCATTTGGATTTTTAGCCAATAGCTAATTCATAAACTTTATCATTGATAAAAATTGTAGCAGCATTAACCCACTAATAATCAAGGTGAAAATTGCAAATTTCTTGATATCATCAAGTTCACGCCCCTCCTTTAAGATGAGTCTCCTAAAGTCTCCTGAAATAAGACTGAACAATGCGCTCAAAAATAGCAATCCAACTGCTGCTAAAACACCATTTCCAATGGGGGTCCCATCTGTTTTTTGAAGAAAGAACGGAACAAAATCAGAGAGGAAAAGTAAGTTCCAAACCACTATGGCCCCAATAGCGAAGCCTTTTTTTATAGGAAATCCTCCCTTGACCTGTTTTTCCGCTATTGCTCTGTCCATTTGTTGCACAGAAGCATTTTGGTTACTTAGGAATCCCGTTTGTTGGATTTGCTTGATGACTTCATTCGGGTCTTTAAAAGTCCAAAAAATGACTCTCTCTTTATATGTGGAAACGTTGTGATTAATTTTTATACCCTGCCCCAGAATAGGAATCATGGTATAAGGTTCAATTGAAACAACATCCGCAGGTTGAAAAATAAGATTTCCAACAATAGAGGCATTTAACTCCAATCGATTTTTATTCACTTTTAAGGTTGCAAATGGGAAAGTTGCATTGGCACTTCCTATACGAGCTCCACCAGTAAATTGCAATTCTTCCATATTATTTTTCTATTAAACCCCAAGTGCTTTTAAGATTAGTGCGCCTCCAACCAGTTCTCACCAATACCCACCTCCACATCCAAGGGCACGGAAAGTTTGTAGGCGTTTTCCATTTCAGATTTAATCAGTTCCTTCATTTCCTCCAATTCAGGTTTGTAGCAATCAAATACCAATTCATCATGTACTTGCAACAACATTTTGGTTTTGTATTTTCCTTCGGAAAGCTTTTTGTGGATGTTGATCATCGCAATTTTAATGATGTCCGCCGCACTTCCCTGAATGGGCGCATTCACAGCGTTACGTTCCGCAGCTCCGCGTACCACTTGGTTCCCCGCGTTGATGTCCTTTAAATAGCGTCGTCGACCCAAAATGGTCTGCACATAGCCATGGTCACGGGCAAAATCGATTTGCTCACTGATGTAATTACGCAATTTAGGATAGGTCTTATAATAGGTGTCGATAAGCTCCTTGGCCTCGGTACGGCTCAAATCCGTTTGGTTGCTCAACCCAAAGGCTGAAACCCCATAAATAATCCCAAAATTCACCGTTTTGGCATTGCTACGCTGTTCGCGGGTCACTTCCTCAATAGGGACATTAAAGACTTTGGATGCGGTGGAAGCATGAATGTCCTCCCCATGTTTAAAAGCGGAAATCATGGTGTCTTCCTCGCTCAAGGCCGCAATAATCCGCAATTCTATCTGGGAATAATCCGCAGCGAGCAAAACGTAGTTTTCATCCCGTGGGATAAAGGCCTTTCGCACTTGCCGACCCCGTTCAGTTCGGATAGGGATATTCTGCAGGTTGGGGTTGTTGCTACTCAATCGACCTGTAGCGGCCACGGTTTGCATATAGTCCGTGTGCACCCGGCCTGTCTCTTTTTGAACTTCATTGGGAAGCGCATCCACATAGGTGCTTTTGAGTTTGGCAAGTCCACGGTAATCCAACACATTTTGAATGATTTCATGGTCCTTGGCCAAGTAAGAAAGCACATCTTCCGAAGTGGAGTACTGCCCGGTTTTGGTCTTTTTGGGTTTGTCCACCAGATTTAGTTTTCCAAAAAGGATGTCGCCCAACTGTTTGGGTGAAGCAATGTTGAATTCCTCACCGGCATCTTCATAAATTTTCTTCTCCAGTTCCGCAATGTCCGTTTCAAGCGCAGTTGAGAGGTCTTTTAAAAAATCCTCATTCAGATTAATGCCCTCCCGTTCCATATCGGCGAGTACACGAAGCAAGGGCACTTCAATTTCTTCAAAAAGTTTGTCGGTCTGGGCTTCCTTCAACTCCGGCCTGAACTTTTGTGCCAATTGAAAGGTAACATCGGCATCCTCCACGGCATATTCGGTTTGTTTTTCCAGAGGCACCTGCCGCATGTTCAATTGGTTCTTTCCTTTTTTACCGATGAGTTCTGTGATGGAAACGGGCGTGTAATTGAGGTAAGTTTCCGAAAGTACATCCATATTATGCCGCATATCGGGATTGATGAGGTAATGGGCCAACATGGTATCAAACAGTTTTCCTTTGACTTCCACACCGTAGTTCAGCATCACTTTGATGTCGTACTTGAGGTTCTGCCCGATTTTTTCAATGTTCTCCGCTTCAAAGAAAGGTCGCAGCTTTTCAATAAGGGGCATGGCGTCGTTCTTTGTTTCAGGAAAGGGAACATAAAAGCCCTTGCCCACTTCCCAACTAAAGGCGATACCCACCAATTCGGCTTCCAGAGGGTTGATAGAGGTTGTCTCCGTATCAAAACAAACCGAGGTTTGCTGCATCAGGTTTTTCAAAAACAATTCCATGGCCAACCCGGGCTGAACCATTTGGTAAAAATGTTCAACATCGGCAATGGTCTTTCGGCCGCTCACGTCCTTAATGGTGGCTGCGGCTTCGGTAGGGTCGCCCCCAAACAGGGTAAACTGCCCACTTCCGGCCACTTTGGCCTCTTGCTTTGCGGTTTCGGTGCTGGTCACTTGGGTAGTAGGTTCTACCTCACCTGAAAACAGTTTCACGAATTGTTCCCGCAACCTCCGAAACTCCAGTTCTTCAAAGATTTTCTGTACTTCTTCGGCATCGGGAGGGCACATTTCGTAATCTTCGGCATGGAATTGCACATCACAATCAATTTTAATCTCTGCCAATTGGCGGGAAAGTCGACCTAATTCGGCATTCTCCTCCACCTTTTCCTTCATCTTGCCCTTCAGCTGGTCTGTGTTGCTCAAAAGTCCTTCCAACGAATCGAATTGCTCAAGAAACTTTTTGGCGGTCTTGTCGCCCACTCCGGGAAGACCAGGAATATTGTCGCTGGCATCGCCCATCATTCCCAAATAGTCAATTACCTGTTCTGGGCGCTTGACCCCAAAGCGTTTTTGAACTTCGGGGATGCCCCAGATTTCAATACCGTTGCCCATTCGCGCAGGGCGATACATAAAAATATTTTCACTGACGAGCTGCCCAAAATCCTTGTCCGGTGTCACCATAAAAACTTTGTAGTTTTCTTTTTCGGCCTGTTTGGCGATGGTTCCAATAAGGTCATCGGCCTCGTAGCCCTCCAATTCCACAATAGGAATTTTCATGGCCTTCAAAATCTGTTGGATATACGGAACGGCAATCTTGATGGCATCTGGGGTTTCATCCCGGTTGGCTTTGTAGTCTTCAAACAGTTCGGTGCGTTCCACACTACCTCCTTTGTCAAAAGCCACCGCCAAATGGTCGGGTTGTTCCCGTTTAATCACGTCAAAAAGAGAATTTACAAACCCCATAATTGCCGAGGTGTCCATCCCTTTGGAGTTGATTCGTGGATTTTTAATGAGTGCGTAGTATCCTCGGAAAATTAAGGCATAGGCATCAAGGAGAAAAAGTCTTTTTTGGTCAGACATGTTGTTCAATTAGCAATTAACAATTAGCAATGTGCAATAATCAAAGGCAGGTTTTAAAAGTAGAAAAAAGAACCTAGAAAATAGAGACAAGAGTCAAGAAACAAGTGTCAAGTTCAAGTGCCAAGTTCAAGTTCAAGAATCAAGATGTCTTGGTTCTTTTGTCTATCAGCGTAGCGGTCTGCCTCTTGTATCTATCAGCGCAGCGCTCTTGGTTCTA
This sequence comes from Allomuricauda sp. CAU 1633, assembly GCF_017313225.1. Classification (GTDB taxonomy): domain Bacteria; phylum Bacteroidota; class Bacteroidia; order Flavobacteriales; family Flavobacteriaceae; genus Flagellimonas. Next base: position 455,046 of record NZ_JAFLNE010000003.1, on the reverse strand, counting down.
ACTATAAAAACTCCTCACTTGGCGATTTTCATGTCCTTTTTCGCTGTATTCTCTGTAGGTAAATCCGGGATGGACACAATATCCGCCAGTTTCCCCATGTTTATTGATGGCCAAAAAGCCAATCTGGAAATCATCGCGACCTTCATTTTTCTTCATGATACGTTTTACGCCTTCCTCGCAGGCTTCTTGTGGACTTTTCCCTTGCCGCATTAACTCCACGATCAAGAAACTACCCACGGTACGGATGACCTCTTCACCAACTCCGGTGGCAGTAGCGCCTCCCACTTCGTTATCCACGAACAATCCAGCACCGATAATGGGAGAATCTCCAACACGACCGGCAACTTTATAGGCCATACCACTGGTGGTACAAGCTCCAGAAATATCACCATTTGCATCAATGGCCAACATGCCAATGGTATCGTGGTTTTCTATGTTGATGGTGGTTTCATACTTTGAAGTTTTCAACCACTCTTGGTATTGTTGTCGTGTACTTTCGGTCAGCAGGTCTTCTTTTTCAAACCCTTGCTCATAAGCAAATTTTTCTGCGCCCTTCCCTGCTAATAGAATGTGTGGTGTTTCTTCCATTACTTTTCGGGCTACCGAAACTGGGTGTACAATATTTTGAAGATAGACCACCGAGCCACAATTCCCATCTTTATCCATGATGCAGGCATCCAACGTAACATTTCCATCACGGTCTGGTCTACCACCTTTACCTACAGTTTCATTGGTCTCATCGGCTTCCTCCACCCTAACACCTTGCTCTACGGCATCCAATGCATTACCACCTTTGCTCAAGATTTCCCAAGCCTTACTGGTGGCATTGCCAAAATTCCAGGTACAGACCACAATGGGTTTAATAGGTTCAGTTGGTGGCAGAGGAATTTCCTCAGGCTTGTTTTCTGTTTTGCAGGAGGTTAGGGCAGAGGCCGATACAATTCCAACCGTGGTTAGGCTGGAATTTTTAAGGAATTTGCGTCGCTTCATGGAAAGGGATGTTTACTTTTAAGGGTGATAAATATAGCAATATGCTTGTAGAAGTTTGTGCCAATTCGTTGGAATCAGCCTTAAATGCCCAAAGGGCTGGTGCCGATCGGATTGAACTTTGTTCCGAACTTGGAGTAGGGGGCATTACGCCTTCCGCGGGATTGATTAAACTGGTGAAACAGCGGTTGGATATTCCAGTACATGTGCTCATCCGTCCACGTAGTGGACATTTTCATTACTCCATAGCAGAATTTGAGGTGATGAAGGCGGATATTGAGGCGTGCAAGAATTTGGGGGTGGACGGGATTGTATCAGGAATGCTCCACAATGATTTTACGATTGATGTAGAGGGAACCCGAGAGTTGGTGGAATTGTCAAAACCTATGCATTTTACGTTTCATCGCGCATTTGATTGGGTGGCCGAGCCTACCAGGGCAATAAACAAATTGGGAAACTTGGGTGTGGACACCATTTTGACCTCTGGCGGGCATCCATCTGCAGAAAAAGGAATTGAAACACTAAAGGAATGGCAAAAACAAGCTTCCATCTCAATCATGGCGGGTGGGGGCATCAATCTCAGCAATGCTCGGGACTTTAAGGTAGCCGGACTTGGTGCTATCCATTTATCGGGGGTCACTTTTGGGAATCCAGTGGATGTTTCGGGAAAAATCAGCATGAATTCAGCAAAACATTTGGTGGAAAATCAAGTGGGTATCACCAATACTTTGTTGATTCAAAGTGTGGTACAGGCCGTTAAATAATAGTGAAAAGCCCTGCTCAATAGCATATTAGCCTTAATTTTGTAAAAAAATTGTATGTCCCGATTTATCGTTTTGGCAATCTTGTATGTGGTGTTGGCTATTTATGGCTTTCAAGCATTTCGCACCTTGTTCAAAAGTCCATTGGTGCACTGGACCTACATAGCGCTATTTTTGGGTGCCTTGATTTTTTTGACCGTAAAGGTAATCACCTATGATTCGGGAGATGGGTTTAAGGGTACCGCAGCTATAGCGGGAAGTATTTTTGCCGCGTTCTTTTTGCTGGCCTTGGTGTTGGGGTTCTTCCTTCTGTTAGAGGACATAGTACGATTAATAGGCTTTGGATATAATAAGATTGTTGGGGTTTCCAACCCTGATGCGGGTTATTTCCCTTCGCGAAGAATATTTGTAAGTGGTCTGGCCTTAGGCTTGGCAGCATTGCCCTTTGGAGCTTTGTTATATGGCATGTACCGTGGAAAATACAATTATCAGGTGTTAAAGTATGAGTTGGAGTTCGATGACCTGCCCGATGCGTTCCACAACTATCAGATTACACAGATTTCCGATGTGCACAGTGGAAGTTTTGATGATTATAAAAAAGTTGAATACGGCGTTAATCTGGTCAACGAACAACGAAGTGATGTGATCTTCTTTACTGGGGATATTGTCAACAACCGCTCTAATGAGCTTGAACCCTGGAAAGAGGTTTTTTCCCGTTTGGAGGCTAAGGATGGAGTATTTTCCATTTTGGGTAACCATGATTATGGAGATTATGCTTCTTGGGAAACCGAAGAGGCCAAGGCCCAAAACTTGGAAGACCTCATGGCCATGCAGCATGAAATGGGCTTTGATTTGATGTTGAACACCAATCGCTATTTGGAAAAAGACGGGCAAAAAATTGCCTTACTCGGTGTGGAGAACTGGGGCCGCGGTGGCTTTAAAAAGGCCGGTGATTTGGAAAAAGCCAAGGACGGAATCCATAAAGATGATTTTAAAATATTACTGAGCCATGATCCCTCACATTGGGAGGATGTGGTGTTGCAAGATGACTACCATTTCCATTTGACGTTGAGCGGTCACACCCACGGAATGCAGTTTGGGGTGGAGATTCCCGGGTGGGTAAAATGGAGTCCGGTGAAATGGCGTTACAAGTACTGGGCAGGTATTTACAAAGAGTTAGATCAGTTCATCAATGTGAATCGTGGTTTCGGATTTATAGGCTATCCCGGTCGGTTTGGAATTTGGCCTGAAATCTCTGTAATTACCCTTAAGAAGAGAGGCTTGGTTTAAGTCGAAACTGTTTGATTAAGCAACATATAGAGTAACTTTCGCATACCCTACTATTCAGTCAATAACACATCAGTGAAATTTATCTCAGCTTAAAAAGAAAGAAATAGGCTACATTTTTATAGGAAAAAGTATATTTTTTTTCTTATTTTTTTGTACTTTACATTTAATTCCCTCCTTATACATTTTTACTTATCCATTCTTTGTGTTTGACATAGGACACGGATTTAAGTATTGTCAACAATAGTTAACCAACAAAATTTTTTTATTATGAAAAAAACAATCTTCATTAAAATGTTGATGCTGTTTATGGCATTTTCTATTTCTAGCTGCTGTGATGAGAAACCTGAACAGGTGGAAGGTATGGAAGTAACATCCACCTCACCTGAATTTTCCGAACTTGCAAGGAAAATTAATCCGAACTTGGATTGCCAACGAATAGATTGTTGTTTTATGGATGGGGTGGAAACTAGTTGTGCGCTAGTAAATGCTTGTTTGGAAGCCGGATTTTGTAAAATGGTCGCAACAGAATAATTCGGCTAGTAATCTTAAGTTCAATTGATTTTTTCAGGACATAAGAATGCTGAAGATTTATTTGATGTGTTTTTTTGATTAACACATGATTTGACATTAAGCTTATACGGCACCGAAAGGTTTAACGTGAATTTAACGAGAGTCAATATCGTAAAGCGTTGACTTGATGTAAAACTTTAACAATTTTTCTTACTTTTGGCTGTAAACCAGTGAATACATGTCAAAGTTTGGCGAACTCATAGATTTAAAGGTCCCTGTGCTGTTGGACTTTTACGCAGAGTGGAACGAACAGTCCACTTCCATGCACCCTGTTTTACGCGATGTAGCGGCGGCTCTTGGCGATAAAGGAAAAGTAATAAAAATAGATGTGGACAAGAACAAGGAGCTTTCACAAGCACTTCGTATTAAGGGATTGCCCACACTGATGATCTATAAAAAAGGAGAAATGGTCTGGCGACAGAGCGGCGAACAGGACGCCAATACGCTGATCGGCATTTTGAACGAATATATTTAAGCGAGGTTTTCACCTCGCTTTTTTTATGGTTCTATCTGGGCGCCATCCTGCACGGCTTCAATGGTATCCAACGGGATGGAATCTTCCAAATCCGGATTGGGTTCTAGAATGGGCTCTTCCAATACGTCTTCCTCTTCTTCGCCCACAAATTGCGAGAACTTGTCAATATACTCATTAAAGATGATGGTCTCGGACTCTGCCAAATCCTTATCTTGGTTTTCAATAAGGATATCGATATTTCTACGATAGGCCTGCATATCGGCCAAAATATCGTCTATTTTTTCATATTGTTCATCCAAAGGGGCACTGGAGTAATATTCCAAATGCTCTTGGTAGACACTTTTGAGTTTTTCAAAAAGTGCACGGGCCTTTTCCGTCTCTCCTACTTTGTAATAGCCATCCACAAAGGGTTCCACAAAGGCGTAGAATCCATAATGATCTACAGGCATGTTGGTCATGGCAGTATCGATGATGTCCTTGGCCTTGTCAATTTTGTTTTCGGCGATGAGTTGTTCCATCAAACGTGCCAAATTACTTCGGAACGACAATCCTTGTGAACGGGTCTGGGGATCGTGGTAGATGTACTCACTTCCTGAATTGCCCCAATCCCATCCTTTGACAATGTCGTACATCAAATCAGTATCAATACGGCCCATTTCAAAAGAGTTGCGGTTTTCGGTTCTAATGGGAACCAATTTATAGGCCAGTCCATCCAGTTGAAGGTAATCCTTCATCCAAATGTATTCGGCACTGTCAAAACTTCCTCCAGAGAAGTAAATTGGACGGTTCCAATCGTTGTTGGCAATAAGGTCCAGCATTAAAATCCTGTTTTTGGGCAAAATGCTCTGTGGGAGGTCAATATCAATATAGTCCACAATCAAAGCGGAATCCTTTTCTTTGACCAAACCACTTTCCAAAACATTCTCTTTGTTTACCGGAATGCGGATTTTGTTGGTGGGATAATAGATGATATCCAAAGTGCTTTGGGGATATTCGCTGATGTCTGCACCTTGATTTTCCAAAATATGCCCAAATTTGGTTTGAGGCTTATCGCTTCCCACCCAGTTCATAAAATCTTGGATACTCCATCGGTTATCCGTAATGCCTCGGTAATAAATGGCATCACGTGTTCCGTATCGGTATTTATCATGGGTGAGCTGAGAGGGAATCGCATCACTTTCATAAGCCTTCCGCTTCATTTGGTCAATGTACCAATCCGTTGCAAAAAGACTGGTGTTCACAATTCGGACATCTGTTCGGTACTCTTCAATTTCCTGGGCATACCACAAGGGGAATGTATCGTTGTCCCCAATAGTAAATAAAATGGCGCCTGCATCTTCTTGACAGGAGTCCAGATAGGCCTTTGCCGTGGCAGGTGCTGTGTAGCGACCAGAACGATCATGGTCATCCCAATTTTGGAAGCCCATGAGCAGCGGAACTGCCAAAAGACAGATTGTTGCAATTGCCGGGGCTGCTATCTTGGGTGAGATGAACTTTTTGAATTCATCGAACAGACCATACACACCAATGCCAATCCAAATACAGAAAATGTAGAAAGAGCCTACAAGGGAATAATCCCTTTCCCTAGGTTGGAAAATGTAGGGGTTGGTGTAAAACTGGATGGCGAGTCCGGTAAACAGAAAAAACACCAATAGCACCCAAAAGTGTTTGGGGTTTTTGGAAATCTGGAAGACAATTCCAATGATTCCCAAAAGTAAAGGCAAGAAGAAATAGGTATTTCGTCCTTTGTTGTTTTCCCAATCGCTGGGAAGGTTTTTCTGGCTGCCCAACCTAAGACTATCCATAAAACCAATACCGCTGAGCCAATGGCCATTTTCATCATACCTGCCTTGCACATCGTTCTGTCGACCCACAAAATTCCACATAAAATACCGCATGTACATATACCCAAATTGGAATTCGAAGAGGTATTTTATGTTTTGCCACACAGTTGGGGGTTCCACCTCAATGTATTCTCCAAATTCCCGTAAAAAACGGATGTATTGCTCGGAGTCCAGTTCCCCCTGGGAATAGGCGGCCTTAAATTGGCCAACGGCATCCCTTAATTCGTTATTGGAAATATATTCTGATTTTATTCGGAAATCCAAAGGGCCAAAATAGCGCATGTAATTTTCGGCATGTTGGTCGCTCCACATTCGGGGCAGTAAACCCACATGTTTTTCGTTGGGTCCCTGTAAGGCGCCTTTGTAGTGGTTTACAATAACATATTTGCCCAGTTTTAGGTCTTTTTCATATTTGGGGCTTTCATCGATATCCTCTCCGGCAGGGGCAAAGGTGTCGGAATAATATGCCCCATAGAAAGGGCTTTCCACACCGGGATATTGCTCCCTGTTGTAATAGGCCAAAAGGGCACGGGCATCGGCGGGGTTATTTTCATTGACCACGGTTTTGGCATTGGCACGAATGGGCAGCATCAACCAAGATGAGAAACCGAGAAAGACAAACATCATACAAAGTACAATGGTATTGGCCGAATAATAATTATGCTTTCGGGTATATCGAAGTCCAAAGTAAAAGGCAGCGACAAAAAGTAGTCCCATGATAATGGTCCCCGAATTAAAGGGTAGCCCAATTTCATTGATAAAAAAGACCTCGCTCCAACCAAAGAGTTCCAAGACATAGGTGAGTGAAAATTTATAGACCAGCATTAATATGGCCACTACAATGATATTGGCCAAAAGGAAATTCTTTGCGGTTGTGTTCTTATATTTTTTGAAGTAGTACAGTAATCCAATGGAAGGAATGGCCAAAAAGCCCATGAATTGGATTCCAAAGGTGAGTCCGATCAAGAAACAGATAAGTAAAAGCCACCGATGCCCCCTCGGGTCATCCAGATTGTCAGTCCATTTTAGGCCCAGCCAAAGCAAGAGTGCCATAATAAGACTGGCCATGGCATACACTTCCGTCTCCACAGCGTTGAACCAAAAACTGTCTGAAAAGGTAAACGCCAATGCCCCAACCAGCCCACTGCCCAAGATAGCAATGGCCTTGCTATTGGTGACGGTTTTGTCTTTGGCAATCATTTTTTGCACCAAGTTGGTTATGGTCCAAAAAGTGAAGAGTACGGCAAAAGCACTGGACACTACAGATACGGCATTGACCATGAGCGCTATTTTTGAAGGGTCTCCAAACGCAAACATGGCAAAAAAGGCGCCAATCATTTGTAGGAGAGGAGCTCCTGGCGGGTGTCCTACCTGTAGTTTTGCGGAGGTTGAAATGTATTCCCCAGCATCCCAAAAACTTCCGGTGGGTTCAACGGTTATGGCGTAAACAATAAAGGCTATGGCGAAGGAAATCCACCCAAGGATGGTATCCCATTTTTTGAAGTCTTTTGCAAACATAGAGATGGTGGTTAACCAAGTTGTGGCGAATTTAGTAAATATAAGAGAGAAGGTTGACCCTTTTTGGAAAAGCTTTAACAGCAAAGTAGCGAAAATTAGCGTGTAATCTTGCTAAAATATTTGTCGAAACCAAAGTTTGTTATAAATTTGCACGCTCAAATGTGGTACTGGCCTATGGTGTAATTGGTAACACAGCTGATTTTGGTTCAGTCGTTCAAGGTTCGAGTCCTTGTAGGCCAACAGAAAACCCCTTAAATCAAAGATTTAAGGGGTTTTTTCATTTTTGCTTAAGAGCTTTATAGGTTAATATGCAGTATAAATTAATCGTAAGACAAGTTGTCAAATATGGTTTCCCTGGACCATTGATTACGAATTAAGCATTGCGGAATCACAAAAAAGGAATACTTATCTCACCCCTAGCCAATTTTATCACTAAAAATCACGATTGAAAAGTTATCCCTATAGCTTCATGCGTATAGAATAACATTACGATGATTTGGAAGAAAAAAATTACCCAATGTCTCTTTTTAGCAATGATTTTGTGTTCACCTCAAACTTGGAGTCAAAAATCCCTTCAAGGAGACGAAGAGGCCATTACACATTTAAAGGAAATGATAAGAACTATGGGTGGTTTGGAGTTATGGGGCCGATTGAGTCAACTCAGATTTCAACACAAGTGGTACCCTATAAACCGGGGCAGTTATATAGAGGATGAAATTATTGACCTTACAGGCCCTCGCTCATGGGTGCGAATGAAAAGTGAGGATTTTGAACGATATCGGGCTTATAGTCCAGAACATGGTTATTGGTCCATACATAATGGGACATTTTCACAAAGTGAGGAGTCGTATCAAAATGCTTTGAAGCGAGCACCATTCAACATTTATCGCATTGCGCATTCCGTGGCTAAAGGTGAATTTCCTTTTGAGATAAAAATGGGGGAGACCGATATTCCAACAGGGGTCAAAATTGAATTTCTAACCACAGAGGGCGACGTTGGCGGAAGTGTGGTGCTTAATGGCAAAAGTGAGCCTTTAGTTTGGGAAACCCCTCAATTCAGATACACTTTCGGCCCTATGAAAAAGTTTGGAAATCTTTCCGTTCCCAATTGGGCTGTTTATGACCAAGGTTCTTTTCGGTATGAGATGATTGATTTAGTTGGAGACAGTAACCCCGTTGACAGCAGGCTTTTTCAAGTTCCCGTGGGGTATCAATAAGAATGCTACATTTCTGAATTCAACAGCTTCGCGGCAACCTCATTTATGGAATTGACATCAATTGATTTCCATTGATTCATATCGCTAACAAAATCTTCTTTGAAAATAGTCTGTGACAGGTTGTGGATCAACTTATAATTTGCTGCCGAATGGGCTACTTCGCTTTCTTCCACTGCATTTCTGATAAAAAACGAAATAAGGTCATACATACTTTCCGTTGCCAATGATAGCTCTGTGAGTTTACCTCTGTATTCCATTTCGGCATTGGGCATATCTGGATACTTTTGATGGTCCAAAAAATGCCGTGCCTCATGTGCAATTAGACTTACTTTAAATTCTTCAGAACTGATGTCGTAACTTTCATCCACATAATAAATGCCATCATCTTGGGTCCATCCTCCAGAAAAGTGGGAGCCCAAGGTGGCATATTCAGTCCACCCTTTGGTTAAAAAGTCATCAAGACGAATTACTTTTACATCAAATTCATTTCCATCTAAGTCAATTGTATAGATAGAGTCTTTTTGCTCGCCCCATATCACCAAATCCACATAGGGGTCTAACTTGCTTACCCTATCCCGTGTGTACATTCCTTCAGAATGAATGTACTCGCTCAAAATAGTTCCGATGTTCTCCGGGCCAATCTTGGTTTCCCGTGCTTTGGGATAGTTTTGCATTAAATAGGGTATGACTTTACCCATGAGTTCCCTTTCATATTGCTGACCTTTGTTTAATAGGGATTTGTGCCAATATTCCCTGAAATAAGAAACAAGTTCCTTCAACCGCTCATCTTTTATTTCTGTGGAATCGACATTACCCCCAAAACGTCTCAAAAAATGTGCTCTGAAATCTCTATCCTCTTGGTATAATGTATGTTCATTTTTTAAAAGTTCAACTACAGGCGATACATACCCATCTAAACAATAGGCGTAGATTTCATCATAAGGTAAAGTATGTTCTTTTGCTTGGGATTGACAAGAGATTATACCGATGGCCGTAAGCAACAGCCCCAAGTATAGTTTAGAAGATAAATTCATTTTAATGATTGTTTTATGATTAATGAATGGATAAAGTACAACGTTGCTTGCCTAAAATGGTTGAAGTGTGACGAAATGCCCATTTTTAGTGGGTAAATGGGGGTTTTAGGGATTTTGCCGCTCTTTATTAAAAAGCAAATACTCGTTCAGGATTTCTATTTCCGATTCAAAAGAAATTGCGTTGGCAAACAAGTCCATCTTGTCCGATTTGGTTTTGGAAATTTGTTCAACCCATTCCATGGTATCATCAAAAGTTCTATGGATGTCGGTAAAATCCAGTCCATGCTCCACCGCTTTTGCATTGTTGATTTGCATAAAGCCGAGATCTTCTGACATTGGTGCCCAGAGGGGCAGATCTCTCATCGATAGCACTCCTTTCTTCCTTAAGAATGTTTCATCCACCCATACGAATTCAGTATTGGGGTTATAGTGAGCCCTACATTGTTCCAAAAAGTCCTTCCAAATAAGTTTTCGCTGGGGGCCGGTAGTATTAAATGTACCTGTGAGACCCCGCTCAATACATTTAATCGCAAAACTGCCTACATCCGTTACATCAATAAATTGAATGGGGTCATTACCGTTTCCTGGTGCCAGCACTTTTCCTCCTTTTTTAATTCGGGCTAACCAGTACGCCAGATCCATTTCAGAATCACGCCAACCCTTAATGGGACCTGGTCTTAATATGGTATGATTATCCGGAAACCGTTTTCGGACCAATCTTTCTGCATGTACTTTTTCTTCATAGTATTCCCATTTCCCTTTATCATTTCTAGGTTCGAAAACTTTCGAATTTTCATTCAGACCCGCTGTTTGAAAGTTGTCATAGACGGCAATACTCGATACAAAGGTGTAGTGTTTACAGCGGTTTTGTAAAGCCATGGTTGCATCGTCAACCATATACGATTTTTCGGGCCAAACATCGATTACAACATCCCAATCTTCATTTATCAAATCCCTGTATACCTTTTGCCCAATGGTTCGATCCCCTTTTATCAATCGTAAGTTGGGGAACAAATCTGGATTTGAAACTCCACGATTAAAGAGTGTTATGTCGAATCCGGCTTTTATACCGGCTTTTACTATTGAAGGGCCAAGAAATACCGTGCCCCCAAGTACCAACAGTTTCTTTGGGTTGGATTTTGCTCGCGCACATCCCAAAACGCTGGTAACCAGAATGGAAGAGAGTCCCCAGCCAACTTGTTCCAAAAAAAATCTTCTTTGCACTTTTCAATATTTACGTGATAGATACGCTATTAAATTGATGACTGGAAAACTATGGCACCAATCAAAAAAATAGCTTACCCAACACTGGATTTTTGTGATTTGGCCCGATACATACCATAAATGAGGTGTTGATAATTTCTTTTACCATGTTGATACCATATCCTTCATTTTCCGGGAATGAGAGGGTTCTTTTGAGGAAAAGTCAAACCCATGAAAAAAGTATTCCTGTTCCTAAGTATTACCTGTATCCATATTTCAATGGCCCAACAACTTGATTTGAATGACCCAAACTGGAATTTCGATTCAGAAGGTCATAAAATACTTATGCATGAGGGACAAACAAGTTTGATGCTCACTGACGGTGTAGCTTTGCGCAGTGATATTAAGCTTGAAAACGGCATCATTGAATTTGATATGTTTTACAGCGATGAAATGTCGTTTCCCGGCATAATTTTTCATAGGGAGGATAATCAGAACTATGAGGAGTTCTACCTTAGACCTTGGTTATCCGGAAATCCAGACGCAACCCAATATTCACCTTTGTACAATGGCTTCTCTGGTTGGCAGTTATACTATGGGGAATCCTATGCGAAAGCCGTGGAACTTCCTTTTGAGCAATGGGTTCATTTTAAGTTGGCCATTAAAAATAAGTTAATGGACATCTATATTGGGAATGTGGATGAACCAACTTATTCTGTAGAACTCAAAAGAGCTTTTACCAATGGAGGACTAGGATTCAAAAATGCTTTTGCTCCCGCATATTTTGCCAACCTAAAGGTTGTACAGACCGATGATGTGGTGATAAAGGGCACCCCCGTACCGGAAAAACCCATGACTGAAGGTACGGTTTCTTCTTGGGAAATATCCCCTGCCTTTCAAGAATCAGCACTTGAAAATTCCTATACGCTGCCCACTGATTATGCCTCTCAAACATATACAACTGTACCAACTGAGAAAACTGGGGTTTTAAATATTGCGCAGTATACCAAACGACAGCCTGGGCAAAACACGGTCTATTTAAAATTGGATGTTTCGTCAGGTGAAGGACAAACCGTGCCCTTTGAATTTGGTTTCAGTGATCGCATTAGAGTGTACCTGAATGGACAGTTGCTGTATTATGCCAGTGACGTTTGGCAATCTCGGGATTATAAATTTTTGGGCACCATTGGTCTTCATGATACCTTGTTCTTGCCACTGAAAAAAGGAGAAAATGAAATTGTATTGGCAGTCTCAGAATCTTTCGGTGGATGGGGAGCCATCGCCAGGTTTCCATCAATGTCAAAAATAAAAATTCAATAGAACAAATTCTTATTGATAGGTATTGAGCGAATCTATTATTCCGATAATTTCTTCTTGACTTTCGGCAGCCGTGGAAATGTCCGGGACAACACCCAAGCCATTCCAATTCTCACCCGTTTGGGAATGCTTTTCATCAAGGTAGGGGATTTCAGCCATGATACCGTCTCCAATAATGATGCGTTTTGGGGTGTGGGTAACGCCAAAGGTGGTCTTCCCAATCACTTTCCCTTTAGCAAACGATTGTAACATGTAAGCCAGTTGTTCAGCTTCCGCAGAGGTTTCGTCATTGACTAAAATAAAAAATTGTTCATCGGGTTTTAGCCTGAAGGCGGTATTCTGGCTTTTGATTGTAAAAGTACTATCCAAAGTTTTTTGGTGGTACAACACCGTATGGGGTTCCAAAAAATAAGAGAGCAGATACATGTTGAAGTCAGGGTCTCCTCCCCTGTTGTATTTTAAATCTAAAATGACCGACTTCTTATGCACAGAAGCCCGCATAACCGAATCCAAACTTTTTTTGACAGCGGGAAGATGCGGGATTTTGTTCAATTTGACATAAAGGTGATTGCCAATTTCTTTTGTTTTGAACTGTGTATCCGAAGGATGGCTCAATTCTTTTTGTTCTTTTAAAAGCAAATACTCCAGAGGGTGATAAAAAATCCGGTGCTGCTCATCACCGGTTAAATTCAATAATTCTCTATTGAGCTTATTGGCCAGAATACCTGGAGAAAGCTCCTCATTGAATTCTCCGTTCAGCAGTTTTAACTGAAGGCCATGTTCAATCTTGGCTACGGCTGCACTATCCGGACAATACATTTTAAGCGCATTGAGGTAGTTGTCAATAACGGACTTGATTCCTTCTTTGGGTAAGGGAAATATTTTTGTAGCCTTACTAATTTGTGCGATATGGGTAGGCTCATTGACCATTTCAAAGTTTTGGATACTAAAGTGCACCTCCGCTTCGCCTTTTCGGTCCGTCCAATCAGCTATATATTGATACCTTCCGTGGTTGGCATAAGAATTAATGGTTCGGGTAAGCTCAACCATACCCATTTCGGGGTGAAACGAATTGAATACCATTCCTTCCAATAGCGAATCGTCCGTATTTATGAACAGTTTAAAATCATTGGACGTGTTTGGGCCATAGGCCGAGAGGACATAAACTTTTTTGCCGTTGAACTGCGCCTTTCCATTCAATCTAAAAGTGTACCCCATTTGCTTTAGCAAAACCACTGGGTTGGCTATGGTAATCTCTGTAGACTTCCAATTGTCGTAAACCGATTTAGGGAATTGCTCCCAAAAAACAATCTTGTCATCCTTCAAATCATCCTCAAGATCAAGGTTGGACAATTGTTCAGGATTCAATGAAAAATTGGTGACCAAAAAAGCCTTTTCATCAAAAATAAGCTTGCTGAACGAGGGCAAATAGTCACCGATATAATCAGATTCAAGTTCGCTTTGTTCAAAAACGTAATACGATTTCCCATCAGTGGAAATTGAAAAAGGAACATTAATGCCATATCGCGCTATTTCAAGGTTTCCATCCAAACAGTACGCTTTTGAAGACAAGTCACCATTAAATCCTGTGGAGGTCAAATGATTCTCAATGATCAAATCCACAGCCTTGGGCTCACTACAGGAAATTAAGCAAACTCCAAGAAGAATGAAAGCGATACAGTGATTTAGAAGCAATTTATCCAAGTTCATTTTCGAATGATGATTCAGGATAAATGTAATTAAAATGAAACATTCTTCAATTGTGAACCTTTGGTTTGGACAAATCACAAAATTGCATGGTTGCCACAGCTATGACCAGTTTTTATACCAACTTTTTTTGAATTATATCCTATGGTGGTTCATTTCCAAGAAATAGAAAACATGAACAATATATCAAATCCAAAATCCATCTTTAGGGTATTGGCCATTTCGTTTTGCTTCTTCGTACTATCATGTTCCAGTTCTGATGATGGAGAAAAAGAGCCGGAAGCTAATTTTGTGCAGACCACTTTGAATGATTATGAGTCCTCTTTTCCCAAAGGTGGGGCTGTAGCTTACGTTCTGGAATCTGACGGAACTGTCACCACCGGTGCCATTGGCGAATCTGAACCGGATATTCCCCTTGAAGTAGGTATGCGCTATGCCATTGGTAGTACCAGCAAAACTTTTACGGCTATTCTGATTTATAAATTGATTGAGAGTGGTGAGCTTTCGCTGGCCTCGACCATTGAAGAGATTGTTCCTGAAATAGTCAATACTAAAATTCCCGGTACTGTTACTGTTGAGCAATTGTTGAACCACAGTTCTGGCCTGCACCATCCTTTGCCCGGCAGCGATGGCCTATTCAATTATGTGATAAACAATCCTTCAGAAGAGATTACATTCGAAACCTTTGTGAGTTTTATGGATTTGCCCGACAATGAGCCTGGTGAGATTTATTCCTATTCCGATGCCAATTTTAAGATTTTGGGGTTGATGGTGGAAAAAATAACAGGAAACGATTTTGAAACACAATTAGGTCAGGTTTTGTTGAATCCTCTTGGGCTGAGCGACACCTACATTGGAACTTCCACACCTCGACCTAATCAAGCGTACAGTTGGGTAAACGAAGAATCCCTAAAAGACCTAAACCGGACCGCCGTGGAAAGTATGGGTACCTTTACGGGAAACATTTGGGCGTCCCCAGCAGATTTGGCAAAATGGTTCAAAGCCATTTTTGAAGGGGGAATCATCAATGCCAATTCTTTGGATGTAATGACCACGTTTCATCCTGGAACAAGAGGAGTCACTTATGGGGCAGGTATGTTTAGGGAAACGCTTGGGGGCAAACAGATGTACTGGTATTCCGGATTCACAATCGCTTATGGGACGTACTGTGGCTATATTCCAAGCACTGGTGATGTGGTCGTGGTCATCAACAACCAATTCAATTTTGAAGAAATCACAGCTATAGTCGCTGACTTAGTAGAGCAACTTTAAACAAAAGGAGCTGAACTTCAGCTCCTTTTGTTTTTTACGTTTTTAATTTTCAGTCTCAATTTTATGGACCATTTCCTTTGCTGATGGAAAGTCAGGGTCAAGGCTAAGTGCCCTTTTATAGGCTTCCAGCGCTTTAAATTGTTCTCCCTTGGTATAATGGGCCTCACCTAAGCTATCCCACACGTTGGGGTCTTCATCGCCAAAAAGTTCTGTATTCAACTCAAAGATTTCAATGGCTTTGTCCAACTTATTTCCACGTAGGTAAAAATACCCTACTTGATTAAGAATAATGCCTTTAGGGTCCGTAGGGTGAAAATTTTCTATCAGTTCCCAAAAATGGGACTTCACATAATCCAATCCATTTTTCTCATAGGCCCTATAGGCATTTGGAACGGCCGGAAAAGAGGGTTTTTCAGGCTTTTGACCCCTAAGAATCGCCAAGATTCCGGCTCCTAAGTCTTCTGCTACAGGTTCATCCATATTGGCGAATACGATAATACTCACTCTATCCCGTAAAATCTCATATTTAACCGTGTTGGCACCGGGATAGCCTCCTGCATGGGGAATGGCATCCCCAGTAGTGGTGTAGGGTTGAATCATTTTAAAAAATTCATCCTTCATCTTGGTTTTATGGCTAAGGAGCACGTTGCCATAGTGAAATTCATCATAGAACTTTAAAATATCGGTGGCCGTTGCCCGAAAACCTCCATCTGGTTTGGGAAATTCAATAAACCCATCATTTGAAACTATCTTGCCATCAACTGTCCTGTAATAGCCAGTTGCCAAATTTTCCACTTCACTTTTTGGTTTCATGGAGGTTTCTGTCAAACCCAAAGGGCTCAAGATGTAATCGTTCACATTATCATAATATGATTTGCCCGTAACCGATTCAATGATTCCTCCAAGCAAAATGAACCCTGCATTGCTATAGCGTTGATCAGTGCCCGGTTCAAACTCCAAAGGCATTTGTTTGACTCTTTCCAAGACCTTTTTCATCGTTTTTTCACTTCTGGGAAGTTGATCGTACTCCATTGACAAATAATCTTCAAACCCTGAAGTGTGATTAAGCAGCTGGTTTATGGTTACTTTTTTGGAAGCCTCAACCCCCAATCCATTCAAGTAATCACTTGCGTGGTCATCCAATTTCAACTTTCCTTCTTCAAACAATTTAAGGATGAGAACACGGGTGAAGGTTTTGTTCATGGAACCAATGTCAAATTTTGTCTCTAAGGTATTGGGAATACCCTTCTCCCTATTGGCGAGTCCAAAGGCCTTATGGTAAACCGGTTTACCATGGTCGGAAACCAAAACTACCCCAGAGAAAATATCCAAATCTTGATATTCCTTTACCAACTGGTCAATTTTGGGCTCTATCCCCTCCAAATTAATGTTAGGTCTCTGATCTTGGGCAAAACCGGTATATCCCAAACAGATCATTAAAACTCCGAATAAGAATCGTTTACTTTTCATTTGTGATGTATGATTTGTTAAAAGATCAATATTAGAACTCCCATTATAGTTGCTCGCCTAAATGTTATAAAGTATCCCCGTAGCTTTAGTATTGATGCTTTTTTGTGATTTTAATGATTCACCTGTGTAAAATTCTCCAATACCAAGATATTGGCACTCATACCATTTTTTTGGTACTTTAAGAAAGTTTATCGTAGTTAGCCCCTATGGCAAAGCGTACATTGGTCAAAATAGTGCTGCACCTACTCTTTTGGATAGGCTGGATTTTGTTTTTTGACAAAATCCTGGTTTTGGAGGTTATCCATGACATTGAAATCTATGGGGGTCCGGGTGAGCAGGTGGTGGACGAGGTGAGCAATACCTCGGTAGACCCCTTGCTCTTGATTATTGTTGGCGCAATTTTCAAAGCTATGGGTTCGTATTTTATTTTGCTTGGCATAATGCGGCGTTATTTTCAGAAAAACAAGGTACTTTCCATAGTTCTGGGACTTACAGTTTTGGGGATTGCCTTTTTTGTTGAATCGCTGGTAGCAAAAGTGATCATAGCCCATTCCAATGTTTATGAAAGCATTCATTTGGAGATTTGGAACAACTCCAATAGTATGCAGTACCTCATTCTAACCATAATCCTTATTTCATACCTCGTCATACAACAACTGATTCTACTGGATAGGAAATATCTCCAAATGGAAAAAGAGAAGTTGAAAAGTGAACTGTCATTTTTAAAGTACCAGTTAAATCCCCATTTGTTGTTCAATACACTCAACAATCTCTTTTCCATGTCTCAGGCCAGTGGTGCGGATGAGGTCTCGGATGGTATTCTTAAGCTCTCAGGAATCATGCGGTATATGCTGTATGAAAACAAGGAATCGCAAATCCCTTTGACCAAGGAAGTTGATTTTTTGAAACAATATGCTGATTTGCAGCTGTTACGGGTTACTGATGAAAACAAAATCAAAGTTAACTTTGTCATTGAAGGAGATACCTCTAGAGCGATGATTCCAGCTTTTGTATTGGCCCCATTTGTTGAAAATGCATTCAAACATGGGGTAGATACCACCCAATATTCAGAAATTAATGTGTTTTTGAAGGTTTTGGATGATACGATTCATTTTGAGGTTAAAAACAAAATATTTCGAAATCAGAAAAAACTCCGCTCCAACGAAGGGGGTATCGGTATTCTCAACTTAAAAAAGCGATTGAGCATTCTTTTTCCGAATGCCCATGAATTGAATCAATACGAATTGGATGACCATTACATCTCCAAACTAACTTTGCATACCAAAACATGATGACCTGCGCAATCATAGAGGACGAAATACGAGCCAAAGAAGTTCTTGAACGGTATATTGATAAGGTTGACTATCTAAATCTTGTAGGATACTGCCAGAACGGATTGGAAGCTTTGGACAAAATCCCATTGTGGAATCCCGATATTATCTTTTTGGACATCAACATGCCCAATCTTAACGGACTGGAACTTCTTCAAATTTTAAACCATAGGCCCAAGGTTATCATTACTACTGCCTATTCTGATTATGCCTTGGAAAGTTATGAGTTTGAGGTGGTGGACTATTTATTGAAGCCCGTGGAGTTCAGTAAGTTTATGAGAGCGGTCAGCCGCATTAAGGAACCTGTCTCCAATTTGGAGACTGAACAAAGTGTATCATCCAAAAAAACCGATGAGAATTCGTACACGCTATTTAAATCGGGAAGCAAAACCCATAAAGTGTATTATGATGACATTCTATTCTTGGAAAAAGATGGGAATTATCTGGAAATCCATTTGATGGATGGTCAAAAAATACTGATCCGCAGTAATATGAGTGATGTCATGACCTTGGTTCCGGAATCCCTATTTCAACGAGTACACAAGTCTTATGTAGTGAACATCAACGCTATTGAAATTATAGAGGTAAACAAACTCACGCTTACCAATAAGAACAAAATTCCACTGGGTGCGTCCTATAGACAGGCGTTGACTGATCGGATTGAACGATCAGGAAAGTGAATCATGATTCAGTCTAAATTCCTGCTAACTGGCATACTTTTGTTGTGACCGATGTTAACTAGAAGTTTTGCCTTTTATATTCAGAGGGGGAACACTGATTAATTTTTTTGAAAGAAGTATTAAATGCAGAAACGGAGTTAAATCCACAATCATAAGCTACTGCAGCAATTTTCTGGTTTTTGTACGCATCTTCACCTAATAGTCGTATTGCTTCCTTTATTCGATAGCCATTGGTGAAATCTGAAAAACTTTGTTCAAAAGCCGTGCTGAAAATTGAGGATAGCACATGTTTGGGCAATTTGGTTTTTTCTGAAAGTATGGAAAGATTGAAATTTCCATTCAGGTAAGGTCTTTCAAGTTCCATAATGTCTTTAACAGTTTTTGAATACGTTTCAATCTCCTCTTTGGAGAGATTTATATTCCTATACTTCAGAGTGTTTCCAGATTTAAGGAAGGACATGTTTCTGAATAAATAAAAACTTAGAGCGTAAACAATAATGGCGTATAAAATGGGCCCCGTCAAGTACCCATTTGTCTTTAAGATATAGTTTGCGAAATAGGATAGGCAAAACAAAGTAATGGCTATAAATAGACCACTTAATAATCGGAATAAACCTTTATTCTCCTTTTGCACTTTCAACAAAAAGTATCCGCACAGAACCAGATAGATAATGGTTAGGTAGAGAAGAATTGAATATCCTCCCGAAAACCAAAATGAATTAAGCCCTAAAAAAGGAATTCCAACTAAAAACATTGAAGGTGGCAAAAGGATTAAAAAATGATAACGGGCATTTAGTTCAATCTCTGGCCCATTTTTAATGATGTAAATCAATAATACAGGAACAATAAAGGCGTGAGCAGCAAAACCAATGTTCAAAAAGATGTCATTGTTTATTGAAAAAAAATACCAGCCAATGGATTTAACCAACCTTATGGTTATGAGAAGGAAAAGCAAGGAAAGGAACAAACGGTGCTTTTGTTGGATTTTCCTGGAAACAAATAAATATATGGACAAAAATAGACTCTGTATGGTTCCTGCCCCACATAAAAATACCCCGATCAAATTGTAGTCCATCTTTTCCTTAAAGATTAATTAATCAATCCAACTCTTTAATTAAAAAACAATTCAAGAGCATAGAAAAATTATAACTAGTGAGCAAATTTTAAGTGCCAACCATCGAAATATATAAAACATTTTTAATACACAATTTAAAAAAAGGTTCAATGAAAAAATCACATGTATTGATAATCTCCTTGCTAAACCTTGCCTTTGCATATACCCAAAAACATCAGGAATTTAATCAATCCGAATTTATTTGGGACCTCTCTGAGATTTATAAAACTGATGATACGTGGCGAGAAGATTATACGGAGGTGAAAAAAGTCATTGATACCTTGAGCTTTGGTGCAATACAATCTTTTGAAAATTCAAAACACCTCTCTAACGTATTGGAAGAGCTTTCAATAATACGAAACAAAACCTCAAAAGTGGCGTTCTATGCCATTTTAAGGTGGGAAGAGGGCAAGGTCCCAAATGGCCCCGAGTTTCTTGAAAAAGGGGAAGGTATATTAATGGATTTTGAGGCCTTATTGGCTGAGCTTGAAGGTAAAATCCTAGTATTGAATAAAGATACCTTGATCAATTGGCTGAAGTCCAATGATGGATTGATTAAACATCGCCATTGGTTGAATCAGATTATAGATCAAAAGGATCACCGCTCTACTCCCGAGGTTGAATATGCCCTCAGAAAAACAAGAGGGTGGATTTCAAGTTCTATTGACTCCTACTGGGAGATTCAAGCCATGGATAAGCTTTGGCCCATAATCCAAGATGAAAACGGTGAGGATATCATGCTCAATAGGAGTGCTTTTAGAAAGATTAGAAATACCAACAATATTCAATTCAGGGATAGGGCAGCCAAAAAATATTATGAAAGTTTAGATGCCGCGGAAGGCATTATGGGAGAGTTGTACACAAGAAAAATCAAATCTGAACTTGATCTCGCTGAACTTAGAGGTTTTTCGGATGGTATTGATGCCAATTGGTTTTTTTATGGGGGCTGCCCAGAGGGAACCTATAAAACGCTTATTGGTGTTGCAAAATCGAACAAAGAAGTCCTTCAACGGTACGCCAAACTCAGGGGGCAGGTTCTGAGTGAGGGAGCATTGACCTATTTGGATTTTTATAAAACACCTGATGCCTTGAATGATTATAAATACAATTTTAACACATCCATGAACATAGCCCTAAAAGCCTCAAAACAAATTGGATCGGAATTTCATAACAACATGAAAACGGCTTTTGAAAACAAACATTGGATGCATTTGGCGGACGTTCCCAAGACAGCCCGTTACCACATTCGCCCACCAGTAACGGGGGTACACCCGTACTTTATCCTAAAATACGAACCCAACGTCACCGAATCAAGAGCACTGGTAGGAGGATTGTTTAGCATGGCCACAGATATTTCAAGTATTGGGGCTGATGGTATCGATGTTTTTGAAACCGAAGCACCCATACACATATCGGGTACACTTTATGCGGGAGATATATTCTTTGACAAGCTTACCGCTTCCCAAACCACAATCAAAAAAGAAAAGATTGCACATCTACTACAGCTTTTGGAATTTTTAAGGCGGTTTTTCAAGAATGCCATTCTCATGGAATTGGATTCCACTGTGCAACAGATGTTAATAGATGGAGAGCGTGTTAGTGGCAGCAAAATATCTGAGGTTTTCTTAAAATTGTTGGAAGACTATTATGGAGCCAAAAAAGGCATCATGGAAATACCTAAATACTTGAAAAATGATTGGATGACGGAAAGCGCTGTTCTATTTATGCCAAAGTATGAGCATCATTATTGGGCGCCATCATTGGCTGTTGGAGCTGCAATGGTAGAGGATAAAACATATTCTAATCTATATCTATCTCCATACAAAGAAGATAGATATGATTCTTATTCAGTACTTAAAAGGGAAGGATTTGATTTAACTCAAGAGGAATCTTATGGAAATATAATTGATTTAATGAACAGAACTATGGACGAAATAGAAAGGGAGCTAAAGGATTAATTTGTGGGTAAATAACCTTGTGACTTCTAATGATCAATTACGGATAATGAATTGTGACCACACATTGCTTTATTTAAACCGTTCTTGCTAATATTGTTTTATCGCAAAACCTAGCAAGCATAATTATGACACCTGAGGGGATTCTATTAAATCTGGAATCGTGTATCATTGTACTAACACTTTTCTTTGGATTGAATTTGATCAAAGAGTCCAATGTCCGAAGCAATCTTTGGCTTTCCTTGATCAACCTAACCCTGTCTTGTCATTTTTTGAACCTGTTTTTACTATCAAATGGAATCAATGTTCCCAATTTTGGCCTAGTGTTTGGCTTGCTGTACGGACCGTTGCTTTACTATTTTATTAAGTCTCATTTAATTGGCGCCGACAAAGCTTTAGGGCTCCAATTGATTCCATCATTCGTATTGGCGATATGGATATTGGTTTATTACATACTTTCCATAAACACATCAGATGTTGAACTGCAAATTTTAAGAGTACTGGTGTTCTTGCACTTTATAGGTTATATGATTGTGTCCTATCAAAAATCAAAAAAAATTAAATTGGGAACTTTAGAGTATCGTTCCAACAAGATAATTGAGGAGAGAATTGGCATTGTGGAGAATACAATGGTTATAATTTCAATTCTTTACCTAATTGGTTTATTTGAGATTATCTTGGTATTTGAGGAAAATTCAACGTATCTCATATACATAAGCATAATAGCCTGTGTCCTGATTTTAATAGGGCTATTGAAGTATATGTCCAAGGGGTTGAACTATTACAATGTGGTATACAGCACACCACTTTCCGATGAAAAATTCCCAGAATTGGAATCCGATAAGTACAAATCTTCCTCATTGTCAAGGAAGATGGCAGAGCAATACGTTGAAGAGCTAAATGAATTGATGACAAAGGAGAGACCTTTCACAAACTTTGACCTTACTCTTGCCCAATTGGCCAAAATGTTGAATATGCCCGAGAGATACTTATCCCAAGTTATAAATGAGTACTTCCATCAGAATTTTTACGACTTCATAAACTCAAAAAGGATAGAAGAAGCCCAAAGGGAATTGAGGGATAAAAGCAAGAGAATATCTGAAATAATGTACGATGTTGGTTTCGTGTCACGATCGTCTTTTAATACCTCATTCAAAAAATATGTTGGAATGACACCAAGTGAATTTCGACGAAAAATACCCAACAGTTGAGGCCTTTGGTTTAAAAAATTATGTTCGAGTTCCCGTATTGCTACATTTATCAATAACGCACTTCATTACTTTGTTAAAACACGAAAAGTGCAAAGTTGAATGTACAGGTTTATATTGATAGGGGTATTAAGCATTTGTTTGTTCACCAAATGCGTTGCCCAAGATTCAGGTAAAAATATTGGCAAAGAGTCCATAAAAAAATGGGCAGATTCCATTATTGGCTATTCCATTGAAGATTATAATATTCCGGGTGCCACCTTTGCTTTTGTAGAAGGGGACAGTATCATTTATGCACAAGGTTATGGCTATTCTAATTTGGCTACGCAATCTTCCATGGAACCATACACCCATAATTTTGACATGGGTTCCATTCCAAAATCAATGGTAGCCGCTGCTGTACTTCAACTTGAGGAAGAGAAAAAATTAAAACTCACCGACCCAATATCCAAGTACATAGACCATCAAGATGCAAAGTCATTCAGAAAGATAACAATACACCACCTATTGACCCATAGTGCTGGCCTGGATGATATCTCCAATATTAACAGCGCTTCCCTGAATCCTGAGGATGTGCTAACCTTGAAAGAGTACGTTGCCAACAACCAGCCGGTTCAAATAGAAGAGCCAGGAACCATAATCAGCTACTCCAACATTGGGTACGCGTTGCTGGGCAGGGTGATTGAAGAAGTTTCAGGCATGAACTTTTCAGATTATATGCAAGAAAACATACTGAATCCTCTTGAAATGAAAAACAGTACGTTTCAGTCCAGATTACCAGCCCATATAAAAGAGAGTAGGGCAACCGGATATGAATTCAATGGTATGGAATTGGAAGCAGTTCCGCATAACTTTCAATTTAACCTACCTGCGGGTGGATTAAGAAGCACTGCCGGGGATATGGCAAATTTTTTGATGTTTCTGCTTAATGATGGTAGTTTCAAAGAGAATCAGATTGTTGGTAAGGAGGAGTTGAATAAAATGTTTGCCAAACAATTCTCAAATCACCCTCAACTACAAGGTCTAACCTATTCATTACGCGAAGAGTTTATAAATGGCTATAGGGCTTTGGGTCAAAATGGAGGTTGGCAAGGTTTCAATCATGATTTTTATCTTTTCAAAGAAGCCAACTGTGCATTCATAATTTGTTTGAATGGTAATGATGGCTCAGAAATTAGTTCAATATTGGCCAACTCCTTTGTGGAAACCTTTATTCGGCCAAAAGGCACAGAAACACATGGCCAAAGCCCCATTTTGCACCCCGAAAAATATGTGGGCACCTATAGAAGCAATCGCTATTCAAGAAATAGTATTACCAAATTGGGGGTTTTATTGGGGGTTGTTCCGGAGTTTAACATTACCTCGCGAAATGACTCCTTATTTTACTTTTCAACGCCTTTAATATATGAGGGCAAAAATGTCTTTAGGCGGTACAACAAGGATGGACTACTGGCATTCCTGGAAAATCCAGATGGCGAAATTACGCATATGGTCAGGGATTACAGTCACTATGATGCCAATGAGAAAATAACATGGTTTCAAAAATCAAAAAACCAAATGCTATTCTATGTTGCAATTCTGGTTTTACAAATAGTTGTTATTCTGATATTCGCCTTTGGGAAAATTAGGTTTAAGCAACATAGAAAATCTTCCTTTGATTGGATTACACAATTTGCGCCTTCATTTCTTTCGATAATTTTTGTCGCAGGCTTTATAAACGCATTTTTCGCCGTAGGGGCATGGAACCTTCAATATGGTATGAGCAGTGAAATTAAAGCTTTATTATTGGTTCCCTTAGTCTTGATCGGATTGCTTGTGCTAATAGGTTTTCTTATTTTCAAAAAAAGAAACACGGTAAAGCAAAAAATTGGAAAGTGGAATGCCATTCTGTCTTTTATTACTTTATTCTTGTTTCTATTGTTTCTGGACCACTGGAATTTGATTGGGTATAATTACTGAGCAACAACAATATTGATATCTCAGGATATGGCAAGGTGTCATTTTGATAAATAATAATTGGATTGGTAATGGGGAACCAATCTCTAGAATTTAAAATAAAAGTAAAATCACTATGAGCATCCACCTGAGATTCAAAGCAAATCATTAAATAAGTAGTACTATGAATAAAATTGCAGTAGTAGGAATTTTTCTTTTTTCATTGGGGTATTCCTTGCAAAATGCTAAGGCACAAGAGCAAAAAGATTTTTATGGAATAATCAAGCCATTTGTGGACACGAATAATTTTAGTGGGTCAGTTATGATTCAGCAAAAGGGCAAAACAATTTTTGAGGATAGTTTTGGAAGAAAGAGCTTAGAGTTTGATTTGAAAAACGCTATGGATACTAAGTTTTATTTGGCATCTGCTTCCATGATTTTCACTTCAGCGGCCATCATGAAGTTGGTGGAGAATGGAAAAATTAGCCTGGAGGACAAGTTAGACAAATTTATACCAGATTACCAACATGCCTCCAAAATTACCATACATCAAATGTTGGCTCAGAGATCGGGCATTCCTGCAATTGGCAAATTTGGTAATACGGATTATACAACGATTACACAGTTTACCCAGACCCCCCAGTCCCTCTATGGCTTGTTCAAGGATTATGACCTGCTTTTTGAGCCGGGTTCTGAATATAGCCATGAACGTTCTGAATACATCCTCTTGGCTTTGATTATAGAAAAAATAACTGGGCAGCCATTTGGGGAATATCTTAAAGATGAAATATTTGCTCCATTGGGCATGAAAAATACGGGACACTCTTCTAGCGAGGGCCAAATAATAATGAATCTAGCAAAAGGATATGCCACAAAGGACCTTTTTGATCTGGAAGCAGCTAACCAAATCGATTGGTCATCAAAAACAGGTCACGCCTCAATATATTCTACGTCACAAGACTTAATGTTGTTTATCCAAGCCAGTCAGAGCAACCAATTGCTAACAGAACCCTCATGGGGAAAAATATTTACTGATTACGGAGGTGATAGTGTTGGCTATGGCTGGTTCGTTAGGGAGCATTTGGGCAGAAAAAGGGTGCACATGAATGGACGGTCACCTGGCTTTTCCTCATTTTTATGCATATATCCCGAAGAAGAATTAGCGGTTGTTGTTTTAAGTAACATCTATACAACGGTTCCTACATCTTTGGGAAACATGCTTGCTGCAAGAGCATTGGATGAATCCTTTGAGCCATTGAATTTGAGTAATACCCCTATCAGTAAAGCCTATGGACAAAAGGTTTCTGGAGTGTATGAATTCGGTGAAAATTTTTATGTGCCCAATTTCAAACTTAAAGTTGAATTGCGAGACGAAAACTTGTATGCTGATTGGGGTGGTCTTTTAGCTGTGGAAAATGAATTCAAAGAAATTGAAAGATTTATTTTAAGAACATATTGGTCTGATGTTAAGTTTGTTGAAAAGGATGGAAAAATTGTGGGTATGGAGTACGATGAGTTTTTTGGAAAAAAAAATAGGTGAACCTGTCAGAAATAAATCGTAATAATGGTCAAAAAAAGCCCCTTAAATCTTAGATTTAAGGGGCTTTTTATTGTTTAGTTGAGACCTCAGTATTCCTCCTAACCTATCAAAGGGGGTCTATCTGTTATAAAGGGTTGATGATAATACCTTCTACCCGTAGCTTTGTAGAGGGCATTGGCCAAAGCGCCCATTATGGGAGGAAAAGGAGGTTCTCCCATTCCCGTTGGGTCTATATCACTTTTTACAAAATGGGTTTCAATAGCTTTTGGTGCTTCACTATGTCGAATTAAACGGTAGCGGTCAAAATTGGTCTGTTCTGGTGAGCCATCTTTAAAAGTTAGCCCGCTATACATGGCATGACCAATTCCATCCACGGCACCACCTTCCGATAGGTTTGTAGCAGCATCAGGGTTTATCACGATACCACAATCAATGGCAGCGGTAACTTTTTGCACCACAGGGGTATCATTTTCCATCACAATATCCAGTACTTGTGCCACATAACTTTGGTGACAGAAATAGGCCGAGACACCACGGGATACACCAGTATCGGCTTGTCCCCAATTTGCTTTTTCCCGAACCAATTCCAACACTCCGGCATATCGCGAAGCATCATAATCATTGGACTCTGGACTGCCTACAGGATTTTCTTCGGCACGTTTTAGCAATTCCAATCTAAAATCGATGGGGTCTTTGCCCATGACTTCAGCCAATTCGTCCAAGAAAGACTGTTCTGCTCCCGCAATAAAATTAGAACGTGGTGCACGGAATGCTCCTGTGGTTATGTTGGTGTCAACGGTGAAGTCTTCCGCCAAATAATTGTCAATGGCCCCTGCTGGAAAACGATTGGCGAAAAGAGGACTCTCTGGTATTCCTCCTGCTTTTACATGAAACCCAATTAAATTATTATCGGCATCCAATGCGGCACGATAGGTAGCATAATAGGACGGGCGATAAATACCTTGGGACATGTCATCTTCACGGGTATACATTAATTTTACCGGAGCTTTCATCCGTTGCGAAATAGCTGCAACCTCTACCATAAAATGGCCATATAGCCGACGACCAAAACCACCACCTTGGCGGGTCATCTGAATGTCCACTTTTTCCAAGGGAAGTCCTAAACGCTCTGCCACTGCCGGTTCCATCCATTCCGGGGTTTGGGTAGGCCCAAGCAACTCGGCATGGTCTTCCGTAACGTTAGCAAAGAAATTCATGGGCTCCATAGTGTTGTGGGCCAAGAACGGACAACTATAACTTCGCTCAATGATTTTGTCCGCATCTTTAAATGCTTGTTCCGGGTTACCATCCCTTCGGGACACTTTTGCATTCCGCGCAATCAATTCTCTTAATTGTTCAGTATGACCACCTGAATTTTCCATCCCTGCGGGATGTTTCACTTCCATGGCATTCCCGAACATAGTAAGGTTTTGGGTTGTGTCCGGTGCGTCTTCCCATTCAATATTCAATGCTTTTTTGGCCTGAAAGACCTGCCAGGTAGATTCTCCTACCACTACAACCACTTCATTAAAGGCTGTAAAATGAAAGGCCATTTTATCAAAGTCATCATCGTATAATTTCAAGGAAAAAACATCTCGAATGCCAGGCATTTGTTTGGCCTCCTCGGCATCGAAGGATTTTAATCGCTTACCAAAAGCTGGTGGGTGTACCAAAGCTGCGATCAACATGCCTTCGCGTTGAACATCAATACCGAATAAGGGCTTGCCGGTCACTATTTTTTTACCATCCACATTTTTGCGGGATGTACCGATGATGGAGAATTCTGAGTTTTCCTTTAGTTCTACCTCCTCGGGAACTTCTATTTGGGCTGCAGCTGAAGCCATTTCTCCATAACCAGCTGAATTGCCGCTGGCCTCATGAGTCAAAACTCCAGCTATTGCGGTAATTTCACTGGCCGGAACCTGCCAAGCTTGCGCGGCAGCTTCTTTCAACATATGCCGAGCGGTAGCCCCGGCCATCCTAAGGTTTTGCCAAGAACTGCTTATAGATCTACTGCCTCCAGCGACTTGCCAGCTATATAAATTGGTGTTGAGCGGTGCCTGTTCCACAACCACATTTTTCCAGTCAATTTCCAGTTCATCCGCCACGATCATGGGCATGGAAGTCCGTACGTTCTGGCCAATTTCTGGATTGGGGGACATGATGGTCACCACACCGTTATCACCAATCTTTAAATAGCCATTCATTTCATACCATTCTTCGGGCATTTCCAATTCCATGGCAACGGCTTCGGCGACCTTGGGTTTGCAAGCATTGAAAAAGCTAAAGCCAAGCACCAATCCACCTCCGGCCAAACTGGTGTTTTTTATGAAGGCCCTACGTCCTATTTGTGTTTTTATGAGTGTCATTTTTTTAGCGTTTAGGGTGAATTAAGAGTTGTTTTCTGCAGCCATTTTAACGGCCTTTTTAATACGGACATAGGTTCCACAGCGGCAAATGTTTCCGTTCATGGCCATTTCAATTTCTTCATCCGTGGGATTGGGATTTTGTTCAAGCAGGGCTGCTGCCGTCATAATTTGCCCCGCTTGGCAATAGCCACACTGTGGGACATCAACTTCCAACCACGCTTTTTGAACGGGGTGATCTCCATTTTCAGAAAGTCCTTCAATGGTTGTGACCTCTGAATTTCCTACCATCGCTACAGTGAGCATGCACGACCTTGTGGCCGTACCATTCAAATGGATGGTACATGCACCACATTGTGCGATACCGCATCCATATTTTGTGCCGACCATCTGCAAGTGGTCCCGCAATACCCAAAGTAAAGGGGTGGAGGGATCCACATCCACTTCTTGGGATTTTCCGTTGATTTTTAGATTAAATAGTGCCATATTGAAAGTATTTGCTTTAAGTTACTGAATTATCCGTTAGGATTGTGTCTAAATTGTACTTATTTGTTATTGATAATCAAATGATTACCTATCTGTCAATGCGGTTTCTGGTGCACGTACGCCAACTAGCGGGATTTTCTCAAATGCCGTTCTAAATTCCTGTAATTCTTCCGAAGTAAATGTAACGGAAAGAGCACCCATATTTTCTTTCATGTGATGCAATTTGGTAGTGCCTGGGATGGGAACAATATAGGGTTTCTGCGCCATGACCCATGCTAGGGCAATTTGTGCTGGGGTGGCATCTTTTCGTATGGCCCATTCCCTTACCAATGATAGCAAAGGCATGTGTGCTTTTATCGCTTCTGGAGTGAAATAGGGAACCGAAGCAAAACGTGAATCTTCTGAAAAACGACTGTACTCGTTGAATTTATCGGCCAAAAAACCTCGGTTTACCGCACCCCATGGCACAAAACCGATGCCCAATTCGCCACAGGTGTCAATTACCTGATTTTCCAATACCCGTTCAATTAAAGAATATTCACTTTGAACCGCAGTGACCTTTTGTTCTGCATGTGCTTTTCTGATAGTGGTTGGGGATACTTCGGATAAACCAAAATGGAGCGCTTTTCCTTCATTGATCAAATCTTTGACTACGCCAGCTACTTCCTCAACCGGAACTTCTGGGTCCACTCGGTGCAGGTACAATAAATCAATACGGTCTGTACGCAATCTTTTGAGCATACCCTCCACGGCTTTTTTAATATGTTCCGGCTTGCTATTTCGACCTGCACGATCTCCATTTGTAAAATCAAACCCGAATTTACTGGCAATAACCACTTGGTCGCGAACGGGTTCCAAAGCCTCTCCGACCAATTCTTCATCGGTAAAGGGACCGTAGACCTCTGCGGTATCAAAAAAGGTGACTCCCAAATCTACTGCTCCACGAATCACTGGAATCATTTCTTTTTTATCCCTTGGCGGATTGTAACTGCCACTTTTCATGCTCATGCAACCCAAACCAATGGCTGAAACTTCCAAATCACCCAATTTTCTTTTGTCGCTTGGAAAAGTTAAGCTATTCCCGGCTTTATCAAGGTTGATTGGTGCGGCTTTTGCTGTAGATGCTACCGCTAATCCACCAAGCCCCAACATGGATTTTAAGGCAAAATCCCTTCTGCCATATCCTGTTTGTTTTTCATTTTTCATATTGCCGTGTTTTTAATTTTGATAGCCATTTGGTCACCAGTTGTTCAACTTCTTGTTCTTTTTCGCCTTTGATTACAAGGAAGATACCATCTCGTTCCACACCGCCTTTTACCGAAAAACCTTCCAATACCATGCTCTTGGGGCACAATTCCTTAATCTGCTTAAACCCTGAGCCTACCCCGTAGCCTGCATGGGTGTTGAATGGGATAATTACTTTGTTTTCTAAATCATAACTCTTTAAAAAACTCTTTATGGGCGGTGGCAACTGCATGCCCCAAGTGGGAAAACCTATGAAAAGCGTGTCATATTGGTCAACCTTCATGGTTGTTTTTAAAGGAGGTAGGTATTCTGTTTCATTTTCTTTGGCTACCTGAGCAACAATGGCCTTATAATTTTCAGGATAGGGTTTTTGTAACTCCAGCGGTATTAAATCACCTCCAACTTTAGCTTGAATGAGTTTAGCAACAGCCTCCGTGTTTTTGGTTCGGGAAAGATAGATGATGGCAGTCCTGTCATTATTGCCTTGGGCGTTTATAGAAATCGCCAAGTTCCATAATAATATACAAAGAATTGCTTTTTTCATCTCTTGATTTTATAGTCCCGTAGCTGCTTCCATTTGCTCGGTATAGCGTTCACCGACCACTTTAATCTGGGCAGAGGCCGATTCAATTTCTTGCAATTCGGTTTCCGAAAGTTCAATGTGTACCGCACCCAAGTTTTCCACTAAACGGTGTGGTTTTGTAGTTCCAGGAATAGGAACAATCCATGGTTTTTGAGCCAAAACCCAAGCCAAAGCAATCTGTGCTGTGGTAGCTTCTTTTCTGAGGGCAAAATCGTTCAACAATCCCAATAATTTTTCATTCGCTACACGAGCTTCTTCAGTGTATCTGGGTAAAACATTTCTGATATCCCCCTCTTGAAATGTGGTGGTGGCATCTATTTTACCGGACAGAAAACCTTTGCCCAGTGGGCTATAAGCTACCAAACCAATACCCAATTCTTCAATGGTAGGAATAATTTCAGCCTCGTGCTTCCGCGTCCACATGGAGTATTCGCTTTGCAAGGCGGTCACAGTTTGTTCTGCATGTGCTTTTCTTATGGTATTGGCCCCGGCTTCCGACAAACCAAAGTGCTGCACTTTACCTTCGGTAATTAAATCTTTGACTGTTCCCGCTACATCTTCAATAGGAACGTTGGGGTCCACGCGGTGTTGGTAGAACAAATCCAAAGTTTCAACACGCAGTCTTTTTAAACTTTCCTCGGCTACTTTTTTAATGTTATCGGGACGGCTATTTAATCCAGCCATTTTTCCATCAATAATATTGAAACCGAATTTGGTGGCGATCTTCACCTTTCCTTTAAAGGGTTCCAAGGCTTCACCAACTAAAATCTCATTGGTGTACGGTCCGTAAACCTCGGCAGTATCAAAAAAAGTAACGCCCATTTCCACCGCTTTATGAATCAACCGAATCATTTCTTGGGTATCCTTGGCCGGGCCATATCCAAAACTCATGCCCATACATCCCAGGCCCAGCGCAGATACCTCAAACTCATTTCCTAAAATTCTCTTTTTCATAGTTTGTGTTTTTTATTTTTTCTTGTATTGTAACTCCCAAAACTGTAGTTTAAGGACACATTCCATATAAAATCATCTTCGGGTACGATTTCGGTATCGATGGCTTTGTTAAAAATGGCCGAGATCGATACGGGAAAATCCCTTTTGGCCAGAGTCACAAAACCTACCGCATAAAACCCTTCCTTGTCATCCATTCTCAAATAATAGGTTTGAGGGGATATATTGAAATAGAGATCTTCGGTTATATTGAGGTTATTGAAATAGGAATTCAGCACAAGAAAATTGGTCTGTTTTACGCCCGCATCAAAGCCCCTGCCATGTAGATAGTAGATACCAATTCCTGTATTTTCCCCTAATTTGTAATTGGGTGCAATTTCAGCGGCCACATAGCGTCGGGATTCCAGAATTTCTTCGGGTTGCCCATCGCGAATTACGGTTACGGTTCTGAAGTTTAGCGCCGGATGCGCTCCCACCCTCAAGGAAAACCGTTCTTTTTCAACCGCTTTATATCGAAACCAAAACAAAAATGACCATGGTTTGCCCTCTAGGGCAAAACGCATATCGGGTTCAAAGCTCAATTTGCCCTTGGTGAATTTTAAATCGAACAGTAAAGCCGGGTCACCCAATGAAAAGGAGGGTACCAGCGAAATTCCATTATGGGTAACACTGGCCATACCTTTAAAATCATCCAAAAACTTACGCTCACCCTCTTGGGAGTACCCTTGGTACAATAGGGTAGTAAAAAGAACCAGGAAAAGGTTGGCGTTTTTCATTTTCGACTTAGTTACCTATTCATAGTATGCTTTACTAGGCAAACTTTTAAAGGATAATTACTCACTCAACTTTTTTGCTACACTATCATAATATTCTTGTGTTACCACTTCCGTCCAAACCGTAGGTGTTTCTCCTCCGTAGATGGCCAGATACGTCACATCACTGTGCTTGGAAGACGAATGCCAATGTTCCGTGTCTTTTTCGCATCTGATTACATCGCCCTCTTTCAGAACCGTTGGTTCCTTTCCTTTTTCTTGATAGTAGCATTCACCATCAACGATAATCAATACTTGTACAGACTCATGGGTATGCCAGTCCAAGGTAGAATTGGCCTTAAATGTTGCCTTGGTGATGTTGTACGTTAAATCCCCATCTGCTTGTAGAACAGGATTTAACCAAGCTTCTCCAATATAATGCGTGTTTGGTGCTTTAAAACCTTCGGTGAAATAGGAAGAAACGGTGTACGCTGAATTTTGGGCAGAAATGCTTGCGGATATCGCAAACACGATGAAGCAAATTATTTTCTTCATGATATTATTTTTTTAAGATTTTCCATCAAGTCAAAAATATTCATCTAAGTAAGTGGAAGTAATACCCAGATCACGGATGTTTATACCATTATTACGGATTTTCTGCATCGGGGTTGATTAACTGAGAATCAATCCCTTATCTTTATATAAAATTTAACAATAGATGGAAAACGTGTATCATATAAAATCTGTGGCGGATTATTTTGCTTGGCGAAATTCCAAACCAGATCATCCACTGGTGGGCATTTTGGATTATGAGCGAACAACCGCATATCCTGATTATTCGTACGATGGTCTGCAGTTTGATTGCTTTGCCGTTTTTCTAAAAGATGCCAAGGGCTGCAAGTTAAAATATGGCGGTGGTGAATATGATTTTGATGAAGGTTCCATGGTGTTTATGGGGCCGGGTCAAAAAGCGGGAATTAGCTATGACCCGGACTATGAGCCAAAGGGCTATGCCTTGATTTTTCATCCCGATTTGTTGTTGGGAAGTGATTTGGGACGAAAAATCAATAGCTACACGTTCTTTTCCTACTCCGTGAAAGAAGCCTTGCATTTATCTGCCCGGGAGCGCGGACTGATTTTAAGTGTTATCGATAAAATTCAGTATGAGTTGGAGCAAAATCTGGACAAGCACAGCAAAAAATTGATTGTGAGCAATATTGAGCTCTTGTTGGATTATTGCCTTCGGTTTTATGACCGACAGTTTTTAACCCGTGAGATTCCTCATCAGGGAGCCTTGGAAAAGTTTGATATGCTGCTCAATGATTACCTGTCTTCGGAAAAACCACAAAAACACGGATTGCCTTCCGTGGGGTATTTTGCAGACCAGCTCAATCTGTCCTCCAATTATTTTGGGGATTTGGTGAAAAAGGAAATGGGCTATTCGGCACAAGAATACATTCAGAACAAACTTATTGATGTGGCCAAGGAAAAAGTGTTCAATCCCAACAAATCGGTCAGTGAGATTGCGTATGAGTTGGGTTTTAAATATCCGCAGCATTTTAGTAGGCTGTTCAAAAAGCAGGTGGGGCATTCGCCCAAAGAATTTCGGATGTTGAACTGATGGGACTTTTTTTGGAGATAAAGCACCGCGTATTAAACTGGATAATCATATTGGTCATTCCGGTGATGATTTCTTCTTGCCATCAAAAAAATGAAAACAAGGAGCAAGCGGTACATGATGATATGATGGTCCGCATTGCCGAGATTGAAATTGAGCCTGAATTTCGGGACGACTATTTGGCTATTTTAAAAGAAGAAGCAGAAGCTTCGGTACGGTTGGAACCCGGGGTTGTTTGTATTTACCCGATGTTCCAACGCGACAATCCGAATCAAATTAGGCTATTGGAAATCTATGCCAGTGAAGAAGCTTACCAATCCCATTTACAAACGCCACATTTTGTACACTACAAGACAAGCACGAAGCACATGGTAAAATCGTTGCAATTGGTGGACATGGAAGCTTTAGATCCTGAAACCATGCCTGCTCTTTTTTTAAAGTTGGGGCAATGATGGG
The DNA here is from genome assembly GCF_017313225.1 of Allomuricauda sp. CAU 1633. Taxonomy (GTDB): domain Bacteria; phylum Bacteroidota; class Bacteroidia; order Flavobacteriales; family Flavobacteriaceae; genus Flagellimonas. The sequence continues at coordinate 420,161 of NZ_JAFLNE010000003.1, read as the reverse complement.
TTAAATATCATCAATCTTTACATCCTTGTCCGTAGGCTTTTTATAAGCTCGTTTGATGACCTTTAGATCCTTAAAGTAGCCTATCGTTCCGATATCCACGTAAAGTCCGACCCCGCCTATTTTATTGGTTCCTAATAATTTATCCACTACAAAGGATGAATACTTCATATTATTAATGTACATCTCGGCAAAATCATCGTTGACCTCAATTCTCATTTTGATCCATTCTTTTAATGCCACAGGGGCCGAAGTCTCATATTTACCCGGGTCTGATTTTCGCAGCGTATCAAATTTGGCATGGGGGTAGGCAATGTATTGTACGGTATGATTCCTGTACTGTTGATTATTGACCCTGCCCACTTTGGGACGCAGGTAAATGCCATCAAAAGCCGAGTCATCATCCTTGATCCTAAAATAGACACCTATAAATCCGGCAATTCCGGGGTATGGGGCAGGGTCTTGTAATTGACTGTACATTTTCACTTCTATGGTTCCGTTCTCAAAATCCTCCAGACCCACAAGACGGGCATAATGGGGTTCATCCACTGTCGCTTCAATATTATTGACATCAAACGGTAGGGCTTCCAAGTCCCTTTCTATTTTCAATACTTTTTTTCCTTGGAACTTAATAATGGAGCCTGTTACGTTGTGCAGCTCAAACTCCTGTTTTTTAAGTTTCAGATGCTGACCAAGAGCGCCCAGTGTCCAGAGACAGGCCAAACAAAAAATACAATAGTTTTTCATGGGATATTGTTTAAAAATTACACCGCAAAGATGGGAACGCCATGAGGGTTTTACCCTTAAACTATTTTAAGAAATAGAGTTGTGGGTATCAAGGTTATTTGCGGGTTACCAGTTCTTTTCTGATCATGCTCAGAAATTCTGGTGTAATGCCCAAATACGAGGCAATTTGGGTATTTGGCAAGCGGTTTGCCAGTTTTGGATATTGTTTTAAAAAGGAAAGATAGCGTTGTTGGGCCGTGGAACTGATGTTCTCAAAAACCCGATTTTGGATTTCCACATACTTGTCTTCAATAATGACCCTAAGTATTCTATTGAGTTTTTCCAAGTGTACATATAAATGATAAAGGTCTTGCTGCTGAATTTGGATGATCTCAGCGTTTTCTATAGCTTGAATCTCACTTTCACTGACTTTTTCTGTGTGGAAACTTCCAATATCCGAAATCCAATCACCCTCTGCGGCAAAGAGGATGTTGTGTTCTTTTCCACCTGCATCGGTAATGTACATTCTAAAACTTCCAGAAACAACAAAGGTGTAGTATCTACAGATTTCACCCATCTGTAAAATTTTTTCTTTTCGTTTTACAGTCCGGCGTGAGACCTTGCTTTCAATCAAGGCTTTTTCATCCTCTTCAAAGGGAAGGTAGGTTTCTAAATGTTCTATGAGAGGTTTGGATAACACTATGGTCAACTATTGCTATTGATAAAAATACAATTCAAAAGCGACATTGGGTATTCTTCCATTTTCATCACCGCTAAGGATGGGAAATAAAAGGTATGCTAGGGTCTTTGTTTTACCGACAAATCTTTTCTCTCCACCACCGTATCCCTTACAAATAGTTTCTCAATGGCATTATAGGCTTCAATGTCTTGCAATGGGTTTTTAGACAGAAGCAACATGTTGGCCTTTTTTCCAACGGCAATGGAGCCCACGGAATCCAATGCAAAAGCTTGGGCATTGTTGATGGTGGCCGAGGCCAGTATTTGATCTAAGGGCATGCCGGCTTCTTTCATCAATTTGAGTTCCCAAAATCCATTATGTCCAGGTTGATTCCCATAGGTTGGGGCAGAAGGGGTATCGGTGCCAAATAGGATGCGTCCATCGTTTTCAGACAAGTATTTAAGCACTAACATGGCATGCGCTTGAATGTTCCCATAAATTTTGTGGACTTCTTCCGTAGGAAGTTCTGAAAAGAGCTCTTTTGCAAACCATTGTCCCTCTTCGGTTTTGTACCATTCCAATAGTTTATGCGGTACAACTTTTTTGAGTTGGGGGTCGTTCAAAAATAAGGAGTCTGCCAAGGCTTCCTCTCCAGCAAGAACCGTTAGTGTTGGGGTGTAACCAATTTGCTTTTGAATTTGCAGGTCCAACACACTTTTAATTTCGTCAGGCAACGAATCGGAAGGAACATTCCGGTATTCACCCCAGTTCCACATGCCATGGGCAATAATATCGACCCCAGCATCGGTTAGGAAGGAATGGGCTTCCAATGAATTGCCATGAACCGTCAGTATCATTCCATTTTTGTGGGTGTTTTCCATTAAATCGGTCATGATTTCTTCTGTTGGGACCGGTAATTTTGGCATTCCCCTAAAACCAGATTCGTAATAGGATTTTACGGCGATGCCCCCCGACTTTTTAATGCGCTCCACCACAGCTTTTGGGGTATGGTCAGCAGGGTTGAATTTATCCGGAATATTGTCCGCTTCGCTTTCCAAATAAATGAAGTTTGGCGCTCCATCAAAGCGAAACTCTTCAGGGGCAAAATTCATGGGATACCCATTTGCCACGGACGCACCTGATCTGCCGGTATGGTACAAATCGGGTTGTAGAGGTTGGCTGTTAAAATCTGAAATTTGCTTTTCCGATATTCCACCCAGATTAATCAAGGATGTAAATCCATAATAGAGGTAGCTTCTGGGCATTTGTGTGTTGAACGCCTCTGCCAATTCTGGATGGGCTTCCATCTGGTAAGGGAGCATGCCTTGCACTTCGGTAATATGGGTATGGCTGTCTATTAATCCGGGAATCAGAAACTTTCCGGTACCATCGATTTTTTTAAAAACCCCGTTGATTTTGGGCTCTTCTTTTCCCACATAGATGATTTCCCCTTTTTCTGTAACAACATGACCCACATAAGGGGAGTAGGTGCCATCTTCGGATGTTACAATGTGCACATTTGAAATGTGGATCCCATTGGAAAGGTTCAGGATTGTTTCATCATTTTTACAAGAGAGCAATATCAATATTGCCCCCAAAAGGGTAAGAAATTTATTCATTGGATAGTTTTAAGTGTAAGCCAATCGTTTGGTCAAAATATGGTGACTCCATTAAATTTTGGAAATCAAAAACAGTATTCCACCCCGGATCACCTTATAGGCAATGAAGCACAATACCGTTAAAACCAGCCCTATAAGTATGGGCAATATACCACCGAATGTGTACAGCATTCCATATACAAACCCAAGGAGGCATTCGGGTAGGTAAACGGGTCGGAAAAAGGCGATGACCACGGGCAACAATATTAAATATTGCATGATCTCCTCAAGTCTAAATCCCCATAAAATAGACATTATAATTCCAAAGGCTAGTGCTCCAAAAAATCGATACAAAATTCCATTTGAATCAGTATGGGATGTTGCGTTGTCTTGTCTTTTTTTGATTAATGCAATGACCGCCCATGTTAGCAAAGGAATGGTAACCAGTCCCCACCAATTGGAAATTCCCGGTAAATTGTCATCGGCCAGTAGATGATGGGTAACCACACCACCGTTAATGTATTCCCCAATGATCATGGCAAGCGTTAAGGCCATAGCTCCCAAAGACACGGGGATTTTATAGTCAAGTATCGTTAGTGATTTCATTTGTTTAAGTATGTTATAGTTCCAAGAGTTTGATCGTAAGATACTTAATTCAAACTGAAAATGGTCTCTGCACCTGTTTCCAGCGATTGTTTTGACCGTATTGACCCCATCATGAATGATAAAATGTGTATCCATCAATTGAAATGGGCCTTAGGTCAAATGGCGCGTCTTCAGGAAGAGCTGTTTCCATAATATGCAGCATCAAAAATTAAAAACAATACACTATGAACATTAATTGGGAAAATCTGAAGGACACTTCAGCTAACGAAACTTGGGAAAAGGAAATGTTTTCCATTTTTTCCAATGCAAACATTTTTGAAGAAGAGGATGTTGCATTGCTTACAGAACTAACAGAAAAGGCACTTTTAAAGGATGAGGCCGTACAGCGCCCCGGATTTGGTAGGGTCATAAAAGGCTTGATGGACCTGACCCCAAATTTTGAAACCGTTTGTGAAGAAATATGGGGAGATGAACTTGAAGATGAACTGGAAGATTATGATGATGAGGATGAGGATCCTCTTGAGGTCTATGGGGCGATTTGGTCTGATAGTACCGCGCTTGAACAAGTTGGAGATTTTCATTGGTATACGATGGACTTTTGTGCCAGGGCATTGACAAACGATGCAGCTTTTCAAAGGAATGATTTTTCAGAGGTGTTGACCTATGTTTTGGAAGAAACCGAAAAGAGGTTGGGCAATGCAGATTTGACTCACTTCGAGTCTTTTGAGGCGCTTTTTGCACATCCCTTAATGTCTGAAAGAAAGGATTATTCAGAACTTTATGAACATGTGATAAATTGCGGTGTTACTGATATAAAACCCCAATAATTCTATTGACCGCTCTCATATGTAGGGAGACTATAAGGGCGGTCTATTTTTAAGCGTATGGAAGAAATTCTTTTAAATGAAAAATGGCGCTGCAACGGAATTTTTCTAAAGAAAGGCTGACATCCATGTTCAAAAATAGGTGGGAACAATGCCATAATATGGTGCCTTCATTAGCTTTTGGATTTAAAGATTAGCGTATCCAATTCCAAATATTTTTCCTTCATCAAACTTAAAGCAAAAGCCGCCGCCGCAGCACTGAACACAGAATAATCAAAAGCACCCTTTATTCCCGTTGAAAAAGTCATGGATAGGGCAAACAGCAAGAGAAGAATTCCACTCAGTTTCGCAAACAGTTCTGTTTTAAATCCGATGAGCAAGAAAATCGCAAAAATAATTTCGGCTGCGGTTGCCAATGTTCCAATTGAAGGAATTAGGGAATCGGGGAACCAGGGGTTTATCAATTGTGTGTACCCCAAGAAATTTTCCCAATTTCCCCATACCGAAATTTCTTCGCCCCACATTCCAAATCGGTCCGCTACGGCGGATAGAAATCCAAAGGATAGCGCAAGTCGCAAAAAGAGTTTTAATATTTTAGGATTCATCTGTAAGAGTGTTTAATTTTTACTTGTGATGGGGCTTTATTCATTCTTGAGGTTTTCAATAACTTGAGCATCCACCCAAAATATGTCCACATTTTCGTAGTTGTCATTTTCATGCGGAACAGGCCCCACAGTTCTATTGAAAAAAAGGTATTTTCCATCTGGTGTAACGCTGGCACAGGCTTCCCATGCTTCTGTATTTATTTTATCCCCTAAGTTAATGGGTTCGCCCCAAGAACTGTCTGGCTTTCGAAAGCTGATGTAAATATCCGAATCGCCATAGCCACCTTCTCTTTCGCTATCAAAAATAAGATAGGATTCATCCGGAGCAATAAAAGGGTGGAAGCTTTTCCCGTTATTGATCTTGCTAGAAAGGCGTTTCGGTTCTTCGTGTTTTCCATCCACGAGTTGTGAATACCAAATATCACCTGTAAAATCCGGTCTAAACTCATCAAAGAAATACGTCTTCTTATCCGACACGGAGAGACGCATGGTTGGTAAGGTATCGAAGGGAGAAGAAAGGGTTTCCATTTCGGACCATTCGCCGGTTTTTGTGCGTTTTCTGTAGCGGCTGCTCAAGTACATAATCTTCCCATCTGAAGCGAAAAAAGGCTGTCCCCTACGAGGAACCGTTGCGGTTTCATGCCATTGACCCTCTTTGTTCGTAAGGGTTACCATTTCCTGTTTTTCCCGGTTCGCATCCCGTCGAATAAAATAAAACTCGTTGAGGTCGGGGGTAAAAACACCACTGACCTCCCAGCCTTCGGTGGTTACCATTCCAGGTGCAAAGGGTTCTGGCGTTGACCCAGGGGGTGTTTGCCCTAGATAAAGACCATCTTGTATGGGTGGATTGGGGTCTTTGGTTTCCTGATTTTTAGAGCGGCAAGCAGTAGCAAGCAACAACAGGGTGAATGCTAATAAAACAAGGTGATTTTTTTGAGCAGGGCGTATTTTAAAGGTCTTTATCATGATGGTTCTAAAATGGGATTTTGCTTGTTGCTAATGGTTTTAGAAATAATATATGTGGCACAAACTATAACGAGTTATAGCCAATATTAGGCTTTGTTTTTATATTCATTTATTATTCCACTATCCCACACTTGGGCTTCTATATATTTATCGTACTTTGAACTTTCCTGAGTTTGTGATTTTTCCTCGGTCGGCAGTCCATAGTCATCAATCAGATTATTTATTTCACTCAATAAAAAAACTTGTCCGTTACAATTCTTTCGGTATGTTCCAAGTTTTGGTTCGTCGTAAAACTGAAACGACACCATACTGTCAGGGTAAGTGAAACTTAGATGTTCGGGTTTAAAGTCAGCTAAAGGAATTTTTATAACTCCAGGATTTACATACCAAGATTTAGCCCAATCACATTGTCCTAAAGTGAAATAGAAAGGGTCATTTCTATTTGGCTTTCCACCTTTCAAGATAAATTGTTTTTTAATTCTATTCTCTAGAGAAAACCTTAAATCAAGATAGTTTTTAGGTCTTTTGCTGTTAAATCCTTCCGATATTTGATTTTGAATACTTTCTGCTTTTTCAAATCCATATTCAGTTATATTTCGAAATGGTCCGTGGTCAAGTTCGTAATAATGAAATAGAAATTTCGGTATTTTCATTATGAATTTTTTGGTCAAATAAAGCCTAACGGTCTCGGCTATGAGTAGTTGCGGTTTATAACCACAGATTTTTCAGCTTAGACCAAAAGTTTGATTTATGTTCTGTTTTATTGTTTAGCAAATCAGCCGCCATTGTCGTATAGCCATTGTTAGCTACAGGCTTTTTTTCTAATTTTTTGTAGTTCAGCGCTTTTTTTACATCAGCTATTAGTTGCGAAATGTCAAATTCCAATTTATTCCGCTTTACTTTTAATTCAACAAGTGCAAGTTTTTCAATTATCGATTCCGCAAAGAATTGCTGTCGGTCAGTTTCTGATAATTTGAAGAAATTTTCATTGTCGAGAATAATAGGAATTCCGATAGATTTTTCTTTTGGTCTATAATTTTCTATTTCTCTTAAATTTCTCCTTAAATAAGGAATTGGCTTTACATAAACTTGAAACAGAATTATTTGCAGTCCTTGTCCGTAATTTTTCCATTTCAAATGAACCAGTTTATTTTTCAGTCCGCTGTCACTCCACAAGTAGTCCTTGACTAATTCTTGGTCAGTTTCGCCAGCATTAAAACTTGCATAAAATCCGATTATATTTTCGTCAATCTTTTCGGTCATTTTTTTCAGCTTGTAGCCAACTTGTTTATATAGATGTAAAATACATCTTTATACACCTAAAACGGAATAGTATCGATGCAATGGGTTATTTTTATGTATTGGCACTTCTCCTTCAAATGTACCATTATTTCAAAATGTAAACAGGTTGGAATTTATCGGGGGTAGGTGACAAAAAAGAAAGCCCTGCAAATTTGCAGGGCTTCTTGTTAGTATGGGTTGGATTGGTTGTTTCAATCAGTTTTTGTTCACACGGTACGTAATTCTTCGGTTGGTAATCACAGTGCCAATGGTAGTGGTCAAGGTAGCTTCATTGGAGGTTAAATCCCCACAAGTAGACCCTGAATTGGACACTTGCACCCGATAGATATAGCCATTTTTATCCATGTCTGGGCTAGTCACGGTTAGTGTAGCCGTTTGCGTGCCGGAATACTCCGCTCCATCGGTTAGGGGTGCAAAAGAACCGCCTCCGTTGGTGCTCACTTCCCATTGGTAGGTATCAGCGCCATTGGTGGTCACCGAAAAGGTTCCGTTGTTCCCCACGATTACATTTTGGTCGTTGGGTTGTGCTGTTATGGTAAAAGGGGTTACCGTTATAAACTGGAATACATCCAAGCTGTTGCCAGAGGCATCCGTAATCCGATAGGTACGGGTAATGGTTTCAGGATTGGTGCCTCCATCGCTTACATCACTGATAAAAGTGACGGTTGGACTGGGGTCGCAATTGTCCGCCTCGTCGGTAATACTGGAAACATCCGCTGCGGGAATATCGGCAGAGCAATACACCGTTACCGATGAAGGTGCTGTTCCCGTAGGATCAGTTGGGTCAACCGTAATGGTTGTGGTGGCCGCTAAATTTGGGTAAGGTGGATCTCCTACCATGCCGCCATATTCTACCAAATATCCTTGGGGTTGATAATCTCCACTGGCTGCTCCTGTATTTGAAAGGTCGTTCCACGATCCAGGCAGTCCTACACCCGGTGCGGTAATGTGTGCATAATCTTCATCGCCACTGTTATTGGGTTCGCCACCGTTCCAGAATTCATAGGCAAAAGCGGTTCCTCCGGCAGTTCCCCGCCAGAACAAGGTTCCCGCCTCGGGTCCGGTTACCCAGTACCAATCACCTTCCAAAGCAGCATCACTGGCGCCAATCCAACCTGCTCCAGGAGCCTGTGATCCCAAAAGATCGGACTCATCTTGAATGGAAATGGTAGCCAAATACCCCTGCAATCCATAAAAGGTTCGCAAAGCGGCCGCATCTCGTGCACTGGTCCATGTAATGCCCAATGAAGGTACATATTCGTAATAGTGCCCAGTCGACTCCAAGTAGTTGGCTTCGTTCAGTACAATTGAAAATGTACGGGTATCCCCTGAAGTGACTGTTGCTGTAGTTTGAAATTCAACTGCGGCAACGGCTGTTTCAAATTCTGCCAAGGTTGTTGGTCCGGTCAGGGTTAACCTTCCTTCGGAAACGTCCCAACTTGAAGTAATATTTGGGTGGGTCCCTGTGAGGTTCAAAATATCACCGGAAACATCATAGTTTGATGAAATTTGGATGTAAACGGCATCCAAAGTAGTGTCGTCTGGGTCTTCAATGGAGACACTTTCCACAATGGCAATGGCATTGCCGGGGCAGAAAATTTGATCTCCACTGGCAGTTATTGAGGGAGGTTGATCCGAATCTGTAGTATCATCCCTAAAATCCAAGTCGCCGCCAGAAGCCACATCACCATCAGAATCGGGCAGCATCAGTGTTCCTCCAGTAGTGTTCAGTGGATTGTCAATATCACCTCCCGGGTCATCATAGCCTGTGGTGGTATCTATCGCATTGTCCAGACCGTCTCCATCACTATCTGTTCCTGAAAGCGTCAAGGTTGCTTCTGTGGTATCATTGGTTCCATCATTATCACTATCGGTGTCCATAAAATCGGGAGTGCCATCACCATCGGTGTCCACATACGTAATACCACCGGTTTCGTAGGCATTGTCCAGACCATCATTGTCTGAATCACTACCTGAGGGTGCTGTATACCCTAAAGAGGTTTGGGCTTCCACGTTATCAGGAATACCATCCCCATCACTGTCCAGATCTTGGTAATTGGGAATTCCATCCCCATCGGTATCTACAGTAGTGCAATCCACTGCACCACCATAAGAAGCACCATAAACACGGGCTCCTGCCTGATAGGCTTCAATGCGAAGATATTCCAAACCGCTTCCACTAACGGTGAAAGTTACTTCACGTATAGATCCTGGAGCGGTATTGTCGGCATTGGCAATCCATCCATCATTTCCGCCGGCTGCTGATGAGCGTTGCAATTGCATATCGGTGTCCGTTACGGCAGGGTCAGCTCCCAAAAAAACACTCACTGAAGTGCCGACCGCCAATACTTCAGGGAAACGCAATAAAATTATTGAACTGCTTCCTGGATAGGTGGTAGGGTTGGCTGCATAAGTTGTTCCGGGGCTGCCCTCTGCATTGGAGGTATTGCTGAAATTTGCAATATTGGTGGCAGTTTGGACATAGTTTCCTCCAAGCCCGCCACATTCATCGGTGTCCAAAATACCATCGTTATCATCATCAATATCGGTGCTGTCATCAATTCCGTCGCCATCCAAGTCGGCTACAGGAGCACTACAATTGGAATAGAGCACGGAAAAGGGAATGTTTTGTTTGGAGATGGAAGGCCCTTGGTATTGAACCGTTAGGCTTTCGCCTCCGCCATTTTCAAAGAATAGGACCCTGATATCGTGCAAACCAGTGGTCAGCGTTCTGCTTCCTGATCTTTCTTGTGTGCCATGAAGACCATCATTGTCCACAACTTGAATCCCATCAATATAGAGTTTGGACCCATCATCCGAAGAAGTGTAAAATGTATAGGAACCTGCAGTATTGATTTGAATATATCCATCATATCGAATGCTGAAGGTGTCGGTATCTCCAGGATCTTCTTGGTTTTGAAGCGCATCAACATCAAAGCTGGTGTAGGTTCCCGTACCCAAGGCTCCTGTAGTTGGAATATTGTCCACGGTATTTCCCGAAGGAACACTATCATAAAACTCAAAATCTACCTCTCCTGAACAAAACGGTAGGGTACCCTCTACCTCAACATTGTCTATGTAATAATATTCGTTACCTGCGGTGTTGTAGAAACGTATCCTGATTTCCAAGGTGGATCCCGTGGATGGAAGGTTTACCGTATACGATGAGTTTAAGGGGTCTGATGGGCTGGAATCGCCTGACGCATTTTCAAATTCGGTCCATGAGGCAGCACCATCAACACGGTATTCACCTATAAAATAGTCACTTCCCGCCTCAAATTGGTTGGTGGCGGACATGGTGGCCACGTCCAAACTAAAACTAACAGCAGTATACCCATATATATTTATGGCATTGGTCTGCCAAATTCCTTCGGTGCCCAAATTGTTGGCCTCGATTCGGTTGCTCTGCACCCAAACATCTCCAGTTAAAGTTGTCGTCCACCCTGTAGCAGATGGCCCGGTAGCATTTCCATTTTCTGTTCCGTTGGCATAGCTGCTGAAGTTTTCACTCCAAATAGTGGTCTGTGAGAAAGAAAGGAAAGTTCCCCATAAAAAGAATACCAAAAGTGCCTTGTGGCCCTTGGAAATTTTGGATGTTATTCCCTTAGTGAACAAAGTTGAGGTCATGTTCCATGTTGATTTATATACAAAGCTAGCTTCAGTGTGCTGTGTAGAAAATATTTGTTGTGAAATGGAGGAATAGGGATGTTTAGCCTTTAATTTCTACGGTTTCCTACAAGAGAAATATGCATAAATAAGTGCTTAAGGGTTAATTCATAAGGTCTTGCACGATTGGAACCTATTGGTTTTTCGTTAAAATACTGAGGTAAAATGGGTTTTGTTGGGGCATGGGTTGCACATCCTGTAGATATTATCGTATATTTGCACCACTGAACGGATATAAAAGTATTCATGAGGGGACTTAGGTCCCCTCTTTTATTACTGAATTCTTATGTTTAAGGAGAAAGTGAAGTCGCTGCTGGACAAGGCCTTGGAAGAGCATCCATCCTTGTTTTTGATTGATTTTACAGTGGGTGGTGATAATAACATCAGAGTGATTTTGGACGGGGATACAGGTGTCAATCTTCAGGATTGTATGGACATCAGTAGGGCCATTGAGCACAATTTGGACCGAGAGGAGGAGGATTTCTCATTGGAGGTGACCTCTGCAGGAGCCACATCACCTTTGGTTTTACCACGACAGTACAACAAGAACATTGGAAGAAAATTAAAGGTTAGGACAGGTGCCGAGGAATTGGAAGGTACCTTGACCCAGACCTCAGAAAATAGTATTACCTTGGAGTGGAAGGCCCGCGAGCCCAAACCGGTGGGTAAAGGAAAAGTTACTGTGCAGAAAAAGCAGGAAATTGCATTTTCTGACATACAAGAAGCAAAAGTGATATTAAAATTTTAATTGTAGATCAAAAATGGAAAACCTAGCGCTCATCGAATCCTTTTCGGAGTTTAAGGACGATAAGTTTATTGACAGGGTGACCCTTATGGCCATTTTGGAAGATGTGTTCCGAAATGCACTCAAGAAAAAATTTGGTTCCGATGATAACTTTGATATCATCATTAACCCAGATAAAGGGGATTTGGAGATTTGGAGAAACCGAATCGTGGTTGAAGATGGAGAAGTGGAGGATCCCAATGAAGAAATCTCATTGACAGAGGCCCGGAAAATTGAGCCCGACTTTGAGGTGGGGGAAGATGTTTCCGAAGAAGTAAAATTGATAGATTTGGGAAGAAGGGCAATTTTGGCGTTGCGCCAAAACCTCATTTCCAAGATCCATGAGCACGATAATACCACCATCTACAAGCAATTTAAAGACTTGGAAGGTGAGATCTACACCGCTGAGGTGCACCATATCCGCCACAAGGCTATTATCTTGTTGGATGACGAAGGAAATGAAATCATTCTTCCCAAGGAAAAGCAGATTCCATCTGACTTTTTCCGCAAGGGAGACAATGTTCGTGGTATCATTGAGAGCGTGGAATTGAAAGGAAACAAACCGGCCATCATCATGTCCCGGACGTCACCTATTTTCTTGGAGCAATTGTTCTTCCAAGAAATCCCAGAGGTGTTCGATGGTTTGATTACCATTAAAAAGGCCGTGCGTATTCCAGGAGAAAAAGCAAAAGTGGCGGTGGATTCCTATGATGATAGAATTGACCCAGTAGGTGCTTGTGTAGGTATGAAAGGGTCTCGAATCCATGGCATTGTCCGTGAATTGGGGAATGAAAATATTGATGTCATCAACTGGACCAACAATCCACAATTGATGGTAACACGGGCACTGAGTCCTGCAAGGGTATCGTCTGTGAAACTGAACGATGAGAAAAAAACAGCCCAAGTATACCTCAAGCCAGAGGAAGTTTCCAAAGCTATTGGTAGAGGTGGGCATAATATTCGTTTAGCAGGACAATTGACTGGTTATGAAATAGATGTGTTCCGTGAGGGAGTTGAAGAAGATGTGGAATTAACCGAGTTTTCCGATGAAATAGAAAGCTGGGTGATTGATGAATTCAAGAAAATTGGATTGGATACCGCACGCAGCGTTTTGGAACAGGATGTTAGTGACTTGGTGAAGCGAACTGATTTGGAAGAGGAAACTGTCCAAGAAGTCGTTCGCATCCTTAAGGAAGAGTTTGAAGATTAAACTATATATTAGCAGCGAAATTTAGGGCAAGTAAGACAATTTATGGCAGGAAACCCAACAATACGACTTAATAAAGTTCTCAGGGAATTGAACATTTCATTGGATCGGGCAGTGGACCATCTCACCTCAGTAGGGCATGAGATAGAGGCTCGCCCTACCACAAAGATTACAGATGAAGTGTATCAAGTCCTGTTGGATGAGTTTCAAACGGATAAGAGTAAAAAGGTAGCTTCCAAAGAAGTTGGCGAAGAAAAGCGCAAAGAGAAGGAAGCCATCAGAATCCAGATGGAACAAGAGCAGGAAGAACGCAGGTTGGCACGGGAGAAAAAGAATGCCGAACAACAGGTAATCAAGGCCAAAGCAGAGCTTTCTGGTCCAAAGACGGTAGGTAAAATCGATTTGGACAAGAAACCGGAAGCCCCTAAAGTGGAGGAGCCGGAAGAGAAAGTCGAGGAGCCCAAAGCCAAGGAACCGGAAACACCAAAAGTTGAGCCCAAGCCTGAAAAGGTAGAGGAAGTAAAACCCCCGAAAGCTGAGGAAAAACCCCAAGAAAAGGAAGGGTCCGAAGAATCTGGCGGTACCATAAAAACCCAATACCAAAAGCTGAGTGGCCCCAAGATTACCGGGGACAAAATTGACCTTTCGCAGTTCAATAAACCCAAGAAAAAGAAAGAGGAGCCACAAAAATCAAGTAGTACCTCTTCTGATAGTAGTTCAGATAGAAGAAAGCGCAGAAAGCGTATCGTAAAAAATGGCCCCCAATCGGGTAACGGACGCCCTAATAGAGGAGGTCCAAGTGGCCCAGGAAGAAGGGGACAACGAACCTCAGCACCCAAAGTGGAGCCTACCGAGGAAGAAGTACAAAAGCAGGTGCGCGAAACCTTGGAGAAACTCCAGGGGAAATCCAGTAAGGGTAAAGGAGCCAAATACAGAAGGGAGAAAAGAGACCAACACCGTCAACAGACCGAAAAAGATCTGGAACAGCAGGAGTTGGAAAGCAAAATCCTTAAGGTTACCGAGTTTGTAACTGTAAATGAACTGGCCACCCTAATGGATGTGTCCACTACCCAAATTATTTCAGCATGCATGTCCTTGGGAATCATGGTTACCATGAACCAACGCTTGGATGCCGAAACACTCTCCATTGTAGCGGACGAGTTTGGATTTGAAGTGGAATTCATTAGCACTGAAATTGAGGAGACCATTGAAGAAGAAGAAGATGCTCCAGAAGATTTAAAATCCAGAGCACCGATTGTTACCGTTATGGGTCACGTTGACCACGGTAAAACATCGTTGCTGGATTACATCCGTGAAGAAAACGTAATCGCAGGTGAAAGTGGTGGGATTACCCAGCACATTGGAGCCTACGGGGTTACTTTAGAGGATGGACAAAAAATAACCTTCTTAGATACACCCGGTCACGAAGCCTTTACGGCGATGCGTGCCCGTGGAGCCCAGATTACGGATATTGCTATTGTGGTGATTGCCGCTGATGATGATATTATGCCGCAGACCAAAGAGGCCATCAGCCATGCCCAAGCAGCAGGAGTGCCCATTGTATTTGCCATCAACAAAGTGGACAAGCAAACCGCCAACCCTGACAAAATCAAGGAAGGTCTAGCCCAAATGAACCTTTTGGTTGAAGATTGGGGAGGTAAAATCCAATCCCACGATATTTCAGCGAAGACTGGACAAGGTGTAAAGGAGTTGTTAGAAAAAGTGTTGTTGGAGGCTGAATTGCTGGAATTGAAAGCAAATCCAGACAAATTGTCTACAGGAACCGTAGTGGAAGCCTTTTTGGATAAAGGACGAGGCTATGTATCCACTATTTTGGTTCAGAGCGGTACCTTGAAGATTGGAGATTATGTGCTAGCGGGAACCTGTAGTGGTAAGGTTAAGGCCATGCAGGATGAACGTGGAAAGACTGTTAAGAGTGCAGGGCCATCCACGCCAATTTCCATTTTAGGATTGGATGGTGCGCCACAGGCGGGAGATAGATTCAATGTGCTTGAAGATGAGCGCGAGGCAAAACAAATTGCCGCAAAACGTTCACAATTGCAACGAGAACAGTCTGTACGTACTCAAAGACATATCACACTGGATGAAATTGGCCGAAGAATTGCCTTGGGCGATTTCCAAGAGTTGAATATTATATTGAAAGGTGATGTGGATGGTTCTGTGGAAGCATTGACGGATTCCTTCCAGAAATTATCTACCGATGAGATTCAGGTGAACATTATCCACAAAGGCGTTGGAGCCATCACCGAATCTGATGTGTTGTTGGCCAGTGCATCGGATGCGATCATCATAGGATTTAACGTTAGGCCAATGGGCAATGCCCGTGCCGTAGCAGATAAGGAGGAAATCGATATAAGGATGTACTCCATTATCTATGATGCCATCAATGACCTGAAAGATGCCATGGAAGGTATGCTTTCTCCCGAAATTAAAGAGGAGATTACCGGTACTGCTGAAATCAGGGAGACCTTTAAGATTTCCAAAATTGGAACCATTGCAGGTTGTATGGTAACCAATGGCAAAGTCTTCAGAAATTCACAGATAAGGCTTATCCGGGATGGTGTTGTGATTTACACTGGAGAGCTGGCTTCCTTAAAACGATTTAAGGATGATGTGAAGGAAGTTTCCAAAGGATACGATTGTGGACTTCAGATTAAGAACTACAATGATATTAAGGAAGGTGATATCGTAGAAGCTTTCCAAGAAGTAGCTGTGAAGAAGAAGTTGTAATTACACTAAAGAAATATAGATTGAAAATAAAAAATCCCGCTTTAGCGGGATTTTTTATTATTTGGAATCAGCTTCTGGTTTCAAAAGCATGGCATCCGGATATTTTTTCCGGACTTCCAAGTACTTTCGTTCCGCTTCTAATTTGGTTCTAAACTTGCCCAATCGTACCCTGTAGGTAGGGGATTCGAATTCAATTTTGGAAAACCATCCCGGAAAATCAATATCCACCTGATCCTTTAAATCTTGCGCCTTCTGATAATTGCCAAAACCAACCTGAATTTGGTAAAATTCCGCTTTGGAATTGACCTCGGCGTACATCTTTACCAATTGGTCTATTCTGGGGTCCTGTTGGATGGCAACCGTGCCTTCCTGCGCTGAAAGTTGAAAGGCCAA
Organism: Allomuricauda sp. CAU 1633; assembly: GCF_017313225.1. GTDB lineage: Bacteria > Bacteroidota > Bacteroidia > Flavobacteriales > Flavobacteriaceae > Flagellimonas. Next base: position 404,057 of record NZ_JAFLNE010000003.1, on the reverse strand, counting down.
CCCTGTCAGAATTGCAACAAATACAGGAGTTTTCATGAGATTACAATGTTTTTTGATTCTATTTTACACAAATGTAATTCTTTAAGTTCTAAACCAGCGAATTGCCTATTATTTAGAATCCTTATAAATTAGATGTTATCAATACCTTAACATTTCAAAAAATGACTCTATGTCGTACTTTTGTCACCAATTTTGGTGGATGAAAAGCTATTGCTCTCAATATCAATAGAAATAATCATACCAAAGGTTTCGACAGAAATTTCGATAATATGAAAAAGGTTTTATACCGCCATCTATTTTCTAAAGTTTTAGGTTTTTCTCTTTTACTTTTTTCCACTTCATTTTATGCTCAGGAGGAAGCTGCCGATGCCACTGCGGAGGTTGCGACCGAAGAAGCTGCTGCCGATACCGCAGGGGGTGACCCAGCAAAAGGAAAACAGCTCTTCAATCAAAACTGTGCTGCATGTCACGCTTTGGACCGCAAAATGACCGGACCGGCATTGGCCAATGTGGAACAGCGTTTAGCTGATGATGAAGGCCTTGATAAGGAATGGTTATATGCATGGGTGAAGAACAGTCCGGGGATGATTTCTTCTGGAGATGCGTATGCCAATAAAATTTATGCGGAGTACAATCAGGCGGCCATGACGCCTTTCCCAACATTGTCCAATCAGGATATTGATGATATTTTGGCGTATACCGCGGCACCTCCACCGGCACCCGCTCAAGCGGCTGCTCCAGCTGGGGGCGGAGAGGCAGCTGGAACTGGATCTGGAGGTATTTCCAACGAAATTATTTTAGGTGCACTGGCATTGGTTTTTGGTCTCTTGGTTATCATGTTGATTTTGGTAAACAAGACCTTGCGTAGAATTGCTGAAGCCAATGGTGTTGTTCTGGAAAAAGAAAAAGCAGAAAAACGATTGCCACTATGGAAAGCTTTTGCGCAGAACCAATTCTTGGTTTTGGTGAGTGTTATTTTCCTTTTGTTGGCAAGCGCCTATTTTGCATATGGATGGATGATGCAGGTTGGTGTTGACCAAGGGTACGCTCCGGTTCAACCTATCCACTTCTCCCATAAAATACATGCAGGTGATAACCGAATTGAATGTAAATATTGCCACTCTTCGGCACGAGTTTCCAAAACTTCAGGCATTCCTTCCTTGAATGTGTGCATGAACTGCCATAAGTCCATTTATGAATACACCGGAAATCCAGAGGGTCCTACTGCTGAAGATTTGGCTGCTGGACATACCAACGAATTCTACACTGGAGAAATCAAGAAATTGTACAAAGCTGTGGGATGGGATGAAGAAAACCAACAATATACAGGCGAATCACAGCCCGTGGAATGGGTGAGGATTCACAACCTTCCTGATTTTGCCTATTTCAACCACTCGCAACACGTTTCCGTAGCAGGAATTGAGTGTCAAACCTGTCACGGCCCCATTGAGGAAATGGAAGTTGTGGAGCAGTTTGCCCCATTGACTATGGGTTGGTGCGTAAATTGTCACAGAGAAACCAATGTTAAGGTTGCCGGCAATGAATATTACGCCAATATCCATGAGGAGCTTTCCAAAAAATATGGAGTTGAGGAGTTGACCGCTGCCATGATGGGTGGAATAGAATGCGGTAAGTGTCACTATTAAGAATTAAAAGAAGAAGATAATCTCAGATATATCGTATGGCATCAAACAAAAAATATTGGAAGAGCGAAGCGGAGTTAAATCCGGACGATTCCATTGTTGCGGCGCTAAGAAATAACGAATTTACAGAAGAGATTCCTGTAGACGAGTTCTTGGGCGACAAGGAGAATTTGTCGGCCTCAAGTACCAATAGAAGGGATTTCTTAAAATATGTTGGATTCAGTACGGCAGCAGCGACCGTTGCAGCTTGTGAGGGTCCAGTGCGTAAATCCATTCCGTATGTGGTTCAACCGGACCGTATTGTTCCCGGTGTTGCCAATTACTATGCAACTACCATTGCTGATGGATTTGATTTTGCCAGTATTTTGGTAAAGACCCGAGAGGGAAGACCTATCAAAATAGAAAACAATACCGATGCCAAAATCAATGGTGGGGCCAATGCCCGTGTTCAGGCATCTGTTTTAACGTTGTATGATAGCAAGAGGGTTCAAGGGCCGTCTGCAAATGGAGAGCCCATAGAATGGAAGGTGTTGGATGCTACGGTACGAGCCAAATTAGGTAGGTTAAAAGGTGGGAACAAGCAAGTTGTGTTGTTGACCCAGACCTTTGCCAGTCCATCAACGGATAAATTGATTGCTGAGTTCAAGGCGGAATATGGTGAAAATGTAAACCATGTGGTTTACGATGCCATTTCTGAAGATGCCGCCCTAAGTGCATACGATGCTGCTTATGGTGAGCGTGCCTTGGCCGATTACGATTTCGAAAAAGCAGATGTGATTGTTTCTTTCGGGGCCGATTTCTTGGGAGATTGGCAAGGTGGAGGATACGATAGCGGTTATGCCAAAGGTCGTGTGCCCAAACATGGTAAAATGTCCAAGCATATCCAGTTGGAATCCAATATGTCATTGACAGGGGCCAATGCGGATAAGCGTTACCCAATGACCCCGACCCAGCAAAAAATTGCTTTGGCCAAATTGTATGGCAAATTGAACGGAAGCAATGTAGGCGGAGGAACTTCAGATGTTGATGGAGCTGTTGATTATGTTGCGGCTCAAATCAAGAAAGCGGGAGGCAAGGCGGTTGTGGTAACTGGACTAAATGATGTTCACGCACAAACCGTGGTATTGGCTATCAATAAATTGTTGGCCAGTGAAGCATTTGATGCTGAGAAGCCCAAATATATACGCCAAGGTGATGTGGCCAAGGTGAACAAGTTGGTTGCGGATATGAATGCAGGTCGCGTTGGAGCTTTGATCATGGCTGGAGTAAACCCTGTGTATACCCTTCCAAATGCTGAAGAGTTTGTATCAGGTCTTGAGCAAGTAGAACTTTCGGTCGCTTTTGCTTTCAATAATGATGAAACGGCGCAATCGTCGCAATATGTTGCTGCGGCATCCCACTATTTGGAATCTTGGGGTGATGCGCAATTCAAAAAAGGACAATATAGTTTAATGCAGCCCGCCATTCGCGAGTTGTTTGACACCAAACAATTCCAGTCAGCATTATTGACATGGATGGGCAGCGAAAAAACATACTACGATTACCTAAAGGAAACATGGAGTGCAGATATCCTTCAAGGCGGTTCTTGGAACCAAGCACTGCAAGATGGTGTTTTCATGCCTTCTGCTTTATCGGCTGAAGGTGACGAACAATTTGTGGTTGCCTCCAGTGAAGCCAGTGAGGAAGAAGTTGAACCAAGCATTGTTCCGATAGCCTCTGCTATCCGTTCTTTGGTAAATTCTACCAGTGCAGGAACCGAAATGGTATTGTACTCCAAAGTAGGTATGGGTGATGGTCGCCAGGCCAACAACCCATGGTTGCAAGAGTTCCCCGATCCTATTTCTAGGGTTTCTTGGGATAACTACGTAACCGTTTCAAAAGCCGATGCCGAAACATGGGGCTTGGAAAACTTCACTGTTGCCAACGGTGGAGTGAATGGTAGCTACGTGAAATTAACGGTTGATGGAAAGGTTCTGGAAAACGTTCCGGTAATCGTTCAGCCTGGACAAGCCGTGGGTACCGTTGGACTTTCTTTTGGATATGGAAAGAAAGCCGGAATCCAGGATGAAATGGCCACAGGGGTAAATGCTTACAGTCTTTATAAAGATTTCTCGGATGTTCAATCCGTTACTGTAGAGAAGGCAGCGGGTGAACACGAGTTTGCCTGTGTGCAACAACATAAAACATTGATGGGTAGGGGAGATATCATCAAGGAAACCACCTTGGAAATCTTCAATACAAAAGATCATGCCGAGTGGAACCCAATGCCGCATGTGTCATTGAACCACAATGAAATTCCTGTGACATCTCCGGATGCTGACCTTTGGGAAAGTTTTGACCGTTCCGTTGGACATCACTTCAATCTATCTATTGATTTGAACGCTTGTACCGGTTGTGGGGCATGTGTGATTGCATGTCATGCCGAAAACAACGTTCCCGTGGTTGGAAAAGAAGAAATTCGCCGCTCACGTGATATGCACTGGTTGCGTATTGATAGATACTACTCTTCGGAAGAGACCTTTGAGCAGGACAATGAGAAGAAAGAAGGAATGGATGGTCTTTGGGGTGATAAAGGTTCTTTGGGAGGATTCCGTGAAATGGAAGACCCATCAGCCAATCCTCAGGTGGCATTCCAGCCGGTTATGTGTCAACACTGTAACCACGCACCTTGTGAAACGGTTTGTCCGGTTGCGGCAACATCACACAGTAGACAAGGGCAAAACCATATGGCTTACAACCGTTGTGTAGGTACAAGATATTGTGCCAACAACTGTCCTTATAAAGTACGTCGATTCAACTGGTTCTTGTACAGTGACAATGATGAGTTCAATTTCAATATGAACAATGATTTGGGTAAAATGGTCATCAACCCAGATGTCAACGTACGATCCAGAGGGGTAATGGAAAAATGCTCCATGTGTATCCAAATGACCCAAAAAACCATTTTGGATGCCAAGAGAGACGGAAGAGTCATCAAGGACGGTGAGTTCCAGACCGCTTGTTCAGCTGCATGTAGCAGTGGAGCGATGGTCTTTGGAGACATCAACGATAAGGAAAGCAAGGTGGCCCATTTGAAGGAAGATGATAGAATGTACCACTTGTTGGAGCACGTAGGAACCAAACCCAATGTGTTCTATCATGTTAAGGTAAGAAACACAGACGAGGCTTAATCAATAATAAGAAGTAACTAGAAGATAAATTATGGCGTCGCATTACGAAGCACCTATTCGAAAGCCCTTAGTACTCGGAGATAAAGGATACCACGATGTATCCGTGGATATTGCCGCTCCGGTAGAGGGAAAAGCCAACAAACACTGGTGGATTGTATTCTCCATTGCTTTGGTAGCATTCCTTTGGGGTCTAGGATGTATTATTTATACCATTTCCACAGGTATTGGGGTTTGGGGTCTTAACCGAACCGTGAACTGGGCCTGGGATATTACAAACTTTGTTTGGTGGGTAGGTATTGGTCACGCAGGAACCCTGATTTCGGCGGTATTGTTGCTCTTCAGACAGAAATGGAGAATGGCGATCAACCGTTCTGCGGAAGCGATGACCATCTTCTCCGTTATCCAAGCAGGTCTGTTCCCTGTAATTCACATGGGTCGTCCATGGTTGGGCTATTGGGTACTTCCCATCCCGAACCAATTTGGTTCCTTGTGGGTAAACTTTAACTCCCCATTGCTTTGGGACGTATTTGCGATTTCAACCTACCTTTCTGTATCGTTGGTATTCTGGTGGACAGGACTTTTGCCTGACTTCGCCATGATTCGCGATAGAGCGGTAAAACCATTCCAAAAGAAAATATACAGCCTGTTGAGCTTCGGTTGGACAGGTAGGGCCAAAGACTGGCAACGTTTTGAGGAAGTTTCCTTGGTTTTGGCCGGTTTGGCAACACCCTTGGTACTTTCTGTACACACCATCGTATCCTTTGACTTTGCCACATCGGTGATTCCCGGATGGCACACCACCATCTTCCCACCCTACTTTGTTGCGGGTGCGATTTTCTCTGGATTTGCTATGGTGAACACCCTTTTGATCATTATGCGTAAAGTATGTCACTTGGAAGCATATATCACGGTTCAGCATATTGAGTTGATGAACATCGTTATTATGATTACAGGTTCCATCGTGGGATGTGCCTATATCACCGAGTTGTTCATTGCTTGGTATTCCGGTGTGGAGTACGAACAGTATGCCTTCTTGAACAGGGCTACAGGACCTTACTGGTGGGCCTACTGGTCTATGATGACCTGTAACGTGTTCTCACCACAGTTCATGTGGTTCAAAAAATTGCGTACCAGTATCATGTTCTCTTTCTTCATCTCTATTGTGGTAAACATAGGAATGTGGTTTGAGCGTTTTGTGATCATCGTGACCTCATTGCACAGGGATTACTTGCCCTCTTCTTGGACGATGTTCTCCCCAACCTTTGTGGATATCGGAATCTTCATCGGAACCATAGGATTCTTCTTTGTGTTGTTCCTATTGTATTCCAGAACCTTCCCGGTAATTGCGCAGGCGGAAGTAAAATCCATTTTGAAGGCATCAGGGGAAAAGTACAAGAAGCTTCGAGACGCTGGAAAACCATTATATGAAATGCCGGCAAAAGGAGGAAAGACAACTAAAGCTAAAAAATCTAACGATAAAGAATAATTATGGCATCAAAAGTTATACAAGCGCTTTATAATGATGACGATGTGTTGATGCATGCCGTAAAGAAAGTGAGGGCAGAGCACCATCATATAGAGGAAGTGTACACGCCGTTCCCGGTTCACGGTCTGGACAAGGCCATGGGATTGGAGGATACCCGTATCGCTATCACTTCTTTTATGTATGGATGTTTGGGATTGACCGTTGCCATAGTGATGATGAACTACATCATGATTGAGGATTGGCCCCAAGACATTGGTGGTAAACCAAGCTTTAGCTATTTGGCGAACATGCCCGCCTTTGTGCCGATCATGTTCGAGATGACAGTTTTCTTCGCAGCCCACTTAATGGTGATTACCTTTTACCTTAGAAGTAGAATGTGGCCCTTTAAAAAGGCGGAGAATCCAGATGTACGTACAACCGATGACCACTTTTTAATGGAAATTGGCGTACACGATAATGAAAAGGAACTGACCGATTTGTTGTGGGAAACAGGTGCGGTGGAAATAAATGTTACAGAAAAGGAGTCTTAAAACTATGAAGCATTTAGGTAAAATAAGTGTTGTCTTGGTCTTGGTACTGTTGGTTGCAGCTTGCGCCGATAAAAACAGTCCCAACTACCAATATATGCCAAACATGTACGAACCCGTAGGCTATGAAACCTACCAAGGTGTGGACAATGGGTTGTTCCCCGATGGAACATCGGCCATGCTTCCCGTTGAAGGAACCATCTCCAGAGGATATATGCCCTACGAGTTTGAAAATACACCAGAAGGGAAAGAATTGGCCCGTTTAAACCCTAGTCCATTGGATTCCTTGGATATGGAGGATAACATGGTAAAAGGTGCTGAATTGTATGCTATTTACTGTGCCGTATGCCACGGACCCAAGGGAGATGGACAGGGCAACTTGGTAAAACGCGAAAAAATATTGGGTGTTCCCAGCTATTCGGATGCTGCACGTAACATTACGGTAGGCACCACTTACCACACCATTTATTATGGACTGAACTCTATGGGTTCATATGCTTCTCAGTTCGCAAATGAAAAAGAGATGTGGCAGGTGTCCGAATATGTGATGAAATTAAAGGAAGACCTAACAAAATAATTGGATAAGAGTTGATTATGTATACCTTTTCAAACAGACTAAAAATAGGATCTTTCATTGCCATGGGTCTTGGACTTATTTTCCTGGCAATAGGTTTTGTATCCGCACCCTCAACCGTGGAAGAGGCAAAAGCTATTGTAGCATCCGCCCACGGAGATGGCCACGGTGGAGGTCATGCCGAAGCCACCGAAGACCATGGCGGTGATCAAACTCACGGAGAAGCTGCAGCACATGGTAAAGAAGCTTCCCATGATGAAGGTCACGATGCTTCACATGATGAGCATTTGTTGCACCAATTGCAGAACAGACCATGGGCTGCATTATATGTAGCTGCATTTTTCTTCTTTATGATTGCCTTGGGAGTTTTGGCCTTTTATGCTATTCAACGAGCTGCTCAAGCTGGTTGGTCGCCATTATTGTTTAGGGTTATGGAAGGGATTACAGCCTATTTGGTGCCCGGAGGTATCATCGTGTTCGTGATATTGGTGCTTTCCGTTTTGCATATGAACCATATGTTTGTTTGGATGGATTCTGAAGTTGTGGCACACGATGAATTGCTACAAGGAAAAGCGGGTTATCTCAACCCAACCTTCTTCTTGATTCGTGCTGCTATTTTCTTGGGCGGTTGGATTTTCTACCGTGAATATTCAAGAAAATTGTCCCTGGCTCAAGATGAGTCTGATGACAACTCCAACTTTGTAAAGAATTTTAGATGGTCTGCCGGTTTCTTGGTGTTCTACTTGGTGACCGAGTCCATGATGTCTTGGGATTGGATCATGAGTTTAGATCCCCACTGGTTCAGTACGCTTTTTGGATGGTATGTGTTTGCCAGCATGTTCGTATCGGGTATTACCGTTATTGCCATGGTGAGCATTTACCTAAAATCAAGAGGATATTTAGAGGTGGTCAACGACAGCCACATCCACGATTTGGCCAAGTTCATGTTTGGTATCAGTATTTTCTGGACTTATTTGTGGTTCGCCCAATTTATGTTGATATGGTACGCGGACATACCTGAGGAAGTTACCTACTACGTAGCGCGTTTTCAAGACTACAAACTGCCATTTTTTGGCATGTTGGTCATGAACTTTGTGTTTCCATTGTTAGTATTGATGAACAGTGATTACAAAAGGGTAAACTGGTTTGTGATTATGGCCGGTATTGTGGTCTTGTTGGGCCATTATTTGGATATTTTCAATATGGTAATGCCTGCTACCGTGGGAGACCAATGGCATATAGGACTGCCCGAAATAGGTGGAATATTGTTCTTTGGTGGACTCTTTGTGTTCTGGGTGTTCAACACCTTGACCAAGGCTCCGTTATTGCCAAAGCGTAACCCATTTATTGAGGAAAGTAGACATTTTCATTATTAATACGATTTAAGTCTTAGATAGATACACGATGACTGCATTATTAACTTTGACTGTTTTAGTACTGGTGGCAATTGCAATTTGGCAGATGACCAAGATTTTTGAATTGTCCCAACTCAAAACAGAGCACGCTGAGGTAGCAACTGACAATGACAATAAGAACAATGGCTATCTTATGTTTGGTTTCCTGATTTTTATCTACGGAATCACCATATTTAGTTTTGCAAAATATTCCAAGATGTTGCTTCCTGAAGCTTCATCTGCCCACGGTGGAGAGTACGATCAATTGATGTGGGTATCCTTTGCCATCATTTTCTTTGTTCAGTTCATCACTCAGGCCTTGTTGCACTACTTTGCCTACAAGTATCGTGGTGAAAAGGGGAAAAAGGCACTTTTCTTTGCGGATAATGACCGTTTGGAGTTTATCTGGACCATTATTCCCGTAATTGTTTTGGCAGGACTGATTCTTTGGGGTCTATACACTTGGACCAATATCATGGATGTAAATGATGAAGATGACCCCTTGGTAGTGGAACTCTATGCCCAACAATTTAACTGGACAGCTCGCTATGCCGGAGATGATAATGTATTGGGTGATGCTAGCGTTCGTCTAATTGATATTGATCGTGCCAACGTATTGGGATTGGATGAATCTGACCCTAATGGCGAGGACGATGTCATCGTAAAGGAATTGCACCTTCCTGTTGGTAGAAAGGTGAACTTTAAAATGCGATCACAGGATGTATTGCACTCGGCCTACATGCCACACTTTAGAGCACAGATGAACTGTGTTCCTGGAATGATCACACAATTTTCATTCACCCCAACGGTAACTACCGAAGAAATGCGGTTGAATCCCGATGTAGTGGAAAAAGTAAAAAGAACCAATGCGCTTAGGGCACAATGGGCCGCAGAAGGAAGGCCAAACTCTGAACCTTGGGAGTTTGACTACGTACTTCTGTGCAACAAAATTTGTGGAAAGTCCCACTACAACATGCAAATGAGAATAGTGGTGGAGACCGAAGAGGAATTCAACAAGTGGATGGCAGAGCAAAAGACCTTTAAGGTGAGCATGGCACCCGCAGAATAATAGTAAGGCTAGGAAAAGAACCAAAACAAAATTTAGAAGAGATTATGTCAGCTACTGGACACGAACACGGACACGACGATCACGGACATCATCATAAAGAGACCTTTATTACTAAGTACATCTTTAGCCAAGATCACAAGATGATTTCCAAGCAATACCTTATTACGGGTCTCATCATGGGATTCATTGGTATTGCAATGTCATTGCTGTTTAGAATGCAATTGGCTTGGCCAGGGGAGTCTTTCCCTATTTTTGAGGCTTTGCTTGGAAAATGGGCCCCAGATGGTGTTATGGATGCCGATATCTATTTGGCATTGGTGACCATCCACGGAACCATTATGGTGTTCTTTGTGTTGACAGCTGGTTTAAGTGGTACCTTCAGTAACTTATTGATTCCATTGCAAATTGGTGCTAGGGATATGGCATCAGGCTTTTTGAACATGGTATCTTATTGGTTGTTCTTCCTGTCCTCTGTCATCATGGTGATTTCCTTGTTTGTTGAGGCTGGACCTGCAGCAGCAGGATGGACTATTTACCCGCCTTTAAGTGCATTACCTATGGCGCAACCTGGTTCTGGGGCTGGTATGACCCTTTGGTTGGTATCCATGGCCATATTTATTGCCTCTTCCTTATTGGGTTCTTTGAACTATATCGTAACGGTTATCAACCTAAGGACGAAAGGAATGTCAATGACCCGTTTGCCATTGACGATTTGGGCGTTCTTCGTAACAGCTGTTATCGGTGTGATTTCATTCCCAGTGCTACTTTCAGCAGCCTTGTTGTTGATCATGGATAGAAGCTTTGGAACCTCTTTCTTCCTATCGGATATTTTCATCCAAGGTGAAGTATTGCACTATCAAGGTGGTTCGCCCGTGCTATATGAGCACCTGTTCTGGTTCTTGGGTCACCCTGAAGTATATATCGTATTATTACCAGCATTGGGAATTACTTCTGAAGTAATGTCCACTAATGCACGGAAACCCATCTTTGGATATCGTGCGATGGTAGCCTCCATTTTGGCGATTGCCTTCCTTTCAACCATAGTTTGGGGTCACCACATGTTTATTTCTGGTATGAACCCATTCTTGGGCTCTGTATTTACTTTTACAACCCTATTGATTGCGATTCCATCAGCGGTAAAAGCATTTAACTATATCACCACTTTATGGAAGGGTAACCTCCAACTGAACCCTGGAATGCTATTTTCCATAGGTTTGGTTTCCACATTCATCTCTGGAGGTCTTACCGGTATTATTTTGGGTGACAGTACCTTGGATATCAACGTACACGACACCTATTTTGTAGTGGCTCACTTCCACTTGGTAATGGGTATTTCAGCCTTGTACGGACTATTTGCAGGGGTATACCATTGGTTCCCTAAAATGTTCCAAGGTAGAATGATGAATAAGAATTTAGGATATGTCCACTTCTGGATAACCGCAATTTGTGCCTACGGAGTATTCTTCCCCATGCACTTTGTGGGTATGGCTGGTGTACCTCGACGTTATTATGAGAACACAGCTTTCCCTATGTTTGATGAGTTGACAAACGTTCAGGTATTGATGACGGTATTCGCCATCATTGCGGGATTGGCCCAGTTGGTATTCGTCTACAACTTTATCTCCAGTATTTTCTATGGAAAAAGAGGGCCTCAAAACCCTTGGAGCTCCAATACCTTGGAATGGACAGCACCACAAGAGCATATGCATGGCAACTGGCCTGGTGAAATTCCCCATGTATACCGTTGGGCTTACGACTATAGCAAGACCTACGAAAATGGAGAGTACATTATTGCCGGTCAAGATTTTGTGCCGCAGAACGTACCCTTACAAGAAAACGAAGAAGAACTCAACCATTAAGGAGTATCTTTAAAAAATATACGGCCCATCCTTTAGGATGGGCTTTTTTTTTGGTATATGATTGAATCACAATAGTTAGCAGTAATTGTAATATCTTTAGTGCACCATACCCCAAAAAAGAACCATGAAAAAAATACTTGTTGTACTACTGCTTAGCGTTCCCATCATCGCATTGGGGCAACGAAAACCGAGAATAAAAGGAAGTCGTGTTGTAACCGAAGTCAATGAAGAATTGCCCCCGTTCAATGCCATTATTCTTAATGATAATCTGGACATAGTGCTTAAAAAGTCCTTCGGACCAGGGTATGAAATTGTCGCCGATGACAACCTTATCGACATTCTTAAATTTGAAGTACAGGATGGTACTTTGGTCATTAGCTCGTATTATGATGTCACAGCCAAAAAACAATTAGACATCACCGTAACCTACACCGACCTCAGAGCAATTTCTCTAAAGGATGGCAGCATTGTTTCCCAAGATATTATTCAAAGTGATGAGCTCTTTGTGGATGGATTCAACAATACCCGATTGGACATCAAAGCCAGTGCCTCCGTAATGGACATCAATTTGGAAGATACCAGCCATGGTGATTTTAACGTAGATGTGGATTCGCTAAATGTCACTATAGGAAATAGGGCAGATGCCTACGTGTATGCCGTGAACGAAACCAGTTTGGTAGATTTGGAAAATGATGCTTCCTTGACATTGGAAGGAACCTCGAGCACCATTCAAGCTCGCTTGGTTGGCAATTCAAAATACAAAGGGGAGACCATGGAGGTGGGAACCGTTAAAATAACCATGGAAGACGACCCAACAGCCCATATTTATGCCCATGGCGATTTTGAATTGAGTGCCAAAGGAAGGTCTCGGATTTATCTTCACGGGACACCCAAAATCACGATTTTGGAGTTTTTGGATACCGCCCAGTTGATTAAAAAGGACGACTGATCCTATTAGTTTACGATAGGAGCCGTTAAACAATGTTCGGGAATCCCAAAACCATCCACCAATACTTCAATATGAGGTCGTAATTCCGTGGACAGTCGTTCCACACGTTGGCGAATGGCTTTTGATTTGGTTCCCCCAATATAGCCCTGCTCCAAATACCATCGGGCATCCGAATGAATTTGATGTAACGCATAAAGCGTTCCCAATTTTTCCAATAGACTTTTGTATTCCTCATCTTCAACATTGGCACAAAATTCAGTAAATACCGAATAGGCCAGCTCTACGCTGTAGGCTTTTCCCAACGCCAATAAATGGGTCTGCACCTTTAAAAAAGCTTGATAGGAGGGGACTCCTTTTTTGATATAGCTACGAATTCGCATGGCCAAGGTGTAGGTTAATCTTCGGGTGCGATAGTTGAAAGCGTGCTTGTGAAACTTGGGATTATACAAATGCCCTGCATCTACTTTGTTGGAATAAAGTGGATTGATGGCCGTTAATTTATCCGAAAGCTGTGTTTGCAGCAATTTGAGCACCGATGCAAAACCCGCACTGTTGAACTCCGCCTTAAAATCGGAAAGTACACCTTTGGCGGCCAACTGCAATAATACGGTGTTGTCTCCCTCAAAAGTGGTGAAAATATCCACATCGCCCTTTAGGTCGGCTATACGGTTTTCCAATAAGTAGCCTTTTCCTCCACAGGCTTCGCGGCACTCTTGGATAGTCTCATTCGCAAACCAAGTAATCACCGATTTCAATCCTGCTACTTGCGTTTCTATTTCCCGTTTGTCCGGTTGCGATTCGTCACTGTAGCGCTTCATCATTTCCTCCAAGGTAAAATGGTAGACGTAGGCACTGGCCACAGCAGGGGTCAATCGCAGTTGATGGGTAGGATAGTCCATAATCAAATCTTCCTGAACTTTTACGCTATCATTGAATTGTCTCCGATTCAAGGCATATTTTACGGCAACGGTCAAAGCCATCTTGGCACCACCCAGAGCACCTCGGGCCACGCAAATACGTCCACCCACCAATGTGCCCAACATGGTGAAAAAGCGTTTACTTGGATTTTTTATGGACGAATGGTAGGTGCCGTCTGGCTTGATTTCGCCGTATTTGTCCAAAAGATTTTCCCGTGGCACCGAAACATTATTGAACCAAATTTTCCCATTGTCCACCCCATTCAGACCAAGTTTGTAACCGTTGTCTTCAATGATTATGCCTTCAAGTAGTTCGTGTTTTTCGTTTCTGAGGGGAACCAATACAGCATGCACCCCTTCATTTTTTCCGTTCACGATCAGCTGTGCAAAAACCGTCGCAATTTTGGAGTGTAGTGCGTTACCGATATATTCCTTATTATCATTTTTTCCAGGAGTATCGATAATGATGGAGTCGGTGGTTGGGTCGTACGTCGCGGTGGTTTTAATGCCCCGTACATTGGAGCCGTGTCCCGTTTCCGTCATGGCAAAACAACCTAGCAAGTTAGTTGTCCCTGCATCGGATAAGTATTGGTCATGATGCCTTTGGGTGCCCAATTTTTGAATGCTGCCCCCAAAAAGTCCAAACTGCACCCCAAATTTTACGGCAAGACTACCTTCAATAAACATTAAATGTTCAAAAATGGCCGCATAGGCAGGCATGTTTCCCGTTCCACCAAATTCTGAAGGATAGGCCATGGCTCCGTAGCCTTTTTTGCCCAAGACCTGGACCTGTTCCAAGATTTTGGCCCGGAAATCCTCTTTTTTTCTTCGGATATCCCATTTAAAGATGGGTTGATTCAAGAAGCTTCGGAATTCATCCACCACCAATGCATGGGGACCTTTCAATAAATGATCCAGAATGTTGGCATTATACTGGTCCGAAGTTTTTTCATGAACCACATCAACCTCAAACAAATGATTGTAATGGTTCGGTTGAATCCCCAAATTGATTTCGATATGTTTGAGATTTTCATTGAAGCCCAAACCATCGGTTTGCAAATTGACCAAACGCTGGCTAAGCGATGTTAGCGGGTACGTATCACTTTCAATGAGCTTGACCTGAGAAGTGGAAATGGCTTGCTTCCAAGTTTTTATTTCGTCATCCGTTGGAGGATTTTCCCGATTCAACCAAAACCGCAACTGCTCTTTTTCATTGGAATCCAAGGAAGTGTCTTGTTCAATGGTGTTTTCAACAACGGAGATTTCAGAAACCGATAAAAGGTCATCCGACCAAATGACATAGAAAAAAGGGATATATTGTAAAATTCCAAGGGAATACTCTGTGGTGACCATAAACTGAAGGTTGAGGCAAAGCCTGCTATTTCGTGATAACTAAGGTAAGACTTAGATTTTTAAGATGTGCCTTCAGGCTCATGGGCTTTTCAACTATATTTGTTAAGCGATGAATGAAAATTTAGACCCAACTGCCGAGAATTTTTCCCAAGAAGAGCTGGATATCGAAAGAGCGCTCCGGCCCATCACTTTTGATGACTTTACCGGTCAGGCACAAGTGCTGGAAAACCTGAAAGTATTTGTTGAGGCTGCCAATTTACGGGGAGAAGCTTTAGATCATACCCTTTTTCACGGCCCTCCTGGATTAGGAAAGACCACCCTTGCCCATATCTTGGCGAATGAACTTGGCGTTGGCATAAAAGTGACTTCGGGCCCGGTTTTGGACAAGCCCGGTGATTTGGCCGGACTGCTCACTAATTTGGAAGAGCGGGATGTTTTGTTCATTGATGAAATCCACCGACTTAGTCCCATTGTGGAAGAGTACCTCTACTCGGCCATGGAGGATTACAAAATTGATATCATGATAGAGACGGGCCCCAATGCCCGAACGGTCCAAATCAATCTAAGCCCATTCACGTTGATAGGGGCTACCACGCGCTCTGGGTTGCTCACCGCACCCATGCGGGCACGATTTGGCATTCAAAGTCGGTTGGAATACTATAATACCGAATTGCTTTCCACCATTGTGGAACGAAGTGCTGAAATTTTAAAGGTGCCCATCAGTCAAGATGCAGCCATAGAAATTGCGGGTAGAAGCAGGGGCACACCAAGAATTTGCAATGCATTGCTACGAAGAGTAAGGGATTTTGCCCAAATCAAAGGGAATGGAAACATCGATTTGGATATCTCCCAATTTGGCCTCAAAGCCTTGAACGTGGATGCCCACGGTTTGGATGAAATGGACAACAAAATCCTAACCACCATCATTGACAAGTTCAAGGGCGGTCCGGTGGGTATCACCACCTTGGCCACAGCAGTTTCGGAAAGTGCGGAGACCATAGAGGAAGTTTATGAACCTTTCCTGATTCAACAAGGGTTTATCATGCGCACCCCAAGAGGGCGTGAGGTAACTGAATTGGCTTATAAACATTTGGGAAGGATTAAAGGTGGTGGTCAAAATCAATTGTTTTAAAATTTAAGCATTTTGTACAGTTGGCAAAGCAAATTGTACAATTGTAAATTTCTGTGTTTTTCTTGTTTGTAATATTGCCGCGATTTATTCGTAAAAACAATGAGAACACAAAGAAATCTTTCTAAAATTCTAGGCTTATTAGGCCTATTAATCCTTCTTGTTTCATGTCAACAGAAAAAGGAAAAACCCCTTGAGGAAATAGTGGAAAATCAACTTCCACCTATAGATTTGGTTGCACATGGAAAATATATGGTAGATGTTTTGGGTTGCGCGGATTGTCACACTCCAAAGAAAATGACCGATATGGGTCCGGTCTTGGATATGGAAAAATATTTAATGGGCTATGATTCTTCCCAAGAGATGCCCCCTGTGCCTGAAAACGTCCCTATTGGACCATGGGTTCTTTTTAAGGGAGACCTAACAGCGGCCGTGGGACCTTGGGGGAACCTCTTACTCGGGTAACTTAACGCCACATGGAACAGGAATTGGCAATTGGACATTGGAGCAATTTACCAAGGCATTGCGTGAGGCCAAGTTTAAAGGAATGGACAATACTCGACCAATAATGCCACCCATGCCTACAAACTACGCTAACCTTAAGGATGAGGATATTGTGGCAATTTTTGCCTATCTGAAGTCAATCAAACCCATTGAAAATGTGGTTCCAGGTTACCAACCACCAACCTCATAGTTGTAGTTTTTCACAAAATTCATCAATCAAAAAGAAAACGGGGCCAACTGCTCCGTTTTGTCTTTATAGCTTTTAGTGAATTCCATGAGTCAATGAGTCAAAATCCATACTTATTTTTAAAAAATAACATGCTTGGAGAGATGCAGTATATGGAAAACCATTTTGATAAGCGCTTGGATAAAATGAGAGAAGGAGCGCTGTTCTAATTACTGATTGTCCTCGCAAAGGGCAAATAACCTACCCTAACCACTTAAATTTTAACATTTTTTTGTAATTTAATACAATGTATTGGTTTGCAATGTTTTATATGGTTTTTCCTATAAAGTATTTAGGGTAATTCCATGGTTTTGCACCATATCGCTACTCCAGATCTACCATTTATAAATTAAGTCTTCAGATAGATTTTAATGAATCAATGTGGTAGCATGGGGGAAAGTCAAAAAAATATAAATACTTCCGCTTCAACGGATTTTCAGTCCTTATCCAAGCAAATAAGGGGGTTGTGCACTAAAATGGGCATTTGTACAGCCCTCTTGATTTTTTTGGCATTTGGGGTAATCATGATTGGCTTTGGTTCTGAGAAAAAAACCTACGCTGCTTTTCCAGACGAAGTCTACTACATGGATTATAATGTGTACAACCTCTCCTTTTCCGAGAAAAATGAACTGATCAAATGGGGGTTTGAGATTTTCAGAAATACCTCATTACACATTGGCCCCAAACAGAAAGATTCCACCCAAATATTTGCCGGAAACAACTTGGCTTGTGCCAGTTGTCATCTCAACGGCGGAACCAAACCCTATGGTGCACCGCTGATCGGTGTAATTAAACGCTTTCCCCAATATCGTGGACGTGAAGATAAAATTGGGACGATTGAGGAACGAATCAATGGCTGTATGGAACGTAGCATGAATGGAAGAATGATGCCGGAAGACAATGCAGAAATGAAAGCTCTTGTGGCCTACATGGATTGGTTGGGCCGTGCGGCACCGGAAGATGGCAAAATAGAAGGGCAAGGGTTTATGAAAGTCAAGATACCCAATCGTTCCGTGAATTTGGAACACGGTCAGCTAATTTTTGAGAAAGTCTGCGTGGAATGTCATGGAATGGATGGACAAGGGCAGATTGTGGAAGGGGAGGGACTTTATCTGTATCCACCACTTTGGGGCAATGATTCCTATAACAATGGGGCAGGAATGACCAGGGTCATTACCGCTGCAGAATTCATTAAGAGTAATATGCCCTATGGAACCACCTATGACCAACCCTTGCTTACCGATGAGGAGGCCTATGATGTGGCGGGATACATCAATCAAAAATTTAGACCTACCAAACCCAATCGCGAGGTCGATTTTCCGGATTTGGTTAAAAAACCTGTTTCTACACCGTATGGCCCCTATGTGGATTCATTTACGGAAGAACAACACCAATTGGGGCCATTCCAACCTATTATGGATTACTATCTAGAAAACCATAAAATCAATAAATCTAAATAAACACTACTATGAAAACAACAAAAACAACAACGAGAAGAAATTTTATGGGAGCCATGATGTTGGGAGCTACAGCATCCACATTATCGGCCCTTACCAACCCTATTTTGGCAGGCATGCCAGAATTTACCCATTCTGAAATGAATGATGCAGAAGCTTGGTTGAAAACCATTAAAGGAAATCATCGTGTGGTGTATGATGGTTCTTATCCGCATAAAGGGTTTCCAGTTATCTGGAATTGGGCCTTTTATTTGTCCAACAATGAAATGGGGTCAACGGATGATCAGGTCACGGCCATGACCGTATTTCGACATGATGCCATTCCCTTGGCGTTGCATGATGATCTTTGGAAAAAATATCCCTTGGGAGAAATGTTCCATGTTAAAAAAGCAGATGGAACTCCCTACGATCGTAATCCATTTTATGAACCCCAAGAGGGTGATTTTCCATTGCCCATGATACAAGGGGTTAAAGACATGCTGGGGCGTGGCGCTATGTTCTGTGTCTGCAATCTGGCACTTAATGTATATAGTGGTGCCATTGCACAGCAGATGGGAAAAGACCCCAATGCGGTATACGAAGAGTGGAAGGCTGCCGTGTTGCCCGGTATCCAAATTGTGCCCTCTGGAGTCTGGGCATTGGGTAGAGCCCAAGAAGAGGGTTGTGGTTACATTTTTGCGGGAGAATAAATCGTAGTATCATGAAAAAAGCAATTCTATTTATCATGTTAATGGTTTCTGGGATTATTTTGGCCCAGAAAGAACCCATCAAAGTAGTATTTGATGTTACCAGTAGTAATCCGGATGTTCATAGAACCGCTGCCAAACATTTACGATTGATGGCAGAGGCGTATCCCGATTCGGAGTTTGAAATGGTCATTTACAGTGGTGCTTTTACATTAGTGGACAAAAAATCATCAGCGGCAGGGGAGAGCCTGTCCGAAATTGTCCAAAAAGACAATGTGTCCATTGTTATTTGTCAGCAGACCATGAAGCGTCATGAAATGACCATGGATGATCTTATTCCAGGAGTGAGTTCTGTACCCGATGGTATTTATGAAATCTACATGAAACAAAAGGAAGGCTGGGGTTACATTAAGGAAGCGCAATAAGCAGTTCCCATACTGATTAGCTATCAAGAAAACCGGAGTGAGCAGCTTCGGTTTTTTTGTTGTCTTCTATGTCAGGCTGAGCGCAGTCGAAGCCTCAAAAAAGAGAAAACTTCCTAAAGTGTCAGGCTGAGCGTAGTCGAAGCCCTTTATTGAGACAAATGTTTAAATTTACGCCGTGTTTACCTACTATGTCTATATTTTAAAGTGCGCGGATAATTCCTTTTACACAGGAATAACAAATAATTTAGAGATACGCTTGCAACAACATAGATCTGGTTTCACAAAAAGCTGCTACACCTATAAAAGAAGACCTGTTGAGTTAAAATTTCAGCAAGAGTTCAATGATGTTTTGCGGGCTATTTATTTTGAGAAAAAAATCAAAGGGTGTACAAGGGCAAAAAAGATTGCCTTGATAAAAGGTGATTTTGATACGTTACAGACTTTGGCAGAATGCAGAAACGCAACGCACTTCAAATACCAACCTTTAGACGAGTAAGCGCTTCGACTGCGCTCAGCATGGCAGATGGGTACTAAACAAATGCATACCGATTTAATCAAGACCGAAGCCAAGCGCCTCGGTTTTTTGTCTTGTGGGATTTCCAAAGCACAATTCTTGGAGGAAGAAGCTCCGAGACTGGAAAAATGGCTCAACCAGAATATGCACGGGGAAATGCAGTATATGGAAAACCATTTTGACAAGCGGTTGGATCCAACAAAGCTTGTTGAAGATTCCAAATCCGTTATTTCATTATTGTTGAATTACTACCCATCTGAAAAACAAAATCCAGATTCCTATAAAATTTCCAAATATGCTTATGGAATGGATTATCACTTTGTGATAAAGGACAAGCTCAAAAACCTGTTGCATTTCATTCAAGAAGAAATAGGGGAAGTACATGGCAGGGCCTTTGTGGATTCCGCTCCCGTTTTGGACAAAGCTTGGGCGGCCAAAAGCGGTTTGGGATGGATGGGAAAGCATAGCAATCTCTTGACCCAACAGGTGGGCTCTTTCTACTTTATTGCCGAGCTTATTGTGGACTTGGAACTGGAATATGATACTCCGGTCACGGACCACTGCGGTACCTGCACGGCCTGCATTGATGCTTGCCCTACGGAAGCCATTGTGGAACCTTATGTGGTGGATGGCAGCAAATGCATTTCCTATTTTACCATTGAATTGAAGAATGAGATTCCAAACGAGTTCCATGGAAAATTTGATGAGTGGATGTTCGGCTGCGATGTTTGCCAGGATGTTTGTCCATGGAACCGCTTTTCAAAACCCCATAACGAACCTTTGTTCAATCCAAACCCAGAGTTGTTGTCCTTTACTAAAAAGGATTGGGAAGAAATTACGGAGGATGTTTTCAAGAAAATATTCCAGAAATCCGCAGTTAAGCGTACCAAGTTGTCCGGGCTTAAGCGAAATATTGATTTTATCAAAGAGTAAAAAGCTTTCCATTAGGTCTTTTGGGAATTATTTCTGTAGGCATTACGAAAAAATGCTATCTTGAAGTCGGGTTTTTTGAGGAATTCTCATTTATTCCCTATCCCTGTTGCAAACTAACTAAACTCACACAGCAATGAAGATTACCAAACCAAGGTTGAGCTTTTGGCAAATCTGGAATATGAACGTTGGATTCTTCGGGATCCAATTCAGTTTTGGCCTACAACAAACTGCTGTCAGTCCTATTTTCTCATTTTTAGGTGCCCATCATGATGAGCTTCCCCTATTGAACTTGGCCGGTCCCGTAACAGGCCTGTTGATTCAGCCTATCATTGGAGCCATTTCTGATAAAACATGGTCACCCAAATGGGGTGGGCGCCGTAAACCGTTCTTTTTAATTGGGGCTATTTTGGCCAGCTTATGTCTTTTTGCCTTCCCATTTAGTCCTGAACTCTGGTTTGCCGTGGGATTATTATGGATTTTGGATGCAGGGAACAACACAGCCATGGAACCCTACAGGGCCTTTGTGGGAGATAAACTGCCCGATAGTCAATTGACCTTCGGCTACCAAATGCAGAGCCTTTTTGTGGGAGCAGGGATTACCTTGGCCAACTTGTCGCTGTTTGCTTTTCAGCATTGGTTCAGTACATCCGCTGAAACCAGTGGACTTTTTGATACGGTAGCTGAAACAACTTCTTCCATTCCAACTTGGGTGTACTATTCTTTCTTTTTAGGAGCTTTGGCTTCCATTGGAACGGTATTGTGGTCCGTTTGGAAAACCCCTGAAATTCCCCCAGCACCTGAAGAGCTTCAGGAAATTAAAGAACTGAATGAAAATACCCCAGCACCCATCATTCAAATATTGAGTGTGCTTTTTGTTATTTTTTCTGTTCCGCTTGCTTTGGGCTATTTGTTGGGCGGCGTGTATCCGCAATTATGGGAAAACATCAACCTTTGGGTCATCTTCGTTTTGGTATTTGCTTTCTTATGGCTGTATATGCTCTATCGAATCATCAAAAAAAATACGGGAAACCCAACCATCAAAAAACTGGGTGAGACGTTGAATCCCTTGCTTGAAGCCGCAGAAGCCATTGGAGTAATGCCTGGATTCTTGTGGAAACTGGCCGCTGTTTATCTATTTCAATGGTATGCACTGTTCGTATACTGGCAGTTTATGCCACCTATGTTGCGAAGCAGTTTGTACGGCATAACCAATGAGGATAATGAGCGCTTCGAATCCATAATGTCTTCCTTTAGGGAGGGCGCTACCATCAGTGCAGAAGACATGTCCTTTGCAGAGCAGATTCAATCTTTGGCCGAACAAGCTTTGGGGCATGCTGGTTTAATGAATGGCACGTACAATTTTGTGACCATGTTAGTGGCTTTGGCCTTGGTGCCCATTGCTTCTAGAATTGGTTCAAAGTTGGTGTACGTACTCTGTTTGTTCCTGACAGGTGTGGCCATGCTGATGATGCCTTTTATTACCGATAAATGGTTGTTGCTGGCTCCCATGGTCTTGTTTGGAATAGGTTGGGCCGCTATGATGGGCATTCCCTACGCCATGGTTTCCAAAGTAATTCCAGAAGAACGCCGTGGAGTATATATGGGAATTGTTAACATGATGATTGTTATTCCCATGTTGATTCAAACGGTAAGTTTTGGTCCCATTATCAAGAATTGGATGAACAACAGTGCAATCAATGCCATTTTGTTCGGTGGGATATTCTTTATCATTGCTGGATTATTGGCCATGCGTCTTAACCTCCCACAGGACAAAAGAGATTCAGAATTGGATGCAGAAATACCATAGGTTTTCAGAAAGAGGGGAGACCGTAAATATTGTTTGAGATTTAACTTTTGTATCAAAATTGGTGTCTATGGTATTACCTTAAAACCATGGAATGCCCTACCTTTACCCATTCATTAGCCACTATATGAGTAAGGAAAAGCAAAGAAGGGAAGCGTTACTTTATCACGCAAAGCCACAACCAGGAAAGATAAAGGTAGTACCAACCAAACCGTATTCCACACAAAGAGACTTGGCATTGGCCTACTCTCCCGGAGTAGCAGAACCCTGTTTGGAGATCGAAAAAAATAAGGACGATGTCTATAAATACACGGCAAAAGGAAATATTGTAGCGGTGATTTCCAATGGGACCGCCGTTCTGGGCCTTGGCAATATTGGGCCAGAAGCATCAAAACCCGTGATGGAAGGGAAAAGCCTTCTGTTTAAAATTTTTGCGGACATTGATGGTATTGATATTGAATTGGATACCGAAGATGTAGACAAATTCATTGAAACCGTTAAGACCATTGCCCCAACATTTGGAGGCATCAATTTGGAGGATATTAAAGCACCGGAAGCTTTTGAAATTGAACGCCGCCTTAAAGAAGAATTGGATATTCCCGTAATGCACGATGACCAGCATGGAACGGCCATTATTTCTGCTGCAGCTTTGCTGAATGCCTTGGAATTGACCAATCAAAAGATTGATGAGGTGAAAATAGTGGTCAGTGGCGCTGGTGCCGCTGCGGTTTCCTGTACAAAACTCTACAAGGCTTTTGGGGCCAAAGCTGAGAATATCGTGATGTTGGACAGTAAGGGGGTTATCCGTAGTGATCGGGAAAACCTTAGTGATGAGAAGAGAGAGTTCGCCACGGATAGGAAGATTGATACCTTGGAAGAGGCCATGAAAGATTCCGATGTGTTTATTGGGCTTTCTATCGCCAATATTGTAACGCCCAAAATGCTCAAATCCATGGCAGAGGATCCCATTGTATTTGCCATGGCCAACCCTAATCCAGAAATTGCATACGATCTGGCTCTAAAAACCAGAAAAGATGTCATTATGGCCACAGGGCGTTCCGATCATCCTAACCAAGTGAACAATGTACTTGGCTTCCCGTTTATTTTTAGGGGGGCATTGGATGTTAGGGCTACCAAAATCAATGAAGAAATGAAGATGGCTGCGGTAAGGGCGTTGGCTGATTTGACCCGGGAATCGGTTCCTGAGCAAGTGAACATCGCTTATGATACTACTCGACTGGCCTTTGGAAAGGAGTACATCATTCCAAAACCATTTGATCCACGGTTGATTACTACCATTCCACCTGCGGTAGCAAAAGCAGCCATGGAAAGTGGTGTGGCTAAGTTTCCCATACAGGATTGGGAAAAATACGAGGAAGAACTTTACCAAAGGTCGGGTAACGATAATAAAGTGGTTCGATTGATGCACAACCGGGCCAAGCTGAACCCAAAACGTATTGTTTTTGCGGAGGCCGAATTGTTGGATGTGTTAAAAGCTGCCCAAATTGTACATGACGAAGGTATTGCCATACCCATACTTTTAGGACATAAGGAGACGATAGAAAAGTTAAAGAAGGAGCTCGACTTTGATGCTGAGGTGCCTATTATGGACCCTCGAGCGGATGAGACCAGTGAAATGCGTACAAAATACGCCTTGAAGCTATGGGAAATCAGAAAACGAAAAGGAGAGACGAAATATAGTGCCCGGGTAAATATGGGCAAACGAAATTATTTTGGGGCCATGATGCTTCAGGAAGGGGATGCGGATGGAATGATCTCTGGATATTCCAGGGCTTATCCAAGGGTGTTGCGCCCTGTTTTTGAAGTCTTGGGTCGTGCCAAAGGCGTAAAAAATGCCTCCACGGTGAATATTATGATCACCGAAAGGGGTCCACTCTTTTTGGCGGATACCTCCATCAATATTGATCCCAACGCCGAAGAATTGGCTGAGATAGCTCAAATGACCGCCAATGTGGCCAAAACCTTTGGTTTTAGCCCGGTTATGGCGATGTTGTCATACGCTAATTTTGGGTCTTCAAGCCACCCACACGCCCAAAAGGTGAGGGAAGCGGTAAAGATTCTACATGAGAGAAATCCTGAGCTGATTGTGGATGGTGAAATTCAGACTGATTTTGCTTTGAGTCAGGAGCTGTGCAATAATAATTTCCCATTTTCAAAAATTTCAGGAAAGAAAGTAAACACATTGATCTTCCCTAATTTGGAATCGGCCAACATTACCTATAAATTGCTCAAAGGATTGCACGAAGCAGATTCTATTGGACCAATTATGGTTGGTTTGCCAAGGGCTGCCCATATTATTCAGTTGGGAGCCAGTGTGGATGAAATGGTAAACATGGCGGCTGTGGCCGTAATTGATGCCCAAGAACGGGAAAAAAGAAGAAAGGCAAGGATGGAATCCGAAGCCTAGTTTCAAACTAAGCAACTTTAGGTCGCGAAATGATTAACCACCTCAGAGGAAAACTGGTAGAAAAGAACCCCACCTATGTCATTGCGGAGTGCAATGGGGTGGGCTACTTTTTACATATTTCCCTGCATACCTTTTCCTTGTTGAAAGATGAAGAGAACATTCACTTGTACACCCATCTTCTCATCAAGGAAGATTCCCATACCCTCTTCGGTTTTGTAGAAAAATCTGAACGGGAAATTTTCAGGTTATTGATTTCTGTTTCTGGGGTGGGATCTAGTATTGCAAGAACCATGCTTTCTTCACTTTCTCCAACGGAGGTTCGGGATGCGATAGCCAATGGAGACGTGGCTTCCATTCAGGCAATCAAGGGAATAGGAGCCAAGACGGCCCAACGCGTAATCTTGGACCTTAAGGACAAGATTTTGAAAGTCTACGATATGGGAGAAGTTTCCCCTCAATCAAACAATACAAGTAAAGAAGAAGCGTTATCTGCTTTAGAGGTTCTTGGTTTCACCAGAAGACAATCTGAAAAGGTGGTTGACAAAGTGCTTTCCCAAGACCCTTCACTTAGCGTCGAGAACACTATAAAACAGGCGCTGAAAAATTTGTAACTAGTTTGAAAAGAGGGGCAAAACCAATGCTTAAACCATCGAGTTTTAAGTACATTTTCTTGTTTTCATGTTTCTTGATTACGGCCATGATGATGGGTCAGGAGACCAATGAGCAGGCTCAAGATTCTGTACAGACGGGCGTAGCGCTTGGCCGCTTGATATTGGATAACCCCGACAGTATCGTTGCCAAGTATACCTATGATCCCAATACCGATCAATATATTTACACAGAGAGCATTGGGGATTTCAACGTAAATTACCCACTTATCCTCACTCCGGAACAGTACTATGATTTGGTGGAGAAGGAGCAGATGAAATCCTATTTCAAGGAAAAAATAGATGCCTTTACAGGTCGAAAGGAGGGAAGTGAAGAAGCTCGAAAAAATCTACTGCCCAACTTTTATGTGAACAGCAACTTTTTTGAATCCATCTTTGGTGGGAATACTATTGAAGTGATTCCCCAAGGTTCCGTGGCCATGGATTTGGGAGTGTTGTGGCAAAAAAATGACAATCCAGCATTATCGCCCAGAAACCGAACCAACCTTTCTTTCGATTTTGATCAGCGTATCAGTTTGAGTTTATTGGGAAAAGTGGGGGAGCGACTCCAAGTGACCGCTAACTATGACACAGAGGCCACTTTTGATTTCCAAAACTTGGTCAAGTTGGATTACACTCCTACCGAAGATGACATTCTACGAAAAATAGAGATAGGTAACGTGAACATGCCTTTGAACAGTTCACTGATCACAGGCGCACAAAGCCTTTTTGGGGTGAAGACACAATTGCAATTTGGGAAAACAACGGTTACCGCAGTTTTTTCTGAGCAGCGATCCCAGAATAATACCGTTGTGGCCCAAGGCGGGGGAACCTTAAATGAATTTGCCCTTACCGCATTGGACTATGATGAAGACAAACACTTTTTCTTGGCACACTATTTTAGGGATAATTATGACCGTGCTTTGCAAAACTATCCCTTTATTCAAAGTCAGGTACAGATTACCAGATTGGAGGTATGGGTGACCAACCGCAACCAGCAGACCTTAAATGTTAGGAACGTAGTGGCCATTCAGGATTTGGGGGAAGCACTGTCAGATAAAACACGAATAGGAATCAACAATGGAGACCCAGCAGGATTCTTTAACCCTGTTGCAATTGCCACCGGATTTCCGCAAAACGGTGCCAACGATTACGATCCCAACCAGATTGGTTCTGGGGCCTTGACCCCATCCATTCGCGATATTGCCACGGTGGAAGCCGGATTTAATATTCCCGGATATTCTGTTAACCAAGGTTTTGATTATGCCATCCTGGAGAATGCCCGAAAACTGGAGCAGGGTAGAGACTATCAATTCGATTCTCAATTGGGATACATCTCCTTGAACCAACGATTGAGCAACGATGAGGTGTTGGGGGTAGCGTTTCAGTATACGTACAATGGGGAAGTGTATCAGGTTGGGGAGTTTGCCAACGGCGGTGTGGATGCCACAACCGTTTCTGGTGGCGTAAATCCAATTATTGAGAACAATACGCTGATCCTAAAATTGTTGAAGAGTAACATCACCAATGTGGATGACCCCATTTGGGATTTGATGATGAAAAATATTTACGCTACTGGAGCTTTTCAGTTGAGCGAGGAGGATTTCAAGTTGAACATTCTATATTCTGACCCTACTCCGAGGAACTATATCACCCCTGTGGATCCCAATATAGGATGGCCTTCTGGTTTGGAGGATCGGATTTTGATCAATGTGTTCAATTTGGATCGTCTTAATGTCTATAATGATGTACAACCGGGCGGAGATGGATTTTTTGATTATGTCCCTGGGATTACCGTAGACCCCCAATCGGGACGAATTATTTTTACCAAAGTGGAGCCCTTCGGGGAGTATTTATTTGAGCAACTGGGAGGGGGAGCGTATGATGTGGAAAACGATCAGGGGTATAATGTAAACCAGCAGCGGTACGTATTCCGAAACATGTATGCCAAAACCAAGGCCGCTTCATTGCAGGATGCGGAAAAGAACCGGTTCCAGATAAAAGGACGCTACAAATCCCAAGGGAATAATGGAATTCCAATCGGAGCCTTTAACGTGCCCAGAGGTTCGGTTCGGGTAACGGCTGGTGGACGTCAGCTTCAAGAAGGAATTGATTATACCGTGAACTATCAGGCGGGAACCGTTCAGATTTTGGATCCAAGTTTACAAGCTTCCAATACACCCATCAATATTTCAGTCGAGAACAATGCTGTTTTTGGGCAACAAACCCGAAGGTTTACCGGAATCAATGTGGAGCATCAATTCAATGAAAATTTTGTGTTGGGGGGAACGCTTCTCAATCTGAATGAGCGACCGCTGACCCAAAAATCCAATTACGGAATAGAACCCGTGAACAATACCATTTTTGGTCTGAATGGAAACTTTAGCACTGAGATTCCCTTTTTGACCCGACTGGCCAATAAGTTGCCAAATATTGATACCGATGTGCCTTCCAACCTATCCCTGCGGGGCGAAGTGGCTTTTTTGAAGCCCAACTCCCCCAAAAACGCAGATTTTCAAGGGGAGACCACCACCTATTTGGATGATTTTGAAGGGGCACAGGCCTTGATAGATATCCGTTCTTCCTTGGGATGGACCTTAGCGAGCCCGCCTGTTGAGTTTTTACAGGACAGAACCGATATTGATGTGGGCTATGAACGGGCAAAAATGGCATGGTATACCATCGACCCCATTTTTTATACCAACCAAAGACCATCGGGCCTATCTGATAATGATATTTCGCTGAACACCACCCGTAGGGTGTTCATTGACGAGGTTTTTACCGAAACCGATATTGCCCAAGGGCAAACCCAAGTCCAGAGCACTTTGGACATTGTATATTATCCTAACCAAAAAGGACCTTATAACGCCAACCCCGGTTTTGAAACTGAGACCCCGGAGGCCAAATGGGCCGGGATTATGCGTCCGTTGAGCAGTACCAATTTTGAACAATCCAATGTGGAATTTGTGCAGTTTTGGGTTCTTGATCCTTATGTGGATGGTCAGACCACCAATGCCAATGCAGGGGAGCTGGTATTGAACTTGGGAAATATTTCTGAAGATATTTTACGTGATGGTCGTAAGCAGTATGAAAACGGATTGCCGGCAAGTACCAATACCGAAGTGCCACGACCTACCATTTGGGGACAAGTACCTTCCACACAATCGTTGGTATATGCATTTGATGCCGATGAGGCCAATCGAACCTTGCAAGATGTAGGTTTGGATGGTTTGGATGATGCGGGTGAACAAACCATTTATAATGGTCCTGCAGAAGACCCCGCTTTGGATAACTATCAATATTATTTGAATAGGGATGGAAGCATTTTAGAACGCTATTCAGATTTTAACAATACGGATGGAAACTCGCCTGTTGCCGTGACCAATACCAATCGAGGTTCAACTACCTTGCCCGATGTGGAGGACATTGACCGGGATTTGACGATGAACACCGTGAACAGCTATTATGAGTATCGCATCCAAATTAAGCCCAATACCACCATAGATGATGAATATGTAACGGATATCCGCGAAGGCCTTACCCCATCATTGCCCAACGGTACCCAATTGAACCGTAGGTGGATTCAGTATAAAATTCCTTTGAGTGATTTTACCGATGCGGTAGGGGGAATCACCGATTTTAGGTCCGTCAGTTTTATGCGGATGTACCTGACTGGATTCTCCGATGATGTTGTGCTCCGTTTTGCCACTTTGGATTTGGTTCGTGGCGATTGGCGTACTTATACAAGGTCGTTGCAGCCCGATGTGGACAATGACCCTTCAGACGATGGTACCGTAACCGATGTGAACACTGTGAACATTGAGGAGAATTTTGGAAGACAGCCTATTCCGTACGTGTTGCCTCCGGGAGTGGTTCGGGAGCAGTTAAACAACAACAATACCATTATCCGTCAGAATGAACAGTCCTTGTCATTTGTTGTAGACGGATTGGAATCTGAGGACTCCCGCGGGGTTTTCAAAAATGTGAACGTCGATGTGCGGCAATATGAACGGATAAAGATGTTCATGCACGCCGAAAAAATTATGAGTGGCGACTATTCGGATGATGATACGCCTTTGGTTGGTTTTCTTCGAATAGGGACAGATTTCTCGGAAAACTTCTACCAGATAGAATTGCCGCTTCAGTTTACACCCTTCAATGTAACCTCTGCAGATCAGATTTGGCCAGATGTCAACCAAATTGACATTGCCTTGGACGACCTTAATAAAGTAAAATCGCGTGGAATAGCCGAACAGACTCTGAATCAAATCAATTATTATGAAGTAGTGGATGGCGAGGTAATTCCTGTAGATGAATTTGCACCGAGAACCTTGGGAAGAATCCGTATTGGAATCCGCGGTAATCCTTCCTTAGGTAGTATCCGTGGGATGATGGTCGGGATTAAGAACATAGATGACCTACCTGCTAGGGGAGAGGTATGGTTCAATGAGCTGCGTTTGGCAGGATTGGACAATAACGGAGGATGGGCTGCCATAGCAGCCTTGGATGCCAACATGGCTGATTTTGCCAATGTATCGGCTACAGGAAGCAAAAGTACTTCTGGGTTTGGGTCCATAGACCAAATGCCCAATGAACGATCCAGGGAAGATGCCATTTCCTATGATGTGGTCACCAATGTAAATGTGGGCCAGTTGTTCCCAAAGAAATGGAATCTACAATTGCCGTTCAACTATGGAATTTCTGAAACTTTGATCACACCCGAATTTGATCCTGTGTATGACGACCTCAAATTGGAAGACCGAATTGATGCAGCAGAAACTCCCGAGGATGCTGAAGCCATCAAAAAGCAGGCAGAAGATTACACCAAGCGTACCAGTATCAACTTGATCGGGGTGCGAAAAAATAGAGGAGAGGAAGCGGAAGCCAACTTCTTTGATGTGGAAAACTTCACCTTCAATTATTCCTATAACGAAACCAATCACAGGGATTTTGAGATAGCTGATCTTAAAGACCAGAATGTGAATACGGGATTTGTGTACAATCACAATTTTAAACCAGCTCCAGTGGCGCCTTTTGCCAAGAAGGACTCCCTTTTTATGAGCAAATACTGGCAATGGTTAAAGGATTTGAATTTTAATGTATTGCCTACCAGTTTGTCTGTAAATGCAAATTACCTCCGCTCTTTTAACCAGCAGCGTTTTAGGGATGTATTGGAACCTGGGGTGGATGCTTTGGAATTACCGTTGTTGCAACAACGTAACTATCTGTTCAATTGGCAGTATACCTTAAATTATAGCCTCAGCAAATCCTTGCGGTTGAATTTGACGGGTTCCAACAACAGGATCGTCCGGAATTATTTTAATGTGGATGACGACCCGGATTCGGGTATAGACGAGACCTTGGATTTGTGGGATGGTTTCTTTGATATTGGCGAACCCAATAGGCATGCTCAGCAAATGCAGTTGAATTACGAATTGCCGTTTAGTAAGTTTCCATTCCTGGATTTCATCAATGCGCAATATACCTACACCAGTAATTTTGACTGGCAACGTGGTGGAGATGCTTTGGCCGAAGTGGTTCAGGAAGCACTTAATGATCCCAATGCCCAAATAAATACCGTACAAAATGCGAGCACCCATAATTTAACGGCAAACTTGAGCATGCAACGCTTTTACGATTTCTTGGGATTGAAGAAGCGTGATGGAAAGGTTACTGCAACTGAAGCGGCCATACGCAGGGATAAAGCGGGTAACCCAGCCGAAGGTACAGGTGAAAACACACCCAAAAAGACCAGTAAAGGTTTCAATACTTTGGTGGATGTTTTAACCATGGTGAAACGGGTGAATGTAAATTACAGTGAAAATAGGGGAAAAGTACTGCCTGGATATACCCAATCCATTGGATTCATAGGAACCGCCCGTCCAACTTTGGGCTTTGTTTTTGGTAGTCAGGCTGATGTCCGTTACGAGGCGGCAAAGAACGGCTGGTTGACCACTTTTCCGGAATTCAATTCGCAATACATGCAGAATTCCACCAAGCAATTGAACATAACGGCTACGGCCCAGCCCACTCAGGATATCACCATCGATTTAACAGCCGATCGCCAATTGACCACTAGCTATCAAGAAAACTTTAGGGTGAATAATATAGGAGGCGGTGAATTGGAGTATGAGACCCTGTTGGGGAATACCTTTGGAAATTTCAGTATTTCCACTTTAATGATTGGAACCATATTCAAAAAGAGTGATGAGTTTGATTCTGAAACTTTTGAAACTTTCAAACAAAATAGAATTACCATCGCAAATAGGCTGGTATCGGACAGAGGTGAAAACCCCGGTGAATTGGATGAGGATGGGTTCCCAGAACGCTATGGAAAAACTCAGCAAGAAGTTTTGCTTCCGGCATTCTTTGCGGCTTATACGGGTCAGGATGTCAATCGGGTGAATCTGGATGCCTTCAGGCAAATCCCTATTCCAAACTGGAACATCAAGTATACTGGATTGATGAAGAATAAGTGGTTCCGAAAAAAGTTCAAGCGTTTTTCATTGAGTCATGGGTATCGAGCGGCGTATAGCATCAACTCTTTTCAGACCAACTTGGAACGTCAGAATACCACCACCGATCCTGAAACAGGAGATGTGTTACCTGAAAATATTATCAACAATGTGGTGTTGACGGACCAGTTTAATCCTTTGATGCGTGTGGATTTTGAAATGGCCAACTCCTTTAGTTTCTTGGCTGAAGTTCGTACTGACCGAACCCTTTCGCTTAGTTTTGACAACAATCTACTTACTGAAATCAATGGTAAGGAATACACGTTAGGATTAGGGTACCGTTTTAAAGATGTGAAGTTTGTGACCAATATTGGTGGCGAAAAGACGCGTTTAAAAGGAGATTTAAACCTAAAAGCCGATTTATCCCTACGGGATAACATCACCATCATCCGCAACTTGGATATTGACAATAACCAGATTACATCGGGCCAAAAATTGATGTCCATAAAATTCACTGCAGATTATGCCCTGAGCAAAAGTTTGAATGCACTTTTCTTCTACGATCACTCCTTCTCCAAATTTGCGGTTTCCACAGCATTTCCACAAACCACGATCAACACCGGGTTCACGATACGGTATAACTTCGGGAACTAGTAAAAAGGAGGAGGTATTTTTCACGGATATAATTGAAAGGTTTGTTTGAATACCAACCTGCAATCTGTTACATTTGTCCATCGACTAATTTCAAACTTTGACAAATGAACATACCAGCTGAACTGAAGTATACCAAGGACCACGAATGGGTCAAAATAGACGGTGACATTGCAACTGTAGGAATCACAGATTTTGCCCAGGGCGAATTGGGTGATATTGTTTATGTAGAGGTGGAAACCTTGGATGAGACCCTGGATAAAGAAGAGGTTTTTGGAACCGTGGAAGCGGTAAAGACCGTTTCCGATCTTTTTTTGCCCCTAAGTGGTGAAATTATCGAGTTCAATGAAGCATTGGAAGACGAACCCGAAAAGGTAAATACCGATCCTTATGGTGAAGGCTGGATGATCAAGATCAAAATGAGCGATACTTCTGAGGTGGAAGGTTTAATGAGTGATGAAGACTACAAGGCATTGATAGGTGCTTAAAAAAAATACGTATACCTTATTATTTATAAGCTGGGTGATGTTCATAACAATGCTCAGCTTATTTTCTTTCTCCGAGATGGATTTGGACACGGGACAATTGAATATTCCCTATGCCGATAAAATGACTCATTTTGTATTTTATTTGGTTTTTACGTTTCTGGGCGTTTTTTTTGTAAGGGAGCGTACCAAGGGCAATTTAAAATTGCGGAAAGCCATCGGGTATGTTTTTTTCGGGGCAGTTGCCTATGGCATACTTATTGAGGCTTTACAGTACACACTTACTGTTGATCGAATGGCCGAATTGGGTGATGTTTTTGCCAATGTATTGGGCGCATTTGTAGGAATTGGCCTTATCCAATGGCTTTTTTCCAAAAAAAGGCCGTTAAAATGGAAGTTTTAATTGCTTGTTTAACGAATTAATAATTAAATTAGCGAACACTAAATTCAAAAAGATGGAACTAAAAAAGAATCCAAAAGCAGATGTAGGACGAAACAGTTCACTCTATTTTGTTGTAGGGCTGGCCGCTGTTTTGGCATTGGTGTATGGAGCCATGGAATGGAAAAAATATGACAAGGCTAATGATTATGACATTGCCTTGAACGTTGAGGATCAGTTGGACGAAGAAGTGCCAATGACCGAACAAATAAAAACTCCACCGCCACCACCGCCACCTGCAGCTCCTGAGGTAATTGAAGTTGTTGAAGATGAGGAAGAGGTAGAAGAAACCGTAATCGAATCCACTGAGACCAGCCAAGAAGAAGAGGTTATCGAGATTGAAGAAGTAGAAGTGGAAGAGGTTGAAGAAGATATTTCAGTTCCATTTGCTGTTATTGAAGATGTACCTGTTTTCCCAGGTTGTGAAGGAGCCAGCGATAAAAAAGCTTGTTTCCAGGAAATGATGCAGAAGCATATCCGTAAAAACTTCCGTTACCCAGAAATTGCCCAGGAAATGGGTGTTCAAGGTAGGGTAAACGTAATTTTCGTTATCCAAAAAGATGGGAGCATCGGAAACATTAGAATGCGTGGACCGGACAAAAACTTGGAAGCGGAGGCATTGAGAATTATCGAGAGATTGCCTAAAATGACTCCTGGAAAGCAAAGAGGTAGAGCTGTAAAAGTACCTTTTAGTATTCCAATTACATTTAAGCTCCAGTAAAATATCTACAATTCCTGTTGAGGCGGGAATGGGAAAAGCCCTGATGGTAACGTCAGGGCTTTTTTTGTTCTTTACTTTGACTTTGCTACCAAGCTATTGTATACTGTTTCCCGCATACGTTCAGGATTAATGTACCCATTGCCATAGTCGGTGTCATATTTGGAAGTAAGATTACCGTTGCTTTTTACTTCCTCCAGAGACTTCCCAGCAGTAATCTCTTTTTGAATGATTTCTTTAATATCTTCAAGCACCTGAACATAAGTCTCCAGTTCAACTTTGTTTGACGGTCTTCCATGTCCGGGAATAATTTTGGTGTCACCATCAATCACCATTAGGGCTTTTCTATGAGCCGCAATATAGCCTTCAATGCTTCCACCACTTCCCAAATCTATATAGGGATAACGTCCTGCAAAATATGTATCGCCCATGTGCAATACATTCTCAGTCACGAAATAAATCAGGGCATCTCCATCGGTATGGGCGTTGTGCACGTGGATGGCCATCACGGTCTCCTCGCCATCATGGAAGGTAAGGTCCTCTGAAAAAGTGATTTCGGGCAAACTGTTCTCATATTCCTGTTGGCTCATTTCGTTGGCAGTCAATTTTTCCACACCACTGGCCTTAAGCCGTTTTCGAACATTATCCTGAGCCACCAAAACGGTCTCATCGGTATTAAAATTTATATTGCCACCTGTATGATCCCCATGCATGTGGGTGTTCAGTAAATAGGTAATCGGTTTGTCCGTAAGCGTGGCAATGGACATTTTAATTTTTTCGCTGAGCGGAGCAAATTGATCATCCACCATAAAAACGCTTTCTTGGCCCACATAAATGCCAATATTTCCGCCCCGTCCGGTAAGCATAAAGGTTCTTTGGGAAAGAGTGTCAATCGTGATGGTCACCTCATCATCTTGGGCATATAAAGTGAGTAAGGGCAATAAGAGCAAAAAGCTTAGGATGTAGCGCATAATTATAGTATTAGGGTTGATTTAATTAGATACTGACATTCAAAAATAACA
Source organism: Allomuricauda sp. CAU 1633 (assembly GCF_017313225.1). Taxonomy (GTDB): domain Bacteria; phylum Bacteroidota; class Bacteroidia; order Flavobacteriales; family Flavobacteriaceae; genus Flagellimonas. The sequence continues at coordinate 368,593 of NZ_JAFLNE010000003.1, read as the reverse complement.
CAAAGACGATCAATGGGTTGGAAAAGAAATGAGATGACGTTATCTTTGCCTGCCAATTATGTTTGTGGATGAAATCTGCTGTAGGTTCCGTTAAAAATACTTCCTTTTCCTTACTATTTTCCGATTTCAAGGAGATTACCAAGGCCAAGCTGGCAGTTAGTGTTGTTTTTTCATCCATTGCCGGATATTTCTTGGGTGCCTATCAAATCAGTGCGGTATCCCTATTGTTATTGACCTTTGGCGGATATTGTATGGTTGGGGCCTCCAACGCCTTCAATCAAATCATTGAAAAGGACTTGGACGCTTTGATGAACCGTACCAAGAATCGTCCTATTCCTTCTGGAAGAATGTCGGTAAAGGCAGCATTGACCATCGCTATACTGTTGACCGTTCTGGGAGTAGTGGCCCTATTTGCGCTTAGCCCAAAGACAGCCATGTTTGGAGCAATCTCCATCTTTCTATATACTAGTGTATACACTCCTTTAAAAACAAAAACTCCACTAGCTGTTTTTGTGGGGGCTTTTCCTGGAGCAATCCCCTTTATGTTGGGTTGGGTAGCGGCTACTGACGATTTTGGCATTGAGCCCGGAACCCTTTTCATGATTCAGTTTTTTTGGCAATTTCCCCATTTTTGGGCTTTGGGTTGGATGTTGGACGAGGATTACAAAAAAGCAGGCTTTAAAATGTTGCCCACCGGTAAAAAGGATCAGGGCACCATCATGCAGATTATTTTATATACCGTTTGGATGATTGTCATCTCAGTGATGCCTGCCTTTGGCATTACAGGGAGATTGAACCTGTCTGTTGTAGCAGCAATATTGGTGTTGTTGGCAGGATTGACGATGCTATTTTTTGCATTCAGACTGTATGAAAAGCGAGACAATGTTACCGCAAGACGGTTGATGCTGGCAAGTGTCACCTATATATCATTGATTCAAATCATATACGTAATAGATAAGTTTATTTAATAAGAATGGATTTAACCCAGGGAACAGCGGAGGAGAAGAACAGAAGGGCAAAGAAAATGATGCTATGGTTTGGCATTGTAAGCCTTATTATGGGGTTTGCAGGTTGGACAAGTGCCTATATTGTAAGTAGTAAGCGGGACGATTGGATCAGTGATTTGGAATTGCCACAAGCGTTTTTCATCAGCACTGCAATCATAATTTTGAGTAGTATCACCTATTTTGTGGCCAAAAAATTTGTGTCAAGAAATGACCAAAAAATGGGAACCGTCTTTTTGCTGATTACTTTGGTGTTGGGGATATCCTTTATTGTCCTTCAATTCATTGGATTTTCACAAATGCTGGAGAATGGGTACTACTTTACAGGACCTACCAGTAGCATTAAAATGTCTTATGTTTTCTTGATTGCTGCAGTGCACATTGCCCACGTGGTAGCGGGATTGATATCCCTTTTGGTGGTAATGGTGCAGCAATTGAGGGGAAAATATATGCCTGGCGATATGTTGGGGATGGAATTGGGTGCCACGTTTTGGCATTTTCTGGATTTTCTTTGGGTATACTTAATACTATTTATGTATTTCGTGAAATAAATCTTTGTTCAATCAGTTTTCGTTCAAGTTTATCTTTTTGAATACGTCAAAAGGTGTAAATTTGTGAAAGTTTTACTAAAACGACCTTTTTATATGGATACAACGGTGACTACCGGTACAGAAGACAGCGTTTGGGGAGGCGGAAATAGACCCCTCGGCGCAAGCTATGGAAAATTGATGATGTGGTTTTTTATTGTCTCGGATGCCTTGACCTTTTCTGGGTTTTTGGTGTCATACGGCTTTTCCAGGTTCAAGTTTATAGAGACTTGGCCCATTGCCGATGAGGTATTTACCCACGTACCTTTTTTCCATGGAAATTACCCCATGTACTATGTGGCCTTTATGACCTTTATTTTGATTATGTCATCCGTGACCATGGTATTGGCTGTGGATGCAGGACATAAAATGAAACAGAACAGTGTCATCATCTATATGTTCCTTACCATCATTGGAGGTGCCATTTTCGTTGGCTCACAAGCATGGGAGTGGGCTACCTTTATTAAAGGAGACTATGGAGCAGTGGAGACCAAAGGAGGTCGTATCCTACAGTTTGTAAATGCTGAGACCGGTGAAAGGGCAGCATTGGCTGATTTTGCCACCACGCTGCCAGAGGAAAGGGTAAAGCACTTGAAGAGTGAAGGCATTTGGTTTGAGCAAGAAGGGTACAAAACTTCTTTCTCCCTAAATGAGGTTGTCGAAGGATTTAAGGCGACTCCAAATATCCTTATCCGTACGGAAACGATTACCGAAGAAGGTGAAAAAACACTTTTGAATAGAGAAGAATCCTTGGCAAAACTTTTGGATGGCACACAGGTAGTGGAAGGTGCAAACCTTATCCACAATGAGTATGGTAGCCGTCTTTTTGCGGATTTCTTCTTCTTTATTACAGGATTCCACGGATTCCACGTATTCTCTGGAGTGGTAATCAATATCATCATATTTTTCAACGTTATTCTGGGCACTTATGAGCGTAGGGGGCATTATGAAATGGTAGAGAAAGTGGGACTGTACTGGCACTTTGTGGATTTGGTATGGGTATTCGTATTTACATTCTTTTATTTGGTATAAAACATTGATTAGATAAATGGCACACGAGCATAAACTTGAGATTTTTAGAGGGCTGGTAAAATTTAAGTCGAACGTCCAAAAAATTTGGGGTGTTTTGATTTTCCTTACCATTGTAACAGCAGTAGAAGTTGCTTTGGGTATCACCAAACCACGTTTTTTGACTCACAATTATTTTATAGGAATGAAGCTCCTCAACTGGATATTCATTGTACTTACTTTGGTGAAAGCCTATTATATTACTTGGGATTTCATGCACATGCGTGATGAAAAGAGTTCCTTGAGAAGAGCAGTAGTTTGGACACCCATTTTCTTGGTGTGTTACTTAATATTTATACTTCTTTTTGAAGCCGATTACATTTACAATGTTTTCAAGGATGGCTTTATGGCTTGGAACTTCTAAAAGAGTATTAACAATAGTAAAAGACGGTTTTTCAACCGTCTTTTTTTATTTTTGTAAGGTTTAGAATGCTATGAAAAAAACCTTTGTTTTAGTAATCTTGTTCATCTTTCCGTTGGTGGCCTATCTCTTTTTCGCTTCCGGGATCAACAATTTTGGAAAACTGCCCATTTTAACGGAGAATGTACCTGATGTTTCCCAAATGGATCCTTCCACAACATTAAAGGGAAAAATTACCATCCTGGGTTTTTTGGGAAGTGATATTGAAGAACGAAAAGGCAATGCCTTCAACCTAAACCAAAAAATTTACAAGCGCTTCAGTGAGTTTCATGACTTTCAAATGTTGATGGTGGTGCCCGAAGCGAGCAAGGATCAGGTAGAATCGCTACGTAAAGAACTAAGTGAACTCTCAGATGCCCACAAATGGAACTTTGCTTTTGGAAGTGAAACGGATATTCGTAATTTCTTTGAAAGCTTGAAGACTGAGATCACTTTGGATTCGGATTTGTATACACCCTATGTGTTCATCATAGATAAAGACCAAAACCTAAGGGGTAGAAATGATGATGAAGATGAAGGAATCAAATACGGGTTCAATACTACATCTGTTGCAGAACTGAACAATAAAATGGAGGACGATGTTAAAATAATTTTGGCCGAATATCGTCTCGCTTTAAAAAAGAACAATGCCGACAGGAGCAAATAACAAGAAAAAGAACACCTACATCTGGGTATCCGCAATCATCCTAATTTTTGGAATTTTCGCAGTCTATGAAATTACCAAAAGGATCAAGAGCGGAACCATTGTGGAGAACGACCGAATGAGCGTTGGTGCAGGGCAAAGTAAAGTGGGTTTTGTGGTGAATCAGGGCCAAAAGCGAAAAGTACCTGCTTTCTCATTCCTCGATCAAGACAGTACCTTGGTCACCAATGAAGATTACCTTGGAAAAGTATATGTGGTCGAATTCTTCTTCACAACATGCCCCACCATTTGTCCCATAATGACCAAAAATTTGGTGGAGCTTCAAGATACCTTCAAGGAATATGACGATTTTGGTGTAGCATCCTTTACCATCAACCCCAGATACGATAAGCCATCAGTACTTAAAACGTATGCGGAGAAATACGGCATAACCGATAAGGATTGGCATTTAATGACGGGAGATCAAGAAGAGATTTATCTTCTGGCAGAAGAAGGATTTTACATTTTGGCCAATGAAGATGAAAGTGTGCCGGGCGGTTTTGAACACTCCGGTATGTTCGCACTGATCGATAAAAATGGGTATATTCGTTCCCGTGAAGATGAGCATGGCAACCCATTGATTTACTACAGGGGAACCATTACCGAAAAACAAGGGGTGAATGCTGATGGCGAGGCGCAGCAGATAACCTTTTTAAAAGAGGACATTAAGAAATTACTTGTAGAATGATGGAAGAGATTTCTATTAGAGAAAAGAAATTTAATAAGTGGATAACGGCCATATCTGTGGCAATCCCTTTGGTTGTGGCATTGTTGTTTGCATACAAAATACCCAATGCTGAACCTTTAAGCTTTTTACCCCCCATTTATGCAAGCATAAATGGCATTACTGCTATTTTATTGGTGACTGCTGTTATTGCTATTAAAAATGGTAGAAGGTCGTTGCACCAAAAATTGATGACCACCTGCATATTTTTATCGGCCTTGTTTTTGGTCATGTATGTGGCCTATCATATGACTTCTGAAACTACCCTTTATGGAGGTGAAGGAAACATAAAATATGTCTATTACTTTATTTTAATGACCCATATTGTGCTTTCCATTTCGGTGATTCCATTGGTGCTGATTACCTATTCAAAAGTGTATTTGGATGATTTTGAAAGTCACAGAATGTGGGCCAAGTATACCTTTCCCATTTGGCTCTATGTGGCGGTGACCGGGGTCATTGTCTACCTTATGATTTCGCCCTACTATCAATAGGAAACCTATGAAAGCTAAACTTTTCTGGATATTTGTATTACTGTTGGTTTTACCATGTACGGTGGAGGCCCAGTGCGCCATGTGCAGGGCAGTGGTGGAAAGTGAAGCTGATGGAAGTACCGCAGAAGGAATCAACAACGGTATTGTATATCTAATGGCCATACCCTATGTTTTGGTGGCTGGCCTCTTCTATTTTATTTACCGTAGGATGCGAGGGTGAAACTTTTTGGGAAAATTTCTTTTCCCAAAAGTGTAACAAACTCAAAATGATGAAGTCCTATAAGTGTACCTTAGCGTACTTCATCAATCAAAACACCGACCTATGTTCGATATTGAACGATGGCAAGAGATATTCGATACCATCCGAAAGAACAAACTGCGAACTTTTTTGACCGGTCTCTCGGTTGCCTCCGGGATATTCATTCTTGTTATCTTATTGGGCTTTGGCCAAGGTATGCAAAATGGTATTGAGCATGAGTTTAAGCAAGATGCCTCTACCAGTGTTTGGGTTTGGCCCGGCATAACTTCAAAAGAATATAAAGGACTTAATCCAGGCAGACGCATCCAGCTGGTTAACGAAAACATTGATAAGGCGAGCGCCATGTTCAATGAAACCATTGAATACGAATCAGGACGAGTATTTGTTGGTGGGATTAGCGTAAACTATGGTAAGGAAGCTTTGGTGTATGGCGTTCAAGGCGTAAGCTCCGACTTCCAGTTTATAGATAATGCGTCTATGGTAGAAGGCCGATTTATCAATTATCAAGATGAGGTGTCCACTGGAAAAGTGGCCATTATCGGAAATAAAATCAAAAAGGATGTTTTTAATGAGGTAGAATCTCCCATTGGTGAGTTTATTGATTTTTCCGGGATTCCCTTTAAGGTCATTGGGGTGTTCAGTGAAATGGAGGATCGTGAGGAGGAAGTGATCTATATCCCAATTACCACGGCCCAACGCGTCTTCAATGGAGGAGATAGGATAAACACCATGTCCTATACACTTCCACCGGTGGAGAATTTTGATGAAGCCGTGGCTCAGTCCATTACCTTTAAAAATAATCTTAGGGAATATTTACAGCAAGCCCATACCATCGCTCCAGATGATACAGGGGCCATAGGTGTCTGGAGTGCCTTGGAAGAGGCCAAGCGCTATTACGGGTTGACGAACAACATTAAGCTGTTCTTTTGGTTTGTGGGAATCTGTACCATCATTGCTGGGGTAGTGGGGGTGAGCAATATTATGCTGATTGTGGTCAAAGAACGAACCAGGGAAATTGGGATTAGAAAGGCATTGGGAGCCAAACCATGGTCCATTATTGCAATGATTCTGCACGAATCCATTTTTGTCACGGCCATTTCCGGTTTTACAGGACTTATTTTTAGTATGGCCTTATTGGAGTTGGTGGGGCCCAATGTTGAGATTGATTATGTGAAGAACCCTTCGGTAAACTTCAATGTGGCCTTTTCAACGGTACTCGTCCTTATTTTGGCAGGTACTTTGGCTGGTTTTGTGCCTGCATGGCGGGCTGCCAAGGTCCAGGTAATTGAATCATTACGGGATGAATAAGAAACGGAAAAGCTTGTACCATGTTCAATAAAGATAGATGGCGCGAAATACTGGAAGTGCTCACCACTAACGTGTGGCGTACCATATTCACTGCTTTTGGAGTCTGCTGGGGCATCTTTATTCTCATTGTGTTATTGGCTGCGGGCAAAGGTCTCGAAAATGGCATTAAACAGGATTTTGGGGACATAGCCACCAACACTATGTTTATGTGGACAAGGGCCACCACCAAACCCTACGAAGGCTTGCCAAAGGGTAGAAGTTTTGAATTTAAGATCAGCGATGTGCAGGCCATTCAAGACAATGTTCCCAATATGCGATTTATCTCGCCCAGAAACCAGTTAGGTGGATTTCGGGGATCTAACAACGTAGTTCGCGGGATAAGAACAGGAGCTTATAATGTGTACGGAGATTATCCGGAAATTATCAACCAAGACCCCATGACGGTCACCTCTGGGCGGTTTTTAAACTTCAACGACATTCAGGAGAAACGAAAAGTTGCCATTATTGGACAAGGGGTCAAAAACGACCTTTATGATCAGGATGAAGAGGTTTTGGGGACCTATATCAAGATTCAAGGGGTCAATTTTATGGTGATTGGCACCTATAAAAAGAACGATAGTGGAAATGGCGAAGAAGGACAAAAAGAAATTTTTGTGCCCTTTACCTCATTTTCCCAAGCTTTTAATAGAGGTGAAAATGTAGGATGGATGGCCATTACAGCAAAAGACGGTAGTTCCATATCCCAACTAAAGGAGAAGATTGTCAAAGTAATGAAGGAAAGGCACAAAGTGCACCCGGAGGATACCCGCGCCATAGGATATTTTGATCTGTATGAGCAGTACAACCGAGTGGAAAGTCTTTTTGGAGCCCTAAAAGGAGTGGCCTACATTGTTGGAATCATGGTTTTGCTCTCTGGAATCATCGGGGTGAGTAATATTATGCTCATTGTGGTGAAGGAACGTACCAAAGAAATAGGGATACGTCGCGCCTTGGGAGAACAACCTTGGTCCATCAAAAAACAAATACTCATGGAATCTATATTCCTTACAATAATTTCAGGGATGGTGGGAATTATTTTTGGTTCCTTGGTCATTTACGGAATCAATTCTTTATTAGATAGTGTGGGACCTGTGGATATGTTCATGAATCCAAGTGTGAGTATAGGGGTTGTCAGCGGGGCATTGCTCATACTAACGATATCCGGGCTTTTGGCAGGGTTCATTCCGGCCCAAAGTGCCATCAGGGTGCGCCCCATTGAAGCATTACGAACAGAATAAGAAATCAATCAATCAAAATTAGTTAGATAAACATGAAAAAATCGGTAACCATTATCATCCTGTTGCTCATCGTCATCGTATTCGGGGGCTCCATGTACTATTTGTACTCAAAAAATGCAGAGGATCCCGTGGTATATGAAACTGAGGAACCTTCCAAGCAGACCATAGTTAAAAAAGCTGTGGCCACAGGTAGCATCCTTCCTTTGGAAGAAGTTTTGATCAAACCCAATATTTCGGGTGTTATTGAGGAAATCTATATTGAGGGAGGTGATTATGTGAAATCAGGTGATCTATTGGCCAAAATAAAGGTTGTGCCTAATCTTTCTGCATTGAACGATGCCAAAAATGCCATTGACGAAGCCAAAATCAATCTGGATGATCAAAAAAGAAATTATGAACGTCAGTTGACACTTTTCAACAAAGGTGTTATCTCCAAAACCGATTTGGAGCGGGCGCAGGTCTCCTACGATCAGGCCAAGCAATCGTATGGTGCGGCCAACAAACGGTATGATATTGTACAGACCGGAACCACCAGTGGCCTTAGCAATGCCGCCAATACCATGATCCGGGCCACCGTAAGCGGTATGGTGCTGGAGGTGCCTGTTGAGGTGGGGAACCAGGTTATTGAGGCGAATAACTTCAATGAAGGAACAACCATCGCTGCCATTGCCGATGTGGACAAAATGATTTTTGAGGGCAAAGTAGATGAATCCGAAGTGGGGAAAATAAAAGAAGATTTACCCTTGGAAATCACTGTAGGTGCCATTGAAAACAAAGTCTTTGATGCGGTTTTGGATTATATAGCACCAAAAGGAAAGGAAGAAAATGGCGCTATTCAATTTGAAATCAAGGGCAGTCTCAAAAAACTTGATACTACTTTTATAAGAGCGGGACTCAGTGCCAATGCTTCCATTATTTTGGCTCGGGCCGATAGTGTATTGGCTGTTAAAGAAGCTTTGGTTCAATTTGATGATGATACCAAAAAGCCTTTTCTGGAAGTAGAAACTTCGGAACAAAAATTTGAACGTAGGGATGTGGAACTTGGTGTTAGCGATGGTATTTATGTTGAGGTAAAATCGGGTGTCAGCGTAAACGACAAAGTAAAAGTTTGGAACGCTATTGAGCCCGAACCATCAAATTAGTAATCATTTAACATAAAATTTCAATACTATCTTGTAACATTTTAACAACTTGTATGTCTTACTTGCAGAAGTTAAAAACTAGATAGCTAACATCACCAATCATGATAGAAATCAAAGATCTTCATAAATCCTATAAAATGGGGAGCAATTCCCTTCATGTTTTAAAAGGGATAAACTTTAAAGTAGATGATGGGGAGCTGGTAGCCATAATGGGGTCTTCGGGATCGGGTAAATCAACCTTGTTGAACATATTGGGAATGTTGGACGGAGCTGATTCTGGCGAATATACCTTGGACGGTGTCCCAATCAAAAATTTAAGTGAGACCAAAGCTGCTCAATACCGGAACAAATTCTTGGGCTTTGTTTTTCAATCCTTTAACCTTATCAATTACAAAAGTGCCCTAGAAAATGTGGCCCTTCCCCTATACTACCAAAAAGTACCCCGAAAAGAGCGTCAGGAGAAAGCCATGCAATATTTAGATCGGGTAGGTCTAAAACCATGGGCCAATCATCTGCCCAGCGAATTGTCTGGAGGGCAAAAACAACGGGTGGCCATTGCGCGTGCCATGGCTGCAGAGCCCAAAGTCCTCTTGGCAGATGAACCTACAGGTGCCTTGGACAGTAAAACGTCTTATGAGGTGATGGACCTCATCCAAAAAATAAATGATGACGGCAATACCATTTTGGTGGTGACCCACGAAGAGGACATCGCTCACATGTGTAAACGTATTGTACACCTAAAGGATGGTGTTATTGTAGAAGACAAGAAAATTGAACAAGTAAGGGCAGAACAGTATGTTTGATCGGGATATTTGGCAGGAAATTTTCCACAGCATCAAGAACAACAAGCTGCGTACCTTTTTAACGGGCTTCTCCGTGGCGTGGGCCATCTTTATTTTGGTACTGTTGTTGGGTTCGGTAAATGGCATGAAGAATGGATTTACCGGTCAATTTGCTGATGATGCCAATAATTCCATTATTATCCGTACTGGGTCTACCTCCAAAGCGTATGCTGGTTTTGAAGCCGATCGTAGGATTCAGCTTCGTAACGATGATGTCGAATATATCAGTAAAAGTTTTCCAAAGGATGTGGAATACATCACCCCGGTCATGTTCAAAGGTGCTACCACCCGATATAAATCTGAAACTGGAAGTTATAGTCTAAGAGGCGTTAATCCAAACTATCTGCTCATTGACAAGACACGACTTACAGAAGGTAGGTATATAAACGATAATGACTTGTACAAGAGTTCGAAAGTCGCCGTAGTTGGAAAAAAAATAGTGGAGGATCTCTATAAAAAAGATTCTGTTTTGGGCAGTTTTCTAGAAATCAATGGACTTCCTTACAAGGTTATAGGGGTTTTTGAGGAAGAAGGCAGGGATGACAATGCGGAAAGAACCATTTATGCCCCAGTTACCACTATGCAACGGATTTATGGTCAAACCGATGAAATCAACCAGATTTCACTCACCTATAATCCCAATTTTGACCTTACGCAGGCCTTGAGTTTTTCGGAACGATTGGAAAATCTGCTGAAAAGAAGGCATAAAGTAGACCCTGATGACCAAGCTGCTGTTCGGGTGTTCAACTATGCACAGATTTTCTCAGACATCTCCAACTTTACAACGGGCCTAAGTACCATGAGTATTATTGTTGGTGCGTTGATTTTGCTGGCAGGAGTAGTGGCCATTGGCAATATCATGGTGTTTATCATAAAAGAAAGGACCAAAGAGATCGGGGTAAGAAAAGCATTGGGAGCCGAGCCATGGCAAATCATAAAATTGGTATTGCTCGAGTCTATCTTTACAACAGTATTGGCCGGATTTTTCGGGATGCTCTTCGCATCATTGATATTAGGGATTATTGGTCCCAACATTGACACACCGGCATTTGCGAATCCGTCGGTGAGTATTTCAACAGTAGTTACGGCAACCATCATTTTGGTGGTGGCTGGGGTTTTGGCAGGGTTGATTCCCTCTATAAAAGCAGCAAACGTAAAACCAATAGTAGCATTAAGCGATAAATAGCATGTGGTTATTCGATAGAGATTTATGGAGTGAAGTGTTCAATACCTTGGGTAAAAATATCTTTAGGACCATTTTGACCATGTTGGGGGTGGTCATTGCCATGATCATATTGATTTTGTTATTGGGAAGTTCCAATGGCATGTCCAATATGTTTCAAAACGTATTTGCAGGAACAGCGTCCAATAGTCTGTTTGTCTGGGCCCAAAGCACTTCCGAACCGTACAAGGGATTTGAGCGGGGGCGAAGAATCCAATTCCATATGGAAGATGCTGAAATTATTAAAGAACAAATCCCTGAGATTGAGGTATTGGCCCCTAGGATTGAGCTGGGCTCGCATAGAGGCGTAACCACCGTTTACAGAAATGGGAGAACCAGTGGGTCAGCGGTATATGGAGATTATCCGGTTATTGATGAGGTGACCAAGAAAAAATTGGTAGAGGGAAGGTTCCTGAACAATACGGATATTGAAGCCTCCAAAAAAGTCTGTGTCATTGGGGAGGAAACCTATGAACTCCTTTTCGACAAAGATGAGACTGCCATTGGGGAAGATGTGCGTATCAATGGGGTTTTCTTTACCGTAGTTGGGATTTATAAGCCCAATGACAATGTCAATATCGATGGGGAAAATGCGGTTTTCATTCCGTTTTCAACCTTCCAAAAAGCCTTTGGTTCTGGAGATCGGTTGGGATGGATGGCCATTGCGGTACAAGAAGATACCAAAGTGCCGGTGGTAGAACAGAAAATCAAAAAATTATTGAAGACCAAATACGATATCCATCCAGATGATGATAGGGCAATAGGCAGTTTTGATATGTCGGAAATCTTCAATAATGTCACCACGTTTACCTCTGTACTGAAAGGTGTTTCCGGCTTTATCGGGTTCTTTACCCTGATAGCGGGAGTCATCGCCATTAGTAATATCCTTTTGATTACCGTTAAGGAGCGTACCAAAGAAATTGGGGTGAGAAGGGCATTGGGGGCCACACCAAAAATTGTAAGGAGACAAATTATTTTGGAATCGATTGTAATGACCGTTCTTGCGGGGTTGATCGGATTTTCCATTGCCATCGGCATTTTGGCCATGATCAATGGCTTTTTGGGTGAGGGCGGCCAGGATGGCATACCCTTATTGAATCCGATGGTCAGTATTCCCCAGTTTTTGAAATCTTTTATTTCGATGGTCGGACTCAGTGTATTGATTGGATTGATTCCAGCAAACCGGGCGGTTCGTATTCGCCCCATAGAAGCATTGCGAGAAGAATAAGCATAAATAAAAAATAAACAACAATCAAATTTTAAATAATGAACAAGTACGTAAAATATGGCCTGATAGCAATTGGAGTCTTTGTGTTATTGGCCGCAGTGGTTTACTTTTTAAAGAAGAACAGTACTCCCCTGAAACTTTACGAGACCGAGACCGTTGAAAAAAAGGACATTACCAATAAAGTGGTGGTTACGGGCAAGGTGATTCCAGAGGAAGAAATTGAGATTAAACCTCAAATTTCAGGAATCATTGAGCAAATCTATTTGGAAGAAGGAGCCGATGTCAATGCCGGGGATTTGATCGCCGTAATCAAAGTGGTGCCCAATGAACAATCTTTGAACCAGGCAGCTGGAAGGGTGCGAAATGCTGAACTCTCCTTGAACAATGCCAAAATTGAGTACGACCGAAACAAAGCCTTGTTCGATAAGGGAGTCATCTCAAGCCAAGATTTCAACAATTTAAAACTTACTTACGATCAAGCGGTGCAAGAACTGGAAAATGCCAGGGCGGATTATCAAATTATCCGTAAAGGTTCCGCCGGAGGCTCATCCAGTGCCAACACCAATATCCGGGCAACCGTAAGTGGTACCATCTTGGAAATTCCTGTTGAGGTTGGAGACCAAGTAATTCAGAGTAACAATTTTAACGACGGTACCACCATCGCCACTATTGCTGATATGAACAAAATGATTTTTGAAGGTGAGGTAGATGAAGCGGAAGTGGGCAAATTGAAACTCGGCATGCCCCTGGTCATTAGCATGGGCGCTTTGGATAAAGTGACTTTTCCGGCCAAATTAAAGTTCATAGCACCCAAGGGTGTGGAAGAAGAAGGCGCGGTACAGTTCAAAATTGAGGGTGATTTGGAAGTGAACGACAGTACCAATGTTAGGGCTGGTTATAGTGCCAATGCTTCCATAGTACTTGAAGAAAAGAAAGATGTCCTATCTATCAAAGAAGCCCTTTTGCAATTTGATAAGGATAGTGATGACCCGTATGTTGAGGTGCAAACAGGTGAAAATGAGTTTGAGAAAAGAGATGTCGAGTTGGGAATTAGCGATGGTATTGATGTAGAGATTCTTTCCGGTTTGGGTGAGGATGACAAGATTAAGGTGTGGAATAGACTTGAAAAGAAAAGCGAAGAAGATTCCAATAGCTAATGGGTCAACCAGAAACAGAAATCAAAAAACGATAATAAATCAAAAAACGAATGAAACTTAGTTTAACGACCTTACTATTGCTGTTCACCATATGTGTTTCCCATGCGCAAATGCGCAAATGGACTTTGCAGGAATGTGTGACCTATGCAGTGGAAAATAACCTGACCGTACAACAATTTGAACTGGATTTAGAGAACGTACAAATTGATAGATCAGATGCCTTGGGGGATTTTCTTCCATCCTTGAATGGAAACACAACGGCATCGAGCAATACTGGATTTTCCATTAACCCATCGACCAACTTGCCTACCAATAGTACGCAATTTAATATGAACATGGGAGTGAGTTCCAATATTACGTTGTTCGATGGACTCCGAAATATCAACAGATACAATCGGGCTAAAATGAGTGCCATTGCCAATCAATACCGTTTGGATAATCTAAAGGATGATATTCGGCTGAATGTGGCCAATGCCTATTTGCAAGTACTTTCCAACAAAGAGCAATTAAAGACCTTTAGAGCCCAATATGCGGTCACTGAACAGGATTTGAATCGAACCAAGGAATTGGTGGAATCCGGTGTGGTACCCAGGGGTGACCTATTGGAAATTGAGGCCACAGCTGCTAACCAAGAACAACAAATAATCAATGGTGAAAGCTTGGTGCTGATTGCCAGGGTAAATTTGGCACAATTGCTTCAAATAACCGATTACGAAAACTTTGATATTGCTGAAGAAGAGTTCGAAATTCCACCATCTGATATTTTGGACAATTCAGCAAAAGTCATTTTTGATAAGGCGTTGACTTTTAGAAATGATATCAAACTATCACAGTCCAATGTAGAATTAGCAGAACAGGACCTTAAAATTGCCAAGGGAGCTTACTACCCAACTATTTCTGGATTCTTCCAATATGGAACACGTTATTCTGATATCACTTTAATTCCAAATGGTAGCGGTGGTGTTTACACTCCTGGTTTTACCGATCAGTTATGGATTTTGGACGGTGTCAGTTATGGTGCACAATTAAGTGTTCCAATATTCAATGGATGGAGTACCCGCAATGGAGTAAAACGATCTAAAATAAGCTTGGAAAAGGCCAAATTACAGTTCGAGCAAGATAAATTGGATTTGGAAAACACCATTCAACAAGCTTATGTCGATGTAAATACATTTGAAAAGGCCTATACCGCTGCAGAAAAGACATTGGAAGCGCGCACACTAGCTTATGAATATGCCAAGGAACGATATGAAGTGGGCTTAATGAATGCTTTTGATTTTAGTCAGGCACAGGCAAGGGTAGATAATGCACAAGCTGATGTAATCCGTACCAAGTACGATTATATCTTCCGATTAAAAATATTGGAGTTCTACTTTGGTCTTCCCATTTCTTTAAACTAGTATCTTTGTGGCCGCTATGGCCATAATACTCAATTTAGAAACAGCAACGACCAATTGTTCGGTTAGTATTTCCAACGGGGATGAGGTAATTCTCCTAAAGGAAAACAATGCGGTAAACTATTCCCATTCAGAGCAATTACATGTATTTATCAAAGAAGTCTTGCAAGAGGCTTCTTTGTCGTTTTCAGATTTAGATGCCATTGCTGTCAGCAAAGGGCCTGGTTCTTATACAGGCCTTCGCATTGGGGTTTCTGCAGCCAAAGGATTGTGTTTTTCGCTGGATTTGCCCTTGATTTCCGTTCCTACCTTGGAGAGTATGGCGCATCAGGTGCAATTACAAGAAGGAGAATTGGTGATTCCAGTACTGGATGCCCGACGTATGGAGGTCTATTCGGCCGTATTCAATCATCAATATGAAGAAATTAGGGAGACCCGTGCAGAAATCATCGATGAAAATTCCTTTACCGACTATGCTTCTGAACATAAAGTATGTGTAGTGGGCAGCGGTGCCGAAAAATGCAAGGAGATATTGGGACATTCCAACTTCCAATTTGATGCCTCCATAGTTCCATCAGCAAAAGAAATGGCCCCTATTGCCTTTGAAAAGTACGAGAAGGGCCAGTTTGAGGATGTAGCCTATTTTGAACCGTATTACCTAAAGGATTTTGTAATTCAATCCAAAAAGAAAGCTTAATCTGTTGGTGCTTGATGCATAACCCGTTGTGGGAAGGGAATCTCAATTCCAGCGGCATCGAAACGTAGTTTGGTCTCTTCGATCACATAAAAGTGTGCCGGCCAGAACACTTCATTGGGTGCCCAAAAACGTAATGTCAGGTTTACCGAACTATCGCCCAATGCCCCCACATATACTTCTGGAGCAGGCTCTTTGAGGATATTTTCATTATCTGCACAGATTTGAAGCAAAATTTCTTTAGCTTCCTTGATATTGGAACCATAGCCAATACCTACATCAATTTTATCCCTTCTGTTGTTTTCCATGTTGTAGTTAACAATGTTTCCGTTGGACAATTGCCCGTTGGGAATAATGGCCACTTGATTGCCAAAGGTGTTCAATTTGGTATTGAAGATGGAAATTTCTTTTACGGCACCGTCAACACCTTGGGCCGATATCCAATCCCCAACCTTAAAAGGTTTAAAAATGAGGATGAGCACCCCTCCGGCAAAATTGGCCAAAGAACCTTGCAAGGCCAAACCAATGGCCAGACCGGCAGCACCCACAATGGCTACCAATGAGGAAGTTTTTACACCCAATTGGGTAATTACAAGTACAAAAAGCAAAGCTTTTAGCGCTATACTGAAGAAACTTTGTAGAAAGGTTTCCAAGGTTTGGTCATAATCCTTTTTCTCAAAAAATCGTCTTATGAGTTTGTTGATAAACCGTATGATCCATAAACCAATGATAAAAGTAATGATGGCCAGAAGTATATTGGGCAAAACCCCTATGGCCCATTCAACACCTTTATCAATATACTCTTGGTAATTTTTTATTTCTTCCATAACTAAATTTTGTTTCCTGATAACTTAACTGAAAATCTTCTAATATTCAAGGATGCCCCTTTTAAACAATTGTTAACCTTTAGCGGAACGATTTGATTTGCTCTAAAACCTTATCAGAAGAGGTCACGGGCAATTTACAGGTTCCCTCAATACAGACGTAAGCATAGGTTTCCCCATCTACGTACCTATTTTCCAATAATTCCAGGTTTCCTTCTTGTTTAGATCCTACTAGAATGCTATTGGGTAAATAGGTGCTGGCGACTTCTTTGCCCAAAGTTTTATAGTTTTCGCCCACAAGGGCAATTTCGTAGAAATTTTGATTTTCATACAGGACTACGTGCAACCAATTCGCAAAACCTTGGGCACTGGTATCAAAGTCTTTTTGCACATTGATGACCATCTGCTTGGCAATGTCTCCGTAGCCTTCATCAGGATACAGTTTATGAAACTTCAGTAAGTTTTTGGCCATAATGGAGTTGGAGGCGGAAATAACATTGTCGTTGGTTTCAATACTTCTACGAATCAAGGAGTGGTCTTCATCCGAAGTAAAGAAGAACATGCCTGATTCCTTGTCCATGAAATGGACTTTGGTGTAGTCCAACAATTTTTTGGAATGATTGAGCCATTTTTCATCAAAAGTGACTTCGTATAGGGCCAAATAGGCTTCAATGACGGAAGCATAATCCTCTAAAAAGCCATTGATGCTGCTCTTTCCTTCTTTATGATTTCTGAAGAGTGAATGATCCTCTTTGATCATTTCAGTTTCAATGAACTTTGCATTTTTTAAGGCCATATCCAAATAGGCATCATTGCCCAAGTAGCGATAGGCATCCACCAATCCCTTTAACATCAATCCGTTCCAAGAGGTCAAAATCTTATCATCCAATCTAGGTTTGGAGCGTTTAGCCCTTTCTTCCTTGAGAATTTTTCGGGCACTGTCCATTTTCGTTTTCAACTCAGCAACTGAAATGTTGAATTTTTCGGCAATTTCTTCATCGGGCTTGTCTTTGATGAGTACATAATTCCCTTCCTCCCACAGGCCATAGGAATTGATGTTGTAATACGCTTCAAAAATGCTGTAATCCTCACCTAATAGTTGTGTCAATTGTTCTTTCGTCCAAACATAATAGGCACCTTCCTCAAGTTCGCCCTCTTCATTTAAACTATCGGCGTCCAATGACGAATAAAAACCACCATTTTCATCCCAAAGCTCTTCCTGAACAAAGGCTAAGGTTTCATCAACCACTTCTTTGTACATTTCATTTTTGGTGACCGCATACGCTTTGGCATACAAACTGGACAATTGCCCATTGTCGTACAACATTTTTTCAAAATGAGGTACGTGCCATGTAGTGTCCACCGCGTATCTGGAAAATCCACCACCCACATGGTCATAGACGCCTCCATAGGCCATTCTTCTGAGGGTGGTGTTCACTTGTTCCAAGAGCTCGGGTTTGTCGTTCGCAGTAGCGTAGTGCAATAAGAAATCCCAATTGTTGGGCATCATAAATTTTGGAGCCCGCTTATATCCCCCTAAAAAGGAGTCAAAATATTGGGACCAATTGGCCACTGCCACATCCAATTGCTCCAAGGTATATAAGTCAGAATCTTTGGCATTTTCCACTAGGTTGATGGCATGAATACCGCTGGCAAGGTCGGTGGCGTATTGGGTGACTCTTGCTTTGTCATTTTTATATAATTCCGTTAGTTGTTGTAGTGATTTCACCCAATTGTCTTTTGGAACATAGGTGGCACCCCAAAAGGGTCTTCCATCGGGCAGTGCTACAATATTGAGCGGCCAACCGCCATTTCCGGACATCATTTGGATGGCATCCATGTAGATTTGGTCTACATCAGGGCGTTCTTCGCGATCAATTTTAATGTTGATGAAATTCTCGTTCATCATTTGGGCCACTTCCTCATCTTCAAAGCATTCCTTTTCCATAACATGGCACCAATGGCAAGCGGCATACCCAATACTGATGAGAAGGGGTTTATCCTCCTTTTGGGCACGTTCCAAAACCTCGGGATGCCAGGCTTCCCAATTCACGGGATTGTGGGCATGTTGCAAAAGGTACGGACTGGTTTCGTTGATGAGGGCGTTGGTATGTTTGTGGGTCACTTTGTCGGATTTTTGCTTACAACCAAAGAAGAAAAAAGGCAAAACCAATACAATGGTGATTCTTTTTAGCATAGTATTCTTTTTGAACATAAAAAAAGCGCCCAATGCGGGCGCTATATTGTGCATTGCCCTTGGGGTTATTTCACCTCAAAGGTAATTTTAACGTTAACTCGATAATTATCGATTTTTCCGTCCTTAACCGTAGCGCTTTGCTCGTTGATATAGACGGAACGAATATTCTTAACCGATTTAGTGGCTTGGTCCAATGCATTTTTAGCTGCATCTTCCCAGCTTTTATCGGAATTTGCCAATACTTCTATTACTTTTAAAACTGCCATGGGTAGTGATTTTTAAATTTATTCAATTTAACAAAAATTGATCACAATTTTGGTAAGAATACCTTAAAAATCAGCCGTTCAGTGCCACAACTTCTCGGATTTTATCACCCATCATATTCTTCAACATGGTCTCAATTCCATTTTTGAGGGTGAAAGTGGAGGAAGGGCAACCACTGCATGCACCTTGAAGGATAACACTGACCGTCCGGCTCTCTTCTTCATACGACTGAAACATAATGTTTCCGCCATCACTTGCAACCGCAGGCTTCACGTATTCCTCCAAAATATCAATGATTTGCTGTGAAGTGTCATCATATTGTATTTGTGAAGCACCTTGGACACTCTCTTTGGTCTTTTCAATGGCCTGGGCAGTAACGGCTTCCTTGCCATCACCCAAAAAGTCTCTGATAAACTCACGGAGTTGCATGGTGATTTCCTCCCAATCAGCCATTTCATATTTTGAGACGGATACATAGTTCTCATCAAAAAATACCTCTTTTACAAAAGGAAATTGAAAGAGTTCCTTGGCCAAAGGGGAATCCTTGGCCTCATCAATATTTTTAAACTCAAACGTAGTAGGCACAATGCGTTTGTTGCAAACAAACTTCATGGCGGCCGGGTTAGGTGTCACCTCGGCATAAACCGTAACGGGCTCTTTTTTCTGGGTCAGTTCCTCATGAACCACAGGCTCACCGGCATTAAGATATTCCACCAATTGCTGGGCTACTTCATCCTTTACATCATTCCATTCCACAATGTCATACCGCTCCAAAGCAATAAAGTTTCCGGAAATGTAGACCGTTTTAATAAATGGAAGATAAAAGAGTTGTTGTGCCAAGGGAGAATTCTTGGCCTCATCTATATTTTTATATTCGTAATTTCCCTTGACCAAAAAATGATTGGCTTCCAATTTAATGATCTTTGGGTTATTGGTGGCGACTATGGTGATATTGTATTCTTTCATGACGAATCTTTCTGCAAAAATACCAATAGTTGCGTTGCATTACAAAATAATATAATAATGTAGTACATGAACCGTTATGTTTATGTTTAATAGTGTTTAAACCTCAATCACAGCCCAAAATCGTCACATGAGACGCTACCTAACCTCAATCATCATCACCCTGTTTTTTGGGCTATCAGCAAAAGCTCAGGAAGGTATCCCCGTTTATTTTGATTATTTGGCGGATAACTACTATTTGGTCTATCCCTCAATGGCAGGGATTGCCGAGGGAACCAAGATACGTCTAACTGCCCGTAAGCAATGGTTCAATGTGGACGAGGCACCTAGTTTGCAGACGTTCAACATCAATTCCAGAGTGGGGTCAAAAAGTGGTGTTGGTGGAATTATTTTCAACGATGCCAATGGCTATCACTCCCAAACCGGATTTAAGGCCACGTATGCACACCATTTACAATTGGCTGGGGATTTTAGAACCCTGAACCAATTGTCTTTTGGATTGAGTGCCGGGGTGATATTGAGTAGTTTGGATGAAACCGAATTTAGATCTGTAATTCCTGACCCCGTGATTACTGGGGTGAAAAATACCACCAGTTATTTTAATGTGGATTTGGGGGTTTCCTACAATATTTTTGAGTTCTATGCCCATGCCGCCATCTTGAACATTTTAGGAAGTGGCCGTGATCTTTACAGTGCTGCCCGATTTGATAATATAAGAAGGTATTTGTTGTCGGCAGGGTATGTTTTTGGAAAGAGTACACGGATAGAGCCTTCTATCTTGTTCCAAATGACTGATTTTACCAAGGAGAAGACCATCGATATCAATGCGAAGGTCTATAAAGATGTAAGTTTTGGGACCATTTGGGGTGGATTGTCGTACAGAAGGAGTTTCGATGGTGCTCAATTTCAGACCAATGGTGGTTTTGGGGAACAGCGGTTACAATTGTTCACACCCATTATTGGGGTAAATGTGAACCGGTTTTTATTTTCCTATAACTATTCCTATCAATCTGGCGATATTCGTTTTGATAATGGTGGTTTCCATCAAATTACCTTGGGGTATGACTTTGGACAAAGCGATCAAGGTAAACGTTACGACTGCTACTGTCCGGCGGCCAACAACTGAAAATGGCCTATCGGTTTAGGATAGACCATTTTTCACTGTTCAACACTACAACTTACGTCTAATCCCAAGTATAGTTCTTTTTGGAAGCTTGTGTTTTGATGGCGCTCAACAACGCATTTTCCAATTCCCCTTTTTCTTCTTTTTGATGCTCGGCAATGTAGGCTTCACGCTTTGTGTTTAGTTCTTGGATTTCTTTTTGAATTTTTTCCCGCTCTGCCTTTTTTCCGTCCACATAGCTTTTGATCTCACTTTCTGATTTGCCTTGAAGTGCTGGAGGAAGGTCTTCTATTACCAATTCCGAAATGATTTCCTCATCTTCCTCAACGGCATCCACCAAATCCCATTGCGAGTTCTTGTACATCCGTGAACTTTTGCTCACTGACCTTTTTACCGCTACGGCAGCTTCCATTTCGGCCGCATTGCTATCTTGTGCACTCTGCATGGCCTTTTTTTCACGACCAAGGCTTCCATAAGAAATATAGGTGCTGTTCAATTTGGAGTTCAATCGGATAATGACATCATCATATGGGGTGGCAATGTGCACTACCTGTCTGTTGTGGTCAATGGCCATATAATCACCTCCGGTCAAAATAGCACCACTTTTCCATTGGGTAGAAATACCCTGCTCGTAATTACCGCAAAAAATAGTATTGACGATGACATCCTTTTCTTTGGCATTGTAGGCTGCATCCTTGTAATTGAGCTTTCCTTGGGTAAAGGGCTCGTTCCCTGCAATGAAAATCATTTTAAGGTCATCGGCATTTTTGCCCCAATCCAACTGTTTCAAAGAGGTTTGGATTACCTCACCACAATATTCTTCACCACCATTTGTGGTAAGGGAAAACAATTTTTCTGAAATCTCATCCAAATCGTTGCTAAAGCCGATGACCTGTCTAATATAGCCTTCCCTTGAGGATAAATTATCGTTTCCATACTCATAAAGGGCAATCTGAAGGGATGGTCTACTCTCGTTTCCACATTTGGCATGGGTAAATTCATTTACAATGTCCCAAAGTTGGGCTTTGGCCTGATTTATAAGACCATCCATGCTATTGCTCGTGTCCAACAAAAGGGCAATCTTCACATATTGCTTTGCTGGTTTTTCAGCGATGGATTTTGCAATCAATGTGGTGTTGACAGGTTCCGCTACCTTAAGATTACAACCATAGGATGTTCCCGTCACCGCTACAAAAAGTACTGTTCCGAATAGATGTTTCAAATATTTCATGATTCAATTTTTTTAGAATGATGCCCTAAAAGTATTTCCAACTTTTTTCAATAAAAATCCAGAATGAGTCAACGGGAACCTTTAGTGAGCCACTGGGCCAAATGGGTTTGTAAAGTGGAATTTTTGGGATGCTTTTAGGTGTTTTTCGCACTTGGTCCATTTTTTAATACGCTTGGGATGAACTAAGTTTACAATGCATGATTAAAAAGGGATACATACTATTCTTGTTGATGTTGACCTCCGTTGTGGCGTTTTCACAGGTGAACAGTGGACGTGTGGAGATGGACATTGAGGGCTCAGTGAAGGGAAAAGAGAATTTTTCCCCAATTTCCGGTGTTCAGGTTTCCACCGATCAGGGAAAGTACACCCGGACCAATGCATTTGGGGAGTTTACCATTAAGGCCGCAATAGGGGATATACTCATCTTTGAGAGCCCTGAATTTGAAACGGTACGGCATCGTATCCGTTCCAATGAAGATGTGGATGTTTTGGTTGAAGGATATGTTGTATCAAAGTCAACCAAAAAAGAAAAAAGGTCGACTTCTGGGGCCAGGGGAAGCATTGCAGGCCATCAACAGTTTTTGGACTCGGCCAACTTTTACAAGAGAACCAACCTCGAAAAAAGCATTGATTTTATTGCCCGTTCCATGGAGCCTTTGGGTGCATTGGGCAACAAAAGTGAATTGTCAGCTTCGCTCAGCACTTTGGGTGAAATCTACATGTACCATCAGCAATACGATCTGGCCATTGCCAACTTTAAGGATGCCCTTGCCGCCAGACCATCCAACAAAACAAAGCTCCTATTGGGAAAAACCTATGTGCTCAACGGTCAATTTGAAGAAGCAGAGTCTACATTATCCCCATTATTGGATGTGAAAAACATGGTTCCCTATCAACGAATTGAACTATATGAAGCATTGGGCGATGCCAACAAAGGTCTTTCCAATTCAAGAAAGGCACAAGATTTTTATCAAGAAGGACTTCAAGTGGCCGAGAAGAACCAAATATCGCCCAAAGTTATCGACTTAAACTCAAAAATAGCTGAAACCTATGCCAGTGAAAATAGGGTGGTTGAGGCAGAGGGGTTTTATCAGAACAGCTTAAACCTTTCAAGACAGGTAGCTCCAGAACGGTTGATTCAGGAAAGTGAACGTGTGGCAGATTTCTACAATCAAAAAAACCGCTATGACGATGAAATCCAACTACGCAAAAAAAGCTTGAACGAGCTACGTCAGTTGCCCCAGTCAAAAGTAAGTACGGAGAGTCGTGGCGTTTCGGCGGCGGATACCATTACGTCCCAACGCATCAACTACAAAATTGCCAGTGCCTACATTGCCCAGGACAAATTAGACGAAGCTATACCCTATTTGGAAAGAAGTATTGTAGAAGCCGATCAAGAAGATGACCTGGTAGTGCAAAAAGATGCTACCCGAAAACTGTCCGAAGTCTATCGGTACAAAGGGGACTTTTCCAAGGCATTGGAATCGTATCAGGATTATGTGGCCGTGGTGGACAGCCTGTATATCAGAAAGGAACAGGAAATTTCACGGGCCGCCCGATTCAATCGTGAGATTGCCAATACGCAAAACCGAATCTCAAGTTTGGAGCAAGAACGGGAACTTTCTCAAAGTAAGTACAGTTTGGCGGTAACGGAGCAACAGTTGTTCGAAGAGACCAGCAAGCGGCAAAAATGGATCATCTACTCTTTACTTTTTGGAATTTTGCTTACAGCGCTTACTGCCTTTTTGTTTTACCGAAGCAACAAGCAACAAAAGCTGGCCAACAATCTTTTGGCGTTAAAATCATTGCGCACCCAAATGAACCCGCATTTTATTTTCAATGCGCTCAATTCGGTAAACAATTACATTGCCAAGAGCGATGAGCGGAGTGCCAATCGGTTTCTCAGTGAATTTTCGGTGTTGATGCGCAGTGTATTGGAAAACTCAGAAGAAGATTTTATTCCATTATCAAAAGAATTGGAATTGTTGGAGCTCTATGTAAAATTGGAACATTCCCGTTTTTCGGACAAGTTCGATTACAACATCGATGTGGATAAACAAGTGGATATTGATGCGTTTCAAATTCCACCCATGTTGCTACAACCTTATATTGAAAATGCCATTTGGCACGGATTGCGGTACAAGGACGAAAAAGGATTCCTGAAGATTGCCTTAAAACAGCTCACGCCAAATTTGCTGGAAATTACCATCACCGATAATGGTATTGGTAGGAAAAAGTCTGCGGAACTGAAGACCAGCAATCAGAAAAAACAAAAATCAAAAGGGATGGGGAACATCAAGAAACGTATCCAAATCCTTAATGATATGTACAAAAACAAAGTTGATGTGTCCATTACCAACCTAAATGAGGATCAAACCGGGACCAAAGTGACCTTAAAGCTAAAGAAAGACTGATGGAACTACAGGCAATCATAGTAGAGGATGAGGCGAATAGCCGCGAAATCCTTCGGAATTACCTCAATAAATACTGTAAAGGGGTAAAATTGTTGGGCGAAGCGGCCAATATTGAAGAAGGAATTACCCTGATTCAAAAACATCAACCTGATTTGGTATTTTTAGATGTGGAAATGCCCTTTGGCAATGCATTTGACCTTTTGGATAAGATTCCCGACCGCACTTTTGAGGCCATTTTCGTCACAGCTTATAACCAATACGCCATGGATGCCCTTAACCATCATGCGGCCTATTATTTAATGAAGCCCATCAACATTGATGAACTGATCAAGGCAGTGGATTATGTAAAAGCCATCAAGGAAAAGGAAAATGCCCTCGAAGGGCAGGTGCTGAAAATTGCCCATATGAAGGCCGAGGGAAAAATTACCTTACCGCAACAAGATGGATTTCAGGTTTTGGAAGTGGGCGACATCTTTTTCTGCAAAGCCGATGATAATTACACCGAAATCTATTTGGAGCACAAGAAAATCTTGGTGAGCAAGACCCTAAAATATTTTGAAGAAGCCCTCCAGCCGCATGCTTTTGCCCGAATTCATAAATCCTATTTGGTAAATGTGGCCGAAGTGGTCAAGTACAAAAAGGGCAAGGGAGGTAGCGTGATTCTTTCCAATGGCAAAGAACTGTCCGTTTCCGCTTCCAAAAAGGCCGAACTTTTATCGTATTTTCAATAAAAAATTAAATGATACTCAAACCCGTCAGGGGGAAATCCCCAGAAATAGGAAAAGATTGTTTTATCGCCGAAAACGCCACCATTGTGGGCGAAGTGACCATGGGTGACCAGTGCAGTGTGTGGTTCAATGCTGTAATTCGGGGTGACGTGCACTACATTAAAATGGGAAACAAGGTAAATGTACAGGACGGCGCCGTAATCCATTGTACCTACCAAAAATCACCTACCAACATTGGAAACAATGTTTCCATTGGTCATAACGCCATTGTGCACGGTTGCACCATTAAGGATAATGTGCTGGTGGGTATGGGCAGTATAATTATGGACGATTGTGTGGTGGAGAGTAATTCCATTATCGCAGCAGGTGCGGTGGTGACCAAAGGCACCCATGTGGAATCGGGCAGTATTTATGCAGGTATGCCGGCCAAAAAAATCAAGGATATTAGTCCAGAATTGAGCTCAGGGGAGATAGATCGCATTGCCAATAATTATGTAACCTATTCCAGTTGGTTCAAGGAAGACTAAGAATCAAATAATCCCTATTTTTGAACCACTCAAAAAACTAGACTACTATGAACGCATATATTTTTCCAGGACAAGGCGCACAATTTGTTGGGATGGGATTGGACCTTTACGAAAACCATTCCGAAGCACAGGAACTGTTTGAAAAAGCCAACGAAATTTTAGGTTTTTCCATTACAGACACCATGTTTGAAGGAACCCCAGAAGATTTAAAACAGACGAAAGTAACCCAACCCGCTATTTTTCTGCACTCTGTGATTTTGAGCAAGGTATTGGGCGAGAGTTTTAAGCCCGATATGGTAGCAGGGCATTCCTTGGGTGAATTTTCCGCTTTGGTGGCCAACGGTACCCTCAATTTTGAAGATGGCCTCAAATTGGTATCCCAACGAGCATTGGCTATGCAAAAAGCCTGCGAAATAAAGCCCAGCACCATGGCAGCTGTTTTGGGATTGGAGGATGCTATCGTGGAAAAAATATGTGAAGAAGTCGAAGGAATTGTGGTTCCGGCCAACTACAACTGTCCCGGTCAATTGGTAATTTCCGGGGAAGTGGATGCGGTGAACATCGCCTGTGAAAAACTAAAAGAAGCCGGAGCCCGAAGGGCTTTGTTGCTTCCGGTGGGCGGTGCGTTTCATTCCCCTTTAATGGAACCCGCACGGGAAGAATTGGCGGCGGCCATTGAAGCGACCCAATTTAGTGCACCAACTTGCCCAATCTATCAAAATGTGACCACTACGGCCGTTTCCAATGCCGATGAAATCAAGAAAAATCTGATTCTGCAATTAACAGCTCCCGTAAAATGGACGCAAAGTGTGCAACAAATGGTCAAAGACGGGGCCAAAACCTTTGTGGAAGTAGGCCCAGGCAAAGTGTTGCAAGGTTTGGTGAAAAAGATCAACCCAGAGTCTGAAACCAGTTCTGCGGAAGTTTCCTAAATATGTGTTAGCCGTTTATCCGATTAAACGCAGATTTGAACCGATTGGGTATGGGGGTTAAATGCCTTTTTTGTAATATTGAGATTCCCAATCAACCAACCTAAAATGGCATTTACGAACGAAACTGAAACGCATTGATCAGGTAATGGTAACCTCCCAAAAAAAAACCTCAAAACAACCCTTTGCTGTCTATGGTAAGGGGGTATTCCTGTGTATAGCTTTTGTACTTTTTGGAGTTGGGATTAGTTTTGGGCAAACGGTTGATGTCCAGTTTTCTCAGGCCACTGGTTCGGACGATGAAGCAAACGGTGGTAATCTGCCAGTAGTTGTAGTTTCTGGAGGTAATCTTCTAGTTGATGCAACCGTTACCGTAACGGTTACAGGAGGCTCTGCAATTGCTGGTGATGACTACGTGTTTTCCAGCCCACAGGATATAGTGATTTCTGCGGCTGATTATACGACTCCTGCTAATTTTGCAATTCCTGGATTTTCTATAACAGACGATTCGGGCGTAGAACCTGATGAGGATATTGATTTTTCATTGTCGAGTTTGGATGTTACGGTTAATTTGGTTGCGCCAACTACAACAACCTACACGATTACAAATGATGATGATTTTTCCGCGACGATTCTGGCCAGTGACGACACGGCCACGGAGAGTCCTTTGACCACGGGCGAGTTCACGGTCAGCCTAGATGCGACGAACAATACGGGTTCCCCGCTAACGGTGAACTTCACGGTTGGCGGCGATGCGACCTCCGGGAGCGATTACACGGGCATCGGCACGAGCGTTGCCATCCCCGATGGGTCTGACCAGGCGACAATAACGATCACCCCCGTCAACGATACCGATGTCGAGGCGGACGAGACGGTCACGGTTACCCTGGCTGCGGGCACGGGCTACACGGTCGGCGCGCCTTCCAGTGACACGGTCACCATAGAAAGCGAGGACGTTGCCCCTGACCCGGTTGCGACGATAACGGCCAGTGACGACACTGCCACGGAGAGTCCTTTGACCACGGGCGAGTTCACGGTCAGCCTAGATGCGACGAACAATACGGGTTCCCCGATAACGGTGAACTTCACGGTTGGCGGCGATGCGACCTCCGGGAGCGATTACACGGGCATCGGCACGAGCGTTGCCATCCCCGATGGGTCTGACCAGGCTACGATAACGATCACCCCGATAGACG
>NZ_JAFLNE010000003.1:0-340591 GCF_017313225.1 Allomuricauda sp. CAU 1633 | reverse complement strand
CTTCACGGTTGGCGGCGATGCGACCTCCGGGAGCGATTACACGGGCATCGGCACGAGCGTTGCCATCCCCGATGGGTCTGACCAGGCTACGATAACGATCACCCCGATAGACGATGGAGATGTCGAGGCGGACGAGACGGTCACGGTTACCCTTGCAGCCGGCACGGGCTACACTGTGGGCGCACCGGCCAGTGACACGGTCACCATAGAAAGCGAGGATACTGCTGTAGCCACCATAACAGCCAATGATTCCGCAGCAGCTGAGAGTCCGGTTAACACAGGTCAGTTTACTGTAAACCTTGGCGCAACAAATGGTACAGGGTCTCCAATTACTGTTGGATATACGGTTACAGGAGATGCGACTCCTGGCGATGATTACAATGCACTTTCAGGAAGTGTCAACATACCCAATGGACAACAGGCCGCCACAATTTTGGTAACGCCCATTGATGATGGGCTTACAGAATTGGACGAAACGGTCATAGTCACCCTTGATGCAGGTGCTGGTTACATAGTGGGAACTCCAGACAATGCAACTGTGACTATAGCTAGCGATGATGATGTACAACCTTCTGGATATACAGTCATTATAAACCAAGACCCTATTAATGCGGCCAACCAGAGCGCGGTAAGTTTTTCTTTTTCTGGTGCGCCTACTTTTTTAACCTCCTTTGATTACACATTTTCTAGCGATGGCGACGGTGGTGCAACAACTGTAACTGGAACAGGATTTGTACTTACCGCAAATAGGACCGTTACCAATATAGATGTAAGCAGCTTGCCCGATGGTATTATTACTCTTGCAGTAACTGTATCCAATGTTTTGGGTACCGAAGGGCCGGAAACCACTGATACGGCTACCAAGCTTACCACCCTTCCTTCAGGCTATTCTGTGAGCATAGATCAGAATCCAATAAATGAAACCAACGAAAATACAGTAAGTTTCACCTTTGCAGGGGCGGAAGTTGATGCAGACTACGACTATACCTTTACAAGTACTGGTGGTGGCACTCCTGTTCTCGGCAGTGGTACGATAACAACGGCTACAGACCAAATAACAGGAATTGATTTAAGCGGACTTTCCAATGGTACTGTTACACTGAGTGTAACCTTGTCGAATGCCAATGGCGATGGCCCTGATGTTACGGATACCGCTGTTAAGGAAACCTGCTTTGCCGGTACTACAGCCCCTGTGGCCAACAGCACACCTACGACTTTTTGTGATGTAGTGAACCAAGATTTAAATTTATACACCTCAAGTGTGGAACCTGCGGGTACCATGCTGCGCTGGAGTACCAATTCGGATACTTCCGTAACAGGGGATTTCTTAGGTGGTAATACCGCCACGGCTCCAGGAACCTATTATGGATTTTTCTATGATGCAACAAATAATTGCGCAAGTCCAACCTTGGAAATCACATTAACGCTAAATACAACTCCAGAGCCGGGAACGGCTACTAATGTTTCCAGATGTAGTAATTCTGGTGATGGGGTCAGCATATTGCTTTTGGATAATACGTTGATAGGGGCCGATCTGGGAACATGGGCATTGACCTCATCACAAGTCGGTTCGTCAATTGTTATCAATGGTGATAATAGTGTTGATTTTGATGGTCAACCCGAAGGAGCTTACGTTTTTACCTATACTACAACTGGCGCCACAGCACCGTGTACCAACCAAAGTGTGGACCTAACGGTCACGGTGCAAGACTGTTCTCTTCCTTGCGATGCAGGGGATACGGCTCCAGCCTTGGATTCAAGTCAACCTACAGTTTTTTGTGACGAAGTGTCGGCAAATCTAGATTTATATGTGACCAATACAGCACCTGCAGGTAGTGTCTTGACCTGGAGTACCGACCCTGATCCTTTACAAACCGATCAACACCGAAGTGGTATGGTCAATAATCCAGCATCCTATTTTGGGTTCTTTTATGATGCCGTAAATGGTTGTGCCAGTCCGGTACTTACGGTTACCTTGGAGCTTTTTCCGACCCCAACCATTACCAATACGGAAGGCGACGAGCGGTGTGGTGAAGGCACATTGACCCTGTCGGCGACAGCTAGCAATGGAGTTTTAAATTGGTATGCCGCCCCAACGGGTGGAACCGCTTTGGCAACAGGGAATACGTTTATTACACCTTCCATTGCAACCACTACTTCTTATTATGTGCAAGCTTCGGCGAGCGGTTGTGCATCTGAACGGGTGGAAGTAGTAGCTACTATAAATGACACGCCTTCTGCAGGAACACCTACCGATACGGTGGCTTGCAATATGGTGGGCAATGGAGGCCCCAATACTGTAGATTTGGATAATACTTTGACCGGTGCAGATGCTGGAACCTGGGCCATTGTTACCGACCCATCGGGGGGAACATTGACTATTGGTACCGATAATGTTGTTGATTTTGACGGTTTGCCAGTGGGAGATTATGTATTTGAATATACCACAACAGGAGCTGTAGCGCCCTGTACCACTGATACAGCGCAAGTCACCATAACTGTTAGTGCTTGCAATGTGGATACGGACGGTGATGGACTTACCGATGCCGAGGAAAATACGTTGGGTACCAACATCAATAACCCAGATACGGATGGCGATGGGTTAACTGATGGCGAAGAAGTATTGGTGGTGGACGACCCCAGTACCACTGCAGTTCCTGAAAATGCCACAGACCCCTTGGATGCTTGTGATCCTTTCTTGACACCCGATTGTAACCCAATGGATATTGATTTGGCCATTACAAAGGATGTAAATGAAAGTGAGCCGCTTTTGGGAGAACAAATTACGTTTACCATTACTTTGGAAAATGTGGATATGACAAGGGTCTTGGATATTGTTGTGACCGATATATTGGATGATGCTTTTGGATATGTTTCGCATCAGGCATCAATGGGAACATATGATCCAGTTACGGGAGAATGGTCCATTGATGAGTTCACAACTGATGACCAAACCGCCACCTTGGATATCACTGTGAATGCAAATACTGCTGGATCAGTTCAGAACACCGCAACAATTACTTCTTCTTTCCCAACAGATGGAGTTGCATCAAACAATACGGCTACCGTCTCTGTTCAGGTGAATAGAAGTGCATGCGAAGATGTGGGAACCATTTGTAATATATTTTCACCCAATGGAGATGGTAAAAATGACAGATTGATATTGGTGGGACATGAGCAATTTTCAAATAATAGTTTTGAAGTTTTTGATCGCTATGGAAACAGTGTCTTCCAAATGGATGGCTATAATAGTTCATGGGATGGGACAGGAAAGAATGGCGATTTGCCCAAAGGAACCTATTTCTATATTTTGGACCTCAATGGAGATGGTTCGGAAGTAGTAAAAGGTTGGATTCAAATTGTAAGGAACAACTAAAATGCCAGATATAATAGGTTTGTCAAAATATAAAATTGTTCTCGTGGTGCTTCTTGTGGTCGTAGGTATTTCGCATGCCCAAAAAGAACCCCAATACACCCAATATATGTACAACATCGGAAGCTTTAATGCGGCCTATTCGGGTACCGTGGAGAGTCCGGAGATCATAGGTTTGTATAGAGCACAGTGGGTGGATATTGAGGGTGCGCCAACCACCATTAGGGCAGGGGCAAACATTCCTTTCAGCAATGAAAAAATGGGATTGGGAATCAATATTGTGAGTGACCAATTGGGCCCTTCCACACAAACCTATTTTGATGTGGCCTATTCCTACCAAATACAGCTTTCCGAGGAAACAAAGTTATCATTCGGGCTTAATGCGGGAGGATCTTCCCTAAATATTGATTACTCCAAGGGTACGGTTAATAATCCTTCTGACCCATCTGTTATCGGTGGAGAATACACCAACTTCTACCCCACGGTGGGGGCTGGACTTTTTATGTACCATGAAGAGGATTGGTATTTGGGACTTTCGGTGCCCAATTTTTTAACCAATGCCCTTTATAATGATGAAGTGGCCACCATTGTGGAAGACAATATGCAGTTCAATGTGATTGGAGGGTATGTATTTCAGATTTCGGATCAGACCAAGTTTAAACCCGCTTTTTTGGTAAATTACCTACAAGGAGCCCCGGTAAATGTGAACCTATCGGCCAATTTCCAGTTTATTGATGCGCTAACTGTGGGAGCTTCATACCGTTTTGATAATGCGGTGAGTGGTTTGGCCGGTTTTCAGATATCCAATGCCATGTTCATTGGCTATTCTTACGATTACAACACCAATTTATTGGGAGAGTACAGCGGAGGCTCACATGAGGCCATATTAAAATTTTATATTGGTCGTGGTGGTTTTGGTTCTGGAGGCTCTAAAACAAGAAATAAAAACAAGAAAACGAACAGTAAAGGAAAACAGATAGATTCCCCAAGATTTTTCTAAGATGAACAAAGCAAAACAAATTCGGCTAGTGTTTTTGGCAACCCTTTTGGGTGTGGTTTTCTGCTTTGGTCAGAAAAAGTCCAAAGGAGACGATTTCTTTTTTCAATACAAATACCAGCAAGCCATTGCTGCGTATGAAGCTCAAATGATGGAAGGGGTGCTTTCCGAACAACAATTCTTGAATTTGGCCGACTCGTATTTTGAGGCCAACCATTTTGAAAAGGCTTCGGAAGCCTATTTGGAGCTTTACAAAAAGGACACTTTAATGGGTGAGCACCATTTCAATAAAATGTTGCAGAGCATTTCAAAGACCTCAGACACTGAGAGAAAGAATGCCTTTTTATCCACAATGTCGTCCAGTTTTCCAAAGGAACTCATGGAGAATATGGAGTTTAACCAGCAATTGATGCAAAACAATGCCGCAGATTCTGGTTTGGATTATCAGATTTTCAACTTGGCTGGCAATAGTCCCCAGACCGATTTTGCACCCTCGTTTTACAAAGACCAGCTTTTGTTCACCAGTGGTCGATTACAGCAGAAAGGGAATCGCTACGAACCAGGCAACGAAGATTATTTCAATATTTATGGGGCCTTTGTTCAACCCGATGGGCAAATTTCAGATATTCAACCCTTTGGAGAGGTTCCAAGCTCCAAATACCATAAGGCCACACCGTATTATTCTGAAGGTCTCGAAAGTATTTTTTATGTGCTGTCCAATACAGAGGATGGAGAACTGGCTTTCGATGCAAACGGAAAAAATGCCTTGGCTATCGGGAAACAGGTGGTTGGAGGTTCATTTCAGTTGTTGTTGAAGGACCTGAGTACATCGTTTTATTATCCTTTTTATGATGAGCGCAGTGGAAAATTGTATTTCTCGGCCAATTTTGAGGACGGTTATGGTGGCACCGATATTTACTATGTGTACACCAATAACGGTCAGGTGATGTCGGCTCCCATTAATTTGGGGCCCCGAATAAATTCACCGGGGAATGAGATAGCACCCTTTATCTTTGAGGGCAGTTTTTACTTTTCTTCAGATGTCTTCTATGGTTTTGGGGGAATGGATGTGTATAAATCCAATATGGAAGGGGAGGACTTCAGTATTCCCATTAATCTAGGAAGGGGCATCAATTCCACCGAGGATGATTTTGGATTGATTATGCGGAATGAAGGTGAGGGCTTGTTGGGGTATTTTGCTTCCAATAGGGCCGGAGGAAAGGGTAAAGATGATGTATATGGGTTTAAAGTGGATGAGAAACCCGGCTTAAAAACAATCACCTTGAGGGGAAAGGTTGTTAAGTCGTATGATGTTTCCAAAGTTGTGGACAAGGCTGCTGTTCGATTGTGGAATGTAAACGGTGAACTTTTGACCGAGACCTATTCGGATGACGAAGGCAATTATAGGGTGGAAATCCCTTGGGAGGAAGAAGTGGTCTTGGAGTCCACCAAAGAGCGGTACTCCCAGTTTACCAAGCGGTTTTCCAAAAGTGATTTTGAAGGAAAGGAAACCTTGGATTTTGATATAGGCATTTCTTTTTATGATGATTTGGTGGAAGAAAAAGAAGACCAAATGGTCGTAAAAATGAAAAAATTCCTTTTTGGGAACAATCGTACGCAACTGACACCAGAAATTGAAGCTGAGTTGAACAAGGTGGTAGCTTTTGTAAAAGGCTTTCCGTCAGCACAGCTTCGGATAGAGACCTATACCGATAGTAGGGGGGGGAGTTCAACCAACTTTAGGTTGACCCAGAGTCGCTCTGATGCCATAAAACAATATTTGATCAATCAGGGTGTTCCTGCTTCCAATATCCTTTACTCTGTTGGATATGGAGAGGAAAAAATTCTGAACAATTGCACCAACGGCGTTTACTGTTTGGAAATGCTACATCAACAAAATCAAAGATCCTTAGTTGTCGTTCTCAATGACAATATTCTTTTTGACTAATTGGAACTAGCTCCAAATCATCCAACAATAATATAAAGCAAACAGCGAGAGGAAGACCATGCCGCACCAAGTGAGGATCTGTAACCCAATTTTTGGCTTATAGGCTTGGGGAATATCCTTGCCCATAACCGTTTTAAGGTTCATCCAACCCAATAAAGGTGCCAATACAAACGAAACAAAGGTGGCCAGACCAACCAGATTGGCCATATTGGCGCTAAAAAGGGTGATGACCAACCAGTTGATTACCGCCATAAAAAGTACTGTTATGGCAAAAGCGTTTTTACTTTTAAAGGACGTTTTTTTAGGAAATAGCTTTTCTAGCACGTCCAAACTTACCCGTGATACAGCATCATGGGCGGTCATACAGGTACTGAACATGGTGGCAAAGGCCGCCACAGCTATGAAAAAATAGGCCCAATCCCCAATATGTACTGTAAATAGGGTAACCAGTTGGTCGGCAAACACCACCGCACTTCCGCTGAGTTCGGTTCCTGTACCGTAGAGCGTCAGCCACCCAATGATCAAAAAGAAAATAGCTAAGATTGCCGTTAAAAAATACCCTACATTAAATTCCTGTAAAGCCAATTTTAAGGAAGGCTTTTCCTTCATGGTCTTTAAATTTTCTATGCTCCACATGCTTACCCAACCCGAAGCTTCAACTGCGGTGGGCATCCAACCAATAAGTCCGATCAAAAAAAGAATACCGACTTCATTGAAAATCTCTGGTCGTTGGTACGATGCTGCATCGGGTACGGGACCTTTTTGAATCACCAATACCGTGGTCACCAAAAGTGCCACAAATAATATGGTGATGACGGCTTTTAACGAGTTTTCCAAAAAACGATATTTTCCAATAATGAGCAACAAGCTGATAAAAACAAAAAGACACAGTGCTACTCCACCTGCACCCATGCTCGAAATTTGGAAAAGGTTCATAAAAAGCCCTGCGGTGACCACATATAGAGCGGCCAAGATGGTAAATGTGGAGATCAAGGTTACAAAAGCATAGATCCACAAGTATGTTTTCCCCAAATTCAGATACCCTTGTATCAAACTTTTTTCAGTGACAGTGGTATATCGCACCCCAAATTCAAAAAAGGGGTACTTCAACAGATTTGCCAATACAATGGGAATGACCATAATCCATCCGTATTGAGCCCCTGCCTTGGTGGACAGTACCAAATGGGAAGTCCCAATGGCCATACTGGCAAAAAGCAAACCAGGACCAAGGACTTTGAGAAGTGCTTTTAATTGTGTCATATAAAGTCAATAGTGCATGGCTCTAAAGTAGTATATTTATGGCAGTCCGTAAAAAAGCTGTAACACAGTAAACCGATAAAAAATATTATGAAGTTGATACTCAAAATTGGAAAAGGTCTATTGCTAGTGTTGGCTGTTTTGGCACTGGTTTACCTATTGGGTCCACAAGTGGAGAAACCCAGTATGGATACTGCTTTGCCACAAGTTCCATCAGATTTGGTCCAATTAGAGAAATGGATCAACGAAAAAGAGGCAGTTTTTACCAATATTAAGCCGGATAACGGAGCTGAAATTATATGGTTTGATAGCATTCCTTCCAAAACCGAGTACAGCATTGTGTATTTGCACGGATGGTCTGCCAGTAGGATGGAAGGTTTTCCACTTCACGAGACCATTGCAAAACAATATGGCTGCAATTTATACCTTCCAAGATTGGCGGGTCATGGCTTGGAAGAAAAGGAAGCCATGCTGGATTTGACCGCAGATGAGGTTTTGGATTCAGCGAAGGAAGCCATCGCCGTGGCCAAACAATTGGGGAATAAAGTAATTGTAATGGCTACCTCAACGGGCGGTACATTGGCCCTGCACTTGGCAGGTGGAGACCCTGATGTCGCGGCCCTCTTGTTGTACTCACCCAATATTGAGATTTATGACAAAAATGCCAAACTGTTGACCGGCCATTGGGGCCTACAATTGGCTAAGGCAGTTAAAAAAAGCGACTATCATGAATTTGAAGCCAGTGCTGAAAAGCAAAAATACTGGACAACCAAGTACCGGGTAGAGGCCTTGACCCATTTACAGGCGTTGGTTGACAACACTATGGTGCCAGAGACCTTCCAGAAAGTGAAGCAACCTGTTTTTATGGGATATTTTTACCGGAACGATTCCATTCAGGATAAGGTGGTATCAGTGCCGGCTATGTTGGACATGTATGAACAATTGGGTACTTCGGAAGATCAAAAAAGAAAAAAGGCCTTTCCGGATGTGGGAGATCATGTAATGACATCGGACATTACCTCAAAAGATCTTCCTGCAGTTCAATTGGAATCCCAAAAGTTTCTTGAGGAAATATTGAATCTACGCCAAATAGAGGGTAGCTTCCCCACTTTATAAGGATTGGGAAAGAAGATGAAAAACCATAAAGAATGTTAAATTTCCCCACTTCTTTTGCATACTAGACGACTGGTCATATATTTGCACTTCATCTTATGGAGCAGAAAACGTTAAAAGGAGAAATTAAGAGTGACATCCTTATTGAAAAGGGGATGGAAATTCTATGGTCCAAAGGGTACAATGCCACCAGTGTCAATGATATTGTTAAAGCTGCTGATGTTCCCAAAGGCTCCTTTTATTTTTATTTTGAAAGCAAGGAAGACTTTACCGTAAAGGCTATTGAAACCTATTTTGAAACCTGCATGGAACCGTTAAAGGAATTGCTTTCGGATACATCAAAGTCTCCAAAAGAACGCCTTTTGGGTTTTCACCAGCAACGGGTGTCCAAGTTAAAAAATGAGCTTGATTGTAAAATGGGATGTTTGGCCTGTAATATTGGCACTGAAATGGCTGAGCACAGTGAAAAAATAAGAAAAGCAATTGTGGTCAAGGAACAGTTGGTTCAAGAGCTTCTTGTGAAGGTAGTGGAAGAGGGACAGGCACAGGGAGAAGTGAATGATAGTCTTAATGCTGCCGATATGGTTGCCTTCTTCGAGGATGCAGGTAAAGGGGTAATGACCACCATGAAGGAATTGCAGAGTAGTTATCCCATAGATAATTACATGAATATGGTGCAAAAAATAATGTTCAAATAATTTTTTTTTAACCAAAATACTAGTTGACTGGTCAATTAAATTAAAGTTAACTAATCATTAATTAATAGTTGACCAGTCAGTTATTAATTAAAAATACGTCACATACAACAAACCGAAATTGTCTAAATAAAAACAACAAACAATTAAACTAAACCTAGAAATAAATGAACGCAATCAAGAAAGCCAAAAATGCAACCAATGCATTTGCCAAGAACTGGGCCAATTTTGTCATCAAGTTTAGATGGCCGGTCCTACTCCTTACCGTTTTGTTGGCCGTAGGGCTGGCATCCCAGGGAAAAATGGAGTTTGATGGGGATTATCATGTGTTTTTCAGTGAATCCAATCCAGAATTGGAAGCCTTTGATGCACTTCAGGAAAAGTACACCAAAGACGATAATATTATTATTGTGCTCGCTCCCAAAAATGGCGATGTCTTTACTAAAGATAATTTGGTCGCCATAGAAGAGTTGACCGCTGAGGCTTGGAACACACCCTATTCCTCTAGGGTGGATGCCGTGACCAACTTTCAGCACACCAGTGCCAATGGTGATGACCTTTACGTGGATGACCTTTCGTACGATTCAGCAAACAAGACAGAGGCCGAAATCAAGGAGATTAGGGAAATAGCCCTGAAAGAACCTTTGTTGATACATAGAATCATCAACGAAGCAGGAAGTGTTACGGCCATCAATATCACAGTTCGTCTCCCTGGGGAAAACAGTGCAGCTGAGATTCCCGAAGTAACCGTGGCCACCCGCGATATGGTCTCGAAATTCAAGGAACAGCATCCAAATTTTGATGTGTATACCACTGGATTGGTTCCATTGAACACCGCTTTTTTTGAATCATCCCAGAAAGACCTAATGCTTACCATGGTTATGTTGCTGATTGTGGTTATAGTGACCTTGGTACTGACACGCAACGCCTTTGCA
This sequence comes from Allomuricauda sp. CAU 1633, assembly GCF_017313225.1. GTDB lineage: Bacteria > Bacteroidota > Bacteroidia > Flavobacteriales > Flavobacteriaceae > Flagellimonas. The sequence continues at coordinate 330,273 of NZ_JAFLNE010000003.1, read as the reverse complement.
ACCATCGCCACCTTGATCGTGGTACTGTTTTCCATTGTAAGTGCGGTAGGTTTTATCGGTTTGACCGGGATTAAATTGACCCCACCTTCATCCGTTTTTCCTACTATGATATTGACCTTGGCCGTTGCCGATAGTATCCATATCCTTATTACGTACCTCCAAAAAGTACGTAAAGATGGCATGGAAAAAAGAGCGGCCTTGGTGGAATCCATGCGATTGAATTTCATGCCTGTTTTCATCACAAGTTTGACCACTGTTATTGGATTCTTGACCCTGAATTATGGAGATGTGCCCCCATTTTGGGACTTGGGGAACATTGTTGCCTTCGGAATGTGTATGGCCTTCTTGTTTTCAACAACCACTTTGCCAGCGCTTATGGCGATTTTCCCTATCTGGAAATCCAAGAAAGTGGCAGAAAAGAAAGAAGAAAGAATAGGGGGATATGCCAAATTGGGCATGTTCGTGGTAAGACAACCGGTAAAACTCACCTTGATTTCCGTGGGAATCATAGCCATACTCACCTTCTTGGCCACCAAGAATGTGTTCAATGACGAGTTTGTGGAATATTTTGATACTTCGGTACAGTTTAGAAACGATAGTGATTTCATCAACGAAAACCTAACTGGGTTCTACAATGTGGAATTTTCGGTAGGTAGTGGTGAAAGTGGAGGTATCAATAACCCAGAATATCTTCAAAAACTCAACGAATTTGAAGATTGGTTGGAAAAGCAGCCCGAGGTGGTCCACGTGAATGCCTTTAGCGAGGTGGCACGACGGGTGAACCGTTCCATGCATGGTGATAACGAAAGTTACTATAAAGTGCCGGATGATAGGGAAGAGGCAGCACAATACCTTTTGCTCTATGAGTTGTCGTTGCCATTCGGGCTTGACCTCAACAACCAAATCAATGTGGATAAATCCGAATCAAGGGTGACCGTCACCTTGCAGAACAATTCCAGCGCGGAGATGATTGCCTTTGCGGAAAGAGCGGAAAGTTGGTTGCGAAACAATACCCCTGAACCCATGCATGCCCTTGGGGTAAGTCCAACGCTCATGTTCTCCAAACTGGGCTTCCGTCAGGCAGAAAGTATGTTCAAAGGGAATATCATTGCACTCCTCCTCATTTCCTTGGTGCTTATGATTGCCTTGAGGAATGTAAAACTGGGACTGTTGAGCATCATCCCCAATGTGGCTCCCGTTTTAGTTGGATTTGGCCTATGGTACCTCCTGAAAGGAACCATCAACACTGGGATGGTCATTGTTTTTGGAATGACGTTGGGGATTATTGTGGACGATACCGTTCACTTTATGAGCAAATTTTTACGCGCCCGAAGGGAATTGGGATACGATGCCAGAGCGGCCATCATCTATGCCTTTGAAACTGTAGGTAAGGCATTGGTGACCACTACCGTGGTGCTTTTATGCGGTTTTGTGGTTCTTTCCACTTCCTCATTCGCGCTGAACAGCTATATGGCAAGGATTACCGTAATTATCATCATAGCTGCGCTGATTATTGATTTTATTCTACTTCCAGCTCTGTTGGTCTTGGTCAGCAAGGAGAAGGCAACAATTCCGCAAAAATCCCAGACACAAGTACAATTCGATAAATAAATAATAAACACAATTAATTATAGTATCATGAAGAAAATAAATTCTAATATCTCAATATTGATTTTCGGTTTTACACTATCCACAGCTTCGGCACAAACTGCTGAAGAACGTGGGTTGCAAGTGGCTCAAGAAGCTGAAAAGGCGGACGAAGGTTTTGGAAGTTCAGTGGTTGAACTCAAAATGACCTTGAAGAACAAAAATGGGCAGACCAGTGAGCGTTTTTTAACGACCCAAACTTTGGAATTGACAGAGGATGGAGATAAATCCCTCATTGTTTTTGAAAGCCCAAAAGACGTAAAAGGTACGGCTACCTTAACATTTACGCACAAAGTGGGGGCAGATGATCAATGGTTGTACCTTCCTTCCATTAAAAGGGTAAAGCGAATATCTTCCAACAACAAATCCGGTCCTTTTGTGGGGAGCGAATTTGCCTATGAAGACCTTTCATCACAAGAGGTTGAAAAATATGAGTACAAGTTCCTAAAGCAGGAAGGAGATTTGTTGATTGTGGAGCAGGATCCTGTGGACCCTAAATCAGGATACACCCGAAGAATTGCCACATACAACAAGGGTAAAGGGTATCGATTGGAGAAAATAGAGTTTTACGATAGAAAGGATGCCCTTTTAAAGACGCTGACCTATGATGATTACAAACTCTACAAAAACAAGTTTTGGAGGGCATTGACCTTCACTATGGTCAACCATCAAAGTAATAAGGAAACCGTGTTAAAGTTTAGCGAATACGATTTTGGGACTCAACTGTCCGATGAGGATTTTACAGAGGTGGCCTTAAAACGTGCAGGAAGCTAATCAAATAAGTTATCCAGGGCATGTACTCTCTCTTTTTGACAAGTATTTGTGTCTAACAAATGGTGTGCTATGCTTGCCCATGCCCTGGTTTTTTTCTAACAACCTTTACCCCTATTTTACATGCGAAACTTTTTTTTCATTGTAACGGCAATTCTTTTAAGCCATGGCTTTCTATGGGCGCAAAAAGATGAATCCAATAACACTCTTACACATGATTTTGAACTTGAACTGGAAGCGGAGTACCGCTATTTTTTAGAGGAAGCACAATTCCCGGATCAGTTGGATCACTATCCGGCCTTAGCAATTAGGCCAGAGTATTCTTTGGAATGGAATGATGGGTATGAAAGTATCAACTTTACCGGCTTTTTTAGGTTGGACCGTGATGATGAACGTACCCATTGGGATATTCGGGAGCTGTATTACCAAAAAGCCAAGAACAATTGGGAGTTGAGTATTGGCCTCAAAAAAGTGTATTGGGGTGTAGCAGAAAGCAACCATTTGGTGGATATCATTAACCAGACCGATGCTGTGGAAACCTTTGACGGAGAGGAAAAACTGGGGCAGCCCATGGTACAGTTCAATTATATAACCAATGGTTTGGGTACTTTCAGTGTATTCTATCTACCCTATCACAGAAAGCGAACCTTTCCGGGTGAGAAAGGAAGACTGCGGTTTGGAGTGGTTATCGATAAGGATGATATAGGCTATGAAAGCGGCGCCGAAGAATGGCGACAGGATGTTGCCTTGCGCTGGAAGCACTACTTTGGAATCTTTGATGTAGGGCTTTCCCATTTCTACGGAAATGGCCGCGAGCCACTATTTGTGTTTGATGAGTTTGGAAATATCAATCCGTTTTATCCCGTAATCAATCAAACCGGATTGGATTTGCAAATCACCCATGATGCTTTCCTTTGGAAGTTCGAATCCATTTATAGGAATGCCGATGCCCAGGATTTTATCGCTTTGGTCGCAGGGTTGGAATATACCTTCAGTAACATTGATGGAAATGGTTTGGATATAGGTTTGTTAGGGGAGTATCTGTATGATGAAAGGGATGAACTTTCCTTGAATGCCCTACAAAATGATATCTTTTTTGGGAGCAGGTTGGCTTTCAACGACATTCAGGATACTTCAATTTTGATTGGAGGCATATCTGATTTGGAGTCCAGTAGCAAAATTTTCAGTTTGGAAGCTTCAAGACGTTTTGGATCTAATTGGACGGTTGAGGTTGAAGGCAGGATTTTTAGCTCCATCGCCGAAGAGGAATTGATTCTTGGAAACTTTACTGACGATAGCTTTTTACGATTGACCATTTCCAGGTTCTTTTAATTGCATTGTAGCGGATTTGGAAAGGGATTTTTCTCGGAAGTTATAGCTTACTGCTTCCTTAATTATTTCCTAATGATCGTTGCATGTTAAAAGGTTTTTTACAGCTTTGTGGTTCAGTTGTAAAAGCACGTTTCAATGACGGTTTGGATAATTTTTATTTCCGCTGTTGCTCTTTTATTGGCCTTTGATTTGGGTGTTCTCAATAAGAAAGCACATGCAATCTCACTAAAGGAAGCTACGGTTTGGAGTACCTTTTGGATGGCTTTAGGGCTTGGATTCTCAATTGTGGTGTATTTTATCTACAAAAATGGATGGATTGGAAACCCCAATAACCTTACCGCGTGGAATGCCACGATTAAATATATAACAGGGTATCTGGTAGAACTGTCCTTGAGTATGGACAATATTTTTGTGATAGCCGTGATTTTCTCCTCTTTTGCCATTCCAGAGAAATATCAGCATAGAGTACTTTTTTGGGGGATAGTGGGGGCAATCCTATTTCGTATAGGTGCCATTTATCTAGGAGTGGCCCTGCTCAAAAAATTCTTTTGGATCACCTATATTTTTGGTGGATTTCTAGTGTTCACGGCATTGCGGCTTCTGCGGGCCCATCAAAAAGTATTTGACCCCAAAGATTCGCTGGTATTTCGATGGGTGAACATGATCATTCCCGTTTCGCATACCATTGAGTCGCAAAAATTCTTTATCCGTAAAGACAGCGTTTTAATGGCCACACCATTGTTATTGGCCTTGGTGGTGATTGAATTTACAGACATCCTCTTTGCTTTGGACAGTATCCCAGCTGTATTGGGCATTACTTCGGATACATTTTTGGTGTTCAGTTCCAACATTTTGGCGGTTATGGGCCTTCGGTCCATCTATTTCTTTTTGAGCCACATGGTATCCAGATTCAAATATTTAAAATACAGCCTTTCCGCTATTTTGTTCTTTGTTGGGGTGAAGTTGATACTGTCCCATCATGTGGAGCTACCTGAATGGGTTTCCTTGACTTTTATCGCTGTAGCCTTGGCCCTGGGAGTGCTATTTTCACTAAAGAGTCAAGAAGAGGGCAAAAATTGATTGCCGATTACTAACCTTTAAGTCCCAACCCATAATTTTTGCTGGGCTGGAGGATTCCATTCTTTAAATGAAACAAGTCTGAAAAGGGATCATTTTTAAATTCTAAATGACCATCTAAGTCAGCATATTTAATATTGGGTCGAGACAAGGCAAAGTGCAGTCCCGCCGAAATACCTAGGCTACATTCATCCAAGCAGCCCACCATAGCCTCCAAATTGGCGGCTTTGGCCACGGCGTTAACGTGCATTCCCTCTCGAATGCCACCAACCTTCATCAATTTAATGTTCACCATATCTATCCGTTGGTTTTTGGCCAATCGGAAGGCGTCTTTTACAGATTTTAGGCTTTCGTCTGCCATAATTGGGAGGTCAAGCGTGTTTTTCACCTCACCCAGATGCTTGTCAAGTAACGGTTTTGTAGGCTGCTCCAAGATTTCAATGTTTAAATCTTTCACGGCATTATCAAAAGTCACGGTCTCTTCAACCGAATACCCCTGGTTGCCATCAAACCGAAGTTGTATTTTGGGGAACTGTTCCCGTATTTTTTGCAGTTTTTCAATATCCTCTTCCAAGGAAAGCCCTCCCTTTATTTTTAAAATAAAAAACCCTTGCCATACATATTCTTCGGTCAGTTTTAGGGTTTCTTCCAAAGGAAGAATTCCAATGGTAATACTAGTTGCGATTTCATGGCGATATCCACCCAAAAATTGATACAGGGGTACTTGCATTTTCTTGGCGGAAATATCCAAGAGAGCCATATCTACCATGGCCAATGCTGATGATTTTTGGGACAATTGATGCGAAAGTTCCTCCAAAATCTGTGAAACCATAAAAGGATTCCTTCCCTTTAAAAAGGGTATAATTATATTTTGAATAGCTTGCTCAACATCTTCCGGCGATTCATGGGTGACGGTTAAATCAGGTGCCGCACACCCAAATCCAACGATATGTCCATCGGTCTCAATTTTGAGGATAAAATTGGTAGCCTTTGAGATTTCCTCATAAGCAATGGTATACGGTATCAAAAGCTCTAGATCTAACCGCTCATACCCAATATTGGTGATAATCATGGTTTTATCTTGGTTTTAAGCAAATCGATGAGGTCTTGGGCACCATATGCCAAAACATCAAAAGCGGGTAAACCGGTTTCTTCTTCCAAAGCTTTGCAAGCTGGAAGAATTTCAGACGGTTCCATGTTTTCATGGTTGATAGTTATGGCGATTACTTCTTTCCCAGAAATCACTTGAATGGCATTGATTTGTTCTTGTATGGAATGCATTTTGTATCCTGGAAAGCCATCATATTCCAACCGTTTTGGGGCATGTTGAAGAATAACATAATCAGGACGGCCAGCGGCCAAAATCTCAAATCCACCGGGGTAGGCAGGGTTCATTAAACTCCCTTGTCCTTCAATGACAATAACATCCGGCTTTTCGTTGCGATAGGCACTGACCACGGCGTTTTCAATCTCTCCCGATACGAAATCATTGATACAGCTGTCCATGATCATACTGTATTTGGCGCCCTGCATCCAAGCGGTTTGTCCTGTCCCAATCATTTCCGCTTTATATCCGGCATCTCGAAACCCATGGACCATAAACCACGAAGTGGTTCGTTTGCCCAAAGCGGAATCTGTTCCCAAAACAGCTAATTTTAAACAATCCACCTGTTCAATATCACCAGTAAAGAAATGAAGCTTATCCCGGTCCGGGGTTTTCCGAACATCCCTGATTGTACAGTTATTTTCCTTGGCCAGTTGTACCAATTCTGGGTCGTTGGTCAGGAAATCGTGAAGGCCACTATCCACATTCCAGCCCAGTAGCAACGCTTTTTTAATAGTTTCCTTGGCAATTTTTGGCAAACGTCCACCATCTGGTGCGAGTCCAATGACCAAATAATCTGGGGTTAGATTGTTGGTGGATAAGGTTTGGATAGCGTCCTCAATGGTTGAAAATAGGGGAATACCGTTAGGCTTTCCATCCAGTACCATGCCAGCATCCTTACCTGCATACGTGCTGTCCAGAACACCTACTACCTCATAACGTTCGGTAAAACGAACGAGTCCATGGGCCGTTTTTCCGTTGGGCGTATTGAATGCACCTTCGCAATAGACAAGGGCTTTTCCATTAATTTTTTTCATAGGCATTATTTTTTGGCGGTAAGTACCGCAACGAACCGATTGGGTTCAAAATTCATTTTTTCATCCAGTTCTAAAAGAGCAATCAATCCTGCGGTGGAGGCGGGAAGTATTCGAAGCCCTTCTTTTTTGAGCAATAGCGTGCTCATATCCCGCATTTTTTTATCGCTGATGTTGAAAGCTTCCCCATTAGATTGGTTCAAGGCATACAGTGCTTCATCTCCATCAAAACTGTGCCAATTGATGAGCGGTTCATTGTATTTGGTCTCTTTTACTTTTTCGGGTTGAAGGTCCTGACAATGGTCCAACCCTTTTTTAAACGATTGGATAATCGGATTTTTATGGGTGGATGAGGCCGCAATCATTTTTGGAATCTTGGAGGTTTTTCCTCGTTTGTACAGGCTGGCAAACCCTCGATAGATTCCTGCCAAGAGTGTTCCGTTGGATACGGGAACGGCACAGTATTCAGGGGCGTCGCCTAGGTCGTCCACAATTTCAGTGGCGATTTGGGCATAGGAGGCAATCTGTAAGGGCGTGTTGGCTCCACCCGGATTGGCATCGTACCACTCATTTTCCACAGCCATTTCGCTCACCTTGGTTACAACATCTTCGTAACTGCCATCGAGCCTCATGATATTGGCCGAAAGAGATTCCATTTCCTTGATGCGCTCGGTATGGTAGCTGGATGGAATGGCAATAATACATTCCAGCCCTGCCAAATCAGCAGCCAAAGCCACCGCCACGCCATAATTTCCACAGGTAGCCAAGCTAATGGTATCGAACCCACGGCGGAGCGCGTCATATACCTGGGCAAAAGCAATTCGGTCTTTTTGGGTGCCCGAAGGATTGTCCCCTTCATATTTCACATAAAGCTGCCGAATATCAAATTCACGCTCCAAGGATTTGGCTCGGGTCATGGACGTATCGCCCACTTCAATATTGATGATATCCTCAAAACTTTCGAGTCTATCTACCAAAGACTTGCTTTTGTCCTTGACAAAGGCACTGAGCTCCTTGGTTTCAGAAGAGACTTTAAGTTCGGCTGTTTTTACCCCGTCTATTAAGTTCATATAAAATCATGAAATTCGAGTAGACTAAAGGTATTGTTTTATGGCATTTTTTGGAAAGACAATGCTAAAATTATAGAAAAAAGAAAAGCCCTTAAAAATAAGGGCTTTTACGTACTCGAGGCGGGACTTGAACCCGCACGGGCAAAATGCCCACAGGATTTTAAGTCCGGCGTGTCTACCAATTCCACCACTCGAGCGTGTCTGCCGTAGGCATGACAGGACTTAAACAAAAAAACGCTGGCAAGCAGCGTTTTGAGCGAAAAACGGGATTCGAACCCGCGACCTCCACCTTGGCAAGGTGATGCTCTACCAACTGAGCTATTTTCGCATTTTAAAGAACCAACACTTTTTTCGAGTGCGGATGCAAATTTAAAACATTTCTTTAAAATGTAAAGGGTTTTCGGAAAAATATGGATCATCCCCGAATTTCTGTACCATTTGGTTTAGGGTTCCTTTTTTTTCATGATTTTATCCTTGAGTACACGTTCTTGTACTAGTTTCCGATAATTTCGGCTTACGGGGATTTGGTGACCATGTTCCAAAACCAGTTCATGGTTTTCCAAGGTCTGGATTTTGGATATGGGCACAATATAGCTCTTGTGTACCCGCACAAATTCCAATGGGTCCAAATTTTCCTCAACGGTCTTTAACGGCATTAAAGACATATGTTTATCCACAGTGGTCTGGATAAGGACATAGTTTTCCAAGGCCTTTACAAAAAGGATTTCTGTAGGGACTATTTTTTGATATTTACCATCGCATTTTACAAAAAAGTAGGATTCCTCCCCGGGTTTCTCAGTGGTTTCCACAGTACCATTCTTTAATCTGTGGTATTCGGAAGCCTTGCTTATTGCTTTAAAAAACCGATTAAAGGTGATGGGTTTAAGCAGGTAATCCATCACATCGAACGCAAAGCCTTCCAAGGCATAATTGGGATAGGCCGTAGTAATGATGACCATGGGAAGGTCCGAACGTACCTTTAGAAAATCCAAGCCGGTTAAAAAGGGCATTTGAATATCCAAAAATATTAAGTCAATAGCGTGTTGTGCCAACTGCTGGTCCAACTCCAAGGCATTTTCCGAAGTGCAGACCAGTTCCAGGTGGTCCACTACTTGAATGTACTCTTCAAGTATACCCCTGGCCAACGGCTCATCGTCTACAATTATGCACTTTAGTTTTTCTGCCATTCCAATTTCAATATTACGGAAAACCTATCATTTTGGTTTTCAATAGCTAAGGAGTGCGATTCGGGATAGAGCAATTTGAGCCTTCGACTTACGTTTTTGAGCCCAATGCCACTTGACTCCGAGACATCCTTGGAAGGTTGACCATTTACACTTTTACTGTTGATAATGTTCAGTTGCAGTAATCTGTCATTGGCTTCCAACTCCATTTGAATAAAATTTTGCTGCCCTTTTCCCTTGGAAACGTGTTTAAAGGCATTTTCAAGAAAAGGGATAAGGATAAATGGAGCAATGGTTTTTTTTTGGGTAGTATGGTTTTGAATATCAAACTGCATCTTGGTATGCCCTTGATCCAAACGTAATTTTTCCAAATCGATAAAATTCTCAATAAAATCCAACTCCTTGTCCAGCACAATTTTTTCATCATTGCATTCGTAGAGTTGGTACCGAAGCATGTCTGAAAAATTGGCCAAGGATTCCGAAGCCAAATCTGGGTTTTTATGGATAAGTGCAAAAATAGAATTGATGGTGTTAAACAAAAAATGGGGATTGATTTGCGATTTAAGGTACTTGAGCTCAGTTTCCAGATGCTCTTTTTCCAACCGAAGCCTCTTTTTTTCGGTTTGAAGCCAATTCTTACCCAATTTAATGCTCATGGCCAAGGTCATACTGGCCACGGTTGAAGGGAGTGCCCAAACAAAATAGATTTTGGAAACCTGATTGGGATACACCCCGAAGAGTTCAAACAAGGTTTTTCCTGAGGTCAAGGTGGCAAAAAAATAACCACTGGTAATAAAAGCATTGCAGACCAAGATTGTTCCCAGAACTGCCAAAGCATAACTAAAATAGCGCCCGACATACAACAGTTTCGGAATAAGATAATAGAGGTTAAAGTAGACCCCAATAAGCTGAAAAATTACATAGAAATAGAATTTGGGTGAGGAATCACTGTATCGTAAATAGTCATACACTTCTGAAAGACTCCCAATATTGATGGTGAGCCACACCAAATGATATCCCAACCAAAAGGGGATATGATAGAGCTTATATTTTAATACAAAATCCTTAAAACGGTCGTAATTCATCAAAAAAATCATGCAATAACAGTACAAGTTATTGTTTTTGCCGATGGGTCCGCGGCAAATTGACGTTCGGTCCTAAATAATTGATAAGTGACCTGATTTTCCACAGAAAATGGTTTTTGACCCATTGTCAATCTTTTGGAACCCAATGTCAATATCATTTTAGTTAGGGTTGAAAGCAAACTTCATTTGGAAGAACATTCAAACAATCCAAATGAAAAAAACGAAAGCCCAACTGTTTCTCTTTCTACTCTTTGGAATGGGAATGACCTTTGTTCATGGGCAGATTCAAGGTAAAATAATGGGCATTAATGGTGAACCAGTACCTTTTGCCAATGTATTACTCTACCAAGCGGTGGATACCACTTTGGTTACAGGGACTATTACTGATGATGATGGCAATTTTTCCCTACTTCCCGAAAAAGAAGGTGATTTTTTGGTTCGGATAAGCAATCTAGGCTATGCTGACCGATATGAGGGGCCTATTTTAATGAGCACAGCATCTGATAAACATAATTTAGGAACGTTGGTTCTTAATGAGGCGTTCAACGAGTTGGATGAGGTGGTTTTGGCCGCAAAGAAAAATATTATTCAGCGTACCCTGGAGGGACAGGTAATCAATGTGCAGAGCAGTGTTATGACCAAGGGGAGCAATGCGTTGCAAGTTTTGGAGCGATTGCCCGGAGTGATTCTAGATCGACGGAACAACCAATTTGCCTTGAATGGGCAGAGTGGGGTGACGGTAATGTTCAACGGGCGAAGAATGCCTTTGTCCATGGAAGATGTTATGGCCCTTTTGGAAAGCACATTGGCCGATAACATCGAAAAAGTGGAACTGATTACCTCACCCACGGCCAAATATGATGCTGATGGTGGGGCAGGTATCATCAATATTGTGTTCAAAAATGATGTGGATACTGGCGACCAACTCAATTTTAGCGGAAGTCTGGGATATGGCTACCAAGAAAAAGCAAGTACCTCCTTGAACTATGCACATGGCAGGAAAAATTTTCGGTTTAATCTGGGATATTCCGTATTCCATGACCATGGTAAAAACGGTTTTGAAGGTTCGGGCACCAGTAACAGTCCTATTTTTGATGCCTTCAGTCAAACCGATTTTTCTACCTATTTTGATTACAGCAACAATGCCCACAATATTAATTTAAGTTCGGGGTATCAGTTGAGTTCCAATACGGAGATAGGAGGGGAGCTAACCCTCTCTTTGGCAAAAAATCATTCCACATCCGATGTGAATAACCGGAGAACCATTGAAGGACAGGATTTTTTTAGATCGCATTTGGTTACCTCGGGAACCACCCAAAAAAACAATCTCATCTCATCGCTTTATGTGACCCGGAAGTTTTCTGAACGCTCAAACATCAATGTGGATATCGGGTACCTCACCTATAAAAATGACAGTCCCGCCTTAACCCAAAGTGAGTATTTTGATGCCAATGACGACCCTGTCGTTCCAGAAAATGAGGTTTTTACAGATGGGAACCGGGGTACTAGTGAATCTACCATCCGTTTGGGCGTGGCAAAAGTGGATTATGCGCTAAAGATGAGCGAGAATTTCGAGACTGAATTTGGGGTTAAGGGTAGCTATTCCAACAATACCAATGACAGTAAAATTGAAACCAATTATGATGGGGTTTGGGAAGTGGACCCCCGTTCCCAAAGTCGTATTGAGAGCGAGGAAAAATTGTGGGCAGCCTATGGACAGTTTCGACTTGCATTGGGTGAAAAATCAAAAGTCAATGCGGGTCTACGGTATGAAGATTGGAAACGTACTTTGACCACATCGGAGGATGACTTTGTCATTCAGCAGTTTTTTCCTTCATTTTCGTATCAGTATGCCCTGACTGAAAATCAAAATGTAAACTTTAATTATCATAGGCGTATCAGCAGGCCAGCTTATTCCGATTTGGTCACCAGTCTCTACTACAATGATCCCACGGCGATTTTTACGGGGAATCCGCTGTTGAAGCCTAGCATCATCAACACCGTACAGTTGGAATATGTGAGAAATGGTTTTAGCGTGGGACTGTCCTATCAAAAAGAGACTAATCCGATTATTCGGTACCAATTGACTTCCACGCCGCAGAACGATATCTTGGTGGTGTCGCCCCAAAATGCGGATTACCAAAAAAGTTTGAACTTGTTCTTGAACTTTCCGGTGCAATGGGCTCATTGGGCCAAGCTGAATCTGTCCACAACTTCGGCCATTCGTGATTATCACATTTCGTACAATCCTGAACCCAGAGGAAAAACCTATTTCTATCAAAGCCTGAATTTTACACAAACCTTTCAACTACCCTGGGAAATGGACATAGAATTTTCGGGATGGTACAATTTTGATCATTACAACGGCACCAACTTCACCCAAGGCTTTGGAATGGTCAATTTTGGATTGTCCAAACAGTTCAAAAAGAATTGGGGGACGTTGCAGTTTAGTGTTACAGACTTATTTAAGTCGTTGGATATTGATACGCACATCAGCGGGATGGCCCCCATTGTTTTTAATATTGATACCCGTTCGCGATACCGCGATGAATCGGCTTTCACCCGAATTTTTAGAATCACCTATTCCCGAAGTTTTGGTGGAAACGGAAACAAGTCCTCCCGTAATTTGGAGAAAGAAGAGTTTCGTCGGGTGGATTAGGAGGTCGCTTTTTTCTTTTTGCTCAACAAGCGTTTGATTTCGTTGAGTTTCATCAAAGCCTCCACTGGAGTGAGGGTGTCGATGTCCAAATGCAGGATTTCCTCTTTGATTTCTTCCAGCAATGGGTCATCCAGATTAAAGAAGCTAAGCTGCATTTCGTTTTGGGACGACTGTAATTTGTCCGTCATCTCCTCGCTAGAATGGGATTTCTCCAGTTTTTTTAGGATTTTATTGGCTTTTTGAACGACCTGTTGGGGCATTCCGGCCATTTTGGCCACATGGATTCCGAAACTGTGCTCACTGCCACCCGGAACTAACTTCCGTAGGAAAAGCACATTATCTTCCAACTCCTTTACCGAAACATTGTAGTTTTTAATCCGCGGAAAAGTGGTGGTCATTTCATTGAGCTCATGGTAATGCGTTGCAAAGAGCGTTTTGGCTCGTGCCGGGTGTTCATGAAGGTATTCCGAAATGGCCCAAGCGATGGAAATCCCATCATAGGTGCTGGTGCCACGGCCAATTTCATCCAGTAATACTAAACTACGTTCGGAAAGGTTGTTGAGAATGGAAGCTGTTTCGTTCATTTCAACCATAAAAGTGGATTCCCCCATGGAAATGTTATCGCTGGCCCCAACGCGGGTAAAAATCTTGTCCACCACACCAATTTTGGCTTCTGATGCAGGAACAAAACTTCCCATTTGGGCCAAAAGGACAATAAGAGCCGTTTGCCGTAACAAAGCCGATTTACCACTCATATTGGGTCCTGTGATCATGATGATCTGCTGTTCCTCTCGGTTCAGGAGGACATCATTGGTCACGTAACTTTCCCCTAACGGCAATTGCTTTTCAATTACTGGGTGCCGCCCTTCTTTGATGTCCAATTGGGTGGATTCCTCCATTAAAGGTTCCACGTAGTGGTTTTCTTTTGCAAGCTGGGCAAATCCGCAGAGGCAGTCCAATTGGGCAACGAGGTGGGCATTTTGTTGTACGGGTGCGATATATTCCTGCATCCAGACCAATAACTGCTCAAACAATTGTTGTTCCAAAAGGTGAATGCGTTCCTCAGCACCCAAGATTTTGGCCTCATATTCCTTGAGCTCTTCCGTTATATAGCGTTCTGCATTGACCAAAGTCTGCTTTCGAATCCAAGTGTCGGGAACTTTGTCTTTATGGGTGTTGCGCACTTCAATATAATAGCCGAACACATTATTGGATGCAATTTTGAGCGAGGTGATACCAGTAATTTCAGTTTCGCGCTCCAGCATTTTATCCAGATAATCCTTCCCGGAAAAGGCGAGGTTGCGGAGTTCATCCAATTCCTCAGAGTAGCCCTCCGCAATGGTATTGCCCTTGGCAAGGTTGACCGGAGCTTCCTCGTTCAGTGTTTCTTTGATTTTATTTCGAAGGGTATCACAAGCATCCAATCGCTCTCCAATGGATTGTAGCGAAGCATTGGAACTTTCCTGAGCCAATTGCTTAATGGGAACTATCGCTTCCAGTGAATTTTTAAGCTGAATGACTTCCTTCGGGTTGATTTTACCCGTGGCTAATTTGGAGATGAGTCGCTCCAGATCGCCCATTTGCTTGATCCAATGTTGGGTCTTTTCCAACTGTTCGGTTGTATCCTTCAAATAGGAAACCACCTGATGGCGCTGCTGGATTTTCTCAATATTTTTTAGCGGAAGGGCCAACCAACGTTTCAACAGTCGCCCACCCATGGGTGATAAGGTATTGTCAATAATGTCAAGCAGGGTCACCGCATTTTGGTGCGGGGAATGGTACAGTTCCAGATTGCGGATGGTAAATCGGTCCATCCAAACATATTCCTCTTCCGCAATACGTTGAATTGTGTTGATATGTTGCAGTCGGCTGTGCTGCGTTTCGGACAGATAATGCAGCACCGCTCCAGAGGCAATAATACCATGCACCAAATGTTCAATGCCGAAACCCTTAAGGGTTTTGGTGCCAAAATGGTTGTTCAGGCTTTCATTGGCATAGTCCTCTTGAAAAATCCAATCTTCCAAAAAGAAACTATGGAATTGGTTGCCAAAAAGCTCAACAAACTCTTTTCGATGGCTTTTGGAGACCAAGACCTCATTCGGGCCAAAATTTTGGAGCAGCTTATCGATTTGCTCCGAAGAGCCTTCCGAAGTGAGGAATTCACCCGTGGAAATGTCCAAAAAGGAAATTCCCAGTTTATTTCGTCCAAAATGGACAGCACAGAGAAAGTTATTGCTCTTGGCAGAAAGGATATCATCATTAAGGGCTACCCCCGGTGTAACGAGTTCCGTAACGCCACGCTTTACGATACTTTTTGTCTGTTTGGGGTCTTCCAACTGGTCGCAAATGGCCACCCGCTGTCCCGCTTTCACCAATTTGGGCAAATAGGTGTTGAGGGAGTGGTGTGGGAATCCCGCCAGTTCGGTCTTATCACCACCATTGTTTCGGTGGGTAAGGATAATGCCCAAAATCTTGGCCGCCTTGATGGCATCGTCCCCGAAGGTTTCGTAAAAATCACCAACACGGAACAACAACAAAGCATCAGGATGTTTGGTCTTGATGGCATTGTACTGTTGCATCAACGGGGTTACCTTCTTTGTCTTTTTATTGGCTGCCAAAGTATTTTATTCTTTTACTTTTGTCCCAAAATGGGAGGAAGACGAATATATTGTTTTCCCCATACACGCAGAACGATTGTTGATATTTTAGGCCTAATGGTTAAAAAAATGAACCGGAAACTGGAAAACAGCGAATTGGAACGATTGGATGTGGAAGCATTCAAGCAAATGGATAAATCACCCATTATCGTCATTTTGGACAATATTCGCAGTCTCAACAACATTGGTTCCGTGTTCCGTACCGCAGATGCTTTTCTAATCCAAAAAATCTATCTCTGTGGCATTACGGCCACCCCACCGCATAAAGATATTCGAAAAACGGCTTTGGGTGCCACGGAAAGTGTGGAATGGGAATACAGAAAAGACACCTTGGAACTTGTTGAGGAATTAAAACTGTCCGGTATTCGAACCGTTTCTGTGGAACAGGCTGAAAACGCCATTATGCTCAATGATTTTAAGGTTGATCCCAAAGAAACTGTAGCCTTAATTTTTGGGAATGAAGTAAAAGGCGTTTCCCAAGAAGTGGTTTCAGCCAGTGATGCGGTTGTGGAAATTCCACAGTTTGGGACCAAACATTCGTTGAATATCTCGGTAAGTGCAGGTGTAGTGGTATGGGATATCTGGACAAAATGTAACCCCAAAAACTAAAAAAGCCCTGTAAAAACAGGGCTGGATATATAGTTTGAGTTAGTTAGTTCCTCGATTAGAGGGCTCTAATAAAATAAAACCATTCGTTATATCCAAACATTTTGTAAAAATTCTCTTAAAAATCTGCCAAAATAATGTTGTCTTCCAGCTGCTCCAAAATGGTTTCATAATCGGAAGAATTGTTTACAAAATCTAACTCGCTCATATCCAAAATTATACTGTTTTGCTCGGGATGGTCCTTGATGAAATCCAGATAACCTCGGTTTATTTTCTCCAAATATTCGGGGGGTATTTTCTGCTCATAATCCCGTCCACGTTTCTTAATATTTTGCAACAACCGCTCTGTATTTTGATAGAGATAGAGATAAATTTCAGGCTTTTTTACCTCTTTGTACATAAAATCAAAGACTTTTCGGTACAAATTAAACTCATCGTTCTGTAGAGTGATTTTGGCAAAAATGAGCGATTTAAAAATGTCATAATCACTCACCATAAAGTTTTTGAACAGGTCAAATTGGGAGGTGTCATCCGTAAATTGTTGGTAGCGGTCTGCCAAAAAGGACATTTCCAACGGAAATGCATAGCGGGACTGGTCGGCATAGAATTTAGGTAGAAACGGGTTATCTGCAAAACGCTCCAAAACCAATTTGGCATTAAACTCTTCGGCAATCATTTTGGACAAGGTGGTCTTCCCGGCACCAATGTTGCCCTCAATGGCAATAAACTGTAATTTGGCAAAAAGCCCGGACCGATTTCGGAACAGTTTCAGTTTGGTCTTCCGCATTTTGCTACGGTCCCTACATTCCTGCAGCAAGTTTCGTATGTCCTTTTGAAGTATGGGATGATACAACTGTGGTGCAATATTGGACAAAGGCTTCAGCACAAAGTTCCGATGTTGTATTTGGGGATGGGGAACCTTCAAGTGGGGCAGGTCAATAATTTCTTTCCCATAGAAGATAATGTCAATATCCAAGGTACGGGATTTGTACCCTTCACTTCCAGAGCGATCTCTGCCAAAATGCAGCTCAATTTCCAAAATGGCATCCAGTAAATCTGTTGGGGAGAGTTTAGTCAAGGTAGCCAAACAGATGTTGAGAAAATCATCTCCTTCAAACCCCATCGCTGGATTCTCATATACGTTGGATACAGCCAAAACCTTGCCCACCTTTTTTTCAATACGAAAAATGGCCTTTTGGAGGGTGGCATGCCGATTTCCCAAATTGCTGCCCAGCGAAAGATATACGTGTTGAGATTGGCCCATAATGAAAAGGACAAAGTAACAAAACAATGCAACAATGGTTATCTTTGACGCGGAATAAATTTTTATCGAATGAACTTTTTGAGAAACCTTTTGGCTTCCATTTTAGGAAGTTTAATGGCCTTTGGAATACTGGTGGGCATGTTCTTTATTTTCATCGCCTTGGTGAGCAATGTGGATGATGGTGTAGTGGTAAAGCGCAATTCCATTTTGGAGTTTGGCTTTATGGCCCCAGTTGTGGACTATACGGGCAAGGATGATACCGATCCCTTTTTGGGGTTGTGGAACAACGAGGTTGGTTTGGATGAAATTGTGCATGCCATTAGAGTGGCCAAAGAGGATTCAAACATTGAAGGCATTAGCCTGACCACAAATTTCTTGCAAGCAGGGATAGCACAAACCCGAGAGATACGGGAAGCTTTGTTGGATTTTAAGTCCTCTGGTAAATTTGTCTATGCCTATTCCGATTATTATTCCCAAAAGGACTATTATCTGGCCAGTGTGGCCGATGAGGTCTACCTAAACCCTGTTGGGGCTATGGATTTTAAAGGGCTTTCCACAGAAATACTCTATTTTAAAGATCTTCAGGAAAAGACAGGAGTGAAAATGGAAGTGGTTCGCCATGGCAAATATAAAAGTGCGGTGGAACCGTTTCTTTCCAATACCATGAGTGCCGAAAACCGCTTGCAGATTCAAGAACTGATTTCCTCCATTTGGAATGTTATTGTGGACGATGTTTCTGCATCTAGAAACATAACTCCTGAAGATTTGAACGTGATAGCCGATACCCTCGGTGCACGCACCCCAAAATATGCGACAGCTTCTGGGCTTGTGGATGGAAACTTGCATTTTGATGAGTATGAAGACCTGCTTCGCGAAAAAGTATATATCGGTCAAGATGAAGATCTTAATTACATCAGGTTTGAGGACTATGCCCTAACCGCCAATCGCAAACGAATTTATACTGGAGTAGATAAAATTGCTGTGATCTATGCCCAGGGGGAGATTTTTTATGGCGAGGGTGGCAAGGATTATATCGGACAAGGTCTTATAGTGGATGCTTTGCGAAAAGCAAAGGACAATGAAAGCGTAAAAGCCATTGTGTTTCGGGTGGATTCTCCCGGGGGAAGTGCTCTGGTTTCGGATATCATCTGGCGTGAAATGGAATTGGTCAAAGAAAAGAAACCGGTGGTGGTTTCCTTTGGAAATGTGGCGGCATCCGGAGGCTATTATATTGGGGTAGGAGGAGATAAAATCTTTGCAGAGCCAACCACCATTACGGGATCTATTGGCGTTTTTGGTACCATTCCCAATGTCAATGAACTGGCTGGAAACATCGGTATCAATGCCGAGCAAGTGGGCACCAACAAGAATTCTGTGGATTACTCTTTATTTGAACCCATGAGTGATACTTTTAGGAATACCATTGAGGAAGGCATTGAAGATACCTACCAAACCTTTTTGGAACGCGTGGCCGCTGGAAGAAACATGAGTGTTGACCAAGTAGATGCCCTTGCCCAAGGTAGGGTATGGAGTGGCGTGGATGCCCAGGCCAATGGCTTGGTGGATGAACTGGGTACTTTGGACGATGCAATTACTGCCGCTGCGGAAATGGCTGGTTTGGATGGATATGGTATTCGAAAATACCCTAAATACAAGTCAGACTTTGAACGGTTTATGGAAAATTTGGGCGGCGTGAAATCTAAAATAGGAGAGGAGGCCATCAAAGAACAGATAGGAGCTGAAGCCTATCAGTTGTTCTCCGAGTTCAAACAACTTTCCAAACAAAAAGGGATCCAGGCCAAGATGCCCTTCAGCTTAAACATTAAATAAGGATGACGCAAAACGACAGAAAAAAGGCGTTTTCCCTGTACCTGTATATGGGTGCGTTGTTCATTACCTCACTGGTTGTGTCCAATTTGATCTTTCAAAAGTTCTTTTATTGGGAACCTTTTGGAGAAGTCACCGTTTTTGGAGCGCCGTTGTTTGAACTTTCTGTGGGGATTTTACCCTATCCCATCACCTTTTTGATTACTGACCTTATTTCGGAAATCTTTGGAAAGAAAAAAGCCAATCAGGTGGTCACGGCCGGTATTTTTGCCTCATTTTTCTCCATGGGCATCATTCTGTTGGCCAATTATTCACCAGCAATAGCCTC
This sequence comes from Allomuricauda sp. CAU 1633, assembly GCF_017313225.1. Taxonomy (GTDB): domain Bacteria; phylum Bacteroidota; class Bacteroidia; order Flavobacteriales; family Flavobacteriaceae; genus Flagellimonas. The sequence goes on along the minus strand of NZ_JAFLNE010000003.1, from coordinate 310,627 downwards.
ATCACCCGTGGATGATGTCACCTTTACTAAAGTCTTTGGTTTGTCACCGCTGGGCGTATTGGCCTCTATGCTGGCGTATTTGGCCGCACAGTATATTGATATTTCCATTTATCACTTTTGGAAGCGGGTCACCAAAGGCAGAATGCTATGGCTCCGAAACAACTTTTCCACCTTTTCCTCACAATTTGTGGACACGCTTACCGTGGTGGGATTGTTATGTATATTTGGAGTATTGCCCTGGGATAAATTCTACGGATTGGTCATCAGTGGTTTTATTTTTAAAATAATTATTGCGCTTCTCGACACCCCATTACTCTATCTTTTCGTATATCTGATACGTAGAAGATTTAACTTAAAAATAGGGGAAGAAATAGCTTTGGATTGACGACTTCTCCTTTAATTTGTTGTAAAACATTCATTTATGAAGAAAAAAGTCCTGAAGATTACCGGAATAACCCTACTTGTACTTATTGCCCTAATTGTTGCCCTGCCCTTCTTCCTTCAAAGTAAGATTGAAGAGATTATTAAGAACAAGGTCAACAATAGCATTAACGCCACATTGGATTTTGAGGATGCCGACCTTAGCTTGCTCAAAAGTTTTCCCAATGCCAATGTGGGGCTCACGAACCTATCCTTGGTGAACAAGGCCCCTTTTGAGGGGGATACCTTGTTTTCTTCCTCGGATATTGAATTGGCCCTCTCCATCAAAGAACTTTTCAAATCGGCCGATGAACCCATTGTCATTCAAAAGTTGAACATTGACCGTGCGAAACTGCATATTCTGGTGGATGAAAATGAAAATGCCAATTATGACATAGCCAAAGCGGATGAAGGAACTCCTGCTGAAACCACAGAAGAGTCCAGCAGTAATTTTACCCTGAACATGGATTCCTATGCCATCACCAATTCCGAAATCATCTATGATGATCGTTCCAGCGGTATGCATTTGGTGCTTTCAGAAATGAATCACTCTGGAACGGGAGACCTTTCTTTGGAGCAGTCAGAATTGAAGACGTTGACTGACGCTTTGGTTTCCTTTGAAATGGACAGCACAAAATATTTGAACAACAATAAAATTTCCTTGGATGCCCTTATTGGAATCGACCTGAAAGAGAGCAAATACACGTTCTTGGAAAACAAGGCCCTGATCAACCAATTACCTTTGGTATTTGATGGATTTGTGAAGGTCAACGAGGATAACCAAGAAGTGGATATCACATTTAAGACGCCTTCTTCGGATTTCAAGAACTTTTTGGCCGTGATTCCCGAAGTCTATTCCAAGAACATTGAAACGGTTCAGACCACAGGTAATTTTGAGGTCAATGGGGAATTCAAGGGTATTGTGGATGACGAGCACATTCCAACTTTCCGCATAGCGATAAATTCGGAGAATGCCTCGTTCAAGTATCCCGATTTGCCCAAATCGGTGCAAAATGTGTATATCGATACCGAAATCAACAATACCACTGGAATCACGGAAGATACTTTTGTGGATATCAAACGATTGTCGTTCACCATTGATCAGGATAAATTCAACCTTACCTCCAGAATTCGGGATTTGATGGGTAATACCAAGGTGGATGCCGATATGGATGGTCGAATCAATCTGGCCAATATTTCACAGGCATACCCTGTGCCGGCCGATTACAACCTTAAAGGGATTTTAAATGCCGACATCACCACTTCCTTCGACATGGAATCCTTGGAAAAAAAGCAGTATCAGAAAACCAAAACCACGGGTAAGGCATCGGTTTCCGGATTTGAATATGCTTCGGAAGAGATGAAGAACCCTGTGGCCATCAATACGGCGGCGGTCTCTTTTAATCCCAACACGGTTACCCTGGATTCCTTTAAAGGAAAAACAGGCAATACGGACTTCGATGCTAAAGGAACCCTCACCAATTTGCTCGGATTCATGTTCAATAATGAAAATGTGGAAGGGAAATTTACATTGACCTCCAATACTTTTGCATTGAACGATTTTATGATGGAGGAAACTTCGAAAAGCGAAGATGGCGAGACCGAAACATCCACTGGTGAGGAACGCATCAAGATTCCATCCTTCTTGGATTGCACCATTGAGGCAGCTGCCGGAACGGTGTTATATGATAATCTAACTTTGAAAAACGTAAAGGGAACCTTGACCATCAAGGATGAAACGGCTACCGTGAAAAATTTGAGCTCAGACCTTTTTGGGGGAACTTTGGGACTAACGGGTTCGGTTTCCACCAAAGAGGCAGCCTCAACCTTTGATGTGGATTTGGGCATGAGCAATTTTGGCATTAGTGAATCCTTTGCCGCCTTGGATATGTTCCAGGCCTTGGCGCCCTTGGCCAATGCGCTTCAGGGAAAATTGAATTCCACCGTAAAGATTTCTGGGAATTTAAAGGATGATTTCACTCCGAATTTAACTACGATTTCTGGAAACTTACTGGCTGAGTTATTGTCCACCAAAGTGGATACCCAAAAAGCACCGCTCCTTTCCGCTTTGGACAGCAAGCTAAACTTTTTGGACACCAAGGACATCAATTTAAATGATTTAAAAACGGCATTGAGTTTTGATAATGGTAAGGTAAGTGTGAAACCGTTTACGCTAAAATATAAGGATATCGCCATTAACGTGGATGGCAGCCACACCTTTGACAAACAGATGCAGTACAAAGCTACCTTGGATGTCCCAGCCAAATATTTAGGGACCGAGGTGAATAAGCTCATCGCCCAAATGAACGATGATAGTCTCAAGGACCTTACCATTCCGGTGACTGCAAATATTGGTGGAAATTATACCAATCCTACGGTGACTACGGACTTAACTTCTGGGGTTAAAACATTGACGACCCAATTGGTTGAAATCCAAAAGCAAAAAATGGTCAACCAGGGCAAGGACAAAGCCAAGGATTTGTTATCCGATGTATTTAAAAAGGATGAAAAAGACTCTACCTCAACCAAATCCGATGGGGTGAAAGAAGCCATTGGAGGTTTGTTGGGAGGAGAAAAGACCACAACTACAACGGATTCAACCAAAACCACAACGAACGAGGACCAAGTAAAAAGCGCTGCAAAATCTGTCTTGGGCGGCCTTTTGGGCAAGAAGAAAAAAGATACAATAAACTAAAATATGAGGGGCGGTTTAACCGCCCTTTTTTATTCCTTTATTTCATTGTTGATGTTTTCCAATATGGAATTCAAACTCATTAGTAAGGGATTGTAATGTTCCGTTTCTGTGGATTGGCTTGTAATGATGAACAATAGAATGTTGTTTTCAAAGGCAATGGATTCCAAGGCACCTAAATTACTAACAGGATTTTTGCTGTTGGGGATTCCCAATTTTTCGGACATGCCGGTATAATCCAATATGGTACGGATACTATGGCCTTCATCCCGAAACACATTGACGGTATTATTTCGTTCTTCGCCAAGCATTTTTTCTTGATTTGCAATATCATCAATGAAAGAAATCCAATTGGTCAGTTGAATCCGCAGGGTGTCGTTGGAAATATCCTTAAGACTGCCTGAGTTGATCATTTCATTCAGCAGGGAATTGTTCGGGTTGAAGAAAATATCATACGCAAAAGCAGTAACGAACAATTCAGATAACTTTTCTTCTGAAGGAGGTTCCTGCTTATCCATGAGGTCAACAATGGTAACAGCGGCTTCATAGCTATCTTTGTTATAACCAATTAATTCTTCGAGTTTTATTTTACTGGTCTCAAATTCTTCCTTTAAGCCTTTAAGATAGACTTGCTCTTTCTCCCGTTTGATTCGGTTGTCGTTGGCGTTATCAATGGCTAAAGCGATTAAGATTCCGATGACCACCAGAAAAATTTCACCAATGGCGTAAATAAGGTAGTTGCGGAATTTTTTCTCAGCGATCAACTGTTTTCTAACTTTTCTGAAGAGCTTGAGCATACGTATTGGTTGGTTTTTCGAAACTAATCTAACTATTTTTTAACTCTATTGGTAACCTATTGCCACAGCAGTAACCAAAGCTAGGGCAGCAATCAATAAAATGAGCAATGTAGGTTTAAGTGCAAACTTTAGCCATTTATTATAGGGGATGTTGCAAAGAGCCAAGACTGCCATGAGTGCACCGTTGGTAGGTACGATCATATCGGCGATAACAGCACCATATTGATACGCCAATACACAAACTTGTCGGGATAATCCGATCAAATCGGAAAGCGGTACCAAAATGGGCATGGTCAACACCGCTTGACCTGAATAGCTGGGTACCGGAAAGTGCAAAAAGGAATGGGCAACCATCATGGAGACAGCAGAGACCGAAGGAGAAAGGTATTTTAAAGGCCCAAAAAGTCCATACACAATGGTATCCATGATCATACCCTCTTTTAAGATCAATGAAATACTGTTCGCCAAGCCCAAGATGATGGCGGCAAACATCATTTCCTTAAATCCTTCTATATAATTTTCTCCAGTACCGTTGACTCCTAGTTTACCAATGAGTCCGGCCACGATGCCCAAAGCAAAGAACGAGGCAGACATTTCATTGAAATCCCAATTCAAGAACAGAAGGCCATAAATAACCCCACAGAAAGTTAACCCCAGTAGCGATAATATGATTTTGCTTCTCACGGTCATGGATTCATGGGCTGTAGGCATCTTTATTTTCTCAATTCTGTTCTTATTTGCATATCGAATAATAAAGATTGTCCATACTACAAAAGCTACTGCCAAAACCACAAGTCTAAATTCACTTCCTGATAGCAGGGGAAGCCCTGCTTCTTTTTGGGCAATCAGCACTGCAAAGGGGTTGGAAGGACTAAATGAGCTACCAATAACCGTGGATCCATAACTCATGAGTAAGATGGTGAACGTATTATACCCCAGGCTTTTCCCGAATAAAAGCAAAATGGGAATCATGGCAATGACTTCTTCCTGCATACCAATGGTTACGCCTCCAGCGGTAAAAAGAGCCGAAACTAGGATTAGGGCCAAGGTCTCCTTTCCTTCCAAGATTTTGACCAGTTTAGTTAAGCCTTGGTTAAAGGCACCAGTCTTTTCTATGACATAAAAGGAACCCCCAATTAATAAGATAAGGACAATGGCATCTGCCCGCCCAATAATTCCCCTTGGAATGGAGAGAATCAAATCCAATACAGAGAGATGTTCTGAAGTGACCGATTGGTAGGAATCGTTAAGGACTTTTGTCGTTCCAGTGGCCTCATCAATTAAGCGTTGATAGCTTCCTTGTGGAACAACGTACGTAAGAATCCAGGCAAAAATGATGACAGCAATGAGTATGACGAAAGCATTGGGAAATTTTTTCATCCAGTTTGGTTTTGGTTGGTTATTAAAAGCAAAGACCTTAAGGGTCTTTTTTTACTGTCAAGACTGGTTTAGGTCTTAATGTATGTCTATCCCCACATAATAGCCTTCATTGCCACGAACATTAAAAACGGTATTGTCCTCAAAAATCAAATATTGTCCCTTAATGCCCTTAAGCACTCCTTTGTAACTTGGCGTTTTGCTCAGGTTCAGGCTTTTTACTTTTTCAGGGTATTTCAAAACCGGGAACTCCAAATTGGTCTCCGAATTATCCTCAATAAAATAGTTGGCGGCTTCTTCCGGGATATAGGGTTTTAGCTTGGCCCTCCATTCAATCAGGTCCAGGTCCTCAATATCATTTTTAAGCATTTTCTGCCAACTTGTTTTGTCACTCACATGATCTTTTAGGGCCACTTCGGTAATTCCGGCCAAATAGCGGTTGGGCACTTCCACAATTTCAATGGCCTCGTGGGCTCCCTGATCTATCCATCGGGTGGGGACCTGTGATTTTCGGGTCACTCCCACTTTTACATTACTGGAGTTGGCGAGGTAGACGATATGGGGTTGTAACTGCATTTTTTTCTCAAACTCCAAATCTCGATCTTCCTTGTCCAAGTGGGCCGTACTCAACTCAGGTTTCATGATCCAATCGCCGGCATGTGGGGTTTCGTAGAAGCAGGTTTTGCAGAATCCTTGTCGATAAACGGGTCTGTCCTCGCCACAATTGAGGCATTGGTATTTAATGAAATCAATCTGCAGTTCCTTATCCAACGCTTGATTCACATTCAAGAAACCGGTATCAAAGATCAAATAGTACTGGATGGGTTTCCCATTTTCGGTCTGCATCTTGCGTAAGACTCCTTCGTAAAGCATATTGGAACTATTGTTTTTTATCGATTTGAAAATGAATGCGAGAAAAGCTATTTTAGCTATTGCACCAAACTAAATTCCTTGGTTAAATATACCTAAAATGCCAATACCATTATTCAATTCCATCGCTTCTTGGCTTTTACGGAAGCGATATCATCAAATAGAGCTTTTTCTGAAGTATCCTTTGGACGTTCAGGATGAGGTGTTGCGGCATTTGGTGGATTTTTCAAAGGACACCATGATCGGGAAGCAATATGGTTTTCAGGACAACCCAAAATATGAGGAGTTCCGAAACCGGGTGCCCATAGTGAGCTATGAGGATGTTGCTCCTTTGATCGAGCGTACCCGTAGGGGAGAGCAGAACCTGTTTTGGCCCACGACCATAAAATGGTTTGCCAAAAGCAGCGGTACCACCAATGCTAAGAGTAAGTTTATTCCTGTGAGTATGGAGGCGTTGGAAGACTGCCATTATAAATCGAGTAAAGATTTGTTGTGTCTGTATCTGAATAATAATGAAAACTCACAGTTGTTTACAGGAAAAAGTCTTCGTTTGGGGGGAAGCAAAGAACTTTACGAGGATAATGGCACTTTTTTTGGCGATCTCTCCGCTATTTTGATTGATAATATGCCGCTTTGGGCCGAGTATAGCAGCACTCCAAGCAATAAGGTTTCCTTAATGAGCGAATGGGAGTCCAAGCTGGAGGCCATTATTGAGGAAAGCATTCGCGAGAATGTGACCAGTTTGGCAGGTGTTCCCTCTTGGATGCTAGTGTTGCTGAACCAAGTGTTGGAAAAAACCGGGAAAAACCACCTTTTTGAGGTTTGGGAGAATTTGGAGGTGTATTTTCACGGAGGGGTGAGCTTTACGCCATATAAAAATCAATATAAAAAGCTGTTGCCCAGAAAGCGGTTCAATTATTACGAAACCTATAATGCTTCTGAAGGATTTTTTGGGATTCAGGATCGAAATGATTCTGATGAGCTTTTGTTGATGTTGGACTATGGCATTTTTTACGAATTTATCCCCATGGATTCCCAGGGGGATGAAAAAGATGCTATCCCGCTTTGGGAAGTGCAGACCGGAGTCAACTATGCCATGGTGATCACCACCAATGCCGGATTGTGGCGGTATAAGATTGGGGACACCATTCGGTTTACCTCAAAAGATCCATACCGGATTCGTATTACAGGCAGGACCAAACACCACATCAATGTTTTTGGAGAGGAGTTGATCATTGAAAATGCCGAGGAGGCATTGAAACAGATATGTCAAAAGACCGATGCCGAGATTATGGATTATACGGCGGCCCCTATTTTTATGAACGGAAGCGAAAAGGGGGGGCATGAATGGATCATTGAGTTTAGGAAACCACCAGAGGATGTGGCCTATTTCACCGAGTTTTTGGACAATGCCCTAAAATCACTCAACTCGGATTATGAGGCCAAACGTTATAACAACATCACCCTAAAAATGCCCAAAGTGCATGTGGCACGAAAGAATCTTTTTCACGACTGGTTAAAGTCCAAGAACAAACTGGGAGGTCAGCATAAGATTCCAAGATTGTCCAACAATCGGGACTATATCGATGAGCTGCTTCAAATGAACTAACAGTGGTTGGTGTATTGTTTACACCTTAAAAATCAGCTATTTATAAAGATTAATGCGCAACTTGTACAATAAAACACGAGTTTACGAAAACGTTTTCGTAAGTTTGAACGTTTTATCGAACAAACGTTTCCTTTAAACAAAAAAAAGTGGTGATTCTATCATTATTACTGAAATTTCCCTCATCAAATCTTTTAAATAAACACTAAACCATTACAATCATGGCAGAAAGACTAGTTGTTATCTCAGACATGTGGGGAACCAAAAGAGGCCTTTGGATAGCCTCCTACTTTGGGTACTTACAGCAATATTATGATATTGTTTTTTACGATTGTCAACAATTGGGAGACATAGATGTTCCCGTATCTACCGAAGAGAATGTTCACAAGGCCTTTGTGGAAGGAGGAATAGATACCGCAGTGGCTCATTTGCTCAAAAAAGAATCGGTACCTAGCCACTATTTGGCTTTTAGCACGGGAGGGACCATAGCTTACAAAGCGGCTTTGAAAGGCCTACCCATGAAATCCTTAACGGCCATTTCCGCAACCCGAATTCGGATGGAGGACCAAAAACCAAAAGCCACTTTAAATTTAATCTATGGCGAGCTGGATGAATTTAAACCAACGGCAAAGTGGTCCAAAAAAATAGGAGTTGACTTTGCAGTGGTCCCAAATTTTGGCCACCATTTGTACTCTGATGAGAAAATCATCTCCCAGGTTAGTTTGGAATTATTGGAGCAAGTAACCAAAAAAGCGGTCTAAGCTTAGGATACTACTTTTAATTTCTTGATGGTTTCGTAGGAAAGTTTTTCCTCGGCATAAGCCTTGGTGACCTTGAACTCGTTTTCATCACTACTAGGGAGTTCAAACATGGCGTCAGTGAAAACAGCCTCACAGAGTGAGCGAAGTCCACGGGCCCCCAGTTTATACTCAACAGCCTTTTCAACAATATAGTTCAAGGCCTGCTCCGTAATGGTGAACGTAATGTCATCCATGGCAAAAAGCTTTTCATATTGCTTAATGATGGCATTTTTGGGCTCGGTAAGGATGGCACGTAAGGTCTTCGCATCCAAAGGATCCATGTGCGTAAGCACAGGAAGCCTACCAATAATTTCCGGAATAAGTCCAAATTCCTTAAGGTCTTTTGGGATAATATATTGCAGGATGTTCTGGTTGTCCAATTTATCCTCGGCTTTGGAGGCGGCGTAGCCTACTGCCTGCATATTCAAACGTTTGGTAATGATACGTTCAATGCCATCAAAGGCACCACCCGCCACAAAAAGGATGTTTTCTGTATTGACTTCAATGAACTTTTGGTCAGGATGCTTACGTCCCCCTTTTGGTGGAACATTCACTGTGGTTCCTTCCAATAATTTTAGGAGTCCTTGTTGTACGCCTTCGCCCGAAACATCCCGGGTTATGGATGGGTTGTCACTCTTACGGGCAATTTTATCGATTTCATCAATAAAAACAATCCCTCTTTCCGCTTTTTCCAGATTATAATCGGCAGCTTGTAACAAACGGGTCAGGATACTCTCCACATCTTCTCCAACATATCCTGCTTCGGTGAGCACAGTGGCATCCACAATGGCCAATGGTACGTTGAGCATTCGAGCTATAGTCTTAGCAATCAATGTTTTACCCGTTCCAGTCTGCCCAACCATAACGATGTTACTTTTTTGGATTTCAACATCGTTATCCTTGCTTTTGGGCTGTAAAAGTCTTTTGTAATGGTTATATACAGCTACGGACATTACTTTTTTGGTGCGTTCTTGTCCTATCACGAAGGTGTCCAAGAAATCCCTTATCTCCACAGGTTTCTTAAGAACCAACTCTGATGAAAGATCTTGATTTTTGGATTGTTTGGATTCTTCCGCAACTATACTATGGGCTTGTTCAATACATCTATCACAAATGTGGGCATCAAGACCTGCAATCAATAAATTGGTCTCTGGCTTTTTCCTTCCACAAAATGAACATTCCAAGTTTTCCTTTGCCATATATCTCTAGCTCATGATTCAACCACTAATAACGTAAAAAAAATGAATTTGTTCTAATTCAAGTAGTTGATATGTAATTAATTGTAATTCTTTACGATTTTTCCCTGACCAAAATTTCGTCGATCATACCATATTTTTTGGCTTCTTCAGCCTTCATCCAGTAATCTCGGTCACTGTCCTCATATACTTTGTCGTAAGACTGACCAGAATGTTTCGATATGATCTGATATAATTCCTCTTTAATCTTGAGAACCTCTTTTGCAGCAATTTCAATATCACTGGCCTGGCCTTGCGCTCCAGAAAGGGGTTGGTGAATCATTACCCTGGAATGAGTCAAACCGCTTCGTTTTCCCTTTTCTCCTGCACAGAGCAATACCGCGGCCATAGATGCTGCGATACCTGTACAGATGGTGGCCACATCAGGCTTGATAAACTGCATGGTATCATAAATTCCCAATCCAGCGTAAACACTTCCACCTGGGGAGTTGATATATATCTGGATGTCTTTGGAGGCATCGGAACTTTCCAAGAACAATAATTGGGCCTGTACAATATTGGCTACCTGATCATTGATGCCCGTTCCCAAAAAGATAATGCGATCCATCATCAATCTAGAAAAAACATCCATGGCTATGGCGTTCAATTGTCTTTCCTCAATAATGTTTGGCGTCATGTTCATGGGGTACATGGTACTCATGATTTGATCATAGTACATGCTGTTTATGCCATGGTGCTGGGTAGCATATTTTTTGAATTCTTTTCCGTAATCCATAGGATTTCTTTCAATTTTTCTTAAAAAAAAGGTGCCGAAAAATTAGCTTTTCGGCACCGTAAAGATACTTAATATTTCTTTTAGCCCAAGGTTAGCTATACGCCTCTTTGACAAAGTCGTCATAAGTGACCTCTTTTACCTTAAGATTGGCCTTTTCTTTATAGAGGTCCAATAGTTTTTGGCTCATCAATTGTTCCGATAAGCGTTTTACCTCATCTTGATTGCCCAAAACGCGTGTAGCAATGTTCTCCAACTCTTCCTCTTGTGGGTCCATGTGGCCATATTGGGCCATTTGGGATTTGATAAAACCTTTGGCAAACTCCTTTAATTCATCAAATTGCACCTGAAGGTTATTTTCTTGAATGATTTTACCTTCAATGAGTTGGTAACGAAGTCCTTTTTCCGATTTTTCGTACTCATCTTTGGCTTCGTCTTCAGAAAGCACATTTTCGCCACTGAGTTGAATCCATTTTTTCAAAAATTCAGCAGGAAGCTCAAATTTGGTGTCATCAATAAGTTTCTCAGTGATGTCGTTCAACAATTTCTGATCGGATTGTTGCTCAAACTGTTTTTCAGAATCTTCCTTGATTCTATCTTTCAGCTCTTTTTCAGAAGCTACCTTGCCTTCGCCAAAAAGTTTATCAAATAACTCTTGATCTAGTTTGGCAGGTTCTCTTTCATTGATTTCCTCAATGGTGAAAGTAACGTCGATATTCAATTTGTCCGCTTTGTCACGGGCAATTCCCAACGCACTTGACAAAAGGTAGTCTTCCTTAAAAAGACCTTTGGTGGAAAGGGTAACAGAGTCTCCCACTTTTTTTCCAACTAGGGCATCCACTGCCTTTTTGCCTTTAATATTGCTGATTTCAATAGTGGTCTTGTGGTCAATATCCTCTTCTTCATTGGCAAAGAAACCGGTTACTTCATCTTTTTTGCCCACCTCTTCTTTTGAAACCAACTTACCGTATTGCTTTTGGATACGTTCCACTTGCTCCTCAATCATTTTTTTGTCGGCAACGATTTTGTATTGGGTAACGGCCTTTTTTGTTTTCAAATTAACATCAAAGTTCGGTGCCAGTCCCAATTCAAATTCAAAATCGAGATTATCGTTGTCCCAATCAAAATTTTCTTGTTGTTTGGGTAGCGGATTGCCCAAGACATCCAATTTTTCCTCGGTAAGGTATTTGTTCAGATTGTCCTGCAATAGTTTGTTCACCTCATCCACCAAAACAGCTTTTCCATACTGTTTTTTGATAAGTCCCATGGGAACTTGGCCCTTTCGGAATCCGGGGATATTGGCTTGTTTTCTGTAGTCTTTTAGGATTTTTTCTACTTTATCCTGATAGTCCTCTTTACTGATGGCGACTTTTACAACTGCATTAAGATCGTCAATCTGTTCTTTAGTAATGTTCATCTCCTGCCTAATTTGCTATTCAAAAATGGGTGGCAAAAGTAATGCATTTTTGGTTTGGCAGCAACTTTTTAAAGCGTTGAATGTCAAACTAAAATACATTCTAGACATCTTCCTTAAGAATGGAATGCAAGATGGACTGCAAAAAGGAGAGCAAAAGGCTAAAAATTAAGGCCCACCAAATGTTCACTACGTGAAAGCCATCAATGACATTGGCCGCAATGAGAATAATAATTGCGTTAATGATCAGAAGAAAGAGGCCTAGCGTAACGATGGTTATGGGAAGGGTTAGTATGACAAGAATTGGTTTTACAATGAAGTTGAGAAGGCTCAATACCACCGCAACGATAATAGCTGTGACCATGGAATCCACACCAACACCCGGAAGGATATAGGAAAGAACAACAACGGCTAAAGCGTTCAATAAAAGTTTTAAGATCAGTTTCATAAAATGAGGTTTTAGATTTTTAAAATAAAAAAGGCACCGTTGTTTACGGTGCCTTTAAGGTAATAAATAAAACGTTGTTTAGTTAATGTACAGTCCAGTATAATCCAAGGGATTTACCCCAGGTAAATTGGAACCGTATTTTTCGTTTATAGCCTCTATAAAGGCATTGGCCAGTATGGCGTAGCCTCTGGGTGCTGGGTGAACACCATCAAGTGAAAATCCACCTCCAGTAGCAAAAGTTGCGGTGACCACGCTTCCATCGGCTTGTAAAAAGCCACTTTCTTTTAATTCGCCCAACAATGCATTGGCATCAACAAAAGCCAAGTCGTACGCTGTTGCCAAGGCCGCAATGGTCTGGTTGTATGCGGTAAGCGCATTTTCCACGGCTGTTTGTTCTTCGGGGGTCAATACCCATTTGTCTGCCAGTGGAATTGCAACTCCATTTATGGAAGTAGGATCGGCGGGATTGGCCAAAGTACCAATAAAGGTACGTGAGGTCAATACCATTAAATCTTCTGCTGTGGCTTGTCTCATATTAATTAAAGCGGGATTGAACCCTGTTAAGTCGGTAAGGTCTTCGTCAATGATGACCACAGCATTTCCTTCCCCTGCGGAAAAGCTAATGGTTCTTTGGGCCAATTCATCTGCTGTAATGGCTCCTAGTCCTTGTAATTGGGCCAACCCTGCATTATAGGCTCCATAAGCTCCATTTAACAACTCAGCGGTGGCTCCATCCAAAGGAACAGGGTTGTGCGGCACTGTTGTAAAATAGGGGATATCCGTTACATTGGGCAAATTGGCAATGACTCCATCGGCTCCGTTGGCTGTCATAGCTTGAAGAATGGCATCAAGTGTGCCAGCAAATACGTTGGGATCTGTTAAATCGCTTCTAGAATAGGTGCTTGGGTCAAGGTTTCCGGTTTGATCTACCCCTGTACCACCACCCGTGGCATAAAGCAGTACATCGTTCGCCCCCGTCCAAAGTGTAAAAAATGAAGGATTTTGGGCTACGGCATCCCCAATTACGGTTGCACTTTCTCCTGATGAAAACCGCACAAAATAGGGGTTGGCAGCTCCTACGGCCAATCCAGCTAAACTACCATATCCCGGAGCCAAAAGCTCGTAACTTTTGGAACCTGGAACCCCCATATTGTTGAAAGGCCCAGATAGTTTATTGGTAATCTCGGTACTTCCCTGTCCGGAAACGGGAGTGGGAGCAGGCCCACTGGCCGCAAAAGCCAAAATCAATCGATTACCTATATCAGGGGAGCCATCCATATTGGCATCTGTTTCGCCACCAATGGTTGCGCCTCCTAGATTATCCGCCATATAGGGGATTTCAAAGGAACCTCCTCCCACTAGCGCAAAATTGGCAGCCAACATATTGGGAAAAGAGGCCTCTTGGCCCGCCATAAAAAGGGCATTGTCCGAAAAGCCGGCGGTAAGGGAGTTTCCTACGGCAACATAATTTGAGAAATCCGCTGTTCCAGCAGTATATTCAACGGGGTCTGGTGTGTTATCGATTGGGGTAGTATCTTCTTCACATGCCATCAAGAATAAGCCTAAAAAGGGGAGTAAGGCATACAACTTTTTCATATCCAAAATCTGTTTGAGTTAGCTTATGTTAAACTTATGGTTAAACCGAGGTTAACCAAAACTAGGTCAAATTTGTTATTCAGACAATAAAATAGGCAAAAAAATTATGCATGCATAATAAAAGGAGGCAAATTTTATGAATTTAAAAAGCTGAAGGTCTTTTCAAAAAACTGCTTGGGGTTTTCTGCATGTAGCCAATGCCCAGCATTATCCACGGTTTCAATGGTTGCATTGGGAAAGTGCTTTTTAATATCTGTAAAGTCACTGGGTTGAATGTATTCGGAACGGTCTCCACGGATAAAAAGGGTAGGACCCTCATAAACGGCGTTGGGGAAAATATTCTCGCCAATCTCCTCCATTCGGTCTTTAAGCACTTCAAAATTGAAACGGAATCCCAATTTTTCTTTTTCAACCCAGTAGAGGTTTTTGAGCAGAAACTGCCTTGTGCCAAAATCCCTGATGTGATGGGAAAGTTCCTCATCAGCTTCCTTTCTGCCGGAAATTTGGTCAAAATCTAATTTAGCTAGGGCGTTGATAATGGGCTGATGGTGAGGTGGGTAAAATTTTGGGGCGATGTCGGCCACCATTAATTTAATGACTTTATCCGGATGCGAAGTGGCCAGTTGCATGGCCGTTTTTCCGCCCATGGAATGCCCCAACACAAAAGCAGAATCTATATTGTGATGGTTCATATAGTTGATGATGTCATCACTCAATAGGTCATAATTGAACGCTTCGGAATGAAAACTTTTTCCGTGATTGCGCTGGTCTACCAAATGTACTTGGAACCCGTTTTCCGAATATTGGGTGCCCAAGGTTTTCCAATTGTCCGACATCCCCAAAAACCCATGTAGGATAATGAATGGTTTTCCTTCTCCCAGTATTTTTGAATGCAATACTTCCATAGGTTATTTCAGACGGTGTAGGTACATATTAATTACATTTTCTATCCCCAAATAAATGGACTCGCAGATTAGAGCATGACCAATGGATACCTCTAGCAGATTGGGAATATTCTCCTTAAAGAACTTGATGTTGTCCAAACTGAGGTCATGTCCGGCATTGATGCCCAAGCCCACTTCATGTGCCCTATTGGCAGCATCAATAAAGGGTTGAATGCTTTCTTCTTTTTTGCCTTGCGAAAATTTGTGGGCAAAGCTTTCAGTATAGAGTTCAATACGATCTGTTCCGGTTTCAGCCGCGCCTTCTACCATCTCAACATTGGGGTCCACAAAAATGGAAGTGCGTATGCCATTTTCCTTGAAGGTTTTGATAACATCCACCAAAAAATCTTTGTGTTTAAGAGTATCCCAACCTGCATTGGAGGTAATGGCATCCTCTGCGTCGGGGACCAAGGTCACCTGGGTGGGCTTTATTTCGAGCACCAAATCAATAAAATTGGGAATTGGATTTCCTTCAATATTGAATTCTGTGGTGACCACTTTTTTTAGGTCACGGGCATCTTGGTAGCGAATATGGCGTTCATCCGGCCTAGGGTGGACGGTAATGCCCTGAGCCCCAAACGACTCAATGTCTTGGGTTGAGGTTATAAGGTTGGGCACGTTGCCACCCCTCGAATTTCGTAAAGTAGCCAGTTTATTTATGTTGACACTCAACTTTGTCATGGAGTTCTTTTTTAGATTGGCAAAAATAAGAATTAGGCACGCCTTTTGCGATTTAAAATTAGTATTTTGCACCTAACAGAGATGCTATGCAGATTCAAAACCAAATTGTAACCACCATTCCCGTTTTTGAGGTATCGGAGACCTTAAAGGATGTCATTCAATTTTTTGAAGAGACTACCTATTCCCATGTGGCCATCACTGAAAATGGAACCTATTTGGGATTGTTGTCTGAAAATGACCTTGCTTGTTTTGAACCGGACAAGAAGATTGAGGAGTTTCGGTTTGAGATGGAAAACTTTTTTGTGACCAAGGAAACTTCGTGGTTGGATGTGTTGGAGATGTTCTCTAGAAATGAGGCCAATATTTTGCCGATTCTGGATGAAAACCAAGTGATTTCCGGCTATTATGACCTAGAGGATATTGTGGGTATGTTTATAGATACTCCTTTTTTTAAGGAGCCGGGAGCCATTTTGGTGATATCCATCGGGATAAAGGATTATTCCTTCAGTGAGATAGCCCAAATCGTTGAAAGTAATAATGCACGGCTGTTGGGAGCCTTTATTACCAATTTGGAAAATGACATTGTGGAGATCACCTTGAAAATAGGTTCCCAAAATTTCAATGAGGTGGCCCAGACCTTTAGGCGATATAACTACACCATTGTCTTTGGAAATAGTGACGACCAGTTTTTGGAAGACTTAAAACAGCGGTCAGATTATTTGGAAAAATACCTTAACGTTTAGCATGAAGGTCGCTATTTACGGTCAAACTTTTCAGGACGAGGACAGAACCTGTATGTTGGAACTTTTGGATGAACTCCAAAAGATAACCGCTGAAGTTTACATTGAAGAAAAATTCATTCAATTGGTATCCGGTTTTTCCAAAGACCTTTTTAAAGGTACGTTTTCGCAATCCGAAGGATTGGATTCCACCTTTGATATGTTCGTGAGTTTTGGGGGCGACGGTACCATGTTGCGCGCAGTCACCTACATACAGGATTATGGTATTCCCATTGTGGGGGTAAATACAGGGAGACTTGGATTTTTATCCACCTTTAAAAAGGAAAGCGTCCGTAAGTTGGTGACTGAATTTGTGTCAGGACATTATACCGTGGAAGAACGCACCTTGGTAGAGGTGGAACTCAATTCCGATTTAGACGAGTTCAACGGGCTCAACTTTGCCTTGAACGAAGTGACGGTTAGTCGTAAGGACACCACCTCCATGATTACAGTTGAAACGTATTTAAACAATGAATACCTTACATCCTATTGGTCCGATGGACTCATTGTTTCCACGCCAACAGGCTCCACGGGCTATTCATTGAGTTGTGGTGGCCCAGTGATTGCCCCATCAGCAAAAGCATTGGTGCTCACCCCAATAGCTCCCCATAATCTTAATGCGCGGCCACTGGTCATTTCAGACGATACAGAAATACGGCTACGGGTTTCCGGAAGGGAACAGACCCATTTGGTCTCATTGGATTCCAGAATTGCCGATATCCCCAATGGAAAAGAAATCAAAATAAAAAAGTCCAATTTTACCATTAAAATGATTGAGTATACATCAGAAAGCTTCTTAAAAACACTTCGCAACAAATTGCTCTGGGGGGAAGATCGAAGGAATTGAACGGTTCAAAAACAATAAATGGGACTAAAAACTGTTTAACAAAGGAGAACAATCATAACAGTATACTTATTGACTTTCCTTTACTCTTAATACGTGAAATTTTTTGGATAGTATGCGAATAGTTTTGGCTATTTTTTTGTGCTGTATGCTCAAGGTCAGTGCACAAACCTATGAGATAGGAATCTTTGCTGGCGGGGCCAATATGGTTGGGGATGTAGGACGGACCAATTATATCCTGCCATCTGGTCCGGCATTCGGTGGTGTCTTTAAATGGAATAAGAGCAAAAGGTATGCGTGGCGTGCCAGCGTTTTGTATGGTGATTTTACGGCAGACGATTCCAAATCGCACATGCAATCCCGTCAACAACGAGGCTATGAAATGGACAATTCCATCCTAGAAGCGTCTTTAGGCCTGGAATTTAACTTTGTGGAATATAATCTTCATAAGCTCGGACCCGCCTTTACACCCTATCTTTACACGGGTTTTACCTATTTTAGGTACGATTTTATGTATTTTGATGCCCTTCAAGTGCAGGATATTAACCAAAAAGAAGGTAGTTTTGCAATTCCAATGACGGTTGGGGCAAAGTATCGGTTAAATCAATTCCTGATTCTTGGCGCCGAAATTGGAGCCAGGTATACATTTACGGACAATTTGGACGCAAGTAACCCCGAGGGTTCCAATTTTGAGCAATTTAGATTCGGCAATATATTGAGCGATGACTGGTATGTTTTCACAGGTTTTACATTGACGTATACCTTTGGACGAAAGCCCTGCCAGGATTGTTTTCAATAAAATGCATACGCTAGACGAAGTTAACAAAGAGAAACTGCCAAAACACATTGCCATCATCATGGATGGTAATGGAAGATGGGCCAAACAACGCGGAAAACTCCGTGTCTTTGGACATGAAAATGGAGTGGAGGCAGTAAGGAACACAGTTGAAAATTGTGCCAAACTTCAAATTCAATGTCTCACCCTTTATGCCTTTTCCACAGAAAACTGGAACCGTCCCAAAGTTGAGGTACAGACCTTGATGAAGCTTTTGGTTGCTTCGTTGCGTAAGGAGTTGGAAACCCTAAACAAGAATAACATTAGGCTAAAAGCCATTGGCAAGATTGATTCTTTGCCCCAAAAAGCACAGAAGGAACTTTCTGAGGTCATTTCAAAAACATCAAAAAATACAGGCATGATTCTTACACTGGCGCTTAGCTATGGCTCTAGGGATGAGATAAAAAGCGCCATAAAAGAGATAAGTACCAAAGTTAAAAATAATATAATTTCACCGGAAAATATTGACGAAGCCGTTATAAATACACATCTTTACACGCATTTCTTGCCAGATGTGGACTTGCTTATCCGTACCAGTGGTGAACATAGGATAAGCAATTTTTTACTGTGGCAAATTGCTTATGCTGAATTATATTTTATTGATGTATTTTGGCCTGATTTTAGAGAGCATCATTTGGTAGAGGCAATATTAAGTTACCAAAATAGAGAACGACGATTTGGAAAAACTAGCGAACAACTCAATTAGAGGTATAAAAAACTGCATACAACCGTACCTAAAATTACTTCTTCCCTTATTATTTTTCTCCATCCAGGGCTTTGCCCAGGACATCCCTTTTGAGGATGGGAAGCAATACATTTTGGGAGGACTCACGGTTACCGGCCTGCAAAGTTATAATGAGCAGACGGTTAAAACCTATACGGGTCTGCGTGTGGGTCAACCCATTACCGTGCCCGGTGATGAAATCAGTGCAGTGATCAAGAAATTGTGGGGACTGGAGCTGTTCAGCAATGTGGAGATGTACTACACCAATATTGAGGATGATAAGATTTTCCTTGAATTGAACATAACCGAACGTCCCACCTTGGCCAATGTTACGGTATATGGGGTGAAAAAGCGCAAGGTTGAGGATATTATCAACGACACCGATCTTAAGAAAGGCAAGAAGATTACCGAAAGCTTGATTGCCAATACCAGAAACTACCTTCAAAACAAGTACAAAAAACAAGGCTATCTCAACGCCAGAGTGAACATAGCCACTGCCCCTGACACCTCGGCCACCAATACCGAGAATATGGTGATCAATGTCAATAAGGGTGAGAAGGTAAAGATTAGACAAATTGTCTTTGAAGGAAATGAAAAACTTTCGAACAAGCGACTCAGAAAATCACTAAAAAATACCAAGAAGAAAAAAATCTATCGATTTTGGAAAAAGTCCAAATACATACCGGAAGACTACGAAGAAGACCTTTCCAATTTGGTGGACACCTATGCGGAGAGAGGCTATAGGGATGCCAGGGTGCTATCTGACACTTTTGTTAGGGTCAATGAAAAGAACATCGATCTAAAGATAAAAGTTGAGGAAGGGGACAAATATTACTTTGGGGATATCAATTTTGTCGGGAACTCGGTGTATACAGACCGACAATTGAGCCAAGTTCTGGGAATTAGAAAAGGACAGACCTATAATGGTGTTTTGTTGAAAGAACGAATTGCCGATGACTCCAAACCCGATGCCAATGATTTAACCAACCTGTACCAGAACAACGGGTATCTGTTTTCCAGCATCAACCCTGTTGAGGTGTCTGCAGTGAACGACACTATTGACTTCGAAATCCGAATTATAGAGGGTAAGGAAACCTATTTGAACCACGTAACCGTAACAGGAAACGACAAAACCAATGACCATGTAATTTTTAGGGAATTGCGCACCAGACCTGGTCAAAAATACAGTAAGGATGACTTGGTTAGGAGTATACGGGAATTGGGCCAATTGGGATTCTTTGATGCCGAGCAGATAAAACCAGACATTCAAAACCCTAACCCCAATGAGGGAACAGTAGATGTAAACTACAGTCTTGTTGAAGCAGGTTCGAGCCAAATTGAGCTGCAAGGTGGTTTTGGAGGAGGAGGTTTCATTGGAACCTTGGGGCTTTCTTTCAGCAACTTTTCGCTAAAGAATATTTTTAACGGGGAGGCCTACAAACCGGTCCCCATGGGTGATGGACAAACGTTTTCCCTTCGTTTGCAGGCTAGTAGAACCTTCCGCGTGTATAGTTTAAATTTTGCTGAACCATGGCTGGGGGGTAAAAAACCCGTACGTTTTAATCTTTCGCTATCAAGAACCCAACAGTTTGCCACCGATTTTAACAGTAGGGGAAGGATTGATGTGGACAAGGATAGAGGATTTGCCATTACCGGGATTTCGGCAGGTTTGGCCAAAAGAGTGCAGTGGCCCGATGATTATTTTACCGTATCCCATGCCTTGAGCTATCAGTTGTACGACTTTAATAACTACAACAGCGGTCTTTTTAATTTTGGTAATGGTAGTTCAAATTCTTTGAGCTACACTTTTGGATTGTCCAGGAGTTCTCAGGGTCCGAGCAGGATATTTCCAATGTCGGGTTCCAATTTTGAGCTTACTGCTAAATTTACGCCGCCATATTCCCTTTTCAGCTCAAAAGATTACAAACAACTCAAAGAGGATATAGATGCGGCTACCGAAAGATTATTTGAGATTGGCCCCAACCCTACCGATATAGACGAACAATTGGAATTTGCCCAATTAAGTAACGATTTGGAGCGAATGGAAGAAGAGCGTTTTAAACTATTGGAATTCTACAAAATTAAGTTCAAAGGAGATTGGTATACCACCTTGGTGGACAAACTGGTACTACGTACCAATGCAGAGTTCGGTTTCTTGGGTAGTTATAACCATGATATTGGAGGTGTTCCCTTTGAGCGTTTCTTTGTGGGAGGTGACGGTCTTGGAAACTTTACGCTGGATGGTAGGGATGTGATTCAGCTAAGGGGGTATGAGAATAGTTCCTTAACGCCCTACAGTACCAACCCGGTTACCGGTAACCTGGAAAGGGATGGGGGAACCATTTACAATAAATTCTCTTTGGAATTACGATATCCGTTGACGCTTAAGCCTTCCGCATCCATTTATGCGCTGTCATTTTTGGAAGCAGGAAACGCTTTCAACAATTTTAGTGAGTTTAATCCGTTTGAATTAAAAAGATCTGCCGGAGTGGGGCTACGTATTTTTATGCCGGCATTCGGTCTCTTGGGAATTGATTTTGGTTATGGCTTCGATACCGATGCCCAACCTGGATCCGTGGGACCAAGTGGCTGGCAAACGCACTTCATCATCGGGCAGCAGTTTTAATCAAAGGAAAATAGTGGCTTTGTAATTTTATAAATAGCTCATTTTAAATTAATTAGTTATTTTGGCACGATATTTTCTATGTAAAAGCGGATAAAGATGAATACCAAAGTTCTTTTGTCATTACTTGTTTTGATGACATCCTTTTATGGCTTTTCCCAAAGGGGAGTGCGCATAGGTTATGTGGATATGGAATATATCCTAGAAAATGTGGAAGAATACAGGGATGCCACCGAGCAATTGGAAGCCAAAGCGCAAAAATGGAAGAAAGAAATTGAGCTGAAGCAAAGTGTCATTGAGCAGATGAAGAAAGATTTAATGGCAGAAAAAGTACTGCTCACTGATGAACTCATCACCGAACGGGAGGAGGAGATTCAGATTTTGGAAAAGGAAATGTTGGACTATCAGCAAGACCGCTTTGGCCCCCAAGGGGATTTGGTACTGCAAAAAAAGCTGTTGATTCAGCCCATTCAGGACCAAGTGTTCAATGAAGTCCAAAAAATAGGAGGCAATAAAAGATACGATTTTATTTTTGATAAATCGGCAGATGTTGTAATGTTGTACTCCGAAAAAAGGCACGATATTAGTGACTTGGTTTTAAGAGAGATAGGGCGGACCAGAAAAGTAAGTGCCTCCAACAGAAAGCAAGAAGAGCAAAATAGGTTGGAACAGTTTATTGAAGAAGAAGGAGAAGATGACATCAGTGATGCCCTAAAAGAAAGACAAGAGAGAACAGATTCCATACAACAGGCCAACGCCCAAGCAGTGGAAGATAGAAGAACTGAGCAGTTAAAGCTTAGGGAAGAACGCAAAAAAGCCTACGAGGAACGAAGAAAAAAATTATTGGAAGAGCGCGAGGCCAAACGCAAGGCCAAATTGGAAGAGCGTGAAAAAGCGCAAGAACAACAAAAGGATTCCATACAACAGTAAATAGTGGAGCACTAAATTTAACATCAAAATAGTAACGTAGAATCATGAAAAATGTAAAAAGAATCGCTGTGGCCCTAGTATTGTTTGTGGCGGCTACGGGTTTTGTAAATGCACAGGGCAAGGTTGCACACGTAAATGTACAGCAACTATTGTCTGAAATGCCGGAGATGAAGTCTGCACAGGCCGAGTTGAAAAAATTGCAGGAAACGTACAGAGCAGACATAGAAAGTTCAATGACAGAACTTAAAAATAAGTATACCCAATACTCTAACGAAGCCACTTCCAAGACTAAGGAAGAGAATGAGGAAAGAGCATTGGAACTTCAAGGTTTCGAAAAGAATATTCAAGAAGCTGAGCAAGCTGCCATGCAAGAATTGCAGAAAAAGCAGCAAGAGTTGTTCGCTCCTATTTCAGATAAGGCTAAAAATGCCATTGAAAAAGTTGCAGCCGCCCAAGGATTCGATTATGTAATCGATGCCAGTCCAGGATTGAGCTTGATCGTGGCAAAAGGAAAAGACCTTTTACCTGCCGTTAAACAAGAATTGGGCTTCTAAGAACAATAGTTTACAATCTTACAAACCGCTTTTTCCAAAGAGAAAGCGGTTTTTTTGTTCCATGAAATTTTAAGTCTCTATTTTTGGACATGCAAGCACCCATTGGCATTTTCGATTCTGGTGTAGGGGGAACTTCCATTTGGAAGGAAATCAAAAAAATGTTGCCCCATGAAGATACCATCTATTTGGCCGATAGCGCCAATGCCCCCTATGGCGAAAAATCTAAAGCGGAAATCCTTCAACTCAGCATAAAGAACACAGAGTTCTTGATGGAGCAAAATTGTAAGCTCATTGTTGTGGCCTGTAACACGGCTACTACCAATGCCATTGATTATTTGCGCGCCAATTATGACGTTCCATTTATAGGTATAGAACCAGCCATTAAACCGGCCGCACTTCAGACCAAAACTAAAAAAATTGGGATTTTGGCCACCAAGGGGACCTTGTCAAGTGGTCTTTTCCACAATACTTCAAAATTATTTGCCGAAGGAATCACCGTGGTGGAACAGGAAGGGAAAGGTCTGGTGGAACTCATTGAAACCGGACAAATCAATTCCATCGTCACTCGGGGCTTGCTTCTCTCTTTTATTAGGCCTATGTTGGATCAAAATATAGACTGTTTGGTACTGGGCTGTACCCACTATCCGTATCTCATTCCTTTGCTCAATGATATTCTTCCAAAGCACATTACCCTAATCGATTCCGGTGAAGCCGTAGCACGGCAAACCAAGGCAATTCTGGAAACAAATAGCCTTTTAAATTCACAGGACATTGATGGGGAATATCTATTTTACTCCAATAAAGGTATTGAAGTCTTGCGGAACCTAGTGGATGATGACAAAGCTGAAATTTTATATCTGGATTTCTAGCTTTATTTCTTCTGATACGTCAAATACGTAAAACTGTATTGGTGTCGGTCATCCTTCGGATGATGTTCCTCTTTTATCAACTCCCATTCATTTAGGTTGATTTCTGGAAAAAAAGTATCCGCTTCAAAAGTTCCGTGTACCCTGGTGAGTTCCATATCCGTGGCCAAAGGCATGGATTGCCTGTAAATTTCGCCTCCACCAATAATAAAAGCAGTTTCAGTATCGCCCACCAAATCAATGGCATCTTCAATGGAATGTACTACCGTACACGGGAATTTTGGGGTGTAGGTGTTGTCTCGGGTAATGACAATATGCTCCCGATTGGGAAGGGGTTTTGGAAAGCTTTCCAGCGTCTTTCGGCCCATAATAATTTTATGACCTGTGGTAAGTGCTTTAAAGCGCTTAAAATCATCTGGAAGGTGCCAGACCAAATCATTGTCCTTCCCCAAAGCATTGTTCTCTGCGGCAGCGGCTATGATGATGAGTCGCTTCACAGCTCTTTTTTTTTATTGATTTTGGACAATGGAAAATCCGTATCAATTTCCTTTTGGATTTCAGCAATCCGCTTTTTTTGTTGCTCCACCAAGCGCTCACGTTGCTTTCTTTCCCAATCCTGTCCCATAAACTTGTGGGTGACAAAAACATTGAAGGTATGCATGACCAATAAAAAAGCCCAAAATAGAATGACCCAGATAGACCAATCATAGGGCTCACCGTATTTCAGGATTTTGTTGGTCAGGACCAAAAATAAACTTCCGATTAAAAATAGGACCACATGGGAAAACAACCGTTTCTTCTGTTTAATGCGTTTTTGGGCATTCTCCAGCAGTTCGTGTTGCTCCAAGTCTATTTCTGTCTTTTTCTTTTTACCAAAGGACAACATGGAATGGCTATCTTTAACAACAAAGATAACCGAATTGTACCCAATACCTCAGCAATGCAAAGTCTAAGAAAAAAATTTCCTGTCCTAAATCAATGTATCTATGCCAATACAGCCTCTGCAGGTCTTTTGAGTGAAGATCTTATGGAGTGGCGACAAGGGCATGATTTGGACTTTCTCATTGGGGGCAGCAATATGAAGGTTAAGGCATTTGCCCATCTTCCGGAAATCAAGAAAACCGTTGGAAAGTTTTTTCATTGCAAGCCAACCCATGTTGCGTTGGTTCCCAACTTTACTTTAGGATTCAATATGCTTTTGGATGGACTCTCCAAGGATAAAAAAGTCTTGTTGCTCCAAAAAGATTACCCTTCCGTTAACTGGCCTTTTGAGACCCGAAACTTCAATAGGGAGTATGTGGACATCGATGAAAACATGGAGGAAAATATATATAATAGAGTGAAGTCAGGAGGCATTGATGTATTGGCCCTAAGTGTGGTGCAATGGATAAGTGGAGTAAAGATTGATCTTGACTTTTTGAAAGAACTGAAAAAAGACTTTCCCAGCCTATTGATTATTGGTGATGGCACCCAGTTCTGTGGTACCGAGCCATTCAATTTTGAAAAATCGGGATTCGATATTTTGGGCGCCAGTGCCTATAAATGGTTGTTGGCCGGCTACGGCAATGCCTTTTTTCTGGTCAAGGAAGCCGTAATGGGGCAATTTGAGCTAAAAGGTATTGGTAACGGCTCTGTGAGCAACGACCAATCCAAACGCGACAGCATTCCCTTTTGTAAATTTTTGGAGCCAGGCCACTTGGATACCTTAAATTTTGGAAGTTTAGAATTTTCACTTGACTTTTTAGATGAAATAGGCCTGGAACATATTCAAACCCATTTGCAAAAATTGTCCAATAAAGCCAAAATGGCCTTTTCAGAAATGGGACTTCTGGAACAAAGCGTGCTGGAAAGAAAGCAGCATAGCACAATCTTCAATATTAAGGGAGATCAGAAACTGTTCAACAAGCTTACTGCAGAAGATGTGGTTGCATCACCACGTGGAGGAGGTATTCGATTAAGCTTTCATTTTTACAATACCGAGGACGAAATTGAGGCCATTGCCCAGCTGTTGAAATCGTGAATGACCAAAATCATTTTTTGAAAAAAACAATCTGCTAATTTTGCCAAAGTAATCCTATTGTTAGGAGCATTTTATCAATTTGATAAATCGAACTTAACTTATTGTAAATAAGCGGTTTTATCTATTGTTTTGTTCTTGATTTAATTTTAGTACCATGGCAATAAAGAAGCAATACCTGAAAAGCAAGCCTGTTTGCAAGGTGACTTTTACAGTACCTGCAGAGGAGGCGGACAAAGTGGCTGTAGTGGGTGATTTCAACAATTGGAATCCCAAAGGGAGCACTTTAAAAAAGTTGAAAAATGGAACCTTCAAGGGAACCTTTGAGCTTCCCAATGAGAATTCATACGAGTTCAGATACTTGATTGATGGTGCCTACACCAACGATGAAGAGGCTGATCGTTTTCAATGGAACGACTATGCCGGAACCGAGAACGCTGTTCTGGAAGTATAAAAAATAGGATCGTCATTGGAGCCCCCCAACTTCAATGGCGGTTTTTTTAGTTCATTTAGTGAACACGTAATCTTTGTAGTTTTCCTCCTTGTCCGAAAAGGAGGTGGCAATCTCTAGCCCGGCCTCTTCCGCCAACCAAGTCACTATAGTATCATCATATTTTTGTGAAATCTCAGTATGGATGGTCTCCCAACGTTTAAAGGGAACTTCCAAGTCCAAGCTTTCTATGTATGCCACTTGTTCCACTTTGGAAACCAAATAACTTTTGGCTGTTCCTGACTGCGGGTCATAGACTTCCCAATGTAAAAAGTTGTCAAGATTAAAATCAGCTCCCATTTCCCTGTTGATACGGGTCAAAATGTTTTTGTTGAATGCTTCGGTGATTCCAGCCTGGTCGTTATAGGCATCTAAAATGGTCTGAGGGTTTTTCTTTTGGTCGAATCCCATAAAAATAAGGTCGTCTGGGTTGATAGCGTCCTTCATGTTTTTGAGAAACTCCACCGCTTGTAGATGCAAGAGGTTGCCAATGTTGGAACCTAGAAACAGAATCACTTTTCTTCTTCCATTGCTCTCCCCAATATCGCGAAGCGTATCAAAATAGGTGCCCTGTAGCGGATTAATATCCACTTCCGGAATTTCTTTGAAAAGCGCATTTTCAAGCTCGTTCAATGCATTCTGACTGATATCAATGGGCCTATAGTCAAATTGGATGTTCCGTTCCACTAAGTGGCGCAACAAAATCTTGGTCTTTTTGCCATCACCTGCACCAAGTTCGAACAGACTGAAAGGCTCTCCATGGTCAACAAAAAGGTCAACAATTTCTGTTTTGTTCGCTTCCAGAATATTGAACTCACAATCCGTAAGGTAATATTCCGGCATGGCCATGATATCCTGAAAAAGTTTGTCGCCTACCTCGTCATAAAAATATTTGGAAGATAGGTATTTGGGATGGGCGGTAAGGCCTTCGTACACCTCTTGCTCAAAAATGGATGTAAATGTGGTGGTTTGATTTCGCATACCTATTGAGTCGGGATTATTGTGCCAACCTTAATCCAGTAAACTGCCAGCGTAGCTGCGGATGGAAAAAATTACGGTAGGTATGCCGTGTATGGCTTATGGGCGTTGCCACGGAACCACCCCGTAGCACTTTTTGACTGACCATAAATTTGCCATTATATTCCCCAAGAGCTCCATCTGGTTTTTTATAGTTGGGGTAGGGCAGGTAGGCACTTTCGGTCCATTCCCAGCGTTTGCCCCAAGGGAAAAACGGTTGGGCCGCCTCCCATTCAAATTCGGTGGGTAATCTACATCCTTTCCATTGGGCATAAGCAAAGGCCTCGTAATATGAAATATGGGTCAATGGGGTTTCCATATCCACTTTTTGGAGCCCTTTTGCGGTATAGTGCCACCAATCACCATCAATTTTATGCCAATATAATGGAGTGGAGATGTGGTTTTGATTTACCCAGTCCCAACCTTCAGCATGCCAAATAGCAAAACGTTGGTAGCCACCTGCTTCTATAAATTCCTGGAAATCACCATTAGTGACTAATTTGTTGGAAATTTTATAGGGCTGCAGATAGACTTTGTGCCTTCCCAGCTCATTGTCGTAACAAAAATCGTCGGCAGCATGGCCGATCTCATAAATACCTTCATCCATGGCAATCCAATCCTGTTGGTGGGTTTCCTTTGGATGGTCCACAAAACTATTTGAATAGGCAGGCAAAAGCGGGTTGTTTCCCAAAATATATTTAATGTCCGTCAACAAGAGTTCTTGATGCTGCTTTTCATGGTGTATTCCGATTTCTAAAACAGCTTGGAGTTCTTCGCTCTGCGATTCTGAAAAAAATATCTTAATGGCTTGGGTAACATAGCTCCGGTATTCATATACTTTTTTTACCGAAGGCCTTGATAGATTCCCCCGATCGGAACGGACGACCCGCTTGCCTACAGTCTCATAATAACTGTTGAAAACAAAGGAGAAATCCGCATTGAACTCTTGGTAACCTTTGGCATGGGGCTTTAGAATGAATTCCTCAAAAAACCATGTGGTGTGCCCCAAATGCCATTTGGGTGGACTTACATCCACAATGGGTTGTACCACATAGTCCTCAATTTCCAAGGGTTCACAAATGGTTTCGGAATGTTCTCGGGTTTCCAAAATGAAATCCAAGAGGGAATCGGTCAGGATCATGGCAAACGTTTATCTTTAAAGATAAGGAATATAGAATTGTCGTTATCTCGGTCGATTTTTTGCAGAAACCCTTACCTGGGATACTTAAGGTTAAGGATTATTCCGCTTTTCCATGATTTCGTTTAGTTCCACTGCGGTCCATTCCTCATTTTGGTCTATAAAATCCTTGATCATTGCAATATGGCTGGCTCCGAGGAGCAGCATGATCCTTTGATTATCGGGTTGGGTGGCCTTTTGGGCCAGGGACCACATGTAGACATTACGACGGTACCATTCCGAAGCAAGATACGCTCCTACAAAATTATTCCGGTCGCCCACCAAGAGTGGCACTTGGGTCTGAAATTCATTGCTGAATCTTCGGAGTTCTTCGGTATTGAGATAATAGGTCATCTCCAGCAAAGTGGCTCCCGATTTAATTTTTTCATCAAATTCTTGGGTAAAACGTTCAATGCCATCTGTAAACTGTTGTTGTAAGTCAGTCTGATTTTGCATGGCCGC
Organism: Allomuricauda sp. CAU 1633; assembly: GCF_017313225.1. GTDB lineage: Bacteria > Bacteroidota > Bacteroidia > Flavobacteriales > Flavobacteriaceae > Flagellimonas. The sequence goes on along the minus strand of NZ_JAFLNE010000003.1, from coordinate 281,696 downwards.
TACTGTCATTAAGCTATCAAAAGGAAAATCAGTATTTTGATAATCCACAGCTTGTACCGATTTTAACCCTACTTTTTTGGCCACTCGAAATGCCAACTGGAAAATTTCATTTTTTAAGTAAAAATCCGAAAGGCTGTCATTGGTGAAATAGTTGTCCTCCAAATAGAGTTGGTAAAGCGAATCCAATTCTTGTTGCTCGTCATAAGGCCATTCCACAAAAACTTGGTCTGGATGGTACGCTTTTATCTTTTCTGAAATCTCTTCCAATTCGACTTGGGAAGCATCACTCAGAACATCAAAACTTTTGGTTTTGGCTACATCCGCACCTGGATTGTGGTAGTGGAACGTACCGATGAGCAAAGCTTGCTTTGTGTTTTCGGGTTGTGAATTTTCAGGTTTTTCGGTGGGGGAGGTACAGCTTACAAAAACAAGTAGCGTAATGAGCGAAAACTGAATTTTTTTGATCATGGAAATTGTTTTAAACAAAGACCAATCAAGAAAGTATATGTTACAGTTAAATGGTTTTCGCTAAGACCGTAAGATTTTCTCCATTTTCCGGCCTTTGGCCAATTCATCCACCAATTTGTCCAAATAGCGCACTTGTTGGGTCAATGGATTGTCGATTTCTTCGATACGATAGCCACATATTACCCCTTTTATGAGGTGGGCATTGGGGTTTAGGTTAGCTTTATCAAAGAAGGCTTCAAAGGTTACTTTCTCATCAATCAATTTTTGGATGTCCTTTTCCGTAAAGCCGGTCAACCATGTGATCACTTGGTGCAGTTCTTCTATTGTTCGGTCTTTCTTTTCCACCTTTGTCACATAATGGGGATAAACCGATGCAAAGGTCATACTTGCAATTCGCTGATTGTGCTCTGGTGTGGTTTTCATGATAAAACGTTGAACTAAAGTTGATTAAAAGTAACAAATTTCACCTTAGGGTTTATCATAACGTGTGTGGTTTAGTTGGTCCAATAATCCACAACAAGCTCATCCGAAATATGTAGACCCGCACTTCTCCAAAAGCCCTCTGTTTTTGGATTAGCCACCTCGGAGTTGTTACAGTTGGGTTGTATTACAGATATCTTTCTTTGATGATGTTAAGATGATGGGTTTCATGTCCAATCACCGACTTTAGGAAGTCTTCCAATTGAACCTCATGGTGTTTAGCCCACCTTTTTCGTTGCAGTTGATCAATGGAAAGGGTATCTACAAAACTTTGGGAGGCCTTCCTCACATTCACATAATCCGTCAATAATTGTTGCAGGGTGAGTTCATCAAATCGACTGTTTTTGACCAAAGCCTCCTGATCATACCCCCACAATTGCACTTCTTCGTTTCGACTTAATTGAAAGGCACGGAACATTTTTATGCGTTCATGATCGGTGATATGCCCTACAATTTGTTTAATGCTCCATTTGCCTGGAGCATAACGATACGCAGCTTTTCCCTCGTCAAGCGAAGCCAATAGATCATAGGTGTTTGATTCTGAAAAAAGTACCGACAATTGCTGTTCTTGGACCAATTCATAATAATACGGAAAACCGTCTTGGGGGGTATGCTTCATGCTATAATTGGGCTTTTGCGCTATAAAAATAAGAGGAAATGGACAGTTATCCGCAAAGTTGACTTTGTTACGACCATACTTTTCCTCACCATGTGCCAGTTTAGGCCATGGTCTTCATCAAATTGCGGGTGGAAGTTGACCTATTCGGCGGCGGTGGGGTCTGTTTGATGTCAAGTTACGAAGGAAATGGCCCAAGCCACATAGAACCAGCCAAGTCCAACCCAACTGATAACATGTATTCGTTTTAGGGTCTTCCAGTCATAGATAAAAAAGGAAATAAAAAAGGCATGCCAAACCAAAATGTAAAAAAGCTCCCAATTTTCGATTTGGAATAGATCTGAGACCCTTCCGATAATAGGCTCAATAGGTAGTGCAATGGCCCAAAAGATGAACCGCTTGTGGTAGTTCTTGGTTTTTCGGTAACGATAGGCCAGTAACAGGAATACTGCAAAGCTCAACATAAAAAACCGATTGGCCCTGACAAAGGGTTGCATGGCATCCCATCCCTTAAAAACAGCGATAAAAACATAGACAGTGCTGAGGAAAACACCAATGGCGATAAGAAAACCAATCCTTCCCCATTTCATATGGGCTTTATAGTTCTTTTTAAAGATAAAAAAGGATTGAACCACAAAGGTGATAAACCAGGCCAGCATAAATAGACCGTGAATGATAAACTTAGGATCACTATTGCTTTGCTGGCCTATATCCCAAAACAGATTATCCGAAAAGGCAAGAAGGGAGAGCACCAGAAGCAGGGAACTCACTATGGGGTAATAATACTTTTCCATTTTTTAAGAATTATCCATAATAAAATGAAACCAAAATTCAAGGCAAGGATAAAAAGTAAAATTCCCAAGGGATTAAATCCTGCCGGTTCTTCTTGTACTGCTTTTTCCAGAAATAGAATGGATGTGGACAGCGGGTCTTCGGTGAAGAGTTTGTTGTTTGCTACGTTACTTCCCCAATGAATTCCAATGGCAAAGTAAATAGTGCCCGACCGTAAAAGTGCATTGGCAAAGACAAAGTGTCCAATGATGATTGATATGGAATAGAATATAGCTCCAAAGATGCCAATGTTAAATACATTGTGCATTGAAATGAATATGACGACCGCGACCAAGTTCGCAATTTTTAAGTTGTAGATTGAAATCAGTTTTTTGTAACCATAACTCCGGCAGATGAACTCCTGCACCGCCGCAGTTGGCAAAATCCAATAGAGTTCTTTAGCGATTTCACCAAACGAAATGGCCTGGTTTGTTTGAATGACATCACCAGTGAGAAGGCATTTTAAATAATAGCCAATAAGAACGGCCACAATTCCCAGAACAAGTCCAATGGGTAAATATTTGAGATTTTGTCCTTTAAAATTAAACCCCAGGGCATCCAGATTTTTGCCTTCTGTCTTATAAAGAATCCAATTGGCGAGAACAACCAATATCAGTCCAACAAATGGGAAAACTCGATCAGTTCCTTCGGGTAAGGGGATAAAATCGGGCAAAAACAACGCAATGGCAACCAAGACCGCAAAAAGCAGTAATCGGCTGATATTGGGATGGGTCTCCAATAATCCCATGGTTGTACTAAAGTTCTAATTGGCCCAGTAGTCCACTACAAGCACATCACCTATATGCGGACCAGCCACTTCTCCGAAAGCTTTGTGGTCTGGGTGAATAAGATACGCATCCCTGTCCGCTTCACTGGTAAAGGTGAGGAAATAACAGTGGGTAAGTCCTCTGTTCAGGTTTTCTGGGCTGTTGTTCAGGCCCCATTCGTAGCCTTTGATTTCCGATATTTTGGAAGGCAGTGCATTGAACGCCTCTTTTACTTCTTCCACCTCAGCTTCGGAGGAAGTCTCTTTAAATTTGAACAACACTACATGGCGCAATAGCGGTTGGGCAACCTCTTCGGTCACTATTTCAGTCTTTTCCACAGCTTCTTCTTTTGTTGGTTCTTGGGTTTTTTGGCCACAACCCAGCAGCAAAAATACAGCAAAAATGGAGAGAGAAAGGTTTTTCATGATAGTGTGGTTTTAAAATGGTTTACGGCGGAATAAGGTAAGCTAAAAATGAATAGTGTCATAATTTGTTATGACGCTTAATCCCAAGAGCTGATTTACTTTTGGTGCATGGCACAAAAAGGAAATGGATTGAAAGCATTTATCAAAGAAAGCTACGGCTCACCAGAAGAACTGGCCAAAATTTTGGACTTGGGAGTGGTAATGCTGTTCTATTTGGAGGAAGATACCTTTTCCCGTAGGGAAGTGCAAAGCGTAGCGGAGGCGCTCAAGGGGATTGGGGAGTGGTTGAGGGAATAACGGTAAGTGTATGACCCGTTGTGGTTGGGCGTGCTCAAGCTGAGAGTGGGCCTTTACCTCTGGCAGAGCTTGAGCCGCCAGGACGGGTTGATCATTTTAGTTCTGGAGTCTAATCTATGAAAATATTCGAAATTTAGTAGGATGGCAGCAATGGGTTATACACATTGTTACCTAACGTTTTTATTTAAATTCATACTCATAAAAATATATTTTGTCAGGTGGCCAAATATCCATAAATGGAATTGGAATTAAATACCCTTTCTCTTTGTCTATTTTTGGTTCAATTATTTTTCTTTGAAACACTATTTTCTCGTTTCCATTGTCCACAGATATTCTTTTTCGCTTATACGTCTTTTTCATATCCACAGTAAAACAGTCGTGTCCGCAAGTCGGTTTCCAAATGTTTTCTACAATCGGTATTATTTTTATAAAATCCGATAATTTTGATTTTGGTATATTTTTTAAAACTGTATAAGAGTAATCTTTTGAACTAAAATATATGGTCAGGGTTTCTCCTTTCAAACCAAATAGGTCAATTTCAAAATTTCCGTTCTTTTCAATTCGGGTTTCGTATGGAATTATTGTTCCACTTTCTTTTTGCTCAATTTTTTGATATTCAGTTTCTATGTAAATTGTCGCATAGTCTAATTCAGGAACTTTTAATTCGTCTTTGTTTTTTGTCAGTTCGATTATTTGTCCGTTGAAAGTTTGCGAATAAACCACAAATGATAAAAAGAGGCTTATGATTAATATGAAAGTTTCTTTTCTCAAATGTTGGGTATGTTTATTATGTTTTACATCTAGATACACCTCAATTAGGCGCTAAACAATGTTAAAAGATAGCACTTAAATTTTTATACCGGAAGTGTGGGGCTTGGTGGAGACGCTAAAGGGGATTCGGAAGTGGTTGAAGTAGTAGAAGTTAATATGAAAAAGTAAGGGTGTTCCAAGCACCAATCTTTCCATTGAACCCAAGATTTGAAATGAGTCAGAAACCCCAATTTCATCATTTTTGTACCTATTTTTTGGACTACGGGTTAGAAACTGAATTTACCCAATCCTTAATTGTGGTAACATAATCGGGATGCAATTTGGACCAATATGGAAAATCACTTTCTCCGACATCGTACATGGAATGGGAGGCTCCTTCTATTAAAACGGTTTTAAAATTATCATTCCCTGATTTCTCAATAGCTTCGGAAATTAGCGAATGGCTATTGGGTGGGATTATTTCATCCATTTTGCCTTGCACGATTAGGATAGGTTGCTTTGTAGTTTCAAAGTAAGGGATAGGGGTATACAGCAATTTTTTATCCACTTGGACTTCATCCAAATTGGGCACCCAGATATGGGTAAACCACGATTTTGATTTCTCAGCATCTATAGCTTTTTCCAAATCCTCTCTAGCTATTTTTCCTCCTATAAACTCAAAAACCTTTCGCTGTAATTTGGCAGCATCCTCAATTTCATTTCCAATTGTTTCCGCATTTCTATTTTTCCAAAAGTTCAAATCACTTTCAAGTAACGAAACTCCAGGACAACTCACCGCAATCCCATATTGTAGATTTTCCAACTCATTTAAGACATAGGGTATTTTTGTGGCTCCTTGACTGCTACCTTTAATACCGATATTTGTAATGGGAATTCCTGTTTTATCCGAAAAATAGTTAATGGCATTGATATCATCCATTAAAAGTTCCTCCATGGTTGCTGCTTGCCAATCTCCTTCTGAATTTCCAGTACCTCTTTTGTCATAATGAAAGGTAGTGAATCCCATTTGGGCAAAGAGTATGGCTTCTGCTCTTGAGGCGCTTCGGTTTGCGTTCCCAGACGAAGTTAGAATTACCACAGCCTTGTTTCCGCCATCTTTTGGATACCAAATAGTCCCATTTAACTTTAATCCGTCGGATTCAAAACCAACATCTTCATTTTTTGGGATTTGGCTGTGGCCCGGCACCTCCTTTTCTAGGGTGTAGAGAACTGTGATAGTGTCAACCGTAAGGGTTCCCTGCAGCTTATCATTGTTGTCCATCCATTGGTTTTTGAAGGAGTAGGTATAAAAATCACTTTGCAACCTAAAATTTATGGAATCGTTGCTCACTTCAACACCTTGAAATGGGATTCGGTTGGCATTTTGCTCCAAACTTGTAAAAAATACTTGGTAGCCAGTAGAGTCTTGATTAACTTCAAATTGTATTTCGTCAGAAAAGTTGCCATGTTCAAAAGTCCCCGTAAAGTTTCCAGTTTTTTCCCTGATTTTGGAATCACAGGAAAATAGTGCAAATGCGATTAAAAAAATAATGATTCGAGTTGTGGGGACATAGGTTGCAGATGAATTCATTTTGTCCGTTTAGTTTCAATTTACATTTATGAGAAAGATACCGTTTCTATGAATAGGACACACTTGATTCATGGAAAGTGCAGAACTTGGTGGAGGCGCTCAAGAGGATTGAGGAGTGGTTGCGGGAAACTAGCAATGAATTATAACCATTTTTGTGCGCTGGCTTATTTTCCAAAAAGAAGGCTTTTAAATTGTTCTGGATATTTTTGATGAAAGTATATTCCAATCATCAGAAGTCCTATTATTACCAAAAAAGGAAATAGCCATCTAAGTTCAGACTTGGCATCTTTTAAGTCATAGAGCATATCATTTTCTCCAGTCGCAATCTGATAAACTTTAGGCTGCAAGTCTGAATTCTCACTTTTTTTTATCCAAATAATTGCTCGTCCTGACTTTTTTAATTCTTTTTCAATCAGTTCGTATTTTTCATTCCTCCAACTCTTTTCAATATTTTTTACCAGCTTATAATTGTGATTATCGTTTTTCAATTTTAAGAACAGTTGGGACTTTACAGTTTTAATACCTCTTGAACTTACTTGAGTATAAAATGTCCTTACTTGTTCTATTTGTCCGCTTTTTTCAATTAACGAATTTTCAGAGGTAAACAAAATAGGGGCAAAAAAATAGAATGCACAGCCTATACAAGCCATTCCAAACCAAAGCGCTTTTCCTGCGTAATAATCTTTATGCCATTTCTTATTGGAATTCATTTTTTTTCAGCTTGCGCATAATGGTTTCGTATAACCGTCATTTACGGATATTAAGTTAATGTTTTTCGTTTTGGAATTGTGATTATGGAATGTTTCGGTTAGTTCTTTTCAATCTCCCCAATCATTTCTTTTGCCACCAACGTGGAAGAGGGAAAAAATATAGCCCTTACTCTTTCTCATCCGCCAAAGGCGAGATCATAATATGCGCCCTGTGCGTTCCCGGGTTCATGATCCACGGGTGGTTGGGGCCAACGGGGTTTTCAGGAAGACCCGTAGATTCTGCAGTGGCAAAGGGCAAATAGACCACGTAGCGGTATTTGGCGCCCTCCACTTTAAGGGTTTCGGGATCGTATTTGTCGCTGGGTCCATAATAGATATGTAGGGTAGCACCCGGTTTTCCCATATCCAATTGCCCTGATTTGGCCTCTGCTTCCCTAATATCAAAAATTTCCGGTCCAGTTTTCCCTTCGGCCCGTAGTTCCCTGCCTCTAGCCATAAAGGGTTCCATGCTTTTGTGATAGCAAGCTGCATTGAATCCTGGATTGTTGGGGTCATCGGCAAGTACTATGAATTCGTTGTCCCCTTCTTTGAGGGTTACAAACTCCCCAGCCATATTGTAGCCTATCACCTTGCATCCAGCCCGGCTTGCTGCTGGTGCAGCCATTAAGGAAGTTGCGATTAAAGCTTCTTCGGTATCAATGGCAACGTAGTTGGTTTTCGCAGGTGATGCGATGCTGTCGGTTGCGGTTTCTTTTGCCGAAGATGCTTCCGCTTTGTCTTTCCCTGAAGAATTGCAGGATACTAAAACGCCAGACAAAGCAATTGCGATTATGAGTTGTTTCATTTTTGTAGATTTTATTAGTCAAATAAAAGATAGCCTCAAAAAGATACCACTAAATTTTTAAAGTTGATGGGTATTTTTGGCGCTAGGTGCTACAAGTGGGCAAGACTATTCTTTTGGAGCATCTTGCAGAACGGCCCTCGCTTCTTTAATGTCCAATCGGTCTCCATCCAGATTTTGGGCTTTTGTAAGGGCTTCCAGAGCTAAGTCGTATTTTTTCTGAAGGTGGTACAGTTCAGATAGTTTCATCCATGCCAATGGATTTTCTGCATCATGTTCGGTCCAGATATTGGCAAGTCTTACTGCACTTTCTGGTTTTTGCTTCCCTAAAATGGCATTGATTTTTTTGCCCATTAGATCACTGTCACCATCAATGGGACTCCACCACTTCAATTTTCCAAATGAGTTGTATCGACTCCGATAAATTGAATCGGCAATCGATAATTCCTCTTCCATATAGATGTCTGATATATGCCTTAGATCGTTACTCCCCACAATTTTCAGGAATGCACTATCATGCCCTTGAAAAAAATCGGTTGAGTTCACCCCTACCGGAAATTCTACTGAAATCACATTGGAGTCATTTAAAGGATGCCCCAATTGCCAAAACACGGATGAGCAATGGAGTTTTAATTTGCTGTTGGGAAGTTGATAGGTAACTGGATCTCCATAATGATTATAACCTGCCCCAGCGGGTTCACCTATTAGGGTAATGTTTAAATATTCTTTTAATCGGGCAGCGAGCATGATTCCAGCACTAAAGGTCTGTCTTCCCTGTACCACATATAGCTTGGTTTTTGGATGGATTTTACTATACGTAATGATGTCATTTACCAAAGGGACCATCATGCTTCCATCGCCACCAAAATTATAGCGTACATCAATGATGAGTTTTTCCGGTTTTGTGGTTTCCAAAGCAGCAACAAGACGCTTTAAGAAGTCTTTAAAAGGTTCGGGACCAATTTCAGCAGCAAAATTAAATTGAAATACAAACGCTGAGTATTCTGGATAATTTTTGAACCAATAAGGCTCCCTACTTGCATAATAGGGTGGGGCGTCGTCACTAAATTCGCGATACTTTAGGGGAGGTTTGCCATTTTCAAATGGGGTGACGTAAGCATTGTACTCTTCCAGAGGAGGCCCGAACAGTTCTCCCCAATTCCGATAATTGGTTGAATAAAAGGATGAAATGGACGTTATTTCCGCAGTTGAGTGTTTGCCGCTTTCATCAATAAGCTGTAAAATCAAGTTTTGATTGTTTTCAATAATTCCCATGCCTTCCAATAGTGCCGTATTGGACATAAAAGCTGCTGCTATATTTCTTTTGTGAAAGGCATTATCACCACTTATGGCCTTTGAGACGGCATTTAAAACACTAGAAGCTGGCAAACCCGAAATGGATATAACCTTTTTACCAATGAGTTGTTTGTATGCTGGATGGGTCACCGTAATGAACAATCCATCATCAAAATCGTAAAACCTGACAGGGAACCATCTATCGAAACCATATCGTCCATCAAAATCCAAGAAAGTATGGCCATCATTAAGAAGAGCAACAATGGAACTTAGTTTTATGGATATTTCTTTTTCAGAAAGCTTAGCGACATTTTTCTTTAAATTTTGTAGTTCATTGTTCCAACGTTCTTTGGATATACTATAATAGGGATTGGGGTGTCGGGTGCGGATAAGATAATCCAGATAATCAATGTCATTTGTCCAATCTTGATGTTTGGCAATGTCATACGACTGGCCTTGGCAGGGATTGATAAGAACAAGTATGCCAAAGCAACAAATTAGGAAATAGGATTTCAAACCGTTTACTTTTATAGAATACTTCCATGAAAGCAATTGGTTACAAATTTTGGGTATTCCTTATATATGTGAAAACATTAATTCAACCATTAACAGGAGATACACAAGAGGCCAGAGGCTATCATAAAATAAGTCAAGTTTCCTGTCACACCGCCACAACCCTTTAATATATGGATTGGTATTTGAGCCAATCCATTGAACACTACATTTTAAAAGTTATGGGAATGGAATAGGGTACATCAATAGGTTTTCCATTCTGCTTTCCAGGGGTCATTTTGGGCAGAAGTTGAATGATTCGTACTGCTTCTTTTTCCAGAACCTTATGTGGCCCTCTAGTTCTAATTTTTTCAATTTCCCCTGTTTTGGTTATGATGAATATAATATAAACTTTTCCAGAAATTCCATTTACCTGGGCCTCCACGGGATATGAAAAATGGTTTTTAATGTGTTCTTGCATCTTCAATTGAAAGCACCTTTTGGCCTCTTCTTGCGTCAGGTTTTTGCAGCCGGGGAAAACAGGGATTTCCTCTACGATACCTCCTTTGTACTTTTCTGTATTGGGAATATGTATTAACTCCACTTCTTTTTGGCCCATTGGTAGAAATTGGTAAAACAGATGGTGGGTACTCACAATGGGGTCAGGTTTTTTGTTTAGGACTTTAAACTGTGGCAAGGAGGAAGGGATTTGTTCAAGGTCAGGACCAAACTTTTCGTACAATGCCCTTGAATTGATGCTGATCCTACCTTTATTTTTTTTGACTTCACCGTTTTTGTCAACCTCAAACAATATGGCGATTGATAATGTATCCTTTATATTTTTTTTGATGAGATACAGATTTCTTTTTTGTGCCAAAATAGAAACAACCTTATTCTGTAGGGCATTGTAAAGGTACTCGTTGTGATTTTGATGCTCCATGACATTGGGGTGAATCAATTGTTCCTGCGGGAAATAGTCGATTTTTGGACCATCACTTTTTTGAATGGCAAAATTTACAGGAAACCCAAAAATGAAGGGTACCGGGGTTCCGTTCTTTACGGCGGGCTCAATTTTTGGGAGCAGGCTCAAGGCCCTAATGGCCTCGTTTTTAAAATCTTCCCGAACTGAGCGGGCTTTAATATTGTTGATGATACCGTTTTTGTCAATTTCAAACTGCATATAGACAACCCCTTCAATCCCATTCTTTAATGCATTTTCAGGATATGAGATTTTTCCGTGTACAAATTCCATCAATTGTAGTTGAAAACAATCCCGTTTGCTTAAATCATTTGTGCAAGGATTTTCGTTGATTACTGGAAATTGATCCACTTCTTCTGGGGCATACACTTTTTCTTGGGAATAGAAGGTGCAGCTGAACAAGAAAAATACAAACAGAAAAAGGGACTTCATCGCAAAGGTTATACGGCCACAACCCCTTTAATATGAGGATGTGGGTCATAGTTCAACAGCTCAAAATCAGAAAACGTAAAATCGAAAATGTCTTTTACCTCGGGATTCAGTTTCATAGTGGGCAAAGGGCGTGGCTCCCGACCCAATTGCAGATGCACCTGCTCCAAGTGGTTGTTGTAGATATGGGCATCGCCAAAGGTGTGAATGAATTCTCCCGGTAAATACCCGCACACCTGCGCCATCATCATGGTAAATAGCGCATACGAAGCAATGTTGAACGGCACGCCCAAAAAGATATCGGCACTACGCTGATAGAGTTGGCAAGAAAGTTTGCCATCGGCCACATAAAATTGAAAAAAAGCATGACAGGGGGGGAGTGCGGCTTTGCCATTGGCCACATTCTCTGCAAATGAAACTGAAGTATCCGGCAATACACTGGGATTCCAAGCTGACACCAACATTCTGCGGCTATTGGGGCTGGTCTTCAGTGTTTCGATAACTTCCTTAATTTGGTCGATTTCCTCGCTGTTCCAATTACGCCATTGGTGACCATACACTGGTCCGAGGTCGCCATTATCATCCGCCCATTCGTTCCAGATACGTACTCCGTTTTCTTGGAGGTATTCAATATTCGTATCCCCTTTCAAGAACCACAACAATTCATGGATGATGGATTTGAGGTGCAATTTTTTGGTAGTGACCATGGGAAACCCTTCGGCAAGGTTAAACCGCATCTGATAGCCAAAAACGCTCAAAGTTCCCGTTCCGGTCCGGTCGCCTTTGGCGTTCCCGTGTTCCAGCACATGTTTAAGGAGGTCGTGGTATTGTTTCATTCTTTCATCAAATTAGGGTCATTTCGAACAAATATAAAGGGGAGAAATCTAGGACATCTCGACTGCGCTCGATGTGACAAAAAATAAATCTGTCTAAATTACTTCAATTAAAAAAGTATTTGATAAACACCGAGGGTAGACTTATGAAGATTTTATCAACTGAGGATAATTTACTACCCCAAAATCATCCCAGCAATGGTAGCTGACAACAAAGAGGCTAAAGAACCGCCCAAAACGGCTTTCATGCCAAATTCGGACAATACTTTGCGTTGACCGGGGGCCAAGGAGCCGATCCCTCCAATCTGTATGCCGATGGAAGCAAAGTTGGCAAACCCACACAACATATAAGTAGCCATAATTACTGATTTGTTGTAAGTGAAGTGTGGGGAATTGGCCATGCTTTTAAGTTCAGCTAATTGAGTATAACCTACAAATTCACTGGCGGCAAGTTTTATACCGAGTAATTGCCCCATAAGCATCATGTCTTCTTTAGCCACACCAATAATCCACATAAGAGGGGCAAATATGGTTCCTAAAATAGCTTCCAGAGAAAGCTTGTCGTATGTTGAATTATTGGCTATCCATTCATTTATTGAACCAATACCACCTAGAAGACTTAATATTCCATTGATCATGGCAATTATGGCCATAAATACAAGCAGCATTGCTCCCACATTAATCGCTAACTTTAATCCTTCACCTGTTCCATTTGATATGGCATCTAATATATTTGATCCAATTTTTTCATTGGAAACACGAACATCTGTATTTATTGCTTCAGTTTGTGGGTATAAAATTTTGGATACCACTATGGCGCCTGGCGCTGCCATTACCGATGCGGCCAACAAGTGTTTTGCAAAGACCAATTTGAGTAAATCATCGTTACCTCCCAAAAAGTCAATATATGCCCCAAGAACAGCTCCGGCCACAGTGGCCATGCCGCCGATCATCACCAAAAGGATTTCGGACTTGTTCATTTTTTCCAGATAGGCCTTAATGAGCAGGGGAGCTTCGGTCTGACCCAAAAAAATGTTTCCAGCAACGGAAAGACTTTCGGCTCCACTAATTCCAAAAGTTTTGGTTAGTAACCACGCAAACCCTTTTACAATTATTTGAATGATTCCCAAATAATATAATAACGACGTTAGGGCTGAGAAGAAGATAATTGTAGGTAAAACTTGAAAAGCAAAAATATAGCCGAAAGTATTAGTATCTGTAACTAATCCTTCAAAAAGAAATTTACTGCCAATCTTAGTGTATTCTAAAATTTCAATAAACAACTCTCCAATGGTTTCAAATATTTTTTGAATCAAAGGTACTTTCAGAACCCCGATGGCAATAACCAGTTGAAAGGTAAGGCCAATGCCCACAGTTTTCCAATTGATGGCTCTGCGGTTAGAACTGAACAAAAACGAAATCAAAATGAGAACGGCCATACCCAAGGTGCCCCTCCATAAGGTATTTATTGAAAACCCTTGGTTGGGAATCATCTCTGGGGTATCCTGAGCGGAAATATCATTGATGATGGTGGTGCCAATGGCAGTATTGAGAGAATCTGTGGGGAGGGTATTTTGGCTGAATGCAACCGTACAAAGGAATACTAGTGTCAGGAAACTTAAGGTCTTTTTCCCCATGTATTTGATTTATTTGCGCTTGGAAATTTCGTCCCGTAATTTGGCAGCTTTTTCGTAGTCTTCGTTGGCGACTGCCTTATCCAATTCTTTGTGGAGTTCTTCCAGTGACATTTCGCGATAACCGTGGGAACCCGGTCCGGATTCGATTTCAACCGCTTCACCTTCCTGAAGGATTTCATCTACCACGATACTATTGTCATCATCCTCATTTTCATCTTCCTTGGAAGAGAACTTGAGAAAGATACCTGCTTTGTCCAAAATGGTCCTGTAGGTAAAAATGGGCGCTTCAAAACGTAGGGCCAAAGCAATAGCATCGCTGGTTCGGGCATCAATGATTTCCTCCTCTTTATCGCGCTCACAGATGATACTGGAATAGAAGACACCATCCACCAATTTATGAATAATGACCTGCTTCACCACAATTTGAAACCTATCCGCAAAATTCTTAAACAAATCGTGCGTCAAAGGTCGGGGCGGTTTTATCTCTTTTTCCAAAGCAATGGCGATCGACTGTGCTTCAAATGCTCCTATAACAATAGGGAGTTTTCTATCCCCTTCAACCTCATTTAAAATAAGGGCGTAAGCACCATTCTGGGTTTGACTGTATGATATTCCCTTTATTTTTAACCGTACTAAGCTCATAATCTCCTCCTAAACCAAAAAAAGGCTGTTCAAATAAGTGGCTTTACCAGTTATCTGAACAGCCCCTGTTAAGGGCAAATTAACAAAATTTAAGCGTTTTGGGCTTTAAATTCCTTTAATTTTTCGATGAGTTTGGGTACCACTTCAAAAGCATCCCCAACAATTCCGTAATCCGCAGCTTTAAAGAAAGGAGCTTCCGGGTCGTTGTTGATGACCACTTTGGTTTTTGAGGAGTTTACTCCAGCTAGGTGTTGAATGGCCCCCGAGATACCGATGGCAATGTACAGATTACTGGCAACGGGTTTCCCAGTTTGTCCTACGTGTTCCCCGTGTGGACGCCATCCCATATCGGATACGGGCTTGGAGCAAGCGGTTGCCGCTCCCAAAACTTCGGCCAGTTCCTCTACCATGCCCCAATTTTCGGGACCTTTAAGTCCGCGACCACCAGATACCACAATATCGGCATCGGCGATGGAAACTTTTCCGGCCACTTTGTCAACTTCAACTGACTTGGTGGTAAAAGCATCATCAGCCAAAGAAGGGCTAAAATCTTCCACGACAGCTGAGGTACTGTTCTCCACAACCCCAAAAGCGTTATTGGATACCCCAATAATTTTAATATCCGCTGAAATTTCGGTATGGGCAAAGCCTTTATTACTAAAAGCGGTACGTTTTACTACAAAAGGAGAAGTGCTATCTGGCGCAGCAACGGCATTGGGCACGTATCCCGCATTTAATTTTGCGGTAAGGATGGGTGCCAAAAATTTGGTATCGGTACTTGAACTTAAAATAATGACTTTGGCTCCTTCAGCTTCTGCAGCCTGTGTTAATACGCTTGCATAGGCTTTTGCGTTGAAAGTGGCCAATTGGTCGTTGGATATCTGTAAAACTTTGGAAACTCCATAATCACCCAAGGAAGTTGCATCGTTGGCATTGAAGGTGACGGCGGTAACGCTTGTCCCCAAATCCTGGGCCACTTTGTGGGCGTAGGAGGCCACTTCAAAGGCACTCTTTTTGAATTTTCCTTTATCTGATTCGGTATATACTAAGACTGACATAATTTTTTACTCTTGTTTAGATAACTTTAGCTTCGTTGTGCAATAGCTCGACCAATTCCCCAACATTATCGGTATCCACCAATTTAACGGGGCCTTTTGGGGCAGGTTTTTCAAACTTTTGGTCGTTGGTGGGTTGTGATGCTTCTACTGGTTCAACTACATTCAACTTTTTTTGACGGGCTTGCATAATCCCCCTCATGTTTGGAATGCGAAGGTCACTTTCTTCAACCAATCCTTTTTGGCCTCCAATCACCAAGGGCAACGAAGTGCTTATTTTTTCTTTTCCACCGTCAATTTCACGAATGGCGGTGGCGTTTGTACCATCAACCTCTAAATTGATACAGGTATTTACAAAATTCATGTCCAACAGTGTAGCCAAGATGCCAGGGACCATGCCCCCATTATAATCAATGGATTCCCTACCCGCTATGATGAGGTCGTAACCGCCATTTTTTACCACTTCGGCCAATTGTTGGGCCACAAAGAAACCATCGGTGGGTTCGGCGTTTACCCGAATGGCTTCATCTGCACCAATGGCCAATGCTTTTCGAATGGTGGGCTCGGTCTGTGCTCCGCCTACAGTGGCCACATGAACCTCGGCACCTTGCTTTTCCTTGAACCACATGGCGCGTGTCAACCCAAATTCATCATTGGGATTTATCACAAATTGTACTCCGTTCGTGTCAAACTTGGTATCACCTTCCGTAAAATTGATTTTGGAAGTAGTATCCGGTACGTTGCTTATGCAAACTAAAATCTTCATATATATTTTAGGTTTATGGTTTCAAAGATAGCTATTAAATTCTAAATTTATTATGCATGCATAATAAATTTTTAGAAGGAATATTTGTTAAAATAATGAACCGTTTATCGGATATTTCTGTATTTCAAGGGAAATCGATTTAAATCGTGGCCAACAAGGATTTACTTTAGAATATATGCAAGATGTTAAATTTTAAAAGGTTATGTGGGATCTTTCTTCAGTGTCCAAGGAGTACCAATGGGTCAAGTTCAATGACCCTGAAATGGAAAACAAGGTTATCAGGTTTGCCAAGTTTAATTGTAGGAGCCTTTTTAGAATTGCAAGGGAGGAGGTAAGGCATATTAGTTATTCATCAGATTCGGATTTTCTCTTGGTGCATTTAACAGATGGGGATAAGAATCTGTATGGTTTTTACAATTTTAAATCTCCCAAGTTCTACCCGCTCATTGGGGAACATTCCAGAATTTTCTCACTGATTTCTTTTTTGTCAGAAAATGATATTGCTAAACTCGTTGATGATTTAAAAGTTTCGTATGAATCCTATTTGGAGTCTGAAACGCATAAAAAGGAGGTTTTTTATCTGAATGGCATAAACATCGTGGTGGATAACTTTCTTCCTACGCAGCACTGGGAACTTTTTCAGGAAAATGAAGCGCACTACACAGATGTCATTGGGTATTTAAAAGAGCGATACGTTGATGTCTTAAAGGATACTGATGATGAAGATATAGAGTTGTGGCGGACCGAGTTGGGCTTTTCAAACACCTACCAATTAATGGAGGTAAACTTTTACAAGAAAAGGGAGGGGAGGAACAATCGTTTTTATTTACTGTTTGACTTTAACTGGGCGGACCCTTTTAATTTTAGATCTTCATTTGTAGACGGCAGTTCTGGGTATATCCATGATATTTGGCATGAGCAAAGCCAAGCAGTTGACAAAGATTTTTCATTGGACAGTCCTATTAAGATTATGGAATATCTCAGGTTTTTCTGTTGGGCTGTTGAAGGAGATGAAGGGCATTTTATTCTACCTACCCAAGATGAAATGCCGTGGGCAAAAGTTCCGGATAAATACTCACTTGGAATAGATTTTTACAGAAAGCTCATTCGTACGGGTGAGGTAAAAGAAAAGGAGGACTCTGGTGTAACCAAAGCCATTATTGAGGATATAAGTGTGGTTTATGGTACTGCTTTATTTACCGCCGCCTTTGAAGTTGATGTTGAAAATGGGACTTTGGAAATGGTGGATGACGAACCTGTCGCCGCCGATTTGCCTTTTGAAATACCATTTTTTAAACGGTTGATTCCAGTTGGGGACGATGAATTTCAAAAGATATTGGAAAATATCAGGAGTGGTGGAGGAAATAAGAATCTTGGTACTGAAGAAGACGTCGATGACAAAAATGATGATGCCAAGCCAAAAAAGGGAGAGGTAGTAACATGGGATGCGAAAGAAAATGATTTAAAAAAAGTATTTGGAGACAAGGAATGCTTAAATGCGCATGATACCATTAAGGTGCTTGAAACTGAAAATATCCTTGAAGACACTTGTGTTAATGAAAGGGTATTTATTAATGATTTTTTGAAGCAACCTAAACCAGTTGAGATCAGGAACTGCGTTTTTGAGGGTGAGGTACGTTTTATTGGAGAGGAACATTTTGGCAGGTTTGAATTTACCAATTGTGTTTTTAAAAAAGTAGTGCATGCCAATGGTGTGGGTATAAAAAGCACATTGAACTTTATGGATTGCATATTCAAAGGGGGAATGAATGACGAGTCCATTAATGGGGAGGAGGTTTCGGTGGATTTTCACAATTTCAGGAGCGAAAGCGATCTTATTTTCGAGAACTGCCACTTTTTTGGAAACGCCACGATGTCCAATATGGGTATATATGGTGATTTGATTTTTGCGGGTTGTTCGTTTTCTACTATGAAAGATAGACTTCCCATGATTTACTCTTTGGATAAGGTCTATGAGCCAACAGAGCAACAAGGAAGATTTCGATTGAGGAACCAAAAACAAATAGATGATGCCTTTTCAAAACTTGTATTGACCCAGTCCAACATAAATGGAAGTCTTAAGATTCATGGTACACAATTAGCTGATAGAAGAATTTTGTGTTCAGTTTTTGCTGGGAGAATAGAAGCATCGGGTATAGAGGTCAATGGAGAAATGGAAGTGTACCATTGCTTTGTAAACTACTATGCAGATTTTTCCTCCTCGGATTTCAAAAAATCCGTAAGCTTTGTAAAACATGGTGTTCAGTTATGTTTGGTTACTAAAAGCTGGCAATCTCAAGTAAATTCTGTTCAAACCAAGATTCTAGGTCAGCTTACCTTTCAGAACAGTAATATTAAAGGTTCTCTTAATTTATCTTATCTCGAAACCGAAAATGAGATTAACCTATATGGGGCCTTTGTAGATACCTATGTGCTTGTTTTTGGTTTGAGATGTAATCAAATGAACCTGAATTTTTCAGAAATAAAGGGAGGACTCTTTGCGTATAGAATGGATTTTTCCATGCTTATATGCCACAGTTTGTATGTAAAAAAGAATATTTGGCTCTCATCTGCCAAGATAAACAAGATACGGCTTGAAGCCATCATGGTGAATGGAATGATAATTGCCAAGACAGGGGAATTTAATGAAGTAACTATATCCATGGGATGGGGTCCTGATACGGAAAACCTTAAGATCAAACCAGATTTTAGCCGGGTAAAGAAAATAGACTTTAAATCGGTTCATATAAAAGGGGATGTTGACCTATCCGGGGTAAATTCCAAAGAAGGGGTACATATTGGCAATTCAAGTATTGGTGGAAACCTCTTGTTTTTTAATGAGCGCCAATTTGATACCATGAACAACTTGTACATAGATAACAGGGAAGTGTTGGAAGTAGGCACATTCTCAAAAATGGACAAGCAGTATATTAAGACTAAGAAAAGATATGATGAAAACAAGAACGAGGAATACGAAAAGGAAGAAATAGACTTTTATATATGGCTCCAACACAATAAGTTCAAGTCGAGGATAGGAGAATTTTCTGTACAACGCAAGGAGGGAAACCTAGAGCTGAATGCCCTGAACATATCTGGTAGATTGGATTTAAGGAATCTTGAAGTCGACGGCGGAATTCAATTGGATAACAGTATAGTTGCTCAGGACTTGGATATTAGTGGAATCTTGAAAAATCAGAAAGTCCAGTATAGTCTTGGAGTGTTGGATGGACTGGGAACAAGTTGCAAGGAAATTTCCATGAGGAACATCCAGGTGGGCAGGGACGTTTTAATGTTTGGTGCTAAAACAGGTAATGATTTTTTGGCAAGTGGCGCCAACATCGTCGGGGGATTATTTTTGGTAGCTGATGATAAGGGACGCTACGTGGAAATGGATTTAAAGAAAAAGCCAAAATACCTGGCAATAATTGAGGGAAATTTTGATGTATCTGTATCGGAGATAAAAGAACTGAGCTTTACTGATGACAACTTTTTAACGAGTAGCAGTAGTATAAACTTGGAACGAACAAGTGTGGATAAATTTAGGATTATAGACCCAACTCCACAGGGAATTAATCTTACGGGGGTCAAGGTGAACCAATGGGATTTTGGCAAAGGCAATGGAAATTCATCAGCAGAAGAATATACAAATGTTCTTGATAAAATGTTTCCCTTTGATAAACAAGTATATATAGATATCGAGAAAAGCTTTAGAAATAGGAGCGAAGATGAGGATGCTAATGAGATTTATATCAAGATGAGGGAGAAGGAAAAGAATGAGAACAAGAGCAACAAATCATGGAAATGGTATGAAAAAGGTTGGGATTTTGTCTATAAAATTACCACCGAATACGGAACCAACTTTGGTAGGCTATTGGTCCTGTGGTTAGGATTGGTGCTGGCCCTCGCATCTTTTTTACGTGGATTTGAGGCGTTGCATTATGCATCAGGGAAAACCCTTAATTTTTGGGAAAGCCTCTTATATGCCTTCCAGTGTTGTATTCCTTTGTTTGAGTTAGAGGTCGTTTATGACATAAGAGTTAATGATCTTTGGTGGAAATATGCCGTTTTTGGATGCACCATTCTTAGTTATATTATGCTTTCCATAGCCTTATTTGGTTTTTCTACAAGGGTAAGTCGAACAAAATAATAAAATGGGGATTGCTTTTGGCATTATAATTTTATCCAAAAATTTTTATTACCTATTTTTGACTCCCATAATTTAAAAAAATGAAAACACTACAGTTTAGGGAAGCCATTGCAGAGGCAATGTCTGAAGAAATGCGAAGGGACGATACCATTTATTTGATGGGAGAGGAAGTGGCCGAATACAACGGCGCCTACAAAGCTTCAAAAGGAATGTTGGATGAATTTGGACCCGAACGCGTTTTGGATACGCCTATTTCTGAATTGGGTTTTGCCGGAATTGGTGTAGGTTCTGCCATGAACGGTAACCGACCCATCATAGAATTTATGACCTTTAACTTCTCCTTGGTGGGCATAGACCAGATTATCAACAATGCGGCAAAAATTAGGCAGATGTCCGCTGGTCAGTTTCCATGTCCCATTGTCTTTAGGGGGCCAACGGCTTCTGCGGGACAATTGGCAGCGACACACTCCCAGGCTTTTGAAAGTTGGTACGCCAACTGTCCTGGATTAAAGGTGGTGGTGCCTTCCAATCCTGCTGATGCGAAAGGGTTGTTGAAATCAGCCATTCGTGATGACGACCCCGTTATTTTCATGGAATCTGAGCAGATGTACGGTGATAAAGGTGAAGTGCCCGAGGGAGAGTATACCATTCCATTGGGTGTGGCCGATATTAAAAGAGAAGGTACTGATGTGACTATTGTTTCCTTCGGAAAAATCATTAAAGAAGCCTACACTGCTGCTGACGAATTGGCGAAGGAAGGAATCAGTTGTGAAATCATCGATTTGCGAACCGTGCGTCCTATGGATCATGATGCCATCCTTAACTCAGTAAAGAAAACCAATAGAATGGTGATTTTGGAAGAGGCTTGGCCTTTTGGCAACGTGGCCACTGAAATTATCTACCATGTTCAAGACAAAGCATTCGATTATTTGGACGCGCCCATCGTAAAACTCAACACAGCAGATACTCCCGCGCCCTATTCTCCGGTTCTTTTGGCCGAGTGGTTGCCCAATCACGAAGATGTAATCAAAGCTGTTAAAAAGGTTTTATATAAATAAACTTGGTTATATTTGTAAGGTATTTGGGCCTCATCGACTTTCGTTGATGGGGCTTTTTTAAGGAAACAGCTTTTGATAAAAAATTACTTTTAGTCAAATTAATCGAAGTAAAACTGAAAGGCCTTATGGTTTTTCACATGTCCCATATATCAAAACATGAAAAGATTCCTTACCGTATTCTTTTTCCTGTCTTTTTTGGCTGTTTCTGCCCAAACCAAGGTTGGGGGCATTGTTTTGGATGAATCAGGAGATCCCATTGCCTTTGCCAATATCATTTTTAAAAACTCATCCGAAGGTACCATCACCAACGATAATGGTCGCTTTTACCTAGAATCTGATGAAACTTACGATACCGTAACGGTTTCCTTTATTGGTTATGAAACCAAGGAATTGACCTTAGCAGAGAAGGTGAATTATGGTATGGAAATCGTATTGGTCGAGTCTACTGAGCAATTAAAGGAAGTAGTGGTATACACGGGGAAACAATCCAAAAAGGACAATCCTGCCATAGACATACTCCGGAAAATTTGGGCAAAGAAACGGGAGAACGGAGTGCGCATGTTCAGGCAATATGAGTACGATAAATACGAAAAAATAGAGTTTGACCTCAATACCATCGATAGTGCTTTGATCCAAAGTAAATTGTTCAAAGGCCTTGAATTTATGTTTGATGATTTGGATACTTCACGCATTACCGGGAAAACCTACCTTCCCTTTTTCTTAAATGAAAATTTTTCCAAAGTTTATGGAGATAACACCATAGAAAAGGAAAAAGAGGATATACTGGGAAACAAAAGCTCAGGTTTTGAAGGCAATCAGGCCATAACCGCTTTTGTGGAAGACCTTTATTCCGACTACAACATCTACGATAATTACCTTCGCTTTTTTGACAAAAGTTTTACCAGTCCACTTTCCAAAACCGGGATTGATACTTATAACTATGTCCTTTCGGACAGTACTTTTATTGACAACAAATGGTGCTACAACATCATCTATTATCCTAGACGGAAGAACGAACTCACCTTTAAAGGAGATTTTTGGGTGAACGATACCACCTTTGCCATCAAGAAAATTAACATGCAGGTCACCAAAAGTGCCAATATCAAC
Organism: Allomuricauda sp. CAU 1633; assembly: GCF_017313225.1. Lineage (GTDB taxonomy): Bacteria > Bacteroidota > Bacteroidia > Flavobacteriales > Flavobacteriaceae > Flagellimonas. Next base: position 259,479 of record NZ_JAFLNE010000003.1, on the reverse strand, counting down.
TGGGTAAAGGAAATCTATATTGAGCAGGATTTTGAGGTGGTCAATGATTCGGTCTTTTTGTTGAAGCGGGACTATATGTTAAGCGATTTTGCTTTTTCCAAAAAGGAAAAATCGCGTGGAGTGTATGGAAAACGTACCACGGTTTTCGATAATTACAAGTTCAACACCAACCATCCCGAAACATTTTACAAGTCGGAATCCGACCCGTATGACCCAAGAGTGTTTGCTCGGGACAGTACGTTTTGGAAAAATGCCCGCCTGGAAACCCTTAATGATGATGAATCCGGGATTTTTAAATTGCTCGATACCCTAAAAACGGTTCCCAAGTTCCGTACCTACTATGACATTGTCAGTATTTTGGGTTCAGGCTATATTGAGATTGACAAGTGGAATATTGATCTTGGTGACATCTACAGCTCCTTTGGATTCAATGATGCCGAAGGCATTCGCTTGCGAGGCGGCGCAAGGACCTATTTTGGCCAGAACGACCCTTGGCGTTTGGAAGGTTATATGGCTTACGGTTTTGATGATCGAAAGTTCAAACACGGATTTTCAGGCAAGTTTTTGCTGGATAGAAAGACGAGGCTCATTATCCAGGGAGGAAATAGAAGGGATATTGAACAATTGGGGCTGAGTCTGACCAGTACGTATGATGTTCTGGGTAGAAGTATTGCCTCCTCTTCTCTGGTGACTGTGGGTTCCAATGATCGATTGACCAACATCAACCTATCCACTTTTGGTGTTGAAATGGAACCGGTCAAGAATTTTAGAGTCATTTTTGGGGGGTCTTTTAGAACATTGAGCTCGGCCCTTCCAGAAGCTTTCAGCCTGGATTATGTGGATTTGGAGTCCCCGACCGGGATAGCATCGGAAGTAAAACAATTTGACCTCAGTACAGCTTTGATCTACACGCCTGGAAAGAGGACAATAGGATACGGTGTGGAACGTGTAAACATCAATGATGATCACAGCACTCTTGTGTTAAACTACACCAAAGGTATACGTGGTTTTTTGGAAAGTGATTTTGACTATGAGCGCATTCAGTTTTCCTATCGCCAACCCTGGGAAATAGGTGGATTTGGAAGATTGACCAGTAGCGTGGAACTGGGAAAGACCTTTGGTGAGGTGCCTTTAGGCCTTTTAAGCGTTATTCCGGGGAACCAGACGCTGTTTTCCCTTTACAATACTTTCCCAAATCTGGATTTCTATGAATTTGTCACCGATACTTACGCCACGGTGCACTTGGAACATAACTTTAATGGAAGGCTGTTTTCGAGAATTCCACTGCTACGTAAACTTAATCTCAGGGAAATAGTTGGGCTACGTGGGGCTTGGGGGCAACTTTCCGATGAAAATATTGCACTCAGTTCTCCTACCAATATCCCTTTAAGGGCTCCCGAAGACCAAGTATATTGGGAGTATTCCTTTGGAGTGGGGAATATCTTTAAGATTTTCCGGATAGATTTCAACTTTAGGGGTAACTACTTGGATAATCCCGATGCCCGACCATTCGGAATCACAGGAAGCTTCGGATTTAATTTTTAATTAAAGGAAAAACACCAATTTCCTTACCCTTTTCCAGTAATACGGGCTATTTTTGCAAAAACAAAACTTCAAAAATGTCCAAAAAAGAACCCGTTACTTTCGATGTATTGATTGAAATTCCAAAAGGTAGCCGAAACAAGTACGAATACGATTTTACCCTACATAAGATCAGGTTTGATCGAACCCTCTTTTCTTCCATGATGTATCCCGGTGATTATGGCTTTGTGCCAGAGACTTTAGCTTTGGATCATGACCCATTGGATGTTTTGGTATTAGGAACTGAACCCACATACCCTATGGTGGTGATGGAGGTGAAACCCGTGGGGGTTTTCCACATGACAGATGAGAAAGGGCCAGATGAAAAATTGATTTGTGTGCCCGTATCGGATCCTATTTGGAGCAAAAGAGATGATATCAGCGAATTAAACCCGCATAGATTAAAAGAAATAGAGCACTTTTTTCAAGTGTACAAAGACCTGGAAAAGAAGAAGGTTGATACCGGAGGTTGGGGCGATGTCAATGAGGCCATAGCCATTTATCATGAATGTGTAAAACGCTATGAGGAAAGTGAGCACAAAAAGAAACGAACCTATACTATATAGATAACACAGACGTGGAATTTATGCGCTTTTAATAATCAAAAGCGCATTTTTTTTATTACTTCGTATTTTACTACATTAGCTGCCATTAAAAAAAATCTTAAATAACTACAAACTATGGATTTAATTGTGAAATTTTTGCCCGCATTTGGTATCCTGGGCTTACTGTACGTGTTTGTGAAGAACGTATGGGTCTCAAAACAGGAAGTTGGGGACGATAAAATGGCAAGAATCGCCAAGAACATTGCAGATGGGGCAATGTCATTTCTAAAAGCGGAATATAAAATATTGAGCATATTCGTCATCGCCGTAGCCGTTTTGTTGTTCTTCAAAGGGAGTAACGAAGCAGGTTCGAACGGTATGGTGGCCGTCTCCTTTATTGTTGGGGCCATTTGTTCAGCTTTGGCAGGTTTCATCGGAATGAAAGTAGCTACAAAAGCTAATGTTCGAACCACAAATGCTGCCCGTACTTCTCTAGGTAAGGCCTTGGAAGTGGCTTTTGCCGGCGGTGCTGTAATGGGTCTTGGTGTTGTAGGTCTTGGAGTTCTTGGTTTAAGTGGACTTTTTATGATATACAGCGGACAAGGCTGGGAACTTGGTGAAGTATTGAATGTACTTTCCGGTTTTTCCTTGGGTGCATCATCCATAGCCCTTTTTGCCCGTGTGGGTGGGGGTATCTATACCAAAGCTGCAGATGTTGGCGCAGACCTTGTAGGTAAGGTGGAAGCTGGTATTCCTGAAGATCACCCGTTGAATCCTGCTACCATTGCAGATAACGTTGGGGATAACGTTGGGGATGTTGCCGGTATGGGTGCTGACCTTTTTGAATCCTATGTGGGATCCATTATTGGTACCATGGTATTGGGTGCTGTTTTTGCTGGGTTGCCAGAGTTTCAAGCTGCCTTTGATGGTTTAGGTGCCGTATACTTGCCTTTGGCATTGGCTGCCATTGGAATTGTAATGTCGATTATTGGAACATTCTTTGTGAAAGTGAAAGATGGAGGAAATCCACAGACCGCTTTGAACATTGGTGAGTTTGGTTCAGCTGGACTCATGTTGGTTGCTTCTTATTTTATTATAAATGCCATGTTGCCCGAATCTTGGGTGGAGGCTGGAAAGGAATATTCTGCCATGGGTGTTTTCTGGGCTACCATTGCCGGACTAGTAGCCGGATTGTTGGTAGGTAAGGTCACTGAATATTATACAGGAACAGGAAAAAAACCGGTTAACTCAATTGTGCGTCAGTCAGAAACGGGTTCTGCTACAAATATCATTGCTGGTTTGGGTGTGGGTATGATGTCTACTGCTATTCCTATTATATTGATTGCTGCCGCGATTTTGGTATCACATCATTTTGCAGGTCTATATGGAATCGCCATTGCAGCCGTGGGTATGTTGGCCAATACAGGAATCCAGTTGGCCGTTGATGCCTATGGACCTATTTCCGATAATGCTGGTGGAATCGCCGAGATGGCTGAACTGCCCAGTGAAGTTCGTGAGCGTACCGATAAATTGGATGCTGTAGGAAACACCACTGCCGCCATTGGTAAAGGATTTGCGATTGCTTCTGCCGCGTTAACGGCCTTAGCGTTATTTGCTGCTTTTATGAAGACTGCTGGTGTTCAATCCATCGATGTGTCACAACCCGATATTATGGCCGGACTTTTGATTGGAGGTATGCTTCCTTTCGTATTCTCTGCACTTTCAATGAATGCTGTAGGAAGAGCGGCTATGGCCATGATTGAAGAAGTTCGTCGACAGTTTCGGGATATTCCTCAACTCAAAGCAGCTTTGGAAGTGATGCGTAAATACGATTCCGATATTTCCAAGGCTTCCGAAGCGGATAGAAAAATATTTGATGCTGCCGATGGTGTTGCTGAGTACGAAAAATGTGTAGCCATATCCACACAAGCATCCATCAAGGAAATGGTATTGCCAGGTTTATTGGCGATTGCTGTTCCTGTTGCCATTGGTTTTATCGGTGGTGCTGAAATGTTGGGTGGTTTATTGGCTGGTGTCACCACGGCTGGTGTGTTGATGGCCATTTTCCAATCCAATGCCGGTGGTGCATGGGATAACGCGAAAAAGACTATCGAGAGTGAAGGTCGTAAAGGTTCCGATGCCCACAAAGCTGCTGTAGTAGGTGATACGGTTGGTGATCCTTTTAAGGACACTTCTGGTCCTTCCCTAAATATTTTGTTGAAGTTGATGTCCGTTGTGGCCTTGGTCATCGCGCCAAGTTTGGTGAGCATGTCATCAGGAGATGAATTGAGCATGGTTAAGGAAAATGGAAACGTCATCACCATTTCTGAGGAGGGCATGAAGGAAACCAAGACCATCGAGAAAAAGTTTACGGTGGAAATCAGTAACACGGCTGAGGGAGCTTACAAAGCAATCGTAACTTCAAGCTATGAGGATGGTGGAGAGGTTATGGATGAAGTAAAAGAGTTTGAAGCCGGTTCCAAAGAAGAATTGGAGCAAATGATCCAACAATATAAAAGTGCTAAGGCAAAGAATTAGCGCTCGCTTTTAAAAATCAAAAGCTGAAAAAACCACGCCTTGGCGTGGTTTTTTTATGCGGTTAATCTTCCAGTGCGAAGGCAACAATTTGATCTCCCGGTTTTGTGCCCAGTTTTTCACCACCGCAGGCCACAGCGATATACTGTTTTCCATTGACCTCATACATGGTAGGTGTAGCAAAGGCGGGAGCGGGCAATTTGTATTGCCAAAGCAGTTCTCCGGTTTGCTTGTCAAAAGCCCTTAAATGCCCGTCTATGGTAGCAGCAATGAACAATAATCCATTTTCGGTGATCACGGGACCTCCATAGTTCTGTGTTCCTGTTATGGGGTCACCCTCTGCTCGGGCTTCGGGTATATCACCCAAAGTAATGGACCATAAAAAGTCGCCAGTATTTAAGTCTATGGCATGTAGGGTACCCCATGGTGGACTTATCGCGGGATAGCCTTTGCTATCCTGAAATCGCGTGTAGCCCTTGAACTTATAGGGAAGTGGGTAGGCTTCAGAAGCATCTTGGGTGACCATCTCGCTTTTTTCATCAAAAAGAAATTGGAGCAACGCCTCTTTTTCATCTTCGGGAATTTGTGGAAATCCGGTCATCATGCCTTTTCCGTTGGCAATCAACTCAGAAACTTCCGTTTTGGTCTTAGAATCTTTGATGTTGATGAGAGAAGGATACCCACTAGCCGCCATTCCTTTTCGGTCTTTCTGGTGGCAAATCACACAGTAACGATTATACACCAGTTCTCCCAAAGGGGCTTCTTCGGTAACCATTTCGTTTTCCACCATCTGCAAGTACCAGGGAATTTCATTGGAATTGACATAAATGATGCCATCCTCTGGGTCGGCACCAGCACCTCCCCATTCAGCGGCACCATCAAGCCCCGGAAAAAGCACATTGGTTGCAAGGCTGGGAGGTGCAAATTCCCGTCTATCCATATTGCGGATAATTTCTTGAAGCTCCTCTTTATTTTCCGCATACGGACTTACATCAGCTTCTGTTAAATCCTTGGCCAATCTGGCAAAGGGCTTTGGTTTTACGGGAATAGGTTGGGTAGGCCATGCTTCTTCGCCATCCAAAGTGGAAGCTGGAACGGGAACTTCTTCAATATCAAACAGCGGTTCTCCGGTAGCACGATTAAAAACATAGACGTAACCTTGTTTGGTGACTTGGGCGACTGCTTTAATTTTCTTTCCGTCTCGTTCTACCGTGATGAGGTTGGGTGGGGCAGGAAGGTCTCGGTCCCAAACATCATGGTGAATCAACTGAAAATGCCAAATGCGTTCCCCGGTTTCGGCATTTAAGGCCAACAACGTATTGGCAAACAGGTTGGAGCCATTCCGTAATCCACCGTAAAAATCCGGTGATGCGGAACCTGTGGGGATGTAAACAATCCCAGTTTCTTCATCGAGCGACATTCCGGACCAGTTGTTGGCCGCCCCAACGATATCTCTTTGGTAGGCGTCTTTATTTTCCCAAGTATCGTATCCTTCTTCATCGGGATGCGGAATGGTGTGAAAAACCCATTCAACTGTTCCAGTGATAATATTAAAGGCCATGATATTGCCCGGAGCAGAACCCACATCTTCCCCAACGCGAACCGGCATAATGATTAAATCCTTATACACGGTTCCAGGCGTATTGGAAATCAAAAACTTGTTTTTTGCAGAATCGGGCATCCCTGAATGAAGGTCTATTTTTCCATTTTCGCCGAAAGACGAAATGGGTTTGCCCGTCAAAGCATTTATGGCATACAAATTGGGCCCTGCTGTGTATAAAATTCGTTTGTCCTCTCCTTTGGACCAGTACGAAACACCCCTGCTAGTAGATAAATTTAGGCGAAGGGAATCTCCAAAACGCCATAACTCTTTTCCAGTTCCTGCATGAATGGCCACAGCTCGAAGGGCAGCCGTTACCCCATACATCATGGTATCGATCACAATAGGGTTCATTTGCATTTGACCACTGTCCTTGGCCGAATAGGACCATGCCATTTTCAGGTTCTTTACATTCTCCTTATTGATTTGTGATAAGGTGGAGTAATGGTTTCGGTCCGGGCCACCCAGATAGGATGACCAAGTGGTATAGTCTTTTTTTACTTGTTCTTTTGAGGGCTGACAAGCTAAAAAAAATAGGCCTAGGGGCAGCATAAAAAGGATAAATCGGAGTGTTTTCAAGTTAGTTTGGTTTAAAATGTAGTGCCCTCTAAACTACTAAAAATAGCCAAACGATGGAAAAGTCTTCTTGTTTTGGAGAGTTCATGGTCAGTTCGAGCGCAGTCGAGAACCTATTAAGTAGTATGCGTTTCCATGCATCTCGACTGCGCTCGATGTGACTTTAATGCAATTTAAATGTTATAGGAATGGAAAAAGGCACTTTTACTGGATTGCCACGTTGCTTTCCTGGGGTCATTTTTGGGAGTTTGGATATAATTCTGGCCGCTTCTTTTTCCAAAATTTCATGGGGTCCTCGCATTTGTACATCACCGATGCTACCGTCCTTTTGAATGGTGAAAATGATGTTGACCCGACCCTGCAACCCCATTTCTTGGGCAGGTTCAGGGTATCGGAAGTGTTTTTGAATGTGTTTTTGCATCATCTGCTGAAAACAGGCTTTCTTCTCATCTTCATTGGAGATGACCTCACATCCTGGAAAAACAGGAGCATTTTCAATGCTTATCCATGGCACTATTTCAGGCTCATCCGTCTCGGCGACTTCGATACTTTCAAGGGGTGTAATTTCGGTATCCTCATTGCTTTCGGTAGATTCAATGACTGTTTCAACCACTTCTTCATCATCTTTGGCAATTTCAATTGCTGGTGGTGCTTGAATTTTTGGTGGTGGGGTTGGTAGTTTCTGAAAAGTCAGGGGTACTTCCTCGATAAGTTCATCCTGAATTTTTAGGCCTGCATTGTCCCATGCATCTGTTGAATAATACGTTTTCCATTCCAAGGCTAAGTAGGCTAGGAGCAATATCACAGCCATCCCAATAAAAAAATAAAGGGTGTTGTTTCGTTTCAATTCCAGATTTGGATTTTTCTTGAGTTCCATAATTTTCAAATTTTTGGCCGCAATGGGCGGAGTTATTATTTGAAAACTACGTTGAAAATCAACCGAATGAAACCCATAATTAGGGAACGGGTGGTTTGGGTGAGGGAATGGAAGAAAATATCTGATACTTACACATGAAAGTGTAGCTAACTCTTCAATCGAGTAATTTCAGCATTGAGGTTTTCCCGTAGGGAAATCCCTTTTTGTTTTAAGTTTTCATAAAGGCTCAACATATAACTGTCCGTTACAAGCGCCCAATAAATCGTTTGTTTAAACTCGAAATCGTTCATCAATTTTTCATAATCCAAGGGAACAGGTTTGTGGTTGATAAACTCAAAATTAAGCATCAACGTAGGTTTTATATAATCTTGAAAATGCTGGTAATGTTCTTTTTCGGAAGATTGGATTTTCTCATATTCAAAATCATAATACAACGAAATCTCTAGTCGGATGCTATCGTTGGCAATAATTTCCATACCTCTGGATTTTAAGGTTTCATAAGGGCCTGAATTGGAGAAAAAAATACTGGTTCCCATAAAGAATGGTAATCTTTTCTCAAGCTCTTCGGTAAGGGGAATGTCCTTCTCCATATGTTCCATAAGAAGGCTATATAATTTCACCCTTTGGGTGAACCCGAATATATTTTCCTCGATATCTTCCAAATCTTGGTTAACAGCGTTGGCGACTTCCTGCAGCGAGCGGATTTCAATTTTTTGGGATTTCTGGGATTCGTTCCAGTTATTGAACCAAATTGCCGCGGTGATACCAATGAAAATCAGTAGAATCTCTCCAAGTGCATATTTCCAGCTGATTTTTTTAAATACTTTTCTGATCATAATGCCTTAATCGGTCAATGCCTGATAAACTAGAGCTCTTAGTTTTCCATGATCATCAATATTTCTGGCCGGAATCAATTGGGTGAAATATACCACTAGCATTTCCTCTTTGGGGTCGGCCCAATAAGTGGAATGGTAGGCACCACCCCAAGCAAATTCACCTTCAGAACCCAAGGTGCCACGAAGTCCCAAGTCTTCTACGGTAGAAAAGCCTAATCCAAAACCTTGCCCTTCATTAAGCGGAAAAGGGAGATGATTGGTAGTCATCAATTCTACGGTTTTGCGAGAAATAATACGATTCCCATTGAACTCACCTTTGTTGAGCATCATTTGTAAAAATTTGGCATAGTCCATGGCCGTACTCAAAAAACCTGCACCTCCGGAGAAGCTTTTTCTTGGTCCGTCCACATAAGCGCCTTGGCCCACCATACCACCGGGATTTGGAGCACGCTCCAACCCGTTTTCCGTGGTAGAGTATACCGTAGCCAAACGTTCTCTTTTGTCTTGGGGAAGATAAAAATGGGTATCGGTCATGCCAATAGGGTCAAGGATGTTCTTTTTCAAGAAAACATCCAAGGGTTCTCCTGAAGCCACTTCAATTAAGGCTCCCAAAATATCGGTGTTGTAGCCATACACAAATTTTTCTCTGGGCTGCGATTCAAATGGAAGTGCTGCCATTCGGTTTACCGTAGCCTGAATAGGTTCGTCCCGATCCGCAAAATACCAACCTTGGATTTTGGCTTCTTCCCATAAATCTTTGGCAATTCCACCGCCATAGGCAACCCCAGAGGTATGGGTAAGCAAATCACGAATGGTAATGGGTCTGTCGGCATCAACAATGTCATAGGAACCATCATCTTTTGCAACCGCCACTTTGGTTTTCATAAAGGCCGGTATATATTTCCCTACGGGGTCGGTAATCAGCAATTTGCCCCTTTCTTGAAGAATCATCACGCCAACACTCACAATGGCCTTGGTCTGTGAGGCAATCCGGAAAATGGAATTTTTCGCCATGGGTGTGTTACTTTCCATGTCGCTCTTTCCAAAGGATTCAAAATAGGCCACTTTACCTTTTCGGGCAACAAGAGCAACAGCTCCTGATAGTTTTCCATCATCCACATAATCTTGAAAGGTTTCGGTAAGCACATTAAGTCGTTCCGAAGATAGGCCCACTTCTTCCGAGGGAACTTGGGTCAATTGCTGCGCAGAAAGGTTGATGTGAACAAAAAATACAATTGCAAGTAATGGTAGTTTGTTGAAATGTTTTGTTTTCATGTGGTTGGTTTTGTTGATTTAAAATGAGTTGATGACCAGTACACCTTTATTTTCAAAGTTATGCATATTTGGAAGCGCAGTGATGGCATCTTCCAAAGTGATGGTACGTTCTATGAGTTTGTGAGGGTTGAGTTTCCCTGTTCGAATCATTTCCAGCATTTCTGGATATTTAAAGGCTTGCATACCGTGGCTTCCGAGGACTTCCAGTTCATTGGAAATCACCATATCCATAGGAACTTTAGGATGTTTGTGGTCTCCGGTCATTAATCCCACTTGAATATGCTTGCCCCGTTTTTTAAGATTGGCAATGGAGTTGAAACAGGTGGTTGGATTTCCTAACGCATCAAGCGATACATGTGCGCCACCATGGGTCAATGCTTTGACCTCGGCCACAACATCCGCACTTTTTTGGGCATTAACGGTGTCCACAGCTCCCAGTTCTTTCGCGAGGGATAAGGTATCATCATTGATGTCAACGGCAATAACATGTGCTCCCAATGCATTTGCAATCATAATGGCCGAAAGCCCAACCCCTCCGCAGCCATGCACGGCCACATATTGCCCACCGGTTACTTTTCCTTGTTCCACAACAGCCCTAAATGCAGTGATAAATCGGCAACCTAAAATAGCCGCGGTTTCATAGGTGATTTCGTTAGGAATTTTGACCAAATTGGTGTCTGCATAATCTAGAGCCACATATTCTGCAAAGGAACCCCAGTGCGTAAAACCGGGTTGCGATTGATGGTCACACACTTGGTGGTTGCCCGATTTGCATTCGCCACAAGTGCCACATCCGCAGACAAAGGGTACAGTAACGCGGTCACCAATGTTAAAGTTTGCAACATTTTTTCCGATGGCTGCTACAGTGCCCGCCAATTCATGACCGGGGACATGAGGTAGTTTAATGTCGGGGTCATGCCCCATCCACCCATGCCAATCGCTCAGGCAAAGTCCGGTAGCTTCCACTTTTACCACCACGCCATAATCGCTGGGCGTAGGGTCTGGCACAGATTGAATACTCAATACACCTTCAAAGTTTTCGTACACTAAAGCTTTCATGAATTTTTGACTACTGGGAATTTCATACAGCAATTAAATATACCGATATCCACCGAATTATGATGGGAAAAGGGCGAAGGGTGGAAGTTTTGGTTTGAATTTTACTCAAACAACCCGTGAATCTCAGCATCAATACGATTGATTACTTTGCCCAAATCTTCGGGTTCATCCACAAAATTAAGGTTGTCCACTTCAAAGATGAGCAACTTGCCCTTTTCGTAGGTGTTGGCCCAAGCTTCGTAGCGTTCGTTCAAGCGGCTGAGGTAGTCAATGGAAATGGAATTTTCATAATCCCGCCCGCGCTTATGGATTTGGTTGACCAAATTGGGAATGGAACTACGCAGATAGATTAAAAGATCGGGTGGTTGAACCAAACTTTCCATTAGCTCAAACAGCCCTTTGTAATTTTCGTAATCGCGGTTGGTCATCAACCCCATGGCATGCAGGTTGGGGGCAAAAATGTGGGCATCTTCATAAATGGTCCGATCTTGGATTACATTTTTTCCCGTTTCCCTAATTTTTAGAATTTGGCGATAGCGGCTGTTTAAAAAGTAGATTTGCAGGTTAAAACTCCAACGTGCCATTTGCGTGTAGAAATCATCCAAATACGGATTGTCCACCACATCTTCAAAATGGGCTTCCCATTTATAATGCTTTGCCAATAAGTTGGTAAGGGTGGTCTTTCCGGCGCCAATGTTTCCTGCTACCGCAATATGCATAGGGTGTTAGTGTTTTAAGGTTGGTGTTTAATGATTAGGCTAACGCAAGCCGCAATATACAAAGTATAATCAGTCAAAGAAAAAAAACTCTTTGAAATGGGACTATGGGGATAAGTATAAAACAAAGTTTTAAAATATGTTCCAAATATGTACTTTTGCCCTTCAAAATGAGGACAGATTTGACTGATTGCAACCTCCAAAAATGCTAAAGCAGTTCGTGCCAAACATAATTTGGCATCTCTTCTATAGGGTCTGGAACTTCTTTGCAGGGCTTTGGTCAAAGCAACCTCAATAATTAAGAATAATGGCATATTTGTTTACATCAGAGTCCGTTAGTGAAGGACACCCAGATAAGATTGCGGACCAAATTAGTGATGCTCTTTTAGATAATTTCTTGGCCTTTGACCCCGATAGCAAAGTGGCTTGTGAAACCTTGGTAACCACAGGTCAAGTGGTGCTGGCAGGGGAGGTGAAAAGTCATACCTATGTGGATTTGCAGAGTATTGCCCGGGAGGTGATCAACCAGATTGGCTATACCAAGGGCGAATACAAATTCAGTGGTGATTCTTGCGGGGTGATTTCGTTGATTCACGAGCAATCACAGGACATTAACCAAGGGGTGGATCGTGGCAATAAAGAAGAACAGGGAGCTGGTGACCAAGGGATGATGTTCGGATACGCCACCAAGGAAACTGACAATTATATGCCCTTGGCGCTGGATATTTCGCACAAAATCCTTCAGGTATTGGCTGAATTGCGGAGAGAGGGAGACAAAATCACCTATCTACGTCCCGATGCCAAGGCACAGGTAACTATCGAGTATTCGGATGATAATGTGCCGCAGCGTATCGATACCATTGTGATTTCAACACAGCATGATGAATTTGGTGCAGATGAAGAAATGTTGGCCCAGATTAAAAAGGATATTATAAATATTCTTATTCCCCAAGTGAAAGAATTGTTGCCTGAGAGCATTCAGTTGTTGTTCAACGATAAAATCAAATACCATATCAATCCTACTGGAAAATTTGTGATTGGTGGTCCTCATGGAGATACTGGACTGACCGGACGAAAAATAATCGTGGACACCTACGGAGGTAAAGGTGCTCATGGTGGTGGCGCTTTCAGCGGAAAGGATCCCAGTAAAGTAGACCGAAGTGCCGCCTATGCTGCACGCCATATCGCCAAAAATTTGGTGGCTGCTGGGGTGGCCGATGAAATATTGGTGCAAGTAAGTTATGCCATCGGAGTGGTGGAGCCCACTTCCCTTTTTGTGGAGACCTACGGCTCGGCCAACGTGGGGATGTCCGATGGTGAAATCGCCAAAAAAGCTTCGGAACTTTTTGATATGCGACCTTTTGCCATTGAAGACCGATTAAAGTTGAGAAATCCTATCTACTTGGAAACGGCAGCTTACGGGCATTTGGGAAAGGAACCGCAAACCGTAACAAAAGTTTTTGAATCGCCCTATAATGGAAGAATCCAGAAAGAAGTGGAATTATTCACTTGGGAAAAATTGGATATGGTAGACAAAGTGAAGGAAGCCTTCAGATTATAAATACCTATCAAAACAAACAGAGAATAAGGGAGCTTTTTATGGGCTCCTTTTTTTGTTGGCATACTCCCTCGAACTTTAGTAGTTTTAGAGCATCAAAATTCGAAAAGCATGAAAACTTCAGTCCGCATCCTATTCTTGGGTCTTTGTTTATCATTTGTTGTAATAAGCTGCAAAAAAACAACAAAAACGGAGTCAACGGCAGTTGACACTTATGTAGCCGACCATTATACCAAAGAAGAAGTGGATATAGAAATGCGGGATGGCATAAAATTGCATACCACCATATATTCTCCCAAAGATACCTCAAAAGAGTACCCCATCCTGATGCAGCGAACCCCATACAGTTCGCAACCCTACGGGCCGGGGAATTTTAGAACCCAGATTGGCCCCAATGTGAATTTGATGAAGGAAGGGAATATCATTGTCTACCAAGATGTTCGGGGGCGATGGTTGAGCGAGGGGCATTATGAGAATATGCGAGCCTATATTCCCAATAAGACTTCCAATGACCAAGTGGATGAAAGCTCGGACACTTATGACACTATTGACTGGTTGGTAAATAATGTAGAGAACAACAATGGCAAAGTAGGGGTTTGGGGGATTTCGTATCCGGGGTTTTATGCCACCTATGCCACGGTAGATGCACACCCAGCACTGAAAGCGGCATCGCCCCAAGCTTGTATTGGGGATTTCTTTTTTGATGATTTCCACCATAACGGAGCGTATTTGTTGAGCTATTTTAGAGCTACTGCTCTTTTTGGTACACCCAGGCCCAATGGGGATCAACCCATTGATACAGCATGGTATGTGCTTCCAGAGTTGCCTACGGAGGATCAGTATCAGTTTTTCTTGGACGCAGGACCACTCCAAAATTTGGATTATTTCTACGAATATGAAACCGCGGACACCCCCACTATGCGACCTGAAGGAGTTACCGATGATTTTTTCTGGAACGAGCTCAAAGAACATCCCAATTATGACGAACTATGGCAAAGCCGTGGACTCATTCAGCATTTAAAAGATATAAAGAGCAGTGTGGCCACCATGATTGTGGGAGGATGGTTTGATGCCGAGGATTTATACGGACCCTTGGAAACCTACAAGAATATTGAAAAGCACAATGATGGAAACTACAATACCATGGTTTTTGGTCCTTGGGATCATGGCCGATGGGCCAGTCGTGGGGGACGAAGCTTGGTGGGCAACTACTACTTTGGAGATTCCATTTCCGAGTTTTTCCAAGATAACATTGAGACAAAGTTCTTCAATCATTTTTTAAAAGGTGATGGAGATATGAACTCCGGTTTGCCCGAAGCTTATGTATTTGACACCGGTAAAAAAGAGTGGAAGCAATATGATACATGGCCACCTGCAAATATGGTGAAACAGACCATGTACCTTTCCGAAGACCAAGAACTGACTTCAGAACAAAAAGGAGTCAATGGAATCCAGTTCATCAGTGATATTAAAAAACCGGTGCCCTATTCTGAAGATGTGAAAACCGTTTTCACACCTAGAAAATACATGACGGACGACCAGCGTTTTGCCGCCAGACGTTCCGATGTTTTGGTCTTTGAAACGGATATATTGGATGAGGATTTGACCCTAGCAGGCGATATCATGGCGAAATTAAAAGTAGCTACTACGGGTACCGCCGCAGATTGGATTGTGAAGGTCATCGATGTGCACCCGGCCGATTCCGAGACCAACGAAGAAATGCAAGACCACCTTAGAATGAGCAATTACCACTTAATGGTACGAAGCGAAGTATTGCGTGGTCGATTCAGGAATAGTTTTTCCAACCCAGAACCTTTTACGCCCAATCAAAAAACCGATGTGAACATTAAATTGCAGGATGTCTTTCACACCTTCAAAAAGGGGCATAAATTACAAGTTCAAGTACAGAGTACTTGGTTCCCTTTGATTGATTTGAACCCGCAAACCTATGTGGAAAATATCTTTAAGGCGGATGAATCGGATTTTAAAACCCAGACCCATACCGTATTTACAGATTCCAATATTGAGTTCTCAGTTTTGAGGTAGAGGAAATCACGGGTCTTCTGTGAATTTTTCCAAAAAGATTAGGAATTTCGGTTGTTCCGTCTGTATATTTGTCGCTCAAAGTTCAAACACGTATTGAATAGTTATCAAGAAAGGTGGAGGGAATAGACCCTATGAAGCCTTAGCAACCCTTGACCCCTTGTGTCATGAAGGTGCTACATTCTATCCCATGCGGGAATAGATAACACCATAGGTAGTTTCTACCCACACTTTCTTATAGCCATACAATAATAATATCCTTAACCCTACGGGTTAAAAATTTATAATATGGAATTACGGCATTTGGCCATAGACAAATTTCAAACGATACAGGGGTCTGTACAGAATCTTAAATTATCGTATCAAACTTTTGGGCAACCCCTATATACTGCCCCCATTGTTTTGGTAAACCATGCCCTTACCGGAAACTCCAATGTGGCTGGTGAAGAGGGTTGGTGGTCCGATTTGATAGGGGAGGGCAAGTGTATCAACACCGATACGTACACCATTTTGGCCTTCAACATTCCCGGGAATGGTTACGATGGATTTGTCATTGAGAATTATAAGGATTTTGTGGCCGGAGACGTGGCCCGAATCTTCCTTTTGGGATTGGAACAGTTGAAAATCGACCGACTGTTTGCTATCATTGGTGGTTCTTTGGGCGGTGGAATTGCATGGGAGATGGCTGCGTTCAATCCTGCTATTACCGAACATTTGATTCCAGTGGCCTCCGATTGGAAATCCACTGATTGGTTGATTGCCAACTGCCAGATTCAAGAGCAGTTTTTGGTGAATTCCAAGCAGCCTGTTCACGATGCCCGTATGCACGCGATGTTGTGCTATCGTACCCCGGAATCTTTTAAGGAGCGCTTCAAGCGTAGTACCAATGAGGAACTTCAGGTCTTTAATGTGGAAAGCTGGTTGATGCACCATGGCAAGAAATTGCAGGAGCGCTTTCAATTATCGGCCTATAAATTAATGAACCAACTCTTGAAGACCATCGATATTACCCGAAATGGGGATGAAGCTTTCAAAACACTTCAGGATAGCGATACCAAAATTCATATTGTTGGGGTCAATTCGGATTTGTTCTTTACCGCCGAAGAAAACAAGGAAACCTTTAAGCGGTTGGCCCTGGCGAATACCAATGTCACCTACGGTGAGGTACAGTCCTTGCATGGGCACGATGCTTTTTTGATGGAGTTTGAGCAGTTGGAAAAGCTATTGGAAACTGTTTTTCAGAAAAATGGAAAGCATGAGCGCATCAAGATTCTAAAATTTGGTGGAAAATCCTTGGCCAATGGTGAGGGCATTGAGCGTGTTTTGAAGATTATCAGCAAACGCGCAAACGACAATGAACATTTTGCCGTGGTTGTTTCCGCTCGGGGAAAAGCTACCGACCAATTGGAAAACCTTTTGGAAAAAGCAGCTAAAGGGGAGTCGTTTACTGAAGATTTGAAGGCTTTTTCATTATATCAAGAAAATGATTTTGATGGGGTTGACCTCAAAGAAGAACTTAAAGCAATTGAAAAGATTTTAAGTGGAGTGTCCTTAACGGGCGATTACAGTCTCCGTACCAAAGATGAATTGTTGTCTTTTGGAGAGTTGATTTCAGGGAAAACCGTTACAGCATTGTTGAACCAATTGGGATTAAAAGCACAGTTGGTCGATTCAAGAAGTTTGATTAAAACAGATGATACCCACAACAACGCAGAAGTTGACCATGGCATTTCCAAAGAAAATGTGATTCGTTGTTTTCACGACTTGGATTCGGATACCATTGCTGTGGTTACTGGTTTCATTGGATCTACCAAAGAGGGAATTACCACTACTTTGGGCAGGAACGGAACCAACTATTCCGCGGCGCTTTTGGCCAACTTTTTGGATGCTTCGGAATTGATTAATTACACCCATGTGGATGGCATTTTTACCGCCAATCCAGATTTGGTGCCCGATGCGAAATTGATTGATGTCATCTCCTATGATGAGGCCAATGAGTTGGCCAATTTTGGAGCCAACATCCTTCATGCCAAGACCATCATCCCTCTAATTGAAAAGAATATTCCCTTGCGGATTTGTAATACGTTCAATGATGATAACGAGGGTACATTGATTGGTCCTAAAACCAATAATGGAGGTATTAAATCTTTATCAGTATTGGATAAGATGGCCTTGATCAATTTGGAAGGACGTGGTTTGTTGGGTAAAGTGGGCATTGATGCCCGAATATTTAGGGCTTTGGGGGTAAATGGCATAAGTGTTGGAATCATTTCCCAAGGTTCTTCTGAGCGGGGCATTGGTTTGGTAGTGGATGCTTCCAAGGCGGAAAAAGCCAAAAAAGTGTTGGACCAAGAGTTTGAGACCGACTATTCATCGCACGATATAAATCAGATAACCGTAGTGAAGGATGTTTCGGTAATTTCAATCGTGGGAATGGACCTGAGCAGTTTTCACAAACCATTCAATGCCTTGGTAAAAAATCAAGTGATTCCCTTGCTTTTCAATAACACAGTCACGGGTAAAAATGTGAGCATGGTGGTCAAAAATACGGACTTGCACAAGGCCATCAATGTGATTCACGGACAGATCTTTGGAATCGCAAAGAAAATTAATTTGGCACTATTTGGACATGGTAATGTAGGAGGCACTTTGATTCAACAATTATTGGATTCCAACAAAAGCATTGAAGGCAGAAAAGGCATCGACCTCAAAGTTTTTGCTGTGGCCAATTCCAAAAAAGTGCTTTTGGATGCGAAGGGAATCGGAGCCAACTGGGCAAAGCGATTGGAAAAGGAAGGAAAACCCTATCAGGTAGAAGACATTATAGCTTTCACCAAAACCCATCATTTGGAAAATCTGATTGCGGTGGACAATACGGCTAGCAAAACGTTTGTTGATAATTATGAGCTATTGATAAAGCATGGTTTTGATTTGGTTTCTTCGAACAAGATCGCCAATACCCTCAGCTTTGATACATACAAGTCTATCCGAAAATGTTTGGATAAAAATCAGAAACAATACCTGTACGAAACCAATGTGGGCGCTGGGCTTCCGCTTATTGACACCATTAAGCTTTTACATTTATCGGGAGAAAACATTACCCGAATCAAAGGGGTGTTCTCAGGCTCGTTGAGCTACATTTTCAATACGTTTTCTGAAGTGGATACTTCATTTTCATCTATCATTAAGGAGGCGATGGAAAAAGGATTTACTGAGCCCGATCCTAGGGAAGACCTGTCTGGAAATGATGTGGGCAGAAAATTATTGATTTTGGCCCGTGAACTGGATTTGCAAAACGAGTTTTCGGATATTTCAGTGGAAAATTTGATTCCTGAAGCATTGCGAACACTTTCATTTGAAGATTTCAACTCCCGTATTGGAGAGATGGATGAAATTTACGCGAAAATCAAGAGTGAACAAGTAGCAGGCCATGTGCTGAGATATGTGGGAGACCTTCATGGCGATTTGCAACAGGACAAAGGTATATTGGAGGTTAAATTGATTTCGGTGCCCAAAGAAAGTGCCTTGGGGCAGGTAAAAGGTTCGGATTCCATTATTGAGATCTATACGGAATCCTATGGAGAAAACCCCTTGGTGATCCAAGGTGCTGGAGCAGGAGCTGCAGTAACCGCACGTGGGGTATTCGGTGATATTTTAAGAATAGCAGAAAAGATATGAGAAAGAGTAGCAAGCAGTTTGAAACAGAAGCCATCCGTACGCAAATGGAGCGTACCCAATTTTTGGAGCACTCCAGTCCCATGTACTTGACCTCCAGTTTTGTGTTTGAGGACGCAGAGGATATGAGGGCTTCTTTTGCAGAGGAAAAGGACAGAAATATTTATTCAAGGTATTCCAATCCTAACTCGTCGGAGTTTATAGATAAGGTCTGCAAAATGGAAGGAGCAGAGAATGGTTTCGCTTTTGCTTCGGGAATGGCGGCAGTTTATTCCACTTTGGCGGCATTGTTGGAAAGTGGCGATCACGTGGTGTCCTGCAAAAGTATTTTTGGGTCGACACATACCTTGTTTACCCAGTTTTTTCCAAAATGGAACATTACCACAAGCTATTTCGGAGCGAATGATTTGGATGCTGTTGAGGGCTTGATTACACCTAAGACTAAAATCATTTATGTAGAATCGCCTACCAATCCTGGGGTAGATGTATTGGATTTGGAACGTTTGGGCAACATCGCCAAAAAGCATGGGGTTATTTTTATAATTGATAACTGTTTTGCATCACCCTATTTGCAGCAACCTATTAAGTTCGGTGCTGATTTGGTCATTCATTCCGGAACCAAATTGATGGATGGTCAAGGACGCGTATTGGCTGGAATCACGGTGGGGAGCAATGAGTTGGTGGATAAAGTGTATCGTTTTTCACGTATCACAGGCCCCGCACTTTCCCCTTTTAATGCATGGGTATTGTCCAAAAGTTTGGAAACCTTAGCACTTAGGGTGGATAGACACTGTTCCAATGCTTTGGAATTGGCCACCTATTTGGAAGGTCATGATAAAATTGAATGGGTCAAGTATCCTTTTTTGAAGTCGCACCCCCAGCACGAACTGGCCAAAAAACAGATGAAAGCAGGAGGCTGTGTGGTCGCTTTTGAAGTGAAGGGAGGTCTGGAAGCCGGAAGAAAGTTCTTTGACAACATTGAATTGTTGTCCCTTTCAGCCAATTTGGGGGATGCAAGGAGTATTGTTACACACCCAGCTTCCACCACACACAGTAAACTCAGTAAGGAAGACCGCGAATCCGTGGGAATTACAGATGGAATGGTTCGGGTTTCAGTAGGGTTGGAGCATATTAAGGACATCATAGCAGATATTGAGCAAGCCTTGGAATAGTTGGCGAAGACCTATGATATTTTGAGAGGCGGATTGTTAATTTTCGCTATATTCGTGGGATGCTCTCCAAGAAGACAAAATATGGTCTAAAAGCACTTACCTATCTCGCTTCCGTGGGAACAAAAGAGCCTGTACAAATTGCGGAAATTGCCAAACATGAGAACATTTCCCAAAAGTTTTTGGAAAGTATTTTGCTTACGCTCAGACGAAATGGTTTCCTTGGGTCTAAAAAAGGAAAGGGCGGCGGTTATTACCTGATTAAAGAACCCAATGAAATTCCCATGACAGCCGTGATGCGGGTTTTGGAGGGTCCCATAGCCATGGTTCCCTGCGTAAGCTTGAATTTCTACGAAAAATGTGATGACTGCCCGGATGAAGGCGAATGCTCTGTCCACAAATTAATGCTCCAAGTGCGGGATAGTGCTTTGGATGTGTATCGGAACAATACCTTGGCCGATTTGATTTCCTAAAAAAGTTATTGATTTCAATGCTGATTTTATAACAGATGGCATAGATTTGTTATAATCTACTAAAACTATAGGATAAAAGTAATTTTAAGATTCATTTTGCTTTTTGTTCCAATAATAAGTTCTATTTTTGAAATTCCTACTAAAACGATAGACATTATATAATATGGCGCTAGATATAAATTTGGACTACTATAACAAGCAATTTAGAGGGATACCGCCCGAGGAAATTATCAGTTGGGCATTGCAGTTATCCGAAAAGAGAATAGTCACTACAAGTTTTGGCAAATATTCGGCCGTGCTTCTTAACACATTTAGCACCATAGATCCGGGAATAAATGTGGTTTGGTGTGATACTGGCTATAATTTGCCAGAAACCTATGAGCATGCTTCATACCTCACTTCTTTGCTCAACCTTAACCTTAACACCTATGTTCCAAAGGAAACGAAAGCCTATACTGAGCATCGCTTAGGTTTTCCTTCAGTTGACCAACCCGAGCATGCGGAGTTCTCTGATATTGTGAAGCTGGAACCCTTTAGAAGAGCACTGGCTGAACATACGCCAGATATTTGGTTTTCAAATATTAGAATACGTCAAACAGAATTGAGGACTTCTAAAGATATTTTGAGCTACAGTAAAGATGGTATCCTTAAGATAAGTCCCTTTTACTATTGGACCGATGATGATTTAGATATGTATCTAGAAGAGCATAATCTACCCAAAAACAGCACCTATTTTGACCCAGTCAAAGCCTTGGAAACCAGGGAGTGTGGAATCCATTTACAATAAAATTAACCTATTAAATACATAGGAAAAAGGAAATATGCAGAGTTTTAGAACAGAAATAGAAAATCCCGTTGTTGAAAAAGATATTATTGAACTGGAGAAGAAAATTCGCCAGTTTAAAGGGGGTGAAGTGGATGAGGAAAAGTTCAGGAGTCTTCGTTTGGCCCGTGGGGTTTATGGGCAGCGCCAACCTGGGGTTCAGATGGTTCGGATTAAATTGCCGTATGGTAAAGTGACCTCCAATCAACTCCTACGAATTTCTGATGTTTCTGATGAGTATTCCAGAGGTCGTTTGCACATTACCACACGCCAGGATATTCAGATTCACTACGTGGATTTGGAACGCACACCCGAACTTTGGGCGCAATTGGAAAAAGATGATGTGACCCTTCGGGAAGCCTGCGGAAATACGGTAAGGAATGTTACTGCCAGTGAAACAGCTGGTATTGATGTGAATGAGCCATTCGATGTTTCTCCTTATGCCCACGCCGTTTTTGAATACTTTTTGCGAAACCCCATCGGACAGGAAATGGGAAGAAAGTTTAAGGTCTCCTTCTCGGCAAGTGATGAAGATACCGGACTTTCCTATATGCACGATTTGGGCTTTATCGCCAAGATTCAAAATGGGGAAAGAGGCTTCAAGGTGCTATTGGCCGGTGGATTGGGTTCTCAACCCCGCCATGCGGATGAATTATACAGCTTTTTGCCCACCGATAAAATTGTTCCATTAATGGAAGGTGTCATTCGGGTTTTTGACCGGTACGGCGAACGAAAAAGTCGTGCTAAGGCCCGTATGAAATTCTTGTTGAAGGATATCGGTTTGGATGGGTTCAAACAATTGTTGGAAGAAGAACAAACCGCTGTTCCGCATCAAACCTATCCCATCAACATCGAAAATTACCCGGAAATAAAAGTGGCTGAAGTGGAAACTCCCGAAGTTGCTATTGAAGATAAAGATACTTTTGAACAATGGAAATCCACCAACTTGGTGCCACAAAAACAAGAAGGCTTTGTAGCTATCGGAATTAAAGTGCTTTTGGGTGATTTCTATACCGATAAAGCCAGGGAATTGGCCAAGTTGGTACAGGACTATGCTGCTGGGGAGATTCGTTTGTCCCTCAGACAAAATATATTGATTCCTTTTGTTAAGGAAGAATTAGTGCCATTTTTCTATCAAGAATTGAAGCGATTGGGCTTCGCCGAAGCTGGCTATAACAAGGCCTTGGATATCACTGCATGTCCAGGAACCGATACCTGTAACTTGGGAATTGCCAGTAGTACAGGAATCGCTGATGAGTTGGAACGGGTGATCAAAGCAGAGTATCCACACTACATCAAAAATCCAGATGTGGTCATTAAAATTAGTGGTTGTATGAATGCTTGTGGTCAACATAATATGGCCCATATTGGCTTTCAGGGAATGTCCGTTCGAACCAAGGACAAATTGGTGGCACCTGCCCTTCAAGTATTGCTGGGTGGAGGAAATTTAGGAAACGGAAACGGTGTATTTGCTGATAAAGTGGCTAAAATCCCGAGTAAAAGAGGTCCCCAGGCTTTGCGCTTGATCTTGGACGATTTCGAAGCCAATGGCAATGGAAAATCTTTCACGGACTATTATGCCGAACAAGGACAGCATTATTTTTATGATTTCCTAAAGCCACTTACCGATGTGGATAACCTTACCCCAGAAGATTTTATTGATTGGGGAAATGAGGAAAAATATAAAAAGGAGATTGGAGTGGGTGAATGTGCCGGGGTCATTGTTGATTTGGTGGCCACATTGTTCTTGGAAAGCCAAGAAAAAATTGATAATGCTGAAGAGGCGCTTAATGAAGGAAAGTGGGCGGCCAGTATCTACTATTCCTATCAATCCATTGTCAATTCGGCCAAAGCGTTGTTGACCGCGGAGAAGCAAAAGGTGAATACCCATTCCAGCATCATTAAAGATTTTGATGAACTCTATGTGTCATCTGGAAAAGTATCATTTGAGGGTAGTTTTGAAAGTTTGACCCTTCAGTTGAATAAAAATGCACCATCCGAAACGTTCGCCAAAAGCTATTTGGAAGATGCCAAAAGTGTGTTGGAACAATTGGAGAACTATAGAAAATTGGAGTTGGAACATGCATAACGGAAAATTAACAGTGGTAGGGGCTGGCCCCGGGGATTTGGAGTTGATTACCTTAAAGGGTATCAAGGCCTTGCGTAGTGCCGATGTTGTGCTGTATGATGCTTTGGTAGATCCTGCCCTGTTGGAATATGCATCCAAGGCGGAACAAATTTTTGTGGGCAAACGAAAAGGGTGTTATCGATATCAACAAGAGCAAATCAATGAACTCATTGTGCAAAGAGCTTCCGAAGGGGTACACGTGGTGCGCTTAAAAGGGGGAGACCCGTTTGTTTTTGGTCGTGGTGCTGAAGAAATGGAGTTTGCTGCAAATCATGGTGTAGAAGTAGCTGTGGTTCCAGGAATTTCATCTTCGGTTTCCGTACCTGCTGCACAAAACATTCCTGTAACCAAAAGAGGCGCAGCCGAAAGTTTTTGGGTGATAACCGGTACCACAAAAGACCATAAATTATCCAAGGATGTGGCTTTGGCGGCAAAGTCCAACGCTACGGTGGTCATTCTTATGGGAATGTCAAAATTGGGAGAAATCATGGAGCTCTTCAGAGAAGAGGGAAAACAAGATACACCAGTGGCCATTATTCAGAATGGAACCACAGAGAACGAGAAAGTGGGAATTGGTACTGTTGCTTCTATTGAGCACAAGGCAAAGGAGCAGCAGTTAGCCAATCCTGCCATAATCATTATTGGAGAGGTGGTCAACCACCGTCAACATATATTGGATATTCAAAATGAATATCAAATTAGAGGAAAAAAATTGTTTGAAAAAGTATAAAACCTTGAGTGTCCCCTTGGATGACTTTAGGGGTGTCGATTAAAAGAAAAATTATGATCAAAACAGACATATTAATTATTGGAGCGGGACCAACAGGATTGTTCACCGTTTTTGAAGCAGGATTGTTAAAGTTGAAGTGCCATTTGATTGATGCTTTGGCGCAACCGGGAGGGCAATGCTCCGAAATCTATCCTAAAAAACCCATTTATGATATTCCAGCCTACCCTGAGATTTTGGCTGGGGATTTGGTGGATAAATTAATGGAACAGATAAAACCTTTTGAGCCTGGATTTACTTTGGGTGAACGTGCCGAAACTTTGGAAAAACAAGAAGACGGCTCTTTTATAGTAACCACAACCAAAGGGACTCAGCACCATGCACCAGTGGTGGTCATTGCTGGCGGATTGGGCTCTTTTGAACCCAGAAAGCCCTTGATTGCCAATATTGGACTCTTTGAAAGCAAAGGAGTGGAATATATGATCAAGGACCCAGAGCAGTTCCGGGATAAGAAAGTAGTGATTTCAGGAGGAGGAGATTCTGCCTTGGATTGGGCTATTTTCTTGGCCGATGTAGCTTCTGAAGTTTCATTGGTACACCGAAGAAATGAGTTTAGAGGTGCGTTGGATTCCGTTGAAAAAGCACGGGAATTGGCCAAATTGGGTAAAATTCAGTTGTATACCGAAGCCGAAGTAAAAGAAATTCATGGTAAGGATGAGCTTCACGCAGTGGTGATTGAATACAATGATGAAGAAAAAGAACAAACCTATATAGAGACTGATTTCTTCATTCCTCTTTTTGGACTCTCTCCCAAATTGGGACCAATTGGTAGCTGGGGCTTGGAAATAGAGAAAAATGCCATTAAGGTGAACAATGCCAAGGATTATCAGACCAATATTCCTGGTGTTTTTGCCATTGGCGACGTAAATACCTATCCTGGAAAGTTAAAATTGATTCTTTCCGGGTTCCATGAGGCGGCCGTAATGTGCCAATTTGCCTATCAGATTATCAACCCAGACAAACGATATGTGATGAAGTATACCACCGTTGGTGGAGTGGAAGGGTTTGATGGTTCCAAAAAAGAAGCCAAAAAAGAAGTGGTGCAAAGCATCAATTAGTGTAAAATCATATTTTAATGCGGACACCTTTCCAAAGCAGTTTGGGAAGGTGTTTTTTTATGCTGTATATTTGAATTTTACAACTTTATGCAAAGTCTGTTCACCCTACGCGATTTTTACAGCAAGCTTAGTCTGCCCATTCCTGATAATATTGGAAAGGACGTGGGGCACTTCAATGTTTTTAAGATTGATGAATATCGCACACGGTTAGACAAAGGTGAGATGCGCTACGATCAGCGTTCCTACTTTAAGATCAGTTTGATCAATGGCCAAAACAAGGCAGAGTATGCCGATAAGTCAATTCATATTGAGAACAAGGCATTACTGTTTGCTTCTCCCAAGATTCCCTATCGTTATGTTCCGCTGGATGGAAATCAATCCGGTTATTTCTGTGTATTTACCGATACCTTTTTATCCAAGGACAAAAGCGGGGTGATTCTGGATAACCTGCCCCTGTTTCAACCGGGGGGATATCCCATTTTCAATATTTCAGATGAAGATTACAGGGAGTTGGAACAACTCTTCAAGAAAATAGACCAAGAACTTTCATCGGACTATGCCTATAAATTTGATTTGATCAGAGCATATGTGATTGAACTCTTGCACTTAGGTCAAAAATTAAACCCAGCAGAACCTCTTGATAACAGTAAAAATGCAGCAACCCGAATTACCGATTTGTTTGTGGAGTTGTTAGAACGTCAGTTCCCTGTAAATTCGCCTGCACAACGTTTGGGATTAAAAACGGCCAATGATTTTGCAGAACGTTTGGCGGTACATGCCAATCATTTGAATAAAGTACTCAAAGAAACTACGGGGAGCACCACCACGGCCATTATCCATTCCCGAATTTTTGAAGAAGCCAAGATTCTACTCAATAACACCGATTGGAACATTTCTGAAGTTGCTTTTAGTTTGGGCTTTGAGGAAGTGGCCCACTTTTCCAATTTTTTCAAAAAGCACTCTACCCTTTCGCCCTTAAAATTCCGGAACGAGGTAAACATTTGATTTTTACAAAAAAACGATTGATGCTTGCAACCCTACCCTAGCACACCCAGCTAATTTTGTCGAGTAATCAAAAATCAAATACAATGAACAAAGAAAAAATAGCACTGGTCACCGGAGGTAGCCGCGGACTCGGTGAGGACATGTCCATCAGCCTAGCCAAAAAAGGATTGAATGTTTTACTGACCTATCACAGCAACAAGGAAGAAGCCGATAAAACGGTAAGCGAAATTGAAAAAATCGGTCAAAAAGCCTACGCAATACAATTGGATGTAGCCGATAACCACAGTTTTGATGCCTTTTCAGAAGAGGCGAAGAAAAGTTTAGCTTCCCATTTTGGAGCGGAGAAAATTGATTTCCTAATTAATAATGCGGGAATTGGAATTGATACACCGATTGGTGAGACTACCGAAGAGCAATTGGATACCCTAGTGGACATTCATTTTAAAGGGGTGTATTTTCTCACCCAAACCCTTTTACCCATTCTTGCTGATGGTGGAGGAATTGTGAATATTTCAAGTGGATTGGCTCGTTTTTCATTCCCGGGATATGCCGTATATGGATCTATGAAAGCTGCGGTTGAAGCACTTACCCGATATCAAGCCAAAGAATTGGGAGCGCGAAAAATTAGGGCAAATGTGGTGGCGCCAGGAGCCATTGAAACAGACTTTACTGGCGGCACCAATAAAAATGATGAAGGCAAAAGAGCTGCCATTTCCAGTTTTACTGCCTTGGGCCGCGTAGGTATTCCAAGTGACATTGGTGGCGTGGTAGCTTTCTTGTGTACCGAAGATGCAAAATGGGTCAATGCCCAACGTATTGAAGTCTCAGGAGGTATGCTGGTTTAATCTTTTGTTATATATATTACAAATGGGCCGCTACTATGAAAATTAGCGGCTCTTTTTTTGCTTTTCATTCCCGAGTGCCGTTAATTTGCACCTCAGTTCATTTAAAACTTGAGATGGTTATCAAGAAAGGTGGAGGGACTGGACCCTTTGAAGCCTTAGCAACCCTCGACTTCGAGAAGGTGCTACATTCTACCCGTTGGGAAGGATAACAAAAGAATACGTTCCGACAGTATTTCCCACATTTTCTTGATACCGCATATCCCTTTTTTAAGGGTGATTTTATTATGGAAAAGATTGAAAACATTCTGCAAAAGCGAATCTTGGTCCTTGATGGGGCCATGGGTACTATGTTGCAGCGCTATAAATTTACAGAAGCGGATTTTAGGGGAGACCGATTTAAGGATTGGCCTAGTGACCTACAGGGGAACAACGACCTATTGTCACTGACCCAACCGGAAGCCATTGCTGAGGTTCACCGTAAATATTTTGAAGCCGGGGCCGATATTGTGGAGACCAATACCTTTTCAGGAACAACCATTGCCATGGCCGACTACGGTATGGAAGAATTGGTGTATGAACTGAATTATGAATCCGCCAAAATAGCAAAGCAGGTAGCCGAAGAATTTACAGCGAAGGAACCCAACAAACCCAGATTTGTGGCAGGAAGTATTGGCCCAACCAACAAAACGGCCAGTATGTCACCTGATGTGAATGATCCCGGCTTTAGAGCAGTTTCTTTTGATGAACTTCGAAAGGCATACAAACAACAAGTTGAAGCCCTGCTGGATGGTGGTTCCGATATTTTATTGGTGGAAACCATTTTCGATACCCTCAACGCCAAGGCTGCACTATTTGCTATTGAAGAAGTAAAGGATGAACGCAATATTGAAGTGCCTGTCATGGTCAGTGGTACCATAACCGATGCTTCTGGACGGACTTTGTCTGGCCAAACGGCAGAGGCTTTCTTGATTTCTATATCCCATATCCCAATTTTATCCGTTGGATTCAACTGCGCTTTGGGTGCCAAACAACTGACACCCCACCTAGAAGTGATTTCCGCTAAATCCGGCTTTGCCACTTCGGCGCATCCCAATGCGGGATTGCCCAATGCTTTTGGAGAATACGATGAGACCCCAGAACAGATGGCAACGCAAATCAAGGAATATGTAGAAAAGGGCTTGGTGAACATTGTTGGCGGATGCTGTGGTACCACTCCAGAACACATCAAAGCCATTGCAGATTTGGTAAAGAAATATGAACCTAGGAAACTTTTGACTCTGGCATAGCGTAGCATTATGGTAAAGGAAAATGGAGAGAGATATCTAAAACTAAGTGGTCTCGAGCCCTTGGTCATCACCCCCGAAAGCAATTTCATAAATGTGGGGGAGCGTACCAATGTGGCCGGTTCCAAACGGTTCTTAAGGCTTGTCAAAGAAGAAAAATTTGATGAAGCTTTAGATGTGGCCCGAGATCAAGTGGAAGGTGGAGCCCAGATTATCGATGTGAACATGGATGACGGTTTGATCGATGGAAAAGAAGCCATGGTTCGATTCTTGAACTTAATCGTTTCTGAACCCGATATCGCCCGCGTCCCCATCATGATCGATAGTTCCAAATGGGAAATCATCGAAGCCGGATTGCAAGTGGTTCAAGGTAAATGTGTGGTGAATTCCATCAGTCTTAAAGAAGGAGAAGAGGAATTTATCAAACATGCCAAATTGGTTAAACGGTATGGTGCTGCGGTTATTGTCATGGCTTTTGATGAAGTAGGTCAAGCCGATAATTTGGAACGCCGAATCGAAATTGCGGAGCGGTCTTACGATGTGTTGGTCAACAAGGTGAAATTTCCTCCGGAGGATATCATTTTCGACCTTAATATTTTTCCAGTGGCAACGGGAATGGAAGAACACAGACGCAATGCCGTCGACTTTATAGAAGCCACCCGTTGGGTTCGAGAGAATTTACCCCATTGCAGCGTAAGTGGAGGGGTGAGCAATGTTTCTTTTTCGTTTAGGGGGAACAATCCGGTTCGCGAGGCCATTAATTCGGCCTTTTTGTACCATGCCATCAAGGCTGGGATGAACATCGGAATTGTAAACCCGACCATGTTGGAGGTATATGACGATATCCCCAAAGACTTGTTGGAATATGTGGAGGATGTGCTGTTGGATAGGCGGGATGATGCCACCGAACGCTTATTGGAATTTGCCGAGACCGTTGTTGGGACTACAAAAGAAAGTAAGGTCGATTTATCTTGGAGACAAGAGCCCCTTCAAGATCGAATTACGCGCGCTTTGGTCAAGGGAATAGATCAATATATTATTGAAGATGTTGAAGAAGCCCGCCAACAAGCAGCTAAACCTCTACAAGTAATCGAAGGTAACTTGATGACCGGAATGAATGTGGTCGGCGACCTTTTCGGAAGCGGAAAAATGTTTTTGCCCCAAGTGGTGAAATCTGCAAGGGTAATGAAAAAAGCTGTGGCCTATCTAACGCCCTATATTGAAGCATCAAAAGACAAGAATGCCAAAGCAGCGGGAAAAATTTTGATGGCCACCGTGAAAGGCGATGTGCATGATATTGGTAAAAACATCGTGAGCGTGGTATTGGCCTGCAATAATTATGAAATTGTGGATTTGGGGGTAATGGTTCCTCCAGAAAAAATCATCAACAAGGCCAAGGAAGAACAAGTGGACATTATTGGTCTCAGCGGATTGATTACTCCTTCCTTGGATGAGATGGTGTTTTTGGCCAAGGAAATGGAGCGTCAAAACTTTGAGGTTCCCCTTTTGATTGGAGGTGCAACGACCAGCAAAGCCCATACCGCGGTAAAAATAGATCCAGTGTACAGCAAATCGGTGGTACACGTGAACGATGCCTCAAGAGCTGTAACAGTGGTGGGCGACTTGCTTCAGGATGAAACCTCCATCATGTATAAGAAATCCATCAAACTGGATTATGAGAGTTTTAGGGAAAAGTTCCTAAGTCGTTCCCGAACAAAGGAGTATTTGACCTTGGATGAGGCTCGAGAAAATAAACTAAAAATTGAATGGAATCCTTCGGAAATAAAAAAGCCCAACCAATTGGGCATTCAGGTTTGGGAGGATTTTGATTTGACCAAGCTGGAAGAGTTTATTGATTGGTCGCCGTTTTTTAGAAGCTGGGATTTGCATGGAAAATACCCGGATATTTTGACGGATGAAGTGGTTGGCGAACAGGCCAAGGAACTTTTTAAGGATGCGAAGGAGCTTTTGAAGAAAGTGTTGGATGAAAAATTATTGAAGGCCAAGGCCATTTTTGGGCTGTTTCCAGCAAATTCCATTAATGATGACGATATTGCCCTTGCCCTTCAACCAATAACAATGGACAATGGGTCATTGAGCGGAGTCGAAATGACCAAGGATGTGGTTTTCAGAACACTTCGTCAACAGCTCAAAAAGCGTGAGGGGGTGCCCAATATCGCTTTGGCGGATTTTATTGCACCAAAAGAATCTGGAATTCAGGATTACGTAGGCTGTTTTTGCGTGAGTACAGGATTTGGTACCCAAGAGTTGGCGGCCAAATTTGAGAAAGAGCATGATGATTACAACTCCATCATGATCAAAGCATTGGCCGATCGTTTGGCGGAAGCTTTTGCGGAATACCTCCATAAAGAAGTGCGAACCAAATATTGGGGTTATGCTGTTGATGAGGCTTTGGACAACGAAGCCTTGATTAAAGAGAAATATCAAGGAATTCGTCCAGCACCCGGGTATCCAGCCTGTCCAGATCACTTGGAAAAATTGACCATTTGGGAACTGTTGGGGGTAGAGGAAAAAATCGGAGTAAAGCTGACCGATAGTTTAGCCATGTGGCCTGCCGCCAGTGTTAGTGGGTATTATTTTGCACATCCGCAGGCGAAATATTTTGGATTGGGGAAAATAGAGCAAGATCAAGTAAAGGATTTTGCCAAAAGAAAAGATATAAAACTGGAGAAGGCCCAAAAATGGCTGGCTCCCAACATAGTTGACGAATAGCAAATGAAAGTAACCGACCATATTAAAAAGGCAAAAGGAAAAACGCTTTTTAGTTTTGAGCTCATACCACCGGTAAAGGGGAAGAGTATTCAAGAACTCTATAACAATATTGACCCTTTGATGGAATTTAAACCTCCATTTATTGATGTTACCACCTCAAGGGAGGAGTATGTGTACATTGATAGGGATGGTCTCTTGGATAAAAAACTCACCCGTATGCGACCCGGAACCTTGGGGATTTGTGCATCCATTAAACATAAATACAATGTAGATACAGTGCCCCATGTACTTTGTGGCGGATTCACCAAAGAAGAAACGGAGTATTTGTTGGTGGATTGTCATTATTTGGGAATTGAAAATGTAATGGCGCTTCGCGGTGACGCTATGAAAGAGGAAAAATATTTTGCTCCCACCAAAGGTGGACACCAATACGCGTCACAATTGGTAAAGCAAATCCAAGATATAAATACTGGAAATTATCTGCATGAAGTAATTGAGACCGATGACTGTTCCGATTTTTGCATTGGTGTGGCGGGGTATCCCGAAAAGCACATGGAAGCCCCTTCTTTAAAATCCGATTTAAAACGATTGAAGGAAAAAGTGGAATTGGGTGCGGATTACGTTGTAACACAGATGTTTTTTGACAATAAAAAATTCTTTGCCTTTGTGGAAGCTGCCCGTGAAATGGGTATTGATGTACCTATTATTCCAGGGATTAAGCCCATCGCCGTAAAAAGACACTTGCAGTTGCTCCCCCAAGTGTTTCGGGTGGATATTCCACAGGATTTGGTGGATGCCGTGGAAGCCTGCAAGACCAATAAGGAAGTGCGTCAAGTTGGGGTAGAGTGGTGCATTCAGCAGTCCAAGGAACTCAAGGAAGCGGGAGTACCCGTTTTGCATTATTACTCCATGGGAAAATCAGATAACATTAAGGCGGTTGCCAAGGAAGTGTTTTAAATTCCTACTTTAGTGCCCCATGAGGCCCCTTTTCTGTTTTATTACCTTCTTATGCCTTTGCTTTGGATACGCCCAAGACGAGGATATCCCCAAAAAATATGTGCTGGATGCCAGTCAGTTCTATGGATCCATACTGCTGCATAATCCGGATATTTCCCATTTGATTACTGATCATCCGACAGGATTTATTCTGGGCTTTAACAGAAAACGGTTTGGGTATGAGGATTGGGAATCCGAGTTTGGCTACCCCGACACCGGATTCTCATTTGTATATCAAGACATGAACAATCCCACCCTTGGAAAGAATTTTGGACTTTACGCCCATTACAATTTCTATTTCTTGAAGCGAAACTTACAGTTTCGGATTGGGCAGGGAGTTGCATACAGCACCAATCCATACGACAAACAGGAAAATTTTAGGAACAATGCCTATGGAACCTACCTATTGAGTACCACCATGGTAATGCTCAACTACCATAAGGAAAATTTGTTGGCCGGGTTGGGGTTAAAGGCAGGTATCTCACTCATCCATTACTCCAACGCCAATTTAAAGGCTCCAAATACCTCAACCAATACCATGGCCGTGAATTTTGGACTTACGTACGATTTGGACGGTGGAAAGGCTTATGAATATGTGGAACCGGGTCCCAAGGAAAAAATCACCGAACCCATTCGATATAACCTGGTACTGAGAGGCGGAGTTAATGAGAGCGATGTGATTAACTCAGGCCGTTACGGATTTTGGATTTTATCAACCTATGCCGATAAGCGATTGGGTCGAAAAAGTGCCATTCAATTTGGGGCCGATGTCTTCTTTTCCCATTTTTTAAAGGAGTTGATTCGGTTTCAATCCACTTCCTTTCCAGAAATGGATGTAGACCCTGATACCGATTATAAAAGGGTGGGTCTGTTCATTGGACATGAACTCTTTGTAAACAAATTGAGTGTTGTGACCCAATTGGGATATTATGTGTACTATCCTTTTGATTTTGAAGGAAGGATGTACAACAGAATAGGAATGAAACGGTATTTTGGGGATAAGGTCTTTGGGGCCATCACCCTAAAATCACATGGAGCAAAAGCGGAAGCTGTTGAATTTGGAATAGGGATACGGTTATGAAAGACAGAAAGTACGGCATACGAAGTACAAAGCGTCCCCTTGAGGGGACCTACCCGATGTTCAGGCGGGCTTTAGGGATGTCTTTGATGTTTCTTTTATTCATTCTAACTTCCTGCAATGGCGACAATGTGCCAGACTGCTTCCAAAATGCCGGAGATACGGTTCGGGAAGCGGTAGATGTTTCTGAGTTCAGTAAAATAACCGTTTTTGAGAATCTTAATGTGGTGCTCAAACAGGGCGAGGAGCAAAAAGTGGAGGTTGAAACTGGGGAGTTTCTTCGGAATGATGTTTCCGTGAAAGTCGAGGATAATCGGCTTATCCTAAGAAATGAAAACAGCTGCAATTATGTCCGTGAGTACGGGTTGACAACTATTTATGTCACCTCTCCCAATGTTTCAGAAATACGGAGCAGCACCGGATTGCTAATTTCTAGTGATGGCGTTCTCAATTACCCTAGCTTGACATTGATTTCTGAAAGTTTTAGCAACCCCGAGACAGAGACCACGGATGGCTCTTTTGATTTGGAAGTAAATTCTACCACTATCAGAATTGTTGTAAACGGCATAGCCTATTTTAAAGTGAGCGGTGCCACCACTAATTTTAATGTGACCGTGGCTGCTGGGGATTCCAGAGTAGAAGCTGATAATCTTATTTCCCAAAATGTAACTGTTAACCATAGGGGCTCCAACGATGTTTTTGTTAATCCTCAACAACGCATCAGTGGAGTGATTAGGGGTACGGGAGATGTCATCAGCTTTAATCGTCCACCCGAAGTTGAGGTTGATATACTTTTTAACGGTAGGTTAATTTTCCAGGACTGAACTTTTCTTCGATTTAATTAAAACAGGTTTCGCTTTCCTTTTTTTGGATTTCTCACTATGTTCGGAAGAACAAACCAGCAATATTGAGTCCACTGTTTGCCCATATCAAACAATTATTTTCAAATTCTCCAAGAACAAAACTGGAGGAAGGTCTTCGAGGCTTGGAAAAGGCGGATGCGATTTTTCATAATCTTGTGGCTGAAGGACAAGTCCCCGGAATGGCGGTTACTGTGCTCAAAAAAGGGCAAATCGTGCTTCAAAAAGGATATGGCTATGCCGATGTGGAACGGAAGGTCCCAGTAGATGCAAAACAAACTATATTTCGGATTGCCAGTATTTCCAAATGCATCACAGGATTGACCTTGGGTAAAATGCTGGAAGATGGTATTCTTGATTTGGATAGCTCATTTTATGACTACGTACCTTATTACTCCAAAAAAAAGTATGATTTTACCCTGCGCCAACTAGCAAGTCACACCGCAGGTATTCGGGGGTATCGGGGAAAGGAATACGCACTTGATCAACCGTATTCCATAAAAGATAGTGTTGAGGTGTTTAAAGATTCGCCTTTGGTTTTTGAACCTGGAAAGGGATATCTCTACAACAGTTTTGATTTTGTATTGCTCTCCTTGGCCATGCAAGAAGCCAGTGGAATGCCTTTTGAAGATTATGTGGCCGAAAATGTACTTCAACCTTTGGGGATGGGATATACATTTTCACCTTGTCAGGTCGAGCGCAGTCGAGACCTGTTGCAACAAAAAAAATTAAGATTGGCACAGTTCTATACTAAAACTTCACTCTGCTTCAAAAAAGCGCTTCCCGTAAACAATTCCTACAAATTGGCGGGTGGTGGATTTTTATCGACTAGCAGAGATGTAGCTTTGCTAGGTGAGGCCATATTGGAACAAAAGCTGCTCAAAAAAGAAACCTATGACCAATTGTTGACTTCACAGATGATTAATGGGAAATCGGTTTTTTATGGACTGGGATTTCAAGTGAGCCAAGATGCAAAAGGAAGGTCTTTTGTGGGGCACGTGGGAAACAGTGTTGGAACCTACACCAATTTTTTTGTGTATCCCAAGGAGGAATTGGTCATCTCTATTTTAATCAATTGTACCGACCCAAAAGTGCAGGAAAAATTGGATGGGGCCATTGATGCTTTGTTCCGTTTGTAAAAATTGCCAAAAAAAAGTTTGAGTGGTTTTATAAAACCAAAGACGTATCCCTATCTAGAAACTGAGGAGCCATATTTTATTTTGTAGTCTTTGAACATTAATATAATGCTTCCTGACTGTGATTCTTGTGAACGCATTTTTTTTCTGTCGATTTCTGCATTTTTCCCTAAAAAATTGAAGGGTAAGCGGAGCCGCTCCATTTCAAAGAAAATTTCTAGCTGCTCCGGCAATATGGTTGTTTTGTCGGAATATGTCATCTGAAGCGTAAAAGACCCCTCTTTTTTCGTGTGTATTTCTGTGCTTACAATTCGTGTCATCACCGTATCCATGACAATTTTGGCAATGCTGTAGTCTGATTTATCGTCATTTGGTATCACATTCACCACTTTATACGTTTTACCATTTTGTTTTTCAAAACCACGATTTACTGTTATAAAAGGGTGTTCAAACAGTTGGGACATGGTAACATCAAGTCCTTTTTTAGGGATCAGTATAAAATCATCTGAAGAAAACTGTAAGGGTTGATCTTTGGTATAGGTTACGGTGGCATACTTAGTGGGCATTTTAATGAAATCAGCATGAATGTCCAAACTCATGTCGGCCTGGTATGCAATGATGGCATCCAAGCGCTCCTTAATGGCCAACAAATCACTATCCACCTGCTGCGCAAAGGCAGAAGTACAACTAAAAAAAGTTCCAAAGAAATATAAGGTATACATGATATGCTTCATGAGATATCGTTTTTGGTGAAAATAAGCATGCCCAAGGCCATAACAAGTATACTATAAACAATGAGAAGGCCATTATTGATAATTATGGGTTGCCATGGTATTTCAAAGTGAAAAAAATACTGCCAACTTTCCCCAAGTTTAGCATAGAGTACTTTTCCAAATAATGAATCGCCATAGTCAATACGAATCAGCAAACTGGATACGATTAGAAAAAATGCCGCTACGATCCAAGTTATGGTGGCATCCTTAAAGCAAATGGCCATGGTTAAACTAACAACGGTATAAAAAACCATGGTTACACTTCCTGAGAAAAAAGCCCAAATCAATCTGTGAAAAGCATCATGGGGTTCATAAAAATTAAATGTGTCAAGATAGACGATTAGATCCCCTTGGCCAAAGATCAAGTAGGATAGGCCAAAGGCGGTAATCATGAGGAATAAAACGGATACTAGTGTAAATAGAATGGCTGCCAAATATTTACATGCAATAAATTTTAATTTATGTACCGGCTGTAGAAAAACCGTTTGCAAGGTTCCATCCTTGTATTCTGCCGTTAACAATCCTGAAATAATGATCATGAGCAGTAAGGGAAGGTGAAACCATAGTGTGTTTAAGATAACATAGACCAACAGGTTGCCGTTGAGGAGATTTCCTTCAAAGTAGAAGGTTTCCTTGAAATTGGTCAATAACAAGTCGATAAAAGAACGACCCTGGTAATAGGCACTAAAAAGAATGATGATCTCCATTACAAGTATGGCCCCCAAAGCGTAATAGGTTCTTCTTTGTTTGCATAATTTGAAGAGTTCAGCCCAAAATAATGCCCTCATTGTTCTGTTGGTTGAAATAGTTTATGTAGGTCAATTCTAGGTGTACAGGAATTTATGGTGATACCTTGAGCGGTCAGTTCCTGCAAAACTTTGCCAATATCAGCTGTTCCACATTCTATTTCCACTCCTAAACCCTGAACTTTTGGATTGTAGATTTTAAGTATGTCTGATTGCATCAATGCTTTTCCAACAATATGGTATTTGGTAGTATGTTGTGAAATAAGGTCTTCGGTGGCTTCCGATTTAATAATGGTGCCGTTTTGTATGACATAAAGGAAGTTACAGCACTTTTGAAGTTCATCCACATTATGCGAAGCAATGAGTACGGCAATACCATCTTTTTTAGCTAATTCCAGTATCAATTCCCTAAGGTTTTCCACACCAATCGGGTCAAGGCCAGAGAAAGGTTCGTCAAGGATAAGGCCTTCCGGTTGGTTAATAAGGGCAATGGCAATTCCAAGACGTTGTTGCATCCCCATGGAATAATTCTTTACGGGATCCTTTCTATCCAGTGGAAGGCCCACTTTTTCCAATAAGCCGTCTATAGCCATTTTTGACGTGGGAGCACCTTGAATTTTAGAAAAAAGATTAAGGTTTTCCCTAGCATTAAGATAGTTATAAAGACAAGGTTTTTCAATAATGCCCCCAAGCGGTTTTGGTCGAACAGAATTTACGGTTACCGAGCCTTCATCAGGCTTTACAAGGCCGAGCAACAATTTAAAAAGGGTTGACTTACCAGCCCCATTGGTGCCCAGCAACCCAGTCACAGTGCCGGAATTACATTGTATGTTTACGTCATCCACTGCTTTTAACCCACCATATTTTTTGCTTAAATTTTTTCCTGAAATGATCATATAGGAGAGACCTCTGAAAGTTGATGGTAATTGTACTTTGGAGTGTAATTCTTTTCAAGAAAAGTACGTGACCAGAAGTACTTTTTAAAAATAAATAAAGGATCGTTAACCATAAAATAGGGGATAAAATGATACCAACGCACACCTTGACTTGAATAGTACTCTTTTATTTCCTGAGCGAGATTAAGTTCTTTGGCTGCTTCTATGGCCGACATTCGCTGGCATTTTGATCTAATAAACGATCGGGCGATACGTGGTTGAAAGCCATGGGCAAAAAATAAGTCTTTGGCACGTTTGTAATCTTGGAAACGGGACCATCCATCCATAATGACCAGGAAAATATGTACAAAGGAAAAGAGAAAACATCCCACCCAAAAAGCAATAACATACCAGATTCCATTGGATAAGGCTATTTTGAGTTGCTCCCAAAATAAGTAAGATTCAAGGATGAACAGAACCAATGAAGCATATAAAAGCCTACCCACAAGGATATAAGAAACCAGCCAATGAGGTTGTTTTGGAAGATGGAGGTCCATATTCTGTTGTTTGGCCTTTAATTTGACATAAAATGCTCATGTTCAAGATAATCAATAATTTTTTTGAAATCGGTACTTTTCTGACTTTAAAAGAAATAAAGTCTTAAAGGTTGCCAAATCTAGAATCAAATTGAAAAGGGAATTTACTCCGCAAACAGAATCGAGAAATGTACCTTTGGTAAACCCTTTTTTCAAAAGTATGAAAAGAATAGAAGGGAAAATTGATGCTGTGTTCCACTTGTGAACTTCATGATTTTTATGGAAATTTATTCCAAATGGATGTGATAAGGTCTCTTTCTATTTTTTTGATACTTTTTTTGGTCAGCAATTTGTATGCTGAAGCCAAAGGTTTCTCTTTTGATGACTTTACCACATTACAGGATAGTATGCATTCCGAACTGAGCTCAAAAGAGTGGAAGAAATTCAAATATTTTGAAGAGAAACTGCAATCATCTGCCCTATCCATAAAGGAACAAGAATATCAACTGAGGGGATATGCCCGGGATTCCCTTCAAATTCTTCAGGTGAAGTTGGTGGCCATCAAGGTCTTGGATGAAAAAGACTTACTCAATCAGGATATTGCCGAAAATTCCGAATACTACATTGATTTACTGGAAAAGTTCAAACAAAGCGATATTCCTCTTACAGAATATCTTTTTCTGGAAGAAAAATTGGCCTATCTACACCAAGAAGTCCTCCATCGCCAATTGCAACAGAGCCGATGGTTGAATTTTGGACTTATTGCTCTTGTACTAGTGCTGGCATTTCTCATTATCCATCAAGTTCTAAAACAACGAAAACCTATACTTCCTGAGTTAAGCAAACAAGAAACTCTGGTGCGCAACCTCATTTTAGAGGGGAAGAGCAACAAGGAAATAGCCAGCGAGCTTTTTATCAGTTTGAGTACCGTAAAAAGCCATATTACCAATATTTATGGCAAACTCAACGTGGGGAATCGGAGGGAGCTTTTTGAAAACAGTACAGGTGCTAGCACCTAATTCAGACCCCTTAAGTTTTCCATTAACATCATCCAGATTTTACTTTGTTTCAAAACACAATCACGTTGAAACACATATTCTGGATTTTCTTTACAGTTGGCATTGTAGGAAATGCCCAAGCCCAATTTTCCATCAAGGGAGAAGTTTTTGATGCCAATAACCACCAAATTTCCATTGGTGATGTCTTGCTCTATTCCTTCAACAAGGAAGACATGATTAAATACACGACTTTGGTGGAGGGTAATTTTGAATTCGAAGGGGTTGCCCAAACATCGTATTGGTTGGAAGTTTCGGCTTTGGGTTATAAAACGCATTTCCAAGAAATTGCTATTTCTGAAAACCTAGAATTGTCCATTCAGCTCCTAGAAGAGGTAACCGAGCTGGAAAGTGTTGAGGTTGTCGCCTTAAAGAATCCCATTACTTCCAAGAATGGCAATTTTAAGATTGATGTCCAGAATCCGGTGTTCTCTTCCATGGTGGATCCCTTGGAGGTGTTATCCAAACTTCCCAATGTGCAAATTTCTCCAGAGCGGGAATCCATTTCAGTCATTGCAAAAGGGAATCCGCTCATTTATTTAGGCAATCAACGTATCAGTTTTGATGAGTTTACCGCACTGTCGGTCGATACCATTGAAAGCATTGAACTCATCAACAATCCTTCCCCAAAATATGAAGCGGAAGGACGGGCGGTGATTTTGATTCAACTGAAGAAAAATACTGAAAAGGGTACCACGGTAACCTTGGGTGAAACATTGTCCTTCAGACAGAACACCAACAACTACATCAGTACAAACGGGAATCATTCCAATGGAAAATGGAACCTTCGGGGGAATCTTAACTACAATACTATTGGGCAGTGGGAGAGCAACACCTTTGCGTTCGCCATTCCTGAGGAAAATATTTATTCCGATTATTTGGTGCTCATCCCTGACAATAAACGGATGCAGATTAATAGCGGATTTGGATTCTACTATCCCATCGATGATAACGACTACATTTCTTTTAACACCATTTTTCGTCGCCAAACCGATGATGCAGGTTTTGAAACCGAAACTTTGCTACAAAATGGGAGTGAGATAAATGAGATCACCTCTGAAACGGAGAACGATAACCGAAGGGATTATTTTAGCAGCAACTTCAATTTCAATAAAAGACTTAACCCAAATTTGAATTTGTTTACGGGGATCCAGTATTCCACTTTCAAGCAGAAGTTGCATACAGATATTTCAAATAATTATAACAATGAGGGCCTAGCGCTTGACCAGACCAGAAATCAAGATTACAACATTGAATCCTTGGCCGCACGTGTGGATTTTGAACAGACACTCTCTGAAAATTCACAATTGGATTTTGGGGTAAGTTGGAACGAGGCTAGGGCAGACGCCTTCAGTCAGGTTATTCAACCGGAAACCTTCAACGAAGATATCACCAGTTATGATTATGAAGAAAGTCTATATGCCATTTATGTCAACACCGCTTCCCAGATTAGCGGGAAGTTTAATTTAAATGTAGGGGCCAGAGTGGAATACAACCAAGTTGAAGGTCAGCTGGAAAACCACCCCCAACCTTTGGTGGAGCGAGAGAACACTCGAATATTTCCAAAAATGGGATTGAATTTTACCATAGACAGCACCAAAACCCTTTCTTTAAACTATGCCCGAAACATCAATCGGCCCAATTTCTCGCGAACCAGTTCCGTAAGGGTATTCATCAACCCATTTTTGGAAGCTGGGAACAATGTGGATTTGGTACCGGCCATTTCGGATGAGATTTCGACCAATCTTCAAATAGGGAATGTTTCCATATTCAGTGGCATCTATTCGAGGCAAAATCCCAGGTATTTTATGATTGGGTATAGTGAAAATGATACCGTAGCACTTCTAGCTGAGAACAATCTTGATAAAGAGTCTGGTTTTTATACTGGATTGACGATTCCGTTTTCCCATAAAAGTTGGTCTTCTACCAATTCGGTGAGCCTTAATTACAACAGAATAAAGGACTCGTCTGCAGTGGTCACCAAGGCCCAACCGTATCTGTATATCTATACCAACCAACAATTGAAAGTGGCCAAAGACACCATTGTTTCTGTCGGTGGATATGCGTTGACCTCAAGGAAGGAGGGCATTATTGAAAGAAATGGGATGATGGTGTTGAATGCATCGGTGACCACCATTTTTTTTGAGAAATTACAATGTGCCCTACGTTTCAATGACATCACCAAGGCCATGAACTATGATGAAAGTTATTCCATCAATGGGGTGGAGGCCAATGGCACCTATTATGCAGATGGGCAGGAAATGGTCCTCTCCGTAAAATATAGTTTTGGAGGAAATTCGGCGAACAAGTTCAAAAACAAGGATGTGGATGAGAATTTAAACCGAATCAATTGATTTCCTACAATTGCAGTTCTTTTTCCACCGCAAAATACTCACAGAGTTCAAAGGTTTCTTGAATGTCTTCTATCGTTGTTCTAGGGTTGATGAGACACATACGCAATACAATCTGTCCGTTAAGAATGGTAGTGACCAAAAGTGCTTCGCGAGATTCCACCACTTTTCCAGAAATATATTGGTTGATGGCATCCAATTCCTTTTCACTGTAGTTTTTTTCGATGGGATTGTACCTAAAATTGATGACGGCCAAAGTCGCCGGAAAAACAACCTCCCAATATTTGCTCTTCCGCAATTTGGATTCCACCTCCTCAGCCAAATCAATATTGTAGGTGATGGCATCCCGAAACTCTTTCAGACCAAAGGTTTTGAGCGACATGTAAAACTTCAATGCCCGGAATCTTCGCGTTAGCTGGATACCGTGGTCGTAAAAATTGATTTCCGAAGTATTTCCCTCAATATCCCTTAGATATTCCGGTTTTTCAGTGAACGTATGGCTCAGGTTTTTGTGGTTTCGCACCAACAAACAGCCCATTTCATAGGGTTGATAAAACCATTTATGGGGGTCAACCGTCAACGAATCCGCTTTTTCAATGCCTTTGAGAAGTTGCTTTCCCTTTTGGGAAAGGATGGCAGCAGCACCATAGGCACCATCAATATGAAACCAGATATCCTCTTTTTTGCAAATCTTGCTCAGTTCTACCAAAGGGTCGACCGTTCCAGTGTTTGTAGTTCCGGAGGTGGCAATCAAACAGAAGGGGTGAAGTCCTTCCAAACGATCTTTAGCAATACAATTTTTGAGTTTGTTGACCGCAAATTTGAATTCAATGTCCGTTGGGATAATGCGAATTTGTTCCTTTTTAAAGCCCAACACTCGAATAGCCTTGATATTGGAGGAGTGCGCTTGGTCTGAAAGATAAATCACAGCTTTGGAAAAATCATCTCCGCATTTGATGCGTCTTGCAGTTGTTATCGCTGTTAAATTCGCCATGGAACCACCACTGGTAAAAATACCGCCTCCTTTTTTCTTCGGGAATCCAAAAATCTTCAGTAACCATTGAATGGTAACAATCTCCAACTCAGCAGCGGCTGGGGAAGCAGCCCATCCTCCCGAAAATATGTTGTAGCCCGTAGCCAGTGTATCGGCCATGGCACTGATATAATTACTAGGGCCGGGCACAAAGGAATACGATTTTGGGTGCGACATCAACGTACTGGTGGTCATGACTTTTTCCAGAACAAAGTTCAACACTTGGGTCGGGTCGGTGCCTTCTTCGGGCGCTTCTTCTAGAAAAAGGGAGTCCATTTCCTCTCTTGAACCTAAGGCAACGGGTAATTTTTCACTTTGAGTATCATAGTGTTCCACGATGGCATCCACAATTTGGTAGCCATAGGTTTTCATGGCCTCTTTGGACAATTCTAATCTGGCGGGGTTCTTCTTCATGGAATCGTTTTACGTCTTCTCCGCAAAAATACCATATTTGAAATGGTTGAAAACTGATGTTGGATTCCTACGCGGTAAGTTCCGAGAACAAACTCTCCAGATTTTTGTTCTTTCGGCTCAGTTGAAGGGTTTTCAATTGGTTGTCGTGGGCAAAGTCAAACACAGCTGGGCGCATGTCTTTGGAAGTGGCAAAGGTAATTTCATAGACAAACCCCCCTGTATTTTTTACGTTGGAAACATTGGGCAATTGGTTGAGCAGCTGTTCTTCAACACGATAATCAAACTCCACCTCAATAATCTGCTCTTCCGATTCGCGGAGCTCCTCCAATTTTTTGTCCGCCACCAATTTCCCTTTGCTGATGATGATTACCCGATCACAGACAGCCTCCACTTCTTTCATAATGTGGGTGGAAAGCAAAATGGTCTTTTCCTTCCCAATTTCCCGGATAAGCTTTCGGATTTCCACCAATTGATTGGGGTCCAAACCTGTAGTGGGTTCGTCCAAAATCAAAACTTCGGGGTCATGCAACAAGGCTGCGGCCAATCCCACCCGCTGACGGTATCCTTTGGATAACTGTCCTATTTTTTTGTGCGACTCAGGGGTAAGTCCGGTTTGTTCAATGACCTCGCCGATTTTGGATTTGGATATCTGGTACACATCCGCATTAAAGGCTAAATATTCCTTTACATACATTTCCAAATACAGCGGATTGTGCTCGGGGAGGTAGCCAATACTTTTTTGAACATCCGTTTCCGAAGTCAATACATCAAATCCATTCACTTCGGCATCACCCGTGTCTGCTTTGTAATAGGTGGTCAAAATCCGCATCATGGTGGATTTTCCGGCGCCATTGGGACCTAAAAAGCCAACAATTTCCCCTTTATTGATGGAAAATGAGACATCGTCCAGTGCTTTTTGTGGGCCAAAGGTCTTGGTGATGTTGGTAACGGTGATGGACATTTAATTAATCTTCTGGTTAACTAGTTTTACAATTTTAGAAATTTCAAACAACTCACAGTTTTCTAAATAGTATTTCATTTTTTCCCCACTATAAGTCAATAATAACTGGTTCTTTTCGGTGTATTTACCTGATGAGCCACCTCCTGTAAATAAATCTATAATGAAACTTAAAATCGTTATTCCCCAGTTGGTCTGCTCGCGTTTAAAATTAAAATCTTCAAGTTTAGAATACTTGTAAACTGATATTGATTCAGCTAAACTGCCATCAATGATTTTTAATTCATCATTAAACAACTTAACCTCAAAGACTGGCTTTGCTCTTAAACTGAAAGTTTGGGAATCCATTTGAAAGATTTATCTAGAAATCAAAAATACGGTTTTAGAAGTTTTGATGTACATGGAAAGATTGAATTATGGAATGCATGGAATTCTTAAAAAAAGGAGTGTTCCTCAAAATAAAATGCAGTGAAGTTGGATTTT
Organism: Allomuricauda sp. CAU 1633; assembly: GCF_017313225.1. GTDB lineage: Bacteria > Bacteroidota > Bacteroidia > Flavobacteriales > Flavobacteriaceae > Flagellimonas. The sequence goes on along the minus strand of NZ_JAFLNE010000003.1, from coordinate 215,005 downwards.
TTGAAAAAAATCAAAAAAAATTTGGGAACCGCTGTTCATTTTGGATTGAATGGCTATCTTAGCCGCAGATTTACAAAAAATGACAAGAACGTATTTCTGGAACGGTTTTTATTTTTACTTCTTTTTTCAAAGAAGTACGGGACTGTTTTGAATACGATTAAAGTATATAAACATGTAAAGTCCCGGTAAAAATCGGGGCTTTTTTTTTGCCATGGGTTTAAAAATTGCCATACAGGGAATAGAAGGATCTAACCACCATCAGGTGGCCAGTGATTTTTTTGGGGAAGACATAGAACTACTTGAGTGCCTTTCCTTTGATGCCATTATTGACCATTTGTTGGAGGGTAGAGCTGATAAGGGCATCATGGCCATTGAGAATTCAATAGCAGGTTCCATCATTCCAAATTACAATTTGGTGTACCACAATAAGATACACATCATTGGAGAGCATTATTTAAGTATCCATCACAATTTGATGGTGCTAAAGGGCACTTCCATCGAAGACATTAAAGAGGTGCATTCCCATCCGATGGCTTTGCTGCAGTGCAAGGAATTTTTAAAGGGACATCCCCACATTAAATTGGTGGAAAGTGTGGATACAGCGGAAACAGCAAAACGTATCAAAGAAGAAAAACTGGGGCATATTGCGGCCATTGCACCAAAGATGGCAGCAGAATTGTACGATTTGGATATCATCGCTCCAGAAATCCAAACGATAAAAAACAATGCCACTCGTTTTATCATCTTAAAAAAACAAAATAAGGTTTTACCCAAAGCCGAAATCAATAAGGCTTCATTACGATTTATAACAGATCATAAACGCGGAAGTTTAGCCACCGTTTTGAATGTGATGAGCGATTGTAACCTAAACCTGACCAAAATCCAGTCGCTACCCGTGATTGAAACGCCGTGGAAGTATGCCTTTTTTGTGGATGTCACTTTTGAAAACTACAAACACTTTTCAAAGGCCAAGGCTTTATTGGAAATTATGTCGGAGGATTTTACGGTTTTGGGCGAATATAAAAATGCATTGTTGTTATGATCACAGCCGATAGGTTACATAGCGTACAGGAATACTACTTCTCCAAAAAACTACGGGAAGTACGTGGGTTGATCAACCAAGGAAAACCTATCATCAATATGGGAATAGGAAGTCCGGATTTGGCACCATCACCTCAAGTTTTGGAGACGCTTCGCGACTCCATTACAGATTCGGGGGCACATCAATACCAAAGTTACCAAGGGTTGCCCCAATTACGGGAGGCCATTGCCGATTTTTATCAGCAGAAGTTCGGTGTATCGGTTGACCCCAATACGGAGATTTTGCCTTTGATGGGTTCCAAAGAGGGTATTATGCACATTAGCATGGCCTTTTTGAATGTAGGGGATGAAGTGTTGCTGCCCAACCCCGGTTATCCTACCTATACCTCGGTGACCAAATTGGTTGGAGGAGTCCCGGTTAATTATGACTTAACAGAAGAAAATGGGTGGTTCCCCGATTTAGAGGAACTTTCAAAGAAAGATTTATCCAGGGTAAAGTTAATGTGGGTGAGCTATCCGCACATGCCCACAGGAGCTACGGCTACTAAGGAACAATTAAAGAAATTGGTGGATTTCGCCCAAAAACATGAAATTTTATTGGTTAATGACAACCCGTATAGTTTTGTGTTGTCCAATAACCCTACCAGCATTTTGTCCATTGAGGGGGCTAAAGATTGCACTTTGGAACTCAACAGCCTCAGTAAGACCTTTAACATGGCAGGATGGCGTGTGGGTATGGTCTTGGGCAACGAGGAACACATTAATGCTGTTTTGAAGGTGAAGAGCAACATGGATTCTGGGATGTTCTACGGTATTCAAAAAGGAGCTGTGGCGGCCCTGCAAAGTGGACCAGAGTGGTTTGAGGAACTGGACAAGGTATATACCAAAAGACGGGAACTGATGTTCCAGCTGACAGAAAAGTTGGGATGTACCTATGATAAAAAAGCCGTTGGTATGTTTGTTTGGTGCAAGCTTCCCGAAGGAGCTGTTCCTTCCGAGGAATTCATAGATCAGGTGTTGTATGATAAAGACATTTTCATTGCTCCAGGAACCATTTTTGGCAGTAATGGAGAAGGATATATCCGTTTTTCACTCTGTGTGAAAGAAGAAAAAATAGAAGAAGCCATAGAAAGATTTTGATAATGGATATTGTTGTTATAGGTATTGGATTGATTGGGGGTTCTTTTGCAAAGGATGTCAAGAAACTGTACTCTGAAGTGCAAATTACTGGGGTCGACAAAAGTGAAGCCCATCTGGATGAGGCCTTGGAATTGGGATTGATTGATGCCAAAGGAAACTATGGTTCCTTGACATCAGCTGATTTGGTTTTTGTGAGCATTCCCGTAAATGCCCTAGTAGAGGAGTTGCCCAAGATTTTGGATGCGGCCGGAGATGAAACGGTTGTAGTTGATGCAGGCTCGACCAAAAGTTTGATTTGCCAATCTGTGGAGAATCACCCCAAGCGACGAAATTATATGGCGTGCCACCCCATTGCAGGTACGGAGTTTTCGGGACCATCTGCGGCCATTGAGGGATTGTATGATGGCAAGACCAATATTATCTGCGAAGTGGAGAAGACCGCTTTCAAGCTTCAGGAACGGGCTTTGGCCATTTTTCAGGATATGAACATGCGAATTCGCTATATGAATCCCGAAGCTCATGACAAGCATATCGCCTATGTATCGCATTTATCACACATCAGCTCATTTATGTTGGGAAAAACGGTAATTGAGAAAGAAAAAAATGAGCGTGATATTTTTGACATGGCGGGCAGTGGTTTTGAAAGTACCGTTCGTTTGGCAAAGAGTTCGCCCGATATGTGGGCACCCATTTTTGAACAGAACAAGGATAATGTGGTGGAGACGTTGGAAGAATACATCCAAAACCTGATAATGTTCAAAGCAATGATTGAGGAAAATGACTTTGAGCGTGTACACCAAGAAATGAGCAATACCAATAGAATAAAACAAATATTAAAAGGAATACCACTTACAAAAAAATAGAGAGTATTATGGAAAACAGGAAGGAAATGAGAAAATGGCTGGATGATATGAACTTGGGTCACCCCTTGGTGATCGCCGGTCCTTGTAGTGCAGAAACCGAGGAACAGGTGCTGAAAATAGCACATGAACTCAAGGACACCGATGTGAACTATTTTCGTTCCGGGATTTGGAAACCACGTACCCGTCCGGGCAATTTTGAGGGGGTTGGGGCCATCGGATTGAAATGGTTGCAGAAGGTTAAGGAAGAAACGGGCCTAAAGACGGCTACCGAAGTGGCCAATAAGGCCCATGTAGATTTGGCTTTGGAGCACGATATTGACCTTTTATGGATTGGGGCAAGATCTACGGTGAGTCCTTTTATCGTCCAAGAAATTGCTGATGCACTCAAAGGAACCGACAAAATTGTACTGGTAAAAAATCCAGTTAACCCAGACCTTTCTCTTTGGTTGGGTGCTGTGGAACGATTGTATTCTGCCGATATTGAAAAATTAGGGGTGATTCACAGAGGATTTTCAACCTATGAAAAAACCAAGTACCGAAATATTCCGGAATGGCAATTGGCCATTGAATTGCAGACCAAGTTTCCTGATTTGCCCATTATAAACGATCCTAGCCACATTACAGGGAAGCGTGACATGATTTTTGATGTGTCACAAACCGCATTGGACCTCAATTTTGATGGGTTGATCATAGAGACCCATTATGATCCGGACAATGCTTGGAGTGATGCTGCACAGCAAGTAACCCCAAAAACATTGATACAGATTATGAAAGACCTCCGTATCAGAAAAGAAACCGACGAAGAAGCCGAATACAACAGCAAATTGAGCAACTTAAGGGCTCAAATTGATGTCTTGGATAATCAATTGATCGACCTTTTGGGAAAACGTATGAAAGTTTCCGATGGTATCGGTGAGTTGAAGAAGCAAAAGAACGTGGCTGTGTTGCAAAGCAATCGTTGGAATGCTATCCTGGGCAATATGATTTTGGAAGGTGAACAACGCGGATTGAGCGAGGAGTTTGTGTTGCGGATGTTCAAGGCCATTCACCAAGAATCCATCAACCACCAAGAAAAAATCATTAACGCTTAGTTATATACTAAGACATAATTTAAAGCTGTTTGGAAGCAGAAATCTTAAAATTCTGGATTCCAAACAGTTTTTTTATGCCCAAACTGTAACAAAGGAGTTAGGGTGTGCTCTTTATAGGCGTAAATAACACTATCATGAGAAAAATATATACCCTTTGTTTGCTGTTTTTGCCCTTTACCTTTTTCGCACAGCGTATGATCGATACGGAAGTGGGTGATTTTGACAAGATCAAGGTTTTTGATTTAATCGAAGTGAATCTGATTCAATCTGATGAAAACCGGATAACCATAAAAGGTTGGAATGTGGACGATATTAAATGGACTAATAAAAATGGAGTCTTAAAACTTCGGATGCAGTTGGATAAAAAATTTCAAGGAGAAGATACATTTATTGAGGTGTACTATACCAATTTGGAGGTAATTGATGGCAACGAAGGCGCCCAAATTACCTGTAATGAATTGGTGACCAAAAGTAAGATAGAGCTGAAGGCCCAAGAAGGTGCACGCATACGAATAGGAATGGATGTGGACCATGCTGATGTTCGTGCAGTTACCGGAGGTATTGTTGAAGCAACAGGACTGGCCAAGAACCAGTCGATTGTAATCAACACTGGAGGTATTTTTGACGGAAGAAATTTGAGAACTTCAAGTACCGACGTAAAAATATCAGCAGGAGGTGAAGCCGATGTTTTTGCATCCGAGTTGGTGGACATTAACCTAACAGCTGGCGGCGATGTAACCGTATATGGAAATCCCAAAAGGGTACATAAGAAGACCTTCGCCGGGGGCAGGGTTTATATGCGGGACTGATTTAAAAAATAAAAAAAGCCCTTTGAATATTCAAAGGGCTTTTTTGTGTCATGATATGACTTTGCCAATTACTTTTTGAAAATGTATCGGGTAATAAAAATACCTTGGCCATCGCCTTTACCACCTTCACTTTCCACACCACTTACTACAAAAGCCAATTCCCATCCATTGGTAATCATGTCATTGATCATGGAAGTGATCACAGCATCATTGGCTGCAATGTTTTGGAAACGGATACCACCCAAGTTGTAGAAGTTCAATAATTTGGTTTCCTCAAAATTCTTCACTCGGATTTCACTTCGGTCAGATTTGTTCCTAGTGTTGTCGTCCTCGGTCTGTACACTTGTATATTCCTTGTAATCCTTGTCTTCAATGGCATTGATGATTCTAGATCTACCAAGACCATTAGGTACTATGGATTCCACACTAGTGATGACCTTGAATTCTTGTGCATTCATACCCAAGCCCATAACAAGTAAAAAACCCATTGATAATAACGTTTTTCTCATGATTTTTATGTGATTTATATTAGAAGGACAAGAAGGATCTCAAAGGGTTGCATCCAAGACAAAAAAAAGTCCTTTGAAATTTCAAAGGACTCTATAAATGCAATGCGCTATAAATTTTATTTCTTAAAAATATACCGAGTGATAAAAATACCTTGGCCATCGCCTTTACCACCTTCACTTTCCACACCACTTACTACAAAAGCCAATTCCCATCCATTGGTAATCATATCATTGATCATGGAAGTGATCACAGCATCATTGGCTGCAATGTTTTGGAAACGGATACCACCCAAGTTGTAGAAGTTCAATAATTTGGTTTCTTCAAAATTCTTCACTCGGATTTCACTTCGGTCAGACTTGTTCCTCGTGTTGTCATCTTCGGTCTGTACACTTGTATATTCCTTGTAATCCTTGTCTTCAAGGGCATTGATGATTCTAGATCTACCAAGGCCATTGGGCACAATGGATTCTACGCTGGTGATGACCTTGTACTGTTGGGCATTCATACTGAATGCGGCAGCTAGGGTTATCACTGCGCTAAAAATGATTTTTTTCATAATAAATAAGTTGTTGATTGTTAAAACTGTAGACAAAGATATACGCACAAAAAGAAGGATTATTGTTTCTTTGTAATGAAAATATGAACAAATAGTGAACGGTACTGTTTATAAATCTACCGGAAGTTGGTACACCGTAAAATCCGATGATGGGGAATTTTACGAATGTCGTATTAAGGGAAAGTTCCGTACCAAGGGCATTAAAAGCACAAATCCGGTAGCTGTGGGTGACCATGTGGTGTTTGAATTGGAAACCATTGGGGATGAAACCGTTGGGGTGATTTCAGAAATCAAGGAAAGGAAAAATTATATCATCCGTAAATCCGTAAAACTATCCAAACAGACCCATATTATTGCCGCCAATCTAGATCAGGTATTTTTATTGATCACTTTGAACAACCCCACCACATTTACCAGTTTTATAGATCGATTTTTGGTAACGGCGGAAGCGTATGATATTCCCGTGGTGCTCTTGTTCAACAAGATGGACATTTATGATGAGGAAGAAATGGTAGAAGTAAGCTATTTGATCCAGTTATATGCCAATATTGGCTACCATTGTATCGAAATTGCGGCCAAAGAAGGAAAAAATGTGGATAAGGTAAAAGAATTGATGCTGGATAAAACAAGCATGTTTGCCGGACATTCTGGCGTAGGTAAGTCCACTCTGGTCAATGCCTTGGAATCTGGTCTCAGATTAAAAACCGCAGAAATTTCCGAACAGCATCTGCAGGGGCAGCATACCACCACGTTTGCCGAGATGTATGATCTTTCCTTTGGGGCAAGAATCATCGATACCCCTGGAATCAAGGGATTTGGGATTGTGGATATGGATGACGATGAGATTGGGGATTATTTTCCAGAATTTTTCAAGCTGAAATCAGAATGCAAGTTCAACAACTGTTTGCATTTGGATGAGCCCAAATGTGCAGTTAAGGAAGCTTTGGAAAATGACGAGGTGGCCTGGAGCAGATATAGAAGTTATGTGCAAATGGTGACCGGAGAAGAGGAGAATCCATATAGAGAACGATCATGAGAGCTGTTATCCAAAGAGTGTCAAAGGCCAGTGTAACTGTTGATGGGAACATAATTTCAGCCATTGAATGTGGATTATTGGTGTTGTTGGGCATTGAAGATGCCGATGGAACCGAAGATATGGAGTGGCTTTCCAAGAAAATGGTCAACCTGCGTATTTTTAATGATGATGAAGGGGTGATGAACCGTTCAGTATTGGATGTTGATGGGGACATTATCGTGGTAAGCCAATTTACATTGCATGCACAGACCAAAAAGGGCAATAGACCTTCCTATATCAAAGCGGCAAAACCAGAAGTTGCCATACCCATGTATGAAGCATTTGTGCAAAAGTTGGAAGAAGATTTAGGAAAAAAGGTAGGTACGGGAATCTTTGGTGCCGACATGAAAGTGGAACTGCTGAATGATGGCCCAGTGACCATAGTAATCGATACAAAAAACAGAGAATAAAGTTTTTTATCGATTTTGTTATTTTTTTTGTAGGAAATTGGCCATATTGCCCCAATCAAACAACCAACTGATTTTAATGCGCTTACTTGCCAAATACCTACTTATAGCAACTTTTCATTTCTCATTTTCACAAGATTATAGCTATACTTTAATTCCAGATGAACTCTTAACCAATGCAGATGCTGTGGTTCGACTGGATAGGATGAACGTTGTGGTTACTGCACAAGATTTCATGCGAATTACTTCAAAAAGAGTGGTTACCGTTTTGAATGAGAATGGTGATGGTGATGTTCATGCCTACGCCTTCTATGACAAAAGCACTAAAATAACTGATCTCGAAGCTAGGATTCTTAATAAGCATGGTGAAGAAATCAAGAAAATCAAGAAAAAAGATTTTATAGATCAAAGCGCTGTGGATGGAGGTACCCTGTATTCAGATTCTAGAGTGCTCTATTTGCGCTATACGCCCACTGACTATCCTTACACTGTTGAGTTTACTAAAGAATATACCACCCCAAATACCGCTTTTGCACCCTCATGGAACTTTTTGGATGGATACCGGGTGAGTACCGAGAAAAGTGAGTTCGCGTTTAGCATGGAATGCGGAATTCCTTTCAGGCACAAAGAATCAAATTTTGAGTCATATCCTATAGAATTAAATGCCACAGATACAGAGATAAGCTATGTGGGCACAAACTTGGAAGCTATTGAAACGGAACCTTTGTCCCCATCATTTGTAGAATTTGCCCCTAATGTTAAGATAGCCTTGGACCGGTTTCATTTGGAAGGCGTGGATGGGTCTGCAAAGAACTGGGAAGAATTTGGACAGTGGATCAATGATGAGCTAATTTCAGGGAGGGATTACTTGGACCCAGGAACCATTGCCAAAGTCCAACAACTCGTTCAAAATGTGGATGACCCTCAAGAAAAAATCAGAAAAGTTTATGAATATGTGCAGGACAATACCCGATATATTAGTGTTCAATTGGGTATTGGTGGCTGGATGCCCATTAGCGCAGAAGAAGTGGACAGGGTAAAATATGGCGACTGCAAAGGGCTTACCAATTACACCAAAGCATTGCTGAAAGCAGTGGGTATTGAATCGTACTACACGGTATTGTTTGCGGGTAGGCACAAAAGGGATTTTGATACTGAATTTACCTCTATGCAAGGGAACCATGCGTTTTTAAATGTTCCAGTGGATGGGAAAGAACTTTGGTTGGAATGTACTAGCCAAATTACCCCTGTGAACCATTTGGGGATGTTTACAGATGACAGAAATGTATTGAAGATAACACCAACTGGAGGGGAAATAGTAAGAACAAGAACCTATACTGATGAAGAAAATTATCAGCTGACCAAAGCGGAATATTTTACCGAAGCCAATGGCAGTGTCAAAGGTAAAGTTCGCATTGTTTCAAAAGGTACGCAGTACGACCAAAAGTTTAGGCAGCCCTCCAAGACCAAGTTGGAGCAAGAGGAATTTTATAAAAGTTATTGGAGTTACATCAACAATCTGTCTCTGGGGGAAATTAATTTCAACAATGACAAAAAAGAGATATCCTTTTTGGAAGAAGTGGATATTAACGCGGAAAACTATCTGTCCAATACCGATGGAAAGCTACTTTTTGCCCCAAACTTGGGCAATAGGAATACCCATATACCGGAACGAAGCCGAAATAGGGAAAGAGAGCTGGTCATATCCAGAGGGTATTTGGATGAAGATGAATTCACCATCCATTTGCCCAAAGATTACAAAGTGGAAACACTTTTGGAACCCATTTTATTGGAAACAAAGTTTGGAAGCTACGAAGTGAAATTGGAGTCTAAAGAACCTGAAGTGTTGGTATACAACAGACGACTTCTCATAAAATCTGGAAGATATTCTAAAGAGGACTACAAATTGTACAGGGACTTTAGGAAACAAGTTGCACGCTATGACAATTCTAGAATCATATTAACCAAATCATAATCATGAAAACAAAATTATTTCTTTTCCTATTTGTGGGAATGCATCTCATGCACGCCAACGAAGTTAAATTTGGAAAGGTCTCCAAAGAAGAGGTCTCAGAAACCCAGCACCCCTTGGAATCTGATGCCCACGCTGCCATCCTTTACAAAAAGGAAAGGGTCTATTATAATTATGACTACAATAATGGTTGGAGCATGATGAAGGAGGCCCATTATCGTATCAAAATTTATGATAAAGAAGGTCTTGATTGGGCCACTTTGCAAGTCCCGTTGTATGTCTCAAATGGTGATGAAGAACGAATATCCGGGGTTAAGGGCTTCACGTTTAATCTTGAGAATGGGAAATTGGTAAGTGAAAAACTTAGAAAAGATGGCATTTTTGAAGAAGATGTAAACAAATACAGAAAGAAAGCATCCTTTACCATGCCCGAGGTCAAAGAAGGCAGCGTACTGGATATAGAATACAGAATACATTCCCCCCTTATTGGGTACATGGACGATTTTTGGTTTCAGTATGACATACCGGTGAATCATGCCGATGTACGCCTGGAAATCCCGGAATACTTCATTTTTAAAAAGTATAGCAGGGGTTTTTATCCTATTAAGCTCAATGAATTCAAAGAGGCGAGAAAAATAAGCGTCTCCTACAGATCGGCTGATGCCCAAGGAGGGGCAAAGACTTCAGCCAGAACGGGAGAACTAAATTTTACGGAATATGTATATGAAGTAAACGCTACCAACCTTCCTTCCCTAAAAGAGGAAAAGTTTACAAACAACATAGATAACTATAGAACAGCCATAAAATTTGAACTGGCCTCTACCCAATTTCCAAACAGCCCTTACAAAAACTATAGCCTAACTTGGGAAGGAGTGGCCAAATCAATTTATGATTATGATAGTTTTGGTTCAGAACTTAGGAAGACCAGTTATTTTGAGGATGATGTTGATCAAATCATAGCCGGAAAGACCAATGATATGGAAAAGGCGATGTTGATTTTTGAGTTTCTAAAGCAAAAAATGACATGGGATGAATACTATGGGGTATCCTGTTCCAATGATGGAGTACGAAAAGCGTACAAAGAAGGTTCTGGAAATGTGGCCGAAATTAATTTGATGCTCACCGCAATGTTAAGGCATGCAGGATTGAATGCCAACCCCATATTGGTCAGTACCAGGTCTAACGGAATACCGCTTTTCCCAACCACCGATGGGTTCAATTATGTAATTGCAGGGATGGAAGTGCAGGATGCCGTTATTCTTTTTGATGCCACTGAGAAAAATTCCTCCCCAAATGTTCTTCCCAATAGAGCCTTAAATTGGATGGGAAGATTGGTGCGCAAGGATGGAAGTTCATCTTCCGTGGATTTGATGCCAAAAGAATCATCCAGAGAAATACACTCCATTTATGCGGAAATTGGAGGAGATGGTTCTGTAAAGGGCAAGAAACGAACACATTATACCAATCAATTGGCACTTTCCTTTAGGAATATGATGGAGGGAACCGACCAAGATTCATATTTGGGAGATTTGGAGAATCATCATGGAGAAATGGAGATCTCATCCTACAGTCTTGAAAACAACGACAATCCATTAGAACCTATTTTGGAAACCTTTGAATTTGAAAAAGAAGACCAATGTGAGATCATTGGGGACAAAATCTATGTGAAGCCGATGTTGTTTTTAGCCCAGGTTGAGAACCCCTTTAAAATGGAAAAAAGGGATTACCCTGTAGACTTTATGTACCCCACCCAAGAAAGGTACATGATTGATTTGACCATTCCAGAGGGATATGCTATAGAATCATTGCCAGAAAGTGCCATGGTAAAGCTGCCGGAAGGCGCAGGAACATTCAAGTACAATATTTTGGCGGAAGGCAATCGGGTTAGACTAAATGTTTCCACCGAATTGAACTCAGCTATTTTTCCTTCCTCGTATTACGAAGCACTAAAGGAATACTACAAAAATTTGGTGCTGAAAGAATCGGAAAGAATAGTTTTGTCCAAGGTATAAGTATAAAGCATGTCATGGGAAGATTTATCCTGATTTTAGTATTTTTTGGGGGAACCTGGCTTTATGCACAGCAAGAGCCCGAATTTGGAGAACTTACCCAGTTTGAAAAGGGTTTTAAGTCTTATGAAAAGGACACAACAGCACATGCGGTCTATCTCTATGAAAAAGGAGAGAATTACTTTGAGGTTCGAGGGAATTTTATTTGGTTGATCAAAAAGTACCATGCCAAGAAAAAGATATTGGATAGGCAGGGCTTTGATGAAGCAGAAATAAGCATCCCGTATTACCACTCCGAGAAAAGCAAGGAGCAGGTCAATAAAATTAAGGCCATTACCCATAATGGCAATACACGCCACGTGGTATTGGAGAAAAATGTTTTTGATGTTGACCTCAGCGAACGTTGGTCAGAAAAAAGATTTACCTTTTCCGATGTGCAAGAAGGATCTATCTTGGAATATAGCTATGAGATCCAATCCCCGTTTTTTTATAACCTGACTGGATGGAATTTTCAGTCCGGAATCCCCAAAGTATACACAGAATATAATGCGCTTATTCCGGCAAACTATATCTACAACAGAACATTGGTTGGGGAAATTCCATTGGATATTAATGAGGCCGATGTGAGGAGAAGTTGCTTTTCGGTGCCAGGTTATCCAAAAGCGGCGGACTGTGAAAAGTTGAAATATGTAATGCGAGATGTTCCTGCCTTCAAGGATGACGAAGAATACATGTTGTCCTCCAGCAACTATCGATCAAGGTTGGAGTTTGAACTTTCAGAGCATTATGCGCTTAATGGAATACGGGAAAAATATACAAAGTCGTGGAAGGATGTAGACAAGGAGTTCAGGTCCGATAGGGATATTGGTGGCCAACTGCGGAAAAAGAATTTTTTTGAAAGAAATGTTTCTTTGGATATTATCACGGGCGATGAAGACCAATTGACCAAGGCAAAGAAGATATATTCCTTTGTAAAGGAGCACTATACTTGGAATGAAAAGTATGGCATTTTTCGGGATAATAGGGTAAAGGAAGCTTTTGAGGAGAGAATTGGAAATGTGGCCGAAATTAATATTACCCTTATTAACTTATTGAATGCCGCCGACATAAAAACTGATTTGATGATGATTTCCACGCGAAATCATGGCTTACCGAAAAGAAATCATCCCGTAATGTCTGACTTTAACTATTTGGTGGCCAAAGTGGATATTGATGGGGTCACCTACCTTTTAGATGCAACCGAAAAAGAATTGCCCTTTGGGATGCTGCCCTTTCGCTGTTTAAATTATTATGGCCGCGTTATGGACTTGGATGGTGAAAGTTATTGGTACGATATTAAGCCAGTGGATAGGAATGTAAAAAGTGTTAGGATTTCCATGGATTTGAACTTGGAAGAAGGAAAGATTACCGGTATTTTGGATGAGACTTCAATGGGGTATGAATCGTTCTTTAAAAGAGAAAAGATAAACGCCCTTTCAGAAGAGGAGTATTTAGACGAGGTTGAGAATGGGTTGGATGATTTTTATGTAGAAGCGTATGAGGTTGATCAGGACCAATCAGATGATCAAAAGTTAGTGGAACGCTTTTCATTTGAAATTCAGAATTTTGAGCATAAGGAGACTATCTATTTTGACCCCTTTATTACTCGTTTTTTTCCCGAAAACCCCTTTAAAGTTGAGAAACGGTATTACCCTGTTGATTTCGGATTTTTACGGAACTACAAATATGCTGCCAACATAAAAGTTCCAGAAGGGTATAGTGTGAAGGAACTTCCTGAGAGCATAAGTTTGGGACTACCTGAGAACAGTGGGATATTGAGACTGGTCTGTAACGAATCCCAAGGAGAGGTTTTTGTTCTTTTTGATCTGCAATTAAGGTCAACCCAATATACCAGTTCTGGATATGCCTATGTAAAGGAATTTTTTGAAAAAGCTGTATTGGCACAAAATCAAAGTTTTGTAGTTCTTGAAAAAAACTAGGAATTGGTCTAGGGTTCTTAAATTTGTTCCAAAGAAGCGGAATTACAAATTAAATTACCAATAAAGGTGGATATAAAAGGAGCACAACTAGCCGTTGACGAATGGATTAAAAACCATGGAGTACGCTATTTCAATGAGCTGACCAATATGGCGCAATTGACCGAAGAAGTTGGGGAGGTGGCCCGAATCATTGCCCGTCGATATGGGGAACAAAGTGAAAAAGAGTCGGATAAAGCCAAAGATTTAGGCGAGGAGCTGGCTGATGTACTGTTTGTAGTGCTCTGTTTGGCCAATCAGACCGGGATTGATCTTCAGGAAGCTTTTGACAAAAAGTTGGACCTGAAGGCTAAGCGGGACCATGACCGCCATCAAAATAACAAAAAGCTTAAATAAAGTTGTTGGTCTAAGGGGAGATTAGGCGCGTTTTTTCTAGTTTTGAACATTTATTTCAAACCAAGAGAGCATTGAGACTTCAGCTTACCATACCCCAAGAAAAAACCATTAAAAAAAGCATTCAAATAACGGGCTCCAAAAGTGAGACCAACCGCTCCTTGTTGCTTCAGGCGCTTTTTTCCAACCTGAAAATTGAGAACCTTTCCAATTCGGATGATGGTGAGGTTATGCAACAAGGTCTCAAAAAAACTTCGGGTGAGGTGGATATTCACCATGCCGGTACCGCAATGCGGTTTTTAACCGGGTATTTTGCTTCGCAAGCGGGTAAAGAAGTTATCTTGACTGGTTCACAGCGTATGCAGGAACGTCCCATCAAAATTTTGGTGGAAGCGCTTCGTGAACTAGGTGCAGAAATTGTTTATGTTAAGAATGAAGGCTACCCGCCCATCAAAATAACGGGAAAGAAATTGACTAAAAATAAGGTGTCGCTTCCGGCGAACATCAGCAGTCAGTATATTTCATCTCTACTTTTGATTGCCCCCAGTCTGGAAAATGGTTTGGAATTGGAGTTGGTAGGAAAAATAACTTCAGTTCCTTACATAAAAATGACCTTGGCCCTCTTGGAACAAATTGGAGTCAACACCTCTTTTGAGGGCAATCATATAAGAGTTGATCCAAGAGTTTCCGTTGGTGATACCACACTGGTGGTAGAATCGGATTGGAGTTCTGCCAGCTATTTTTATAGTATTGTGGCATTATGCAATGTGGGAACAGAAATTCAATTGTCCGCCTACAAGAGCAATTCATTGCAAGGAGACAGTGTTTTGGCCAAGATTTATACTGTTTTTGGGGTTGAAACCTCCTTTTCGAACAACACAATCACCTTGACCAAAGTTTCAGATAAAATTCCTTCCCATGTGGAATACGACCTTTCCAATGCCCCAGATACCGCCCAGACCATTGCCGTGACCTGTCTTGGATTGGGAATGGGCTGTCATCTCACAGGATTGCACACGCTACCTATAAAAGAGACTGATCGCTTGGCTGCCTTGCAGACCGAACTCAACAAATTGGGAGCTCAAGTGGAGATTGATTCAGAAAGTCTAACACTTCAGCCAACAGAAAACATTACATCTGATGTGGCCATAGATACCTATAATGATCACCGCATGGCCATGGCCTTTGCGCCTTTGGCCTTGCGAACTACCTTGTTCGTAAATGATGCTGGGGTGGTTTCCAAGTCTTATCCCGATTTTTGGAAAGACCTCACCGCACTGGGTATCGGCATTCAGGAAGTGTAATTGACATTTAATCACCAAATTACTTGACATCCCCTATGCCGAGGTTGTATATTTGCCATCTTTTAAAAAAATCAAAATAAGTCTACATGAAATTATCAAACTTCAACTTTGAGTTACCTAAAGAATTATTGGCCGAATATCCCGCAGAGAACCGGGACGAGTCAAAATTGATGGTGGTTCATCGGGATTCTGGAAAAATTGAACACAAAATGTTCAAGGATTTGATTGATTATTTTGATGAGGGAGATGTAATGGTGTTGAACAATACCAAAGTATTTCCTGCAAGACTTTATGGAAATAAAGAGAAGACCGGTGCCCGTATCGAAGTGTTTTTGCTGCGCGAGCTCAACCAAGAACAACGCCTATGGGATGTGCTGGTGGACCCTGCTCGAAAAATCAGGATTGGAAACAAGCTCTATTTTGGAGATGATGAAAGTTTGGTAGCTGAGGTTATCGATAATACTACCTCAAGAGGAAGAACCTTGCGTTTCCTTTATGACGGTTCCTATACCGATTTTAGAAGAAAATTGCGCGAATTGGGTCAGACCCCATTGCCAAAATACATCAAACGGGATGTGGAGCCAGAGGATGAGGACCGATACCAGACCATCTATGCCAAGTATGAGGGAGCTGTGGCGGCACCAACTGCTGGTTTGCACTTTTCTAAACATTTATTGAAGCGTTTGGAAATAAAAGGAATCGACTTTGCTGAGGTGACTTTGCATGTAGGCTTGGGAACGTTTAACCCAGTGGAAGTGGAAGACCTTTCCAAACACAAGATGGATAGCGAGGAATTGGTGATTGATGAAAAAGCTACGGAAGTGGTGAACTCGGCAAAAGACAACAAAAGAAAGGTTTGTGCCGTGGGAACTACCGTAATGCGAGGTCTAGAAAGTGCCGTGTCCTCCGAGCATACCTTGAACACTTTTGAAGGGTGGACCAACAAGTTCATTTTTCCTCCATACGATTTCAGCATTGCCAACTGTATGATTACCAACTTCCATTTACCCAAATCAACGTTGTTGATGATGGTATCTGCATTTGCTGGTCATGATTTGATCAAAAAAGCATACAAGCAGGCTATTTTGGAGGGATATCGCTTTTATTCCTACGGAGATGCCATGTTGATTCTGTAAATCAGAAAATCTTATACTATTAAAATCCCGTTTGATTCATAAATCGGCGGGATTTTTTCTTGACTATCTTTATCCAGTGGAAACCAAAAAGAAGGACATACGGGCATTGACGAAGGAGCAGCTCCGCGACTTTTTTGTGGCGCAGGGCGATAAGGCGTTCCGTGGCAATCAAGTCTACGAGTGGCTCTGGCAAAAATCGGCCCACTCCTTTGAGGCGATGACCAATATTTCCAAGGAAACCCGACAAATGTTGAAGGATAATTTTGTGATCAATCACATTCGGGTAGACCAAATGCAGCGCAGTTCAGATGGCACCATTAAAAATGCGGTGCGTTTGCACGATGGTTTGGTGGTGGAATCTGTTTTAATTCCCACAGAAACAAGAACAACGGCTTGTGTTTCCAGTCAGGTAGGGTGTAGTTTGGATTGTCGGTTTTGTGCCACGGCCCGACTCAAACGGATGCGTAACCTGAATCCTGATGAAATCTACGATCAGGTGGTAGCCATTGACAATGAAAGCCGATTGTATTTTGATCGTCCGCTGAGCAATATTGTTTTTATGGGGATGGGAGAACCTCTTATGAATTACAATAATGTGTTGCAGGCCATTGATAAAATTACTTCCCCGGAAGGACTGGGAATGTCACCCAAGAGAATCACTTTATCCACATCAGGGGTGCCCAAAATGATTCGGAAAATGGCCGATGAAGAGGTTAAATTCAAACTGGCGGTTTCCCTACATTCCGCTATTGATGAGGTACGGACTTCCATTATGCCTTTTAATGCCACTTTTCCCTTGAAGGATTTACGTGAAGCTCTGGAATATTGGTACAGTAAAACCAAAAATAGAATCACATACGAATATGTAGTGTGGCAAGGCATCAATGATACCCAAGAAGCGGTGGATGCTCTGGTCAAATTCTGCAAATTTGCTCCTTCCAAGGTCAACCTAATTGAATACAACCCCATTGACGATGGCGAATTCCAACAAGCTTCGGAAGTAGCTATAAAAATGTATCAGGACACTTTGGAAAGAAATGGAATCACGGTTACCGTTCGTCGTTCCCGAGGAAAGGATATTGATGCTGCCTGTGGACAATTGGCGAATAAACAATAAACAATCTCCAATTTACAATAAACAATATTTTTTCACCCAACACCCAACACCCAACACCCAACACCCAACACCCAACACCCAACACCCAACACCCAACACCCTGCAACTTACCGATACTATTGCCCCGCTAACTAAATCTTGTAGGATACTTCCATCAACTCTATCATTTTCGCTACTTTTAGGCTTTCAAAACCAAATTCGCCAAACCCGTCACGTTGAAGATAGTTTCTCAGATTAGGGAGCCCATAGAGGATGAAATGGAACTTTTTGAGGAGAAGTTTCTCAAGTCCATGTCGTCCAAAGTGGCCTTGTTCAATCGAATCACCTATTACATTGTAAACCGAAAGGGCAAGCAAATGCGACCCATGTTCGTGTTTTTGACCGCCAAATTGCTCAATGGGAGCGTAAATGAACGTACCTACACAGGCGCCTCCATTATTGAGTTGATACACACCGCAAGTTTGGTTCATGATGATGTGGTGGACGATAGCAATAAACGAAGGGGCTTTTTTTCCATCAATGCGTTGTGGAAGAACAAGATTGCTGTTTTGGTGGGTGATTTTTTGTTTTCCAAGGGACTCTTGGTTTCGTTGGAGAATAAGGACTATGACTTACTTCACATTATTTCCAATGCGGTGAGGGACATGAGCGAGGGCGAATTGCTCCAGATTGAAAAAGCTCGACTTCTGGACATTACGGAGGAGGTCTATTACGATATCATTCGACAAAAAACAGCGACCCTAATTGCGGCCTGTTGCAGCATGGGGGCTTGTTCCGTGAAACCAGATTCAGATGAAGTGGAAACGTTTCGAAAATTTGGGGAACTCTGTGGTATGGCATTTCAAATAAAAGATGATCTATTTGATTATGGTGCCGAGAAAATAGGTAAGCCTACAGGAATTGATATTAAAGAGCAAAAAATGACCCTCCCCTTAATCTACGCTCTAAACCATAGCGACAAGGAAAAGAAAAAGTGGCTTATCAATTCCATTAAAAACCACAATAAGGACAAGAAAAGGGTAAAAGAAGTGATTTCCTATGTCAAGGAAAAAGGAGGGCTGGATTATGCCGTAACCAAGATGCTCGAGTTTAAGGATGAAGCCCTTGCTATTTTGGACAACTATCCAGACTCTGAGTACAAAAGCTCACTTACCCTTATGGTCAATTACGTAGTGGACCGTAAAAAATAACGGTAGCATCCATCTGTTTTTCAGTTTTTTATCAAAAAAATAAAACTTCAGGCAACCTTTACTTTTTCTAATGCGTCTATCTTTATAGAAACAGTCTTGAAGCAACACTTTTGAAAATTATCTCTTTGTACGGTAATGAAAATTATTTGATCAAGAAGTCTGTCAAGGGAGACCAGCAGGCCCAAAGATTGTTGTATGATAAGTTTGCTCCCAAAATGTTGGGTGTCTGTCGACAGTATATCAAGGATTTGCATTTTGCAGAAGACGTTATGGTCAACGGATTCATCAAAGTTTTCAGAAATCTGGAGTCTTATCAAAACAAAGGCAGTTTTGAAGGATGGATACGGACCATCATGGTTCGGGAAAGTATCTCCTTTTTGCGCAAAAGGCAGTTTGTGGTCTATGATGATGAGGTTTTTGAAGCACAGCATGAGGAGTCAGTAGATAAGGAAGGACTTTTGGATGTGGAATATGTACAACACCTAATCGATGCATTGCCAGAGGGGTATAAAGCCGTATTCTTGCTCCATACCATTGAAGGCTACAGTCATCAGGAAATAGCCGAAATGCTGGAGATTTCTGAGGGAACTTCAAAATCACAATTATTCAAGGCTAGAAAGATGCTACAAGACCGCTTGACGCTCAAAGGAATGGCACCCAAAGTTAAATCAGGGGACTAAGGTTATTGATATGGATAAACTAGAAAAACATATTAAGGAAAAGTTGGAGGAGCGAACCATTGCCCCATCAGAAGGAGCTTGGGACAAAATCGCTTCACAGGTGAAGGAAAAGTCGCCAAAGAAAAGAAATTCATGGTTTCCCTATGCCATTGCCGCAAGTATTGCGGGGATAGTACTGATATCGGTCTTCTTTTTTACCAAGGATGATCCTGAAGTGAAACAGGCTCAGGTAGTGGATGCCGAGACCAAAATAGAAACGAATATACAGGAAGAGAAAACCGCTGTTGACGAGCTTCTGCAAAGAGAGGATTCCGAGGTAGCGGAAAAGGAATCTAATATTTCTGAAAGAAAGGAAGAATTGGACTTAAAGCAGTCAATTTATAGTTCGGCTGTAGCCAAACAAGAAACAAAACAGCCCTTGCAGGATGGGATTGAACTCAACTCGGATAAACTGATCGCACAAAAGGTGGAAGAAGTGGTGGCGCAGGTAGCCCTTATGGAAAGTACAAAACAGGACGTTTCTGATGCCGAAGTGGATTCGTTGCTGCGTGCAGCCCAGCGACAAATATTGGCAGATAGGTTATTCTCCAATGAGAAGTCGGTAGATGCTGGGGCTTTATTGGCGCAGGTTGAGGATGAGCTCGACGAATCGTTCCGGGATCAAATCTTTGATGCCCTAAAATCGGGTTACTTTAAACTACGAACTGCAGTGGCGGACCGAAACAAATAAAAATATTCATCAATCAAAAACAGACCTCTTTAACTTCCTGCCTAAAAAGGCGGGAAGGAGGGAGGTTTATAATCCAAAACAATCATGAAAACAATTACATTTTATGCAACACTTCTTTTGGTATTCCTAGTTTCCCAATGTGTCATTGGTCAAGAAGATTATGAAAGGGAAATCAAGGCATTAAAAGTAGAAAAGGAGCGAATTATTGAGCAAGAAAAAGAAGCCCTTAAAGAGGAGGTGAAAGGCATCAATAGGCGAGTGGAGCGAGGGGAAATATCTGAAGCCGAAGCAAAAGTACTCAAAGAGGATGTGGCCAAAAGAAGAGCCCTTAACATTGAGAACCGAACGGCCATAGTGGATAACAAAATTTCGTTGCTGGAAAGAAACAAAGGAGATGTTTTAACATTGTCGGAAACAGACACTTTGGACTATCACCACGGTCGTATTGGGATATTGATTGAAGGGGAAAGGCCATTTTACTTTGGTTCTGATAGGTGGAGGAAGAGGGAAGTAAGATACGATAGACGTACCTATTCGGATTTTGTTATGGCCATAGGGCTCAATAATGCATTGATTGAAGGGCAATCCTTGGACGATTCCCCATACAAGATTGGAGGAAGTCGGTTTTTTGAAATGGGTTGGCAATGGCGGACAAGGGTTTTTAAAAATTCTAACTGGTTACGGTTTAACTACGGGTTTTCATTTCAGTTTAATGGGTTGAAACCAGAAGGCAATCAAATATTTGTACAAGATGGCAATCAAACCGTTTTAGAAGAATTTGAATACGACTTGGACAAGTCCAAACTGCGCATGGACAACTTAGTTTTTCCTGTTCATTTTGAATTTGGTCCATCGCGTTTAAGAAAATCAGAGAAAATAATGCGCTATTCCATTCAAAACCAGTTTAGGGTAGGTCTTGGAGGTTATGGTGGGTTCAATTTAGGGACTCGCCAAAAACTTAAATATCGGAGGGATGGGGAAGATGTAAAGGATAAGCTCAAGAGGGATTACAATACCAGTGACCTGATTTATGGACTAAGCGGCTATATGGGCTTTGATGGAGTACTCCTCTATATAAAATATGATTTGAATCCCATCTTTAAGGATGCAGAGGTGAAACAGAATAACATATCACTGGGCCTTCGGTTCGATATTTAAATGTGGTGCGGTTGGGGGATGTGACTGTTTCCCAACCGTTCTTATTTGGTCAAGAGGATAGGGCACGCTCCATCTCCACGGTGAACTCTTCTTTATAGTACACTTTTTTGCAATGCGAGCATTCCGCGTAGCGCACATTGTTGATGGTAAAAATGGGAATCCAGAATAAATGGGCGTAGTTGGGCTGCACCACTGCGGTTAGGGATCCCGTTTGGTTACAATGCGGGCACATTACGTTGGTAAGCACCTTGGTTTCTTTTTTGCCAGGCCTACTTCCAAAAAAAAGAATCATGGTAAATGAATAGTTTTCAAATCGCTCTACTAAGGTATTGGTTTCTTTTCACTTAAAAAGGATAGGAGAATTGATTTCGCTTTTAATTATTCTCTACATTCGCTCACATTTTTTTAGCACTTGAATACGTATCACAGTTTGGAGCATTGGTTTTCTTGGATGGATGACCTCTCCGGTAAAGATTATGTGGTCATTGACCATTTTTTTCAGGATACCTTGTATGCTGAAATGAAATCTTTTTTTCTTGGAAAGTTATCCAATTTCACCGAAGCGGGAATAGGGACAAGTTTGGATAACCAGGTCAATAAAAACATAAGGGGTGATTTCACCTATTGGCTGGACCGAAAAAGGGATGTGCAATTGGAACCCTTTTGGGGTTTGTTGGATGAAATTATCTACATGTTCAATCGCTATTGCTATTTGAGTCTTTCAGGATACGAATTCCATTTGGCCCATTATCCTTCAGGAGGCCATTACGATAAACACTTGGACCAATTTGAAAACAGGAACAACCGAATGATCTCAGTGATTATTTATTTAAACGATAAATGGCAAAAAGGGGATGGGGGGGAACTGGAAATTTTTGAAGAAGACGGTTCAAGTTTCTTGGTGGAGCCTTTGGCCGCCCGTTGCGTATTATTTAAAAGTGCTGAGGTTCCCCATGCCGTTCTTGAAGCCCACAAGAGTCGGTTCAGTGTTACGGGATGGTTATTGTATAAACCTTCCGCACTTGGACGATTTTTGGGATAAAATTCAATCTTTTTTGTTGGGTATCTGCCGAATGAGTTCCACATTTTGACTATGTTCCGCACTGTAAGACATGACCAAGGTGCCTTTGGTACCATCCTTGGCTTCAATGGCAAAAACTGTGGATTGGTCATTTGGATTGGTCATACCTTCAAAACGGTAGGAACTTAGAATTTTAAGTTCGTTGGGGTGGTACTCTTTTTTGGAGTACAGTGCTTTTATGGAATTTTCCTCAGCCTCAAAATCTTCGGTAAAGTCTTCTTCTTGGGTAAGCGTGTTGACTGCTTCTGAAAGCGTGTCAAAATTATAATTTTTCATGTTACATCATTTTTCATTCATCTTCGTAGGTTGCTTCAATGTAAGATTTTTTTCCCCCAACCACAGGTAGTGAAATTGTGGTACCATCCAAATCCACAGTCAGCTCAGTACCAGGTTTTGGCCAAAGCGTGAATTCCTTGTCACTGGAAAAAATCATTAACCCAATCTGTTGCCCAGCAGGAATAATTTGGTCATCGGGCATTAAATCAAAGGTGACCTCATAGAATTTATTGGGAACCAAGGGTTTGCTTTCAGTGATGGATTGATAGTTCTGTGGGTCTGCCCATCCACGGGTAATAATATTGTCCGTAATCTGGGTGTTTCGACCTTCTGTCCACGGTAAGGACACCAACCAAACCGAGAGATTGGCAGCTGGTTTGCTACTGGAAAGCTTCACGCTAACTTTTGGGATGCCCGAAATGTGCAAATCCTTTGTCAATATGGGGGAAACATAAATTAACCGGTGATTGGTGAATTCTGCTTCTGCCAATGCTGACCCGGAAAAGGAATAATTGTCCACCAAAGTTTCTTTGCCCTGTTTGTTGGGTTTGTTGTGGGTCAAACCTCCTTGTGCCGGTGCCCCTTTTGTTAAAAAGAGGGTGACATCGGAAGCATCTGGATTGGGATAATCCTTGTAAGAGGTGGGTTGGTCCCTTTCATCATTCTCACGAACAATCCACGATTTGGGGTCATTTTCAACCCCATTTTCAATTCCGAATAAATAGCGGGTGAACCAACGGTTCATCATTTCAATGGGTGGCGGCCCGCCGTGTCCGTTCTGGTGGTAATAAATTTGAACGGGAAGACCCATTTCCCGAGCTTTGTCATAGATTCTATAGCTGTGTTCGGGCATTACGTTCCAATCATTGAATCCGTGCGACATCAATAAAGCGGCTTTCATGGGGGCCATATCGTTTAAATAATCCCGTCCAGCCCAAAAATCATTATAATCCCCAGTAATACGGTCTAGTCCGTTTTTCATTTCAGTATCACGGATGACTTTATTGTTTCTTGCCCTTTTCGACTTGTCTCCACTGTGTATAAAATCGTAGAGAACGTCAATATCTTCCCCTAGATATCCACCGGGAGACCGAACCAATCCATTGGAGCGGTAATAATGATAATAGGAAGTATTAGGAGCAATTGGGATGATGGCTTCCAAACCTTCAACACCGGTTGTGGCGGCAGCGAGGGGCAAGGTGCCATTGTATGAGGTGCCGGTCATGCCCACTTTTCCAGTGGACCAATACGCTTTAACTTCCTGGTTTCCATCACGTTCAGTATACCCTTTGGCACGTCCACAGAGCCAATCGATTACGGCTTTTGGGGCAAGGGACTCGTTATCCCCACCTACGGTGGGAGCACCATCGGAAAGTCCTGTTCCGGGAGACGAAGAGTGTACCACAATATAACCCCGAGGTACCCAAGTCCTGATCTGGGAGTTTGAAATTACGGGACGTTCCCCAATACGTAGTACCTCTGGGTGCTGTCTTGGCTTGCCCATTTCGCCTAATTCGTGTTTTACATCCCAAAATATACCATCTCCCAAACCGGCAGTACCGGCATAGTAAGGACTGGATTCATAAACCACCGGTAGTTTCAACCCTTCTGTCTCAGTTTGTTTGGGACGTGTTACATCTACATGCATTCTATCCAATTTACCATCACCATCAGAATCAAATGTGGTCTCTACCCATAAGTCATGTCGAATCCAATTTTCGGGGTCGGCAAAAGCCTCCACAACTTGTGCCTCACCATTGTCAAAAATGGGTTGGATTTTTTCGGCCATTTGGGCCATCAAGTCGGAACCACTTACCAAGAAGAATGAAATCAATAGGAATAATCGGAATTGTTTTTTCTGCATCATGTATTCTTTGTGTATTTTCAATTTAGCGTTACGTGCCCACATAGAAATTGGGCATAATACATTATGCTTCTAAGATACTAAATCTTAAAGGGTCAATAGGGTTATAGCTCGTCAAAAAATAGGGTTTAGTAGGTAATTATTTCTAGCTCACTATCTGCATAGTTATATCTAGCTCCAAGCTTGTTTCCATCAATCACACTTCTTTCTTGGCGACTTTGATCATAATATTCTATTTCAACTTTGTGTGATAACCCATCTAGCCCAAGTGCTACATCATCAAAAGAAAAATTAATTTTATTTTTTGAAGCGGTTATGTTGACATACTTTGGTATGCTAAGGTAATCGCCATCCACTATGGCACACATATCAAGATACCCCAAGTATTTAACCTCTTCTTTTTTAATATGATATATTGCAGTTCCCCAACATTCCTCTCCACCACTGGCAACTAGTGTTATAGTCCCATCCTCGATGTTTTCGGTCTCAAAAAAATAGGGAGACATATAATACGCATCTCCACCTCCCTTAGTTTCATAGATTTTGTTTTTTTGTTGATTTAGTACAATCATTCTTAGTCCATAATATCCATCAGGGTAGGTATCTTCTCCAATCAAATAAATATTGTAATTAAACAGATGTGCCTGATGAATATTGAAATTCTTTATGGAAATATCTGATGTAATATTATCGGTCTCACAGCGGTGGAATTTTCTGGTTTGTCCTAATATCGTATATGATAGTATAAACAAGAATAGACTGAAAATAACTTTCATGGTTTTGATTTTAAATACAAAAAGGAACTTTTTATTTTGTTTTTTTCATAGGAATTTATGAATCCCTATTTTGATCTGACAAATAATGTCGGTTCCCAAAATTTTCTTTTTATTTACCTTTAACAGCTCGTTCAACATAAAGCCACTTGATTTCAAAAACTACCATAGACAATGTATATGAAACCGCCCGGGTCGAGGAGGTAATCGGAGATTTTGTACAGTTGAAGAAATCGGGCTCCAACTTTAAAGGATTGAGTCCCTTTTCGGATGAACGTACCCCTAGTTTTATGGTGTCGCCCGTAAAACAGATTTGGAAGGACTTTAGTAGCGGAAAAGGGGGCAATGTAGTGGCTTTTTTAATGGAGCACGAGCATTTTACCTATCCCGAAGCCATTAAATACCTTGCCAAAAAATACAATATTGAAGTAGAGGAAACCGAGCAGACCGATGAACAAAAAGAGCAGGCCAATGAGCGGGAAAGCATGTTTTTGGTATCGGAATATGCCCAAAAGTATTTTACGGAAACTCTTTGGGAATCCGAACCAGGCAAGGCCATTGGATTAAGTTACTTCAAGGAGCGCGGTTTTACCGATGAGACCATAAAAAAGTTTGGACTGGGTTATAGTTTGGACGAGTGGGAAGCCTTTACCAAAAGTGCTCTGGATGAGGCCTATCAACTAGAATTTCTAGAGAAAACCGGGCTCACCATTGTTAAGGAGCAAACCGGAGGTGAAAAACGAACTTTTGATCGTTTCAAGGGACGGGTCATGTTTCCCATCCATTCCATGAGCGGAAGGGTTCTGGGGTTCGGTGGACGAATTTTGGGCAATGATAAAAAAGCCGCCAAGTATCTCAATTCTCCCGAAAGTGAGATTTACCACAAGAGCAAGGTGCTGTACGGGATTTATTTTGCCAAACAGGCCATTGCCAAAGAGGATAATTGCTATTTGGTGGAAGGGTACACGGATGTAATCCAAATGTACCAAAATGGGGTAGAAAATGTGGTTTCCTCTAGCGGAACGGCCTTGACCCCGGAACAGATTCGGTTGATAAATCGATTGACCAAAAACATCACTGTGCTTTTTGATGGGGATGCAGCGGGGTTGCGGGCTTCCCTTCGTGGTATTGATTTGATTTTGGAACAGGGCATGAACGTAAAGGTCTGTACCTTTCCGGAAGGCGAAGACCCCGATAGCTTTGCCAAAAACAACACCTATGAGGATTTGGTGCTCTATTTGGAGGAAAATGCCAAGGATTTTATTCAGTTTAAGACCTCTTTGTTGGCTAAAGAAGCGGCCAATGACCCCATAAAACGGGCAGACACTGTTCGAGATATTGTGAACAGCATCAGTAAGATTCCTGACCGTATCCAAAAGGAAATCTATATTCAGGAATGTGCCAAGATTATGCAGATTTCAGAGGAAGTGCTCTACAATACCTTGGCTCAAATCGACAAAAAGCAGGTCACCGATGCCAACAAAAAACTAAAGCAAGAGCGGAAAACCTTTGAAGTGGTCAAAAATGACCCTGTGGTGGAAAAGGTGGACGTACTTTACGAACTGGAACGCAAAATTATTGAGGTGCTTTTGTTGTATGGGAACCAAGAACAAGAATTTGAGGATTTGGTGTTGAAGGAAAATGAAGAAGGCGAGTTGGTGTTGGAGCCGGAAGTAGTAGAGGCTAAGGTCTATGAAAAAGTGTTTTTGGATCTTCAAGAAGATGAAATTGAATTGACCAACGAACAGTTCAGAGTCATTTATTACAAACTCATTGAAAACTTGAACGAGAATGAGACTTTCGCGGTCAATACCTTCATGACGGAGTTGGATCAAGAAATGGTACCAGAAATATCATCCATATTGATGGAAGAGGAGCAATATGTACTCCATGATTGGGAGCGAAAAGATATTTATCCAAAGGAAAAAGAACATGGAATTGCCCAGTTGGTGGGAGAGACCATCCTAACATTACGCTGTAACCTGATCAAAAATCGGATTCAAAAACTGCAAGAACAAACCCAGGACCATAATGGAGACAACACGGAGGTCTTGGAAGAGATTGTAAATTACCTTCAGTTGAACAAATTACTGAACGCCAAACTCAATAGGGTACTTTCTTAAAACAAAAAATCCCGAGCATTTGCCCGGGATTCACTTTAGTTAGTTTGGATTGGTTATTTAATAAAGTTCCAAAGCTTTGGCTTGCTGTAATAGGTCTACCAAATTATCCACGTTCAATTTTTTCATCAAGCGGGCTTTATAGGTACTTACGGTTTTTTCATTAAGGTTGAGCCCTTCAGCCACTTCTTTGTTTCGTTTTCCGCTGGCCAAAAGTTTTAGTACTTCGACCTCTCTGGAAGATAATTTTCTAAAGAATCTTCTCGGTTTTTGTGTTCCTTCATCAAATGCCAAGCGTTGTGCCAGTTCATTAGTGATGAACATGTTGCCTTCGCTTACCTTTTTTACAGCAGAGATGATATAATCCAAATCGGCAGTTTTAGAAAGGTAACCAAAAGCGCCAGCTCTAATGGTGCTCAAGGCATAAACGTCCTCAGATTGGCCGCTGTACATTAAGGTTTTTACATTGGGAAATTCCAGTTTCATCTTTCGCAAAGTAGCAATTCCATTGATTTCAGGAATATCCATTTCCAGGATGACAACATCCGGGGCTACCTTATTTAATGCTTCAAATAATTCTGAGGTTGTGGAAACATCTGCAATGATTTCAATATCTGGGCTAGATTCGAGCACTTGTTTTATACCAAGCCTGACAATGGGATGATTGTCAGCAATCAATACTTTTATCATTCGGTTTGAGTTTATTTATAATTGTTGGTTAGCTGCTTACTTATCGTAAGATAGCAAGCAAGATAACAATTTGGTGACGTAAAACTGTAATTTTTTTCTTAAAACCCTAGAATTTCTATGGTTTTTTTCGTCTTAAACTGGGTTTTTTGGGTTAAAAGGTCACTTTAAGTGCTCTGGAATCCCACAAATGGGTATGGGAATCATCTTGTGTTTATTAACAGTATTGTACCTTTTGTAAATAGCGAAAACTTCTTTTTCCCTATCGGAAAAATCTTCAACGGTCTTTCCTTCGTCATCCATTTTCATGGCCCATTCCAGTTCTGGGTAAGACGCCCCAATTTGGTCTTCATCCGTTCGGCTGTCCCCCCATAGTCCATCTGTGGGTGGAGCTTCCATAATATCTTGATTTACACCCAATACCCTTCCCACTTCATACACTTCGGTCTTTACCAAATCTGCAATGGGGCTAAGGTCAACCCCTCCATCACCATATTTGGTATAAAAGCCGATTCCAAAATCCTCGACCTTGTTTCCCGTTCCGGCAACCAAATACCCTTTTAGGGCTGCGAAGTAGTAAAGTGTGGTCATTCGCAATCTCGCCCGCGTATTGGCCAACGACATAAAACGTTCCTCTTCTGTTTCAACCTTTGGAAAGGCGGCCACCAAACTATCAAAGACAGGAGTAAGGTTTACGTCTTGGCGGGATACATTGGGAAAGTTTTCCATGAGCCAGTCAATATGCTTGTCTGCACGGGTCACTTGGTCTTTACCTTGGTGAATGGGCATTTCCACACATAAAAGGTCAAGTCCCGTTTTGGCACAAAGGGTAGAGGTCACTGCGGAATCTATTCCTCCCGAAACACCAATAACAAAACCTTTACATTTTGCATTGGTGGCATAATCCTTTAACCAGTCCACTATATGGGCGATTACCTTTTCTGTTTGCATATCGTACTATTTAGATTCATTAAATTACCTTTGTGCCCTGTAAATTTAAACCCTGTTGCCTTAAAAATGAAGAGGTCGTTGAAATACTTTGCCCATATTGGGGTTTTTGCTTCTATTTTTTTCTTATTTCTGGTTTTGGGTGGATGTAAGGAAACCGATAAAACTGAAGAAGAAATTGCCAAGATCTCTATCGATTTTCAAGTTTCACGATTTGATCGTGAGTTTGCCAATGCATCGGCTGATGATATTCCCCAGTTGAAGAAAAAATATCCCTACCTCTTTCCAGAACAGTTTCCTGATAGCATTTGGGTGAATAAATTATCAGATACCCTACAAATTGAACTATCTGAAGAAGTGGACAAGGTCTTTGGTGATTTTGAAGAAGAATCTGATGGCTTGGAGTCGCTTTTTAAACATATTACATATTATTTCCCTGGGTTTAAAGCTCCAAAAGTGGTGACATTGACTTCTGATGTTCGCTACAATGACCGAATCATCCTTACGGATACTCTCCTTTTAATAGGTCTGGATAATTATTTGGGAGAGGATCATCACTTTTATGAAGGAATCCAACGCTATATCGCTGCAGGTCTTGATAAAAAGTTTTTGACCTCTGATGTGGCAAGTGCTTTTGCCAAAAAAGTGCTCACGTATCCCAGAAATCGAACTTTTTTGTCCCGAATGGTGTATTATGGGAAGGAACTTTATTTAAAGGATAGATTGCTTCCATCCATTTCCGATGCCCAAAAAATGGGGTATTCCGATGAAGAAATGGATTGGGCCATGGCCAATGAAGAGCAGATGTGGCGCTATTTTGTGGAAGGAGAATTACTTTATAGCACTGATTCTGCATTGGACCGAAAATTTTTAGACCCAGCACCGTTCTCCAAGTTTGGTCTAGAGTTGGACAACGAGTCCCCTGGAAGATTGGGCCGATATATGGGATGGCAAATTGTACGGGCGTTTATGGAAAACAATACCATTAGTTTGCAGCAATTGCTGGATATGCCTGCAGACGAAATTTTAAAAGAATCAAATTACAAACCCAGAAAATAATGGCGGTAAAACATACTTCAGAAATTAAATTAACGGTAGGATTGGATGAAAACAGGGTTCCTGAAGCATTGACCTGGTCTGCCCAAGATGGCGGTGTGGAAAATGAAGAGGCCAAAGCCATGATGCTTTCGGTTTGGGATAGTAAGAACAGGGAATCTTTGAAGATTGATTTGTGGACCAAAGATATGCCGGTGGATGAAATGAAGATATTTTTTCATCAAACCTTGACCACCATGGCCGATACCTTTATGAAGGCCACCCAAGATGAAAAGATGACCGCTACCATGAAGGATTTCTGTGACTATTTCGCTGAAAAATTGGAGTTGGATAAACTCTAAATCAATTGATTGGTTCGTTCAGTCGATTGAACTGTGCTTTTTGTGCCCCTTGAAGATTTAATTGATGCTCAATCTTGTCTTTGGTGGGTTTTTTCAAATACAAATAGAAAAGCAGGAAGAGCCCAATAAACAAATAGGCAAAATTTTGGGTGTTGTAAAAAATTACAATGCTAAAAAGGGCAGCACCTTCGATCAAAGCGTAAGATATAATACATGCCGTTTGAAACCGGGCCAGTTTTTCCTTCAACCCCATAGCGTTGGAAATGTTTTTCACCATTTTTCTAAAAAGAAAATCACTTAGAAAAATGCTGCCCACCGCGATAATGGGAACGATGGCCAGAAATATATCGTCCGAATTGGAGAAACTCAAATGCGTATCTTGGATTTGAAAATAAAAGAAAACGGCCAAAATCAGGGGTGTAGCCAAAATACCCAAATGTAAAAAGGACAGTATTTTTACATATGAAGCTGGGGTAAAGCTATTTTTGGTGTCTTGCATGCCTTGCTTTTGATGTAAAGAAACATAAAATATGATAATGATGTAGCTTAGTCCTTGTAATGGAAAGTTTGACTTCAAAACAACTGATTTTTGTGTACAATGCCAATTCAGGGAAGCGCAATGCTTTGTTGGATAGCATGCACAAGGTGTTCAGCCCATCCACCTATGATTGTAACTTGTGTGATATTACCTTCGGTTTGGTGACAGAAAACAAGATTTGGAAGAAATTTCGGGAGCAAAGCAGTATCTCCATGACTTTTTTGCACAAGGATGAATTTACCAAAGTTTATGCGAGCAAGTTTGGTCACAAGTATACGTTTCCCATTGTTTTCATGGAAAATGAATATGATTTAGAGGTTTTTATTGCTACAGAAGAATTGAATGCACTTGAAACCCCTCAGGAATTGATTGATATGATTCAGGAGCGCACAAAAAAAATGCCCCAATAAAGGGGCATTTAGAAGTTGTTGGAGTTTTACCTTCCTATTTTTCCAAGACTCATGGGGACTTCCATCAATAGGACTCTACTATTAGAAAGTGATTTAAAATCAAAGGTATCAGTTTCCCAAAGACCGAAACCGTCTCTCTTTTCCAATTTTTGACCATTGATTTCCACTTCACCCTCTAAAATAAAGGCATAAACGCCGTTACCTTCTTTTTTTATCTTATATGTGTCGGTAGAGTCAGCCTCAAAATTACCTAAATGGAACCACGCATCTTGATGCACCCAAACTCCGGCATCTTCAGGATTTGGTGAAAGTACTTGATAAAATGCATTTTTCTTGGCAATATCCCTGATGGAGATTTGGTCGTAACGAGGTTCCACATTGCGTTCATTCGGGAACACCCAGATTTGAAGAAATTTAACGGCCTTATCCGCATTCTTGTTGTATTCGCTATGGTAAATGCCTGTTCCGGCGCTCATCACCTGAACATCACCTTCCTTAATCGTTGCCACATTGCCCATACTGTCCTTATGTTCCAAATCCCCTTCCAAGGGAATGGAAATGATTTCCATATTATCATGTGGATGGGTGCCAAACCCTTTTCCGGGAGCCACTTGGTCATCGTTCAATACCCGCAAGACCCCAAAATGCATCCGTTCTGGATTTTGGTAGCTGGCAAAACTAAAGGTATGATGACTGTTCAACCATCCATGATTAGCATGGCCTCGGGTGTTCGCTTTGTGCAAAACTGTTTTCATAGTAACCTCATTTAAAGTTGAATAAAGACAACGAAACGTTGTACTCTTGTAGATGACATCTAAGTCGTAATTACTACGGTTTTCTTACTTTTTTGGATGGTGTTAACCGTGCTATTGATTCTTAAAAAAATCTTGGTTGATGACATCAATGTATTCCAACAATTCTTCGCGCCCCATTCGGTTGGAAGATGAGGTGGTAAAATGTGGAGGAGCTTCCTCCCAAACACTGTCGGTCAATTTCTTTAAATAGGCATTGGCCTGTTTTTCAATGACCGCTGGTTTCAGTTTATCCGCCTTGGTAAAGATAATGGCGAAAGGAATCTGGTTCATGCCCAACCATTCCATAAATTCCAAATCCACAGGTTGGGGGTTGTGGCGGATATCCACTAAAACAAATGCGCAGACCAATTGCTTCCGTTTTTGAAAATACTCGGTGATGTATTTCTGAAAGGTTTTTTTGTCCTTTTTGGAAACCCGTGCATAGCCATACCCCGGTAAATCCACCAAAAACCAATTGTTGTTGATTTTAAAATGGTTGATGAGTTGCGTCTTACCCGGGCGACCCGAAGTTTTGGCCAGACCTTTGCGTTCCATCAACATATTTATCAATGAAGACTTCCCAACATTGGACCTTCCGATAAACGCATATTCGGGTAAGGGTTCATTTGGACATTTGGCAACATTGGAGTTGCTCATTACAAACTCAGCGGAAGTAATCTTCATGTTATTGGTCTGGATTTGAAAGCAAGATACAAGAATCAAAAGATACAAGAATCAAGAGTAAAGAAAACGTCTTGGTTCTTTCTTCTATTTGTCTTTTTTCCTTTTAAAAGTTACGCTTTTTCAGCCAGGCTTCAAGAATGCGGTTAAAATCTTCTGGATGCTCCATCATGGGGGCGTGACCACATTTTTCAATCCAAAAGAGGTCGGAATCCGGTAAAAGCTCGTGGAATTCCTTGGCTACGTTTGGAGGGGTAACCGTATCATTTTCACCCCAAATAATACAGGTTGGTGTTTTCATCGAAGGTAAATCCTTGGACATATTGTGGCGGATGGCACTTTTGGCAATGGCCAATGTCTTTACCAACTTCATCCGGTCGTTTACGGTGGCAAATACCTCATCAACGATTTCCTTGGTGGCTACTTCAGGATCGTAGAAAACATCTTGGGCTTTCTTCTTGATGAATTCATAATCACCGCGTTTGGGATACCCATCGCCCATGGCACTTTCATATAATCCAGAGCTTCCGGTAATGACCAAAGCTTTCACCATTTTTGGGAACATTTTGGTATGAAGCAGGCCAATGTGCCCTCCAAGGGAATTTCCCAAAAGAATAACATCCTTTAGTCCCTTGAACTCAATAAACTCTTCCAAAAACTTGGCGAAATTCTTCACAGTGGTCTTTAGCAGGGGCATATCGTAAATGGGTAGCTCGGGAATCAATACCTGATACCCTTGGGAAGGAAAGTATTCCGAGACCCCTTGAAAGTTGCTCAATCCACCCATGAGACCATGCAAGATAATCATGGGCGTTCCCTCACCCATTTCTATATATCGGTATTTGCCTTCCTCAATGATATGCTCTTCCATCAATAGTTAGTTGGTGCTAAGAGGGGCAAATATAGGCAATTCAAATCACACGGATTTCAGATTTTTTCTATCAATGCCGCAACTTTTTTAAGTTTTTCAGAGCAAGGGAATCCAACTCGTTAAAATTTGAAAGACTGTTCTTGGGGTCAAAATCCCGCTTTTTACCCTAAAAGTGGGGAATTTATTAACAAAAGTGTCTTTAAGTGGAGAAATGTGGAAATAAAATCTATATATTTGAGTTGTAATAAGTAACCAATTGATTTCTAGTGACCCATATCATAGGACAACATGATTGCAAAGCGGATTCCAAAGGGAGGGTTTTATTGCCCATTTCCTTGAAGAATCAGTTGTTGCCTGTTTTAAAGGATGGGTTCGTGATCAAACGGTCCGTTTTTCAACAGTGTTTGGAGCTGTATCCAAAGCAGGAGTTTGATGTTCTCATGCAAAAGGTGATGAAGAAGAGCAAAATCAACCGAAAGTATGATGCTTTCGTGCGAAACTTTGTAGCGGGTATGAAGGAAGTTGCCATTGATGGGGATTCTGGAAGATTACAAATACCCAAAAACCTTGTGGATTTCGCTGGAATTGAAAAAGAAGTGGTGCTCAACGCTGTTTTTGACAAGATAGAGATTTGGGACAAGGACAAGTATGAAAAAGTCTTGGCTGAGGGTGAGAAGGATTATGCCGATTTAGCGGAAGAGATTTTTGATGACGATGAATAGTTCCTATCACAATCCGGTGCTGTTGCAAGAATCGGTGGACGGATTGAATATAAAACCTAATGGAGTGTATGTGGATGTCACCTTTGGTGGCGGAGGGCACTCCACTGAAATATTGAAACGATTGGGCGAGGATGGAAAGTTGTTCGCATTTGATCAAGATGAGGATGCATTGCAAAATGCAATCGATAATGAACGATTTCAGCTGATCAACCAAAACTTTCGATATCTCAAACAGTATTTAAAGTTCTATGGCATTCGGAAAGTTGATGGAATCCTGGCGGATTTTGGGGTTTCTTCCCATCAGTTTGATGAGGCAAGCCGCGGTTTTTCCACTCGCTTCAATGCGGATTTGGACATGCGGATGAACAGAAACGATGAATTGTCTGCTTTTGAAGTGGTCAATTCCTATTCCCAAGAAGATTTAGCGTCGGTCTTGTTCCAATATGGCGAGTTGCGAAACGCAAACGCCATGGCCAAGGTCATTGTGGAAGCAAGGTCTCAGGTAACTATCAAAACCACGGACCAGCTCAAAACGGTTTTAGCTCGGTTTCTGCCCAAGATGAAGGAGAACAAGATTTTGGCGCAGATTTATCAAGCCATCCGTATTGAGGTCAACCAAGAAATTGAGGTGCTCAAGGAATTTTTGCTCCAAGTGCCGGAGGTTTTGGAAGATCGAGGGCGATTGAGTTTGATCAGTTACCACTCTTTGGAAGATCGATTGGTAAAACGGTTTATACGGTCCGGAAAATTTGAAGGAGAGCCGGAAAAAGATTTTTATGGGAACATCAATGTTCCTTTAAAAAAAGTAGGGGGATTGATAACTCCATCAGCAGAAGAAATAGCAAGGAACAACCGAGCGAGAAGTGCAAAACTCCGCATAGCGGAAAAGATATAGTTGCGTGATTGAGCTGTCACCCTGAGCACAGTCGAAGGGGCAGTCGAAAGATAAAATATGAGTGGATTCCCATTTTCATGGGAATAATAAAAGGAATACAAGAATGAAAAAGGGATTACTGGACATTTTAAAAGGAAAGTTTTTGGTGAGTGGAGATGCCCCCAAGAACTGGATGTTTTTATTGTTTGCCTCTTTTTTGGCCGCTTTAATGATTTCAAGCAGTCACCGTGCCGATAAAAAAGTATTGGAAATCGCTGCTTTGAACGAAGAAGTTAGAAAACTGCGAAGCGAATTTGTGGAAGGCCGTTCTCAAGTACAGCAATTAAAATTGGAATCCACTTTACGTAGGGAAGTGGCGCAACAAGGTCTGGTTCCATCCGAAAATCCTCCAAGGAAAATCAAAGTAAAATCAGCAGAGTAGTGGCGATATCTGAAAAAAATATCATGAACAGACTGTACCTCGTAGCTGGGGGTCTGCTTGTTTTGTCCATTGCTGTGGTGGTGAAGTTGGTGGATATCCAAATGGTGAAAGGGGAGGAATATAAAGAGTTGGCTCTGAGCAAAACCGAAAAAATGTTCACTATTGAGCCCAATCGTGGTAACCTGTATTCTGAAGATGGAAGTTTGTTGGCCGCTTCCGTACCCAAATATGAGATTCGATTCGATGCCAAGACTGTTTCTGAAGAAAACTTCCAAAAACATGTCGGTCCACTTTCCGATTCATTGGGTCTGTTGTTCAACAAACCTTCATCCCATTACCGTCAATTGTTTCGTAAAGCGAGGGCCAATGAAAATCGATACAAGTTGGTGGCTCGGAATGTGGATTACTTGGATTATGTAAAAATTAAGCAGTTTCCATTATTCAAATTAGGTCCATACAAAGGTGGATTCATTGAAACGCATCGCGTGGTTCGTGAATATCCGTTGGGTCAAATGGCTGCTCGAAGCATTGGTTACGAACGTGTTGATGAAAATGGATACTACACCCGCGTTGGTCTGGATGGTGCTTTTGGCGAATCTTATTTGCGTGGACATGAAGGGAAACGTTTAAAGCAACGAATCGCCAAAGGGCAATGGAAACCTGTCGGTTTGGACAACATTGTTGAACCACAAGATGGATTGGATGTGGTTTCCACCATCGATATCAACATTCAGGATATTGCCCATCACGAACTTTTGGCCCAGTTGGAAAAATATAAGGCGGACCATGGTTGCGTGGTGGTGATGGAAACCAAAACTGGTGAGGTCAAGGCGATTTCCAATTTGGGGCGCACTTCCGAAGGAAAATATTATGAAAAGTTGAACTATGCGGTGGGAGAATCCCATGAGCCCGGTTCCACCTTCAAGTTGATGTCTTTGGTAGCTGCGTTGGAAGATAAAGTGGTGGATACCAGTACCGTCATCGATACTGAAAAAGGTAGATATCGAATTTATGACGGAGTGGTAAAGGATTCCAAATGGGGTGGTTACGGAAAAATTTCTGTGGCAAAAGCTTTTGAACTGTCCTCGAACACCGCCTTTGCGAAAATTATCAACGAAAATTATAAGGAACAACCCGAAAAATTTGTGAATCGCCTCATGAACATGGGGCTTCATAAAAAATTGGGATTGCCCATCATAGGTGAGGGCGACCCTGTAATTCGGTACCCCGGCGATAAAGGATGGTCTGGAATCTCTTTAGGGTGGATGTCCCACGGGTATGAAGTATCTCTGACGCCGATGCAGACCTTGGCCTTTTACAATGCCATTGCCAATGATGGTGCATATGTAAAACCAAGACTCATCAAAGAAGTTCGCGAAGGAAATGATGTGGTCAAAAGGTTTGATAGGCAGGTGCTGAATTCTTCCATCTGTTCCGAAGAGACCGTAAAAAAAGTGCAGAAACTGATGAAGAATGTAGTGGAGAAAGACCATGGAACCGGACACAAGCTCTACTCCAAAAACTTTTCCATGGCAGGGAAAACAGGAACTGCACAGAAGAACTATGTAGAAAAAGATCCCGATAAGTTGGCCTATATCTCCACATTTGCGGGATACTTTCCAGCGGACAATCCAAAATATTCCTGCATAGTCATCATTCATGAGCCCGACAAAAGCGTGGGGTACTACGGTGCCGATGTTTCAGGTCC
Organism: Allomuricauda sp. CAU 1633; assembly: GCF_017313225.1. Classification (GTDB taxonomy): domain Bacteria; phylum Bacteroidota; class Bacteroidia; order Flavobacteriales; family Flavobacteriaceae; genus Flagellimonas. The sequence goes on along the minus strand of NZ_JAFLNE010000003.1, from coordinate 177,662 downwards.
CGTGTTTAAATCCATGGCGCAGAAAATCCATGCTATTTCACCTTTGGTGGACGAAGTGGAGGAGAAGGTCTATGATGAAAAAACCTTGGAAGAAGACTATCAGCGATACTTTGCCCAAGTGCAAAAAAAATATGACACCGTTCCCGATGTAAAAGGAATGACAGGTATGGATGCCGTTTCACTGCTGGAAAATTTGGGTTTGGAAGTTGAGGTACATGGAAATGGAAAAGTAAAGAAACAGTCCATTGACAAAGGAACCGATATTAAAAAAGTAAAGAAAATAGTACTGGAGCTTTCATGAAGTTATTGAAGGACATATTATATGGTGTAAGCCTTTCCGCGGTGAGTGGGGATACCAACGTTATGGTAAATCTAGTCCATTTCGATTCCCGAAAAGTGTCAATGGATGATGTGTTTATTGCGGTTCGGGGAACCATCACCGATGGGCACAAGTTCATCCAAAAAGCTGTGGACTTGGGTGCACGAGCCATTGTGTGTGAAGAATTGCCGGAACTCATGGTTGATGGAGTGACTTACCTAAAAGTACCGGATTGCAACAGTGCTTTGGCTATTATTGCTGCCAATTTCTACGATAACCCTTCCAAAAACTTGAAGTTGGTCGGGGTTACCGGTACCAATGGAAAAACAACGGTTAGCACGCTACTTTATAATCTTTTCAAGAAAGCGGGTTATAAGGTGGGACTGCTTTCTACCATCAAAGTAATGGTGGACGACAAAGAATATCCTGCCAGCCATACCACACCAGATGTATTGACCATTAATGATTACTTGGTCAAAATGAATGCCGCTGGGGTGGAGTTTTGTTTTATGGAGGTGAGCTCGCATGGCATCCATCAGAAAAGATCCGAAGGATTGCATTTTGCCGGGGCCATTTTCACAAATTTGAGTCATGACCATTTGGATTACCACAAAACCTTTGCAGAATATAGGGATACCAAGAAAAAATTGTTCGATGGCCTTCCAAAAACGGCCTTCGCTTTAGTAAATATTGACGATAAAAACGGCTTGGTGATGTTGCAGAACACTAAGGCGAGAAAGTATACCTACGCTCTAAAATCGTATGCAGATTATAGAGCCCAGATTTTGGAGCGGCAGTTCAACGGGCAGTTGCTGAAGATGGATGATAACGAATTGTGGTCCAAATTGATAGGTGATTTCAATGCATACAACCTACTGGCCATTTATGCCACTGCAGATATTTTGGGATTGGAGAAGATTGAAATCCTGCGATTAATGAGTGAATTGGAGACCGTTGATGGACGGTTTCAATATTACATATCGAAAAAGAAAATTACGGCTATTGTTGATTATGCCCATACGCCGGATGCACTAAAAAATGTATTGATTACCATCAATGCATTGAGGACTGGAAATGAAAACGTCATCACCGTAGTGGGGTGTGGTGGTGACCGTGATAAGTCTAAGCGTCCGGTTATGGGTCATATCGCCTCTGAAATGAGCAATCAGGCCATTTTTACCTCGGACAACCCACGCACCGAATCACCTTCGGCCATTATTGAGGAAATGGAAGCTGGAGTGGAAGCCCAGAATACCAAAAAAGTATTGTCCATTGAAAACCGAAAGCAAGCTATAAAAACAGCATGCAAGCTGGCCGTGGCCAACGATATCATTTTAGTGGCCGGAAAAGGACATGAAACCTATCAGGAAACCAATGGGGTCCGGGTAGATTTTGATGATTTAAAAGAAGTGAAGGAAGCTTTGTCCAGTTTGGGCAAATAAATCAAAATAGATAAAAGATGAAAGAAACAGGAGACAGGAACCAAGAATATCGACCAGCCAGGTCTTTCAACTTAAGTCATATACCCTATGTCTTGAGTCTTGAGTCTTACGTCTTGTTTCTTAATTCTTAAGACAAAAGGATGCTATACTACTTGTTCGAATATTTGGAGAAGCAATACCAACTGCCTGGAGCGGGACTTTTCCAGTTCCTCACCTTTAGAGCGGCAATGTCGGTTTTGTTGTCTCTTTTGATTGCCATGGTCTACGGAAAACGAATCATTCTTTTTTTACAAAAAAAGCAAATCGGCGAGACCGTCCGCGATTTGGGACTGGAAGGACAACAACAAAAAGCAGGGACGCCTACCATGGGTGGTTTGATCATCATTTGGTCCACTCTTATTCCTGTACTGCTTTTTGCAGATGTGGAGAATATTTATGTCGTTCTTTTAATAATTACAACCGTTTGGATGGGCATCATTGGATTTATAGACGACTACATTAAGATTTTTAAGAAAGATAAAAAGGGATTAAAAGGAAGGTTTAAGGTAACGGGACAAGTTGTGTTAGGGTTGATAGTGGGGGCAACACTTTACTTTCATCCAGAAGTAACCCTAAAGGAGAAGGACAGCACCCGAATTACACAAAATTTTCAGGTTGAACAGGTTTATGGTGAGGAAGCCAAAGCGGTACGCACCAACGTGCCTTTCTTTAAAAACAATGAGTTGGACTATGCTGATTTTATCTCATGGATGGGTGAAGGAATGGAAGAATATGCATGGTTGATTTTTATTCCCGTAGTGATTTTCATCATCACCGCAGTGTCCAATGGAGCCAACCTTACGGATGGTATCGATGGATTGGCAGCAGGTTCTTCAGCTATTATTGTGCTCACCTTGGGCATTTTTGCCTGGGTTTCCGGTAATATTCAGTTTTCCAATTATCTCGACATCTTTTATTTACCCAGAGTGGGGGAATTAGTAGTGTTCATAGCAGCATTCGTGGGAGCCTTGGTCGGATTTTTATGGTACAATGCCTATCCAGCACAAGTTTTTATGGGCGATACGGGGAGTTTGACGATAGGGGGCGTCATTGCTGTAATCGCCATCATCGTTCGCAAAGAATTGTTGATTCCCATTCTATGCGGAATCTTTTTTGCCGAATCATTGTCGGTGATGTTGCAAGTGGGGTATTTCAAGCATACCAAAAAGAAATACGGAGAAGGAAAACGCATATTCTTGATGGCGCCTTTGCACCATCATTATCAGAAAAAATTATATCACGAGAGCAAAATAGTGACCCGCTTTTGGATCATTGGAATTTTATTGGCAATCATCAGTATTGTCACCCTTAAAATTCGATAGATGGCTCGCTTGGTGATACTTGGAGGAGGAGAAAGTGGTGTGGGAACCGCCATTTTGGGACAGAGAGAAGGATTTGAGGTCTTTGTTTCGGACAAAGGCGAAATAAAAGAGAAGTACAAAGAAGTTCTTGAACATTTTGAGATTGAATGGGAGTCTGGGCAGCATACTGAGTCCAAAATCATGAATGCCGATGTGGTCATGAAAAGCCCCGGTATTCCGGATAAGGTGCCGTTGGTGAAAGCGCTTGTTGAAAAAGAAATTCCGGTGATTTCGGAAATTGAGTTTGCATCAAAATACACGGATGCCACCTTAATTGGAATCACGGGAAGCAACGGCAAGACCACTACCACCATGCTCACCTACCACCTTTTAAAAAATGGAGGTTTGCAAGTGGGCATGGCCGGAAACATTGGCGATAGCTATGCCAAAATGGTGGCGGAACAGGATTTTGACCAGTATGTGTTGGAGATAAGTAGTTTTCAGTTGGATGGAATCGTGGATTTTAAACCCCACATCGCCATGATCACCAACATCACGCCCGACCACTTGGATCGTTACGAATACAAATTTGAAAATTATATCGCATCCAAATTCCGTATCGCCATGAATCAGGATGAGAATGATTACCTGATTTACGATGCAGATGATGAAGTGATTCCAGAGTGGTTAAAAGAACACCCAGTTCAATCCAAATTGATTCCTTTTTCGGTAAAACAAAAACTGAAGAAAGGAGCTTGGTTGGAAGACGATAAAATAATAATAGAAATAGAACAAAAAACCTTGGAAATGAGTACAGATATTTTGGCCTTGGAAGGGCAACACAACGTAAAGAACACCATGGCAGCCAGTATGGCAGCGTTGTTGGTGAAGGTTCGGAAGGAGACAATCCGCCAGAGTATCCAGTCGTTTCAGGGGGTGCCCCATAGATTGGAGAAGGTGTTGAAAATCAACCATGTAGAGTATATCAACGACTCCAAAGCAACCAATGTCAATGCCACCTTTTATGCCTTGGATGGTATCAAAAAGCCCATTGTTTGGATTGTTGGTGGTGTAGACAAGGGCAATGACTATGCAGAACTAATGCCATTGGTACGGGAAAAAGTAAAGGCTATTGTCTGTTTAGGAATGGACAATTCCAAGTTGGTGGATGCCTTTGGCAATGTCATTGATTTGATGGTGGAGACCTATTCCATGGAAGAGGCGGTGAAAGTGGCCTATAAAATTGCGGAGCGCGGAGATGCGGTTTTGTTGTCTCCAGCTTGTGCCAGTTTTGACCTTTTCCAGAATTATGAAGATCGCGGAGATCAGTTTAAAGCAGCAGTAAAAAACCTATAAAAAACATTAGCTATGTTGGCAGTGTTCAGAAATTTGAAAGGAGATAAAGCCATTTGGGGCGTCGTGGCCCTCTTGGCCCTTTTCTCATTTTTGCCTGTCTATAGTGCAAGTACCAATTTGGTATATGTCAACGATGATGGTACCACTTTGGGCCATTTGGTAAAACATGCCGTACTCTTGTTTTTGGGCTTTGGGATTATTTATGCGGTGCACCGCATCCCTACCCATTATTTTAAAGGGCTGTCTATTATTGCAATGCCCATTGTATTGCTGTTGTTGGGTTACACCTTGACCGTGGAAACGGAGATAGGTGGGGTTACCGCGAATCGATGGATTAAAATTCCGTTTGTAGGGGTCAATTTCCAGACTTCGACCTTGGCTTCGGTGGTCCTAATGATTTGGATTGCCCGCTACTTGACCAAGATTAAGGACGTTCAGATTACGTTTAAGGAAAGTATTTTACCGCTTTGGTTGCCAACCGCATTGGTGGTAATGCTGATTTTGCCTGAAAACTTTTCAACAGCGGCGATCATCTGTTTTTTGGTATTGGTACTCTGCTTTTTAGGCGGATACCCCTTAAAATATTTGTTCTCCATGGTTGGAGTGGGAATTGTATTGGCAGGAATGTTTCTGTTTGTGCTGTTCAAAGCTCCCGAGGTTTTGCCAGATAGAGCTGGGACCTGGAAATCAAGGATAGAGACTTTTATTCATCCCGAACAAGCCGATAAAGACGATTTACACCAATTGACCTTGGCGCAAATAGCTATTGCCGAAGGTGGAATCGTTGGAAAAGGGGCAGGGAAGAGCGTGATGAAGAATTTGTTGTCGCAGAGTACTTCGGATTTCATTTTTGCCATCATTATTGAAGAATATGGACTGTTGGGTGGAGGAGCACTCTTGTTTTTTTACTTGCTGTTGCTCTTCCGGATTGTGGTGGTGGCGCATTCAGCGAAGACGGTGTTTTCAAAATTATTGGTGATCGGGGTGGGATTGCCCATCGTTTTTCAAGCTTTCATCAATATGGCGGTGGTGGTGCAATTGTTTCCCGTAACGGGTCAGCCGTTACCCCTGATCAGCATGGGTGGAACATCAATATGGATGACCTGTATGGCCATCGGAATTGTGTTGAGTGCCAGCAATAAAACAGAGAATTTAGAGGAGCAATCCTATGACATAGATGAAACCAATCCTTTAGAAGTACTGAGTGGACAAATTTAGGTTTATACTTTCTGGAGGAGGCACCGGAGGACATATTTATCCGGCCATTGCCATAGCCAATGAATTAAAACGAAGGCACCCAAACGCGGAGTTTTTATTTGTAGGAGCAAAAGATAAAATGGAGATGGAAAAAGTACCACAGGCAGGATATGAGATAAAAGGCTTGTGGATAAGTGGAATACAGAGGAAACTGACATTGAAAAATCTCATGTTTCCCTTTAAACTGATAAGTAGTTTGTTAAGAGCACGCAAAATAGTGAAGCAATTTCAACCCGATGTCGCCATCGGGACGGGAGGTTTTGCCAGTGGACCATTGTTACGGATGGCTGCTACTGCGGGAATTCCCTGCGTGCTTCAAGAACAGAATTCCTTTGCGGGAATCACCAACAAACTGCTAGCTGGAAAAGCCAAGAAAATATGTGTGGCCTATGACGGAATGGAGCGGTTTTTTCCAAAGGAAAAAGTGGTAAAAACCGGAAACCCCATCCGAATGGATTTGGTGGATATAAAATCAGACAAGAAAGAGGCTTTTGATTTCTTTGGTTTGGATGAAAGCAAACAAGCCGTCTTGGTTTTGGGTGGTAGTCTAGGTGCGAGACGCATTAACCAATTAATTGAGAAAGAACTGCACTTTTTTGAAACGATGGGATTGCAGGTGCTTTGGCAGTGTGGCAAACTCTATTATGATGAGTACAAAAAACATGAATCTAGTTCTGTAAAGGTATTGGCCTTCGTCAACCGGATGGATTTGGCCTACGCTGCTGGGGATGTCATTATTTCTCGCGCAGGAGCAGGTTCTGTTTCGGAATTGTGCTTGGTGGGTAAACCAGTGTTATTTATTCCGTCTCCCAATGTGGCGGAGGACCATCAGACCCAGAATGCAAAAGCCTTGGTGGCCGAAGACGCCGCCATTATGTTGCGGGAAGCCGAGCTGGACGAAAAATTTGAAAAAAGCTTTGCAAAACTGATGGATTCCCAAGAGCTTCAGAATAAGCTCGGGGCCAACATCAAAAAAATGGCCATGCCCAAGGCCACGGAACATATTGTAGATGAAATTGAAAAATTGTTGAAAGTAAAATGAGGCAAGAGTGTATTCAAAATTTGAAAGTATGTCACCTTGAGCGCAGTCGAAAGGTGCTTGCTGTGGTGGATTTTGTTCTCGACTGCGCTCGAACTAACAATCCACAAGTATGAACATAAAGGACATCCATAGCGTCTATTTTATCGGTATCGGAGGGATTGGTATGTCCGCATTGGCCCGCTATTTCCAATTTGTTGGAAAACCAGTGGCTGGCTATGATAAAACCCCCACTCCAATCACAGATGGGTTGGTGGAGAAGGGTATTTCGGTTCATTTTGAGGACAATGTGGATATGATTCCAAAAACTTTTAAACAAGCTGGAACACTTGTGGTGTACACTCCCGCAGTGCCCGCTGCCCATTCCGAATTGCAATTTTTCAAAAACAACGGTTTTGAGATAAAAAAACGCTCCGAAGTGCTGGGCATCATTACAAAGGATACCTTTTGTTTGGCCGTGGCTGGGACGCATGGCAAAACCACAACATCTTGCATTTTGGCGCATTTAATGAAAGAATGCAACATGCCATTTACGGCATTTTTGGGTGGAGTTTCGGAGGATTTCAACAGCAATTTTGTATTGGAAGGCACTGAATATTCGGTGGTGGAAGCGGATGAGTTTGATCGTTCCTTTTTACGACTTTCTCCCAATGTGGCCTGCATTACTTCTATGGATGCCGACCATTTGGACATTTATGGCACTAAAGAAGAATTGCAGCAATCGTTTAAAGATTTTGCAGGAAAAATAAAACCCGGTGGAACACTTTTCGTGAAAAAGGGGCTTCCTCTTGAAGGTATAACATTTGGAATAGAAGATGGTTCGGACTACCGAATTGAACATATTGAAGTTGAACATGGAACCTACGTATTTGATTTAGTAACGCCCTCAGAGGTATTGAAACAAGTGCGTTTCAACAAACCCGGAAGGCACAATTTGCTCAATGGATTAGCTGCTTTCGCGATGGCGGTGCAAACTGGCTGCCCACCACACCGCCTTGCAGAAGCTTTATCCAGTTTTAAGGGAGTGCAGCGTAGGTTTTCGTATCAGATTAAGGAAAAGGACTTTGCTTTTATTGATGATTATGCCCATCATCCGGCTGAGATTGATGCAGTGTATCAGGCTATTCGAGAAGTGCATCCTGGAGAAAAGATTACAGTGATTTTTCAGCCACATCTGTTTTCACGTACGCGGGATTTCGCCGATGAGTTTGCCGAAAGTCTTTCACAATTTGATGTGATTTTACTAATGGAAATATATCCAGCCAGAGAGGAACCGATAGAAGGAATTACCTCAGGATGGCTATTGGAAAAAATAAAAAACCCCCACAAAAAATTGATTTTAAAATCAAAAATAATTGAAGAAATAAAACATTGTAAAACTGGAGTTTTGGTGGCGTTGGGAGCAGGAGATATTGGAATGGAAGTACCAAAAATCAAAAAAGAATTGGCGTATGCGAGTTAATTGGGATTACATAAAGCTGGTTTGCTTGTCCGTGGCTGTGGTGGGGCTTTACGGCTTTGCCGATCATCGGAGCAAACAGAAAAAAGTGGAGGGAATGACCGTTAAATTTGTGGGAGACAACAACTTGTATATCACTGAGGACGCGGTTAATAAATTGTTAATACAAAATTATGGGCCTGTAAAAAATAGGGCTAAAGAACAGTTAGTTTTGAATACCATAGAGGAGGTAATTCAATCCAACGCTATGGTTAAAAACGCCCAGGTCTATCTTACTGTAAACGGAGAACTTATCTCTAAGATTGTTCAGCGTAAACCGATTGGGAGAATTGAGGGAATCTCTAAATTTTATTTGGATGATTTGGGAGAGCGCATGCCTCTGTCAAAGCACCATTCGGCCAGGGTTCCCATCATCACAGGTGAGGTTACGGGGAAAACCTTGGAGGACGCTTATGTTATTTTGAACTATATCAACAACGATGATTTTCTTCGGAAAAATGTCATTGGGATACACATTGTGAAAGAAGGAAAATACCAACTGCGATTCCGAATGGAAAACTTTGTGGTAAATCTTGGAGGAGTGGAAAATCTTAATGAGAAGTTCAAAAATTTTATGGCTTTTTATGCGAAAGCATCCAAGGATTTGTCCTTGGCAGACTATGCAATAGTGAGTTTGGAGTTCAGCAATCAAGTGGTTTGCACCAAAATATAACGTATGGAACAGGGTAATTATTCAGTTGGATTGGATATTGGAACTACCAAGATTGTAGCAATCATTGGTAAGGAAAATGAGTATGGAAAAATAGAAATTTTAGGAACTGGAAAGTCCAAAAGTCTTGGTGTGCACCGTGGCGTGGTCAATAATATTACACAGACCATTTCGTCTATTCAGCAAGCCGTGGAACAGGCCGAAGTCAATTCGGGCTTGAAGATTGGTTCCGTGGTGGTGGGTATTGCAGGACAGCACATCCGAAGTCTTCATCATAGCGATTATATCACCCGACCAGATTCAGAAGAAGTCATTAACAATGAAGATTTGGACCGACTCTGCAATCAGGTCTACAAACTGGTGATGCTTCCCGGAGAGGAAATCATTCATGTATTGCCCCAAGAATACAAAGTGGACGGACAAACCGAGATTAAACAACCTAAAGGAATGTATGGCGGTCGTTTGGAAGCCAATTTCCACGTGGTGGTAGGCCAAGTATCGTCCATCAAAAACATTGGGCGATGCATTAAGAGTGCCGGATTGGATTTGGGTAACATTACCTTGGAGCCGCTAGCTTCTGCTGATGCCGTATTGAGTCAGGAAGAAAAAGAGGCCGGTGTGGCCTTGATTGATATAGGTGGTGGAACCACAGATTTGGCCATTTTTAAGGATGGTATTATTCGCCATACCGCGGTAATCCCATTTGGAGGTAATGTCATCACCGAAGATATCAAGGAAGGCTGTTCCATTATCGAAAAACAAGCAGAACTCCTCAAAATAAAATTTGGTTCCGCATGGCCCGGTGAAAACAAGGACAACGAGATTGTTTCCATTCCCGGACTTCGTGGTCGTGAGCCTAAAGAAATCACATTGAAGAACCTTTCCAAAATCATCCACGCTAGAGTGGTAGAGATTGTGGAACAGGTTTATGTTGAAATCAAGAACTATGGTCATGAAGAGCAAAAGAAAAAATTGATTGCAGGGATTGTATTGACCGGTGGTGGAAGCCAATTGAAGCATTTAAAGCAACTGGTGGAATACATTACCGGGATGGATACCCGAATCGGTTACCCCAATGAGCATTTAGCAGGAGATTCAGATGAAGAAGTAGCCAGTCCACTATATGCAACAGCAGTTGGTCTTTTGATGAATGCTTTGGAGTCTACAGGTAAGCAAGTTGTTGCTGAGGAAGAACAAATCCCTGAAGAAGAAAAGGTATTGGTGGGCCAAGAAGCTATGCAAGGTCAGTCAATGGCTTCAGATAAGGAACGAAAATCAATATTTGACAAATGGTCCGAGAAGTTGAAGGACTTTTTGGATAACGCAGAATAACCCCATACAAAGCAGAGTATAACCCCGTAAAAGAAACACAACCGTTATGAGTAAGAACGCCGAATTTGATAACATCGCTTTTGATTTGCCCAAGAACAAGAGCAACGTAATAAAAGTAATCGGAGTTGGAGGTGGAGGAAGCAATGCCATCAATCACATGTTCCAAGCAGGAATAAATGGAGTGGACTTCGTCATCTGCAATACAGACGCGCAAGCCCTGCAAAACAGTTCAGTGCCCAATAAAATCCAGTTAGGGGTTTCCTTGACAGAGGGACTTGGTGCAGGAGCAAACCCTGAGATTGGGGAACAGGCCGCTTTGGAAAGCATGGAAGACATTAAAGGTATGTTGGAGCACACTACCAAAATGGCCTTTATTACTGCGGGTATGGGCGGTGGAACAGGTACAGGAGCGGCTCCTGTAATTGCTAAGCTTGCCAAGGAAATGGATGTGCTTACCGTGGGGATTGTTACCATTCCCTTTCAGTTTGAAGGGGCCATGCGGAACAAACAGGCACAATTGGGGATAGAAAAATTGCGTGCCAATGTGGATTCGCTGATTGTTATTAACAACAACAAACTACGGGAAGTTTACGGTAATCTTGGGTTTAAAGCCGGATTCTCCAAAGCGGATGAAGTTTTGGCCACTGCAGCAAGGGGGATAGCAGAGGTAATTACACACCACTATACACAAAATATTGACCTCCGGGATGCCAAAACGGTACTTTCCAATAGTGGCACAGCCATTATGGGTTCTGCGACTGCTTCAGGTTCTGCCAGAGCCAACGAAGCCATCATGAAGGCCTTGGATTCACCCTTATTGAACGATAACAAAATCAATGGAGCGAAGAATGTGCTGTTACTGATTGTTTCCGGCTCGCAGGAAATTACGATTGATGAGATTGGAGAAATCAATGATCACATTCAAATTGAGGCTGGTCATGGCGCCAACATCATCATGGGTGTGGGCGAAGATGAAAGTTTAGGCGAAGCCATTGCTGTTACGGTTATCGCTACCGGTTTCAATGTTGACCAACAGGACGACATTGTCAACACCGAATCCAAAAAAGTGTTTTACACTTTGGAGGACGAACAGACTGCTGAGCAGGATTTGACCCCAGAGGCTACATCCGTACAGGAGGTGAAAATTGAAAAAGAAGAGCCGGTTCAACAACCCCAGGAGCCTACTATTGTAAAACACACTTTGGAAACTCCAGAGGAGGATGTCGATGAAATTAAGCCTAAAGCAAAGGTGGAGCCTTCAAAAATGGAAGAACCAGAGTCCGATTTAATCCCTACAACCAGCTATATCCGAAACTTCAATGTGTTTTATGAGGAGGTGGTTCCAGAGAATGTAGAGGATGATTTCATCATTATAGAAGCAAAGAAAATCATTAACGATATTGAGGTGATTGACCCCGAAGTGGTTTCGCCAACAGCCAAGGAAGACCAGTTTACTTTGAGCTTTGATATGCCTTTGAATAGCGAAGTAGAAGTAGAGGAAGAAGACGAAAAGGAGCATACGGTTACCTTTAATTTGGATGATGGTATTGGAGATGTAAAAGTCAACGAATATGTAGAGGTCAAGCCCGTTTTGGAATACAAGAAGGAGGGTGAAACCCGCTACAATTTGGAAGAGTACATGGAGTTGGAGAACAAACTCACCGGGGCTAAGTCAAAGGCAGAGACCCATGAGCCCAAATTGGTGGAGAATGAGTTGGTGTTTGAAAAGAAGACTATCAGAATGGAAGCGTCCAACGAGGGTGAAGGAAATTCCAATAGTGTGGATCCTTTTAACAGTTCCATCAGTGAATTATTGAAAGAGCGTGCCGATGAGCGTCGCAAAAAATTGAAAAATTTCAACTACAAGTTCCAAAATAATAGGAACAGCATAGACGAGATAGAAAAGCAGCCTGCATACAAACGCCAGGGAGTGGATTTAAACGACGTTCCCAAGGAGCAAAAAGTATCTAGGACCACATTGAGTGAGGACAGCAATGATGATTTGCAGTTGCGTTCCAATAACTCTTTTTTGCACGATAATGTTGATTAGTAGTGTTTAAATTGAAATCCATTTTTTAATGGAAAGCATAAGCCCGATAGTTAAGAGACTTTCGGGTTTATTTTTTATCTTCGCAGCCCAAAATATTCAGAAATGGATTTGCAGGAAAAAGTAATGACGGAAATGAAAGCCGCAATGAAGGCTAAGGACACGGTTGCCTTGGAATCATTGCGAGCGATCAAATCCGCTATTTTGTTGGCAAAAACGGAAAAAGTCGGTACTGAACTGTCAGAAGAAGATGAAATTAAGCTGGTTCAAAAGCTGGTAAAACAGCGTAAGGACAGTGCGACCATTTATCAACAGCAAGGCCGTGAAGATTTGGCTGAACCTGAATTGGCCCAAGTGGCGGTCATTGAAAAGTTTTTGCCAGAGCAGCTTTCAGAACAAGAGATTGAAAAAGTTGTGGTGCAGACCATCGATTCCATTGGTGCTTCTGGAATGCAGGATATGGGAAAGGTCATGGGCATTGTCTCCAAAGAATTGGCAGGGCAGGCCGATGGGAAGACCATTTCCAGTATCGTAAAAGCAAAATTGAGTTCATAAATAATATTTAAGGCCGCGTAGTTCAACTGGATAGAATATCAGATTTCGGCTCTGAGGGTTGAGGGTTCGAATCCTTCCGCGGTCACTAGAAGAAAAAGCCCCGCAACAATTGTTGCGGGGCTTTTTCTTTTTTTTTAATTCCTTTGAGATAAAGTATCCTAGTTTAAAAGGTTACTCATTTTAGCTTTTACGATGGCATTTACCTGGGCGGCTACATAAAGCATTTCGCGGGCAATGGCTTCACGGTTCTCAAATAATACTTCAGCATTTTGATTGGTCAAACCATCTTCAACGTAGACTTTTATGCTGTTGTCATCATCCAAGTTTAAAGAGTCAATATTTTTTCGCTCAACTTCCCAAAACCCGCTACCGTACTTTACATTGATGGTGTTTATTCTGATGTCCTTTTCATTTTTAACCTTAAAGCCGTGAGTTTCCAATTCTGAGAGATTTATGGGTTGCTCTGAACCCTTCACCCCTGCGGATTCAATAGAGAAGCTTTCATTAAGATTGTAATAAATGAGACCAGTGGTAAGCCATATCATGGCTAGTTGGCTTATTTCACTGTTAGCCTGATCGATAAAGGCCACAGTATAATTCTCTTTGTCCATATTGGATGCCATTCTGGAAGCCAACTGATTCAATACCATAGTTTTGTTTTCCGAAATTTCTGGAAATGTTTCGATTTGTTTTTCAATAGATTTTTTAATTTTTCCCCTTAGTTCTTGGGACATCACGGTTAGCGGAAGGCAAAGCAGCATAACTGCCAGTGCACGGATTAATTTAGTTTTCATTTTCTTCTTTTTAATTGTTGATATATTATTTTATCGCAATAAAACGATTAATGAAATCAAAAAAATACTAACAGCATTCTTCATCCAACGAAACTTGCTGATCTAGAAAAGTTTTGAACTTCTCCTTCATATTGTTCCAGTTTTCCATATTAACACAATAGCAGACACTGGTTCCTTCAACATCACCTTTTATCAATCCCATATTTCTCAGCTCTTTAAGGTGCTGTGAAACTGTAGGTTGAGCCAGTCCAATCTCATCGACTAGATCACCACAAACACACGACTGAACCTTAAAAAGGTGCTGCAAGATGGCTACTCTGGCTGGATGGGCAAATACCTTACCAATGAGTGCAAGCTCATTTTGATTGTCGGTAAAGATTTCGGTTTTGGCCAATCCCATATTTATCAATTTATTGCAATATTACGATTAATATTTAATCCAGTATTGGATTAAAGGAAAATTATCGGAAAACTACTTAACTTTTGTGCCTTCTTTTAAAGTTTCTATACAAGTGGACAAGGCTCGGTAGTTATGGTAGGCACTTTTCCAAATATTACCCTTAGGATTGTTTTTGGTTTCTGGCCGGGTATCCAATCCCCATGAGTACCAGCCTCCGTGTTCTTTGTCCATGAGATAAGTGTTGGTGTATTCCCAAAGCTTGTCGAAATGAGCCCTATATTTCAATGAATCATTCGGAAAATAGGAGTCCATTAACAATAAACTGTTCAGTCCTTCGGCTTGGGTCCACCAATTTTTATGGTGATTTACAATGGTGATGGAATCTTCATCTTTAAAATAATAGCCGCCATCATAGAAACCACCAAGGTCGTTGTCCCATCCATTTTCTAAGGAATGGTCCACCATTTTTTTGCCTTTAATCAGGGTTTCATCAAACTGCCAATTGTCGAGAACCTCTGAGGCTTCCAACATCAAAAATGCCGTTTCCACATCATGCCCGAAAGTGACATGGTCCTGATAATAATGGGCCGATATGGTATCCTTTGGTGCATCTTTAAAGGATACATGGGTCCAATCCCCTTCAAAATAGAGGTTCATATAGCCTTTTTCGGTGGTAAAGGTATCGCGAATCAAAGTCAACATTTCCTTGACCCGCTCTTCCACAATAGCATCGGGCCAAACCTCATAAAGCATGGTCAAGGCCTCCAACAAGTGAATGGAACTGTTGTAATCTTTGTAGCCTATATTGGAGCTTGTGACTGTATTTGCTGTACGTTCAACTGGTGTTCCATCAATATTTAGGGTTTGATAATAGCCTTTGTGGATGCTATCATGACTTCCTTTTTCCAACCAGTTGAAGGTTTTTTTGGCCAAATCCAGGGCTTCTTCATTTTTAGAGGCATGGTAGTAGGCCGCCAGTCCGTATATGGCAAAAGAATTTCCATACGCTGTTTTGCTACCTTCCAAGGGTTCACCTTCCTTGGTAACCAGGTTGTGGAACCCTCCATTGATTTCATCCCACATGTGGTCCCGTAAAAATCGGAATCCATGTTCGGCATTAGTAAGGTACTCTTCTTTTCGTTCAGGGTTGTACTCAGCGGCCACGGCATTGGTCCAAACGTGCCTGGCTTGGGTAACGATCATTTTATTCTGATTTTCACCTACCTTAAAATCATACGTAAGTTCGCTATAAAAGCCACCGTCAACCGTGTCCACGGCCAAAGGGTACCATTTATCCAACAGTTGCTCATAGGCAGCGGTTTCAAGAGCTGTAATAAGGTCGTTGTTAGAAGTATTTTTTTTCTCTTTTGTGGAACATCCAATGAGCAGTGCAATGAAGAAAAATGAAAGTGTCCAGCTATGTTTCATGGTTATGATAGATATGTGCACACTAAAGATAGAATAATCTCAATATTTTAGGAATTGGCCGAAGAATTCTCAAACAATTGGATTAAAAAGTGAAAAATTTCGGATTCCTTTTGAAAGGAAGTGGTTTCTGTTTGGACTAAAAACCGGAAATCCACGAACTATCTGATGGATATCTTGCATGAAAATTTTAATCGTTGCACATGAAAAAGAGAATATTGGTACTTTTTTTAATTGTTAGCACTGTTCTTCAAGCGCAGTCCATAGATTATAATACCAAACGGGGATACGCTGCCAATGGTTATGATGTAGTTTCTTATTTTGAGGGTAAACCCCAAGAAGGACTCAAGGAAATTTCCACGAAATATGATGGTATCAATTATAAATTTTCCAATCAGGAACATTTGGCAGAATTTAAAGCAAATCCTGAAAAATATATCCCCCAATATGGAGGTTACTGTGCCTATGCGGTAGCTGTTTCAAGTAAAAAGGTGAGCATAAACCCAGAAACGTATGAAATTAAGGACGGTAAATTGTACCTTTTCTACAACGCAGGAAGAACCAATACACTGGAACTTTGGCGCAACGAATCGACTAATGAATTAAGGGCCAAAGCCGATATGAATTGGAAAAAAATTAAACATTAGTAGTATTTCAAATGTGTTCAAATTCAACCTATATGGATATTTTGAGTCTACGGATTTAATGTCCCTGTTTTGGATTTTCTTTCTATCTTATGATCATATTGGTCAAAAAACAACTTAACTATAAAACATTGTAATCATCATGTTCAAATCTTCCATAGATACCCTTGAGCAGTTTATGCAAATTCTCTTACAACTTCCACAGGAGTGCTACGCCCAGTCATGCAAAGTGCTTTCCAATTCCAGCATTGGCCAGCATACCCGACACATTATTGAACTTTATCTTTGTTTGATCCACGGGTATGACAATGCGAATGTATCTTACGATAGTAGGGAACGTAACCATAGGATTGAGAATGAACTGCCCTATGCCATTGAACAGTTGAAATTGATACAAACCCAATTGGAGCGGCCCAACAAACCCGTTAAGGTTACCTATGAGTTGGGCGATTCGGAAACATGCTTGGAGTCCAATTATTTTCGTGAGGTAATGTATAACTTGGAACATACCATACACCATCAGGCTCTAATAAAAGTGGGGATTGAACATTTTACGACTCTTCAACTTCCAGAATCCTTTGGTGTGGCCCCGTCCACCATGCAACACCGACAGGCATGTGCACAGTAAGTTTTATTTCTCGAAATAATCGTTATTACATCACCTCCAATCGGGATGAACATGTTTCCCGTCCTTTGGCGTATCAACCTCAGGAAAAAACCATTAATGATGTAAAAGTGTTGTTTCCCAAAGATCCTAAAGCGGGTGGCACATGGTTTGCCATTAATGAGCTTGGGGTGGTCTCCGTCTTGTTGAACGGTGCGTATGTGCGGCATCAATCCAAAGGAAGTTATGTGAAAAGCAGGGGATTGGTGTTATTGGATGTGATTAGCTCACTTCATCCAGAAACGACTCTTCAACAAATGGATTTATACAATATTGAGCCCTTCACCCTTATATTGCTCAACGGAAGTTTATTGGAGTTCAGGTGGGATGGCAACCAAAAATATTTTACCCCTCTGGACAAAGCAAAAGATCATATTTGGTCTTCTGTTACTTTGTATACTGATGATGTAATTGCCAAGAGGGCCTCTTTGTTCGATTCATTTCTGAGGAAAAAAGAGCACATTGAAGCCAAGGACGTTGTGGATTTCCATTCCAATAACCATAAAGATTTTGAAAATGGTTTTATCATTGATCGGGAAACAGGTCTAAAAACCTTTAGTGTGACCCAAACGGTATTAGATCAAGAGGAAATTTTGATGCGCCATATCGATTTGCTCAGTGATACCACATATGAGGTGCCTTTTTTTCTAAATGATTCACTTTCAGTATCCGTGAAATGAGTGTCTGGAAATTAAAATGGCACAAACTTACCCATTGGGAATATTGGCCGCTGTGGGCTATTTATTATCCATTGTTTCCCGTTTGGCTCTACTATTCCATAAAAGCACGTTCTTTTTTCTTTTTTAATGCTGCAAATCCATCTATGAAGCACGGGGGTATGGCCATGGTTTCCAAAATGGAAATTTATAATATGATTCCCCAACAATATATTCCCAAAACAGTTTTTATCGCCAAGGATGAGACCTCAGAAAATGCTTTGGAGCGCATTTTGGGTTCGAATATTGAATTTCCTTTTATTGCCAAGCCGGATATTGGCATAAAAGCCTTTGGGGTGGACAAAATTCACACTAAAGCTGAATTCAAAAGCTACTTGCTAAGGACACCTTCCCATTTTTTGGTACAGGAACTTATTCCTTTTACCAAGGAATTGGGCATCTTTTACGTACGCAAACCCGGAGCCGACAAAGGGAAAATTACGGGTATGGTATCCAAAGAGTTTCTTTCGGTGATAGGGGATGGCAAAAGCACCATTGAGCAATTGATTAAAAAAAATCCCCGAAGTCATTTGCAATTAAAGGCCCTTGACCAAAAGTTGGGTGATGAACTCAACATAGTGCTCACCAAAGGTGAAAAATTTGTTTTAGTACCCTTTGGGAGTCACACCAGAGGGGCAAGGTTTGTGGACATTACCCATAAATTAAATGCGGATTTGGAACAAGTTATTGACGCTATCTGCTCTCAAATGAATGAGTTTCACTACGGTCGTTTGGATGTGTTATATAACTCGTTTGAAGAACTGTGCGAGGGTAAAAATTTCTGTGTGATTGAGATCAATGGGGCTGGGGGAGAGGCTACCCATATTTATGACCCGAAACATTCCCTCTTTTTTGCATGGCGGGAGATTACCAAACACTGGGGCTTTATGAATGAGGTGAGCATCCTCAACCATAAAAAAGGCCATTCATATCTGAGTTTTAGGGGAGGTAGGGCCATGCTTCGGGAACATCATGCCTTGGAGGCCCAGATTCGGTTGGTTTGATGGGTTAAAGCCTTATTTTTTATAAGCAAGCAATGCTTCCCTAAAAAACTGAAGTCCAATTTCCTCGGTTACATTAGAAGCAGGTAGAATTGCCCCTTTGAACCCATTATTGTGCCATTTTCCATGTGATAACGGTGGAAAGGCCCACGTACGCAGGCTGGTATTACCTCGGTAGCCACTGATATAAAAATAGAAGTCATCTACCATATTGTCTGGGATGGCCAGCCCCAACCCAATTGATTTTCCGGAACCGTCATGCAGATGGGCAAAAGCACCTGTGTCAAAATGGTGCGGCCACACCCGGATTTCAGATTCCAGCGCTTCTTCCTGTAAAAAAGTACTTAACACATTTTGAGCCAAGGTTCGTAAACGTACCAATTCTTCTACTTCATCTTTGCTATGCCAGTAGTAGGTTTTGAGTTCATCCATGGCATAAGGAAGACCATAGTGAAGTTGATACTCATAAGGCTTCGAAAAATTGGTGCCTTGTGCCATGCTATGAAGCCAATCCAACACTTCTTGGTGAGTTTTTCCTTCTAGGGAAAAGGATTGGGGATTGCCGGATTTCCAATCCAAGGCAAAGGTTGTATAATTTAAACCCAGTTGGGTTCCTGAATCATCCAAAGGCCAGGTTAACAAACTTTTTTCAGTAGTGGAAAACCCCATATTGGTATGACTGTCATCTTCCAAGTGTTCCAGAAAACTTTTTCCGGCCATGGCCAAATACTGTGATGCCAAATGGAATTGTTGAAGCATTTTCATGGTAACGAAGTGTGTCCCCTGAAATTACAAAATTTTGAGTGTTTTCAGGAATCCTTTTCAGCCAATTGTAGCTTCTGCTTTATGGCCTTCATAATGATGGGTGCATGGATTCGGGAATTTTCAATAAACCATTTATGGGTTTCCATACCGCCGCAAATCACCCCTGCCAAAAACAAACCGGGAATGTTGGTTTCCATCGTTTCTGGATTATAGGAGGGTAGTCGTTTTTCATCTTCTGAAAGCTGAATACCAAGTTTTTCCAGAAACTCAAAATTCGGCATATATCCGGTTAGGGCAAGCACAAAATCATTGGCAAGGGTCACTTCACCCTCTGCAGTGTCCACAACAATTTCATGCGCTTTGATTTCTTTCACGGTGGAATTGTAGTATGCTTTAATGCTGCCTTCCTCAATTCGGTTGATGATATCTGGACGTACCCAATATTTTACGCGTTGGCCCACTTCCGGTCCTCGAATGATGAGCGTGACCTCTGCACCTTTCCGCCAGCACTCCAAAGCGGCATCAATGGCTGAATTACTGGCACCTACCACCGCCAATTTTTGACTGGCATAAAAGTGGGGGTCTTTGTAATAGTGCGAAACCTTGGGCAAATCCTCCCCAGGAACATTTATTTTATTGGGTAAATCGTAAAACCCGGTAGCCACGATTATATTTTTGGCATTGTAGTGGTCTTTGTCAGTCTTTACGTTAAAGATTTCCCCTTTTTTTTCAACCTCCAGTACCTTTTCAAAAAGATGAATATTTAAATCATTGGAAGTCACAATTCGGCGATAGTATTCCAAAGCCTCATTGCGTTTGGGTTTGGCTTCCTTGCTGATAAAGGGAATGTCATCAATCTCCAACTTCTCCGAAGAGGAGAAAAACTGCATGTTAATGGGGTAGTTGAACAAAGAATTTACAATGGGTCCCTTTTCAATGATGACATAGGAAATCCCTTGCTTTTTAGCCTCTAGACCGCAAGCAATGCCTATTGGCCCTCCTCCAATAATAACAATATCAAACTCTTGCATTAGGCAATCTGTTCTTTTAGGTCTGTAATGGTTTGGGTTGGATTCTCACTTGAAAACACAAAATTGCCAGCTACCAAAATATCCACACCCGTATCCACCAATTTTTTGGCATTGGTCGCATTTACCCCACCATCAATTTCAATCAGGGCATTGGAATTTTTCTGTTGGATGAGCTTTTTTAGATCCGACACCTTTTTGTAGGTATGCTCAATAAACGACTGTCCTCCAAAACCGGGATTTACACTCATCAAATTGACGATGTCAACATCTTGAATGATATCTTCCAATAAGTCAATAGAGGTATGTGGATTCATGGCCACGCCAGCTTTCATGCCTTCATCTTTAATGGCTTGTAAGGTTCTGTGCAAATGGCGGCAAGCTTCATAATGCACAGTTAGGTTGTGAACTCCAAGGTCTGCAAACGTCTTGATGTACCGATCAGGGTCAACAATCATCAAGTGTGTGTCCAAGGTCTTCTTGGCATGCTTGGCAATAGCTTTTACCACAGGCATTCCAAAAGAAATGTTGGGTACAAAGACACCATCCATGATGTCCAAATGAAACCAATCGGCCTCACTTTGGTTCACCATTTCAATATCGCGCTGTAAGTTGGCAAAATCTGATGCCAGTAGGGAAGGTGCAATAATCTTTTTGCTCATGTAAGAATCAACTAATTCTTTACAAAGGTAGTGAAATGTTGCACTTTACCCTACAGGTATGGTCTATTCAGGTGTGCTTTCTTCTTGGGTATAAGGTCCATAAACGGCATCCCTGAATCTTTTGTGCAATGTGCCATTAAACGGAAAAATCTGAACGAAGAACACAGCGGTGAGGTCGTTCACAGGATCTACCCAAAAAAGTGTACTGGCTGCACCATCCCAAAAGAATTCGCCCACAACTCCATTATTTTCTTCTGCGGAAGCTGGGGGACGCAATCTTACGGCAAAGTCAATACCAAAACCAACCTGCCCCTTGCTGGGTAACCAAGAGCGTTCTTCAATACTTTCATCCAAGTGATTGGTGGCCATAAGTTTCACGGTGGTTGAATCGAGGACTTGAACCCCTTCTAAAGTGCCTTTGTTGACCAACATTTGGGCAAAACGCATGTAGTTATCCAAAGTGGAGGTAAATCCCCAACCGCCTGGGGTCAAGGGCCATTTTGCATAGTTGTAGGCATGTGCCTCTTCGTTGGGCAGTTGAATCAGGGAATCCCCATCATGCCTATAGGCAGAAGACATCCGGTTTCTATCCGATTCGGGAACAAAATATCGGGTTTCATTCATTTTTAAAGGGTCCAATACATGCTCTTGTACATACTCGGCATACGGTTGTCCTGAAAGAAGTTCCACCAAGTACGCCTGTACGTCAACGGAGATGCCATATTCCCAATGCTCCCCTGGATGGTACCCCAAAGGAACGCTGCTCAATTTCTTGGCCATATCCGCCAGCGTGTTTTCTCGGTTCAAAGCATCTGCTTCGGCTATGGCTTCGCCCAAACCGGGAAGATCCCGTCTACCTGAAAAACCAGCGGTGTGCCGGGTAATGTCTCGAATGGTAATAGCTCGTTTGGCAGGTTCCAAAATCATTTCGCCAGCAATGGAATCGTAGCCCGTGTAGACCTGCATGTTGGCAAATTCCGGGGCGTATTTTTCCAAAGGGTCATCCAATTGGAACTTTCCTTCTTCATATAAAGTCATCAGCGCAGTTCCGGTTATGGGCTTGGTCATGGAATAGATTTGTACCAAGGTATTGCGCTCCATGGGCTTTTTGTTTTTGAGGTCTGCATGACCAAAGGCATTGTAATAGACCTCCTCGCCATTTTCAAAAATCAAGGCCGAGGCTCCGGCTACATCACCGAGATCAATAAAGCTTTGTAGGGTGGAGTCAATTCTTGTTTTTACGGATTCATCAACTAGATAATTGATTTTTTCTTCTTCCTGTTTTTTGCAGGACGCGAAAAAGAGCAGGGCCACTGTTAAAATGGATAGAGTTTGTTTCATTATGTGCATTGGTTAAAATTTGTTAGGCTTTGGAGGTAAACAAATCGGACTAATGAGAGAAGAAAGGTAGCAAATAATTGAACAACCAATAATCTTTATGATTTAAAAATCAAAAATATAACAAGTTCATCCTGATTGTTTTAGAGAAATAACGAATAAGAGTGTGCTTCATTTCAATTGATTTTGAAGCAATTCCATTTTTCAAAATGCATTTCGGTTTTTGCCAATTGATGGAAGACATCTTTTATAACCAATACGTGACTTTGAGCACAATAGACCTGTTTTTAATGCCCAGTCCAGTGGTGTCATGATTTTCGTTGTAGATGAGAAAAATGTCGGACATGGGGCTGTACCGCCATTGCAAACGAGAGAACGCACTGAAATTATCATTCCTGGAGGTGTACTGGAGCACATTGGTGAAAAATAGCTTATTGGAGAAGCTGATATTACCGTTGAATCTGACCAAATGTAGATTTTTCTTTCCGTAGCCATCCGCCAAACGGATATCATTGTAATCATAAGTGATTCCAAAAGTACCCCATGGCCGAAACCGGAAAGAACCTTGAACCATGGCTCCCAAGCGTGTTCCATTGTAGAAGCTTCCATATCCGGTCAGTGTATTCCATACAAAAGTTTTACGCACATCGGAACTGTATTGCACATCAAATCTGGAGAATGAATAGTTGTCAACTGGAATTGGGGTGAACTCATCTCCGATCAACGAAGTTGGGAAGAGAAGGTCTACTTCTTGGTTGCGCGCAATAAGGTTGAGCTTGGCCGTATTTCGATATTCAAAATCGTAGGCAAAATTGTTATGACGTTCATTAAATGTACCGTCATTGTTCAGGTAGAGATTGTTCCAAGTTCGAATGCCGTGATAGTTAAACTTCCGGTTTTCCCGTTCTGGAAAAAAGAGATACCGCACCCAAGGATTAATTAAAGTGTAACCCACCCGGATGGTCTCTTCAGTCTCCGCATTGTAATTATCCAACCGGGGATTGATTCCCAATTCTGTGATGTAATTATCTCCTACCACATTAAAGAGCCATCCGGTTTTAAACCGCTTTGAATTATAGGAACCCCAAAAACCATAAAAGTGGGTGTCATCAAAATTTTCCGGGGTCATAGAGTTATGATACATGGTTGTGGTGTTGAGCTTTCCGCTTTCCGAGACGTAGGTAAACTCCAATCCCAGATTTCTGGAATATTCCATTTCTGTGGTATTACTGGTGGCCTGACGGTTCATAAACATCCCCTTAATGACCGACCGTTTCAGTATCTTTTGTTGAAAGGCTGCCACGCTATAGTTTTGGGCTGCAAATTCATCCGTACGGCGGGTCTGGACATCCATGACGCCAATGCGTAAGTTGGGGGTAATGTTACCGGTTAGTCTGCCCCCAAAGTCTATGGGGATGGGTTCACCGTCATTAAGGCCTATCCTTCGTGAAAAAAACGGTTTGATGTCATAGGTTCCGAAGTTGGAAAAGATGTCATTGTTCTCCAGAAAGAAATTCCGCTGTTCAGGCAAAAAGATATCGAACCGAGTAATATTGGTTACCTGCTGGTCCACATCGGCATTGGAAAAGTCAGGGAACAAGGTTAGATCTAAATTTAAATTACTGGTCAAAGCCACCTTTACGTCCCCACCCAAATCACTTTTCAATTCTGCTTCTTCTTGCTCGCTGTTTTCATAGTCACGTAGTGATGAAGAAGTTACATAAGGATTTAAAATAAAGGTTCCCTTTGCTTTTTCTGGACTTTGGTCCCATACCAATGACCCCATGTAGTTCATGCCAACCCCATTAAAATTCACCGGAAATTGAGTCCATGTGGTGTACACATTGTTGCTTTTGTCACCTCGAATAAAGTTGATCCCCCAATGTCGTTGATTGGCATTGTATCGCAAGGTCTTAAAGGGGATGGAAATCTCTACGACCCAATAATCCTCATATTGCACTGTTTTTGAAGCCCATTTGTTATCCCAATTCTCCGAACTGTATGTTTGTGCACCCTCCAAAGTTAGCGTGCCCTCTATTTCTGCACCGCCAGCGGTTACCCCAAACATAAAGCCACTCTGTTTGGTATTTACAGGATCCAAGGCCACCGTAAAATTATCACTGCCCCAAAAATCCTCATCATTATCACGCACCAAGGACTGTACGATTCGTTTCCCTTGGTCATAACACTTAGCCACCACATATAAGTGGTGTTCGTCATACGTCAATTTTACTTCAGTCTGGTTTTGTGCTTCACCTTCGTCAATGGGCCAGTGATTCATGAATGAGGAGGTCGTCTCATGTTCGGCCCATTCATTATCTCCAATGACGCCATCCAATGTTATGGGTATTGTTGTTCTTTTAATCTGATATTGATATTGGGCTCGGGTATCGCTACCATTTTGTGAAAATCCAAATGTGACCAATAGGAGGAAGGTCAGCGACCATACAGTTTTCATGTACTGTTCGTTTTTTGATGATACCCAAAGAACCACCGCATTGCCTATTTTTACAAACAGATTTTGGATATGCCATGCATCTTGGAGCAAATGACGTCTGACTACTGTTCAGTGCCGAAAATGTCTTTTTGAATGTTGTTGACGCTACGGAAGGAGCATTAAAGCTTTATTTAAGAAATGCTTAACGCCGTTGAGGTTAAACTAGTGGGGATAATCCTGTAAAATGGTCATGGCATGGGACCTGTAGTTTCTTCCAATGGGAAGTTCCTTGCCACCCACTTCGGCCATTATGGTATTGAACGCAGAAACTTTCTCCAAAGCCACAATAAAGGATCTGTGGATTCTCACAAACTTGTTGTTGGGCAGTTTTTCCTCCAAATATCCAATGCGTTGTGTGGTTTGAATCTCCCCGGTGGACGTATGGATGGTCACCTTGTCATTTAAACTTTCCAAATAAAGAATTTCGGACAGGTCGAGTTTTACAGTTTTCCGTTGAGATTTTATATAAAGAAGTTCAGGTTCTGTTTTTGGTATGGAGGTGTTCTCCTTTTGCTGTGGGTAATTTTCAATAGTCCCTTGCAAATGGTGCCCGGTCAGAAATTTGTTTGCTTTGGTGATGGTCTTCATAAAACGCCCTAAGGAAATGGGTTTTAGCAGATAGTCAATCGCATCCAGTTCAAACGCCTTGATGGCAAACTCACGATAAGCCGTTGTAAAGACCACTAACGGGGCGGGATTAAGGGATTCAAGTAGCTCCAAACCGTTGATTTTAGGCATCTTGATGTCCAAGAAAACAAGATCTATATTCCCTTTTTGTAAATGACAAAAGGCTTCAACAGCATTGGGGCATACTGCCACAATCTCCAAATTATCCATTTGATCGGCGTATTTTACCAGCACTTTTCTGGCCAATGGCTCGTCGTCCACAATAATACATCTAATCGTTCTGTCCATAACTTGACTATGAATTTACGCCACTTAGATCAATTTCCAATTTTACCAAAAACCGATCGGGTTCCTCCTGTATCTCCAAATGATGCTCATTCGGAAAAAAGAGTGCCAATCTTCGTTTTACATTCTTTAGGCCAATATTCTTGTCCCCATCCAATTCTTCTCTCTCCTCAGCGGGGGCCTTGCTGTTCTCAACAGTAAACTGAAGCTGCTTGTTGTCCGATTTTAGATGTATGCTAATGTATGAATCCTCGAGTAAGGTATCAGCTCCATGTTTAAAGGCATTTTCCACAAAGGGGAGGAGCAGCAATGGCGGAATGAAACATTCAACATTGTCATTTTCAAAGGTTGTGGAAATGGTGAGCTTGTCCCCATATCGCAACTGTTCCAAAGCCACTAGGTTCATAAGTTCTTCCCATTCTTTTTGAACGGAAATCAAATGGTCGTTACAATCGTACAACATATAGTCCAAAAACTTGGACAGCCCCAATACGGCATCAGGGGTTTTCTCAGATTTTTCCAATGAAAGCGAATAAATGCTATTTAAGGTATTGAAGAGAAAATGGGGATGGATTTGAGCCTTTAAAAATTTAAGTTCGGTCTCAATCTTTTCTTTTTCAAGCTCTTTATTGATTTGTTCCTTTTTGTAATAGAACCGTTGCAATTTAATGGACATGGCCACAAAAACCGGAGTATAAACACTGAGCATGGCGTTGATGACCTTTGGAAGGTACCATAAGGGGTCTTTCCAATGCTCTTCTTCAGGATTGAACCAATGATAGAGATATGTCCAACTCATATACCGATCTAATAATGCCATGGAAACTGCAAGAATAATGGACAGTACAATATACATTGTAGTCTTTTTGGGGTACAGATACTTGGGCATCAAGTAGTACAAAGTGATGTAAGTGGGAATCAACTTCCAGGGCAATAGAAATAACAACTGTAAGACCTCATCAAAATAATTATTGCCCTCATAGCTGCCCCAAAAAATGGTGTAAAACAAGATATAGGCCAGCCAAAAAAGAATATGGTAGTAGATTCTGTGCTTTGTCCCAAAAAACTTCTCAATCATGAACGAGGTTCTCTTTGAAATTTGCCAAATTTATTTGGAGAAACCCCAATGCGCATTGGCAAAAACAAATTTTTAGGTGAAAATACGAAATCGGGATAAGGTTTTCGGACAAAGCAAGGTAGACAACGGCTTTTGTACGGCAAACATCAGCATCTTTACGTAAAGGAATATGATATTTTTTTGATTAGGTGGATGGTTTAAGAAATCACGATTCGTATTTATTTTGTTTGAGGCTGAATCCTCTTATTTTTATCGCAATCGATTGAGTATATTTAGACAGTCATAAAAATAAATGAAAACAAACAAGAAAAACTTACGTAGTAAAGAGTGGTTTGGAAGCAATGATAAGATGGGGTTTGTACACCGTTCTTGGCTACGTAACCAAGGCTATCCCGATGATATGTTCAGGGGACGGCCAGTAATTGGAATATGCAATACTTGGTCAGAATTGACTCCTTGCAATGGACATTTACGGGAGTTTGCTGAAATTGTAAAAAAAGGGGTTTTGGAAGCTGGGGGATTTCCTTTGGAATTTCCGGTGATGTCACTCGGAGAGACCATCATGCGTCCCACCACCATGCTTTTCAGAAATTTGGCCAGTATGGATGTAGAGGAATCCATTAGGGCAAATCCTTTAGATGGGATTGTATTGCTGACCGGTTGTGATAAAACCACCCCATCCACCATTATGGGAGCCTGTAGTGTGGACCTGCCTACCATTGTGGTACCTGGTGGACCCATGCTCAACGGAAAGTTTAGGGGAGGTGAAATAGGTTCAGGATCATTCAATTGGATGATCAAGGAGAAACAGAAAAAAGACAAATTTACCGAGGAGGATTTCTTGGAAGCCGAAATATGTGCCGCACGTAGTGCCGGACACTGTAATACTATGGGGACAGCCTCAACGATGGCTACCATGGCAGAGGCTTTGGGATTGACATTACCTGGGGCATCTGCCATTCCCGCGGTTGATGCTCGAAAAAAGGTAATGGCCCAACTCTCTGGAAGACGAATAGTGGAGATGGTGAATGAAGATTTGACCCTGTCCAAAATACTGACCCGGGAGGCTTTTGAAAATGCCATCGTGGTGAATGCTGCCGTGGGTGGTTCCACAAACCTTATCATCCACTTGATTGCCATCGCTGGGAGAATGAGAGTTCCCTTAAAATTGGAAGATTTTGATGATTTAGGAAGCAAAATTCCCCTTTTGGTCAACCTCATGCCTTCTGGAAAACACTTAATGGAAGATTATTTTTATGCAGGTGGCCTTTCTGTTGTTCTAAAAGAATTAAAATCCAAACTCCATACAACTATCACAGCAAATGGCAAATCCCATCATGAGAATTATGAGAAAGCTGTTTGCTATAATGAAGAGGTTATTTCAAAATGGGAAACCCCTTTTCAAAAAGAGGCCGGGATAGCGGTATTAAAAGGGAATTTATGTGAGAATGGTGCTGTGATAAAGCCATCAGCAGCTACTCCTGAGCTGATGAAACATCGGGGAAAAGCTGTAGTGTTTACCAGTATGGATGATTACCATGCCCGGGTGGATGATCCTGATTTGGATATTGATGCGGATAGCGTAATTGTACTTCAAAATGTAGGCCCAAAAGGGTATCCAGGAATGCCAGAAGTTGGAAATGTAGACCTCCCTGAAAAATTGATTCTGCAGGGGGTGAAGGACATGGTTCGAATTTCAGATGGTAGAATGAGTGGAACCGCATATGGAACGGTTGTTTTGCACGTCTCTCCCGAATCAGCCATTGGAGGGAACCTTGCCTTGGTCCAAAATGGGGATTATATAGAGCTCGATGTTGAAAATAGGCGCTTACATCTCGATGTTTCCGTGGAAGAATTAGAAAAAAGAAGGGCAGCTTGGTCTCCGCCAAAACCCCATACAGAGCGTGGGTATGTAAAAATCTATCTGAACCATGTGGAACAAGCAGAAAAAGGAGCGGACCTTGATATTTTGGTAGGAGGTTCTGGAAGCGAAGTAAAAGGAGACCTACATTAATAATCACCAAAATATAACCACCACTTATGTTAGTTGTTTATTTACTATTAAGTATTGCCCTAATCATTCTAATGATCAATTATCTGCGGTTGCATCCGTTTTTGGCGCTTTTTATAGTGGCTATATTTTTTGGGTTTGCAGCCGGAATGGACTACAGCCTCATTTTGGATACAATCAATGATGGTTTTGGCGGAACGTTGGGCAAAATAGGACTGGTCATCATCTTTGGGGTGATCATTGGAGCCTTTTTGGAAAACACAGGAGGTGCTTATGCACTCGCAGAAGCAGTCATTAAGGTAGTGGGGAAAAAACGGGTTGCTGCAGCCATGGGAATTTTAGGATACTTTGTATCCATTCCCGTATATGCGGATAGTGGGTTTATCTTGTTGTCCCCTTTGAACAAAAGTTTGTCCAAAAAAGCAGGTATTAGTTTGGCGGGTTCAGCAGTTGCTTTGGCCATGGGGTTGACAGTGACCCACAATTTGGTACCCCCCACACCTGGACCAATTGCCGCTGCAGGGATTTTAAATGCTGATTTAGGTTTGGTTTTGGCTTTAGCCATTCCAATTAGTATATTGGCCTTGGTCATGGCTTTGGTTTTTGCCACAAAGTTTGCCGCTAAAACCTATATTGAGCCAAATCCTGATATTTCTCAGGAAAGCATAGACCTTAAAATGAAGACCGCACCTTCTGCCTTTAAGGCTTCTTTGCCCATTGTGGTACCCATCATCTTGATTATGATCAACTCAAGAATGAAAACCATTGATGCACAGGACATTGCTGGATGGCAATCTTTTCTTCAATTTTTGGGAGAGCCGGTCATCGCTTTGGTCATTGGAATGTTTTTGGCTTTTTCACTACCCAAAAAGCTAAAAAAAGAATTAATATCTACTGAGGGGTGGGTTGGCAAGGCCCTAAAGGAATCGGCCAATATTTTATTGATAACCGGAGCTGGAGGTGTATTTGGAAAGATGCTCCAAAATTCGGGAATTGCCGATGTTATGGGAGAAGCTTTAAGTGATTTGAACCTTAGTTTTTTCCTGCCGTTTTTAATAGCATCAGCTATTAAATTGGCACAAGGCTCTTCAACGGTGGCCTTAATTACCACAGCTTCCATTATGTTGCCGATGATGCCAAGTTTGGGTATGGAAAGTGAAATGGACAAAGCGTTGTTGGTAGTATCGATTGGAGCAGGTTCTATGGTGGTCTCCCATGCCAATGACAGTTTTTTCTGGGTAATGACCCAGATGAGTGGAATGAATGTCAGTCAAGGGTACAAGCTTCAGAGTTTAGGAACTTTGGTCGTTGGACTGACCTCGATAATTGCAATATTAATCATAAGTCTATTTGTAAATTAAAACCATGAAAGTTTATCGAACATCTAAAGGGATTTTACTTCAGGCTGAAGGCAAATTCTACTTGAGTGACGCAAGTTGGGATGAATTCATCAATGATGATAGCCTTTTTCAGAAGTGTCAATCCATTATTAATCAAAATCAGCCTATAGAAAATGGTCCGGAACTGGTTTCAAATCATTTGTTGAAACCTATCGAAAATCAAGAAATTTGGGCCACTGGCGTTACCTACTACAACAGTAAAATGGGTCGTCAGGAAGAAGCTAAAGAAGCCGGTGGCGGCGACTTTTACGAACGTGTCTACAATGCGGAAAGACCAGAATTGTTTTTCAAGTCAACTGCGGCCAGAGCGGTCGGGCATTTGGATAAAGTGGCCATTCGTGATGACTCCACTTGGGACGTTCCCGAGCCAGAACTCACACTTTGCATTACATCCACAGGAAAGATTGTAGGCTACACCATTGGTAACGACATGAGCAGCCGAAGTATTGAGGGTGAAAATCCACTCTACTTGCCACAAGCAAAAAATTATGACCGAAGCGCTGCTATTGGTCCCTGTATTTTGGTCACCGACGAACCTTTTCCCCAAGATTCTAAAATTTACTTGGAGATCGTGAGAAATGGAAGCAAGGTTTTCTCGGGTGAAATAGGAGTAGATCAAATTGTACGCAAGTTCGAGGATATTGTTCAGTACCTTTACAAACATACTACCTATCCTTACGGCAGTTTTTTAATGACAGGAACTGGTATTGTGCCCGACTCAAACTTTACACTGGCACAGAATGATGAAATCAATATCACTATTGATAACATAGGAACATTAACAAACACAATTGGATAAATTAATCCCAAAACATGCAATTACAAGGCAAGAATTACCTAGGAAATGAGAAATCGGCCTTAGGGGCCAACACGTTTTATGGAATTAACCCCAGCACTGGAGAAAATCTGGAGACTGCCTTTACGGAGGCCGTTGAAGGAGAAATAAATATAGCCGTTGAAAAGGCGGAAAAGGCCTTCAAGGTCTATAAAAACAAATCGGGAGCCGAAAAAGCAGCCTTTTTGGATACCATAGCTGATGAAATATTGGCACTTGGCGATTCATTGGTGCAACGTGCTTGTGCAGAAACGGGTCTGCCCGAAGGAAGAATTACCGGAGAGCGAGGCAGAACCATGGGACAAATGAAATTATTTGCCACGGTTCTACGGGAAGGTTCATGGGTAGATGCACGAATTGATGAAGCTATGCCGGATAGACAACCGCTTCCAAGGGTAGATATTAGGAGTATGCTACGTCCCTTGGGCCCGGTTGCCGTATTTGGTGCCAGTAACTTTCCTTTAGCGTTTTCAGTAGCGGGAGGAGATACAGCAAGTGCCTTGGCAGCAGGTTGCCCAGTGGTGGTAAAAGCCCACCCAGCGCACCCTGGAACCTGCGAATTGGTAGCGGAAGCCATCATTTCAGCAGCTAAAAAAACCGGAATGCCTGATGGTGTATTCTCCATGGTTCATGGCATTTCCCACGAAGTGGGCATGGGCTTGGTAGGCCATAGCAGTATTCATGCCGTTGGATTTACAGGGTCCCTTAGAGGTGGTAGAGCGTTATTTGATGCTGCCTCAAGACGGGTGAACCCAATTCCCGTTTACGCGGAAATGGGAAGTACCAATCCTGTGTTTATTTTACCGGGTGCCATGGCTGAAAAAGGCGAGGAACTCAGCCAACAACTTCATGGGTCCTTTACCTTGGGTGTTGGCCAGTTTTGTACGAATCCCGGGGTGGTCATTGCCCACGATTCTGAAGAGACCAAAGCATTCAAGACGTCATTGACCAGTTTGGTAGCGGAATCCAACTCATCCGCCATGCTTACTTCAGGTATTCACAATGCTTTTGACGGTGGCGTAAAGGAATTGTCATCGCAACAAGGGGTTAAATTCTTGGCCAAAGGTGCCGATGCCGGAGGAAATCATGGAAATGCCAATCTATTTGCGACAGAGGGTAAAAACTTTTTGTCCAATACGCTGTTGGAAGAAGAAGTATTTGGTCCATCAACCTTATTGGTGAATACTTCCGATAACAGTGAAATGCTTGAAATAGCCCGAAACCTGCATGGTCATTTAACGGCAACTATCCATGGAACGGAAGAAGATTTATTGAACAACAAGGAGCTTATCAATATTTTGGAGGAAAAAGTGGGGCGTTTGTTGATTAACGGATTTCCAACCGGAGTTGAAGTATGCCATGCCATGGTACATGGTGGTCCGTATCCTGCAACCACAGATTCACGGTCTACCTCCGTTGGAACAAAAGCCATTGAGCGTTTTGCGAGACAAGTTTGTTATCAAAACTTCCCAGATGCTATTTTGCCTGCCGAATTGAAAAAGGAGAATCCATTACAAATAATGCGATTGGTAAATGGGGAGAAAAAGAGATAAAATCTCCTAAAAACTTGATTGTATAAAATGAAAAAACTCCGGTAATCAGCCGGAGTTTATTCATCAATCAAAAAACGAACAGTCATGATAAACTGTTGTAGGTATCCAAATTACAACTTTCCTGCCAAAAAAACAATTTAAGACGAGTTTAACTGTAATTTGTGGTGTAAATTTTACAATTTACCCTAAATATGTCTTTAAAATCTTACTTCTAGACGTATGTTTTAGACGTCTAATAGCCTTTTCCTTGATTTGACGAACACGCTCCCTAGTCAAATCAAAAGTCTCCCCAATCTCCTCCAAAGTCATGGAGTGCTGTCCGGCCAAACCGAAGTAAAGCCTGATAACATCAGCTTCTCTGGGGGTCAAGGTTTCCAAAGCGCGCTCAATTTCAGTGCGCAAAGATTCGTGCAATAACTCTTTATCTGGATTCGGAGATTCCCCACTACGCAATACATCATACAAGTTGGAATCCTCACCATCGATTAAAGGAGCATCCATGGATACGTGTCGACCTGAGTTTTTCAAAGATTGCTTTACATCTTCCACCGTCATGTCCAATTCTTTGGCAATTTCCTCTGCAGAAGGTACACGCTCATGTGCTTGCTCCAAGAAAGCAAAAGTTTTATTGATTTTGTTAATGGAACCGATTTTGTTCAACGGCAAACGCACAATACGGGATTGTTCAGCCAATGCTTGTAGAATGGATTGACGAATCCACCAAACGGCATAGGAAATGAATTTAAATCCACGAGTTTCATCAAAACGTTGTGCGGCTTTGATCAGTCCCAAATTCCCCTCATTGATCAAATCGGGGAGGGTCAATCCTTGGTTTTGATACTGTTTAGCAACAGAAACCACGAATCTGAGGTTGGCTTTAGTTAATTTTTCCAAGGCCACCTGGTCTCCGGCTTTAATACGCTGGGCCAACTCTACTTCTTCATCGGCAGTGATCAAATCCACCTTACCGATTTCCTGCAAGTACTTGTCCAACGATGCGGTTTCCCTGTTGGTAACCTGTTTTGTAATCTTTAACTGTCTCATTTAATTTTCCCTTCAAATTAAGTTTTTGAACCGAAGCTCATTAGTTTATACGTAGAAAAAACCAAAATGTTACAATTTGCTAAAATTTATTTGTAAATAATTTCCTAAAAACAGAAAACCCTAGGATTTCCTAGGGTTCTCAAGATATTAGTTTGAAAGGCTCTTAATCCCTTCTTGGTTTTCTATCTCTATCCCGATTTCCACCTCTGCGGTCACCTCCACCTCTACGGTCTCCACCTCGATCGTTGTTGCGAGGTCTTTCTTGATACCCTTCTGGTTTTGGCAACAAAGCCTTTCTGGAAACTTTTTCCTTGCGGGTCTTGGGGTCAATACCGAAGTATTTCACATCGATGACATCACCTAAGTTCACAACATCGGTCACATTTTCGGTACGTTCCCAAGCCAATTCAGAAACGTGAAGCAGTACTTCATTTCCTGGGGCATCGGTATACTCCACAACAGCACCAAAATCCAATACTTTGATAACTTTTACTTCGTAAACACTTCCCACTTCAGGTTTGAACATCAACGCATCGATTTTGGCCAATACCATGTCGATACCATCTTGATCGGTACCCAAGATTTCCACAATACCTTCTTCGGTATCAGGGTCTTCGTTGATAACAATGGTTGTCTTGGATTTCTTCTGAAGATCTTGGATAACCTCTCCACCTTTACCAATAAGGGCGCCGATAAATTCACCAGGAATGATTCTGGTAATGATTTTTGGAGCGTAGGATTTCACCTCTGGTCTTGGCTCGGCAATGGTGTCGGTCAATTCTTTTAGGATATGCATCCTACCAGCATTGGCCTGCATCAAGGCTTTTACCAAAATCTCATAAGAAAGACCTTTTACTTTGATGTCCATTTGGCAAGCGGTGATACCATCGGCGGTACCGGTTACCTTGAAGTCCATATCACCCAAGTGATCCTCATCACCCAAAATATCGGAAAGAACAGCAAATTTGCCGGTTTCGGTATCTGTGATCAACCCCATGGCAATACCAGAGACTGGTTTTTTCAATTGAATTCCAGCATCCATCAACGCCATAGTACCCGAACAAACGGTTGCCATGGAAGACGAACCGTTGGACTCCAATACTTCAGAAACCACACGAACGGTATACGGACAATCTTCTGGAATCATTTTTTTCAAGGCACGTTGTGCCAAGTTACCATGACCTACCTCTCTACGGGAAGTACCACGTATTGGTCGTGCTTCACCAGTGGAGAAAGGAGGGAAGTTATAGTGCAAATAGAATGTTTCTTCACCTTCGTAAGATGGCATGTCAATTTGGTTGGCCTCTCTTGAGGTTCCCAAAGTAACAGTTGCCAACGCTTGGGTTTCTCCACGAGTAAAGATGGAAGAACCGTGTACACTTGGCAAGTAATCCACTTCACACCAAATTGGGCGAATATCGGTGGTCTTACGACCATCCAAACGAAGTCCTTCTTCCAAGGTTAGGTTACGAACGGCTTCTTTTTCGGCTTTGTGGTAGTATTTGGACACCAATCCACCGATTTCTTCCAACTCTTCCTCAGAAAAACTTGCTTTGATTTCTTCCTTGATGGCAGCGAAAGCTTCGCTACGCTCTTTTTTGGAAGAACCCGCTTTGGCCACTTCATACACCTTATCATAGGCCATGTCATGGATTTTCTTCTGAAGGTCTTCGTCTTCAGCCTCGGGTTCGTATTCTCTGGTTTCTTTCTTTCCGAAGGCTTCGGCCAATTTTACCTGAGCAGCACATTGTACTTTAATGGCTTCATGGGCAAATTTGATGGCTTCAACCATTTCCTCTTCGGAAATCTCGGCCATTTCACCTTCCACCATCATCACAGAATCTTCAGAAGCACCAATAACCATATCGATATCAGAGTTCTTCAACTGCTCAAATGTTGGGTTGATGATGAATTGACCGTCAACACGACCTACACGAACCTCAGAAATGGGACATTCAAAAGGAAGGTCGGACAATTGAATGGCAGCCGAAGCAGCCAATCCGGCCATCGCATCGGGCATAACCTCTTCGTCATGCGACATCAATTGAATCATTACCTGAGTTTCAGAGTGGTAGTCTTTTGGGAACAATGGGCGCAAAACCCTGTCCACCAAACGCATGGTCAATACCTCACCATCGCTGGGTCTGGCCTCACGCTTAAAGAATCCGCCGGGATAACGTCCTGCAGCGGCAAATTTTTCACGATAATCCACGGTTAGTGGCAAAAAGTCCACATCCGCAGCTTGATAATTGGAGACAACGGTACATAACAACATGCACTTGCCTGATTGGACAACCACAGAACCATGGGCCTGTTTTGCCAATTTTCCGGTTTCAATAGAAATTTCTCTACCGTCACCAAGGTCAATGACCTCTTTAAAAGTTTTTGGAATCATACAAATAATCTTACCCGTGTAAAAGATACGGGTCGTTAAACATTTGGTCTACCGCCATCCGGACGGTCGGGTTGTGTTGTTGTTGTGTTGGCCTTTCGACCTGACCAATGAAAAACTATGTGAAGCTTTTTGTGTTTGCCCAAGTTGCAGCTTGGGACTTAGGTTTGTTGGAGCCCGTCCAACTAAAACAAAGGGGAAGCCAAAGCCTCCCCATCGTTTTTATTTTCTAATACCTAATTCCTTAATCAAAGAACGGTATTTTTCAATATCTTTTTTCTTTAGGTAATCCAAAAGACTACGTCTTTTACCTACCAATGCAACCAAAGAACGCTCAGTGTTGTAATCTTTGTGGTTCCTTTTAAGGTGTTCAGTTAAGTGGTTGATACGGTGTGTGAACAATGCAATTTGCCCTTCCGTAGAACCAGTGTTGCTCTCAGAGCCGCCGTGTTTCTTGAAAATCTCGGCTTTTACTTCTTTCGTTAAATACATTCCAATATTTATTTAAATGATTTTTATGTATTGATTGACCTTCAATCAGCGTGCAAAGATAATCCTTTTTTTGAATTCATGAATTATGTTAGCAAATTAAACCTTTTTGGTTGAGTTGGGTCAAAGCAACAAACCATAAATTTTATCAACATGAAAAAGAATCTTAAATCGATGAGCCTTGTTCTGGGAGTGCTATTGCTGACAGCTGCTTCTTGTAGCAAGGACGAATCCACCAATGAAGAGTTGTCCAGTACTGAAGTCATTTCTGCGACAGAACTAAAGTTCAGCGATGAGACTGAGATGATTTCCGAAGAAATCACGGCCATAGCGGAAGATGTATATGCCGCTGACGAAATCTCAACAACTTCAAAAATGAATTATCATTCAGATTATCTACCCGAATGCGTACTCGTTACCATTGAACTTACCGATACTACAAAAGATGTTACCCTGAATTTTGGGGAAGGTTGCGAAATGCCCAACGGAAATGCCTTGAGTGGGAATGTGTATCTAAGTTATGCGCTGGATATGGAAGCTGCTTCAAATACCATAAGCTTGAATTTGGAAAACTTTGTTTTTAATGGTGTTGCCGTGGAAGGTTCAGCAAGTATTGTTAGGGTACGTTCCAATGAAAATGGAAATCCTCAAGGTACGGCCAATGCCAACTTTACTTCAACTTGGCCTGATGGAAATACTACTTCGTATACAGGAATCCGCACTCGGGAATGGATAGAGGGCTTTGGAACCGGTTTTTGGGGCGATAATGTGTTCTTGATTACAGGGAAACGAACGTATGTGAGCAGGGCAGGGAATGAATTTGTAAAAGAAGTGATTACACCGCTCCGAAGGGAAATGTCCTGCAGGTTTATTGTAAGTGGTGTTTTGGAAATCTCAAGATTTGGAAATACCGTGATTTTAGATTTTGGTGACGGTAGTTGTGATGCCAAGGGCATCTTGACCTATGAAGATGGCACAGAACAGGAAATTTTCTTGAGACGTTTTAAAAATTAGCTGTGAATTGAAAATTAAAAACTGCATGTCACATCGAGCGCAGTCGAGATGTTTTTAACTTAAATTCAACAAAAGGTTCTCGACTGCGCTCGAACTGACATAAAATGAAAAAGCCCCGATTTCGGGGCTTTTTTTATGCTCTTATGGGTTGATTTGAAATCAAGTCGATATACAGATTGACTTTCTTTTTCAAATCGCTTCGGTGGACGATAAAGTCCAAGAACCCATGCTCTTTCAAAAATTCAGAGGTTTGGAAACCATCCGGTAGGTCTTTTCCAACGGTATCCTTCACTACTCTGGGACCGGCAAACCCAATCAATGCTCCAGGTTCAGCGATATTGATGTCGCCCAACATGGCATAAGAAGCTGTTGTTCCCCCGGTTGTGGGGTCGGTACACAATGAGATATACGGAATTTTAGCTTCTGCCAACTGGGCCAATTTTGCTGATGTTTTTGCCAATTGCATAAGGGAGAGTGCGGCTTCCATCATTCGGGCACCACCTGATTTTGAAATCATCAGGAACGGAACCTTTTTCTTTTTGGCCACATCAATGGCGCGCGAGATTTTTTCACCTACTACGCTACCCATGGAACCTCCAATAAAACTGAAATCCATACAGGCGATGACAATATCTTTTCCCATTGATTTTCCTACTGCAGTGCGAACGGCATCCTTAAGCCCTGTTTTTTGTTGGGCTGCTTTAAGGCGCTCTGAATATTTTTTGGTGTCGACAAACTTCAAGGGGTCTTTGGCTGAAATATTTTCATCCAACTCCTTAAACTTGTTATCGTCAAAAAGAATCTCAAAATATTCCTTGCTGCCAATTCTAACATGGTAATCATCCTCTGGACTTACGTAGAAGTTTTTGGCAAGGTCTTCTGATTCAACAATTTTACCGGTAGGGGATTTATACCATAACCCCTTTGGGGTGTCCTTTTTCTCCTCTGTTAAGGTCTGTATTCCTTTTTCCTTTCTTTTAAACCAAGACGACATGCAATCAAAATTAAATTAAACGAAGGTTTACAAGGTATTGACGTTATTTAGATCTTCAAAGGCTTTTTTCAATCGAGCCACGAAAGTTTTTTCACCTTCACGAAGCCAAACACGTGGATCATAGAATTTTTTGTTGGGTTGGTCATCGCCTTCGGGGTTTCCTATTTGGGCTTGCAGGTAAGCCGATTTATCTTGGATATAATCCCGGATTCCAGTAAGGAAAGCATATTGTAAATCGGTATCGATGTTCATTTTAATGACACCATAGCCAATGGCTTCCCTAATTTCTTCCAAAGTGGAACCTGAACCGCCGTGGAATACAAAATCGATATGATTTTCCTCTACGCCATATTTTTTAGTAATAAACTCTTGGGAGTTCTTCAAGATTTTCGGAGTCAATTTTACGTTTCCGGGTTTGTAAACGCCGTGTACATTACCAAATGCGGCTGCAATGGTAAATCTGTGGCTCACTTTCGAAAGTTCTTCATAGGCGAAGGCCACTTCTTCGGGTTGGGTGTACAATTTGGAATCGTCAACATCGGTATTGTCCACACCATCTTCTTCACCTCCGGTGATTCCCAATTCGATTTCCAAAGTCATGTCCATTTTGCTCATGCGCTCCAAGTACGCTTTGCAAATTTCGATGTTCTCTTCAATGGGTTCTTCAGATAAATCGATCATATGGGAACTGAACAAGGATTTCCCTGTTGCTTTGTAATGTTCTTCACTGGCATCCAAAAGCCCATCAATCCAAGGCAATAATTTTTTGGCACAGTGATCGGTATGCAAAATCACGGTAGCACCGTAAGCTTCTGCCAATTGGTGTACGTGTTTGGCTCCGGCCACAGCTCCTAAAATAGCAGATTGTTGATTTTCGTTGGAAAGTCCCTTTCCTGCATTGAACTGGGCTCCTCCGTTGGAAAATTGAATGATAACGGGAGAATTCAATGAAGCAGCAGTCTCCATTACTGCATTTATAGTGTCGGACCCTACCACATTTACGGCCGGAAGGGCGTATCCGTTTTCCTTGGCATGTTTAAAAATTGCTTGCACTTCATCACCCGTGGCAACGCCTGGCTTAATATTGTGGGACATAGTTTAAGATGGTTTTCGTATTAAATTAGGCCACAAAAGTAATAAATACTATTATCTAATGTGCAATGTTTAATAACATGTATCCAATTTCGTAAACAAATTTAGGAGGTTTATCCACTCTATTCGTCAAACCAATTACAAATATGTCTTCAGCGGGTATCCAAATCATATTGCTCTGGAAGCCATTGATGGCTCCACTTTTCTTTAAGATTTTAATATCATTTTTATTTTCTACTTCATATCCAAATCCAAAGCCGGTCTCATCACCATTGTTCAATTTGTAGGGAGATAACAAGAGATTTGTGGATTCATCATTTAATAAAAGTTTGTTTTCAATGGCCGATTTCCATATCAAAAGATCAGAAGTAGTGGAATACATGCTTCCGGCACCATCTACCCAGTTGAGGGAAAAAGGAAGGTAAATGTCTGGAACAAAATTATTCTGATCTGTAATATTATAACCTGATACTGTTTTTTTGTACAATTTTTTTGAAGAACCAACAAAGGTGCCTTCCATTTTTAGGGGTTGGATAATGTAATGTGCAATAGCCTCGGAAAAGGTTTTGGAAGTAACTTTTTCGATAATTTTAGCCAGTAATATATAGTTGGTATTACTGTATTCATATTTTTCTCCAGGAGGAAAACTGTATGGGGTGTCCAGCAGAAATTCAACAATCTCTTCGTAGGGTAGTTGTTGTGTGTACTGATCCATCAGGTTTTCCTTGTACAAAAAATCCTTGATACCGCTGGTGTGGGAGAGTAAATGTTCTATTTTGATACCAGCATTTGAAATTTTGGGGTTTTTAAAATATGCTGATATATCGTCAGATAGGCTCAACTTTTTCTCTTCGCACAATTTTAAAATGAGTACTGCAGTAAATTGCTTTGAAATAGATCCAATGGCATACGAGAAAGTTGGGTCGGAGGGTACCTCAAATTCATAATTGGCATAGCCTGTAGATTTGTCGTAGATGACCTCCCCTTTGTGATAAATCAATAGTGAGATACCAGGGGTTGAATCATACGCTTTCATTTCCCTATCCGCATACGTAAAAATAGATTTGTTTTGGCACAACAGGCTATGCGATAATGCAAGGGCCAATAAAACAATAACTTTTTTCAAATTTTCTGTGATCATTACCAAGTGGATTATATTGTGTGATGTAACTTTTTTATATGGGGGCAGTCTATCATAATAGCGAGACTTTTATATAGGTTTTAGTGAGGGATACCAAGCGATATTAACCAAATAAATTGACCCAAAAGTCCCAAAAAAATAATGGGAACAATTTTTTGGCCATCAGATTTGACATAGGTTAGATAAATTTTTAGAAAATTTTATGGACATTGGTTTTTTGGATGTTTTAGTATTTATTCTGGTATTTCAAAGTATCGGCTTCATTGGTTTTTTGTTCTACACGGACAGGGGGAATAGAGGTTGTAATCTATTGATTGGTGTGTTTCAATTGATTTTGGTAATCCGAATAGTATCCTATTACCTTCTTAACCCAGAGCATGTTCTTTTTGGATTTAGTTATGCACTGGCTTTTGCTTACGGACCAGTGCTATTCATCTTTTTTAAGACCTTATTGGAGGGGAAAGCATATGCCTATGGGGATTATTGGAAACACTTTCTTCCCTTCCTATTTTTTTGGGGAACATATCCTTTTTTCTATAAAAGAATTTATCTGTTCGAATTCATGATTGCCATAAGCATATGGAGCTATCATGTTTTAACAATCGTCTATTTTCTAAAAAGTAAGAGAAATAGAAATATGGATATGTCACATGTCAATTATAAATGGGTGACTTACTTTATGGTATTGTTGACACTACTGTTTTCCACTGCGGGTTTGATTACTTTCTTTATGGTTTCTGGTAACCTTCCAGCAATAAGGTTTGTTTTTGGATTGCAAATGTTTGCACATATATTGATCATCAATTTTTTTCTTTTCCATGGACTATCTTTTGGGAAAAGCTTCTTGGGGTATAACGGGATTCATAATAGGAATACCATACCAAATAAACCAGTTTTGAGCAAAGAAGAGTTGGATTATTATGCCTGTATCATTAAGTCTTCCATGGAGAAGGAGAGGATTTTTCTAGATCCGGAATTGAGTTTGATTTCTATATCACAAAGACTATCCATAGGCCCCAACATTTTATCTAGGGTCATACATCAAAAGTTCAACACAAACTTTTCAGACTTTGTCAATAACTATAGAGTGAATCATGCAAAAACCTTATTGAATACTTCCAATACAATATCCAAGAATGTTTCAGAAGTTATGTTTGAATCTGGATTTAATTCCAAGTCCACATTTTATAGGCATTTCAAGGACAAAACAGGAATATCCCCCAAGGAGTATCGTTTTGCACATGATAAGTAGGTTTTGATAATGTATTGACAGAAAACCTAAACTTAGAAAGGATAATTGATTCCGATATTGAAGACAGCTTTTCTGAAATTGAAATCACTGAACCACCGATCAGAGCCCACTTCAGCGGGATTGTAGGTCTTAAAGCCAACATCCAGCCTAAAGACAAAATAGGTGAAATCATATCGCAGTCCCATTCCTGAGCCCAAGGCTAAGTCGGCCAAGGAGGAAAAGTTGGTAAATATGGCATCGGGGTTCTTTTCACTGTCAAATACGTTCCAAATATTGCCAGCATCGGCAAAAAGGGCCCCTTTTACATCACCGGCAATGGGAAAACGATACTCCAGATTAAAGGCGAGCTTTAGGTTGGCCTCGTTGAAATCGTTGATGTTGTTGGTTTTTCCAGGTCCCAATTCGTAAGCATTCCAAGCCCTATTGTCGTTGGAACCCCCAGCAAAGTAACTTCGTACAAAGGGGATGTTGTCGGAATTTCCGTAGGGTACGGCCATGCCCATGAAGCTGCGAAAGGCCAGTACTTGGGAATCTCCTACCTGCCAGTGTCTTACATAATCGAACTCGGCTTTTATATATTGGGAAAAGGGGACTCCAAAAACCAAGAGTTGACCATCATCATTTTCATTGTACGGTACAACATTGGCTATAAGTGAAAGTAGGTTCCCTGCACTTTCCAGTTTTATCCTATACTGGTAAAAGTCTAGATCATTGATGTCTGACCTGCTGTTTTTAGTATGGGCAAAGTTGGTGGCAAAGATGAGGTTATTCTCGGTAAGACGCCTTCTTCGTTCCTCGATGCTGTTCACTTCTTCGAGTTGCTCTTGGGACACAGGAATTTCATTGTTCAGAACAGCTTGGGCGAAACCATTGGCGCCTTCGGGGATGATCAATCGCAAAGGGTCTGCTTCATTGTTCGAATCTTCAAAAAACGAAGCATATTGGGGATCGTCCTGAAAATCGTCCGCAACATCATCCAAATTGGCAAAAGTGTTTCGGTATACATTATAGAAATTATCCGGATTTACATTCCTCACAAACTCTACATTCAACAATTCCAGATTATTTCTTAATCGTGTTGAGGGAGACCAGTTATAGGAGAGTATGGAATTCAAGGATTGTTTGTCCAAGCCAATGTTTCGCTGAAAGTTGGTACCCGCCAACAACCTACTTTGGGGCAACATATAATGGGGAATGATTCTTTCCGTGTTAAAGGGCAGCCAGATTCTGGGAAAGGTAATATTTACATCACCACCAAGTTCCGAGGTAAAGGTCTCATTAGAGAGAGAGGCATCGCTCAATAGACCAATGGACCCCCTTGCAGAAATGTTCAGGGTTTCGGCTCCACCGAAAACATTTCGTGTAATCACGGATGTACTGAACGCAGTCCCCACTTGCTGAATGTTAGAGTGGGTCACATCAAAATTCATGTTCAGTGAAAATTTGGGCCTAGGGGCCAGATAGATGTTTGAGATCAACTGTGCTTTGGTTGTATCCGGGATAAATTCAATGTTGGGGTATTTAAAGGTATTCAGGTTGGTAATCTGTCGATAGGTTCGGATTCTGTCAATATCCCTATAAATACTATCTTTTTCAAAGAAAATAGCATCTGTAAGGGCCTTAGGTCTGTACTTAAGCTCGTCTTTGTAGTAAATGGTATAGTTTTCGTATTCCAAAGAATTCAAGGAGTCCGTTTCGTCTCCGAACACATAATCAGAATAAATATTGATTTTTTTAAGGCGATGGATGCGATACGGGTCAGCTATATCTGTACTATCTGCGGAACTCCTAAATTTTCTTATGTTGAGCTGTACGTCCATCAACTGGTCATCCGATGCCAGTGTGGTATCCCTTAATATATTATAGTTGATGGAACTTTCCTGAAAGTTGTACACCCCAGAGTTTCGGAATATGGTAGTGAGTCGCTCTCGTTCCAAGGTAAAGTTGTCCAGATCAAATTGTTCTCCTTTTTTTACAAACGAGCCCCTAGAAGAAGCATCGTAAATGGAATCCAGTTCTGGAGAGGTAATGTTTTTTTGAACGGTATCTATGATAAAAGGCTTTCCCAGATTC
Organism: Allomuricauda sp. CAU 1633; assembly: GCF_017313225.1. GTDB lineage: Bacteria > Bacteroidota > Bacteroidia > Flavobacteriales > Flavobacteriaceae > Flagellimonas. The sequence continues at coordinate 133,593 of NZ_JAFLNE010000003.1, read as the reverse complement.
ACTTTATAGTCCAGTTCAGCTCTTTTTTTTCTTTTTCCATCAACAATGGTATATGCAGCCGAGTTGTTGAAATAGCCCTTGCTGTTATAATAGGCCTCCAATCGATTTGTGGATTTATTGGTGAGAGCGGTATCTATGATTACGGGAGCTTCTCCAATTCTTTCCAAGAATTCGCTGAATCCTTTCACGATAAAGGACTCTTGGAGTCTGTTCACCTGTTTTTTGGAAAGTAAGTTGTTGAGTCTTTTTTCCCGCTTTTCCTTTCGGTGCAACCAATTCTGAAAAGAAGAATCTGGATTTTCCTTGGCCAAATTGTATAGATTCAATCGAAGGGGATATCCCAGGACACTGCTGTTGGGCTTTTGTGAGATAAGGCCTTTGATTTCACTGTCCGTAACCTTTTCATCATCTACGTAGATGGTGTTCTTGGTGAGCAATAACTCATCCTCACCAACCTTTTTAAGGGTGTTGCAACCAGCAGTGGTCAATATAAGCAACAATAATCCTATTTTTGCCCAGTTGCACAATAGACGTAAAGAACCCTTCATAGACGCCAAAAATACACGATTTAGATGGTTACGAAAAACCAAATTAAACTAGTTGTTAGCCTAAAGCAAAAAAAGTACCGATCTCAACATGGACTGTTTGTAGTGGAGGGGCAAAAGACGGTCAACGAGTTGCTGCAATGCGGTTTAAAACCCTATAAATTGTTTGTTGATGATTCACATAATCCCCATGATTTTGCAGGATTTGAGCTTGTTTCCAAAACCCTGTTAAAGCAAATGAGCAGTCTGGCCAACCCCAGTGGGGTGTTGGGGGTTTTTTATATACCCGATCCAAAAAAGATGGAAGAGTCTGATTGGATTGTGGCCTTGGATGCCATCCGGGATCCTGGAAATTTAGGCACCATCATAAGATTGTGCGATTGGTTTGGAGTAAAACATTTGGTATGTTCCGAAGATACGGTGGACTGCTACAATCCAAAGGTATTGCAAGCCACCATGGGATCCATTGCCAGGGTAAATATGATGTACACCAACCTTCAAAATTTTTTAGGGAAAACAAAATTGCCCGTTTATGGCACTTTTATGGACGGAGAACCCGTGTATGACAAAAAACTTCCTCTAGGCGGAATTTTGGTAATGGGCAATGAGGCTAACGGGATTTCCAATGAGATTAGTGGGTTCATCACGGAACGCATTTCAATACCTCAATTTGGAGAAGCCACGGCGGAGAGCCTTAATGTGGCCACGGCAACGGCTATTCTTCTGAATGAAATTAGAAGGTAGGTTTTGGGAACATTGGTTCACTTAATTGATCTTCAAGTGTAATTTTTTTTTTGACCTATTTTGTACTGGGCCACTTCCATGCTGATCTGATAATGAGCAATAGCAAAATCAATTCCAATAGCTCATAAAGCCGCCAATAAAACCATGCGTCTTGCTCGCCTATGAATTGTGTGCCGACAAGTACAAAAATATGGAATATGCCTACGATGATGTTCGCAAGGCGATTTGCTCTGGCCTTTAAGGTTACACAAAGTAATACCATAAGGCCGGGAAGTGCCATTAGAATGGCCGCTCCAAATAGAATCGGCTGTGTAAAACGCATCCCTTGCGAGTATCCTTCTGCGAGTTCTGCGACATGGCCCGGTTGATACAAAGACAATATATCGTTATAGATATATAAGAACATTAATGCTATCCAAAAAACAGCTAGTTTGGTCTTTACATTTGTCTTGGGATCCACTAACATTTGAGTATTCTTTTGTTGTTAGTTATTTGAACTTTGAGCCAACAATTTTACTCAAAAGTAAAATTGATAAAAATACCACGGGTTCGCATGGCGTTGATATTCCCGGTCCAGGGACTATTGGGATCATCATCAGGAACCAATTCATCCGAAAGGGCAAAAACACCTCGAATGGAGGGGGTGAACTTAAAGTATTCCGTATAAAAATCGATGCCAAAGCCCAATTCATAACCATAAACGTTCTTTTTCATCCGAAATTCACCACTGCTGTTATCGTCCAAGCTGTCTTCTTTGCTTCCCAAATTCATAGAAGTGTACACCCCGCCAATGATAAAAGGTTTCCAGTTACCAAAACGCTTGGTACTGGCTTTTAGGAGCAAAGGAAATCTAATGTAGGTGGAGCGTACTTCCCTAAGGGCATCAGCTTCATCGGTAAAACCGGGAAATCCCAAAGTTCTGGCTGTGTAGAGCAGTCCGGGCTCAAAACGGGCATCCAAAAATTCATTGATGCGCAATTCGCCTATCAATCCTACATTGAATCCAAAACTTTTATCGACCAAAACATCCCTGCCAATATCGTTTTTGTATTCAAATTGAAAATCGTATTGGTTAAAACCTAGATAATAGCCCCAATTCAAGAATCTCTTGTCCTCGGTCTGAAGATTCAGGATTTGGTCATCGGTAAACTGCGCCAAGGAAGTTGAGCATGCCAGTACTAGCAGACTGAACAGAAGAAAAACGTTTTTCATTAAACTATTTTGTCGCGACATAAATGGAGGCCACTCCAAATGTCTGGGGTTTGTTCTCTATTCCTATAAACCCAATTTTGGCCAAAATATTGTTGAAAGCCTCGCCGTGAGGGAAAACTGATGCGGATTCACTCAAATAGGCGTAGGCCGAACGGTCTTTGGAAAAAATTTTCCCGATGGTAGGAAGGATATAATTGCAGTAGAGGCGATACCCTTGTTTAAAAGGGAACTTTGTGGGCACTGAAGTTTCCAAGACCATAAAAGTGCCTCCCGGCTTTAGGACCCTGTAGATTTCGGCAAGCCCTTTTTCCAGATTTTCAAAATTCCGAACCCCAAAGCCCACGGTAATGGCATCAAACGAATTGTCTTCAAAAGGCAGGTCTTCGCTATCACCCACTACCATTTCTATGGTGTTTTGTAGATTTTTGTCCAATATCTTTTCCTTGCCCACTTCCAGCATACCAGGGGAAATGTCCAATCCGATAATTTTTTCAGCACCCGTTTTGGTCATGGCTATGGCCAAATCACCCGTACCAGTTGCAATATCCAAGATAGTTTTGGGTGCTTTTTTCTTGAGGAGATTCACCATGCGCTTACGCCATTTAAGATCTATTCCAAAAGAAATGACCCTGTTGAGCCCGTCATAGTTTTTGGAAATGGTATCGAACATCTGGCGAACCTGCTCCTTTTTTCCTAGTTGTGATTCCTTATAGGGCGTAACTTTTTTTGACATGGGTTGAATTTGGGAGCAAATATACAATTTAGCAATATGGCAGGTGTACAAAAATATTTGTGTAATTTTGCCCAGCAACGGGGGAACCTTCCCGTATGTTGTTAAAAATATGTCATTTAGACCACGGTCACTATTCTTTTTATCATTTGTAGCGCGCAAATTGAATATATTCAAGAACACATCTTATTTTAATCGATGAAAATCATAATTGCAGGAGCTGGTGAGGTAGGCTTTCATTTGGCAAAACTATTGTCTTATGAAGCACAGGATATTACATTGATCGATACAGACAAAGAAAGTTTGGCGTATGCAGATACTCATTTGGATATTAGGGTGCTTCGCGGTGATGCCACTTCCATACAAGTATTGCGGGAAGCCCGGGTGGAATCCTCGGAACTGGTGATTGGGGTAACGGCCTCGGAAACCACTAATCTTACCCTTTGCTTTTTGGCCAAGCAGCTGGGGTGTAAGCGTACCATAGCCCGAATTTCAAATACTGAGTTTATGGATAACCGTGAGTCCTTGCGGTTTGAGGATTTGGGCGTGGATGAATTAATTTCCCCAGAACGATTGGCTGCTATGGAAATCCAGTTGATGCTCAACCAATCCGCATTTAACGATACGTACGAGTTTGAGGGTGGATTGTTGACCATGTTCGGCGTTATTCTACCCAGAACGGCCCCATTTGTGGGTAAAATGGTGAAGGAAGCCGCGCAGATTTTTCCGGAACTCCACTTTATGCCCATCGCCCTACAACGTATGGGAACGCAATATACATTGATTCCCAGGGGGGATACCGTATTCAAGGAAGGGGATCAAGTGTATTTTATTACTTCGGATAAGGGGGTGGAAGAATTGTATAAGCTTACGGGCATGCAGAAACAGGATATTAAGAATGTTATGGTGCTCGGTGGAAGTAAAGTAGGATTTAAAACGGCCCGAGACCTTTGTAACAAACGATTCAATGTAAAGCTCATCGAGAAAAATAAGGAAAAGGCCTTTGATATTGCAGACGAATTACCCCATGCCTTGGTCATAAACGGTGATGGAAGAAATGTGGAGCTGCTGGAAGAGGAGAATCTGGAATCTATGGATGCATTCATTGCCGTTACGGGAAATTCCGAGACCAATATTATGTCCTGTTTGGTGGCCAAGTCCAAAAAAATTAAAAAGACCATCGCCTTGGTGGAGAACATGGATTATTTTCAGCTGTCGCATTCCATTGGGGTGGATACGCTAATAAATAAAAAACTACTTGCAGCAAATAGTATTTTCCGATATATCCGAAAAGGGGAGGTGTTGGCCTTAACTCGATTGAACAACCTCAATGCAGAGATTTTAGAGTTTGAAGTGAAGGCATCCTCGTTGGTCAATGGCGAAATCATTAGGGAATTAAACTTTCCCAGAGAGGCCAGTATTGGAGGTGTCATCAGAAATGGAGAAGGAATCATCGCTCTTGGGGACTTTAGGATTACCGAAGGTGATAAAGTGGTGGTCTGTTGTTTGCCCAAAGCTATCCCAAGGATAGAAAAGTTGTTCCTGTAATGAGACTCAATACTCGAATCATTATCCATATTCTGGGACTGTTGCTATTGTGCAATGGCTCATTTATGCTTTTGGCCGCTGTTGCCAGTGGCATTTATAAGGATGGTGCTACTTTGGACATAGCTCTTGCAGCCATTGTAACCATGCTTTTTGGGATGATGGCCATGTTCTACACACGTGGACACAAAAAAGAAGTAAAGCGCAGGGAAGGGTATATCGTGGTCACTTTTGGGTGGATTGTGATGTCCATTTCAGGGATGTTGCCCTATCTGTTTTCTGGGTCAATTCCCTCTATTACAGATGCTTTTTTTGAGACCATTTCCGGATATACCACCACAGGAGCATCTATTTTAAATGATATAGAATCCCTTCCCAAAGGGATTTTGCTTTGGCGCAGTCTAACTCACTGGATTGGGGGAATGGGTATTATTGTGTTGGCCATTGCCATATTACCATTGTTGGGTATTGGAGGGATGCAGTTGTTTGCCGCCGAAGCTCCGGGCCCCGGGGGGGATAAATTGCACCCTAGGATTACAGACACGGCTAAGCGCTTATGGCTGATTTATTTTGGGTATACTGTAGTGGAGACTTTGTTGCTGAAATTGGCAGGAATGACTTTTTTTGATGCCATTAACCATTCTTTGGCTACCATGTCCACTGGAGGTTTTTCCACCAAGAATGCCAGTTTAGCCTATTGGAACAACCAACCGATAATTCAATACATCACCATTGTTTTTATGTTTTTGGCAGGGAGCAATTTTGTACTGAGCTACTTTGCCTTTACAAAACGGGTGCAACGTATTTTAAACGATGAGGAGTTCAAGTATTATTTGGGGTTTATAGTAATCTTTTCCATACTGGTTGCCCTAGGTATATACCATAAGTCCAATGTAGAGGTGTCCGAATTTCACCCCATGGTTTGGGGTGAGGCGGAAAGTGCCTTTCGGCATGCTCTTTTTCAAGTGGTAGCTGTAATTACCACAACGGGTTTTGTAACAGCCGATTTTACCTCATGGACACCCTTTTTGACTGTATTTTTCTTTGGATTGATGTTTTTGGGGGGCTCTGCGGGATCAACAGCAGGGGGAATCAAAGTAATGCGTCACTTGATCATTATCAAAAACGGTATTTTGGAATTTAAACGAACCCTGCACCCCAATGCGATCATTCCTGTTCGATATAACCAAAAGACGGTTACCGAGCATATCGTGTACAATGTAATCGCTTTTTTTGTGCTGTATATGCTCTTGTTTATTATTGGGTCTTTGGTGTTGGGGTTCTTGGGACTTGATTTTATTTCTGCTGTGGGTGGTGCGGCTTCATCTCTGGGTAATGTAGGTCCGGCTTTTGGTAGTTTAAACCCGGTTAGCAATTATGATAGCCTCCCTGATGCTGGAAAGTGGTGGTGCGGATTCCTGATGTTATTGGGACGTTTGGAACTCTTTACCGTACTGATTCTTCTTACTCCATACTTCTGGAAGAAGACATAAAAAAACCTCCTAACATGTTTCATGTAGGAGGCTCTCTTTTTATAAGATATAGTTTTAAACTACCGCCTTAATTTGAGCAATGGCATCCCTAAGTTCTTTTTCTGAAGCAGCATACGAAATTCGAATGCAATTTGGGTTTCCAAAAGCTTCTCCGGTTACTGTCGCCACATTGGCATGCTCCAAAAGATAAAGTGCAAAATCTGATGCATTGTTAATCGTAACCCCGTTCAAGGTCTTTCCAAAGAAAGCCGAGATATCTGGAAATACATAGAACGCACCTTCGGGAACATTGAGGTTAAACCCTTCAATCTCTCCCAACAATTGCAACACCAAGTCCCTTCTTTGATGGAACTCATCAATCATGAACTTAATTTTGCTCACAGGTGCTTCCAAAGCTGTAATCACAGCTCGCTGTGCAATGGCGTTGGCACCACTGGTCACTTGTCCTTGTAATTTGGTACAGCCTTTGGCAATCCATTCAGGAGCACCAATATATCCAATACGCCATCCAGTCATAGCAAACGCTTTGGATACACCATTTACCGTAACGGTTCTGTCGTACATGCCATCAATTCCAGCAATACTGGTGTGACCACCTTCGGTAAAGTTGATATGCTCGTAGATTTCGTCGGAAACCACGTAAATGTCTGGGTGTTTTTTTAAAACCTCGGCCAGACCTTCCAATTCAGCTTGACTGTACACCGAACCACTGGGGTTACAGGGCGAACTGAACCAAATCATTCGGGTTTTAGGGGTAATGGCGGCCTCCAATTGTTGTGGGGTCATTTTAAAATCGGTATCGATACCGGTTTTTACTTCAACAGGAACCCCTTCGGCCAATTTTACAATGTCGCTATAGCTTACCCAATACGGAGCGGGTAGGATAACCTCATCACCGGGGTTCAATACTACCATGGCCACATTGAAAAGGGATTGCTTGGCTCCAGAGGACACCACAATTTGACTGGGACCATAGTCCAGGTTATTGTCTCGCTTAAATTTAAGCGTAATGGCCTTCTTCAACTCGGCATACCCATCAACTGGGGTATAGCTACTGTAATTATCATCAATGGCCTGCTTGGCGGCCTCTTTTATAAAATCAGGAATATTAAAGTCGGGCTCCCCCAAACTTAGTCCAATAATATCCTTTCCTTCATTCCGTAACTCCCTGGCTTTGGCAGCCATGGCCAAAGTTGCTGACGTGGACATGTTCTGAATCCTGTCAGATAAATGGTTGCTCATTGATTTTGCTATTTTACTAGTACTGAAGTGCTGGGTTTTTTCCCAATTCCTTCAAATGTTTGAAGTGCGAAATTATAGCTTTTCTGGTAGTTTTATACTCGTTGTAAGGCAAATTAAATTCCCTTGCCGTCTGTTTCACAATTTTGGAAATTTTTGTGTAGTGTATGTGGCTGATGTTTGGGAAAATATGGTGCTCTACCTGATGGTTAAGCCCTCCTGTAAACCAGTTTACAATCTTGTTTTTTGTGCCAAAATTCACGGTAGTGAACAGTTGGTGTATGGCCCACGTATTTTTCATATTGCCAGCTTCATCAGGCAAAGGTTGTTCGGCATCGTCCACTATATGTGCCAATTGGAATACGACGCTCAAGATGACCCCAGCCACGTAGTGCATAATAAAGAAGCCCAAAAGTACCTGCCACCATGCTACACCCCCAAAAATCATGGGAAGTGCAATCCAAATGATCAAATAGATGATTTTGGTAATCACTAAAGTACTCCAGTTGATAACTGGATTGGGCAGTTTTCCGTAACTTAATTTACGCTTCATATAGCGATACATCTGTTGGAAATCTGTAGTGATAGCCCAATTGAAGGTGAGCAATCCGTAAAGAAAAATGGAATAATAGTGTTGGAATCTATGATGTTTTTGCCATTCGGCATGTTTTGAGAAACGCAAAATCCTACCAGCTTCCATGTCTTCATCATGTTCGTGGATATTGGTGTAGGTATGGTGCAAAACATTGTGTTGAACCTGCCAGTTGTATACATTTCCGGCCAAAATATAGATACTACTACCCATTAATTTATTCACCCATTTTTTATTTGAATAGGCGCCGTGATTGCCATCATGCATCACGTTCATGCCCACACCGGCCATTCCCACTCCCATGGTGATGGAAAGCAAAAGATAGGCCCAAAAGGGAAGGTGAAGGGTTAAAATCAAAAAATAGGGGGTCAAAAAGATGGCAAACATCACTATCGTTTTCAAGTGAAGTTTCCAATTGCCGGTTTTCTTTATTTCATTTTCGTTGAAGTATTCGTTTACTCTTTTGTTCAGGGTTCTAAAAAACTGCGCTGAATCTTTTCTTGAAAACCGGATGGTACTCTTATCCATAAAAAAAATTTTTACAAAGGTAGCCAAAAAGCACCTTTTACAGTTACACCTACTTGTTAGAACGGTGTTAACGTGTTTAAAAGTATTAATTTTACCAAAATTAACAGCCTGCAGATGAATGCCGATTTGATTTTCAATTATTTTACAACGCTCACTGACGTGCAAAAACAACACTTTAGGGGTTTGGAAGCGTTATATCAGGACTGGAACCAGAAAATAAATGTGGTGTCCAGAAAAGATATTGATGAACTTTATCTACGGCATGTACTTCATTCTTTGGGAATTGCAAAAATTCAGTCGTTCAATGAAGGTGCAGAAATCCTTGATGTGGGAACCGGAGGTGGTTTTCCGGGAATTCCGCTGGCCATACTATTTCCAGAGGTGCATTTTACTCTTGTGGATGCCATCGGAAAAAAGGTGAAAGTGGTCCAAGAAGTAGTGGATGGGTTAAAATTGGACAATGTAACCGCTCTGCATTCCAGAGTGGAGGATATTGATGGAGAGTTTGATTTTATTGTGAGTCGTGCCGTAGCCGCAATGCCCACCTTTGTGCATTGGACCCGGGGAAAAATAAAAAAGGACCCCGCCCATGAACGTAAAAATGGTATTTTTTACCTAAAGGGCGGCGACCTTACCGAAGAATTAAAGGATTATAAAACCGTTCAGATCTTCGATTTAAAAGACTATTTTAAGGAGGATTTCTTTGAGACCAAAAAGGTGGTCTATCTGCCCCAGAAATTTCGGGGTTGATCTATATTTAGGTGTTCAGCATCCTATAATAGACCCCTCTGCACTTTCTGGAATACGTTTTGGCATACTGCCATTTCTCGTTCAACCACTTGGTCACTTTCCCCCAAACATTATCTCGCTCTTTCATTGTAAATGGGTTTTAATGTGTAAAGGTAAACAGATTACGTTCAGTTTACAATTAATTAACGTTAAATTTACATAAAGATTGCGCTGAAGTGTGCCTAATCTATGACAGGTTTCGCATTTAGAATTGATTTAATTACGTAAATAGTTGAAAATAAACAAATTTTATTCAAAAATCCCAATCTGTGCCAGCCAAGGTTTTATATACGAGAGAAGGTCATAACGCTCGTTGCTTTGGGTATTTAGAAAGTTATGGTCTCCATTAGGAAGGCTTACCACCTGAAAATTGGACCGGTTCAAACGGTTTAATTCTTCAATCGAGGCCTCAACGGGTATTACAGGGTCATTGGTGCCAAAGAACCAGAGTGTCTGTGTTTCCAGTTGTTCTAAAATATTTCTAGGGTCAAATCCTTTTTCACCATCAAAATTACCGAGCCTTTCGTGGGCTTCTGCAATGGATATCCCATTTTCATCCCCATCTCCAGTTAATTGACTAAAATAGTGCTCTTCCCCAGCGGAAACTGATACACCTTCACCTATGATCATAAAATCTATATCCAGGCTCTTTGAAGCCGCTAAGGGCATGATCCATCCAGCCTGACTTCCTCCAAAGAGGCCCAGTTTGGCTTGTTGGAGTTCTGGTTTCTTTTTTAACCAGTTCACACAGGCCAGAACATCAGCAGCAAGTAGATTGAACCAAGGTTCACTACGGGAAACGGTAAAATATTCGTAAGTACCACCCGATTCGCCAACCCCTCTTTTATCAAACGCCAATACCGCCATTCCTAACTGGGTGCCCAGTTTAGTGTAGAAGCCCACATCTTCATATGTGGAAGGGGCCGACCCATGTACAATGACTAAAACCCCTTTTATGTTTTCGGTATGCAATGGGGAATAGTAAGCAGCATTGAGTTCAATTGTATCACTTGGTATGCGAACTGCTTCTTTCTGATACCCTATATATTCACTGTGTTGATTAGTAATGAGTTCCATGCCGCAAACGGGGCAGGTCCCTGGCAGCGTATAACGCTCTTTATGGCAATCTGATGCGCAGGGAGGGCACCGATATTCCTTTTCTTGGCTATGGATACATGAGAAATGGATTAAGAAAATAAGCCCTACAGAGACTAAGTTTCTTAACCTCATAACTTCTGAAACAACTCTCCATCCTCACGAAGCTTAAACCCAATGATTTTATCAGCTTCATTTCTTTGAAAGAAAACAGGGCCATTCCCCACATCCGAAAAAACATCTTGGTTCTCATGGTACACCGGATAGGAAATACCATTGACGTTTGCCATGAGATTACCTTCATTCTCATTAAAGATCAATTTTAATTCTGAGTTATTCTCATATTGATACGTGCCCTCAAAGGCTTTGAAGAAGGAAATGGGTTTCTTCTGTGAATATGGATTGTCCTCTGAAAGTATCAGCCCATCACCCAACTTCCAATTATCATATTCCATATAATAGGCAGTACGCTTGGCCGCATTCAATCCTTGGAGTTTAGCCACCAAATGCAGGGCGCCATCTATTCCGGCCGATATCCCCGCTGTGGTAATGACCTTTCCATTATCCACAAAACGAACATTTTTACGCACATCGATTTTTGGATAGCCGGATTCTAAATTGTCCAGAGCATTATGGAAGGTCGTTGCGGTTTTTCCGTTCAATAATCCTGCTTCGGCTAAGACAAAGGCACCTGTGCAGACTGAAAAGTGATATTGCACATTTTCTTGCCGTTGTACCCAATCAATAACCTTTCGGTTCTGTGAGGCAGCTCCCGAATTCCCTCCAAAAAAGGCCAATATATCCGCCTCCGGGGCATTATCAACGCTATAATCCGGGGTTACAGTAAGTATACCTTGTGATTTTATAGGTGTTTGGGTTGCTGAAACCGTGAACACTTTGTATCCGGCATAGGCAAAAACCTCCATCGGTCCAGCAAAATCTAATACTTCAACCCCATCTTGGAGATAAAAAGCAATGGTTTTTGAGTCGCTTTTTTTGATAAGAACCATATTGCAATGGGAACATACCCCCGGGGCATCGTGTTCAACTTCATCGCATGATGCATTACAGGGTGGACAAATGTAAGTGGTTTCCAAAGGGATGCTGTTTTGAGCCATGGTACAAATAGTGGTTAGGCAGGTAGCCAAAAGAAAAATTAACTTGTTCATTTTTTGATGATTTTGTCAAAAGTACACCTAAGTATAGGGTCCTCAAAGGACAATCATCCGCAGTATTGGGACAATTAATGTTGCCAATTGGATGGGAGGGAGGTAGTATGCTTTTTTAGGAGTGACCGCAGTTGATTGGGACTTTGGAGTCCGCACTCCAGTGCAGTTACACTCACTTTTGACCCAGAACTGAGTAGTTGAACAGCGCGCTCCACTCGAAGCTTTTCCACATATTCCCCAATGGTAATTCCTATTGTTTTTTTGAACAAACGCGTCAGGTTTCGGGGACTCATATGGACATTTTCAGCGAGTTCTTCAATAGTGGTCTTGGTACTGAGGTTTTGTGCCAAGGTGTCCTGAACTTGGTGAATTTGGGTATCGATGTGGTTTCGGTATTGCAAAAATACACTCAGTTGGGGGTCGTTTTCAGTGCGGCGGAGGTAGATTACCACTTCCTTGGCAATTTTGGATGCAAAGACGGGCCCGAAAAGTTCTTCAATCAAAAAAAGCGATAAATCTATTCCTGAAGATACCCCAGCACTGGAATAGAGCGTTCCATCCCTGATGATCAACCTGTCCGATAATACTTTGGCCTTGGGGAATTGGGATTGAAAATGCTCTATGTATTTCCAATGGGTGGTACATTCCTTACCATTCAAAAGTCCGGCGAAACCCAAAAGATATGCCCCAGTGCAAACAGAACAAATTTTGGCACCATTCCCATGTTGTTCCTGAAGCCATTCAAAAAAAGAACGAAACGTTTGTGTGATATTTTCAGCAAACAAGATTTGGACATCCAAACCGGGAAGAAAAAGTAAATCATCTGGTCCTAGAACATGCTTGTGGAATGGGGTTAAATTGCCCAAAGAAATTCCTGCTACGGATTCTTGTTCAACAGCATCGTCTAAACCTAAATAAATGGTTTCAATTTTGGCACCATATTCCTTGGCTTCATAAAATAGATGGGCTGGCCCCGTAATATCCAACAGTTGAACCTCGGGAGGTACTAGAAAAAAGAATCTGAGGTTATCTTTTGTGGGCATGGTTATTTGTATAGTTCGTTTGTGTCCACCTTTGTAATGTCGGTGAACAATTGGTCCATTTTTGCACAAATAGCAGTATAAAACTACTCTCCTTTTTAAATCTCCAACCCTATATACTCACTTATTTTGAATCAAGGGCATTTGCTCCAAGCCCAACAACCCTTCTTGGAGTTGACCAAAATGATTTCTGCTCTTACATAAAAACATCCAAGGTTTATGAGGTCTCTTTTAATGACTTCTGCAAATTTCTAGGGCTTGAATTTGTTACTTATCCTTTAAAAGTTCGAAATTATTATTGCGCTAGGATGATGTATTATCAAAAGCAAAAATCACACCTCTATAAAATTTATATTGAGACATCTCTCCCAATTGTGGCTTTTATGAAAAGCACTTTCTAACAGTTTCCTTTTCTCACCCTTTTTAAATTTACCTTCTACTGTGAAAAAATTTAGCTTTGGGAAATTATTACTTTCCAAAAAAACCATTGGCCACTCAAAGACAGGTCCCTCATCTTCAAGGTCATCCTTTTGAAAACTGATTCTTAGTGTTTCCAATAAAGGCATCTCAGAGGTAAGTATGTTTTCAAAAGTCTGGAGTGAAATGTAATCAATATCTGAACCAACATCATAAAGATCCTTGTCAAACTCAAGGTTTCTAACTTTTGGCAGAGTCATTTTTTTACTCAACTCAAAGTATCCATAAAGTTCTATGCTTTGTAGGTTTGGCATTTTTTCCAAAAGCTTTCCAATATCTCCTAAAGATCCATATACACATTCTGAATTGTGAAATAATTCATGTACTCCTAGCACAATTTCCGTGAGTTGTGGAAAATATCCCCGACTTACTATATCTAGTAATTTTGAATAGTCGTAAGCTGGAAAATCCTCACCCCAGGAAAAGTTGAAGGAAGAATGACCGATAACAAGCCTTTTAGTGAGTTTTGGATATGGCGAATCAATATAGAGTTTCATTAAATCAAGGCAACCATCAGCAAGATAGAACTTAAAGCCATCTAGGTGTTTGGGAAGTTTTTCAAATTTGGATAAAGAGTAAGACTCCCAAGGCTCTACCCCCAAAACACAATATGTAAGATTACCCGATTCAGAATCAGATTCTATTCCTCTCCGGTTTTCCGGTATCTTCAGGATTTCATTTTCAAATTTCTGTCTGGAATCCATTTTAGTAGGAAATTTATAAAAAAGCAGGATCTATGCTACATAACCGCTCCTTATTCATATGGATTATAAATAAGCATGTTTTTGCTGATTTTTCCACTATCGCGGTTCCCTTAATACTATCGGAGGCATAGGGAGGTGGTAATTATGGTTTCTTTGGCGGCCTATGGTAGCATGGCCAATACATAGGGTCTAGGCGTAGACAATTGGTGTTTGTGATACCATAAAAATAGCCGTTATCTCCTCATTTTGGAAATAACGGCCATCAATTTAAGTTACTTCGGGATTATCCCAAGAAAGGGTAACGATAATCCTCTGGTGTTACAAAGGTCTCTTTAATCAATCGTGGAGAAACCCAGCGCAACAAGTTTTGGGCAGAACCAGCCTTGTCATTGGTGCCTGATGCTCTTGCGCCACCAAAAGGTTGTTGGCCTACAACGGCCCCAGTGGGCTTGTCGTTGATGTAGAAGTTACCGGCGCAATTCTGCAACGCTTGGGTAGCTTCATCAATGGCGTAGCGGTCAGCGGAAAGCACAGCTCCCGTCAATGCGTATTCGGAAGTGCCATCCACCAATTTCAAGGTGTCGGCCCAATCTTTGTCGTCATAAACATATATCGTGACCACGGGACCAAAAAGCTCGGTGCACATGGTCGTGTATTTTGGATCTGTGGTCAAAATCACAGTCGGCTCTACAAAATACCCTACGGATTTGTCATAGTTGCCACCTGCTATGATTTCTGCATTGTCATCCGATTTGGCTTGATCGATGTATTTGGCCAGTTTATCAAAAGAACCTTCGTGGATCACTGCTGTGATAAAGTTGCTCATATCGGCAGGTGATCCCGGTTTATTGAAAGATGCTAAATCAGCCTTTACAAAATCCAAGATTTCATTGGCTGTGGATTTTGGCAAATATACCCGTGATGCCGCGCTACATTTTTGTCCTTGAAGCTCAAAAGCACCCCTAACAATGGCTGTGGACACTTGTTTGGGTTTTGCGGTGGGATGTGCAATGATAAAATCCTTTCCACCAGTTTCCCCAACAATCCTTGGATAGGTTTTATAGTTGTGGATATTGGTTCCGATTTGTTTCCAAAGTTCCTTGAATACAAAAGTGGACCCGGTAAAGTGCAACCCAGAAAAATCTGGACTCGAGAGGACCGTATCCGAAATCATTACAGGATCTCCAGTAATCATGTTGATGACTCCATCGGGAAGACCAGCTTCCTTAAAGACATCCATGATCACCTTGGCAGAGAATACCTGACTATCACTAGGTTTCCAAATGACAACATTACCCATCATGGCCATACAAGAAGGCAAGTTTCCAGCAATGGCCGTAAAGTTAAACGGGGTTATGGCATAGGTGAAACCTTCCAATGGTCTATATTCCACACGATTCCAAATACCTTCGGAGGATTCTGGCTGTTCCGCATAGATTTGCGACATGTATTCCACATTGAACCTCAAAAAATCGATAAGTTCACAGGCAGCATCAATTTCAGCCTGATGGATGGTTTTGGACTGCGCCATCATGGTGGCAGCATTAATTTTTGCCCTATACGGGCCTGCAATGAGGTCGGCTGCTTTTAAAAAAACGGCAGCACGTTGTTCCCAGGTTAAATTGGCCCAAGCCTCTCGGGCTTCCAAACAACTTGAAATTGCCGCTTCAACGTGTTGTTTTTCGGCCAAATGATACTGTCCCACCACATGTTGGTGTTCGTGTGGGGGCGACATTGGTTTGGTGCTTCCTGTTTTAATTTCCTTGGAGCCGATGTAAAGTGGCACCTCAACGTTTCCGTTGTAGTAGGTGTTGTACTGCTCCAGTACTTCTTCGCGTTCTGGTGTGCCGGGGGCATAACTTTTTACCGGTTCGTTATACGCACTCGGGACTTGAAAAAACCCTTTTCCCATAAAAATGTTTAATTTTTGATATTAACAATTCATTCCGTCAAAGGTAAGGAAACAAAGGGCGAACAGAAAATGTTATGGATTAGTTTATGGCAAATGGAGCGGCAAATTTGAAAGCTGGTATTTCCACCTCAAATTCTTGGGCCGTAGCCAGGTTTACCATCTGATAATGCCCATGCATGGCTCCAATGGGAGAAGCCAACAGACAACCTGAGCTATAGGTGTGGGACTTTCCGGGCTTGATGACAGGTTTTCTGCCAATTACACCTTCTCCATCTATGGTTTCAATGTCTTTGAGGGCGTCAAAAACATCCCAATGCCTTGCTGTAAGCTGAACGACATCCCTGCTTAAGTTTTCAATGGTAATGGTATACCCAAAGGCATAGTGCATTTTGTAATTTTTGAAAAAAGTGCCTTCAAAACTGGTTTGCACCGATACCTTGATCCCTTTTGTAACTTGAGTAAACATAGACTAATAGGTAAAAACACTTCCTGTTAACAACATGATTACCGCGAATACCGCCAAAAAGGTAAATATGGTGTTCAGAAAGAGATATTTGACAATGGTTTTAAACGTTCCCTGCCCGTAAAACTTCTTCATGGCCAAATACAGATACACACTAAAAATAGTGATAAATATAGCTGCACTTGTCACATCAAAAATAGCATCTATTATCAAGCTAAGGATGAGCAAGATAAATAATAACGATTGGTTGTGAAAGCTAAAAATGAGATGATCGGTGTAGGTGTATTTTTTTCTGATGTACACCAACCAAATGAACACTGCAAACACGGGTAAGAAGAAGAAAATAACAAATGGGAGTTTGGAGATGGTGGAATTGATAAAACTTCCCGGTTGCCGTGATACCTTCAATATACTATTTGAAAATTGAAAAGCCATTTTATTGGAAATCGAGCTTTCAATCTTGTATTTTTCCTGCGCCTCTTGAAAACTGTACAAGGTGTCTACTTGAATCATCCGTCCAAAAAATTCCATTTTTGAAGAAAATCCATTCACGCCAGATTTTTCCTCTTCCAAGCTTTTAAAATACCCTGAAGGGTCTGCAGCCATAAGGGAATCCTTGTTGGCCTTCTGTTGGCTAATTGTTGTTATCAGTGAATTTATAGCATCCATCCCTTCCTTAACATCCGTGGTGTCAGTATCTATAGAATCCAATTGCGCAAAAACCTTTTCTCTTTGCTTTTTCAGTTCCACACTATCTGTAGTAAAAGAGCCCGATTTAATATTGTAGCTCACCGGTGTTCCACTTGCTAAAATGTTGCCGTCAAACCCAGAAGCAGCCCTATCTAAACTGGCAAACCGGTTATTAAAGGTGACCATTAAAAAATAGAGGAAGGCCAAGCTCAGCAAAAACCGAAAAGGATTTGTATACGTCACCCGTTTTCCATTGATGTAATCTTTGGTAATGGTGCCCGGTCTGGCTAATAAGGCGGTTAAGGTTTTCAGGAGTTTTGAGTCGTAGTTGATGAGGCCTGAGAAAAATTCATCCAAAAAATCCTTTAAAGTCAACTTTTTGGTACTGTTGGCTTGCGAACAATGGGGGCAATATTTATCACTGGCATCCAATGGATGTCCACAGTTTAAACACTGGTCACCTCTATACCTGAGTTCATAGCGGCCTTTACTGACCAAGCTGTCTTTTTTACCCATGCCCCGTTAGGATTTGGAGCTAAAGATAGTTAATTGCTGATAGTTGCGGAATTCACGGAACCTATACCTATTATACTATCATACAGATCTCCAAAATTTCTGTAATATACTAAAATGAGATAGTTGTTTTCGGTAAAATGAAAATTGCCGCTCACATAATTGGGCTCCAAGGTGCCGTTGGCACGCTCCACAACATACTTATAGTTGTAAAAGCCTTGTTTCATCATTAGGGTAACCTCAAACTTTCCGGTATCTTCATTGAAGGTCATTTTATTTTCCTCGGAAAGTCCATAATTGTTGAACTTGCCCACTACATACACGTTGTCCAATCCAATCTCATTGGTATAGGGGAGGCTAAAGTCCACTTTAGTGTATTCCGCTTCGCGGGAAACATCCTCGCCTTGCAAAGTCCGAACCACAAAATCCCCATTGATATCCGGGAAATAGGTGTACGGTCTATCATACCGAAATTCATTGGTGAACAGATAATGGTGGTAGACGTCCTCAAATTCAATGCGCGAAATGGCGAACGTTGGAGACCGTAAATCCTTGGTATCAAAATTTAGAAACTCATTACCGCCAAAAAAACTGGTTTCTTGGTCGTATTTGTAGACGAGTTCTGAACCGATCGTAAACTGGGGTTTGATATTGTACAAGGCTGTGGGCCAATAATGGTTCTGCAAAATAGCGACCTTTACCTCGTTTTTGGGGTTTACCACAGGAAATCCAGCGGTATTGATATTGAATTGCACCACCTGCTTTTCATTCAGAAAATTAAAATCACGGGAGCGCTTTACCAGGCCACCCACTGCAACAGCATCCCGGTATACCACAAACCTTCTCGAAAATTGAAGCTCCCCATAGCTGTTATAGATTTCCAGCACATAGTTGCCACTGACCTTCAACCGTACATTTTCATTGGGAATGGTCAATCTATAATTGGAATAAGGCTGTAAAGTGGTGTAGCTGTTCTCGTAATCAATGATACGCTGGTTGTCATTTCCCACCAAATACTGGGATTTTAAGAGTTGGGATGGAGTCCAATCGTAATCACAATGAATAATCTTATAATAATAATCCTGTTCCCTTGCCGTAAGGTCATCAAATTCCAAAGTCATGGATTCGCCCAACAGAATCACTGGAAATTGGTCCTCAGTAGGTCCCCTAAAAATGATGGTCTTTATATTTTCTGGAGGATTTACCTCTTCCTGTACTTGGGCAAAAATGCCAGTGACAAAAAAACATAAAACCATTTGTTTGATCAAAAAGCGCATTTAGGGCGTATTTTTCGGGTAAAGGTAAACAAAAACTATGCCTTGGGAATTTAGCTCGATGTAATCCCATTTTTATGGTTAATAATTATGAAAACATCCCTTTTAGTGCTAAATTTGCCACCGATTTTGATAACAAAAGGTCTACAACAATATGTCTAAAGACATCCGGATTAGAAAGGGGTTGGATATCAACCTTATCGGGGCAGCAGAACAGACTACTTCCAAAGCCGTTTTAAGTAACGTGTATGCCCTAAACCTAAATGATTTTCACGGAATCACCCCTAAAATGCTGGTAAAGCAAGGGGACGAGGTAAAAGCGGGAGAACCACTTTTTTATAACAAGAACAACGAAGAAATGCACTTTGTGTCTCCCGTGAGTGGAGAGCTGGTGGAAATTGTTCGTGGGGCTAGAAGAAGAATCTTGACCCTCAAGGTTCTTGCTGATAAAACCCAAAAGTATACCCAAAGCAAGGTTCCAGACCTTGATACGGCGGATGCGGCTACCATTAAGACCTTCTTGTTGCAGAATGGAGGCTGGCCTTTCATCAAGCAAAGACCCTATGATGTGATTGCGGATCCAGATGTGACTCCCAAGGCCATATTTGTATCAGCATATACCACTGCGCCTTTGGCAGCAAATGCAGACTATGTCCTCAGGGATAAGGAACAGGAATTGGGAGCTGCCGTGTTGGCATTGCAAAAATTGACTCCGGGTAAAATCCATGTAACCGTTGGTAAATCTGGAAGGTCACCTTTTATAGATGTAAAAGGGATTGAATTGCACCAAATATCGGGCCCACACCCAGCGGGATTGGTGGGAACCCAAATCAATAAAATTGACCCTGTCAACAAGGGGGAAACGGTTTGGACCATTTCCCCACAAGATATGGTACTCATTGGTGAATTGCTATTGACTGGAAAGTTCAATGCAGAACGTATTGTTGCATTGGCAGGTTCCATCATTAAAAGCCCACAATATTATACCACCAAAATTGGAGCTGAAATCTCAACGTTTCTATATGCCAGTGGCGTAAATGAAGATAGGTATCGGTTGATCAATGGTGATGTGCTTACGGGTGCCAGAACCAATACCGAAGGCCATTTGGGATACTATAACAATACCGTTACGGCAATTCCTGAAGGAGATGATTACGATTTCTTTGGGTGGAACAGACCCATTTTCAATAAAATTTCAACCACTAGGGCACTTACCTTTTCTTGGCTGCAACCGAAGAAAAAGTACAATTTGGATACCAATACCAATGGTGAACACCGAGCTTTTGTGGTTACAGGTCAGTATGAGCAAGTCTTTCCCATGGACATCTATCCACTTCAATTGTTGAAAGCCTGTATGGTTGGGGATTTGGATGAAATGGAACAATTGGGGCTTTACGAAGTGGCACCAGAAGACTTTTCACTCACAGAATTTATATGCATCTCAAAGCAACCGCACCAACAAATAATCAGGGAGGGGTTGGATTTGTTGCAAAAAGAACTAGGATAATATGGGAATGAAAGAAAAATTACATCAGCTGAAGTTAAAGTATCAGGGCAAAAAAATGGCTCCGGCCTTCAATGCGCTGCATACATTTCTATATACGCCCAATGAAACAACACATTCTGGTGGGCACATCCGTGGCGCGGATGATCTAAAACGAACTATGAACACGGTAATCATGGCCTTGGTGCCCTGTTTGCTGTTCGGAATGTTCAACGCAGGGTATCAACACTATTCCGCCATCAACGGTTTTCCAGCGAATTTTGACTTGTTCGAGCACTTTTTGACTTGGGAAAATTTCTTGGTGGGAATCACTACGGTATTGCCTTTGGTGATTGTTTCCTACGGGGTAGGTTTGGCCATCGAATTCTTGTTCGCGGTAATCAAAGGCCATGAAGTAGAAGAAGGCTACTTGGTAACCGGAATGTTGGTGCCATTGATTGTCCCTGTGGACACACCGCTTTGGATGTTGGCCGTGGCCGTTGTCTTTGGTGTTGTTATTGGCAAAGAAGTTTTTGGGGGAACTGGAATGAACATTTTGAATCCAGCGCTTACCATTCGTGCTTTCTTGTTCTTTGCCTATCCAACTTGGATGAGTGGGGACAAGGTTTGGGTACATGGCGCAAAAGACGGAATTACTCAAGCAGGTTCCACCGATGCTATTTCCGGTGAAACCGTTCTTGGATACTTGGCACAGGGCAATACAGATACTGGGTACTCCTTGGCGGATATGTTCTATGGGTTTATCCCCGGTTCTGTGGGAGAAACATCTACCTTACTGATTATATTGGGAGGTCTGTTCTTGATTTTCTCCAAAATTGCCTCATGGCGTATCATGTTGAGTGCCGTATTGGGCTCTTTGGCCATGGGATTGATTTTCAACGGCATTGTAGATGCAGGTTGGTTACCCGAATACAGTAAATTCTATACCCTAATGAGCTTCCCATACTGGCAGCATTTGTTGGTGGGTGGTCTCATTTTTGGTGTTGTTTTTATGGCCACAGATCCTGTAACAGGTTCCCAAACCAACAAAGGAAAATGGATTTATGGTTTCTTGATCGGATTTATGTCCGTTATGATTCGTGTATTCAACCCAGGGTACCCAGAGGGGGTGTTCTTGGCGATTTTGCTGATGAACGTATTTGCTCCTACCATTGATCACTATGTGGTTAAGGGCAACATTAAAAAGAGATTGAAACGATTGAAGACAGCAACCATTTATCCCAAAGTTTCGGATGAAGAAGTTGATGCATTAAAAACGGAAACAGCTTAATTATGGCAATTAATACAGAAAAGAATAGCTATACGGTAGTTTTTGCGGTCGTGATGGTAATCGTTGTAGGTTCCCTACTTGCCTTTTTGGCATCGGGACTAAAACCAAAGGTCGATGAAAACCAACGGTTTGAAAAGCAGCAGAACATCCTCTATGCCATGGGGGTCAATGACAATGAAGGAGAGAGCAGCGTGAGCTTTGTTCCTACCTCGGAAGTGGAAAGTGAGTTTTCCAAATACATCAAAGAACAATTGGTCATAGAAGGAACAGAAGCTAAAGAAAAGCAAGATGCCTATCTAATTGACATGAAGAAGCAACTCAGCACCATCAAAAGTGGGGGTAGTGCAGAACTACCGTTACTGATCGG
Source organism: Allomuricauda sp. CAU 1633 (assembly GCF_017313225.1). Classification (GTDB taxonomy): domain Bacteria; phylum Bacteroidota; class Bacteroidia; order Flavobacteriales; family Flavobacteriaceae; genus Flagellimonas. The sequence continues at coordinate 111,698 of NZ_JAFLNE010000003.1, read as the reverse complement.
TGAAAAGGATGGCAAGGAATTCTACATTATTCCTTTATATGGAAAAGGATTGTGGGATGCCATCTGGGGCTTTATGTCTGTGGATGAAAACATGGTGGTGCAAGGCGTTTTCTTTGATCATAAGGGAGAGACACCCGGACTTGGGGCTAACATCAATCAGCGCTTCTTTATGGATGATTTCGTGGGTGAGTCCATTATGGACGGTAACAGCTACGCTGGTATTGCTGTGGCCAAGGGCAACGGTGACCCGTTAAATGAGAACAAGGACGATAACGAAGTGGATGCGTTGGCAGGGGCTACCATCACAGGAAATGGTATTACAGCCATGATCAAAGATGCCCTTAAGCTTTACAAACCCTATTTAGAAACTATTAGAAAAAAATAATATGGCGCTACTATCAAAAAAAGATGCAAATCTGATATTAGATCCTTTGGCGGACAATAACCCCATTACCATTCAGGTATTGGGAATCTGTTCGGCCTTGGCAATTACCGCAGAATTGAAAGCTTCAGTGGTAATGGCAATCTCAGTGTTGTTTGTACTGGGTGTGGGTAACGTGGTCATTTCGCTGCTGCGTAATGTCATTCCGGCAAAAATTAGGATTATCGTACAATTGGTCGTTGTGGCCGCTTTGGTAATTATTGTAGATCAAGTGCTAAAAGCTTTTGCGTATGAATTGAGTAAAACATTGTCCGTATTTGTGGGGTTGATTATTACCAACTGTATCATCATGGGACGTTTTGAAGCCTTTGCTTTAGGTAACGGACCTTGGAAATCCTTTTTGGATGGTATAGGAAATGCCTTGGGATACGGAGTTATTTTGGTCATCGTTGGATTTTTTAGGGAGCTTTTGGGTTCAGGAACCTTATTTGGAATGAAGGTCTTGGGCGATCCTGTGGCCAAAACCGGATTGTATGCCTTGGGTTACGAGAACAACGGCTTTATGATTATCCCTCCAGCAGCATTGATTGTTGTGGGAATCATTATCTGGGTGCAACGTTCCAGAAATAGAGCATTGATAGAAGAAGCATAAACTAGGAAGACATGGAGCATTTAGAATTATTTTTTAAGTCGATTTTTATAGACAACATGGTGTTTTCGGTCTTTTTGGGGATGTGTTCCTATTTGGCCGTATCCAAAAAAGTATCCACCGCCGTTGGTTTGGGAGCTGCCGTAATTTTCGTTTTGGGGGTTACCGTTCCTTTGAACTGGTTGTTAGATCAATATTTATTGAAAGATGGGGCGTTGGCCTGGTTAGGTCCAGAATATGCCGATTATGATCTGGGATTCCTTTCCTTCATCCTATTTATTGCCACCATTGCCACCATGGTACAATTGGTAGAGATTGTGGTAGAGAAGTTTTCACCAGCACTTTATAATTCCTTGGGTATCTTTTTGCCGTTGATTGCGGTAAACTGTGCCATTTTGGGAGGTTCCCTGTTTATGCAGACCCGTGAGATTCCAAATATCGGATTGGCTTTCAATTATGGAATAAGTTCCGGAATTGGTTGGTTCTTGGCCATTTTGGCGATTGCGGCCATCCGTGAAAAAATAAGATACTCCAACGTTCCTGCTCCATTGCGTGGTTTGGGCATCACCTTCATCATCACAGGTTTGATGGGAATTGGATTTCAAAGTTTTGGCGGAATGTTGACCGGTGACAATGAACCACCAGAGGGGACAGAAACTACCACGGTCAAAGCAGAGAGCAAAGAGGAAAAAGAAATTAAAAAGGAGATTGAGGACAAGGAAAAAGCAGTCTCTTATAACGAAGTTATAAACAAATAAAGATGATATTAGCTGCAAGTACCGGAGGTACCATTTTAATTACCGTAGTAGCATTTCTTGTATTGTTGTTGTTATTGGTGGCCCTTTTGCTGTTCACCAAGGAAAAACTGTCTCCATCCGGTCCTGTGACCATTACCATCAATGGTGAGAAGCAGGTGGAAGTAGGTTCAGGAAGTTCCCTGCTATCCACATTGGGGAACCAAAAGATTTTCTTGCCTTCGGCCTGTGGTGGCGGTGGAACCTGTATTCAATGCGAATGCCATGTGCTTTCTGGTGGTGGAGAGGCACTTCCCACCGAAACCCCTCACTTTTCCAAAAAGGAATTGAGCGAAGGAGCCCGTTTGGCCTGTCAGGTAAAGGTGAAGCAAGACATGGAAATCACTATTCCTGAAGAAGTATTCGGTATCAAAAAATGGAACGCAACGGTGGTGCGTAACTATAATGTGGCGTCCTTCATCAAGGAATTTGTGGTTGAGATTCCAGAGGAAATGAACTACAAGGCGGGTGGATATATTCAAATTGAGATACCACCTTGTGAAGTAAAATATTCCGACATCGACATTACCGCCCACCCAGAAGAGCATGAAACGCCAGATAAGTTTCAGGCAGAGTGGGATAAATTCAACCTTTGGCCTTTGGTGATGAAGAATCCCGAGACAGTGGAGCGTGCCTATTCCATGGCTTCGTATCCTGCAGAAGGAAGAGAGATTATGTTGAATGTTCGTATTGCAACACCACCATGGGATCGTTCAAAGAACGGTTGGATGGACGTAAACCCGGGGATAGCTTCATCCTATATTTTTAATTTGAAAAAAGGTGACCCAGTAACCATTTCCGGGCCCTTCGGAGAATTCTTCATCAATGAATCTGATGCAGAAATGTTGTATGTAGGTGGTGGGGCTGGAATGGCACCAATGCGCTCGCACTTGTACCATCTGTTCAAAACGTTGAAAACGAATAGAAAAGTGACCTATTGGTATGGAGGTCGTTCTAAGCGCGAGCTATTCTACCTAGAGCACTTTAAGGAATTGGAGCGAAATTTTCCCAACTTTAAGTTCTATTTGGCACTTTCCGAACCTTTGGAAGAAGATAATTGGAAGGTTAAAAAAGACATCAATGACGAAGAAGGTGATGGTTTCGTTGGGTTTATCCATAACTGTGTTATTGATAACTATTTGAATCATCACGATGCTCCAGAAGACATTGAACTGTATTTCTGTGGTCCACCATTGATGAACAAGGCAGTTCAGAAGATGGGCGAAGACTTCGGTATTCCTGATGAGAATATCAGGTTCGATGACTTTGGAGGATAAATCAAAGTAAAAGCCACCTCGAGCACTACAGGTTGTCGAGAGGTAATCATAAAACCAACCGATGCCAACGCATCGGTTTTTTTATATGGGAAGAGAATTAACGGAACAGGAACTGCATAATCTGGCCATGAATATTGTGGGTCACGAGCTGGAAGCCGATGGTTTTGAGTTTATGGCCATCAATAGCAAGCTGAAGAAAAACCCACAGTATGTTTGTCTTAAGGAAAAGGTGCTTCATTTTATTGTGGTTCGGAATGTAGAATTTCCCCTGAATCCCAGAGAGTATGACGAGGAATTGATGGATACGGTGAAGGACCATGCCGATAAATTTGAGGCCAAAACCTTTTTTGCTGGGGTTGGACTATCCAATGCCACCAATCAAGAGTTACCGTTGTGTTTGGATGAAGAGTATATTGTGGATTATCAAGGATTGATTGAAATATAGATGTTGAAAAAAGTACTTCTTTTTACTGTTGTTGTGTTGCTATTGGGATGCAACTCCCGTGAATGGATCAAAAACCAAAATCAAGGGGGCGCTTTGGGCACTTCCTATTCCATTATTTATATTGCTGATGAATCCTTGGACTACCAGCGGGAAATTGACTCCGTTTTTCAGGTAATGAACCAGTCCATGTCCACTTATGTGCCCACTTCGGATATTTCTAAAATTAACGAGGGGGATTCTACCATAGTGGTGGATGAGATGTTCCGGGAAGTTTTTGATATCTCTACGCAAGTACACCAAGCGTCAAACGGCTATTTTGACCCTACAATTGGTGTTTTGGCCAATGCTTGGGGATTTGGTCCGGGAGAACAGATTCAGTTGGATAGCCTTAAAGTGGATAGTTTATTGAGCTATGTAGGATGGGATAAGGTACAGCTGAACAGCGATAATACCATTACGAAATCAAATCCTGCTATCCGCTTTGACTTTAACGCCGTCGCCAAAGGTTACGCTATAGACCGATTGGGAGCTTTATTGGATGCCAAGGGGATTAAAAATTATTTGGTGGAAGTTGGAGGAGAGGTTTTGGCCAAGGGAACCAACCTTGTTTCAGGAAAACAATGGACTGTGGGTATTGATGACCCGCAAGTGGAGACAGGTCGTCAGCTTAAATTAATTGTTGCCTTGGAGGATAGGGCCATGGCCTCCTCTGGGAACTACCGTAAGTTCAGAATTGACCCGGAAACTGGTGAAAAGTTTGTCCATACTATAAATCCTAAGACGGGCTACACTAAAAATTCCTATGTTTTGGCAAGCAGCGTAGTGGCAAATACTTGTGCAGTGGCTGACGCTTATGCCACCAGTTTTATGGCGATGGATTTGGAGGAATCCAAGAAAGTTTTGGAAGACCATGAAGAATTGGAGGCCTATATCATCTATTTGGATGAAAACGGTGAGACTAAAGAGTTCATGACAACTGGATTTCAAGCTTTTGTAAAACAATAATAGTTGAATACGTAAAAGCCGTCAATTCGAGTGGTTCAGCCTTGGCTGAAGTGTATCGAGAATTAGGTTTTGACATGTAAAGGTTCTCGACTGCGCTCGAACTGACACTTTACTTAAGGACAAGAGGTATGATCTCACCTTTGGCCAAGCGGTATTTTTCCACCTCTTCCTTTGGGAGTGTTTTAGTGTAGTCAACTTCATGCACCTTAAAGCCAATGCTGCGGAGTTTGTCAAAATAATCCCTGCCGTAAATACGCACATGGTCATATTGACCAAAGATTCGGGCACGTTCCTTCTTATCGGTAATGGAGTCATCTTCAAAGGTCTTTTCCCGCTTTAAATCTTGCGGAATTTGAAAGATGCCCCATCCGCCCGGCTTCATGACCCGAAAGAGTTCTTGCATGGCCTTGGTGTCATCTGGAATATGTTCCAATACGTGGTTGCAGAGGATTACGTCAAAACTGTTGTCTCCAAACGGAAGGTTACAGATATCAGCTTTCACCTCGGCCAAGGGTGAATTCAAATCGGTAGTGGTGTACTCAATGTTGCTTAACTTTTTGAATCGCTTATGAAAGGCCTGTTCGGGTGCAAAGTGAAGTACTTTGAGCGGTTTAGTGAAGAAATCCGTTTCATTCACAAGATAAAGCCAAAGCAATCGGTGTCTTTCCAAAGACAGCGTGGAAGGGGAGAGCACATTCTCCCGCGGATTTTCATATCCGTAGGGAAGAAACTTCCTGAAACTTTTCCCGTCAATAGGATCAGTGAAATTCTTTCCTTTTAAGGAAAAGGCAATCAAAGGACGTACCCAATAACTTAATCGTATGAGTAAAGGTCTTGGAATTAGGTTTAGGAAAAACTTAAATATATCTGACACGAATCACACTGATTGATGCTTAAAGTACTAACTTTTTGCTTCGGAATTCATCCTCCTCATCACTGTTGATGCCCAAAGCATCATATATATATTGATAGGTTGAAAGCAACTCTGGTTTACCATCCACTAAAGCCACATCATGCTCAAAATGGGCACTGGGTTTACCATCTGCGGTTAAAATGGTCCATCCGTCATTGAGTTGTTTAATACGTCGAGTTCCCATATTAATCATGGGTTCAATGGCCACAACCATACCATTGACAAATTTTTTCCCACGACCGCGCTTTCCATAATTGGGCATTTGGGGATCTTCGTGAAGTTCTCTCCCCAAACCGTGCCCCACCAACTCACGGACCACACCATACCCATGGTCTTCTGTGTATTTTTGGATGGCATAGCCTACATCACCCACACGATTTCCTTCTTTAAATTCCTTGATTCCTATATAAAGCGATTCTTTGGTGACCTTGAGTAATTTTTTGGTCTCTTCGGCAACTTCACCAACCTCAAAAGTATAGGCGTGGTCTCCGTAAAAACCATTTTTTAGCGCACCACAATCCACAGAAATAACATCACCTTCTTTAAGGGGTTCGTTGTTGGGAATGCCATGGACCACTTGTGCGTTGGGACTCCAATTAAGGGTGTTGGGGAAATCGTACATACCCAAAAAGCCCGGTTCTGCACCTTGTTCACGGATAAATTCCTCGGCCATTTTATCCAATTTCAAGGGAATGGCCCCTGGCCTGATTTCCTTGGCCAACATTCCCAAGGTACGTGAAACCACCAATGCACTCTCGCGCATCAATTCAATTTCCTCTGCTGTCTTTATGTGAATCATAGCTGCAAAGATAAATTGAATCTATGGATTTGACGAATCTTGCCTTAAACCAATGGTTTTTGGGTCATGAGTTTGGGTTGGGGTATGCCTATCATTTTTAGAATAGTAGGGGCAATATCACCCAAAACCCCGCCTTTGATTTCCTTGATATCCTTATCCACTAGAATCAGCGGAACTGGATTGGTGGTATGGGCGGTATTGGGACTTCCATCTGGATTGATCATGGTATCGCAATTACCATGGTCGGCAATAACAATGGTGGAGTAGCCATTTTCCAATCCTGCTGTGATGACATCTTTGGCGCATTCATCCACAGTTTCGCAGGCCTTGATGGCAGCTTCCATAACCCCGGTATGTCCTACCATATCCGGATTGGCAAAGTTGAGGCATACAAAATCAGCTTCTCCTTTTTTTAACTCAGGAATAATGGCATCCCGAATATCATAAGCACTCATTTCGGGTTGTAGATCGTAGGTGGCCACTTTTGGCGATGGGCATAGGATGCGTTTTTCACCTTCAAAAGGTTCTTCCCGTCCTCCGTTGAAGAAAAAGGTAACGTGCGGATATTTTTCGGTTTCCGCAATACGAATCTGTTTTTTTCCATTTTTAGCCAACACTTCGCCCAAGGTGTCCTTGATGTTTTCCTTGTCATAGACCACTTTTATGCCTTTAAACGAATCGTCATAATTGGTCATGGTAACGTAGTACAGATCCATTTTGTGCATGTTCTGCTCATGAAAATCCTGCTGACTCAGCGCTTGTGTCAGTTCTCGACCGCGATCGGTCCTAAAGTTGAAGAAGATAATCACATCACCTTCTGTTATTTTTGTCAGCGGTAGACCGTCGGCACCGGTTAAAACCAAAGGCTTTATAAATTCATCGGTGACACCCTCATCATAACTTTTTTGCATGGCATCACTAATGTCTTGAACGTTTTCTCCATCGGCATTTACCATGACATCATAGGCCAATTTTACGCGTTCCCAACGTTTATCCCGGTCCATGGCATAATATCTTCCCACCACAGTGGCCAATTTGGTGTTCTTGTCCGAACAGAAATGGGTAAGATCAATAAGAAAACCTTTCCCACTTTTGGGATCTACGTCACGTCCATCGGTAAAGGCATGGATAAAGGAATTTTTCACACCACTGTCATCCGCAGCTTTGATTAATGCCTTCAAATGATCAATATGACTGTGTACACCGCCATCACTGACCAAGCCCAAAAAATGTACAGCCTTGTTGTTGGTTTTGGCATATTCAAAGGCTTCTTTCAAGACTTTTTCTTCTTTTAGGGTATCTTCTTTGACCGCTTTGTTGATTTTGGCCAAATCTTGATAGACAATCCTGCCGGCACCCAAATTCATGTGTCCCACCTCACTGTTTCCCATTTGACCTTCCGGAAGACCAACATTCATTCCATCGGTGAGAAGATTGGCGTTGGGATATTGGGTATATAGTGAATCAACGAAGGGTGTGTTGGCCTGTGCAATGGCCGAAACTTTTGGGTCCGGGGATTTTCCCCAGCCATCCAAAATCATTAGGATTGTCTTTTTGTTCATAACGTAGAATTGTATGTCAAAAATAAAGTGATCTGATTGGATGCCCTAGCTTTTGGATGTTTTTATGGTTACGGATTTAATAATTATCAGGCACTTAAAATGAAGTCTTGTTAAAATTTAGTTATTTAACTGTTAATGCCGTAACATTTGCCCTGATGAGAAGTCTATTTTTGTAACAGTTTAATCTATAAACAAAAACAATTCATCATGAAAAAAACAATCCTAACAGTAGCTGCATTTTGCATGCTAGTAGCAACTGGCGTTTCTGCCAATGAACCTATCTCAGATGTAAATCTGAATGTATCCGCTCTGCCCGTAGAGGTCAATTCCTTTTGCAAGGCCATTATGCAAGGCGATGTAGAGACTGTTAAAAAGCTTATTGAGTTGGGTGAGGATGTCAATGAAAAATCCCTTGGGATGGCACCTGTACATTTTGCCGCTCGTTATAACCAAGCTGAAATCTTGAGTCTGCTCATTGAAAACGGTGCGAACTTTAAAAGACGTTCCGATCAAGGATATACTGCTAAGAAATATGCCGAAATGTCCAATGCAACTGAAGCACTGGCTGTTTTGGAAGATGCTATGAAAAAATAAGGAGTTTATTCATTCAAAGCAAAAAGCCCATCCAAAGGATGGGCTTTTTTTTCTCATTTACTTGTAGTGTCCTGTAAAAGAGTATATCATTGGCTTAGAACTCAAAGCCTGTAAAAGCTCTATATATAAACGCATAAAACGCCATCATCAACATGATGCCACAAAATACGGAATACCCTTTTAAAAAAAGTACAATAAAGCTCGGTTTGCAATCGTCAAATGCCTCTACGTAGAGGTTTTTAAAATGTACTAGTGTTCCCATGTGTTCTCGTTTTTGGATAGCACAAACGGGATAAGAAAACAATTGTAGGATTTGGGGGTACATCAAAGATAAGCAAATCTAAGCAAAGCTCTTTTTTTCTCGATAAACGTGCCGAATCTATCGACCTGAATATTTTTTGATGGCTTCTCTTATCTTTTCAATCCGGTTTTCGGGGTCTGGATGGGTACTTTGAAATTCGGGTACGCGGTCCGGTCCGGCAGCTGCCTTTAAAATCTCCATAACCTTAATCATCTCATAGGGGTCATACCCAGATTGAATCATAAACAAGACACCCAACTCATCACTTTCCAGTTCATCGCCCCTGCCATTTTTCAACAAGGTGTTCTGACCTATTCCTGCCACCACACTTCCCATATCACCACCCACAGATGCTCCCGTGGCCAAGGTCTGCCAAAAATTGCTTTCAGCAATACGTTCCGCAGAATGCCTGCCGATTACATGACCTATTTCGTGTCCCAATACTCCGGCCAGTTGGGCTTCATTGAGTTGGGAAAACAGTGCATAGGTGATAAAACACTGTCCTCCGGGTAGGGCAAAGGCATTAATGGTGCGGTCATCGGCCAAGAGGTGAAAGTCGTATTCATAGGGTGTTTCACGAGCAATGCTACTATTGACTAGCTTTTTGCCTACAGCATCCACCAAGGCCTGCATACGCTCATCAGGGTAGAGGCCACCATGCTGTTGTGCCATTTCCGTGGCACTTTGCAGCCCAATGGCAATCTCCTGCTCCGCGGTCATGTTTATATTTTGAACCCTTCCGGTATAGGGATTCTCTTCTTGGTTATTGCAGCGGCGGACAAAGGCAAATGCCACAATGGCCAGCCCGATTAGGATGCGGATTCTCCAACTTCCTCTTCTCATGGTGTTCGTGTTCTAGACCATTGAAGATACGAAAAAAAACACTACAGCAACGCTGGATTTATGTCCAGAATATTGTCTTGAATATAGGTTTTGATAAAGCCTGTGGTAAAGTGTTCAAAGCCATAAAACTCCTCTTTTTCCAGCAAGCGCAAAATGTTGAGTCTTCTGTAGGCCGTCAACATGGGAATGGAAATGGGGGCGTAGCTATAATGCCATGGCTCGTATTTGAATCCCCTTCGTTTGGGTTCGTTGGTATAGACGAGATGGTACCCAAATTTTTCTGAGTTTTCGTCCAACCACAATTTAAAGTTTTCAAAGGGGCCGCCCTTTTCAAATTTTTCTGGGACCAAAACATCGCCCGAAACTTTAGGATACCCATCAATAATGTCAATATCGGTGCCCCAATGATGCCTGCTGGTACCGGGAATGGTGGAATATTCAATGATCTTGTCTATGGCTTCAAGCGGTTCCAAACCTTCATCTTCGGTAAAAGCTAAATATTTTCGTTCCCAAATGCTTGCTTGATGGTAAAAATCCCTATAACTGGACACCATTTTAATATCAAAACCATCAGAATAGGCGGCTTTTTTCATTTCCAAGAAAGACTCATAGGCTTCTTTTCTGAGGTTGATGCCCTCACCAAAAAGATCTATAACAGCCTTGCCCATCAATTCGTCAGTAGAATATTCATCGGAAATAAAATGGGGAAAAACAGGTGGTAAGGAACAGGCCAAACCAGAAATGGATGCTGTTTTAACAAAAGTCCTTCTTTTCATGGAATTGATTTTTGTGCCAAGGTAAGAAGTATTTTTTTGTCAAGGAAGCTACACTATTTGCTTGTGATGGGTTGCGGCTATCGATCTAAAAACAGAAAACCAGTGTATTCCAGCCCTAGGTCATCCAGGGTCACCAGATAAAAATAGACACCTTCGGGCAGACCCATTTCGCGGTTGGTGTAAAGACTTCCCGCATTGGACATCCCATAGAACTCATTGACATAGTTGATTTTTTCATAGACTTTTTGCCCAAGTCGATTGTAGATGATCAAACTGTTGTTGGGCGATTCCTCCATACCATCAATCACCAGAAAGTCGTTGGTGCCATCCCCGTTGGGGCTTAAAAAATAGTTGCCCAATGTTGGGTTGTCCACCGCAAAAGTATCCGTGGGCAGTGGAATGGTGCCAAACGTAATGGCCGCAAAATCATTGGGAACAAAAGCATTGGAGGTTAAAAAACCTTCGGTAATATCACCGCTAACGGCCGCATTGCCAATAATGGTCCATTGGCTGGAAGCTTTGTTCCATCCTACTAACCGAACTGATTCCAAAGTCGCATTGGGAATAAGCCCCAGACCACTTCGCGCGTTCCAACTAATGGTGACCTGTGCCGATACATCACTTTGGACAATCCAAAACTCCTGATCGCTCACCGTACCAATGTCCCGTATCTTTTCATTGACATCAAAGCTTTGGGGAATGGATATGGGTGAGGAGGGATTCTCAAAAAAATAGGCACAAATGGCCAAAGGAGTCACGCCTTGCGAATCCAAGGTCAAGGACCGGAGTTGGTTTTCATCTCCAACGGGAAAACGAAAAACATCCCGATTGGTAATGGCGGCAAACCCGGTTACTTTTCTGGGGTTGGCCTCTTCGGTATAGGTACCTTGGTCCATAAAATTAAGATAGACCGATGGATCATTGAGGGTGGTAAGGATGTTGCCCTCAATAAAATTGAGGTTGTTCCGCACATTGACCGAATTCCGTAAAAAAATATTGTTGGGGACCATCACCTCCATATCCCAAAGGGTGGGGGGAATGTTCCCTGCTACCTGAATTACGTTGCTCTCATAAAAACCTACCAAGCCATCAGTTTGATCAAAGGCAGAATCGTTGATAAAACTGGTATGAAACCCCAAGTTGCCATGCACCTGCATATTGCCGGCATGGTACAGACCGGTTTGGGCTTGAACAATACAGCCCAATAACAAAATGGATATGTGGAGGAGGGGTTTCAAGGGTTAGAAGTCTGTTACGGTGAAATACCACTGAGCATCAACGGGAGTTGCAATCAATGCTCCAGCAAGATCTTGTTCGGAAAGTTGCGAAATTTGAACTGTAAAAGTGGTGGCTGTTGGGGTTCCTGATACTTCAATAGTGACATCTGGCCCTGCATTAAGTAATGTTAGTTGTACAATGTAGTCTGCATCTATCGTCACTCCAGCACCAAAGGTAACTGTGTAATTTCCAGCACTGTTTCGAACAACACCAGCACCATTAGAGTTGACAGTTAATGCATCTGCACTAACCTTCCCCATGGCGACAACGGCTGGAGCTTGCCAGACAACTGCTCCACCTACGGTGGTAAGCACATCACCATCTGTAGGGGAAGCTGAAGGTTCAATTTTAATTGGCGTAACATCACCGTTAGCGATTTTGTCGGTGGTTACGTTTGCATCCAATATCTTGTCTGTTGTGACGGCATCGTCCACGATTTCATCAGTGTCAATCGCATCGTTTGCCATTTTAACATTGGTAATGGCATCGTTTGCTATGGTGAGTTCCCCTAGGTTATTTATGGTTGCATCACCTCCCATGGTCACACCAACAGCATTGTTTGTGGCATCACCAACAAAAATGTCACCATCGTTCAGTGCAGAAGAGGTGAAATTTGTTCTGTTTTCCCATTGGGGGTCGCCGATTCCGTTTGTGGTTAGCACACTATTAGCATCGGCTGCCCCCAATGTTCCTATTTTATCAATATTGATGGCATTATCAGCAACTTTTGCATTGGTGATATTTCCATCAAGAATCTTTGGTGTTGTAATGGCATTGTCTACAATTTCATCAGTATTGACCGCATCATCGGCCATCATTGCATTGGTTACGGCATCATTTTGTATTGTCAAGAGCCCTGTGTTATCAATAGTGGCATCACCACTCATTGGCACACCTGTTGCGCTGTTCGCGACATTACCGACAAAGATGTTGCCGTCGTTGAGCGCTGAGGAGGCGAAGTTTGTTCTGTCTTCCCATTGGGGGTCGCCAGCCCCGTTTGTGGTTAGCACATTGTTGGCATCAGCTGCCCCCAATGTTCCTATTTTATCAATGTTAATGGCATTATCAGCAACTTTTGCATTGGTGATGTTTCCATCAAGAATCTTTGGTGTTGTAATGGCATTGTCTACAATTTCATTGGTGTTGACTGCATCATCCGCCATCTTTGCATTTGTGATGGCATCGTTTGCAATCTTTGCATTGGTAACATTTCCATCCAATATTTTTTGGGTTGTGACTGCATTGTCTGCCAAATCAAGTGGGCTGCCCACAAGTCCATCCCCGTTAATGGCCGCAGTGGTTTCTACGGCAGTTGGGCTGGTATCCTGCCAAGATGCGTTCCCGGCACCATCGGTGGTGAGCACCTGTCCGTTTGTTCCATCAGCATTGGTAATGGTATTTGCTCCAATGGTAACCAATCCGGAGGTTGTGAGGGTTCCTGTAATAGTGGCGTTACCTGAGGCAAGGGCTCCAGTGGTCACCACATCTTGATCTCCAAAGTCAGAATTGATTTTGGTCCCCAGAATGGCGGCGGTGTGTGATATATCTTCATTGACAATGGCGCCATTGGCAATTTTAGCTGAGGTTACCGCATCTGTGTTTAATTCTTCAGTGTCAATCCCATAAAGCGCTACGTCTAGGGTAAAGGGTAGGGCCTCAGTCCCATTTCCATTTAAAACTAAGGTTGTATCCGTGGGACCTACCACCTCATTTCCCACAACACCATCAAGTTCCGTAACGGTAATATCGGCTTCGGAAATCAAGGTCCAATTAATCCCATCCCATTGCATGAGTTGCCCGGTCAAAGTACCATCTTCCAGTTTTTCAAGTCCAACCGACCCATTTTGTATTTCACGTACCCCCACAGTTTGAGGGGCCAAATCGCTACCAAATAAGGTGCCGTTGTATACATTGTCGCCCGTAATCTGGTTCACCTCAAAGTTGTAGTTAATGCCGTCCGGAGTTTCGGTTTGAGTCACTACCACGGTACTGTCCCTGGCATCTGGGGCGGTGTTGAAAACTGCTTGGGTACTTACGGTAAACGAGTTGTCCAACGCCTCACAGATATTGATCCATTCCACCCCGTTGTAGTAGTGGATACAGTCTTCATCGGTATTATAGATTAAGGCACCGGGCAAAGGGTTTATAGCGCTCATTTGGGCCGTGGTGACCCGGGTGATGACCAGCACACGGTTACTGCTTTCCAATTCCAGAACAGAGGCAGGGTCCAAATTTTGTGGATTATCGCCAATTTTTACCTGGGCTTTCAGAGAAGTGAACAGGAGTAGGCCAACAATCAAAAAGGCAATTTGCGTTTTCACAGTGTTTGTTATTTGAGGTTTCCAAACGGAATCCACAAAACTAACCTTATGATTTGATTATGCTAATAAATCCCGTTCAAAAGGTAAAGTTCACGGGTGAACGGATACCCTTTTTTCAAAAGTATGCCTCGGAGAATTAACAAAAGTTTAGAACAGCTTTATTTTTTTATATGGGCTTCAAGAGTTTTCTTTAACTTGGGCTAAATGCTTTCTTATGAAAAATATAGTTTTGATTCTGTTTTCGTTGTTTTTTTCTGCTCTGTCCATGGCACAGGAAGACCGCCATTTATTGCGCGGGAAAGTGCTGTACCGGAGCACCAATGTACCCAACGAGAATGTAATTAATTCTACTTCCGGAAATGCCACAATTACCAATGATGATGGGGAATTTGCCATAATGGTAAAGGCAGGGGACCAACTGGTGTTTACAGCGGTGAACTACCAACTGGAAGTACTTACCGTTACCGAGGAAATTCTTGCGAATAACCGCTTGGTAGTGGAAGTGACCGAAAAGATACGGGAGTTGGACGAGGTAGTGGTGACCCCGGAAAACCAAGAACGATTTTTGGAGGTGAAGAATGAGGATTTTAAACAATTTGACTACGAAATTGATAGAAGTACGGAGGTTGAAAATGTGGCGGAGTCCAGAACGGTTCGCGGCATGCGGGACGGGCTCAACTTTGTAAATATTTTCAAAGCGCTTTTTAAATCCCATGAAGAAGAGGGTGCGCAAAGGGCCCCACTTAAGGTAAGCGAGGTGCTTCGTCATGTGTATGACGATGAGTTTTTTGTGGCGGATTTAAAACTTCCGCAAGACAAAATAGATGCTTTTTTATTGTATTGTGATGATAAAATTCCTTCCCAGACCTTGTTGCGCAAAGAAAATGAGTTTCAATTGATTGATTTTTTGGTGACTCAGAGCAAAGCCTTTTTGACCGAGTTGAATGAGGAATGAAGCAACTTCTTTTTCCATTAGTATGTTTATTCACCTTTGGTGCCACGGCCCAAGACAGTGCTCGTAAAATTTTACGGGGAGTGGTTACCAGTGCCACTGAGGATGTGGTGGGCGTTGTGGTCCAGAATATTTCTTCGGATGAAGCCGTTATCACAGATATTGATGGAAATTTTACCATTAGGGTACAGGTGAACGACACCTTGGTCTTCTCGGCGGTGCATTTTCAGAGAAAGTTGCTTCCCGTGACCGAGGCAGTGTACAATTCAAATTTTGTGACAGTTCCTTTGGAGGAATTTGTCAACGAGCTACGGGAAGTGGTGGTGAGTCCGTACAACCTATCTGGGGTTTTGGATAAAGATCTTGAAAAGCTTCCCCCTCCAAGAATTGTGGATGCCGAGGCCTTGGGCCTTCCCAATGCCAATGCCAAAGATTTTACCCAAAGTGAACGAAAGCTCAATGAAGCTGTTTCTGGAAGCGGGATTGTGCCACTAAATCCTATTATCAATGCCATAACAGGTCGCACCAAAATGTTAAAGAACCGCCTCGAAGTGGACAACACCTATGCTCGGACACAACGGGTACAAGACTTTTATGTGGATTCTCTTTTTGTGACCACCTTAAAGATTCCAATGGAAAAAATAGAGGATTTTATGTATTTCTGTGAAGTGGATGAAGCATTTCAAACCACTGTTGATTCGCAGGACAAGTTGAAAATATGGGATTTTATGGTGCAAAAGAGCAGGGTGTATCGGGAGAACAATAATTTGGATTGAAGTCAGGAGTCAGGAGTCAGGAGTCAGGAGTCAGGAGTCAGGAGTCGGAAGTCAGAGGTCAGGAGTCAGAGATCAAGAGTCAAGTTCAAGTTCAAAATTCCAAATTCCAACAACCATCAAGTAACAATCCCAAATAGTAAATTCCAATATCCAATACCCGTTTTTTATCTTTTTTCTAATATCATGGGTCCAATGTCCAAAAAGCATATTTTGGCAAGTCTTTTGCATAAAAATCCCATGAAATCCTGTAACATTGCCCCAGCATTGGAGTACTAAAATCTATATGATGAAAAAGAGAACTGTAAGGAATCTACTATTGCCATTGGCCGTGGTACTTTTTTTATCATTCACATCAGCCCATAAATTCTATGTAAGCGTCACCAATGTGGTGTATGCTGAGGAAGATGATGCTTTTCAGATTACGAGTCGCATTTTTATTGATGATTTGAATGCCCTCTTGGAAGAGCGCTATGGCATTAAAGCTAAGTTGGCCACCCCCAATGAGGCTAAAGTGGCTGATGAATACATAGAAAAATACTTTAGGGCCAAATTTGCCATGGAACTCAATGGCAAAACGGCTGAATATACCTTCTTGGGAAAACGCTATGACAATGATGTGGTCATCTGCTATCTTGAAATTCCCAAAGTTAATTTTTCGGGGCTAAAATCCGTAGCCATTCAAAATGAGATTCTCACCGATTTATTTGAAGAACAACAGAACGTGGTCCACCTAAAATGGAAAGACCAAAAGAAGAGTTTTGTGCTCATCAAGGAAAATAATAAAGGAATGTTAAACTTGTAACGAATTGTTAACGGTTGGTTAAAAAAGAGCTATTTTTCAACGTTTTAAAATCAAATAAAAAATGAACAGAGTTAAGTATTATTTTGCTTCCGTACTATTTCTTTTTGGTACTGTTTTGATGGCGCAGGAAGAAGAGGAAACCAAACCGGCACGGGAGCCAGGTCATTACAATCAAAGTAAGTTTAAACAGTTGTACGAGGAATTTTCCACCCCCAACAACTATCGGTCCGCATCTGGAGCCCCAGGTCCGGATTACTACCAACAACAAGCCGATTATGTGATCAATGTGCAGTTGGATGACAAAAATGCAAGAATTCATGGTGAGGAAACCATTACCTACCATAACAACTCCCCTGATGTTTTGGAGTTTCTTTGGGTACAGTTGGACCAAAATGTCCGTGCCAAGGATTCCAAATCCCCACTACGTGATGGAAATGGGGTGAACATTGCCTACACCGCAGGTAATTTTGCCGAAACCTACATGAGCGAGCCTTTTGACGGTGGTTTCAATATTGAATCGGTGACGGATGCCAGTGGAAAACCATTATCGCATACCATCAACCAAACCATGATGCGAGTAAACATTCCGCAACCGCTAAAGAGTGGGGAAAAAGTTTCTTTCTCGGTTAAATGGTGGTACAATGTTCCTGACCATACGGTAAATAGGGCCCGTTCCGGATTTGAATATTTTGCAGCGGACGGTAACCGTGCCTATGTGATTGCCCAATTCTTTCCAAGAATGGCGGTATACAGCGATGTGGAAGGATGGCAAAACCATCAGTTCTGGGGCAGTGGAGAGTTTGCACTTCCCTTTGGAAACTACGATGTAAGCATTACCGTTCCAGCGGACCATGTTTTGGATGCAACGGGAGAGCTTCAGAACAGAGATGAAGTTTTCACCAAAGACATGATGAAGCGGTACAAGGATGCCAAAAAATCTTATGACAAGCCTGTCATCATTGTAACCCAAGAAGAGGCTGAGGCCGCTGAAAAGGGATTCTCAACAGATACTAAGACATGGAAGTTCAAGGCGACCAATGTGAGGGACTATGCCTTTGCTTCATCCCGTAAGTTTATTTGGGATATGCAGGCCGTAAAAATTGGTGGCAAAGATGTAATGGCGGTTTCCCTGTATCCAAAAGAAGGAAATCCGCTATGGGAAGATATGTCCACAAAAGCTGTGGTACAGACGCTGCAGACCTATTCCAAACATACATTTGATTACCCATACCATAAGGCCATTTCTGTACACGCGAAAAATCAAGGGATGGAATACCCCATGATTTGCTGGAACTATGGTCGACCCAATGAGGATGGAACCTATTCAGATCGAGTGAAATTCGGAATGATCAGTGTAATTATCCACGAAGTGGGCCATAATTTCTTCCCAATGATTGTCAACTCAGATGAGCGTCAGTGGGGATGGATGGATGAAGGTCTCGATACCTTTATGCAGTACTTGGCCGAGCAGGAATTTGGAAGGAACTATCCAGATGTCATTGCTCCTGGTGAAAATTATCCATCGCGTAGAGGAAATCCAGCAGACATTGTACCGTACATGGGCGGAGATCAGAGTTACATCTCCCCAATCATGTCAAACCCAGAAAATGTCTACCAATTGGGACCAAATGCCTACGGAAAACCTGCTACGGCATTGAATATTCTTAGAGAAACCGTAATGGGTAGGGAATTGTTCGATCATGCCTTTAAGACCTATGCACAGCGTTGGATGTTTAAGCACCCAACCCCAGAGGATTTCTTCCGTACCATGGAAGATGCTTCTGCCGTGGATTTGGATTGGTTCTGGAGAAGCTGGTTCTACACCACCGATTATGTGGATATAGGTGTAAAAGGGGTCAAAAAATATTACGTGACCAACAAGCCTACCAAGGAAATGGAAAAATATATGGCCGATAGAAATCTCACGGAAGCTGATTTACCTCCTTTGGTCTATTTGGCAGATGAAGACAGTGAGGATTACATGCCTGAGCTTAAAGGCAAATCTCCAACGGAAACTTCCCAAAACCTGAAGGAATTTATGATGGACAACATGACCGAGGCAGAGCGGTCTCAGGTTGAAGAGCCCAAATATTTCTACGAAGTCACTTTTGACAAGCCAGGAGGAATTCCAATGCCATTGATTGTGGAGTATACCTATGCCGATGGCACCAAGGAAAATGTTACTTACCCACCTGAGATTTGGAGAAAGAACGATGCTGAGGTAAAAAGGGTGATTTCATCCCAAAAAGAATTGGTAGGGATTGTGGTAGATCCAAAGTTGGAAACGGCGGATATTGATACTACCAACAATGCTTGGCCCAAAAAAGAAGAGAAATCGGACTTTGATCAGTTCAAGGACAACATCAAAGGATAGATTTAGTTACAAAATAGCTGTTAAAAGCCCTGTGATTTCACGGGGCTTTTTTTATTTTCCTACTAACTTCTGATTATATTTGTTGCATGTATTTTCTATTCATAAGTGGCGCAGAGATTTTTTTCATCCTATTTATAGTGGTGATGGTCTTTGGTGCCGATAAAATTCCCGGGATTGCCAAAGGACTGGGTAAGGGAATGCGTCAACTTCGGGATGCAACCGATGATATTAAGCGCGAAATCCAAAAAAGTGCCGATAAACAAGGCATCGATACCGACTTTACCAAAGACATTCGAAAAGAAATCGATGAGGTAAAGAAAAATGTTGATGAGGTTACAGGATCGGTAAAAAGAAATCTCAAGTAATCCATGCTTAAAAAAGTGCTCGAATGGGATAGGGACACGTTTATCTATCTCAATAGTTTGGGCATTGAAGAATATGATGGGTTCTGGTCTACCATTACCAACATTGCCACATGGACCCCTCTTTTTATCTTTTTTATTGTATTGTTTTTCCTGAAGTTTCCAAAACGGGAGGCTTGGTTTAAGGTTTTGACCTTAATTGGCTTGATTATTTTTATTACCACCATAACCCATTGGACCAAAATATCGGTAGCCCGACTGAGACCCAACAACACTGAAGAGATCAATACACTGATTCGTATTCTAAAAAGTCCAACGGATTATAGCTTTTTCTCAGGGCATGCCTCAAGTTCCTTTTCCATCACAACTTTAGTGTTTCTTTTTTTGAGGAAAAAAATAAAGTGGGCGCTCTTATTTTTTATTTGGCCTATTCTGTTTGCCATGAGCCGCATCTATGTTGGGGTGCATTTTCCCATCGATATCATGGTTGGTGCGGTGGTTGGAATACTATCCGGGCTATTGTTTTACAAACTCCATAACCGTTTTATTTTACCCTACTCAGGGTCAACCCATCCCTAATGGGCAGCAAAACAGTTTCCACCCTGGGGTCATTTTGCAGTTTCTTATTGTAGGCCTTCAAAGCAAGGGTGGCCTTATCCGATTTGGGAACCGGTTCCACCACTTTTCCGGACCACAGCACATTATCCGATAAAATAACACTACCCGATTTCGTTTTTTGAATCGCTGCTTCAAAATAGGCATCGTAGTTCACTTTTTGGGCATCAATAAAGATGAGGTCAAAAGAAAGGTCAAGTGTTGGGATAATGTCCATGGCATCTCCCGTATGTTGAATGATTTGTGAACCATAGCCGCTTCGATCAAAATACTTGCGTTGAAAATCGTGTAGCTCCTCATTGATTTCAATGGTGTGCAATTCTCCGTTGTTGCGAAGTCCTTCCACCAAACAAAGAGCCGAATACCCTGTGTAGGTTCCAATTTCCAAGATGTTTTTGGGAGCGATGATTTTGGATAGTAAACTCAGTACACGACCTTGAAAATGCCCCGTGATCATACGGGGGTGCACCACCTTTAGGTGGGTTTCCCGTGACAACTCCGCCAATAATTCAGGTTCTGTTTGGGAGTGTTCTTCGATATAATCTTCCAGGATGTTGGAGAGAAAATGCATGGTTTATTTTTTTCAAAAATAGATAAAAGAACTACATTCGGAGATAACTTGTACCCTCAATTAAAATGACTTCAGACCAAATCACAATTCGGAATGCCACTTTGGAGGATTTGTCCATCCTGCTCCATTTTGAACAAGGCATCATCACCGCAGAACGCCCTTTTGATGTGACCATTAAGGAAGATCCAATAAGTTATTATGACCTTAAACAGATGATTTTGGATGATAACAGCTGTGTTATAGTCGCAGAAGTGGATGGTAAGGTGGTATCATCGGGTTATGCCATTTCCAAGCGGGCCAGACATTATCTGGACCACGAATATTATGCCTATTTGGGATTTATGTACACTGACCCGGCCTATAGAGGAAAGGGTATCAATGCTTTGATTGTAGATGAATTAAAGAAATGGTCCCATGAAAATGGCTTTCAGGAAATCCGCTTAACGGTTTACAGTGATAACCTTCCCGCTATAAAGGCCTATGAAAAAGTAGGATTTAAAAAGCATATCATTGAAATGCGCTTGGAGTGAATTACTGGGCAAAATAGGTTCACAAATCGTATTTTTGAAGCAAATCAAGTAAAGCATGACATTCCAAAATACCCTTGAGTTTGCCCAACAATTGGATGCCAAGGACAAACTTTTTAAATACCGTCAAGAATTCCATTATCCAAAGGTAAACGGAAAGGAAGTCATTTATTTTACAGGAAATTCCTTGGGATTACAACCCAAACGCACCCAAAAATTTGTAGATGACGTCATGACGGATTGGAAGGAATTGGCTGTGGAAGGTCATTTTTATGCAGACAAACCTTGGTGGGATTACCACGAGCGATTGGCATCTGGTTTAGGTAAGGTGGTTGGGGCGAGTCCAAAAGAGGTTTCCGTAATGAACACCCTTACGGTGAACCTGCACCTTTTAATGGTTTCCTTTTACCGCCCTACCGCAAAACGATTCAAGATTCTTTGTGAAGAAAAAGCATTTCCCTCCGATCAGTATATGCTGCAGAGCCAATTGCGATTTCATGGTTTGGATCCAAAAGATGCGTTGGTTGAGGTAAAAAAACGGGAAGGAGAGCATTTTTGGCGGACAGAGGACATTATACAAAAAATCAATGAAGTAGGAGAGGAGCTGGCCTTGGTATTGATGGGTGGCGTAAACTATTACAACGGTCAGGTGTTGGATATGGAGACCATCACCAAAGTTGGAAAATCAGTTGGAGCTTTTGTAGGATGGGATTTGGCCCATGCTGTTGGCAATGTAAAATTGAACTTGCACGATTGGGATGCTGATTTTGCTGCCTGGTGCAGTTATAAATACATGAACAGTGGTCCTGGAAATGCTTCGGGTATTTTTGTGCATGAAAAGCATTTGGGCAAAAAGGACATCCCCCGATTTGAAGGATGGTGGGGCACCAAAAAAGAGACCCGCTTTTTAATGCAACCCGAATTTGACCCTATTGAAACGGCAGATGCATGGCAATTGAGTAATCCTCCTATATTGTCACTAGCTCCGTATTTGGCTTCATTGGAACTGTTTGATGAGGTGGGCATGGATACCCTCATTGAAAAACAAAAAACCATTGTGGCCTATTTGGAGTTTGTTCTGCATGAAATTGACAAGCAAGTGGAGAGCTCGTTTGAAATTATCACCCCAAAAGAGCGCGGTTGCCAGCTTTCTGTTTTTTTGCACGGTGAAGGCCGCCCTCTTTTCGATTATCTCATGAAAAACGGTGTCATTACCGATTGGCGAGAACCCAACGTCATCCGATTGGCACCAGCCCCATTGTATTGTTCCTATGAAGATATGTACCATTTTGGGCAGATATTGAAAGCGGGAATACAGGAAAAATAAGCACAAAACAATAAAATGAACCGACCAAACCTATCGATCATATGAAATCCCTGTGGCTTATTTTGTCTAACCCCAAATACTTTGGCGCTTCTTGGGTTTTCACCAGTATTAATATTTGGTTCGGTACATGGGCCATATATATCCCCACGGTAAAAGAAAAACTGGACATAAACAAAGCCGATTTGGGAATTGCCCTTTTCTGTTTGTCGCTTGGGGTTTTTACCATTTTTCCCATCGCCTCCAAAATCATCAACAAACTTGGTGTGGGCAGGGCCTCATGGTATGGGGTCGTTTTTGTCTCCATAACGGCCATGTTACCGCTTATGGCGACCAATTATTATTTGTTGATGGCTGCCTTGTACCTTTTTGGCGCCAGCAACGGTTTTATTGATATTGCCATAAACACCTTGGTCACAGAGATTGAAAAGGAGGACAAACAAAACTTTATGTCCGCAGCACATGGTTTTTTTAGTTTGGGTGGTATTTTGGTAGGGTTAGGTAGTTTTTTAATTCCTGTTATTGGAAACCCTGTCCTTCACATGGGCATGACCGTGATTTTGGTATTTGTCATCAATTTTTTTCTAAAAAAACATTATATCCACATTGTTGCCGCTCCGGTAGAAAAGGAACCCTTTAGCCTAAAATTGTTTAAACCTCTGTTGTTGTTGGGCATTATTGGATTTGTTTCTTTTGGTAGTGAGGGGGCCATAATTGATTGGAGTGCGCTTTACCTCAAGGAAATGACCATGGCCCCAGAACTGCTCATTGGGGCGGGATTTTTGGCATTTTCCACCACCATGACCTTGGGACGATTTCTTGGGGACGGAATCAGTGCCAAAATTGGTCCAATAAAAATTGTGGGACTGGGAGCTTTTGTTGCAGCCATCGGTTTTGTTTTGGTCCTAACGCAGAACACCTTATGGTCCATTATTGGTTTTGCCTTTAATGGTCTTGGTTTTTCGGTGATTGTTCCAGAATTGTTCCGAATAGGGGGCAATGTAAAGGGGGTGGATTCCTCCCAAGGTGTTGCCTTCATTGCAGGAGCAGGCTATATGGGTTTTTTGTTGGGCCCAGTAATTCTAGGATTTATTGCCGAAAGCTCTTCCTTGAACTATAGTTTTATCCTGTTACTGGGCTTGGCCTTATTAGTTTTGGGGATTACTTTTTTCTTGAACGGGAGGAGGAAGTAAAGTAGGCAATTGTATTATTCGATTGTTAGATATGTTCAACAAAATTCATTCGTTTGCCCAATACCCGGAGTACATGAATTTCTTCTGGGCCGTCCTGTAGATAAAATATAACATAGGCTTTAAAATTGTAAAATTTTAAACTCGTGGAAATTTTAGAAGCATCTCTTGATAATTCTTGTCTTGAGGACAGTTCCAACATAAACTCTTCCATTTCCAATAAATAGGTAGTAGCTTGTTCCTGGCCAAAGTACTTTATACCATATTTGTAGATGCCTGCTAAATCGTTTTGAGCCTGGGAGGATAGGCTATAATTCGCCATTATCTACTTTTTGTATGATGTCTTTGATTTTCAATGGACTTTTGCCGCTCTGCAACCCTTGGTCAATGGCGTTTTTAAGTTCTGCCAATTTCATATTTTCCTGCTGGTCCTTTCTGACCAAATCCCGGATGTATTCACTGTCATTGGTAAAATCCCCATTTTGGACCCTAAGCTTTATCCAACTATCTTGCTGATTTGTAAAGGTTATTGATTTTCTAACGGTATCCATACGGATCTATTTGTTGGTGCAATATAACACTTTTTTGCACCAGTGGAGCTGTTTTGCTTTTTTTTGATTTTAAGCATGGACTTTCTTGTTTATAGAAACGTAAAACACAACACTATACCCAAAATGGGAGTGTCATCGATGTAAACTATCGATCTTTTAATATCAGGGAGAATTTAACTGTCTTTTTTGAGCCTAGTAATTTACTCTTTGTTTACAGAAAGCCCTGTAAAGTAGAGATGGAAGCTGCCATCTCCTTTTTTGTGGTCCTGTGCTATTTCCAAACCGCCCATGTCTTTATAATTTTCCCACGTAGTGGCCAAGGATGGTTCCTCTTGGTTGGATTTTCGGTACACCCATTCCCGAAGGATAAAATCATCCTTAAAATAAAAATCATAGGCATCACCTGGGGTGTAACCTCCCTCATTTTTGTAAACAATGGTCAATTTTTGCATATCCTCCCCACTAATAGGTGCTTTTTCAGCCTCGGTGTGCTCATGGGTATAACTGTTGGAATCCCACATCAAGTTAAAAGGGGCCGCAAGCCAATAACGGTCATTGATAAAACCACTGTTTCTTTTGTAAGCGATGCTGTCCATGGATTTTGGATTATACGTCAACGTATCTTCGCCAGAAATGGCGGTCACCTCATTCATCTTGGGTTTCCAGACCCAGCTTCGCTCAAAATGGGTACTATCCCGATCTACATTAAAGGTGAAGGTGATTTCAGAAACGGATTTCCAATTTTCATAACCATGGGCCTCTGCAATTTTTTCAGGAATGCTCTTTTCAACTTCGGGTTGCGCCTCGGTTTTTGAAGCTTTGGGCTCGGTTTTACAACCGATGCATAAAACAAATGAGAAAATGGTAAGGATGTATAAAGCCTTCATGTCTGATTTTTAATCAAATATACCACGATTTTGGTATCTTGCGCGCCATTTTTTTAAGAGATCAAATTAAATCAACCCAACAAGTGACTTTTCTAAAAAGGCTGTTTCTAATAATTATAAGTAACCCCGACAAAGCATCTTTGGAAACGGAAGACCTGTATGCCCATCTTTCAGATGAGGAATTAGTAGAACAGATAGTTGCAAACAATGACCCTTTGCTGTTTGGTCGATTGTACGATCGTTATGCCAAAATGGTGTACAATAAGTGCTATGGCTTTGCCAAGTCGGATGGCGAAGCTGAGGATTTGACCCAGGATGTTTTTTTACAGTTGTTCATTAAATTGAAGATGTTCAAGGGGAAGTCCAAATTCTCAACCTGGCTGTATTCCTTCACCTATAATTTTTGCGTCAATTATGTAAACCGGAACAAACAACGTAAGATGCGGGATCAATCGGTTCCAGTAGAAGCAACTGAATATAAGTTGAACGCCGAAATTCCCGATGAAAGCCTATATGAAATGAAAGCCGAAAAATTAAAAAAGGCCTTGGAGCTGATTTCGGCGGAAGATAAGTCCCTTTTACTACTGAAATATCAAGATGGAGCCAGTATCAAAGAACTGGTCAGTCTTATGGATATTGGAGAAAGTGCCGTAAAAATGCGATTAAAGCGCGGAAAGGAAAAACTAATGGAAATCTATAACACCCTACCATAGATGGCAACGCAACACAGAAACCCGTTCAAACAATTGGAAGCTTCACTCAAAGAGGCCCCTCCGGGAATGAAGCAAAAAGTAATGAACGACATTGCAGCGGCAAAATTGATCATGGATATAGCAGCACTCTTCTCCCTTAATGTGGGCAGTGCTTTGCGAAAACTTTTCAGAACCTTGGGAGAAAACTAACTACAACATAAATAAACAACAACTATGGAGACACTAAACAATTGGAAAAATCTCACAATTGATTCATTATCGGCGATGGGAAAAGAGATAGCCGTGGTACTTCCAAAAATCATAGGAGCAATTACCGTTCTAGTCCTGGGATGGTTGCTCATTAAGATAGTACTGTTCCTTTTGAAAAAAATCTTAAAGCTTACCAAAGTAAATGCAATCAGTGAGCGAATCAACGATATGGATATTTTTGGAAAGGGTGATATTAAGGTGGACATTGTAAAAATAATCCTGGGATTTGTAAAGTGGGGATTGCTTTTGGTTATTCTTATTGTAACCGCCGATATACTCAACTGGAAGATCATTTCTACCGAAATAGGGAATCTTCTGCGCTATTTGCCCAGATTCTTCAGTGCGTTGGTTTTGCTGATGATAGGATTCTATATTGGAAACTTGGTAAAGAATACGGTAAAACGGTTGTTTGATTCCTTGGAATTGGGAGGCTCCAACTTGGTGAGTAACCTTTTGTTCTACATCATTGTTATTTTTATGTCGATTACCGCTCTGAACCAAGCTGGGGTGGACACGACCATCATTACCAACAATATCACCTTGATATTGGGTTCCTTCCTCTTGGCCTTTGGTTTGGGGCTGGGACTGGGTTCCAAAGATGTTATTGCAGATATTCTTAGGTCATACTATACCCGAAAAACCTACGCCGTGGGTGACAAAATTACCATTGGAGATGATTCAGGAACCATTGAGGCCATTGAAAACAACAGTCTGACATTGGTGACCAAGGCCGGAAAATTTGTGATTCCCATTAAGGATGTGGTTGCGCAAAAGGTCGAAATAAAGCCATAAGTACGGTATTTGGACAAAAGCGGATAATGCACCATAATTTCCTTGGAATTTGATTATTTTTGAAACTTTCAACACATAAAAAATGAGTCAAAAAAAAGGAAAGGTTCAAGAATTGATCCAAGAAAAATTATTGGAAGACCGCAAAGTGTTTTTGTGGGGCATGGTTGATGATGATTCTGCAAAGCACGTTATAGACCGTCTTCTTTACTTGGACATGATAAATAACAAGGAAATTCAATTGATCATCAATAGCCCCGGAGGGTATGTAACTTCTGGTTTTGCCATTTATGACACCATAAAACAGCTAAAAAGCCCCGTTTCAACGGTTTGTTCCGGTTTGGCGGCATCCATGGGATCTATTCTTTTGTCCGTAGGGAAAAAGGGGAGGCGATTTATACAGCCCCATGCCCGTGTTATGATTCACCAGCCCAGTGGTGGTGCCCGTGGCCAAGCTTCCAATATAGAGATTCAGGCCAAGGAAATTATTAAGACCAAAGAACTGGGTGCGCAAATTTTGGCAGAGAATTGTGGCCAATCTTTTGAAAAGGTCATGAAAGATTTTGACCGTGATTATTGGATGGGTGCCGAGGAATCTGTGGAGTACGGCATTGTGGATGAAATCTTGAAATAAGAAATAAACACCTCTAAAAAGGGAAAAAGTCCTTCGTAATTTTTACGAAGGACTTTTTGCATATATATGGACGCCGAAGCGGAATATTTCAGAATATATACGGCAATATGGATGCCAGAAGACTTTAAAGAAGTGTTAAAAACAGGAATAGGTCAGGTATTCTTGGAGTTTGGTTTTGTAACACTTTGATTGTCAAATCAAAAGCATAAAACAAGTAAAGACACCCAATTTCCGTATTTTTACAAGGTAATTGGAATTCGCCATTCGGCATTTATGACACAGACTCCTAAAAACATAGCCATCATCGGTTCCGGATTGGTGGGTTCGCTCTTAGCCATTTATCTACGCAAAAAAGGACATTCGGTTACGGTATTTGACCGTAGACCAGATATTCGAACCATCAAATTCTCTGGTCGTTCTATTAATCTGGCCATGAGCAATAGAGGGTGGCGTTCATTGCAAAAAGTGGGGCTGGAAGATTGTATTAAGGAAATCGCCATTCCATTGGATAAAAGGGCAATGCACGTTAATGAAAAGCCGGTCTATTTTCAAAAATATGGGAAAGAAGGAGAGGCCATTTGGTCCATTTCCCGAGGGATTCTCAATAAAAAAATGATTGATTTGGCGGAAGAGGCTGGAACAGTTTTCCGTTTCAATGAAAAAGTATGGGATGTAAACCTTCCTGAAGCCAAAATCTACACTGGTGAAACGGAAAAGAGCGAATGGAAGGAATATCAATACGACCTTATTTTTGGGTGTGATGGAGCTTTTTCGCGAGTACGGCACAAAATGCAACGCCGTAGTCGATTTGATTATTCCCAAAATTTCATAGATGTAGGGTATAAGGAACTGACCATTCCCGCCAACGAAGATGGAACCCATAAATTGGATAAGAATTCGTTCCATATTTGGCCACGGGGCCAATTTATGCTCATAGCCATGCCCAATATTGATGGGAGTTTTACCTGTACACTGTTTTTGCCTTTTGAGGGGGAGGTTTCCTTTGAAAGTATCACTACGGAAGATGAAGCTAGAAGTTTTTTTAGAACCTATTTCCCAAATGTGAAAAAGAATATTGAAAATCTATCCCAAGATTTTTTCAAGAACCCAACAAGTGCCATGGTCACCATGAAATGCTATCCATGGACGTATTGGGATAAAGTGGCCTTGGTTGGGGATTCTGCCCATGCCATAGTTCCGTTTTATGGGCAGGGTATGAACGCTGGCTTTGAGGATATTTATGTGTTGAATGAGCTCATGGAGACCTATGGAGACGATTGGGATGTCATTTTTAAACAATATCAGGAAGACCGCAAACCTAATGCTGATGCTATTGCGGAATTGAGTTACCGCAATTTTGTGGAGATGAGCAGCAAAACGGCCAACCCTAAATTCCTCTTGCAGAAAAAGATTGAAAAGTGGTTTTCAGCCAAACATCCAGACAAATGGATTCCCGTTTATTCTAGAGTTACCTTTTCAGAAAGACCCTATGCAGAAGCTTTGGCGATAGGGGACCAACAGGAAAAAATTATGAAAGAGGTTTTGAAAATGCCAAATATTTCAGAAGAATGGGAGACCAAGGAAGTGGAAGATAAGATTCTAGAGCTGTTGGAAGATAATAGCTAGGAACTTTTTTAGGTTCCTGTTGTCATTTTGAGCAAAGCGAAAAATCTCATTTATAATTCGACACGAATTACACCAATTTTCTCGAAGATTTATAGAATAAGGTACTTTGACTCCGCTCAGCACCCATTTTAGGAGGTGTTTTTGTCATTTCGACCGAATGGGAGAAATCTAAAAAGATTTCTCAATCGCTTTGCTCATTTCGAAATGACATAGAGGCGCAATAAAAAAGCCACCAAAAACGGTGGCTTCTATTTTTTTAGAAAATGGGAATGCTTACAGTTTTGCAAACAAATCTTGCATTCTTTCCTGCTCTTCTTCAGCCAAAAGGGGGTCTACTAAAATTCTTCCACTGTGCTCATCTGTAATAATTTTTTTACGGGAAGCAATTTCCACCTGTACTTGCGGTGGAATAGTGAAGAAAGAACCTCCAGAAGCTCCTCGCTCCACAGGAACCACGGCCAAACCGTTTTTTACATTGGTGCGAATTCTTTTATACGCCTGAACCAAACGGTCTTCAATTTTTTCTTCGTATTCCTCTGATTTTTTCAGAAGCGCTTTTTCTTCTTTTTCTGTTTCTGCAAGGATGGCATCCAATTCGCCTTTTTTGTGCTTCAAGTGACCTTCACGCTCTGAAAGTTTATCTTTAGTTTCAGCAATCACTTCTTTTTTCTGCTCAATCTGTGCCTTGAATTCCTTAATGTTCTTTTCGGCCAACTGAATTTCCAGTTCTTGGAACTCAACTTCCTTACTCAAGGAGTTGAACTCTCGGCTATTTCGTACATTTTTCTGTTGCTCGGCGTATTTCTTAATAAGCGTTTTGGACTCCTCAATAAGATTTTTCTTGGCCGTAATCTCAAAATTGATGGTCTCAACGTCCGTTTTCAATTTGTCCATACGGGTTTTTAGACCAAGTACCTCATCTTCCAAGTCCTGTACTTCCAATGGGAGTTCTCCTCGTACATTGCGTATTTCATCAACCCTGGAATCAATGAGCTGTAAATCGTACAATGCTCTCAATTTTTCTTCCACGGTGCTTTCTTTTTTGTTCGCCATATTATTTATAAATACTTGATGGGATTTGTTTTACTCTCCGATAAAGAGACTGCAAAATTAGGAATTTTTTTCGTAAGATAATCAACCAATAAATCTTTTGTAAACTGCTCAGTTTCAAAGTGCCCAATATCGGCTAGAACAAGTTGGTCTTCAGCCTCAAAAAACTGGTGGTATTTTAGATCTGAAGTAACAAAAATATCGGCTTGGGCTCTCTTGGCTGCTGATATGGCATAAGCACCACTTCCTCCCAAAACAGCCACTTTTTTCACCTTTTTACCCAATAATTTGGAATGACGGACCATGGATGCGTTCATTTTTTTCTTGACGAATTGCAAAAAGCCCGTTTCATCCATTTCATTTTCCAATGTTCCAACCATGCCCATACCAATATCTTGATTCACATTTTGAAGTACGAAAATTTCATAGGCCACTTCTTCATAGGAATGGGCATTAAAAAGTGCTTCAAGTATCTTTTGTTCTTTCTCAAAGGAGTAGATTACATTGATTTGGGTTTCCTTTTCAACATGGACCTCTCCAATTGTTCCAACTGTGGGATTAGCTTCATCACCAGCTATAAAACTTCCCTTCCCTTCCAAACTAAAACTGCAATTGCTGTATTTTCCAATTTCTCCTGCTCCCGCACCGAAAAGAGCCGATTTTACGACTTCTGATTCTCCATTGGGTACATAGGTCGTCAGTTTTTTAATGGTTCCCGCCTTGGGAATTAGGATTTTTGGGTTTTGGATGCCCAATACCTCACAAATTTTGGCATTGACCCCATTTTTACTGTTGTCCAAGGCCGTGTGCATACTATAAATGGCAATATTGTTGGCAATGGCCTTCATGACCACACGTTCCACATAGGTGCTACCTGTAAGTTTTTTGAGTCCAGAGAAGATAATAGGATGAAAACTGACAACAAGATTACATTTTTTTGAAATGGCCTCATCCACAACATTTTCTAGGGTGTCCAGCGTAACCAAGACACCACTTACGGTCATGTTATGGTCTCCCACCAACAATCCAACGTTGTCAAAATCCTCGGCATGGGCCAAGGGAGCCAGTTCTTCCAGTATTTTTGTAATATCCTTTACGGTCATTTGTAATTCTTAAGTAGGCTAAAGATAAAATATTATATTTTCGTCCCATGCTGCAATTGTTTCGCAAAATAGCCTTTCCATTTTCTTTGGTCTATGCCTTGGTGGTGCATCTACGGAACTTGTTGTACAATGTAGGCATATTCAAGTCCATATCTTATAAAACGCCAACCCTTTGTGTGGGCAACTTGAGCGTTGGAGGCACTGGGAAAACCCCAATGATCGAATTTCTGATAAGGTTGCTCGATAACCATAAAGTTGCAGTGCTTAGTCGCGGGTATAAACGTAAATCTGAAGGATTTTTATTGGCAGATGAGAATAGTTCTGTCTTGGATTTGGGCGATGAGCCCTACCAATTACATCAAAAGTTTCCGGAAACCACTGTAGCGGTGGATGCAGACCGAAGGAATGGCATCACGCAACTGGAGAGTAGGGTACAACCAGAAATCATCCTATTGGATGATGCATTCCAGCATAGACGGGTTAAGCCCAATTTTTCCATTTTGTTGACTGCTTACGGTCAGTTGTATGTTGATGATTGGTATTTGCCCACCGGTAATCTCAGGGATAGTAAAAGAGAAGCTAAACGAGCCAATATCATTGTGGTCACCAAATGCCCCGAAGGATTATCTGAAGCGGAAAAAGCAGCAATTACCCAAAAATTACAACCGTTGCCACACCAAAAAGTAGTGTTCTCCAAGTTGGAGTATAATCATGTGCTCAAAGGTGAAGGGAGTGCAAGTTTAAGCCTTACAGCAATTCAGGATAAAAAAATAGCATTGGTAACGGGGATTGCTTCACCGGGGCCGTTGGTGCAGTACTTGAAGTCGTTAGGACTGGAATTTGATTATTTTGAGTTTAGGGATCACCACCATTTTTCGGACAGGGATGTCCAACAGTTTAAGAACCATGAGGTTATCTTGACCACTGAAAAAGACTATGTGCGGTTAAAAGGTAAAGCGGAAAACCTTTTTTATCTTGAAGTTGCTCACAGTTTCACTACAGAAGATCGAGCTTTTTTGAAAAAAACCATAGAAAGTCTGAGCTAAACCAAACCTTCCAATTTTCGCCTGAAGATATTTTCACCTATTTTTTGATAGAACACCTCGGGTTTAAAGGGTTTAGTGACCACATCATTACAACCGGCTTTGTAGAAACTATCCAAACTGTCATCCAAAGAAATAGCGGTCAGGGCAATAATTGGGATGTCTGGGTCAAATTTTCTAATTTGACGTGTGGCCTCTTCACCACTGATACCGGGCATATGAATGTCCATTAGAATGCAGTCATAGGTGTTGGCTTTGGCCAAATCAATGGCTTCGTTACCGTTATTGGCAATATCGCAGGTAATCTCCTTTTTGGTGAGCATTTTTTTGGTGATGACCTGGTTGATTTTGTTGTCTTCCACAATGAGTACGTGAAGCCCCTTAAAGTCAAACTCTTCAGCATTGAGTTCAAAGGTGACCTCATCAGTGACTTTGTCATCACATTTTAGGTCCATTTCAAAGAAGAAGGAACTTCCGTGGCCCAGCTCACTTTCCAGTTGAATGGTACTTCCAAAGAGACCAAGCAAACTTTTCACAATGGTAAGACCAAGTCCTGTACCTCCATATTCCCTATTGATTTGGATGGAGCCCTGTTCAAAACTGTCAAAGATGTTTTTCTGCTTGTCTTCGGAAATTCCAATTCCGTTATCCCTTACCTCAAAATAAAGTTTTACCTGTTCTTCTTCTTTTTGCAATAGCTTGGCAATGACCTCAACCTTACCAT
This sequence comes from Allomuricauda sp. CAU 1633, assembly GCF_017313225.1. Classification (GTDB taxonomy): domain Bacteria; phylum Bacteroidota; class Bacteroidia; order Flavobacteriales; family Flavobacteriaceae; genus Flagellimonas. Next base: position 78,897 of record NZ_JAFLNE010000003.1, on the reverse strand, counting down.
TTTTGGTGAATTTTAGTGCATTCCCTACCAAGTTCATGAAGACTTGCGACAATTTGATAGGGTCGCCAAGTAGTTGTTGGGGAATGTTTCGGTCATAATCCAAAACAAGTTTTGTTTTGTTCTCACTTGCATTTTGCTGCAAGGAATCCACCACATCGGTAAGCACTTTTTCCAGTTTGAACTCAATGCTCAGTGGTTCCAGTTTATCCGCATCTATTTTATTGATTTGAAGAATGTCATTGATAAAGTTCAACAAATATTCCCCTGAAAACTTCAATGATTTTAGGTGCTCTTTTTGGTGCTCCGCCGGATTTTCCTCCAATAATAAGTGGGTGAGCCCAGTCACGGCATAAAGCGGTGTTCTAAGCTCATGGGTAACCGTTGAAAGGAAATTGGTCTTGGCCTCCATGGCGGAAACCGCAGAATCCCTGGCCAACTCCAACTCCTTGTTCTTGGTGTACAACAGATCGTTGGTCTTGAGCTTGATCTGGTTGTTCCTGAAAAGCGATACGGCCAACAAAGAAATAATGGTCAAAAATGCGGAGGTTAATATGGCTGTGATCTCTGAACGGTTTTTGGATTCGCTCAATTCCTCATTTTTGGCCGTGAGTTTGTTGATTTCATTCATCTGATGCTCAAACCGTATTTTGTCTGCGGTACTGGCATCCAACTTGGCCTTTTCAATGCTGAAAATGGAATCTTTTATGGTTTCAAGAGCTCTATTGTACCGTAAGGCTTCGTCATACTCGCCCTTAACCTCGAATATTGCTGACAATTCTTCATTGGCGGTCCGTATTTCCTTGGAAAATCCATGTTTTTCTGCCAACTCCAGCGCTGCTTTTGAATGAACAATACCCTCTTCCGTATCTTTCATTTGCATACTTATCCTAGCCAATTGGAGGTTGGCCTTTGTTGCCAGATATGCTCTCTCTTTGTCGTCTGAGTTTACGATAAGGGCATGCAGATTTTTTATGGCGTCATCATATTTTTCAATGTTGGTAAAAATATAGGCTTCCAGTAGGAGAATATTGTTGCTGAGGTTCCTATTGTTACTCAACATTCTGGATTCTTCCAACGATTTAAGGGATTGAAAGTTATTGCCTTCCTCAAATCGAAGTGCGGCATCCAAATACAAATGAAATGCCTGGCCGTAGGAATAGCTAATATCCTTTAGTAGAATGCTAGCGCGATCCCAATAAAAAATTGCGGTTTCCCGGTCACCTTCTTCCAAAAATAAACGGGCATATTGATGATAGGTGTCGAGCAAAAGCTTTGCATCCTCATTGTTTTCTGCAATATTGGCGGCTTCATCCAGGGTCTCCAAGGCCTTGTCCAACTTGTTTTGATGTCTATATTCCGTGAATTCATCAAAGATGGCCTGTACTTTGGCCGTGGAACTAATATCTTTTTGATTTTGACCAAAAGAAACTTGTGTGCATATTAACATGCACAGTAGAAACAGCGTCTTTACGCCAATCCATTTGTGTAGTAAGTTCGAGGTCAAATGTAATTTCTCTTTATAAGCAAAGCTATTAAATCAATAATTCTGGAGCAATATCCAGTCTCATTGTCATACCATCCAATAATTTTCACCATTCTTCCAATAACGGATGTCATCAAAGAATCAAACGTACAAGAATGATAACTATTGTTTATGTCAATGGAAACAATGGGATCTTCCGTATAATGGAGAATATTTTTCAGTCCATTCTCGGCAAATCTCTTAAAGGTACTATTTATTTCGTCAATGGAGGTCTCCTTCTTAACATTAAAGGTGATGTCTGTAAGGGAGCCATTGGGCACGGGAACCCGAATACCACATCCCCCAATAACGTCAGAAAGCTCTGGAAATATTTTTGTCAAAGCCTTGGCAGCCCCTGTTGTTGTTGGAATAATGGACTGTGCTGCCGCTCGGGACCTTCTTAGGTCGCGATGCGGGCCATCATGTAATCTTTGATCCGAAGTATACGAATGAATTGTGGTAATATAGGCTTGCTCAATTCCACAAAGTTCGTGCACTACTTTAATCATGGGAGCCGCATTATTGGTAGTACAGGAGGCATTGGAGATGATATCATCCGTTGCGCTGATAAGCCCTTCATTTACGCCTAAAACCACCATTCTTATGGATTCATCCTCTGGCGGCACAGATAGGATCACTTTTTTGGCGCCGTTTTTTAGATGAAACTCTAAATCTTCCCTTTTTTTGAATCTTCCTGTGGATTCAACCACAAGGTCAACCCCATAAGCTTTCCAATCGATTTCTTTGGGATGCTGATGATTGAGCACACTGATTTTTTCCCCATTTACGATGATGTGATTGCTATCGGAACTGACATCGGCGTTAAATGGACCATGAATACTGTCATATTTTAGGAGATGGGCCAAGGTTTTGGCATCGGCCACGTCGTTAATAGCCGCTACGGTGATATGGGGATGGTTTTGTAGCAGTCTAAAAAGTGTCCTTCCAATTCGGCCAAAGCCATTAATGCCGATTACAATATTTTTCATGATAAGGGGGAAGTCAAGAAACTTAGTGTATATGTTTGTGGGCCTTGTAGGATGAACGTACCAACGCACCACTTTCTACATGCCTGAAACCCATTTCCAAGCCAATCTCCTCATATTTTTTAAACTGTTCGGGCAAGATAAACTGCTTTACGGGGAGGTGCTTTTTGGAAGGTTGCAAATATTGTCCAATGGTAACCACGTCAACATCTACCTTTCTAAGGTCTTCCATAGTGGCAATTACCTCTTCCTCCTCTTCCCCCAAGCCCAACATGATGCCGGATTTGGTTCGGTTGGCTCCATTTTTCTTCAAATAGTTTAATACTTCCAAACTCCTGTCATATTTAGCCTGAATCCGAACCTCGCGGGTAAGCCTTTTTACGGTTTCCATATTATGGGAAATCACTTCTGGAGCTACCTCCAAAATTCGGTCTAAATGAGATTCAATTCCTTGAAAATCAGGAATAAGGGTTTCCATGGTGGTTTCTGGGTTCATTCTACGAACGGCTTTTACAGTCTCGGCCCAGATAATGGAGCCCATGTCTTTTAAATCGTCACGATCCACAGAGGTGAGCACGGCGTGTTTAATATTCATGATTTTTATGGAGCGTGCCACTTTTTCGGGCTCTGCCCAATCCACGCTCTCTGGTCTTCCGGTCTTTACACCACAAAATCCACAGGAACGGGTACAAATGTTTCCCAATATCATAAAGGTAGCGGTGCCTTCACCCCAACATTCGCCCATATTGGGACAACTTCCAGAAGTGCAGATGGTATGTAGGTCGTACTTATCTACCAAGCCCCGTAATTGGGTATATTTCTTCCCTGTGGGAAGCTTTACCCTGAGCCATTTTGGTTTTCCTTTTGGCGGATGTACGTTTTCTGCTACGCTTGTGCTCATACAACAAAATTAGGTTTACAAAGATACGAAACTGGGAAGGAAACTTACGCCGTTGGAACGACTCACTTTTTTTTGATGATCTCGGCCAAAAGTTTTTTGGCACGCAGGAGTTTTACCTTGATATTGTTGACAGGTTCATTCAGCTCTTTGGCAATGTCGGCATAGCTCAATTCGTTGAAATACCTAAGGTTGATAACTTTTTGATAATGGGGTTTTAATTTTTTGATGTCTTGCAGTAAGTTGGCGAGGTTCTGTTCTGTGATGAGCCTATCCTCAACGGTTGGGGTTTCATCGAGCACCTTTTTTACCTCGTCTCCTTTGGACTCCATTTCATCCAAAAGACTTCGTTTTCTTTTACGGATGAGGTCTACATGAAGATTTTTGGAAATAGTGATGAGCCATGTTTTGAACTCATAGGTGTCATCAAAGGTGTCTATTTTATCAAAAGCTCTGGAAAAGGTTCGGATGGTAATGTCCTCGGCATCGTTTTCATTTTTGGTCCGCAGTAACTGAAACCCGTACACATCGTTCCAAAAAGTGTCCAAAAGTGTGCTAAAGGCAATTTGATTGCCCTGCTTGGCCTTTTGAATGTTTTCCTTAATGGATTGCTCAGTTTTCTCCAAAAATGTGATTTTGCGATACGGATTGCAAAAGGAGGATTACTGAAGTTCCGGCATGCTGTCTCTTTTACATTCTTGTTCGTCTGGCTGCTTTCCGCAGAAACCACAAGCTTCTCCTTCTTTGTTCAAGAAAGGACTTTGGCTTGCGCATGTTCCAGCAAACTTTCCGTCTTTTTTACCCCAGATTTTAATGGCTATTCCGGCAAATGCCAAAGCCAAGAGACCTATGGTCAACAATGCTAACTTCATAATCCAACTTTTGCACAAAGGTACAAAATACCCAACGAAAGCTGGGGTAGTTTAGGAATACTTTAGAAAGGGATTTCTAATAGTTGATGTTGGCCACAATATTGTCCACTGATGGAGAAGTGTTGCCACCTTGAGGTTCTATGGTGATGTAGCCCACGGCCTTATCCGCATAGGGTAGGGCAAGGAGTTTGTCCTTATCGTCCAATTGTTTGATGACGCCCAAATTTACCAACTCCCCGTTGACTTCAGCCCACATTTGGAAACATTTGTTCTCTGGTAATTGGGGAACATTGCTCACATTGATGTAGGACAGTTTTTTTACAGGGTTGATATAGGCAATGGCTTTGAGTTCCTTTCCTTCCCGTTGCCCTTTTAACTGATATTTTCGTGTATCAGGATTATTAAGGACGATGAACTGGTTTCGCATATCTTCCAGTTGGTCCTTCATGTTATCTTCCAAATACTTGATTTTGTTGGTGACCAAGGTATTTTCTTCCTGAAGGCTTTGGTTTTGGCTCCAGAAGAAATAGGACGACCCGGCAAAAATCATGATGGCCACACTTGCAGCAATGGCATATTTATAGAATCTCTTGAAGACGGCCTTTTCCTGTTTGGCACTGGCAATGATGATTTCCTTGAGCCCTTCTGGGGTTTTCTTGGCGTACATCTTGGCGAAAGTCTCCAAATTATCTTGAAGTTCATTATAGGTGTCCCTTACCTCAGGATACATAGCAATGTAGCGCTCAGCTTGTAGTGCTTCCTCTTTTGTGGTGTCTCCCACAAGGTATTTTTCGAGTATGTCCGAATCTAAAAATTGTTTAACTTTTTCCTTCATGGCAATATATTTAGCAATAGAAGTAATGTCATGGTTGTACCGTAAATCTTTCCTAATTCCCGGAGACCAATCTTTAATCTAGATTTTATGGTCCCCAAGGGAATGTCCAGTTCGTCACTTGCCTCTTGCTGCGTCATTCCTTCAAAAAATAGGGCTTCAAGAACAATTCTGTACTTTTCCTCTATTTTGTGCAAGTTCTCCTGAACATCCAGATGTTCGGGACTAATCCCACTCACTCCTAGGTTATATACGTCTGAAACGTCGATTTGGACTTCCTTGTCCGATTTATTATTTACACTTCGTAATTTATCGATAGCGGTGTTCCGGGTAATTCGGAACAACCAGGTAAAAAGTTTGGCCTTGGAAGCATCGTAGGTATCGGCCTTTTTCCAGATTTTTATAAAGCTTTCCTGAAGGACATCCTGTGCCAAATCTTCGTCCTTTACCACCTTATAGGCCACGCCAAAGAGCGTATCTCCGTAGTTTTCATACAGTAAGGATATGGCTTTATCGTCCTTTTCCGCCAGCAGCGAAACAATATGTCTCTCGATCAGTGTGCTCATTCAGGCTATACTAAGATAAAATTTTAAGGGGCAAAAATCTAAAATAGGATTTATCTCGTATATACAACAAAGCTAAGGTAGAAAAAGCATTATTTGCCAGCTTGGAAAATGAAAAGAAAGAGCATTTGAGCTCATACGACATATAATAATTTTGGTTAGTTTGGTTTGGTATAACCCCCGTTATTGTTTCAATGCGGGGGTTATTTTATGATATTCACTTCAGGTTGAATCTTAATTTTAAACTTTTCCGCCACTTCTTTTTGGATTTGCTGAGCCAATTTCCATATTTCACTTCCGGTGGCATTTCCATAATTTACTAGGACCAGGGCTTGTTTTTCATGAACACCGGCATCTCCGAAGCGTTTTCCTTTAAATCCACATTGCTCAATAAGCCAACCAGCAGGAATCTTATACCGATCATCATCCACCTCGTAATAGGGTGCTTCAGGGTTTTTCTTTATGAATTTGGTGTATGCCTTTTGTGAAATAACGGGATTTTTAAAAAAGCTTCCACTGTTGCCCAACTCTTTTGGGTCAGGCAGTTTGCTCTGACGAATGGTAATTACTGCGTTGGAAACATCCCGAATGGTTGGATGAACGATTCCATTTTTCTTCAGTTCCGCCTCAATGGCACCATAACCTGTATGCAAAGTATGGTTCCGTTTGGTCAATTTTAGGTTTACCGAGGTGATGATGTACTTCCCCTTCGCTTCATTTTTAAAAATGGAATCCCGATACCCAAACGCACAGGCTTCATGATCGAAAGCTACTAGTTCACCAGTCTCCATTTCCATGGCAGAACAACTCACAAAAATATCTTTCAGTTCCACACCGTAAGCCCCAATATTCTGAATGGGTGCGGTACCTGTATTTCCTGGAATTAGCGAAAGGTTTTCCAGTCCGCCAAAACCTTTGTCCAAGCTCCAAAGCACCAGTTCATGCCAATTTTCACCGGCCATCACCTTGATCTCCACATCATCCTCATTTTCATCAACAATGCTGATGCCTTTCAGGTTGATGTATAGTACAAGGGCATCAATATCTTTGGTAAGCAACATATTGCTTCCCCCGCTTATGATAAATTTCTTTGGATAGGCCTCCAATTCCAAGATTTTCTGTAATTGTGCCAATCCAGTGATTTCCACAAAATACCGGGCTTTTACATCAATACCAAAGGTATTATAGTGTTTTAAGGATATGTTTTCCTGTATGTTCACCTATTGGAATTATACTGTTTTAGGGCTTCACCCAAAATATGTACCGCCTTTACAAGTTGGTTTTTTTCCAACACATAGGCAATTCTGATTTGGTTTTTTCCTAAACCGGGTGTGGCATAGAACCCCGCTGCTGGGGCCACCATTACTGTACTGCCATCAATTTCAAAACTTTCCAGAAGCCATTGGGCAAAATCATCGGCATCTTCAATGGGTAATTCCGTCACACAGTAAAAAGCACCTTGGGGAACGGCAACTTTTACGCCATCCAGTTTTTGCAGTTCCGAAATCAGTATATCTCTTCTGGCCACGTATTCCTCAATAACATTGTCAAAGTAAGATTGAGGGGTCTCCAAGGCGGCTTCACTGGCTATTTGGGCAAAGGTTGGGGGCGACAATCGCGCTTGTGCGAATTTGAGTGCCGTTTGAATCACATCCTTATTTTTGGATACCAAACATCCAATTCGTGCACCGCACATGCTATATCTTTTGGAAACCGAATCCACCACTATAGCATAGTCTTCAAGGCCACTTTCCTGAAGAATGGAATAGTGTTCCTTGTTATCATAAGTGAATTCTCGATACACTTCATCGGCAATCAGGAATAGGTCGTGTTTTTTAACCAAGGCAGCCAATTGCTGAATTTCTTCCTTGCTGTACAGGTATCCCGTAGGATTTCCCGGGTTACAGATAAGGATGGCCTTCGTTTTTGGACCGATCAACTTCTCAAAATCTGCAATGGGAGGTAAGGCAAAATTAGTATCAATGGATGAAGCAATGGGAACAACGTTAATCCCAGCTGCCGTGGCAAATCCATTATAATTGGCATAAAAGGGCTCGGGAATGATGATTTCATCGTCAGCGTCCATAATGGTACCCATGGCGAAGGAGAGCGCTTCGGACCCGCCTGTGGTCACAATAATGTCCTTTGCGGTTACATGGATATCCTTTTGGGCATAATACTGGGCAATTTTCTCCCGATATACCTCAGAACCTTCCGTCATGCTATACGCCAACACCTCAATGTTATGGTTTCTAACCGCATCCAAAGCAACTTTTGGAGTCTTTATATCGGGTTGACCAATGTTAAGATGAATAACATGGATTCCCCTCTTTTTGGCATCTTCGGCATAAGGAACCAATTTACGGATGGGAGAGGCCGGCATTTGCCTTCCCTTGTTGGAAATACGTGGCATGTACAAATTTTTAGGCAAAAATGGGAAAACCAACAGTTGAAAACAACACATTGCCCCATTATTTGCATCCTTTCAGGAATGTTAAATTACGGGGTACGTCTATTATTAATTTGTATATTTAGTAGACATAACCGCTTAGAAGTAAGTAAATTGAAAAAAAATTGGCCTTTTTTTGTACTTCTTTTAATGTTGGCGCCCCTAATGGCATCGGCGCAGGGATTCAAATTGCCCGAAGACCAGAAGTTCCAAAAAATAAAGTTTGAGCTGATCAACAACATCATCATCATTCCTATCAACATAAACGGAACGGAACTCAAGTTTGTGTTGGATTCGGGGGTGAGCAAGCCCATACTTTTTAATCTTTCCGATCAAGATTCAATTCCCATCAACAATGTTTCCGAAGTCACCGTTAGGGGATTGGGAGGCGGAGAGCCCATGAAAGCTTTGAGTTCTTCTGGAAATGCATTTAAGTTGGGCAAGGCAAAAAACTATTCACAGGAGTTGTATGTGGTCTTGGACAAGGGAATCAATTTTTCCACCTCGCTGGGTGTGCCCGTACATGGTATTTTGGGATATGAGATTTTTAGGGATTTTGTGGTGGAAATCAACTATAATTCCCAAAACTTAAAACTTCATAATCCAAGGCTGTATGAGGCCAAACGAAGCAAGAAATCACAAACGCTTCCCATATCCATAGAAAAAAGAAAAGCCTATGTAGAAGGAACGGTGTTGATGACGGATTCCGAAAACATTCCAGTAAAATTGTTGGTAGATACTGGCAGTAGCGATGCTTTATGGCTTTTCCACCAACCGGAAAAAGGGTTGGAAATCCCGGAAAAGCATTATGAGGATTATTTAGGACGAGGTCTCAGTGGGGACATTTTTGGTAAGCGCACCAAAGTAAACGGAGTTAAGATTGGAGATTTTGAACTCAAGGACGCCAAAGCTGCTTTTCCCTATCGCGAATCTTTTGGATTTATAGAAAATTTGGGAGATCGAAATGGAAGTGTAGGTGGCGAAATCTTAAAACGGTTCAATATTATTCTCGATTATCGGAAAGGTCTGGTCACCCTACAAAAGAATGGGAATTTTAGGACCCCGTTCCAGTACAATTTAGCGGGAATTGACCTTCAACACAACGGATTACGGTATATCGCTGAAAGTATAGCTGGTTTGGATGGGGTAGTACGGGAAGATAATAACTCATCCTTTGGTAATGTGCAGATTCTCTTGGAAAATAAAACTCGCTTGAGTCTGGTTCCAGAGATTATTGTTTCGGGTATCAGGGCAGGAAGTCCAGCCGCTGAGGCGGGGTTGCGGGAAGGTGACGTAATATTGGCTGTGAACGGCAAAAGCATTCACCGCTATAAACTTCAAGAAGTCCTTAAAATGTTGAATGAAAAAGAAGGAAAACGAATCAAAGTGCTCATAGAGAGGTACAACAAAGACCTTTTGTTCACTTTCGTACTGAAAAAAGTATTCGACGACGATTAAAAAGAAAAAGCCCTGAAATTTCAGGGCTTCTCCATTCAAAATAATTTTCTTTCCACTTATTTGGCTCCTTCCGCCTTAACCGTTCCTTTTATTTTAAGAACCTTGGTGGGTGTATCGGCATTGGAAGTTACAGTGATGGCTTTTCTAATAGGGCCAACTCTGTTGGTATCATATTTTACCTCAATTTGACCTGTTTTTCCAGGTAAAATGGGCTCTTCGGGTTTTTTGGGGATAGTGCATCCGCAACTCGATCTAACATTGCTGATCACCAAAGGGGCTGTTCCGGTGTTGGTAAATTCAAATATACGAACCCCATCACTACCTTTGGCAATTTCACCATAGTCTATGGTCTCACTCTTAAACTCAATCTTAGCAGCTGTATCTTGGGCGTAGATTCCTAGGGAAAGCAACCCAACAAACAGCATAAGTACAGTTTTTTTCATTTTTTTGGTTTTTGGGTGAACCTCAAATGTAGATGTTTTATCACCTGCATCCAAAATTCTTTTGTTATGTAATAACGTTACTTATTTTTGTTTCGTATTTCTGGATTGGCCTACAACCGAAGAATAGCATTAATTTAACATTACGCTTTCCTTTATATAAACCAATCCGTAGCCTTAAAACAAAAACTATACCGAAATAATGGAAATTCCATCAAAATACGAGCCCAATAGGGTGGAGGGGCATTGGTATGCCTATTGGATGAAGCACGATTTTTTCAGCTCCAAACCCGATGATAGGGAACCTTATACCATAGTAATTCCTCCGCCCAACGTAACCGGAGTGCTCCATATGGGGCATATGCTCAACAATACTTTGCAAGATGTTCTTATCCGTAGGGCCAGGCTTTTGGGCAAAAACGCATGTTGGGTGCCTGGCATGGACCATGCTTCCATTGCCACAGAGGCCAAAGTGGTGGCCAAACTGAAGGAGGAAGGTATCAATAAAGCCAATCTTTCCCGGGAAGATTTTTTAAAACATGCTTGGGATTGGACCAATGAATATGGAGGAGTTATTCTCCAACAGTTGAAAAAATTGGGATGCTCCTGTGATTGGGACCGAACAAAATTCACCATGGATGACGATATGTCAGCCTCGGTAATCAAAGTTTTTGTCGATTTGTACAATGAAGGATTGATTTACAGAGGGTACCGAATGGTGAATTGGGACCCCGAGGCCAAAACAACGCTTTCGGATGAAGAAGTAATTTATGAAGAACGGCAAGGAAACCTGTACTATTTGGCCTATGCGATTGAGGATTCCGACGAAAAAGTGATTATTGCCACTACGCGTCCCGAGACCATTTTGGGTGATACCGCCATCTGTATCAACCCGAATGATGAAAGATACCGTCATTTGCGAGGTAAAAAGGCCATTGTTCCGCTTTGCAATAGGGTAATCCCCATCATTGAAGATGAATATGTGGATATTGAATTTGGTACGGGCTGTTTAAAAGTGACCCCGGCCCACGATGAGAATGATAAAAATTTGGGGGATAAGCACAATTTGGAGGTAGTCGATATCTTTAATGAAGATGCAACCTTAAATTCCTATGGTCTCCACTATGAAGGCAAAGACCGTTTTGTGGTGCGCAAAGAGATTTCCAAAGAGTTGGAGGAAAAAGGCTTTTTGGTAAAGACCGAACAGCACTTGAACAAAGTGGGTACATCTGAACGGACCAAAGCGGTGATTGAGCCCAGGTTATCTGATCAATGGTTCCTTAAAATGGAAGAATTGGCCAAACCTGCTCTTCAGGGGGTTCTCAAGACCGGCGACATCAAATTATACCCTTCAAAATTCGATAATACCTACCGTCACTGGATGGAAAACATTAGGGATTGGAACATTTCACGTCAATTGTGGTGGGGTCAGCAGATACCCGCCTATTATTACGGAGACGGGCAGGACGATTTTGTGGTTGCGGAAACTCCGGAAGAAGCCTTGAAGTTGGCGCAATCCAAAAAACCAAATATCCAAGAATCTGATTTGCGTCAAGACCCCGATGTTCTGGATACGTGGTTCTCGTCTTGGTTATGGCCCATTAGTGTTTTTGGCGGAATCTTGGAGCCAGACAATAAAGAAGTAAGCTATTATTATCCAACCAATGATTTGGTTACCGGACCTGATATTTTGTTTTTCTGGGTAGCTCGAATGATTATCGCAGGATATGAGTATCGTGGTGAACGCCCTTTTGAAAATGTATACTTGACAGGTCTAGTGCGGGACAAACAACGGCGTAAAATGTCAAAACAGTTGGGCAATTCCCCAGATGCCCTGAAACTTATTGAAGACTTTGGGGCCGATGGGGTTCGTGTGGGACTTTTGTTGAGTGCAAGCGCTGGGAACGATATCATGTTTGATGAAGCTCTCTGCCAGCAAGGCGCCAACTTTGCGAATAAAATTTGGAATGCCTTCCGCTTGATTAAGGGGTGGGAGGTTGCCGATATAGCTCAACCCGAAGCTTCAAAAACAGGGATAGAATGGTATACTGCCAAATTGAATCAGACTTTGGCTGAGATTGATGACCACTTTTCAAAATATCGAATTTCAGATGCGTTGATGGCCATTTACAAATTGGTTTGGGACGATTTCTGTTCTTGGTTGTTGGAAATTGTAAAACCGGCCTATCAACAGCCCATTGATCAGACCACGTTTAACGAAGTCATCCGACTTTTTGAGGAAAACTTAAAATTATTGCACCCTTTTATGCCGTTTTTAACGGAGGAGGTTTGGCAACATATCGCGGAAAGAACTCCAGAAAATGCCCTGATTGTTGCCAATTGGCCCAAAGCGGATCAGGCAAATGAATCATTGATTTCAGATTTTGATTTTGCTGCTGAGGTAATCTCAGGGGTGCGGACCATCCGAAAGGAAAAGAACATTCCACAGAAAGAAACTTTGGAACTTTTTATGCTGAATGCTGAAAAAGTAGGTAGTAAAATGGATGCCATCATCATGAAGTTGGCCAATATATCCAAGCTCGAAACAGTGGAGTCAAGTTTGGATGGAGCTTTGAGTTTTAGGGTAAAAAGCAACGAATACTTTATTCCCATAAGCGGAGCCATAGATGTGGAGGCGGAGATCCAAAAGATTACCGAAGAACTTAAATACACCAAAGGCTTTTTACAATCGGTTCAGAAAAAATTGAGCAACGAACGTTTTGTAAACAATGCACCCGAACAAGTGGTGGCGACAGAGCGTAAAAAAGCGGCAGATGCTGAAGCCAAGATTGAAACCTTGGAAAAAAGTTTGGCGAGTTTACAATAGATTTTACCGATCTTTTGGTTGTTTAACCCTTGGGTTTTGTCAATTGGTGTAGTTGGTATATTCTTCTTTTTCATATATTTAGGAATATGGAAACCTACGCCACCGCTTTGTTGTACGCTACGCCCTTTTTTTTGGGGTTGGTGCTTTTTGAAATTGGCTATGGGCATTTCGTCAAGAACCAGAAGCACAATGTTATGGATACCATAAGCAGCCTTAGCTCTGGGCTCACCAATGTGGTTAAAGACTCCTTGGGGCTTGTGGTCATTTTGGTATCCTACCCATTTTTGTTGGAACATTTGGCGCTGATGGAAATCAAGGCCACTTGGTTGGTGTGGGTGGTTGCCTTTATTGTTTTGGATTTTGCAGGGTATTGGAATCATCGGTTGAGTCACCATGTCAACTTTTTTTGGAACCAACACGTAATCCATCACAGCAGTGAGGAATTTAATTTGGCCTGTGCCTTGCGGCAGCCCATTTCCAATCTCTTGGGATATTTTGCCCTTTTGCTCATTCCAGCTGCCCTTTTGGGGGTTCCCCATCAGGTTATTGCGGTTTTGGCGCCCATCCATTTATTTGCCCAGTTCTGGTACCACACACAGCATATCGGAAAAATGGGTTGGTTGGAATATGTCATCGTGACGCCCTCGCAGCACAGAGTGCACCATGCCATCAATGCGGAATATATAGATAAGAACTTAGGGCAGATTTTTTGTGTATGGGACCGAATGTTCGGTACGTTTCAAGAAGAATTGGATGAAGTTCCTCCCCAGTACGGTGTATTAAAACCGGCACAGACCTGGAATCCCGTCGTCATCAATTTTCAACATATATGGCGATTGATTAAGGATGCTTGGCGGACCAAAAGTTATTGGGACAAGATAAGGATTTGGTTTATGCCCACAGGTTGGCGTCCCTCTGACGTAAAAGAAAAATATCCAGTAGAAATCATTGAAGACGTTTACAATTTTAAAAAGTATAAACCCGAAGCTTCCAAAGCTTTGAAAGGGTATTCCATTTTTCAACTGGTCATTACCACAGCCATGATGTTGTTCATGTTCTATAAGTATTCAGACATTGGGTTTGATGGACTTCTTCTGTTTGGTGCTTTTGTCTTTTGGGGTGTTTATGGCTATACCACATTGATGGATAGGGCCAAGTATGCAGCGTGGATAGAAGTTTTAAGGGGATTGGCGGGATTGCTCTTGATTTTTATGACCAATGACTGGTTTGGATTGAATGCCTATGGGTCAATAGGGGTTTATTTTGTAGCGCTTTACTTCGCAATCACCATTTTTGGAGGAATCTATTTTACCTACTATGAAAAGTCATTTGCTGCACCTAAATTGGTTTCCTAAAGGTTCCGCAGCTCGGTATTCACCAGTTCAATATATTTTTTCATGGCCTGTTTCACACTAATGTTTTTGGCTTGAAACAAGGCATTGGCCTTAAAGGCATTAATTAAGGGAGTTCTGCTGCCGGGATTGTCATAGTTTCTATTGGCAATCTTAAAATAGGCGTATAGCTTCAACAGGAGGTCTGCAGGAAGCGGCTCGGTGTAGGCATTTACAAAGGCCACCGCATCATTAAATTCATTATTTAATTCCTCATCAATCATCATCATCTTTTCTAAAAGAAGCGATACAGGTTTTGGCACCGGTCACTTTTTGGCCAAGTTTTACTGTAATATTACAGTTTAAGGGCAACAGCAAATCCACGCGGGAACCAAATTTAATGAACCCGGCGTCTTGGCCTTGGGTGACTTGCTCTCCTTCTTCGGCATAATTTACAATTCGTCTGGCCATGGCCCCGGCAATCTGCCGATATCCAATTTCACCAAATTTTGGAGTGTGGAGCACCACAGTGGTCCGTTCATTTTCAGTACTGGACTTTGGGTGCCAGGCCACCAAATATTTTCCGGGATGGTATTCGGAATAGGTTACCGTGCCGCTGGCCGGGTAGCGGGTAACGTGCACGTTTATGGGGGACATAAAAATAGACACTTGCCGGCGTCTATCCTTAAAATATTCGGGTTCGTCCACCTCTTCAATGACCACCACTTTTCCATCCACAGGAGCCAAAATTTCATCAAAATTGGGCGTAACCGGCCTTTTGGGATTCCTGAAAAACTGCAATATGGCAATGAGAAGGACAAAGGCGGTTATCTGTACCGTAAATCGAATCCATTCCACCTCAATATAAAACTGTGCAGCAATAATGGCCGCCACTACAAGAAAAAAAGTGAAGATGATTATTTTTTGCCCCTCTTTATGAAACATACGAAAATATATTAAGTACTAAATAGGCGAACGGAGCAGCAAAGACCAAACTGTCCAATCGATCCCAAATTCCACCATGTCCCGGTAAAATTGCACCGCTGTCCTTTACACCTGCCATTCGTTTAAACTTGGATTCCAGCAAATCCCCCAAACTGCCCGCTATTACTATCACTGTGGCCAAAATCATCCATTCGGTCAAGGATAATCTGGATTCATAGCAGGACATAAAGTATGCTGACGCCAATGCAAAAATAAGACCTCCCAAAGAACCTTCAATGGTTTTTTTTGGAGAAACTGTAGGATACAGTTTTGTTCGACCTAAAGTGCGGCCTACCAAATAGGCAAAGGTGTCGTTGACCCAAATAAGGATAAATATGCCCATGATAAGAAATTGGGCAAAATTATTTTCCTCGTATGGAATCATCGTTAGAAAAATACATCCTCCACCAATGTAAAAGACCGCTATCACAAACTTTTGAAGGTCAGTAAATTTCTTGGGTTTTTTGGAAAAGAGGAACACAAGTAAGGCCAAATCTACGGCAATGGTCAGCAACATTAGAATGTTGACCGCCGTGCTGTCTTGTACCAAATAGATAAAGGCCCACCAAAGGGTTAAGTAAGCGGCAAAAATGTAATACCCTTTAAGGCGGACAATCCTTTTAAATTCATAAAGGCAGGCCAAACCAAATGCCATGAATAGAAAGTCGAAGGCATCTGAGCTTAAAAAAACAGCCCCCAAAAGAAGCACCACGTAGATGACCCCTGTAATGGAGCGCCTTAAAATTTCTCTCATGTAATCAATAGTCTTCTAAAAGTAAAAGATAGACATTTTTTGAAGCACTTCCGTAGGAAAGGAAATCATCTTTGTTTTCCGGTGTAGGTTGAAAGTGTTTTAAAGTGGTAATATTATTGGGAATATTTTTTTGATAGCGCTCCTTTATGATCTTTAATGCCTCACTGATGGAGTCCACCAACTGACTGGTGGTGGCAAATACAATCAGGTTTGAAGGGAGTTCGTTCAACTTTTTTTCCTTGATTTGGTTGGAGCACACCAAAATGGAGCCATTGTGGGCAACCAAATGCTCACAAGTGGTAAAGAAAATATCACTTTCTTGTCTGTTGTTGGTGAATTCTATTTTTTCTGAAGCAAACCGTGTTTCCAACTGTGGATTCATGGAATAGAAAAGGTGGTTCTGCCAGTTGTTTTCGGAGATGATACTTTTTAAGGCCTCGGAGATTTCAGAAAAATCTTCACAGTAAATAAACTTGCCCCCATTTTTCTTAAAATAGATGGTAAATTTTTCATCTACGGGAATTTTTAAATCTGGCATATGCTCTCCACGGGTTTCCAAAGTTTCCTTGGAAACCTTTTTTCCTCCTCCAAAAAGCTTATTAAAAACTCCCATTTATGGTATCAAGTGCGTTTTGTCAATATCAATTTATACTTCTAATTGAACTTGAATCTTATTTTGCTGCTTCTTCTTCCAATTCTTCTTTTTCGAATGGTCTCTTGCCAAAAATCTTTTCCAAATCGTCTTTAAAGATAACTTCTTTTTCCAAGAGTCTATCGGCTAGTTCTTTCAGTTTATCTTTGTTGTCGGCCAACAACTTTATGGCGCGCTGGTATTGTGCCTCTATCATCTTGGATATTTCCAAATCAATTTTTTGGGCGGTTTCCTCGCTATACGGCTTGGTGAAACCATATTCGTTTTGACCGGAGGAATCGTAATATGTGATGTTCCCCAATTCATCGTTGAGGCCATATATGGTGACCATGGCGCGGGCTTGTTTGGTCACTTTTTCCAAGTCGCTCAATGCCCCGGTTGAAATTTTATCGAACATGACCTTCTCAGCAGCACGGCCACCCATAGTGGCGCACATTTCATCAAACATTTGCTCGGGGCGCACAATCAATCGCTCTTCTGGAAGGTACCAAGCTGCTCCCAAGGATTGTCCACGAGGAACAATGGTCACCTTTACCAAAGGTGCGGCATGTTCCAGCATCCAGCTTACGGTAGCATGCCCCGCCTCATGGTAGGCGATGGTCTTTTTCTCCTCTGGGGTAATGATTTTGTTTTTCTTTTCGAGTCCACCCACAATTCTATCAACGGCATCCAAGAAATCCTGCTTCGTAACCGCTTTCTTCTCTTTTCGAGCGGCAATCAGGGCAGCTTCGTTACAGACGTTGGCAATATCCGCTCCAGAGAATCCAGGCGTTTGTTTGGCCAAAAAGTCCAAATCCAAGGTTTCAGCCGTTTTAATGGGACGCAGGTGAACCTCAAAAATTTCTTTTCGCTCCCTGATATCAGGAAGGTCCACATAGATCTGGCGGTCAAAACGTCCAGCACGCATCAAGGCTTTGTCCAAGACATCGGCGCGGTTGGTAGCGGCCAACACAATAACGTTGGTATTGGTGCCAAAACCGTCCATCTCGGTCAATAATTGGTTCAATGTATTTTCACGCTCGTCATTGGAGCCTGTAAAGTTGTTTTTTCCTCTGGCACGACCAATGGCATCAATCTCATCAATAAAAATGATGGCGGGTGATTTATCCTTGGCTTGCTTGAACAAGTCACGTACCCGTGATGCACCCACACCTACAAACATTTCCACAAAGTCAGAACCGGACAATGAGAAAAAAGGCACTTTGGCTTCGCCGGCAACGGCTTTGGCCAAAAGGGTCTTACCTGTCCCGGGAGGGCCTACCAATAAGGCGCCCTTTGGAATTTTACCACCCAGTGAGGTATACTTGTCGGGGTTTTTGAGGAATTCCACAATTTCTTGAACTTCCTCTTTGGCACCTTCCAATCCAGCTACATCCTTAAAGGAGGTTCTGGTGTCTGTTTTTTCGTCAAAAAGCTTAGCTTTTGATTTTCCAATGTTGAAAATCTGGCCTCCGGCACCACCACCTGCACCGCCGGACATCCTTCGCATCAAATAAATCCAAATCCCTATAATCAAGGCAAATGGGAGTAAAGAGAGCAGCAGGTCACCCAGTACATTGGATTCAGTGTCAAATTCAATGATGGTGTCCAGATTATTCTCCTTTTTTATCTCGGTGATTTCATTTTGAAATATCTGTAGGTCGCCATAGTCCAAAACATATTGGGGTACCAAACCTGTGGATGGGAGCAATGGCTTTTCGGCCACGCCTTTATGCACATCCTTTTTAAGGGCTTCTTCTGTTAGGAAGACTTTGGCTTGACGTGTATTGGTAATGATGACTATTTTTTCAATATCACCATTACGTAAAAACTCCTGAAGCTCTGAAGTGGTTGTTTTTTCGGTATTTGTAAACGTACTGCCTCCAAAAAATTGGAAGCCAATAATTAATGCAATTACCACGCCGTATATCCACCACGAACTAAAACGAGGTTTCTTAGGAGCGTTATTTGGGTTGTTCTCTTTTGCCATTTTTTTTTAAGAATTGTAGCTGCTCTCCACAAGCGTTACTTTGGCATCTCCCCAAAGTCCCTCAATGTCGTAGAATTCCCTAATGTGTTTTTGAAATACATGTACAACAACATTAACATAATCCATTAAGACCCATTCTGCGTTCTCAGAACCCTCAATGTGCCAAGGCTTATCATGTATGGCCTTGCTCACGGTCTTTTGAATGGAGGAGACAATTGCGTTTACATGTGTATTGGAAGTACCATTGCAGATTATAAAGTAGTCGCAAACAGTATTTTCGATTTCCCTAAGATCAAGTAGATTTATGTCAACTCCTTTAACGTCTTCAATCCCATGTAAAATTAAGGCAATCAGTTCATCTGCGCTTGCTTTCGTTTTCTGCATTCAAAAATTTTAGTTTTTACAAAGTTATATTTTTTTTGCTTTCTTAGCCCTAGATTTTAACATATCATAAAGGCATACCACATTGGGAGAGCTACCTCAAATTATCAAACTTGATGCCACGGACTCCACAAATCTGTATTTAAAGGATCTTTTACGGTCTAAAAATGTAGTGGACAGCACTGTGGTTGTGACCAAAAATCAGTTGAAGGGAAGGGGGCAAATGGGGTCTTCTTGGCAATCTGAATCCGGTAAAAATTTGACATTCAGTATTTTAAAAAAGTTTGATGCATTACATGCAATCCATCAGTTTAACTTGAACATCTGCGTTTCCTTGGCCATTTGTGATGTACTTACGGAACTTTCCATACCCAATGTCAGTGTAAAATGGCCCAACGACATAATGTCAGGTTCACTGAAAATTTGTGGCATATTGATTGAAAATACCATGAAAGGGCAGTGGGTGCAACATTCTATTATTGGGATTGGATTGAATGTGAATCAAATTTCCTTTGAAAATTTAGATAAGGCTGGCTCGTTGAGCTCTATAAGTGGGCAATATTTTGACTTGGATGAGCTTTTACGGCTAATTTTAGAAAGATTGGCTCATTATTTTCAGGGAATTGAGGAGAAAACGGTGACCCAGCTGTTACCTTCCTACGAACGCTTTTTGTTCCGAAAGGACAAACCATCCACCTTTACAGATGCCCATGGTGAACTATTCATGGGATTTATTCGGAAAATATCCAGTTCGGGTAAACTGGTTCTGGAATTGGAAGATCATGTTTTTAAGGAATTCGACCTCAAAGAAGTTTCCCTGCTTTACTGACCTATCTTTTCCATATTTGTAGATAGGGTCTCCATAAAATTGGTGATCGGGGATTTGATCATCATCGCCATCATGGCATTGAACTCACCCTCAAAACTCAATGCAACCTCACTTTCGTTATCACCCAAGGCGGTAATGTCACCGGTCAAGGTAAACGGAAGTTTATCACTTGCAGCTCCCAAAATCACTTTTTCATGGGGAATCTGCTCTTTGAGCCGTAGTATGATTTCGGGCATGCCCTTTAGGGCAAATTTGAAGGTCTTTTCGTCTAATACCTCAAATTTGTCAATATTGGCGGGCATAAGAGTCTCAAAATTTTTGATGTCGGTCAGAAAATCAAAAACTTCTTTATCGCTCTTGGCTACTTTCTTTTTAGGGACTTCAATGTGCATATTTGAAGATTTATTTCCATTGCTGTGGATTGGATTTCCACTGCAAAAGGGTATTCAACTGTGATTCTTTGATGTAATGGGTTTCAGAAGCTTGCTCGATCAAATGCTCATAATCTGAAAGGGTGTGCAATTCCACTTCTTCTTTTTCAAAATTAGTGGTTGCCACTGGAAAACCATAGGTGAAAATGGCTAACATGCCTTTTACATTGGCACCACTATCTTTTAAGGCTCTAACGGCATTGAGACTGCTTTTTCCGGTACTGATGAGGTCTTCAATGACCACAACGGTCTGGCCCGATTCCAAACTGCCTTCAATCTGATTTTGTCTGCCGTGGGATTTGGGCTCTGGTCTCACATAAATAAACGGTAATCCCAAGGCTTCCGCTACCAAAATGCCAATTCCGATGGCCCCTGTGGCCACTCCGGCGATGATATCGGGTTTCCCATACAGGTTCTCCACCTGTTTGGCCATCTCTTCCCTAACAAAATTTCGGATTTCCGGATACGAGAGCATTATCCTGTTATCACAATAAATTGGAGATTTCCACCCAGAAGCCCACGTAAATGGATTTTCGGGTTCCAACTTAATTGCATTAATTTGTAAAAGCAGCTCTGCTGTTTTTTTAGCAATTCCCTTATCTAAAACCATTGCGCAAATGTATGAAGTTTTTGTTAATGAGTCCCCACTGATTTTAACAAACAAGCGCCCAAAAGATTCCAATGGGAACCTCTTTTCCTTGGAAGATGACTCGGTTACAAAAGCTATCGAATTATTGGCCGAAGGAAAGTTGGACAAGGCCTATTTCTATCATCCAGATATCCTTAAATTGATGAAGATGTTCCGCCACAAGATTCCTGTTGTTGTGGCTGGGGGTGGTTTTGTGACCAACAAAAAAGGGAAGGTGCTTTTCATTTACAGAAATAAAAAATGGGATTTGCCCAAGGGCAAAGTTGACAAAGGAGAGTCCATAGAGGATGCCGCCATCCGCGAAGTTGAAGAGGAAACTGGAGTAGAGGGCTTGGTTATTGAAAAATTCTTGCGGACCACCTACCATATTTTTAAAAGAGGTGGGGAGTATCGATTAAAAGAGGTGCACTGGTTTGCCATGTCCACAAACTACAAAGGTAAATTGGTGGGCGACAAGTCGGAAGGTATTATTAAGGTAAAATGGAAAGGTCCCAAGAAAACAGCAAAGGCCTTGGAAAATTCCTATCACAATATCAAGATTTTGTTTGAGGACAATCCCAAGACTATGGCCTAGACAATATCCCTGCTGATTCGGAATTTTTGCCGATGCGGTACACAGGATAATTGAGATAGGCCTCTTCCAAATATTTGGATTGATGAAATATCCAATCCAATTGGGCATACCAATTTTCTGAAAACTGCGCGTCCAATTCCTTTTTGAGCATAAAATTTTGCTGTAGCACAGAATCTTTCTGAAGCATTTCCAAAGCAATGTCTTCAAAGACGTACGGTGAAAATCCTTCTTTTTGCTGAAGTATGGTATCAAAAAAGTTCCAGTTGAAAAAGGAATCCACGCCTTGTGGTTCCAGCGTTTCCAAAATATACCTAATACCATTCTGCTGAGTTGGAACTACAACGTCACCAGCCCTAAAATGAACTTTTTTGGAATGCTTTTCCACCTGGGTGTTGTAATGCAGATAATGGCCCTCATACGGCATATTTCTGGTCTGGTAATCAGAAATATGGTAGGCTTCAATGGTCAGTGTGGTGTCTTTTTCCAATTTAAAATAATTGACCTTGTTGGCATCCAGTCTATCTGTCACCTTCTGCCATCCTTGCTTTAGAATGTAGGCAGCAGGAACCGTAACCGTATCCGTTGGATAAAAATAATCCCTGTACACCGTCTCTTTGGTGAAAGGTCTATCCCGATCATACTTTAAACGGGGCAATTCGGTAACTTCACTTTGTAGGCGATCTGCTTCAAACCCCTTAAAATTGAGGGTTGAAGTTTGTGTGGTGTCTACCTGCCAATTAAAATAATATTCGGAGCGGGCAAGATTATTGTCCATAGTTTCCTTGCGAAGGGATTTTATAGTGTCATGCTCTTTTTCCACCACATTGATCAAACTTTCCATAAGTTGGTAGGTACCCTCAACCCGCTGTTTGTATGGTTTTAGCATGTGGGTCTCCACCATGAGCCCCAAAGTGTTCCATAAGGAGGTGTACCCGGTTGAATATCTGGGGTGGTCCATAAATTGGCTGAACCCTAGCTCGGGTGGTACGTTGAACACATTTACATAAGGGGTAATGTCCCAATCCTTTTCCGCCAAGGAATTTTCCAGACCAGGCATAAACTTTTCATGAAGATAATTTCCCAATTCCCCACCCAATTTGTTGTGCTGTGTGAACAGGTGGGTCAAGATATATTGATAATCAGCTCCGTTGCTCACATGATTGTCAATAAAAACATCAGGTTTTACCAAATGGAAAATATCGGCAAAACTCTTCGCATTCTTGGTGTCCATTTTAATAAAATCTCGGTTGAGGTCATAGTTCTGGGCATTCCCCCTGAACCCATACTCCAATGGGCCGTTCTGGTTGGCTCTGGTGGTGGAGTTTCTATTGAGTGCTCCACCAATGTTGTAGATGGGAATGGTGACCAAGATGGTTTTTTTAGGTGGTTGCAGTTTTTCAATTGCAAGGTCCCGATACAACAGCATGGTTGCATCAATACCATCACTTTCCCCTGGGTGGATGCCATTGTTGATCAGGATAATGGACTTTTCCTTTCTGACATTTTCAAAATTAAAATCCCCATCCGGATTAAAGGTGACCATGTGAAGCGGATACCCACTATCGGTCTTGCCAATGGTGTGAATGTTGATCTCTGGAAAATCACGTGCCAAATTAATATAAAAGGCAATGGTTTCCTGATACGTTGGGGTTTCCAGACCATCCGAAGTTTCGAAAAAGGTTTGGTACGAAGCTACTTTATCCTCTGTTTTTGTTTCACAGGATATGAGCAATACCAAAACAGCAAGAAAGATGATGCGTTTCAAGATAAATGAAGCTCTTTTTGAATTATAAAAACTCGTTTAAAGCTTAAAAATACGGAATATTATGATCAAGAAGCAAGATGGATGCATTCCAAATCTGACGGCTCAATTTTAAAGATGGGTTTGTTTTTAAAATTGAGAATGTGCGGGCACTTGACCTTTGCTTCGTTCCATTTTTGATAGTCCAACGGATCTATGGATGAGGTGATCATGTTGATGATGATTTTCTCATTGAGATTCAAGGTCATGATCTCTTCCAAAAAATCCCATCCATCCATAATGGGCATATTAATGTCCAAAAATATGACTTCGGGGATATCTCCTCCTTCATCCTTTCTCTGAATTAGGGCATCCAAGGCCTCTTTTCCATTTTGAAAGATTTGGACATCGTCACAAAGGGCAACGGGCTTCAACATTTTCCGTATTCCAAATACGGTTATGGGATCATCGTCCACAATAAATATGCTACTGATCTTCTTCATTAAAATACACATTGAATGTAGTACCTTTATCTACTTCACTACTAACTGTTATACTTCCGCCCATGGCTTCTATTTGGTTTTTAATGACATAAAGACCAAGCCCTCGAGCCTCTTTATTATTATGGAACGTTTTGTACATACCAAATATTTTACCGCCATATTTTTCCAGATCTATTCCCAATCCATTATCCGAAAAACTAAAAATTGTGGTCTTTTCGTGTTTGCTGGCGTTGATTCTGATGATGGGTTTTCTATCAGGACTTTTATATTTGGCAGCATTGGTCATCAGGTTAAGGATAATGCTATCCAAATAGGCAGGAACGCTTTGTACTTCTAAATTTTTTGGAACGTTATTTTGTATTTCAGCCTGATGCTTACCCAAAAAGGCGGAAAGGTTATTTTGGACCCTATTTATATTTTGATGCAGGTTTAGTGCCTCTTTTTCCAGATTAACGTTGGTGTTGATATCGATGATTTGGTTGAGGTCTTCCAAAGTTTCCATTAAGTTGTCCGATGCATTGGACAACATGCTTACAATTCGTTCTTTTTCGGCCTCGTCCTCTTCTTTGGCCAAGAATTCCAAAAGCATGGAGAAGTTGGCAGAGTGAGATCTAAGGTTGTGGGAAACAATGTGTGCAAAGTTGATCAACTTCTTGTTTTGAAGTGAAGTAACATTAATAAGGTCTCTCAACTGGTCTTCCTTCTTTTTTAGGCCAGAAATGTCCATACTGATCCCAATAAGTCCATTTACTTTACCATCCAGATCAAGCAAAGGAATTTTTGATGTTAAAAAATAGGTGGTTTCCCCATCTTTTCGGATACTCATGGTTTCCTTGCCGATCATGGGTTTTAAGGAGCGCATCACTTCTAGATCTTCTTCCCGCGAGATTTTGGCAATTTCCTCATCATATAGGTCAAAATCAGTTTTCCCTATTAATTCCTCTGGGCTTTTTTCCAAATACTCACATTCCGCCTTATTGACCAAAATCTTTTTGGAATCTATATCCTTGATGAATATGTTCAAGGGAATATTATCTATAAGAGTGGTTAAAAGTTGTTGGTTTTCCTTGGTTTGCATTTCGACCAAAACCTGATCATGGATATCTTGTAATGTGCCAAACATTTTAACCACTACTCCATTTTCCACTATAGGTTTACCCATAGCTTTAACCCATTTTTCTTTTCCATTGGGGGTGATTATAACTACTTTTTCACTGTAAGGGGCTTTTTGACTTAAGGCTTGGTGAAACAGCATGGATATTCTGTTTCTGTCATATCCTTGTTTAAAAAACTCAATGGCTTCATTTGTATTAGGGATATAAGAAGGAGGGACTTCGTGAATCTTTTTAGTTTCTTCGCACCAAAAAAGCTCTTCTGTGATAAGATCAAACTCCCAGTAACCTACTTTGGCAACTTCAGATTTAGTCTTAAGTAGCTTGATCATCCTATCCAGCTCCTTTTCCTTAAGTATCTCTTCGGTAATGTTATGGGTTTGAATTATAGAGCCGATCAAGTTCTCCTTTTCATCGTACCAAGGGGTAAACGTATTTTCATACCATGATACGGAAGAACCTTCCCTTTTGCTGAATTTACAGGTATGTGTAGTGCTTTTCCCCAAACATTGCTTAAGGCTTTTACCACAATCCGCATTGTAGTTTTTGAAGAGACGATAGACAGAAACACCTAAGGCATCTTTTGGACAAAGACCAAAAGTATGCAGCCAAGAATCCGAAGCATCAATAAGAATGCCATCGACGCCCACAAGCGCTGTTGCTGTGGGAAGTTGTTTCAGTAAGTAATGTTGGGCAATCCTCTCAACTGCTTTCAAAATACGGGGTTATTAGGGAAACTTTCTACAATTAAGAAATTTCCGACCAATGTATAGGTATTGAATTTTCTTACTTAGTATTTGTTGTGAAACGGGGCAAAAATGTTGTTTTATTGACAAATGTCAAGGTTTGATATACCTAAAGATAACAGATTTAACCTACAAAAAGACAGGAAGGCTACAAAAATACTGCGAAAATTAGCGCTTTACAATAACGGTGTCGGGAACTAAACCGGTGTAGTCACCTCCATTTCGGATAACATCCCTTACAATGGATGAACTTATGTAGGATTTGCCCGAGGAGGTCAATAAAAAGACAGTTTCTATCTCCGAAAGTTTTCGGTTGGTATGGGCAATGGCCTTTTCAAATTCAAAATCCGCAGGGTTGCGAAGACCCCGTAAAATAAAATCAGCCCCTATTTTTTTACAAAAATCTACCGTAAGCCCTTCATAGGTAACCACTTTGATCTTGGGTTCATCTTTAAAAGCCTCTTTTATGAATTTGGTGCGCTCTTCCAAGGTGAACATGTATTTTTTGTCGGCATTGATCCCAATGGCGATGACGAGCTCATCAAAAAGTGTGATACCTCTTTTAATGATGTCATAATGCCCCAAGGTCAGGGGATCAAAGGAACCTGGAAAAATGGCACGTCTCATGTATGGCAAAGTTTGACTAAAAATACGGATTTTCTATCGTAAAGCTTCCTCAATGGCACTGGCAAATAATTCTTCAAGCGATAAACCAGCTTCTTTGGCTTGTTTGGGAAGAATGCTTTCTTCGGTAAGTCCCGGGGTGGTATTCACTTCCAATAAATAGGGCGTATCGCCAATGAAGATAAATTCACTGCGTGAGTATCCTTTTAATCCCACCGTTTTATAAATAAATTCTGCCCAATATCTTACATTGGTTTCTTGTATTTTGGAGATTCGAGCAGGGGTTATTTCTTGCGACTTTCCTTCGTACTTAGCCTCAAAATCAAAAAAATCATTGTCGGAAACAATTTCTGTAATGGGAAGAACCGTGACCTGATTTTTATAGGTAATGACCCCCACGGAAACTTCGGTGCCATCCAAAAAAGACTCTATAATAACTTGGTCATCTTCAGAAAAGGCATTGTCAAGAGCGGTATTGAGCTCTTCCTTTTTGTAAACTTTGGAGACTCCATAGCTGCTCCCGGCCCTATTGGCCTTCACAAAACAGGGAAGCCCTACCTTGTCAACAATGACGTCCTCATTTATGCTGTCGCCCTTATCCAAATAATAAGAAGTGGCGCAGTAGACCCCATACGGTTTAAGCGTACTCAACAAGTCCCTTTTGTTGAACGTAAGGGCAGCTTCGTAATGGTTGCATGAAGTCTGGGGAAGGCCCAACAGTTCAAAATAAGCTTGAAGCAGACCATCTTCACCCGGTGTTCCATGTATGGCGTTGAAAACACAGTCAAAATTGATTTTATTGCCATCAAGCACGATACTGAAATCGGATTTTTCCAGAGGAAATTCCTCATCAGCATCATTTAAAAATACCCACTTCTCTTTGGTGATGATGATGCGGTACGGATTGTATTTTTCCCTATCCAAATAGCGATACACTACGTTACCGCTTTTTATCGAAATTCCATACTCACTGGAATAGCCGCCCATTACAATGGCAATATTTTTTTTCATTGGCTTGTCGAATCGCTCTGCCAAAATAAAGAAAAAAGGACTGGCTTTCCTATATTTGTCCACATAAGGCATTTTGCATGAAACAATTTTTGAACTTTCTAAAAAGCAAGACATTTTTCATCCAACTCGGATTGGCAGTAGTGGCCGTTGTGGTTTTGGTGCTTTTAACCTTACAATGGCTAAAGGGCACTACCAACCATGGTGAGTTTGTTGAGGTTCCTGACTTTTCCAAAATGTCAGTTTCCGAAATGCGGGAAGCGGTGGAAGATGCCGGATTGCGTTATCAGGTACTGGATTCATCCAACTATAACCCAGATTATCCACGGTTTTCCATTTTGGAGCAAAACCCCCATGCCGGAAGTAAGGTAAAAAGCAACCGTAAAATTTATTTTACGGTAAATCCATCCGGATACAAAAAGGTGAGTGTGCCAGACATCATCCAAGTCACCCAACGGAATGCAGCATCCATGTTGCGTGCGGTTGGACTGGAAGTGGAACGGGTAACCTACATTGATGAGTTGGGCAAGGACATGGTCTACAATATGAAGCACAAAGGGAAATATGTAAAACCCGGCGACAAATTGCCCAAAACCTCCAAGGTTGAACTTATTTGTGGCAATGGAACCATACCCGGTAGTGCACGCGTTCAGGCTGATTCCCAAGAGTAATGGACGATTCTGAAAATCTAGAACTATCCCAGGACGAACTTTTTGAGCATTATCGATTTGTAGCCTCGAAAGGTCAGGACCCATTGCGCGTGGATAAGTTTTTGATGAACTTCATTGAAAATGCCACCAGAAACAAGATTCAGCAGGCGGCCAAAGAAGGCCATATTTGGGTGAACGGAGCAATCGTAAAACAAAATTACAAAGTAAAGGCAGGGGATGAGGTAAAGGTGCTGTTTGAGCATCCCCCTTATGAGTTTTTGTTGACTCCGGAGAACATTCCACTGGATATTGTGTATGAAGATGATGCCCTGCTGGTGGTAAACAAGCCCGCCGGCATGGTGGTGCATCCCGGTCATGGAAATTATTCGGGAACCCTTATTAACGCCTTGGTATACCATTTTGACAATTTGCCCAATAATAGTTCCGAACGGCCTGGTTTGGTGCATCGAATTGACAAAGATACCTCTGGACTTTTGGTGATTGCCAAAACCGAAATCGCCATGACCCATTTGGCCCAACAATTTTTTGAAAAGAGCAGTGAGCGCGAATATGTGGCCTTGGTCTGGGGCAATGTGGAGGAGGATGAAGGTACTGTGGAGGGCCATATTGGTCGTAATCCCAAAAACCGATTGCAGATGATGGTTTTTCCCGAAGGGAATGAGGGCAAGGAAGCCGTGACCCATTACAAGGTTTTGGAACGATTAGGTTACGTAACCTTGGTTTCGTGTCGCTTAGAAACTGGACGGACCCACCAGATTCGGGTGCATATGAAGTATATTGGCCATACGCTGTTCAACGATGAGCGCTATGGTGGCGATAAAATTTTGAAGGGTACCACATTCACCAAGTACAAACAATTTGTGGAAAATGCCTTTAAGATTTTGCCCAGACAGGCACTGCACGCCAAGACCTTGGGTTTTGAACATCCGGTAACGGGAAAATTTATGCGTTTTGATTCCGAATTGCCCGAAGATATGGTGAACTGTATTGAAAAGTGGCGTGGATATGCCAAGCACAATGAATCATAGTTTCCCTCAATCTTAAGATTGAAAACACCTTTGGTGCATCCTATTAAAAAACCAAAAACCTCCCTATTTTTACGGAAAATTAATTCCCGATGAAAATTGTAGTATCACCGGCCAAGTCACTCGATTTTGAAACCGCGTTGCCCACATCACAATATAGCCAACCCCAATTTTTGGAGCAATCCGAAAAGTTGAACGGTATCCTAAAAAAGAAAAAGCCGAAAGCTTTATCCAAGTTGATGTCTATTTCAGATAATCTTGCTGAACTCAATTGGGAACGCAACCAACAATTTTCATTGCCTTTTACTACGGACAACGCCAGGCCAGCGGTATACGCCTTTAATGGGGATGTGTACCAGGGGTTGGACGCCTATACCATTCCAGAACAAAAGTTGGAAAGTTTGCAAGATACCCTTCGCATTTTATCTGGACTATATGGAATTTTAAAGCCCTTGGATTTGATGCAACCTTACCGATTGGAGATGGGGACCCAATTAAAAGTGGCACGCAAAAAGAACTTGTATGAGTTTTGGAAAAAGCAGCTCACGGATCATTTAAACGAAGAATTGGAAGAGGAGGAATTATTCATCAACCTGGCGAGCAACGAGTATTTTGGAGCCATTGATGAGAAAAAA
Source organism: Allomuricauda sp. CAU 1633 (assembly GCF_017313225.1). Taxonomy (GTDB): domain Bacteria; phylum Bacteroidota; class Bacteroidia; order Flavobacteriales; family Flavobacteriaceae; genus Flagellimonas. The sequence goes on along the minus strand of NZ_JAFLNE010000003.1, from coordinate 49,431 downwards.
TTGAGAGTACCCGTCATCACGCCAATTTTTAAGGATTGGAAGAACGATAAACTCAAAGTCATCAGTTTTTTTGCCAAAAAGGCAAGAGGTTCCATGGTTCGTTACATTTTGGATACGGATGCAAAAACCTTGAATGACATTAAAGGGTTTGATTATGATGGGTATGTTTTCAGTAATGAGCACACCCTCAAGGAAAATCAACCCGTTTTCATACGGTAATCTTAAAATTTATCTCCGAGATTTAAGGGCAACTCCTTTTAAAAAACTAGACAAGGTGTTAGGTTTGTGGAACACATGTCTTAAATTGTGATAGGAGTAAATTTAATCTTAAGGTTTGGCTTTTATGCCGATCTTTAGATGCTCATTTATGAATAAGAACACTAACACCGAAAATCCATGCAGCAGTCCAGACGATTAGAAGAGTTTAAAAAATCGGTAACCAATAAATTCAATATATACAATAGCCTATTTTTAAGTTTGCCCTATAAAAATGTGGAGAATGTGGGGATGCTCATCCCACTTTTGCTTGATCAATGTGAAAAAGGGCTTAAGGAAGGAAAAGATCCACAAGAAATCTTGGAGGTGTTCTTTGCCAATTTTGCCAATATAGCGGATGAAAGGGAGCGATTGGATTTTATGTTTCGAATCATTCAGTATGTAGAACGTCAGGTGGTGTTGTATGACAGTGTGGAAGATTCCGCTTTTTCAAAATTGCAGCAATATAGCAATTCATTGACCATCAAAGATTATTTTGAGTTGGTGAACCGAACCAAAAACTGGGACAAGGTCTCTAAAAAGCTTTCCACATTTAGCGCACGAATTGTTTTAACCGCCCACCCGACCCAATTTTATACTCCCGCGGTATTGGATATTATTGCGGAACTACAGTCGCTGATCAACGAGGACCGGATTTATGATATTGATGTTATTCTGCAACAGTTGGGTTTGACCTCCTTGGTCAATGCTAAAAAGCCCACCCCGTTAGACGAAGCCAAAAACATCATCTATATTTTACGGAACACCTATTACCATGCTGTTGGGGAACTCTACCAGTATGTAAAAAGCAATATTAGGGATGATGATTTTGAGAATTTCAACATCATTAAACTTGGATTTTGGCCTGGTGGGGACAGGGATGGCAATCCGTTTGTAACGGCGGGCATAACTAAGCAAGTGGCGGATGAGCTTCGGTTAACCTTGATGAAATGTTACTACAATGAGTTGAAGGAGATTCGTAAAAAGCTGACGTTTAAAGGTGTTCGGGAACATATTAACGAGTTAAGTGGCAAACTCTACAAGGCCATGTTTGATCCCAACGCCCCCATTTCGTATGAAGAGATTATTGAACACTTGACTACCATTCGTGAAGGATTGATTGCAGATTATCATGGGCTGTATTTGGATGAATTGGATCAGTTTATTGATAAAGTCCATATTTTCAGGACGCATTTTGCCACTCTGGATATCCGCCAAGATCATAGCAAGCACACATTGGTAGTGGAATCCATTTTAAAACAAAAAGGAGCCATCAAGGAAAGTATCTCTGAACTAAAAGAAAAGGAACTCATTAAATGGTTGTTGAAAGAGAACATTACCTTGAACCCAGAGGATTTTGACGATGACATTGTAAAAGATACCATTGCCAACATCCAACAGTTGGCCGAGATTCAGGCAAAAAATGGGGAAGATGGGTGTAACCGATACATCATCAGTAATTCAGAGGATATTTTTGCAGTCCTATTCGTATTTGGATTGTTCAGATGGTGCGGTTGGGATGAAAAGGACATCACTTTTGACATCGTTCCGTTGTTCGAGACCATGAAAGGTATGGAAGCCGCAGAGGAAGTCATGCAGACCTTGTTTGATATCCCTGCTTATCGAAAGCATTTGGAACGAAGGAAAGAGACCCATACCATTATGTTGGGCTTTTCGGACGGTACCAAGGATGGAGGTTACTTAAAGGCCAATTGGTCCATCCTTAAAACCAAGGAAACCCTAAGTAAAGTCTGCAAGAAAAATGGAATTAAAGCTATTTTCTTTGATGGAAGGGGAGGACCACCAGCTAGGGGTGGTGGAAAAACCCACAGGTTCTATGCCGCCCAGACCAAGGATGTGGCCAACCATGAGATTCAGCTTACCATCCAAGGGCAGACCATTACCAGTACCTACGGTACTAAGGAGCAGTTTATCCACAACTCTGAGCAATTGCTTACCGCTGGGTTGAGTAATAATCTTTTTGGAAAAGAATTGGTGATTTCCGGAGCACAGCGCAAATTGATTGAGGAACTATCCGACCTCAGTTTTGGAAAATACGATGCGCTGAAGCAACACGACAAATTCATCCCCTATTTGGAGCACAGAAGCACCTTGAAGTATTATACAAAAGCCAATATCGGAAGTAGACCTGGTAAACGGGGCAACAAAGCAAAACTGACCCTTTCCGATTTGAGGGCCATTTCATTTGTGGGGTCTTGGAGCCAGTTGAAGCAGAACGTTCCCGGGTATTTTGGATTGGGAACCGCAATTGCCAAACTCAAGGAAGAAGGACGACTCAGTGAGGTGAAAAAGCTATATAAGGATGTGCCCTTTTTTAGAGCTTTGATGCACAACAGTATGATGTCTTTGGCGAAGACCAATTTTGGTTTGACCAGTTACATGAAAGAAGATCCAGAGTATGGGGAGTTTTGGAGTATTCTACATGAAGAATTTGAGTTGTCCAAAAAGATGCTTCTACAGATTTCAGGATTGAAAATTTTGATGGAGGATGAAGAAGTTTCCCGGGAATCGGTAAAAATCCGAGAGAAAATTGTGTTGCCGTTGCTGGTGATTCAACAGAATGCACTGTACCATATCACTCAAAATTCAGAATACAAGGAACTGTATGAGAAAATTGTGACCCGGTCACTGTATGGGAACATCAACGCCAGTAGAAACTCGGCTTAAAGTTGGGTCTTAAGTACAAATAGTGGGCAAGAAACCATTTCTGCATACACATCCCTACGAGCCTTTTCTATTTCCAGAGGCCAAAAAGTTGATTGTGGGTACGCTGCCTCCTCCGCGATTTACCACCGGTGAGTTGCGAAGGGAGGATGTGGATTTCTGCTATGGAAGCTGCAATGGAATGCTGTGGCCCATTCTAGACCGAATTTTCGAATTGGAACTTAAATTTGAAAACACCGCCGAAGCTATTGGCCAACGGGAACATTTCCTGAAAAAGCACAAAATAGGAGTCTGTGATATTGTCCACAGTGCGGAGCGGGAAAAAATTGATGCATCAGACTTGGGGATGCAGAATGTGGTACTTAGGGATTTGGTTGGTTATCTTCAGGAATACCCGAACGTTCACACGTTGCTATTTACAGGAGGAAATAGTAAAAATAGCCCTGAATATTTTTTCAGGAGACAACTCAAGGAACACGACTTAAGGTTAGAAGTACTTTCTGATGAGGTACCACGCATCCATCAAGTTGAAATTGGCGATAGAATCGTAAGAACAGTTTCCTTGACAGCCCCTTCCGGGGCGGCAAACCGTGCCGTGGGAAGTCTACAATTGTACAAGGAACTTAAAAGCAAAAACCCTGAATTCAATACGTTTGATTTCCGGGTGATGCAGTATCGGGAGTTTTTTTAGTTCATTTCAGAAGTCAACATCCCATAAAATGCTTTAATACCATACGCCAATTGTCCAATTTTTAGATTCTCATTGGGGCTGTGTTGATTGTTATCTGGATTCACCATTGGGACAATAAAAGCTGGAATCTTTAACTCATTGATAAAAGGTGCAATGGGAACGGTTCCTCCAGTAGTACGAATTTGAATCACATCTTTTCCAAACTGTTCTCCCAAGGTTTTCACTAAAAATTGACCATAGGCATTGTCCAAATCGGTGCGGAAAGCATCAGTAACACTTCCTTCCGTAATGGTGACCACCTTATCATGAGCCATACGCTCCTCTTTGGTGGGAACATGGTCAAACACTTTGTATCCCTGTTTGGTAATATGGTCCTTCACCAACTTTTTCAGGCGATTGCCATCGGTTTCCACCACCAAACGAAGGTCCAACTCTGCAGTGGCACTTTCAGGGACAATGGTTCGGGCTTTGTCTCCAATCCAGCCAGAACCCATACCGCGAATGTTTAGGGATGGATATTGCAGGGCCTCTTGGTAAAATCCACCTACTTTTTCCGCAGCTTTAAACTGAAGTTTATCTGCAATCTCAGCGTCGCTATCGGGCACACTTTTCAAAACTTCCATGGCAGCTTCATCAATGACGATCCCATCATAATAACCGGGAATGGTCACCTTGCCATTGGAATCTTTCATACCGGCCAGCAATTGCGCCAATTGAAACCCTGGGTTTGGGGCATAATTTCCATAATGCCCACTGTGTTGCGGTTTTACGGGGCCATAGGTGGTCAAGGTCAATGTGGTGATTCCCCTGCAACCATAGACTACGGTTGGGTCGCCAGAAGGATGTACGGGGCCGTCAGCAATGACCAAAAAGTCGGCTTCCAGTAATTCTCTGTATTGTTTTACGGCCTTGGGCAGTGGTTTGCTGCTTTTCTCTTCCTCACCATCCAAAATGACCTTCACATTGAACGGAATTTCCTTCCCATCCTTTTTTAAAAGGTCAATGGTGTTCAACAACATAATGATAGGTGATTTGTCGTCAGAAGTTGAACGTCCAAACAAACGCCAATCGTAATTGATGTCATCATCCAATTCATCAAAAGAAACAGTTTTAAAGCCATCGCCATCTGGTGCTTTCAATACGACTTGGTACGGGTTGGGTTGGTCCCATTTGGATGGGTCTACCGACTGTCCATCAAAATGCATGTAAATAAGCATGGTGGGCTTACCATCATCCACAGGCAAAGCTGCAAAAAAGAGTGGCATGTTTTCTGTATCCAGGACCGCGGTGTTAAAACCTCGTTCCCCAAACTTTCGTTTTAGCCAGAACACATTGTCGTCAATATCATCGGCACTTAAAGCATCGTTGGGGATGGCAATAAATTCTCGTAGTTCGGTAATGGCAGAAGCCACTTGTGATTTGATGGCCATATCATCTTGGGCAGAAACAGAAATGACAATAAGTAGGGATGCTAAAAGGGCAATTTTTTTCATAGTTCGAGTTCAGTTTTTGAAACCGAAAATTAACGAATTTGATTTATAAAATTGTTAATACCTGCCACCCCATTTTCAGTTAAGTGCTTAATAAAGGCAGAACCAATGATGGCACCTTTGGTTTTTTCGGTAGCCTGTTGAAACGTTTGGGCACTGCTAATGCCAAAACCCACAATCTGTGGATTGTTGAGGTTCATGCTGGCAATGCGATTAAAATAGGCCGCCTGCTCTTCGCCAAACCCTTCTTTGGCGCCTGTGGTACTGGCTGAACTTACCATATAGATAAAACCTTCAGAAGCTTCATCAATAGCCTTGATCCGTTCTTCACTGGTCTGGGGGGTAATCAAAAAGATATTGATAAGCCCGTGTTTCTTGAAAGTGGATTCATATTCCTCTTGATAGACATCCAAAGGTAAATCTGGGAGAATGAGACCATCGATACCAATTTCTTGACATTTTTGGCAAAATTTCTCTACACCGTATTGAAGCACGGGATTAAAATAGCCCATCAAAATCAGGGGAATGGAAACGGTTTTTCGAATGTCCTTTAATTGTTCAAAGAGCAATTCGGTATGCATGCCATTTTTTAAGGCAGCCGTAGAACTTTCTTGAATGGTAGGGCCGTCCGCAAGTGGATCGCTAAAGGGTAGCCCGACTTCAATGAAGTCAACCCCACTTTTTTCCAAATCTTGGATGATTTGTACCGTATCGTTCAATTGGGGATACCCTGCCGTGAAATATATGGAGAGGAGTTTTCCTGCTCGTCCGGCAGGCGGGTTGTCCTCTTGTAGTTTTTGTTTGATTCTGTTCATCATGATATTCTGTGTCTATTGAAGGGGGTGAGGGGGATGTAAAAACACCCCTAAAGTCCCCTCAAGGGGACAGTTATAATTTAAAATAATCTATATAGTTCTGTAAATCTTTATCGCCCCTACCTGATAGGTTCACTACAACCACATCATCTGGGTTGAACTTTCGGTACTCAAAAATGGCCAAGGCATGCGATGATTCAATGGCGGGGATAATCCCTTCCAATTGGCAAAGTCCAAGCCCGGCGATCATGGCATCATCATCTGTAATGGATATGAATTCTCCACGTCCTGAGGTGTACAAATGGGCATGCAATGGCCCAACCCCAGGGTAATCCAATCCTGCGGAAATGGAATACGGCTCTGTAATTTGTCCGTCTTGGGTCTGCATCAGCAAGGTTTTGCTGCCATGGATAATACCTACTTTGCCCAAAACCGAAGTTGCGGCACTTTCTCCGGAGTGAATTCCTTTTCCGGCTGCTTCCACAGCAATGATGCCAACTTCAGGTGTGTCCAAAAAGTGATAGTAGGCACCCGCGGCATTGCTTCCACCACCTACACAGGCTACTACGTAGTCTGGATTTTCCCGACCCTCTTTTTCCAAAAGTTGGGCCTTGATTTCTTCCGAAATCACAGATTGAAACCGTGCTACCATATCCGGATAGGGGTGTGGCCCCACCACGGAACCAATAATGTAATGTGTGTCCACCGGATTATTGATCCAGTCGCGGATGGCTTCGTTAGTGGCATCCTTTAAGGTTCTACTCCCCGATTTGGCAGGACGTACTTCGGCGCCCAGCATTTTCATTCGGGCTACATTGGGTGCCTGACGGGCAATATCTATTTCACCCATATACACTACGCATTCAATGCCCATAAGCGCACAAACGGTGGCGGTAGCCACTCCATGTTGACCTGCCCCCGTCTCGGCGATGATTCGGTGTTTCCCCAGCTTTTTCGCCATCAAAATCTGCCCAATGGTGTTATTGACCTTATGGGCACCCGTATGGCACAGATCTTCCCGTTTCAGATAGATTTTCGTGTTGTATTTTTCAGAAAGGCGCTTGGCAAAATAGAGTGGGGTAGGTCGACCTACATAATCTTTTAGCAATTGATGGAACTCTTCTTGAAAAGAAGGCTCCGCCATGATTCGGAGGTAGTTTTGCCGAAGTTCCTCACAGTTGGGATAGAGCATTTCTGGGATAAAAGCCCCGCCAAACTCGCCGTAATAGCCTTTTTCATCTGCATGATATGTCATAATCAGTTCAGTAAGGTGTTTTTAAATGTTTTTAAATGTTCTATGTTTTTTAGTCCAGGCTCGGTCTCAAATCTACTGTTGACATCGATGGCGTAGCAGTGTTTTGATGCCAGACTCTTTCTGAACGCTTTCAATTTTTCAACGGATTCCAATCCAATGCCTCCACTTAAAAAGAAGGGTTTGGTAGAGGGATAGTTCTCCAATAGGGTCCAATCAAAGGTGTACCCATTCCCTCCGGGTAATTTTCCTTTGGTATCGAAAAGGAAGTAATCGCACACCTTTTCATAATTCTCCAGAACAGAGAAATCAAAATCATCTTTGATGGAAAACACTTTGATGATTTCCAAATTTGTCAGATCGAGCGCAGTCGAGACCTCATCAAGGGGAACAACTTTCTTTTTTCTCGACTGCGCTCGAATTGACAGAAAGTTGTCCTTTAATGTTTCGCAATATTCAGGACTTTCCTTCCCATGCAATTGAACCGCATCCAATTGATACTGCTCCACTTTTTCCAAAACTTCCTCAATGGTAGCATCCACAAAAACGCCCACTTTTTTTATGGATTTGGGCAATTGGGGAATGGTTCCCTCGAAATACCGGGAGGAAGGTTCCCAAAAAATAAAGCCCAAATAGTCGGGTTGCAATTGGGCAACCTCGGTGGGGTTATGGTGCATACCGCAGACCTTCAGTTTCATGATGCTAAATTTTTAATGAAATCAGCAGCATGTTTGCCTGGGTCATCGGTCTTCATAAAATTTTCACCAATCAAAAAACCTTGGTATCCGTATGGTTTGAGCTCTTGAATGGCCTCGATGGAACTAATACCACTCTCTGAGACCTTTACAAACTCATCCGGAATTTTTTCTGAAAGGGATTTGCTGGTATTCAAACTCACCTCAAAAGTCTTAAGGTTCCGGTTGTTCACACCCAACATATCCAAACTGGGCATGATGGATTTTTGGAGTTCCTCCTCATTATGGACTTCCAATAACACATCCAAACCCAAACTTTTGGCGGTTTCTGACAGGGTTTTGATTTCTTCTCGCGATAAAATGGCGGCAATCAATAAAATTACATCGGCACCATAGGCCTTGGCTTCCACAATTTGGTATTCATCAATAATAAACTCCTTGCGGAGCAACGGAATGTTCACCGAAGCCCGTGCCAGCACCAAATCATCCAAGGAACCTCCAAAGTATTTTCCATCGGTAAGGACGGACATGCCGCAGACACCTGCCCCCGCATAACCTTTGGCAACATCCTGCACATTCAAACTCTGGTTGATGACCGATTTGGAAGGGGAACGTCTTTTGTGTTCCGCAATGATTCCCGTAGTGCTATTTTTTAGTTCTTCAGCCAAGGAAATGAAGGTGCGTTCCATCAGCACGGATTGCTCCAGTTGAGCCACTGTAATCAATGATTTTTTCAAATCGACCTCTCTACGTTTATCGGCTACTATTTTGTCTAGGATGTTCATTTTTTAATAATTGTCCGAAGTCGGCAGCCCGAAGTCGGAAGTACACAATTTTTATTTGATGTTTTTTCTAAAAGCAACCATCATATTCATTAAAGTAAAGGCTTCCTCATAAAGCGTATTGAAGGTTTCGGTTGGGACATACTTTCTTCTTTTGGCTTTATGTAAACAGGTAACAACTTCAGTTAATGAGCGAATGGCATATCCCATGAACTTTTTAAATTCTGGGTTAGTCTGTCCTGTTGAGCCTTCAGAAATGTTTAGAGCAATTGAATCAGCAGCCCTTCTTATTTGAGAACTGAGATTATATATTTCTTTTTTTGGGAAAAGTTGGGTTGTTTCATTAATTTTTTCACCAAAATCCATGGCTTTTTGCCAAACAATGATTTTTTCGAATTTAAATTTTGATTCCATGATAACTAGTTGGATGATTTTTGTTTTGTTGACCAACTTTTCACTCTAATTCAACTCCCGACTCCTGACATCTGACTCCCGACCTATGAAGACAAAGATTGTAATTTCTTCAAGGCCTCCAATCCTTTGCCGCTCAACAAAGACTCTTTGGCCTTTTCAAAACCCGCTTTTGGGGTCATGCCTTCCACAGTGGCAATGGCAATGCCCGCATTGGCGCAAACGACATTATTTTGTGCTTCGGTTCCTTTTCCATGCAATACATCCAAAAATATTTGGGCTGACTCCGCAATGTCTTCGCCACCTGTAATCTCAGATTGGGAAATCTTGGCAACGCCAAAATCTGCAGGGGCCAGCATTCCCTCTGAATTGTTGGAGATGGTCTTGGTATCTCCCGTCAACGAAATTTCATCGTATCCATCCAAGGCGTGCAACACCGTGAATTTTTTATCGGTATTTTGGTAGAGGTAGCCATACATTCGGGCCAATTCCAAATTGAAAACACCCACCATCTGGTTTTTCGGAAAAGCGGGGTTTACCATTGGTCCCAGCATATTGAAAAAGGTCTTTACGGCCAGTTCCCTTCGGATGGGTCCCACATTTTTCATGGCGGGGTGGAACAAAGGAGCATGGAGCACGCAAATTCCTGCTTCATCAATGGATTTTTTTAGAAAATCGGCCTCATTACTGAATTTGATGCCCAAAAATTCCATCACATTGCTACTTCCACATTTAGAAGAAACCCCATAATTACCGTGTTTGGTCACTTTTACGCCTGCTCCAGCCGTCACAAAAGACGCCAAGGTGGAAATATTAAAGGTATCCTTGCCATCACCTCCTGTTCCACACAGGTCTATGGGGTCATACTCGGACAAATCCACAGCCACACAAAGTTCCAACAATGCATCCCTAAACCCTTCCAATTCTTCAATGGTGATGCTACGCATCATGTACACAGTTAGGAAAGCCGCAATTTGTGAGGGATTGTAATCGCCTTTGGCAATGTTTACCAAGATTTGTTTAGCCTCTTCTTTGGGCAGTATCTCGTGATTGATTAATTTATTTAGTGTCTCTTTCATGATTCTTATCTGTCATTCCCGCGAAGGCGGGAATCTAATTACATTGATATTTTGGATTCCTGCTTTCCTTCGACTGCGCTCAGGATGACAGCAGGAATGACATCCTATTCACTCTCCAACCAATTTTTTAGCATTTGTTTTCCTTCTGGGGTGAGCACGGATTCTGGGTGAAACTGAACCGCAGTCACATCATACGTCTTATGCCGAAGCGACATGATCTGCCCGTTTTCGTCCACCGAAGTGACTTCCAACTCCTCAGGTACATCGGTATCCACGACCCAAGAATGGTACCTTCCTACTTGAAGCGTTTTGGGCAATCCTTTAAAAATAGGGTCGTCCTTGGTAACGGTAATTTCAGTGTCCACCCCGTGGTACACTTGATCTAGATTGACCAAGGTCCCGCCAAAAACTTCACCTATGGCCTGTAATCCCAAGCACACTCCAAAAATACGTTTGGTAGGGGCATAGATCTTGATGATTTCCTTGAGCAATCCCGCTTCATCTGGAATTCCCGGGCCAGGGGAAAGCACAATGTTTTCAAAGGGTTCCACTTCATCCAAAGTAAGCTGGTCATTCCGTTTTACGGTAACCTCACAATCCAAATCTTCCAAATAGTGCACCAAATTGTAGGTGAAACTATCGTAATTGTCTATCATTAAAATCTTTCTTCCCATGGTTAGATTGTTTCAGCAATTTCCAAGGCTTTGTTCAATGCGCCCAGTTTGTTGTAGGTTTCCTGTAATTCGTCTTCGGGATTGGAGGCGGCCACCAGTCCTGCTCCTGCTTGGTAATAGAGCTCATGGTTTTTGCTCAAAAAGGTGCGAATCATGATGGCGTGGTTAAAGTTGCCTTCAAAATCCATAAAGCCAATAGCTCCGCCGTAATACGCCCGACTCGTTTTTTCATATTTTTCAATAAGTTGCATTGCCATGTGCTTGGGTGCGCCGCTTAAAGTTCCCGCAGGGAAGGTGTCCGCCACGACCTTCATGGTGGTGATGTCCTTTTTCTTTTGCCCAGTTACTTTGGACACCAAGTGGATGACATGCGAGAAATACTGTACCTCACGATAGGTTTCTACATTGACGGTATTTCCATTTCGGCTAAGGTCGTTTCGGGCAAGGTCCACCAACATCACATGCTCGCTGTTCTCTTTATCATCCTGGGCCAATTTTTTGGCCAATTCCGCATCTTTTTCGTCGTTCCCAGTCCGTTTGTAAGTGCCGGCGATAGGATGGATTTCGGCCTTGCCTTCTTTTACAATGAGTTGGGCTTCGGGTGAGCTACCAAAGATTTTAAAGTTTCCATAATCAAAATAGAAAAGGTAAGGGGAGGGATTGATGGAGCGAAGCGCACGGTACACATTGAATTCATCCCCTTTGAATTTTTGAGTGAACCTTCGGGATAAAACCAATTGAAACACATCACCTCTTTTGCAATGCTTTTTGGCCAACTCCACATGTTCTTTGTAATCCTCATCCTTTAAATTGGATTGAGGCTCGCCTTCCCTTGAAAAATTATAGGAGGCAAAATTCCGAACATTGAACAACTGCTCAATCTCATCCACATTGCTTTCGGAATTGTAGCAATGGGCAAAAAGATAGGCTTCGTTTTTAAAGTGGTTGATGGCGATGATGTTCTGGTATACCGCATAATATATGTCTGGAATACGGACTGAATCTTCTTTTTTGGAAATCTCCACATCCTCAAAATAACGAACCGCATCATAAGCCATATACCCAAAAAGACCATTGTTAATGAATTTGAAGCCATTTTGTTTAACAGAAAAATGCTGTCCAAAGTTGTGGATGACCTCAGTCACATCAGTCTCAGGGGTTATTTCTGTCACATCCTTTTTACCATCTGGAAAACGTTGGGTAATAGTCTCGTTCTCGACTTTGATATAGGCAATGGGGTTGCAGCAGATGTATGAAAAACTATTGTCGTTGGCGTGGTAATCGCTACTTTCCAAAAGAATGCTATTGGGAAATTGGTCCCTTATCTTTAGATAAACACTCACTGGGGTGATGGTGTCTGCCAAGATTTTTTTGTAATGTGTAGTTAATTTGTACTCCATTTTCGTTTCTATTTCCACGGAGGTGGAAAGCTATTTAGGTTAATCAAAGAAATAGGTTAAATCTTCCCAATTTGGATTGAAATCATTTATTAGGTTGATTTTCCAGCTTCTATTCCATTTTTTTAATTGTTTTTCTCTTCGTATTGCTGGCATTGGAAACCTGAACTTTTCGTAGTAGACCAATGTTTTAAGGTTATATCTACTGGCAAATTTACTTCCAACGCCATGTTTATGTCTGTATATTCTCTTTTTTAAATCATTTGTATAGCCTATATAAATAGTTCCTAATTTTTTGTTCGATATGATATAGACATAAAAACTCATTCTTCAACTTTAAGATTTCCGCCTTCGCGGAAATGAGAACAAAAGTCTGTAAAATGAAAAAAGGCCTGTCGTGATGACAAGCCTCTTGTATGGTTATAATGGGGACTTAGCTCACGACATTTTCCGTAAGTTAATCCACCACCAAGTATTTACTATTCTGTTGTTCATTGGTTCAAATATAGGGAGGAATTTTTAACGGACAAACAATGTTTTGTGTAAAATTAAAAATCCCGTCCAAGAATTTCTCGAACGGGATTTCCAAACACTTAACATGAGCCTGATTACATCTGCAAGTCAACTACCAAATCAAATTCATCATAGATCAACTTGTCTTTGGCCGTACCGATGATACCAGAACTATACTTTATGTCGTATTTAGTTCGGTCAACTTTCAAAGTTGCAGTGGCTTTGTCTCCGTAAACAGACACATCAAAAGTAACGGGCTTGGTAATTCCCTTAATGGTAAGGTCTCCGGTAACTTCATAGCTATTTTTACCGGTAGACTTTACTTTGGTGAAAACCAAGCTTGATGTTGGGTTGGACGCAGTTGAGAAGAAATCCTCTGAACTTAGGTGACCGTCCAATTTGTTTTTGTAATCGCCTTCCAAATCGGTGGTGTTAATGGATGACATGTCCACTACAAACTCACCACCTACCAATTTTTCACCATCAAATTCCAAGGCACCGGATTTCAATGTCACAGTACCAGTGTGCGATCCACCAAATTTATAGGCTTTCCAAGTAACTTGACTTTCTTCGGCCTTTACTTCTTTGGTTTCTTTTTCGGTGGCGTTAGCGATTGCTGATGATCCCACTACGGTGGTCAATACCAAACTTAAAACTCTCTTTTTCATACTAGTAATTAATTTCTGTTTTTAGGGTTAATGATTAATTTATATATAGGTAACTAATTCTTCTGTTGATTTTCGGACTTTGGGAAGATGCTGGGTAGCATCTTCTTCTGACCTGTACCCAACGGCCAATACTACTGTGGCGTTTAGGTTTTTTTCATGTAGTCCCAAAATTTTATTGTATTCTTCCGGTTCAAAGCCTTCCATGGGGCACGAATCGATTTTAAGTTCTGCTGCAGCCTGCATTGTATTTCCAAAGGCAATGTAAACCTGTCTGGCCGCCCATTCTTTTTTAGTCTCCGTAGAAAGCTCCAATAATTTGGCCTTCATGAAATCGGCATATCCCTTAAGCTTTTCCGAAGGTATGTTCCGGGTTGCACTGGTGTTTTCAATGAACCCATCAACCAGTTCCTCGCCAAAATCTGTGGTATTGGCAAAAACGATAATATGTGAGGCATCCGTAATTTGGGATTGGTTCCAAGAGGCGGGCTTCAGTTGTTCCTTTACCTTTTGGTCAGATACCACAAATAAATGATAGGGTTGCAATCCGTATGAAGAAGCACTCAACCGTGTTGCTTCGAGCAGGGTTTCCAAATCCTTATCCGACACTTTTTTGGTAGCATCAAACTTTTTGGTGGCATATCGCCATGTTCTATGTTCTAAAACGCTGTTCATTTGTATTTAGAATTTATCTAGTAGTTGATTTAATTGTTCCAGTTCAGTTTTGCTGAAATGTTGTACAATCTGACTTTCAGTTTCGGCAACCACCTTATCCATTTGCGCCAAGGCCTCTGTTCCTTTTTCAGTGATTACAATTTCCACTTTGCGTCGGTTTGAAGGACAAACACTTCGATCAACATACCCTTTGGCCAAAAGTTTGTCTACCAATCGGGTAGTGTTGCTCATTTTAGTGACCATCCGCTCATTTAATGTGGACAGGTTAGCAGGTTTTCCTTGCTGTCCTCGAAGAATGCGGAGCACATTAAACTGTTGGAGTGAAACCTCAAAAGGTTTTAGTGCGTTTCCGGCCAATTCATAAATCTTATTATGTATTAAAGTAATATGAATAAGGGTCCTGCTTTCCAACGGCATCTTCTTTGAAGTCTTTATGATTTCCTCGACATTCATGTATAAACAATATTTGTATATACAAATGTAAGATGATTTCTGGGTTTCAACCTAATATTTAACAGATAAAATTTTGTTAAAAGGAAAATGAAGCCATTCCCATTGCTTATTTTTAAAGAGTAAAATTCAGAGAATGAAGAACTTACTAATGCTTGGGATGACATCCCTTATTTTACTGTGTGGTTGTGGTGAGAAGAAAAAGCAAAAGTCCGATGAAGATACTGCGGAGGAAACCCAGGTTGCACAAAATCAATCTACAAGCGAAGAAGCTGTTAAATTCCCCATTTACGATTTTGAAAGTTTTGAACCCATACTTAATAAGGATGGAGATAAAACCTATGTCATTAATTTTTGGGCCACATGGTGTAAACCTTGCATTGCCGAGCTTCCCTATTTTGAAAAAATAAATGCTGAGCAGAGTGATAAAGTTGAAGTTATTCTGGTGAGTTTGGATATGCCCAGTATGTGGAAATCCCGATTGGAGCCTTTTGTTGAAAATAAAAAATTGCAGTCTGAGGTGGTCATTTTGGATGATCCCAAACAAAACGACTGGATTCCCAAAGTGGACGAAGAGTGGGGTGGAGGTATCCCTGCTACCTTAATATATAATAAGAATAAACGGAGCTTTTACGAGCGAGGCTTTACCTATGAAGAATTAAACACTGAGTTGAACAAATTTTTAAACTGACACCGCATGAAAACACTAAAAATTTTCGGATTATTTGTTTTGATACTTTCCTTGGGCGCTTTTACCCTAACACCCGACCCAATGGCAGATGGTTACAAAATTGGTGATGTTGCTACCGATTTTTCGCTCAAAAACATTGATGGGAATATGGTCTCCCTCTCAGACTATAAAGATGCCAAGGGTTTTTTGGTGATTTTTACCTGCAATACATGTCCGTATGCTGTGGCTTATGAAGACAGAATCATTGCTTTGGATCAGCAATACAAATCAAAAGGAGTGCCTGTAATAGCTATCAACCCCAATAATCCTAATGTACAATCCGGGGACAGTTTTGAAAAAATGAAAAAACGGGCTGCGGACAAAGGCTTCACATTCCCATACCTTTTGGATGAAGGTCAAGAAATCTTTCCGCAATATGGTGCTACCCGAACACCCCATGTGTATTTGTTGGAGAAAACAGCGCAAGGTAATGTTGTAAAGTATATAGGAGCTATTGATGACAACTACCAAGATGCCTCTAAGGTTGAGGACACTTTTGTGGAAAATGCGGTGGATGCCATGTTGGCCGGCCAAGAAATCGAAGTGAAGACTACCCGTGCCATTGGTTGTACTATTAAGGTATAGCGAGATATCACAAAAAATTAAATCGAATTAATCCGGGGGTAATCCTCCGGATTTTTATTTTTGCAGAACATAAAAGTCATAAAAATGTCAGATCTATCACAAGAAGAATGGGAAGAGCAACTGGAAAATGACGACAACGCCGTTATTTTGGATGTACGCACTGAAGAAGAGGTTGAAGAAGGATACATTCCAGGAGCTATCAACATCGATATCTATTTAGGGCAGGAGTTCGTTGATGAACTGGAAAAGCTGGATAAGTCCAAAAATTACTATGTGTATTGCCGATCCGGCAACCGAAGCGGACAAGCCTGCGCTATTATGAACAGTTTAGGTATTGAAAATGCCTATAATCTGGAAGGTGGTTTTATGAACTGGGAAGGCGAAATCGCGGAATAAGCCATGGAATTAGAATCGGTCATTACAGAATTGGAACGAAACCGAAAGGTTTTCAAGGAGACTTTGGCCGATATGCCCAAACCCCTTATTCATTGGAAAGCTAAACCAAAAGATTGGTCCCTTTTGGAAATTATCTGCCATTTGGTGGATGAGGAAAAGGAGGATTTTAGGGCACGAACGGAACATGCTCTCAGACAACCCGGAACCCCACTCAAACCCATTGACCCAGCAGGTTGGGTTAAAAGTCGGAATTATAGCGAGCAGGATTTTGAGAAGAAAGTAGAGCAATTTAACAAGGAAAGACAAATCTCATTGGCTTGGTTGAAGACCACAGCAGACCT
The DNA here is from genome assembly GCF_017313225.1 of Allomuricauda sp. CAU 1633. Taxonomy (GTDB): domain Bacteria; phylum Bacteroidota; class Bacteroidia; order Flavobacteriales; family Flavobacteriaceae; genus Flagellimonas. The sequence goes on along the minus strand of NZ_JAFLNE010000003.1, from coordinate 32,850 downwards.
TAAATGGGACAATTCCGCTCTGCATCCGGAATATGGTGCTATGCCTGCCCATTCGTTTTTCCACAATTGGTTGGCGCACGATTACCACCATATTCGGCAAATCAATCGCATTAAATACAATTTTTTAAAGCAAAATTCAGGGGATTCCTTGGAATATGCTGGAAATTGGTAGGCAATTTCCTATATTGGTTCCATGAAGGAAGACTTGCTCCATTTTATTTGGGGGCAAAAAAAGCTTCATGGAAGACAACTTACCTCAACTACCAACGAAGCCATTAGTATAAAGGCCCCGGGAGTCCAAAATCAGTATTCAGGCCCAGATTTTTTCAATGCCAAAATTGAGATAGCTACTCAAATGTGGGTGGGCAATGTGGAAATTCATCTGAAATCCTCGGATTGGTACGCCCATAATCATCAAACAGATTCCAACTACAACAATGTAATTCTGCATGTGGTCTGGGAGGATGATATTGCGGTGTTTCGAAAAGATGGTTCTGTGATTCCTACCTTGGAACTCCGGGAATATGTTCCCCAAGAATTGCTCCGCAACTATCAAAATCTATTGGAAAAAAACAGTCCCAACTTCATTAATTGCGAAAAGGATTTTGCAGAAATGGATTCCTTTCTGGTGGAACATTGGCTGCACAGACTCTATATCGAACGATTGGAGCAGAAATCAAATCGTATTGAAGAATTGCTCAAAAAATCCAACAATGATTGGGAGGGAGTATTATTTACAATGTTGGCTCGAAATTTTGGCTCCAAGGTCAATGGTGATTTCTTTTTAGATAGGGCCATACAATTGGAATACTCCACTATAAGAAAGATCAGCAGCTCACTTGAAGCGTTGGAGAGCTTGTTGTTGGGGCACTTTGGTCTTTTGCAAGTAGATGATTGCACCGACCGTTATTTTCTGCAACTTCAAAAAGAACATAAATATCTCAGCAGAAAATTCAATTTGCCCCCTGTTTTGTCCAAACCTGAGTTTTTTGGGCTTAGACCAGCCAATTTCCCAACCATCCGAACAGCACAGTTGGCCCATCTTTATGCAAAAGAGCAGAGTCTTTTCTCCCAAATTATGGAAGCAAGCACGCTTGAGGAGATTCAAGCTATATTTGAAGTAGCGGCAAGTAAGTATTGGGACGACCATTATACCTTCGGAAAAACATCCAAAAAAGGCAAAAAGAAGCTATCCAAAAGTTTTATCGATTTGTTGGTCATCAATACCATTGTTCCTTTAAAGTTTTGCTATTCCAGACATATTGGGGTTGATTGGAATGAGGCGCTAATTTCCTTGTTGTCAACCATAACGAAGGAAAAAAATTCCATTATAGGTGGGTTTGATAAACTAGGTTCAAAAACCAATAATGCCATGGAGAGTCAGGCCAAGATTCAACTCCATACCCACTATTGCTCCAAAAATAAATGCCTGCGCTGCGCCTTGGGTACACATTTATTGAATAGAAATACATAATTTTAGGCATGGCATTATTCTACGACACACTTTATTACTTTCAAAAAAGAGGCTTTGAGGTCTGTAGACGCATTGCCGAACGGTTGGGTATACGCGCCAGGGTGGTTCGTACCACTTTTATTTATCTGACCTTTGTTACCTTGGGTTTTGGTTTTGCCCTTTATCTTTTTATGGCCTTTTGGTTGCGGATCAAAGATTTGGTCTATACCAAGAGAACTTCAGTATTTGACCTCTAATTATGATCAGACTCTTACGTTCCAAAATAGTACTGGCTCTTTCCTTAATGGTGTTGGTGCTTACATTTGGGGTGATAGGATATAAATTGCTGGCAGACTATACCTGGATAGAAGCTTTTTATATGACCATAATCACGGTCACTACCGTAGGCTTTTCTGAAGTTAGGCCTTTGGATGCCGAAGCAAAGATTTTTACCGTATTTTTAATTGTAACCAGTGTTTTCATCTTTGGTTTTGCCATTTCTGTGGTTACAGAATACCTTTTGGCAAGAAACTCCATCGAAGCACTAAAAAAGAAGAAAGTGAAAAAACAGATAGATAGCCTTTCCAATCATGTGGTGGTTTGTGGTTTTGGTAGAAATGGCATGCAGGCCGCTGATAAGTTGATGGCCTATAAAAAACCCTTTGTGGTTATAGAAAAGGACAAAGAGATCATTGAGCGCTATGCTGATGAGGTTTTGTTTGTGGAAGGGGATGCCAATGAAGATGAAACCTTGATGCAGGCTGGAATAGACCGAGCCCAATACTTAATAACAGCCGTGCCCGATGATGCCGCCAATTTGTTTATTGTGCTTTCTGCCCGTCAATTAAATAGGAATCTCTTTATCATTAGTAGGGCATCCCAGGTCACTTCCCTGAAAAAACTCGAATTTGCAGGAGCAAACAAGGTTATCATGCCCGATAAGATTGGGGGAGACCACATGGCTTCTTTAGTAGTCATGCCCGATTTGATCACCTTTATGGACAAACTTTCTGTGGAAGGAGAGCACACCACCAATTTGGAAGAAGTGGAAATTGAGGATTTTTCCGATCAGATGGACTGTAACTCAATTCGCGATTTGGACCTTCGGAGAAAAACAGGGTGTACCATAATAGGTTATATTGATCCCAATGGAAAATACATTATCAATCCAGAGGCCGACCTTAAATTGGAGCCTAAAGGAAAGGTCATTGTACTTGGAAGGCCTGAACAAATACGTAAACTCAATGAAATGTTCCAAATAGGCTAGTTTAACAGGCATTAATTTTTTTGCGTAAATTTTTTTTAGGATATTCGAAACTTTACAAAAAACTAACATAACCAAAAATCATTATGAAGTATAGACTTCTTTCAATTTTAACCTTGTTTTTACCAATGTTCACCTTTGCGCAGGAAGCTTCGGAGAAGGGACTGGATGAACGTGTAAATGATGCTTTTATGCCTATCGCGGTATGGTGGGAAGGCTTTATATTGACCTCAATACCAATCGGAGGAATGAATATCCCGCTAGTTCTTATTTTACTCGTATGCGGAGCCACCTTTTTTACCGTATATTTTAGGTTTCCCAATATTTTAAAATTCCCTTTGGCCATCAATGTGGTTAGGGGTAAGTATGAGGAAGTGGAAATGTATGGTGTGGAAAAAGTGGAACTCCACATGACCGAGGATGGGGATATTCCTGATACCATTCGGGATGAAAGTGAAGAAGGTGAAGTTAGTCACTTTCAAGCCTTGGCCACGGCCGTTTCTGGAACTGTTGGGTTGGGAAATATTGCCGGTGTGGCCGTTGCAATAGCATTGGGAGGACCTGGGGCAACCTTTTGGATGATTATTTGTGGGTTGATCGGAATGTCCACCAAGTTTGTGGAATGCACCTTGGGAGTAAAGTATAGGGATTTAGATGAAAATGGAGTGGTTCATGGTGGCCCTATGTATTACCTGTCACGAGGTCTGGAGAAAAAAGGATTGAAAACCTTGGGTAAAATTCTGGCTGTAATTTTTGCTATACTCTGTGTTGGGGCATCCTTTGGTGGAGGTAATGCATTCCAATCCAACCAAGCCGCTGTGCAACTTTCCACAATGCTGAATCTTCAAGGTGGAGCAGTCGGTGTTATTATTGGTGTTATTCTTGCTGTACTTGTGGGTATTGTCATCATTGGTGGAATTAAAAAAATAGCCAGTGTAACTGAAAAAATTGTCCCCTTTATGGCGGTCATCTATGTGTTGGCATCCTTGGTTATCATTTTTGCCAATATTAAATATATAGGAGATGCTTTTTCAATGATTTTTGCCGGAGCCTTTACTCCAGAAGCTGGTTTAGGAGGTATTTTGGGAGTTATCATTGTTGGTTTTCAAAGAGCTGCGTTCTCCAATGAAGCTGGAGCAGGTTCAGCATCCATAGCGCACTCTGCCGTAAAAACCAAGTTCGCTGCTTCGGAAGGCTTGGTTGCCCTTATGGAACCTTTTATTGACACCGTGGTGATTTGTACCATGACAGCCTTGGTAATTATTTTCTTTAATATGGATGCTGGTGCATTTGATTATGGAAATGCTGTGGGAAGTACTGTATTGCTCAATGATTCAGGAGCATATATTGGTGGTGTGGATTTAACCTCAATGGCTTACGACTCTGTAATTCCTGGTTTTAGATATGTGCTTACGATAGCTATTATTCTGTTTGCTTTTTCAACAATGATATCTTGGTCTTACTACGGACTACAATCTTGGAAGTACCTATTTGGTAGGGGAAGGACAGCCGATATAGCCTATAAAATCTTGTTCCTGCTCTTTGTTGTAATTGGAGCCGGTGCAACTTTGGATGCCGTAATCAAATTCTCGGATGCTATGATTTTGGCACTGGTGTTCCCCAATATGATTGGATTATTGATTCTGTTCCCACGAGTCAATGATGAGTTAAAACGATATGTAAAGGCCATTAAAAGGGTTTACTGATAAAGCTTTCTAAATTGGAAGAAATAAAATCCCACTTCAGGTTCAACAAGCAAGAACGAAGTGGGATTTTCTTTTTATTGCTCATTATTTTTGCTTGCCAAGGGTTATATTTTTACGTAAAAGCGCAACCTTTTAACGGGAATCCCAAGCTTGAGGTCAACACCTTGGCCCAATCCCATTTGGATAGCCTAAAAAATAACATTGAAAAAGACTCCTTTGAACTATTCCCGTTCAATCCAAATTACATAACAGACTACAAAGGATACAGCTTAGGAATGTCAACTGAAGAAGTGGACCGATTATTGGCGCATAGGCTGGCAAATAAGTTTGTCAATTCAGCTGAGGAGTTTCAGCAAGTGACCAAGATTTCGGATTCGCTTCTTGGTGTCATTGCCCCTTATTTTAAATTCCCGAACTGGGTACGAGAGAATAAAAAGGGGCAAACAAGCTTTAAATCACCACAAAAGGAAACTGCCAAGGTCTTTCTGGATTTGAATAGTGCAACCGCCGAACAACTTCAAACGGTAAGAGGCATTGGGGAAACCCTTTCCAAACGAATCATAAAATTTAGGGATAGGCTGGGTGGCTTTTTGGTGAATGAACAATTGTACGATGTGTATGGGTTGGAACCGGAAGTAATAAAAAGGGCACTCGAACAATTTCAGGTAATCGATGCACCCAATGTTGAGAAAATCAATGTGAACATGGCCACTGTGGAACAATTGGCTCAATTGATTTATATTGACTATGATTTGGCTCGAGAAATTGTATCGTATCGGGAAACCAATGGGGCTTTTACCACATTGAACGAGTTAAAACGGCTTAAGTCGTTTCCAGCGGATAGGATTGAGAGAATTAAGCTATATTTGAGTCTGTAAAATTGCATGAATGATTACCGAGACTTTATCTACAATGAACTTTGATTATTCAGAGACCCAGAAGATGGTCGCTGAAGCCGCCAAGGAGTTTGCGCAGCAATATATTTTTCCGCATGTCATGGAATGGGATGAATCCCAAACGTTTCCAATAGAAGTTTTTAAAAAAGCTGGAGAACTTGGTTTTATGGGAGTTTTGGTTCCAGAAGAATTGGGAGGCTCAGGTCTGGGGTATCATGAGTATATCGCCATTTTGGAGGAAATATCCAAAGTAGACCCGGCTATTGGACTCTCTGTGGCTGCACATAATTCTCTTTGTACCAATCATATTCTATCTTTCGGAAACGAAGAACAAAAGCAACGCTGGATTCCAAAGTTGGCTACGGCGGAATGGATAGGAGCTTGGGGATTGACCGAGCACAATACCGGCTCGGATGCAGGAGGAATGAATACCACTGCGGTAAGGGATGGTGATCATTGGATTTTAAATGGAGCCAAGAACTTCATCACCCATGGAATTAGTGGTGATATTGCTGTGGTGATTGCCAGAACGGGAGAAAAAGGGGATAGTCACGGAATGACCGCTTTTGCCATTGAAAAGGGTACTCCAGGATTTTCCAGCGGAAAAAAGGAAGATAAGCTCGGTATGCGCGCTAGCGAAACCGCAGAATTGATATTTTCAAATTGTAGGATTCCCGATGCCAATCGTTTGGGCGAAGTGGGGGACGGTTTCATCCAATCCATGAAAGTGTTGGATGGAGGACGTATTTCAATTGGGGCATTATCATTAGGTGTTTCAAAAGGCGCTTATGAAGCAGCATTGAAATATTCAAAGGAACGGGTGCAGTTTGGAAAACCCATCAGCGAGTTTCAAGGGGTGTCTTTTAAATTGGCCGACATGGCCACTGAGATTGAAGCTTCAGAACTTCTTTTGCACAAAGCCGCTTTCCTGAAGAATGAAGGTCGCACTATGACCAAACTTAGTGCGATGTCTAAAATGTACGCTTCGGAAGTTTGTGTGAAAATTGCCAATGACGCTGTTCAGATTCACGGTGGGTATGGTTATACCAAGGATTTTCCAGTGGAGAAATTTTATAGGGATGCCAAGCTCTGCACCATAGGCGAGGGCACCACCGAAATCCAAAAAGTGGTGATTTCCAGAAATATTCTCAAGTAATTTGTTTACTATTTATTTTTAAATGTATATTTGCGCTCCCAAAATATAAAAGAAAGGAGGTTGTAGCCCATGTTGATAATACCAGTAAAAGAAGGAGAAAACATAGATAGAGCTTTAAAGCGTTTTAAACGTAAGTTCGACAAGACCGGTACCATGCGTCAGTTGCGAAGCAGACAGCAGTTTACCAAACCTTCTGTACAGCGTAGAGCTGAAATCCAAAAAGCACAGTACATCCAAGGCTTGAGAGATCAAGAGGAAGTGTAACTGACTTTTTACACCATATACTATATCCCGTTTCAGCTTTGGAACGGGATTTTTTGTTTTAGGATGTTGGCCATGCTTCTATTTGGCTACCTTTGATTCATGTCCTTAGATGCATTCATATCCTACTTGCGGTTAGAGAAAAACTACTCTAAACATACCATTGGGGCTTATGAGCGGGATATTGGCGAGTTTTCCAGTTTTTGTGTAGAGCATCATGATGTTTCATCCATAATTGATATTGGTTATCCTATGGTTAGGAACTGGATTGTTCATTTATCCACCAATGGGGTATCCAATAGAACCATCAACCGGAAAATATCCTCCCTTCGGGCTTACTATCGGTTTCTTTTAAAGGTGGGGGAAGTATCGGTTTCCCCACTGAAAAAACATAAAGCGCTAAAAACGGACAAAAAAGTTGAGGTGCCCTTCTCCGAGCATGAAATGGAAGAAATACTGAAAGAAATGTCATTTACAGATGATTTTGAGGGTGCCCGGGACAAACTCATCATTGAATTGCTCTACACCACTGGTATGCGAAGGGCGGAACTGGTCAATTTAAAGTTGACTGACATCGATTTTTCTGCAGATACGCTTAAAGTATTGGGCAAACGAAATAAAGAACGGATTCTTCCATTACTTCCTTCCACAAGGGTTCATTTGCAAACCTATTTGGAAAGCCGTTCTAAGCTTGAAGAGGTTGAGGATGCAGCTTTTCTTCTATTAACCAAAGGAGGTCTTAAAATTTACGAAACACTTGTTTATCGTACTATAAATAAGTATTTTAGTTTAGTGTCTCCCAAGGTAAAAAAGAGCCCACATATTTTAAGGCACACCTTTGCAACGCACTTGCTGAACAGGGGGGCAGATTTGAATTCAGTCAAGGAATTGTTGGGTCACTCCAGTTTGGCATCCACTCAAGTGTACACACACAATAGTATAGCCGAACTCAAGAAGGTACACCAAAAGGCCCATCCCAGAAACAAGAAATAGATTTTCTTGTATTGTTTAACTTCACTGCCACTTGGCAGTACTAAAACTACGTCTTATGAAAGTAAATGCACAATCGGTAAATTTTGTAGCTGATGGTAAGCTTCTCGATTTTATCCAAAAGCGAATGGATAAATTGGAATTGTTCTATGACAAGGTCATTGATTCTGATGTTTATTTAAAAGTGGATAACACTAGTGTTAAAGAGAATAAGATTGTGGAAATTATGGTCTCGGTACCCAGAGATAAGATTGTTGTAAAAAAGCAGTGCAAGTCTTTTGAAGAGGCAGTTGATTCGGCTTGTAGTTCTTTGGAAAGACAATTGGTGAAAAAGAAGGAAAAACTAAGGGCTAAGGTTTGATCAAAATTTTTTAAAATTTATTTTGATTAAAAAAATAAATCTATACATTTGCAGTCCGTTAGAAATAGCGGGCTTTTTTTATGGACAAAAGGCGGTAAAACGCCGATGTAGCTCAGCTGGCTAGAGCAGCTGATTTGTAATCAGCAGGTCGTGGGTTCGAGTCCCTCCATCGGCTCGTAAGTTACTGAAAATAAGGCGGGGAGATACTCAAGCGGCCAACGAGGACAGACTGTAAATCTGTTGGTTTTCACCTTCGCAGGTTCGAATCCTGCTCTCCCCACAAAAGTTGTTCGATGAACAACGGGAAAAGAGGTTTTTTTGAAATGTTGATAACTTTTTGGGCAAGTGCCCAATAAAAAATGCGGGAGTAGCTCAGTTGGTAGAGCGTCAGCCTTCCAAGCTGAATGTCGCCGGTTCGAACCCGGTCTCCCGCTCAAAGGATAAGTTTTGAACTCTAAATCAAGGGTGAGAAGTTTATCCCGAGCGAAGTCGAGGGAAACCCGGTCTCCCGCTCAAAGGCAATTATTGCCATTCCTGCGAAGGCAGGAATCGCCCCTTTAAAAAAAGAAATTTTAAAGGAGGTCGATTCAACACTTTACGCCGGTGTAGCTCAGGGGTAGAGCGTTTCCTTGGTAAGGAAGAGGTCAGGGGTTCAAATCCCCTCATTGGCTCAAAACGATTTGTACACTAATATAAACTAAGAATTAAATCATTTTAAAATGGCAAAGGAAACTTTTGATCGTTCCAAACCCCACTTAAATATTGGTACCATTGGACACGTGGATCACGGTAAAACAACATTGACTGCTGCTATTACTACTGTATTGGCAAATGCTGGTTTGTCAGAGCTTAGAAGCTTTGATTCCATCGATAATGCTCCTGAGGAGAAAGAAAGAGGTATTACCATCAACACTTCACACGTTGAGTACCAAACAGAAAACCGTCACTACGCTCACGTTGACTGTCCTGGTCACGCGGATTACGTAAAGAACATGGTTACTGGTGCTGCTCAGATGGACGGAGCCATCTTGGTTGTTGCTGCAACTGATGGACCTATGCCACAAACTCGTGAGCACATCCTTTTGGGTCGCCAAGTAGGTATTCCACGTATCGTTGTTTTCTTGAACAAAGTTGACATGGTGGATGACGAAGAGCTTTTGGAACTTGTTGAGATGGAAGTAAGGGAATTGCTTTCTTTCTATGAGTACGATGGCGACAACGGACCTGTGATTTCTGGTTCTGCATTGGGTGCATTGAACGGTGAGCAAAAATGGGTTGATACCGTAATGGAATTGATGAATGCCGTTGATGAATGGATCGAGCTTCCCCAAAGGGACGTTGATAAGCCTTTCTTGATGCCAGTTGAAGACGTCTTCACCATTACTGGTCGTGGTACAGTTGCCACCGGCCGTATCGAGACTGGGGTTGCCAACACTGGCGATGCTGTTGATATCATTGGTATGGGTGCTGAAAAACTTTCTTCCACTATTACTGGGGTTGAGATGTTCCGTAAGATTTTGGATAGAGGTGAAGCTGGGGATAACGTAGGTATCCTTTTGAGAGGTATTGAAAAATCTGACATCAAAAGAGGTATGGTAATCTGTAAGCCAGGTTCTGTTAAGCCACATGCTAAATTTAAAGCTGAGGTTTATATCCTTAAAAAAGAAGAAGGTGGACGTCACACTCCATTCCACAACAACTACCGTCCTCAGTTCTACGTTCGTACAACTGACGTGACTGGAAACATCAACCTTCCTGATGGAGTTGAAATGGTTATGCCTGGTGACAACTTGACAATCACTGTTGATTTGATTCAACCTATCGCATTGAGCGTAGGTCTACGTTTCGCTATCCGTGAAGGTGGTAGAACAGTAGGTGCAGGTCAGGTTACTGAGATCCTAGATTAATCATTTACAATAAAATTGTACGCCAAAGGGTGTTCCGATTTTCTCGGGATACCTTTCGGCGTAATTATAAACGGGTGTAGCTCAGTTGGTAGAGCACTGGTCTCCAAAACCAGGTGTCGGGAGTTCGAGTCTCTCCTCCCGTGCAACAGAAAAGACAAATACTATGTTCGCTTACATAAAGGAATCGTTCGAGGAATTAAAGAACAATGTTACCTGGTTGGACAGGGATAAGGCTTCTAACCTAATGGTCATTGTGGCTGTTTTCTCCATTCTGTTTGCTTTGGCAACATGGGGGGTTGATTCATTGTTCAGTAAGTTGATCGGTCTGTATTTTGATAAATTAATAGGGTAGATAGGTATGTCTGAGGTTCTGGAGAAAAAATGGTATGTGGTAAGGGCCGTAAGTGGTCAGGAGAACAAAATCAAAGGCTACATTGAAAGTGAAGTGGAGCGTGCAGGTTTTGGCGACTACCTTGAGGAAGTTCTTGTACCTACCGAAAAAGTTGTACAAATCAGAAATGGAAAGAAAATCAATAAAGAAAGGGTTTACTTTCCAGGATATATCATGATAAAAGCCAATTTGGGAGGTGAAATGGTGCATATCATCCGTTCCATCACCAACGTAATTGGATTTTTAGGAGAAGTAAAAGGAGGTGACCCCGTTCCTTTAAGAAAGTCGGAGGTGAACCGTATGCTTGGTAAAGTGGATGAGCTGGCAGTCAATACAGACAACGTGGCCATTCCATTTGTGTTGGGTGAAACGGTTAAGGTAATTGATGGACCTTTCAACGGGTTCAATGGAACTGTTGAAAAAATCAATGAAGAAAAGCGTAAGCTAGAGGTAATGGTTAAAATTTTCGGAAGAAAAACACCGTTGGAACTTAGCTATATGCAGGTAGAGAAGGTATAGAGTCAAGACCAAAAGAAACAAGAACCAAGACGGATTGTCTTTCTTCTTGATTCTGCAAGTCTTGAATCCAAAGAAAAGAATTAATTAGAGCTGTTACATATATAAAGCTGTGTTGCTTCCAATTGACACACTTTAAATTTAATTAGAAACAATGGCAAAAGAAGTAGATAAGGTAGTTAAATTACAAGTTAGGGGAGGTGCTGCGAACCCATCGCCACCGGTTGGACCCGCCTTAGGTGCTGCTGGTGTTAACATCATGGAGTTCTGTAAGCAGTTTAATGCGCGTACACAGGACAAACCGGGCAAAGTATTGCCTGTTGTTATCACCGTTTACAAAGACAAATCGTTTGAGTTTGTTGTAAAAACACCACCTGCGGCAGTTCAATTGTTGGAAGCGGCTAAGATTAAAAAAGGATCGGGCGAACCTAACAGGGTAAAACCAGGGTCAGTATCATGGGACCAAGTAAAACAAATCGCCGAAGATAAAATGGTGGATTTGAATGCTTTTACCGTGGAATCTGCAATGAGTATGGTAGCCGGTACGGCAAGATCTATGGGTCTTAAAGTGTCAGGAACCAAACCTTTTTAAAATCTTAAAGCAATTTATAAATGGCAAGATTGACTAAAAAGCAGAAAGAAGCTCAAGCTAAAATAGAGAAGAACAAACTCTATACTTTGGAAGAGGCTTCAGCTTTAGTAAAAGAAATTACCAACGTAAAATTTGACGCTTCCGTTGATATTGCAGTTCGTTTGGGTGTGGATCCAAGAAAAGCAAATCAGATGGTACGTGGCGTAGTTACCCTTCCTCATGGAACTGGTAAAGACGTAAAAGTTTTGGCATTGGTGACCCCAGATAAGGAAGCAGAAGCTAAAGAAGCGGGTGCTGATTTTGTTGGGTTGGATGAATATTTGGATAAAATCAAAGGCGGTTGGACCGATGTTGATGTCATCATCACCATGCCAAGCGTTATGGGTAAATTAGGTCCATTGGGTCGCGTTTTGGGACCTCGAGGATTAATGCCCAATCCAAAGACCGGAACCGTGACCATGGATGTTGCCAAGGCAGTATCCGATGTTAAGGCCGGTAAGATTGACTTTAAAGTGGACAAGACTGGAATTGTACATGCTGCAATCGGTAAAGCTTCTTTCTCTGCGGACAAAATCGCAGGAAATGCCAAGGAATTGATTGATACCTTGAACAAGCTTAAACCAGCTGCTGCAAAAGGAGTGTACATGAAGAGTATCTACATGTCCAGCACTATGAGTCCCAGTGTTCAATTAGATCCAAAAGCAGTTTAAGTAACTGGTAGTTCAATATTTTAACTATGACAAGAGAAGAAAAAGCAACAGTAATAGAAGATTTGACTGCACAGTTAGCTGAAAACGCCAATATTTACTTGGCTGATATTTCAGGATTGGATGCCGTTGCCACTTCCAACTTAAGAAGGGCATGTTTTAAGGCCAATATTAAACTTGCGGTTGTTAAGAACACCTTGCTTGCAAAAGCAATGGAAGCTTCTGATAAGGAATTTGGTGAACTTCCCGGCGTATTGAAAGGAAATACATCCATGATGTTTTCTGAAACCGGAAACGCACCTGCGAAACTTATCAAGGACTTTAGAAAAAAATCAGATAAACCTTTGTTGAAAGGGGCCTTTATTGCAGAGGCAATCTATATCGGTGACGAAAACTTGGAGGCACTTGTTAACATCAAGTCCAAAGAGGAAGTCATTGGAGATATCATCGGATTGTTGCAATCACCAGCCAAGAATGTTATTTCTGGACTTAAATCTGGTGGCGGTAAATTGGCCGGTATCCTTAAGACATTATCTGAGAAAGAATAATTCGCGCACAATAAACTAAGTATATTTTTAAACATTTTTATTAAACGATAGAAAAATGGCAGATTTAAAAGATTTTGCAGAACAGTTGGTTAACCTAACCGTAAAAGAGGTAAATGAGTTGGCCGACATCCTAAAAGAAGAATACGGTATTGAGCCTGCTGCTGCTGCAGTAGCTGTTGCTGCTGGTGGTGGAGCCGCGGGTGGTGATGCTGAGGCTGCTGAGGAAAAATCAGAATTTGATGTAATCCTTAAAGCCGCCGGTGCCTCTAAATTGGCAGTGGTAAAACTGGTTAAGGAATTGACCGGTCTTGGACTTAAAGACGCTAAAGATATCGTTGATAGTGCACCTAAAGCTGTTAAAGAAGGTGTTTCTAAAGACGAAGCAGAAGGCATCAAAAAATCATTGGAAGAAGCAGGAGCAGAAGTTGAGCTTAAATAATTCGCTTTTACCATAGAAAGTTTGGTTAAGGTCTTTCCAATTTTGGTTAGACCTTAGCCTATTTATATAAGGGGTGTATAAAGCCGTACACGAACCCACATAATATTCACGATCAAAATTTGTCCATTGATGTTCACAAACACTACTGAAAGAGTAAATTTCGCATCTGCTAAGAACATACCGGATTACCCGGATTTCTTGGACATTCAGATAAAATCGTTCCAAGACTTTTTTCAGCTTGAAACAAAATCTGATGAAAGAGGAAACGAAGGTCTCTACAACACCTTCATGGAGAATTTTCCAATCACCGATACCAGAAACCAGTTTGTACTTGAGTTTTTGGATTACTTTATAGATCCACCCAGATATTCCATCCAAGAATGTATTGAGCGTGGACTTACCTACAGCGTTCCTTTAAAGGCACGTTTAAAATTATACTGTACCGATCCAGAGCACGAAGATTTTGAAACCATCGTGCAGGATGTGTACTTGGGAACAATTCCATACATGACTCCGAGCGGAACCTTTGTGATCAACGGTGCCGAAAGGGTAGTGGTTTCCCAGTTACACCGATCTCCAGGGGTTTTCTTTGGACAGTCGTTCCACGCGAACGGTACAAAATTGTATTCAGCCCGGGTAATTCCTTTCAAAGGATCTTGGATTGAATTTGCTACCGACATCAATGGCGTAATGTACGCTTACATTGATCGGAAGAAAAAGTTACCGGTAACCACCCTTTTCCGTGCCATTGGCTTTGAAAGGGACAAGGATATTTTGGAAATCTTCGATCTATCCGAAGAAGTAAAGGTTTCCAAAGCCGGACTTAAAAAAGTATTGGGCCGTAAATTGGCCGCCAGGGTGTTGAACACATGGCACGAGGATTTCGTGGACGAGGATACTGGAGAGGTGGTTTCCATCGAACGTAACGAGATCATCCTTGATCGTGATACCGTTTTGGAAAAAGAGCATGTCGATGAGATCATTGATGCGGACGTGAAGACCATTCTACTTCACAAGGAGAACAATGCACAGTCTGACTATGCCATTATCCACAATACCTTGCAAAAAGACCCAACCAACTCTGAAAAAGAAGCGGTAGAGCATATCTATAGACAATTGCGTAATGCCGAGCCACCGGATGAGGAGACTGCTCGTGGTATTATCGATAAATTGTTCTTCTCCGATCAACGTTACTCTTTGGGAGAGGTTGGCCGTTACAGAATGAACAAGAAATTGGGCTTGGACATTGGTATGGACAAAGAAGTGCTTACCAAAGAAGATATCATCACCATTATCAAGTATTTGATTGAGTTGATCAACTCCAAAGCTGAGATTGATGATATCGACCACTTGTCTAACCGTCGTGTTAGAACTGTAGGAGAGCAATTGTCCTCTCAGTTTGGTGTAGGTTTGGCGCGTATGGCTCGTACCATCCGTGAGCGTATGAACGTTCGTGACAACGAGGTATTCACCCCGATTGATTTGATCAACGCAAAGACCTTGTCTTCTGTGATCAACTCTTTCTTCGGAACCAACCAGTTGTCCCAGTTCATGGACCAGACCAACCCATTGGCCGAGATTACACACAAAAGAAGATTATCCGCCCTTGGACCAGGTGGTCTTTCCCGTGAAAGAGCTGGTTTTGAGGTGCGTGACGTTCACTATACCCACTACGGAAGATTGTGTCCGATTGAGACCCCTGAAGGACCAAACATTGGTTTGATCTCCTCACTTTCCGTATTTGCAAAGGTGAACAATATGGGCTTCTTGGAAACCCCTTACCGCAAGGTGACTGATGGGAAGGTTGATGTGAAAAACCACATCTACCTAAGTGCAGAGGAAGAAGAGGGAATGAAGATTGCCCAAGCCAACATTCCATTGGCGAAAGATGGAACCATTGAAAGGGAGAAAGTTATTGCCCGTGAAGAAGGTGATTTCCCTGTGGTAGATCCAGCTGAAATTCAGTATACCGATGTTGCTCCCAACCAGATTGCATCCATCTCCGCATCCTTGATTCCATTCTTGGAGCACGATGATGCGAACCGTGCGTTGATGGGCTCCAACATGATGCGTCAGGCTGTACCATTGTTGCGCCCTGATTCACCTATCGTGGGTACTGGCTTGGAAAGACAAGTGGCTACCGATTCCCGAGTATTGATCAATGCCGAAGGAAATGGTACTGTGGAGTATGTAGATGCTCAAAAGGTTACCATTAAATATGATAGAACCGAAGAAGAGCGATTGGTAAGCTTTGAAGAAGATTCCAAGACCTATGATTTGGTGAAATTTAGAAAAACGAACCAAGGTACCTCCATCAACTTAAAGCCTATTGTGAAAAAAGGCGACAAGGTGAAAAAAGGTCAGGTACTTTGTGAAGGCTACGCTACCGAAAAAGGCGAATTGGCCTTGGGTAGAAACATGAAAGTGGCCTTCATGCCTTGGAAAGGATACAACTTTGAGGATGCAATCGTAATCTCTGAAAAAGTGGTTCGTGAGGATATCTTTACCTCCATCCACATTGATGAGTACGCGCTTGAAGTTAGAGATACCAAGTTGGGTGCTGAAGAGTTGACCAACGATATTCCAAACGTTTCCGAAGAAGCTACCAAGGATTTGGACGAATACGGTATGATCCGTATCGGTGCCGAAGTAAAACCTGGTGATATTTTGATCGGTAAGATTACACCTAAAGGTGAATCGGACCCAACTCCTGAAGAAAAACTATTGCGTGCCATCTTTGGTGACAAAGCCGGTGACGTAAAAGATGCTTCCTTGAAAGCCTCTCCATCATTGAGTGGGGTGGTTATCGATAAGAAATTGTTCTCTCGTTCCATTAAGGATAAGCGTAAACGTTCTGAAGATAAAGAAGCTATCTCTAGATTGGAGATGGACTACGAAGTGAAATTCCAACAATTGAAAGATGTATTGATCGAGAAATTGTTCGGATTGATCAACGGTAAAACATCGCAAGGAGTAATCAACGATTTGGGTGAAGAAGTACTTCCAAAAGGAAAGAAATACACCATTAAAATGTTGAACGCCGTTGATGATTTTGCTCACTTGGTAGGCGGAAGCTGGACAACAGATGACGATACCAATGCATTGGTGGCTGATTTGTTGCACAACTACAAGATCAAGTTGAACGACATTCAAGGTAACCTAAGAAGGGATAAGTTTACCATCTCTGTAGGAGATGAACTTCCTGCAGGTATCATGAAGTTGGCCAAGGTATACATCGCCAAAAAACGTAAGTTGAAAGTAGGTGATAAAATGGCGGGTCGTCACGGTAACAAAGGTATTGTTGCTCGTATCGTTCGTCAAGAGGATATGCCGTTCTTGGAAGATGGAACCCCTGTGGATATCGTATTGAACCCACTGGGTGTACCTTCACGGATGAACATTGGTCAGATCTACGAAACCGTTTTGGGTTGGGCCGGACAAAAATTGGGTCAGAAATATGGAACTCCAATTTTTGATGGTGCTACACTAGATCAAATCAATGCACTTACTGATGAAGCCGGTGTACCAAGATTTGGACATACCCACCTTTACGACGGTGGTACAGGTCAGCGTTTTGACCAGGCCGCTACCGTTGGGGTGATTTATATGTTGAAATTGGGTCACATGGTAGACGATAAGATGCACGCACGTTCCATTGGACCATACTCATTGATTACACAGCAACCATTGGGTGGTAAAGCCCAGTTTGGTGGTCAGCGTTTTGGTGAGATGGAAGTTTGGGCTTTGGAAGCCTATGGTGCTTCATCCACCCTACGTGAAATCTTGACCGTGAAGTCGGATGACGTAATCGGAAGAGCCAAGACCTATGAATCCATTGTAAAAGGCGAGACCATGCCAGAACCTGGATTACCAGAATCTTTCAACGTATTGATGCACGAACTTAAAGGTTTGGGCTTGGATATCAGATTGGAAGAGTAGAACACTATTTACATTAATTATATCATCACCATATTGTTATGGCTAGAATAAAAGATAATAACGCACCAAAAAGGTTCAATAAAATTTCCATAGGATTGGCCTCTCCAGAGTCAATCTTGGCCGAGTCCCGTGGCGAGGTATTGAAGCCTGAAACTATTAACTATAGAACGCACAAACCAGAGCGTGATGGATTGTTCTGCGAGCGTATCTTCGGTCCTGTGAAGGATTACGAATGTGCTTGCGGGAAGTATAAGCGTATCCGTTATCGTGGTATTGTTTGTGACCGTTGTGGTGTTGAAGTAACGGAGAAAAAAGTACGTAGAGATCGTGTAGGACACATCAACTTGGTGGTTCCCGTAGCGCACATCTGGTATTTCCGTTCACTGCCAAACAAAATAGGATACCTTTTGGGATTGCCTTCCAAAAAGTTGGATATGATCATTTACTACGAAAGGTATGTGGTCATCCAGCCTGGTAATGCCAAAGGTCCAGAAGGTGAAGAGATCCAAAAAATGGATTTCTTGACCGAAGAGGAATATTTGAACATTTTGGAGTCCCTTCCTTCCGAAAACCAATATTTGGAAGATAATGACCCCAATAAGTTCATCGCAAAAATGGGTGCCGAATGTTTGATCGACCTATTGGCTCGAATTGATTTGGAGCAATTGTCCTACGAACTTCGTCACAAAGCCAACACCGAAACTTCCAAGCAACGTAAAACTGAGGCGTTGAAGCGTCTTCAGGTTGTGGAAGCTTTGCGTGAGTCGCAAGACAACCGTGAAAACAACCCTGAGTGGATGATCATGAAGGTGATTCCCGTGATTCCACCAGAATTGCGTCCGTTGGTGCCATTGGATGGTGGTCGTTTTGCCACTTCGGATTTGAACGACTTGTATCGTAGAGTAATCATCCGTAACAATCGTTTGAAGCGTTTGATGGAAATCAAGGCACCTGAGGTGATCTTGAGAAACGAAAAACGTATGCTTCAAGAAGCGGTGGATTCCCTTTTCGATAACACCAGAAAAGCCTCTGCGGTAAAAACAGAATCAAATAGACCATTGAAATCCCTTTCGGATTCCTTAAAGGGGAAGCAAGGTCGTTTCCGTCAAAACTTGTTGGGTAAACGTGTGGATTACTCCGCGCGTTCCGTAATCGTTGTTGGACCGGAAATGAAATTGTACGAATGTGGTCTTCCAAAAGATATGGCAGCCGAATTGTACAAGCCTTTCATCATCCGTAAATTGATTGAAAGAGGTATCGTAAAGACCGTAAAATCTGCCAAG
Organism: Allomuricauda sp. CAU 1633; assembly: GCF_017313225.1. GTDB lineage: Bacteria > Bacteroidota > Bacteroidia > Flavobacteriales > Flavobacteriaceae > Flagellimonas. Next base: position 14,441 of record NZ_JAFLNE010000003.1, on the reverse strand, counting down.
AAGATCATCGACAAAAAGGAACCCGTAGTATGGGATATCCTTGAAAACGTCCTAAAAGGACACCCTGTATTGTTGAACCGGGCCCCCACATTGCACCGATTGGGTATCCAAGCGTTCCAGCCAAAACTGATTGAAGGTAAGGCGATTCGTTTGCACCCATTGGCCTGTACCGCATTTAACGCGGATTTTGATGGGGATCAGATGGCAGTTCACTTGCCATTGGGACCTGAGGCTATTTTGGAAGCGCAACTGTTAATGTTGGCTTCGCAGAACATCCTTAATCCTGCCAACGGTTCTCCAATCACTGTACCTTCACAGGATATGGTTTTGGGATTGTACTACATGACCAAAGAGAAGAAGTCCACTAAAGAAGAGCCTGTATTGGGTGAAGGGTTGACCTTCTATTCTGCGGAAGAAGTGGAGATTGCCTTTAATGAGAAGAAAGTGGCGTTGAACGCCGGTATTAAGGTACGCACCAAAGACTTTAATGAAGCTGGTGAATTGGTCAACCAAATTATTGAGACCACAGTGGGTCGTGTATTGTTCAACACCGTTGTGCCAGAACAAGCCGGATTCATCAACCAAGTATTGAACAAGAAAGCCCTTCGTAACATTATCGGGGACATTCTTGCCGTTACTGATGTTCCTACCACGGCTGACTTCTTGGATAAGATAAAGTCCATGGGATATGATTTCGCCTTCAAAGGAGGTTTGTCCTTCAGTTTGGGAGATATCATCATTCCAGCGGAAAAACAAGATATGATCAACGATGCCAACGAGCAGGTTGATGGTATTATGATGAACTATAACATGGGTCTTATCACCAACAATGAGCGATATAACCAGGTTATTGATGTTTGGACCTCTACCAACGCCATGTTGACCGAATTGGCCATGAAGCGAATTCGTGAAGACAAGCAAGGATTCAACTCTGTATATATGATGTTGGATTCTGGTGCGAGGGGTTCGAAAGAGCAGATTCGTCAGTTGACCGGTATGCGTGGATTGATGGCCAAGCCTAAAAAATCCACTGCAGGTGGTGGAGAGATTATTGAAAACCCGATTCTTTCCAACTTTAAGGAAGGTCTATCGATTTTGGAATACTTTATCTCTACCCACGGTGCACGTAAAGGTCTTGCGGATACCGCTTTGAAAACTGCGGATGCTGGATACTTGACCCGTCGTTTGGTGGATGTTTCCCAAGATGTGATCATCAACATTGAGGATTGCGGTACGTTGAGAGGTATTGAGGTGGAAGCCTTGAAGAAAAATGAAGAAGTTGTGGAATCCCTAGGTGAAAGAATCCTTGGTAGGGTTTCATTGCATGATGTATACAATCCATTGACCGAAGAGTTGGTACTTAAAGCTGGTCAGGAAATCTCTGAAGCTGATGTGAGAAGAGTTGAAGCTGCTCCAATTGAGAAAGTTGAAGTACGTTCAGCCTTGACATGTGAGGCTCCGCAGGGAATCTGTGCAAAATGCTACGGCAGAAACTTGGCCACCAATAAAATGGTGCAACGAGGAGAAGCTGTTGGTGTTGTTGCCGCACAATCCATCGGGGAGCCTGGTACACAGTTGACCTTGCGTACCTTCCACGTGGGTGGTATTGCAGGAAACATTTCCGAGGACAATAAATTGGAAGCCAAGTTTGATGGTGTTGCTGAGATAGAAGATCTACGCTTGGTTGAAGGAGAGAACAGTGAAGGTGAAAAAACCAACATTGTAATTTCCAGAACATCGGAAATCAAGGTAGTGGATGCCAAAACAGGCATAACCTTGAGTACCAATAACATTCCTTATGGTTCTCAGCTATTCGTTAAGAATGGTGCGAAGATCAGCAAAGGAACCTTGGTTTGCCAATGGGACCCTTATAATGGTGTCATTGTTTCTGAGTTCACAGGTCAAATTGCCTATGAGAATATTGAGCAAGGGGTTACCTATCAAGTGGAGATTGATGAACAAACCGGTTTCCAAGAAAAAGTAATTTCTGAATCAAGAAACAAAAAACTGATTCCAACCTTGTTGATTAAGGACGGTAAGGGAGAAACCTTGCGTTCATACAACTTGCCAGTTGGTTCCCACTTGATGGTGGACGATGGTGAGAAAATCAAGGAAGGTAAGATTTTGGTGAAGATTCCACGTAAGTCTGCAAAAGCAGGGGATATTACCGGTGGTCTTCCAAGGGTGACCGAATTGTTCGAGGCTCGTAACCCATCCAACCCAGCGGTGGTTTCTGAAATTGATGGTGTGGTTTCCTTCGGAAAAATCAAGAGAGGTAACCGAGAAATCATCATCGAATCCAAAACGGGTGAGGTGAAGAAATACTTGGTGAAACTTTCCAATCAGATTTTGGTTCAGGAGAACGATTACGTTCGAGCTGGTATGCCATTGTCTGATGGTTCCATTACACCTGAGGACATTTTGGCTATCAAAGGACCTTCTGCAGTTCAGCAGTATTTGGTGAACGAAGTTCAAGAGGTGTACCGTTTACAAGGTGTGAAGATCAATGACAAGCACTTTGAAGTTGTGGTGCGCCAAATGATGCGTAAGGTGCAGATTCAGGATTCTGGAGATACTACCTTCTTGGAGAATCAATTGGTTCACAAAGACGACTTTATCAATGAGAACGATGAGATCTATGGTAAAAAAGTTGTTGAAGAAGCTGGTGATTCTGAAAGATTGAAGCCTGGTCAGATTATAACCGCCCGTGAGTTGAGGGATGAGAACTCTATTCTTAGAAGAGAGGACAAGACCTTGGTAACGGCTAGAGATGCGGTTGCAGCTACGGCTACGCCAATCCTTCAAGGTATCACAAGAGCGTCGTTGCAGACGAAATCATTTATTTCTGCTGCATCGTTCCAAGAGACCACCAAAGTATTGAACGAAGCTGCGGTTAGCGGTAAAGTAGATAGTTTGGAAGGATTGAAAGAAAACGTAATTGTTGGACATAAGATTCCTGCCGGTACCGGTATGCGGGATTATGATAGTATCATTGTTGGTTCCAAAGAGGAATACGATGAAATCATGGCCCGAAAAGAGGAATTCAAATTCTAAATAAACGAAACCCTGGCCTCACCGTCAGGGTTTTCTTTTATCATTTTAAACGTAATTACAATGGCTGACAAAGAAGATCAGAAACAAAAGCAGATCAATATAGAGTTGGATGAGAAGACCGCAGAGGGAGTCTATTCCAATTTGGCGATTATCAACCACTCCGCATCTGAGTTTGTGGTTGATTTTATAAGTATGATGCCTGGAGCTCCCAAAGCAAAGGTGAAAAGTAGAATTGTGCTTACACCACAGCATGCCAAAAAGTTCTTAAAGGCGTTGAGCGACAATGTAGCTCGTTTTGAACAGGCGCATGGTCCCATCCAAGATTATGAACAACCTCCTATACCTTTAAATTTTGGACCTACGGGAGAAGCATAAAAAAAGCCCTGATTTTTAATCAGGGCTTTTTTTATTATTATTTCAACCAACCTTTTTGAATACCCTGTTTTGAAAAGAAAATCAGGTAAAGACCTATGACCACAACAATAATGGGCATGGTATAGGTGGATGGTCCAAAAGCTTCTACAGCATTTGAAATAAAAAGCCAATGGATAAACTGGGCCACCGCCGTTATCAATGAAATAATAAATAAGGGTCGGGCCCATTTCTTTCGGAGCAAAAGACCAATTGACCCAATGGCTCCGCTAAAAACAGCAATGGCAAAGGCAGCTGTGGCCCAAGCGGGAATACCTTCAAAAGCTTCACGCTGGGCTTGATCCAAACTTTCTAAAATGGCCACTTGGTTAAAAGCTTGATTGAGATAGTTAAAAACACCCATTAAATTCCATAGAAGAGCAATAACGCTCACCACCCAGAACCAAACCGGTGGTTTTGCTGATGTATTCATAATATCTTTGATTTATTGGTTATCCTCTACAAAGTACAAAAAAATGACACATCCTCATCCAAATAATTCATTTTCAGAAGGATAACACATTAAATAAGTAACTAGCTATTACTCAAACTCCGAAGTATAGTGTAGTTTTACTGAAGGATACTTTTGCTGCGTCATCTGTAAGGAGAAGGGGGAATCAGCCAGAAATACTAGTTGACCCTTTTTGTCCGTAGCCAAGAACTTTTGTTTTACCCGTTTAAACTCTTGGAATTCTTCATTTTTTACATCCTCAGGTTCTACCCAACATGCTTTGTGTACTGGGAAGTTTTCATAGGTGCATTTGGCACCGTATTCGTGCTCCAATCGGTATTGGATGACTTCATATTGCAGGGCCCCCACTGTCCCGATGACCTTTCTTCCGTTCATTTCCAAGGTGAACAACTGGGCCACACCTTCGTCCATAAGTTGGTCTATGCCTTTGTACAATTGCTTCGCTTTCATGGGGTCTGCATTATTGATATACCTAAAATGTTCTGGTGAAAAGCTGGGTATACCTTTATAATAAAGTTTTTCTCCGCTGGTAAGTGTATCTCCGATTTTAAAATTTCCAGTATCATGGAGACCTACAATGTCACCGGGGTAAGAAACATCCACAATCTCTTTCTTCTCTGCAAAAAATGCATTGGGACTTGAGAATTTCAACTTTTTATCATTTCGGACATGCAAGTAGGGAGTGTTTCGTTCAAAAGTGCCTGAAACCACTTTTATAAAGGCCAATCGGTCGCGGTGTTTGGGATCCATATTGGCGTGGATTTTAAACACAAACCCAGAAAACTCCTTTTCATTGGCTTTGACCAAACGTTCTTCAGCCATCTTGGCCCTAGGAGGAGGAGCAATCTCCACAAAGCAGTCCAGAAGCTCGCGTACCCCAAAATTGTTCAAGGCGGAACCAAAGAAAACGGGCTGTAGTTGCCCTTTTAAATAGGCTTCCTTATCAAAATCAGGATAAACTCCACTGACCAATTCCAAATTGTCTCTGAGATTCTCAGCTGCATTGGTTCCAATAATTTTTTCAAGTTCTGGACTATCAATATCATCAAAGGCGATGGTTTCCTCGATGTTCTTTTTACTGTTTCCACTAAAAAGATTGATGTTTTTCTCGTAGATATTGTAGATACCTTTAAAGTCATACCCCATACCAATGGGAAAACTTAAAGGAGTCACGGTCAGACCTAATTTTTGTTCCACCTCGTCCAAAAGGTCAAAAGCATCTTTTCCTTCCCTATCTAATTTGTTGATGAACACGATCATGGGGATGTTTCGCATGCGGCAGACTTCCACCAATTTTTCGGTCTGCTCCTCCACACCTTTGGCCACGTCAATAACAACAATAACACTGTCCACCGCGGTCAATGTCCTAAAGGTATCTTCAGCAAAATCCTTGTGTCCCGGAGTATCCAAAATATTGATTTTCTTGTCCTTGTAGATAAAAGCCAAGACAGATGTGGCCACAGAAATTCCCCTTTGCCGCTCTATTTCCATGAAGTCGCTGGTGGCGGACTTTTTTATTTTATTGCTTTTTACAGCTCCGGCCTCCTGTATAGCCCCTCCAAACAAGAGGAGTTTTTCAGTTAAAGTGGTTTTACCCGCATCTGGGTGAGAGATAATCCCAAAAGTCCTTCGTCTTGCTATTTCCCTTTCAAAATCCATCGACAAAAATTTCGGCAAAAATAGGGTAATTATAACTTATGGCACCCATTTGTTAAAAGATTGGTGATTGTTGATATTATTGGAAAAAAATAAGGTCGGGATGGTTAGGTAAAACAAAAAAGTAAAGTATTTTTCCCCTTTGTTGTGGTTTTTATTGAGATTGCAAAAGCAAACTTCCTTTAAGAACCCGGCAATGGAAATAATGTGGTAACTAATAATGTGTAATTCGCTTTTTATCGATAAAAATAGGCGGTTAGCTATAAATGCACTAATTATGTGACCATTATTATTCTGAGGTGTCATAACGCATAACTTGGCACTGTTTTAACAAGAAAATCCCCAATTTTCTTACACTTACGAGAACTACTGGCCATGGTGATTAGTTGACCAAAACTTATCATTTATGGAAAAAATTACTTTCTTGAATTTTAGAAAGAGCCTATTGGTATGGTTTCTTTCAATTTTGGGATTGCCCATATATTCCGCTCCAGTCTTACCTGTTGAAACTTCAGGCAAAGCAAATTTCGCCAAGTATACACTTTTGGATGATACCGAAGTTGATACCGATGGCGATGGTATACCCGATGTCATTGACATTGATGATGACAATGATGGTATACTAGACACTGTTGAAGGAGGAGTCGATGCTGATGGGGATGGTATACCCAACCACTTGGATATTGACTCAGATAATGACGGTTTGTTTGATAATTATGAGGCACAAGGCCCATTTTCATTCAACTTGCCTTCTGGTGAAGATACGGATGGTAATGGACTCGATGATAGTTATGAATCTTCTCCCGGTGCTGGCGAAGGCATAATCCCAATCGATACCGATAAGGACGGGGTGAACGATTATTTGGATATTGATTCGGACAATGATGGCATACTCGACCAAAATGAGTCAAGTGTTCTGAGTACGGATTATGACTGTAGTACAGTGCCCAATCTTAATTTTGGAGCAACACCTATATTGGAATCAGGGACCGCACTCTCCGAAGGTGCCATGTACCGTTATGCGAACGTAACCGAAGAACTTGATGCCCTTGTGGTCATTGATAAAGTGGTCAATGGGCAAATTGAGATTTTAGATCAGAATGCCACTGACCCCCAATTTTTTAAACCTGAGATAGTCTTTACCACAACATCAGAGGAAAGTAGACCTTACGTAGATTTCAAAATCACGTTGGTCAATTCGGGTACCAATAATCCAGTGATTCAAGAAGAATTAATAGCGAATTTCATCGATGTAGATGGAAACGAGCGCTATCAAGAATACAATCGTTTCAACACGCCGGCAAACTATACCATAGACCAGAACAATGAAATAACGGTTCAAAATACTTCCGGAGGGTTGTTGATCCATGGGGGAAGCCAAGAATATGATGGTATTTCCAATCAAAATCCTTCCGTGAATGTTGCGGTTGAGTTTGTAAATATTGACTCATTTGTTTTCCGTTTTGGTATTCAACCAGTCGATACCAGTGATAATTTCACAACAACGGTTGCGAGACAAGCCGGTATTGAATTTGGATGTTTGGATAACTTCAATAACCCACAGACCATCAACTTTAGTGTGGATATTGACAGTGATAATGATAGCTACCCGGATAGATTGGATATTGATAGCGACAATGATGGTATTCCGGACAACGTAGAAGCGCAGCCAACTTTTGATTATGTTCCGCCAACTGGAAACGATACGGACAATGATGGTCTAGATGATGCCTACGAAGGAGAAGGAGATGCGGGGCTTGACCTTGAAGATACCGATGGCGATGGCACACCGGATTACCTTGATGATGATACTGATAACGATTGGGTACCGGACAACAACGAAGGGAACGATTTCAATTTTGACGGTATTCCAGACCAACAATATACCGGAACCGATACGGATGGGGACGGTTTGGACGATGGTTATGAAGGCAGTGATGTGAATGATGGCTTCGATGTAAACGATGAAATTGATAATCCCGCCACTGACCTTCCCGATACAGATGGTACGGAAGATGTAAACTACCGTGATATAGATGATGATGGGGATGGAATTGCTACTCCTGATGAGGATGCGGATGGCAACGGCGACCCTACCAATGATGATACTGATGACGATGGTACCCCAGATTATTTAGACCCAGATGATGGAGGTTCAGGAGAAGAAGAACCAGATGATGAAGATACTGACGGCGATGGTGTTACTGATGATTATGAAGAGGACGACGGTACCGACCCAACAGATCCATGTGACTTTATTTTGAGCAGTCAAACCGTAGATCCTTCCGACGAATGGAAAAATACGGATTGTGATGGTGACGGGGTGACCAATGAGGATGAAGTAGATGATGGTACAGATCCATTGGATCCCTGCGATTATAATCCCGATAGTGTTACTTTGGAACCCACTGCAGATTGGGAGGCTTTGGATTGCGATGACGATGGAAATCCAAATGGTACAGACCCTAACCCATTGGTAGCAACAGCAAATGATGATTCAGGATCAACACCTGCACTTACCCAAGTAGCTATAAATATTCTGGAGAATGATGACTATCTGCCAAACAATGATACCAACAATTTAGGTACAACGAGTTTAACGAGGATAGGTGGCGATGCCACGGGCACCGTTTCCTTTGATGCAGATACAGGTATTATGACCTATACGCCTACTGAGTCAGAGTCTAATTCCACGGTCACAGTAGTATACGAGGTGTGTAATGTTATACCAGACCCAGCGGTTTGTGCTTCGGCAACGGTTACCATACAAATTGGCCCCAATGCTATCGATGCTGTAGATGATCAATATTCTATTGAAGGTTCTGATGGAGGAACCATTGCAGATAGCAATGTCCTGTCCAATGATACCCTGAATGGAGAGCCTGTTACCTTGGAAAATGTAATCCTTACGACAAGCTCTACGGACGAACTCACCATAAATGAAGATGGAAGTGTGACTGTTACTCCTGGTACTACCGAGGGTACTTATACCATAGATTATACCATTTGTGAGATTGCTAATGTGGATAATTGTGATTCAGGTACCATAACGGTTGAAGTGCTGCCAGCCATGAATAATATGATCGATGCAGTGGACGATTCGTTCAGTGTGGAAGGTAGTGATGGCGGTGTGATTGCAGATAGCAACGTACTCTCTAACGATACCCTCAATGGGGAAGAAACTACTTTGGAAGATGTACTCCTTAGCTCCACACCTACAGACCAACTTATGGTTAATGATGATGGAAGCGTCAGTGTGGTCCCTGGGACACCAGAGGGCACCTATACCATAGATTATACAATTTGTGAAATTGCCAATGTAGACAACTGTGATACCGCTACGGTCACCGTTGAAGTGGGCCCTGAAATGGTAAACATTATTGATGCGGTGGATGATGGGTATACTTCAGACAGTTCTGGTGGGGTGATTGAGGGCAGTGATATATTGGGGAACGATACCCTTAATGGTGCCCCCATATCGCTTATAGAGGTAATATTGACCTCGAGCCCAACAGGTGACTTGACCATAAATGAAGATGGAAGTGTCACTGTGGCACCTGAATTGGAAGAAGGTATCTACATCATTGAATATACCATTTGCGAAGCAGCAAATCCAGATAATTGTGATACAGCTACTGTGACAGTTTCAATAGAGGATGTTGCTGTGAACCAATTGGTGACGCCAAATGGGGATTTAAAGAATGATTTCCTTTTCATTAGGGGTCTCGACAAAGTAAAATCAAGCACTCTCAAGATTTTCAATCGATGGGGTACAGCGGTCTATGAAGGAAAGAACTATAACAATATCAATAATGTATTTGATGGCCGGTCAAGGGCTAAATCGGGATTTGGAAATGATAATTACCTTCCCGCAGGAGTATATTTTTATATTTTTGAATACGTTACGGACAAGGGCACTTTTACAGACTCCGAATACATATATATAAGCAGGTAACACATTGATGTAGGATGATCAAGAAACACATTTTAATTCCAGTTTTATTTATAGGATTTGTATTTCAGGGGCTTGTGGCCCAGCAAGATGCGCAATATACGCAATACATGTTCAACACATTGACGGTTAATCCTGCTTACGCTGGTTCCAGGGGACAATTAAGCTTCGCAGGACTGTATCGGTCACAATGGGTTGGCTTGGATGGCGCTCCCGAAACGTTTACCCTCAACCTTCATTCCCCAATCAGAAACAGTAGATTAGGGTATGGGGTGTCCGTAGTTAATGATAATATTGGGGATGGCGTGGTACAACAGACCTATTTGGATGCCGTGGTCTCCTATACGTTGGAGTTTGCAAGGGAAGCAAAACTTTCTTTCGGATTGAAGATGGGAGGAAATATGATAAGTTTGGACTTCAATGGGCTACGCAACTTTGATCAAGAAGTGGTGCAGCAAGACAATATTGATAACCAGTTTACACCCAATTTTGGATTGGGGCTGTATTATCATACGGACAAGTTTTATGTGGGGGTCTCGGCTCCGAACATTTTGGAAACAGAATATTTTGACAATAGTGGAGGAGATGCCAACTCGGTAAATTTCCTATCCGCACAGCAAGTCAATCTATATTTAATAACAGGGTATGTCTTTGATATAGGAGCGGACCTGAAGTTTAAGCCCGCACTGCTTACCAAAGCAGTTGGAGGGGCACCTTTGCAGGTTGACCTTTCTGCTAATTTTCTGTTTGCAGACAAGTTTAGTTTTGGTGCAGCGTATAGATGGGATGCGGCGGTAAGTGCCTTGGCAGGCTTTCAGATAACTGACCAGCTTATGATTGGTTTGGCATATGACAGGGAGACCACTGAATTGGGAGGGACCCAGTTCAACGATGGTTCCTTTGAGATATTTCTGAGGTTGGAGTTGTTAAAATCATTTCAAAGAACAGTATCACCCAGATTCTTTTAATATAGGTTAAGATGTTAAGAAGAATACTCATATTTCTTATTGTATTTTCAGGTTGTGCGGCAAACATGCTTGCACAGGACAGTATTCCAGATCGGCGGCAGGCTAAGGTAAAGGCCAAGGCAGATGATCGATATGAGGAATATTCTTTTAGACCAGCTATCGATATCTATAAAAAAGTCTTGGATAAGGGCTATGTTTCCTCCGATTTGTTGAAACGGCTTGGTAATTCCTACTATTTTAACGCCCAATATGAAGAAGCTGCCGACATTTATCAGAGACTGGAAGAAAACTTTCCTGATAAAATAAGTCCTGATTACATCTTCCGATATGCCCAAAGTTTAAAATCGTTGGGGAAATACGACGAGGCTACCACCATGATGAAGAAGTTCAGGGAAATGACCTCCACTGAAGGAGATTTTGATGACGACTACATGGCCAAGATTGAGGCCAATTCAGGTCGATATTCGGTAAAGCCTTTTCCCTATAATAGTAAATACTCGGATTTTGCAGCCTCTTTTTACGAAAAGGGACTCATTTTTGCTTCCGACCGAGACACAGGAAATTTGGCTCGCTATAGACATACATGGACCTCAAAAGACTTTTTAGATCTCTATAAGGTCAATGTGGATAGCATCTCTAGTGATCGAGTGGTAAAATTGGAAGGTGATGTAAATACAAGGCTCCATGAATCTACGTCAACGGTAACCAAAGATGGTACGACCTTATACTTTACCCGAAACAATTTTTTGGATGGGAAAAAATATAAAGACGAAAGTGGAATCATCCGTCTTAAGATTTATAGTGCAGAATATATTGATGGGGAATGGACCAATGTAATTGAGCTCCCATTCAATAATGATTCATATTCCGTAGCGCACCCTGTATTAAGTCCAGATGGAAAAAGACTGTATTTTGTTTCGGACATGCCGGGAAGTTATGGGGAGTCCGACATTTTCATGACCGAAATTATTGGTGATGGCACGTATGGACCCATTGTTAACTTGGGTGAAAACATCAATACTAGGGCCAGGGAGACCTTCCCATCCATTACAAAAGATGGCGTGCTCTATTTTTCTTCTGATGGACACCAAGGTTTGGGAGGATTGGATGTCTTTGCAACAAAAATAGCCTTTGATGACTATGACCAACCTGTGGTAAATGTGGGTAAACCGATAAATAGCCCATTGGATGACTTTGCCTATATTTTTAATCCAGAAACCAAGCAAGGCTATTTTTCATCCAATAGGGAAGGAGGCATGGGTGAGGACGATATTTATGAGTTCGTGGAGAATGAACCTTTGGTACTAGATTGCATACAAGATATTACCGGTACGGTAAGAGACCGTATATCCAATGAGGTTTTGCCCGGAGCAACTGTAATGGTCATTGATGAAGAAAACAAAGAGGTTTCCTCTACCATTACAGATTCCAAGGGGAATTATACGTTGCAATTGGATTGTTCCAAAGGTAATTTCGTTAGAGCATCCCGCGATGGTTATGTGCCTGCCGAGGAATATCTGAATATATCAGATGGCAAACCAAGAATTATTGACTTTTATTTAGAAAGGGATGTAGTTACTGGTGGATTTGGGGACGATTTGGCAAAGCTTCTTCAACTGAGTACCATCTATTTTGATTTGAACAAATACAACATTCGACCTGATGCAGAAATAGAAATTCAAAAGGTAATTGTGGCCATGGAAAAATACCCCAGCTTAAAAATAAAGGTCAACTCCCATACAGACAGTCGTGGTGTTGATGCCTACAACCTTTGGTTATCCCAAATGCGGGCAGAATCAACAGTTAACTACATGATTTCCAAAGGAATTTCTTCAGATAGACTTCAAGGAGAAGGTTTTGGTGAAACCAGACTGGTCAACGAATGTGTAAACGGTGTACGTTGCTCAGAAGAAGAACATCAATTGAACCGAAGATCAGAGTTTATCATATTTGAATAAGGTACGTCTACTTGTGGTGTACTATCCTTAAAAAAGCCTTTCAGGGCCAGATAACTAGGCCTTATTGGGTCTTGTTCGTTTATTTTTCCACTTTTTTAATCTTTTTATAAAAGATTTGACGGTAAAACTTCTGTCCATCAATCAGTTATGTTGATGGGTAATCTTTCCATTATAATTTAGGTCAATACCAATGGCAATTTACTGTGCCAACAGAGGATTCCGTTTTTTCAAAAAAACTTGTAGTCCTTTTCGTATAAAATAAACTTCTTGTAGCCATTGTTATTATTGGTTTCATCGACCAATGGTCTTAAAAAAATGGTAAATATTTAGGGTCAAGACCTCAAAATATGAAACCTATACAGTAGGATTTAGGACATACACAACAAATATTTCTTACCCCTATAAGTAAAGGTAATTTTGTAGAGTGCTATAGAATTTGATCTAGTCAACCAAAGAAAATTGGCCAGAAAAACGAAACTATAAAGACTAAAAAAACACATAAAATACGATCCTCAACTAATATCAACCCGATGAAAAAGAGCATATTAGCCTTTATCCTACTTTTCTCTACAGGAATTGCCTTTTCTCAAACCACAGTAACTTTACAAGACCAATGCAATTGTGAAGTCTTAAAAGGTACAGCAGTTTCCAGCCCTGGTGCCAATACCCCAAATGGTGTAGATATGGGAGATATCTATGTCAACACCAATACAGGTACCATTTATTTTTGGGACGGTGATTCTTGGGAGTTGACTTCCACAGATGGTCAGCAATTGACAGGTTTCACTTTTGACGGAGCTACCAATACGCTGACATTGACATTGGAAAATGGAGGGAGTGTAAATGTTGATTTAAGTAGCTTGAGTGATACGCTTACAGACACCAATACTACTATTACATCTTTCGGAATAGATGCAACAAACACCAATTTTGTAATAACAGATTCGGATGCCAACACCTATGCTGTGGCTTTAGCAGATATTGCAGCATTGATTGATTCTGATATAACCGGAGCCTCTTTGGATGCACCGAGCAACGTCTTGACGATAAGCGAGGGCACCACCGATGTGACGGTTGACCTGAGCGACCTGGACGACAGTGCCGGTGTTACTGCCAACGCCGCCAACATCGCCACGAACTCAGCGGATATAGCAACAAACACAAGTGATATTGCCACCAATACGGCTGATATCGCGACCAATGCTGCTGATATTGCCACTAACACAAGTGACATTGCCACAAACACGGCTGATATTGCAACCAATACAACAAATATCGCCACCAATGCCACTGACATCGCCAACCACATAGCTGCGGATGGTGACACAGACGCCGGAAACGAGTACAACACCTCATTGGGCCTCAACGGGACGGTTCTGGAGCTTGTTGACGGGGGCGGTCTTTTGAGCGACGACCTAGATGCGGTCTTCGCCACGGATGCCGAGCTGGCCGCTGCCAGTGACGATGACATCACTGGGGCCTCGTTGGATGCGCCTAGCAACGTCCTGACGATAAGCGAGGGCACCACGGATGTCACCGTTGACCTGAGCGACCTGGACGACAGTGCAGGTGTGACCGCCAACGCTGCCAACATCGCCACGAACACAACTGATATAGCGACCAATACAGCTGACATTTCAACTAATGCAACGAACATCACCACCAACACATCCGATATTGCAACTAACGCGACCAATATTGCGACCAATGCCACTGACATCGCCAACCACATTGCAGCGGATGGTGACACGGACGCTGGGAACGAGTTCAACACCTCTTTGGGTCTCAACGGTACGGTACTGGAGCTTGTTGACGGGGGCGGACTCTTGAGCGATGACCTAGATGCGGTCTTTGCCACGGATGCGGAGCTGGCCGCTGCCAGTGACGACGACATCACGGGAGCCTCCCTGGATGCACCGAGCAACGTATTGACAATCAGCGAAGGCACCACGGATGTTACCGTTGACCTC
>NZ_JAFLNE010000020.1 GCF_017313225.1 Allomuricauda sp. CAU 1633 | reverse complement strand
AATCGTTTATTTGAACTTTATAGATTTTTCAAAAGAACCATTGTTGTGGGCAGTTTATAAAAAATCAAACATTGTAATTAATGAGAAACTCAAAATCAAAATCATACAGCCAGTAATGAAATAATTTAATCGTCCGAAATTTTGGTTTTCTTTTCTAATCTTATGTACTCCAACGATAATTAAAATTGGTAAAATCAGCCAGATGATAAGTCCAAATATCGATTTTAATGCATCAATCAAATTCATGTCCTGTTCATCAGTAAAAGAAAGCATTGAGATTTCAAAATATACCAAAAATGCTGCAAATGAAATTGGAACTGCATACCCAAAAATTATTCCGATTGATTTTCTTTTTTTTAGTCCAGTAGATGCCAGTAAAGAATAAATGAAGAACAACAATGCACTTTTATTTTTCCAAATCAACTCCAGTGTTGTTATGTCTCCACCACCCCATCCTATGGCAAATGCTGTCATAATGTATAGGTACCCAAATCCAACTAAACTGATAATTGAAGTTAAGGCAAAGAGAAATATTAGAATTCTTCTTGTTGAATCATTTGAGATTTTCATTCGGAATTGCCTTCAACTGTTTATATGGATGTAATTTACACAGATATACTTCCAAAATGGAATAAAATCGATGTGATTAGTAATCGTTTATTTGAACTTTATTTGGTTTGTTGTACAAATTGTTCAGCAAATCGGCCTTATTATGTTTTAAAATAAAAAACATTGGGAATTGAAGTTGAAGCCCCATTTTCTAGGTCTTTGTAAATTAAATCCATCTTGTAATATGCTTTTGCTGGTATATTCGATTTATTAAACCTAATATAGGTAAAGTCATCCTGCTCAATTTGAACAGTGTCGTTTATAAATTGATAATTACGATTATCAGTTCCATACATCAGGTTTATCGACCAATTCTTGTCTGGATTACTTTTATACACCAAATAATAATAATTGGCATCCTCCTTTAAAACAGGAATATCTTCGAAACCAATTTGAAACCAATAGGGTTT